>NZ_CP090953.1:2042500-3242500 GCF_021513175.1 Sphingomonas sp. S2-65 | reverse complement strand
GCGACGGTCCAATGCCCGTCATCCGGACGACCTGGTCCCTGGCGTTCCGTGACGAGGAACAGCGCGACCGCTTCTACGGCTGGATGTGCGACCATCTCGATCGTTGGCCCGACTGGATCAAGATCGATGGCTCTCGCAACCTCACGGAGCACCTGCTGCGGGTCTTCGCATCCGAGCGCTTCGAGATGGCGGACGCGAACCATTCGGCGACGCCTGACCAGAGTTCCGCCAGGCCGCTGCTCGAACATCACCTCTGACCCGCCGAGCTCGCCGCCGATCCCAGCGGCGGACGTCAATTCATCAGCAACATCCGACGCCCTGGCGCACTCCACCGTGCGTCTGGGCGTCCCGTTCCGAGGTCGACCGCCATGCAGCATCCGCACCCGCGCGCCTTTCTCACCGACCCCAAGCAGATCGACACCGGGCGCCTGCGCGCGGCCGTCAGGATCTCCGAGGTGGCGGAACTGGGCACCAAGCTCCGCTTCGCCCAGGGGGCGCTTCGGGGCAGGTGCCCGTTCCATCAGGAGATGACGCCCGGCTTCATCGTCGACGACTCTGCCGGATCCTACCTGTGCCACGGCTGTGGCGCGCGAGGTGACGCACTCCGCCTCGCCCAGTTCCTGATCAAGTCCAGCTTCCTCGACACCTGCGACTGGCTCATGGCCAATCGCGCCGGGGCGAACCCCGCACGCCTTCCCAGCATCTCGCGTGCGGCGAAGCTGCGCCAGGCGGCGGTGACATCCGCCAAGCGATCGTGGCGTCACGCGAGACCACTGAGAGGCTCGCCAATTGATCCTATGGTCCAGAGGATGGGCTTCAGGTCCACGAAGATGGGATGCATGCGCTTCGAGTGGGCGACCAGGCTCGGTTCCGACGATGAACCCGGGCAGACGCATCCGAGTCTATCCATCGCGTTCCAGGACGTCGACGGCAGCGTCGTGGGCGTCGCGCGCTACCTGCTGAGCGACGACTTCACGTGTCAGATAGACGGCGATCCCGTGCGCGTCGGCCAGTTCAGCGGAGCGACGGCGCGCTTCGGGCCCGCACGCAGCAGAATCATCCTCGTCCCCGACATAGGCGACGTGCCCCTGACGATGCGCCAGTATCCGGGAGAAGCCGTGTGGGCCGTCCTGCAGCCCCAGGATCTGCATGACGTCGCCCTCCCCCACTGGGTAACGCACGTCACCATCTTCTCGACGGGCGAGCACATCGATCCGATCGCAAGAGTGGCGGCGCGCGTTTCCCTCGCGCCAAGCTGCGTGACGATTGACGTTGATGCTTCCTGTTGAAGGGATGACTCCCCTGCAGCTGGTCGAGCGGAGCCGCCATGGCCGCGCGTAAGCTGCGTTAGCGGAAAGGCGGCTCCACGAACCGGCGTTAAGCATCGAACGCAACGCGGTCCTATCTATGGCCATCCAACTCCGCTCCAATCGGCTGCCTTCCCTCGAAACTGGAAGCCCGCTAGCTTGCACCGATGATCGACCGCGAGACTTGGGGTTGCGCGAACCAGCTTCTGCGCCAGCACGGCGGCAACGCGCTGTCCTTGGCATCGCGGCGTGCGGCCGAGCTGCTCGCAGAAGGAACGGCGACGGCGACCAAACCTTCCTGCGCATCCTCCAGCGGCTTCGCGAGCTCGAGCGCATGATCACCCCTGGATCGGTTCAGTAGCCGCCATGCCGATGGGATCCAGGCACAGACTCACCGGACGGCTGGCGCGCTCCGCCCGCGGCCTGATCCTGAGGATGGACGATGGAGGCGTCTACGCGTTGGACGCGGACCGCAAGGCGGAGGGTCTCGTCGGATCGCGCGTCCTGATCGAGGGGACGAGGTCGGGCTTCGATCGCATCGACGTCGACTGGATCGGTCCGGCTGAACAGACTTCGCCGACCACGAGTTGAGCCTCCGGCCCTCCTCCGGCCCCGAGCTCGCCCGTGATTTGATCAACCCTGCCGGTCGAGCGAGGCGTGCGAGCGGGCCACCCACTCCGTCAGCCCGCGCTGCAGCGACCACGCCGCCGTAAGCGCTGCCACCAGCCTCCAGTCAGCGACGAGCTCACGACTGCGCGCGAGAACGCGATGCGCGCAAGCGCGTCGCCGACGATCCAGCCGAAGACGAACGGCACGGCGCGCCCTCAGAGCGCCGCGCCGCGCCTTTTCGGCGCCAACCTGTCCGCCTCGGCCTGCAGTGCGGCGTCGCGCGCACGGTCCCAACGGGCTCCCCGCGCGGCGGAGACGTCGACGATCGCTCCATTCGTGCGCACCGCGAACGTCGGCCCCTCGCTCATCAGAACCGCAGTGCCGCAGCGGTAGCCCGCATCGCACCAAGCGCCCGTTCGCATGGTGCCCACGGTCGGCCTTCCGAATTTGGTCCCGAGCTGGCGCAGCAGGTCGCCTTCCGCGACGATCCTCGTCTGCACGGTGAGGCTCAGTATCTTCACGACGGGACCCTCCCTGTCCTGTGCGAAGTCGATCCGCAGATGTTCCGAGTTCGGCCCTTTGCAGTTCAGCATCCCGGGCCCGCTGCCGCCCCACCGGATCGCTCGCTCCCCTCGGCGGCGCTTCACCTCGTCCTCCAGATCCTCGGCGAAGGTCACGCGCTTGCCTTCATCCGCGCAGGTGTAGGTGCCGGCGAGGACCGCCTTCACCTGCCGGTATGGCATGTTCAGCCGCACGCCTGCGACGTCGAAGGACATGACGCTTGCGGCAGGAGACTGCCGAGCCGAGGCGGGCGCGGCAGCGACGAGGGCCGCGACGGAAAGCGCGGCGATGGCATGCTTCATTGGAATGCTCCGCGGATCGTGGAAGTGCGAGAGGATGGAGGTCGCCAGGTCCGTCACCGCAAGGTGAGCGTGGCGAAGCCGGCGGTGTCGCTGACGCCGCGCACGTTGCCGGCGGAGATCGCATGCGCGAAGCCGAACCTCAGCCAGCCGTCGCGGGCGATCGCCGTTCCCCAAACAAGCTCGAAGTTCATCTCGCGCGAGCCGGGCGCCAGATCGAGTCGACGTGCATCCGACGAGATCGACCCGGCGTGCCAGTCGTAGGCGGTCGGCACGGTCAAGCGCATGCGCGCACGGTCGACGCGCAAAGGCGACGTCATGCCGAAGGTGCCGATGCCGCCGAGCGCCGGCGCGTCCGCCTGGAAGCGGAAGCCGGAGGAGAGGATCGGTCCGTCGAAGCGCATCACCGGCGAACCCGTGTCGACCGAGGTCGCGCCGCCCACCGCCTCGCCGGTCAGGATCATTCCGGCAAGGCTTCTGCTCCAGCCCAGCGTGAGCATCGTCGTCGAGCCGCCTGCGATCGCGAAGGCTCCCGAACCGCGCAGGCCCAGGGCGGAGCCGCGTTCGCGGTTGGAGGCCAAGCCGATCGTGAAGCCCTCCGGTGACGTCACCGTGACCCCGCCATAGGTCGCATCCGTGCTCGGCGCGCGGCGGGACCGGCGGCTCTGCGCCGCAGCGAACCCGATGCTCCATCCGTCGCGCACGAAGGCGACATCCGAGCCATCGGTCGCGATGCCGAGCGGACGCAGCATCGCGCCCGTGGCCAGGCCGCTCCGCTCGATCGAGCCTCCGACACGGCCCGTCACATAGCTGTCCGCCGAGGTGCGGAAGGCGAATGCGCCGGATTGCGTCGGGCGCGCCACCTGGCCACCGACAAGGCCGCTCGGATCGGCGGCCAGGCCGAGCACACCCGATTGGTTGATCGGTGCCGGCTGCCACGCGGCAGGGATTGGGCGAAGCAACCCGCCCACGAGAATGCCTCGCGGGGCGGCAGCCTGAGCCGACGCGATGCCGCCAAGGTTAGCGCGGTAGTCGCGCCCATAGCGGTCCATCACCACGACGTTCGACACTGCGGCATTCAGCCCGCCCGCCGAACCTGCACCGAAGACGCTCGGGAAGCTGAGCGAGCTGCCCGCGAGCGCGGCGGTTCCGAGGCCGGTCGTAAGGGCGGGCGCCTGCGCCTTCAGGGCGTTGTCGAGGTCGAGAAGACCGGCTCCATAGATCTCGTCCACGCCCGCCACGCCGAGATCACGAGCGGTGTCGAGCAGGATGCGGCTGATCTCCCTGCCGCCGAGCTGCGGCCAGTTCTGCTTGAGCAGGGCGGCGGCACCGGCGATGGCGGGCGCCGCGAAGCTGTTGCCGGTCACCGTCGTTGCCGCGCCGTTCTGATCGACGGTCTGGATGTTGGACGCCACCACGGCCAGCGTGCGGTCCGCGAGCGCCCCTGGAGTGCCGTTGCCCGGGGGCGGCTGCAGATTGGCGTCGACGCGGATGCCGAACAGGAACCAATCCTTATTGGAGAGGTCCGACCCGACCAGGTTCTCGGCCAGCTGCCCCTTGAAGCTGTCCTCGCCGACGTTGTTCGAGACGCTCTCGACGAACAGCAGGTTCTTCGCCCGCACCACGTCCATCGCCAACTTATGCTCGGTCGCGATCTGGCCCGTGGCCACGCCGTTCAGGCTCATCGTGAAGACGAACGCGCCCTTGTCCGCGCCATGCAGGATCGCAGGCGCGATCGCGGCCGCGTTGCCGCCCTGCCCCTCCCGGATCGGCGAGGTCGAACCCTCGGTGACGCCGCTAAGGTCGGGATTGGCGATCTTGAGCGCGATGATCGTCGACTCGTACGCGACCCCGTGCATGCCGCTCCCGTTCTTCGCGGCAGCGGCTATCGCCGCAGTCCCGCTGCCGTGTCCCTGGACGTCGTCGAGCGGAAAGCTGGCGGTCTCCGGCGCGCAGTTCGGGCAGCGCGCGATCCTCACGTCGAAGGACCTGCTGTCCGGCGAGATGCGGCCAGCGAACTCGCCGCCGTTCAGGTCGATGCCGGTGTCGACGACTGCGATGGTCACACCCTTGCCGGTAAGCCCCTTGGCGTAGGCGGCGTCCGCCTTCATGCCGACCGCCGCACCCGAAGCCAGATACTCGGCCGACTGCGTCGGCGCAGGTGCCGGGCTCGGCGTTGGCGTTTGGGGCGGAGCCGGCGTGGGAGCAGGCGCCGCAGGCGGCGCCGGGTTGGTGCCGGGCGAGTTGACGCCTCCGCCGCCGCTACCGCACGCGGCGAGCAGCATTGCGCCTGATATGACCGTGGAAATCTTTAGAACCGACCGGCTGCGGCCGTCATGGACCCTATGCATCAACGCCCCCGTGTCGGGCGGAGTCGCAGGCTCTCCCAGCCGGCGGCACCGCCTCATGTGATCGAGGCGATGCCGGCCCGAAAAGCCGGAGATTGGAAACCTGCGTTGAATCAGGCGCGAGCGTCTTTGGGCCCGAGGGCCTTGGACATACACGCCCGCTCCCCGGCCGAAACGGGTTCGACCGGGCCTTGCGGCTGCTCAACGACGAGGTTTCCACGCCTCGGTCCGCCTGCTGGCGAACAGTGCCATTCTAGGCGCGAAGCGTTAACATGTTCAACCGCCACGCGCGGCGGAGTCGATTTCGCGACGACCGGAGCCTCTTCGATGAAGGGGCCCCAGTTCTCCGCCGTCAGATAAGACGGGCCTCACGCAAATCGAACCGGCGAGGAAAGCCGCCGGCATCCGTGTCAAACTGCCCGCGCAGGTTGTATAGAGCGCCTGGCAGGAGGAGTTCACCGTCTTCCCGAAGGTCCTCGATCTTCACCAGGGCGCCCTCGCGGCCTTCCAGCTCGACGTAGAAGGCCCCTTCCAAAGCAACAAGGCGGCCGCTCCCGGACAACTCGCTCGCGCGGGATGCGGACGACAATCTGAGCGGTTCAAGCGCCACGTCCGGGAGTTCGGAGAATGCCGAAGGGGTGCGCCCCTCCAGCGCCGCCTGCCGACGATTACGATAGGCGGTGGCGGCCGCCCCATCGATCCGCAGGACCACCCCCACATCCGAATAGAGCGTCACCGCCTGCGCACCCTGCTCGATGACGATCTTGCTCGCCGTGCTGGCAACAGCACGCTGCGACGCCGAATCGTTCGCGAAGGTGCCGTAAAGGTCATTGAGAAGGCTGCCGAAGCTGAACAGGGTGCCGGCGACCGGCACCACCACCTTTAGGAAGTAGCTGCCCGTGCCCAGATCGACGACGTCCAGCCGGAAGTCCTGTCGCTCGCTGCGCCGAAGCCTGCGACGCGATCCACGCTCCAGCTGCGTAAGGAGCTCGCCAAGCACGCTCGCCGTGACTGGCCGATCAGTCTCGATGTGGATGATGAGGGATGGAAATTCCTTGCGATCATGACGCCCCCAACGAAAATCCGGCGGCAGCAGGAACCCCGGGGCTGCGCCTTCCAACCAGATCGGGGCTTCGCCACTCGCCCTGACGCGGAGGAAGCCACGCCCGTGGTCCTTCTCCATCAGCGAAAGCCACTGCTCCCGACCATCGGCCTGAGAAGCGTCATGGAGCGTTATCTCGTTCGTCAAAGATGCTTTCCCCCAAAACCCGGGCGCGCCGACATCGCCACCCGGCGGCAGGCCACCTAAATCCCAGCCCCTCCTACCCCGGTCACCTCCCTGGCGTAAGCACGACCAGCGCTGGATCGTCCACACCATCCATTCCCGAACCCTAGCTCACGATTCCCGCGCGTTCAGGTCAGAAGCGGTGCAAGCGTCAACAGGCATCCACGGCAATCCTGGTCATCACGCCGGCGATCGGCTGGTGAACCCAGAACTGATAGCACTCACGACCTGACGCCACGCGAAGGGCGCGGGAATACAGGTCAACCTGACCGGAGAACGCCCGAAGCCGTTCAGTGTCCATTGCCATCGAACCAGGGAAGCTCTTATGATCCATGATGGCGAAGCCATCCTCAAGCTCCACGAGGAGGTCGATCCTTCCTGAAATCACCTGTAGCGCCTCCACCGCGTGAACAGGGAGTTCGTGATGACGCGACGCACCGGGGAAACGTTCGTCGAGGAAAGCGCCAAGTCGGTCCGACGCCTCCACCAGATCGGCCGCTTCCACTTGCGAAGACTGCCACCGACGCAGAAGCTCCATTGCGATACGTTCACGGCGATCGCGATCGTTGCCGGGATCGTCACAGGCGAAGAACCGGTGGAACGCCTCTCCCACCGCCTGGAGGTCCGAGCTGCCGACGAGCGGAATGCGCTCACCCAGCAGGACCGTCTCGACGACTCGCGCCGCCCCTAGGAACCGGGTGCCGCTTGGACGCAATCGGAGCGGCGGATGACAGCTTTTCGGTGCTGAGGGACTTGCGAACTCAGACGCAAGCTCCGCAGGCTCCGGCGGCGGTTCCGAGCGTGGTGCCGACCGCAGCGGGAAGCATTGGCCGCCCACCTTGAGCTGGCTGCCGGTGAGGTCGGTCAGCGGCAAGCCATCATCCGATCGCAGTTCGTCGATCCAATCGGAGCCTCCGGCAAACGCAAGGGCGACGTGGTCCCGGGCGCGGGTCATGCCGACGTAGAGCAGCCGGGTCCGCTCCAGACGCTCCTCCCTAATCGCGGTCTCCCCCTCCCCGCTCGCCAGGGCGGCCTCATCCACACCGACGCCCTTGCCTTGCGTCCCGTAGGGCCACGGCCAGTAGCGCAGCACGCGTCCGGCGAGCGGATCCCACCAGTCGGGCGCCGCAACCTGTTCGGCCCGGATGCCGAAGGGGCTGCCCTTCGCCTTCGCCTCCAGTTCGGCGAGGATCACGATCGGCCACTCCAATCCTTTCGAGCCATGGTAGGTGAGCAGGTTCACCGCATCGGGATGCCGGCTCTCCGGCTGGGACGGCTCGTCCCGCGAAACGAGCCACTCGCAGGCGCCGACCAGTGTGACCGCCTGCCTCTCCGAGCGCCGTTCCTCCTGATAAGCCTCCAGGAGAACCCTGACGGCTTCGAGATTGGCAAGCCGCTGCTCCATCCGCCCCCAGCAGCCGATGGCCGGCAGCAGGCCGTCCGCGTGCAGGACGGCGTCGAACATCTCGACGGGGGTCAGCTGCGGAGCCTGGGCACGCAACGCCGCAAGCGGTTCCGCGAACGGCACGCAGTCGCGCAGAGCAGCCATGTTGTCGCTCGCGAACGCTGCGGTCAGCCAGGCATCGGAACCACAGGAAAGGCGGGCCACTTCGGTGAGAGCCAGGCTGTCATGCGGGTCCGCAACCCACCGCAACGCAGCCAGCACCAACTCCACCTCCGGCTGGTCCAGCAGCCCCGAACGCTCAACCGCCACCCTGACGCCCCTCGCCGCCAGTGCAACTGCGAGCTGGGCCACCTGCTCGTTTCCACGGCACAGGACTGCAACGTCACCGCCCCGGGCGGGTCGCAACGCGCCCCCTTCCAACCCGACCGGCCAGACCTCTCGATCCCTCAGAAGGCCTGCGATGCAGCTGGCCAAGTGGTCGCTTCGCTCCTCCTTCCTTCTTCCTTCCAAGCGCCAGACGGAGAGCGGCGAGCCATCGACCAGCTCGCCCCTCCCATATGCATCGAAGGTGACCTCCTCGACCTTCATGCCCGCGCGCAGGAAGTTTGGCGCGAAGGCCTCGTTGACGAATCGTCCGATGTCCGGCCGGGAGCGATAGGAGGTGCGCAGGAACTCGAATGCGCCGCCTGTGCCTGCTGTGATCGCCGCGGCCGCCGCCTGGGTCAGCGCGGGATCTGCATCCCGGAAGCCATAGATAGACTGCTTCGGATCGCCGACCCAGCAACTCGTCGAAGCGATGTCGGCGAGCGCCGAGAAGATGGCGATCTGGATGGGACTGCTGTCCTGATACTCGTCCACGAACACTGCGCCGATCATCTCCCGCAGACGTTCCGCGTTCCTATGGTCGCGCACGATCTCGAGCGCAAGCATCTCCTGATCGACGAAATCCACCAGTCCACGCTCGCGCTTGTAGCTGGCATAGTCATTCAGGCACCTGGCGGCGCACTCGAACTGTAGGCGGATGAACGCCTCCAGGTCCTCCCGCAGCCGCGGATGGCGGGGGTGGACGGCGGCCGCGGCCTTCACGTCGACGAACAGGACTTCGTCGCTCTTCGTGGCACCCAGCTTCGACAGCCTCGCCCAATTCGACCAGGACAGGTGCTCGCCGCGCCGGAGGACCGCAGCCGCCTCCTCGATGCACGGCAGGTCCTTGTCGAGCGTGCCCTTCTTCAGGGTCGCACGAAGCGGAACCAGCGCCTCCTCGCAGGCGAGCACCGCCCGCCCAAGCTGCTCGTCCAGAATGGATGCCGCCTGCTCCGCTGCCGTCGGCAGCAACCGGAGCATGCCTGTCACTGAGTGGTCGGCCGATGCCGCAAGGGCTTCCGCCCCAATTCCGTTCGACCTGGCGAGATCGACGATCCGCCGGATGTGGTCCTGCCAACCTTGCGCCATGCCGCGCGCGGAACGGCGGCCGCCCGGCTCCATGTCGAAGCGGCCTGCGATGGGCTGAATGCGCGGCACGAATTGAGACATCGCGGGCCCGATCGCGCGTTCGAACACCGTCTTGCGCCGCTCCTCGGGGATGACCTCTGCCACCGGGGATCTGCCGAGCTCGAAGGCGAATTCGGAGATCAGCGATCCGCAGACCGAGTTGACCGTGCCGATGCGGGCCGACAGCATCGCAGCTGCCACCTGCGGTCTTCCCTCCTCGATGAGCTTCGAGCGTATCCTTCCCGCAAGCTCGGCCGCAGCCTTCTTGGTGAAGGTGGTCGCCAGCAGACGGTGCGGAGGAAGTCCCGCGTCGATGGCAGCCTTGATGCGCCCGACCAGCGTGTAGGTCTTGCCAGTGCCCGCGCTCGCGACGATCGTGTCCACGCGGTTGCCGCCCATTCCGACCTCCATCACTTGAGCCCCCGCACGCGGCACAGGGTCTGATACTCACACCAGCCGCAGTTCGCCTCCAGGACAATGGGCAGATCCGCCGGAAGATGCTCTGCGGCATCGTCGACGCCGGAGGCGACGAGCCTGCCGGCCGATGCGGCGTTCGTCATCAGCCTCCAGGATTCCCTGACCGCCTGCCACGTCTCCGCATGCGCTCGGCCCCCGTTGACCAGCCGGCCGATCAGTCCGTCTTCCGACAGCGTGGCGAACTGGCGCTGGTTCAGCAGGAAGTAGCCTGCACGATACGGGGCGCCCTGCGCGACCATCGCGCCGTAGGTGGCGAGCTGGATTGCGGCCCCCTTTTCAAGCTCCGTCAGCCGTCCCTTGGGGTTGCGTGTCCATTTGAGGTCGATGATCACGTGCCGGCCCTCAGGATCCCGCGCGACCAGATCCACCGCGCCGCGCACCGCAAGCGCCTCGACGAAACTGGCGCTCACCTGCAGCTCCGAAGCCTCCACCACGAGCCGGTTCTCCGCAAGCGTGCGGGCGAGTTCCGCCATCGCGGACGGCAGCCGGTCCATGGCGTCGGCCAGTTGCGCCGCGAACTCCGGCAGGCGCAGAGGCGCAGCCATCGAGTCGACGAGTTCCGCGAGTATCACGCGAGCGCGTCGGGCAGCGTGCTCGGGCGCCGGAGGAGCGCCAGGCAGGAATATGTCGTGTGCGAGAGCATGCGCGAGATTGCCCAGGAGCTGGCTTGCATCCGGGATGGACCGCACCCGTCCCGAGCGCAGCCGCGCAACATGCTTCAGCGCCCACATCAACTGGCAGGCGAGACCGTTCTCGAAGGAGGTCGCCGAATGCTCCAGCCCACGAACCCGGTCGGCATAGCCCAGCGGCGTGGGCCACGTCGTCCTCCTCTCCGGGAGGGCGGCGAACTCCACCGCTTCGCGTTCCAGCGGGATGCCCGCGAGCGCCAGCGTCCGGGAGGACAACGCGTCCTCGATCCGGGTCGCCTCGATGAGGTGTTCGGCGGGCGCAATCCGATGCGCGAGCGGATGCATTGCGTCATCCTTGCCCGAATCCAATCTGCCCGCGACGAACACGATGCGTCCGCGAGCGTTGAGGACCGCGCGCTCCCACGCGGCGCTCGCCGCGCGTCCGGCACGGTCGGGAGCGTCGAGGGTGCAGCCTTGCTCAAGCAGCTCCTGTCTCTCCCGATCCGTCCAGGGCTGCCGTCGCGGAGCGTCCTCGTCGGCACCGAAGCCCCACCAGACGACACTCTCGACCGGTGCCCAGATCGAACCGGGATGCACGACGCTTCGCCAGGTCGCAGCCTCGGCCTCGACCGCCGGGTTACCTTGCCCCACGTCCAGAGCCTGATCGATCACCCGCTCGACCAAAGTGCGAGGGAGATGTTCGCGCCTGAGGGCCACGAGCGCGCGGCGAACGTCACCCGTGAGAGTCGCCGTGCCCAGATACAGCGCGTCGCCGTCAGCCGCATGGCGCACGCCGGCCCACGCGATCACGCGGTCGCATGTCTCCAACGCCTGCTCCAGCGGGATGCCCTGTTCCGCATCCACGATGGCAGGCTCCGCCCAAGCCCGCCACCGGCTCAGCCTAGCTTCGGCCTTCGCGAGGGCCGCTGCGTCCTGCTCAGCCGCGTTCCTCTCCGCGGCAGCCAGCTCGGACCAGGCATCGATCCAGGCAGGTCCTCCGCGTCCAGGTGCCTCCTCCAGTGCCGCAGCGAGCAGACGGCCTGCGCGCGGGGCGATCGGAGACGTCGGGAAAACGAGAAGCTCCATGAGGGCACTGGGATCGAAAGGCGCCCATGCGGCTTTGAAGGCGAGCAACAGAACCTGAAGCGATCCCCGATGGGCGGAAGCCCTGCTCCTTCCTGAGCGCGGGAGGCCCGCTCGGGCGAAGGCCTGGTCCAGCAGCTGCGTGTCGGCGTCCGGCGCCACGAGGACGACCTCCCCTTCGCCCTTGGCGGCGAACCAGTGGCTCGTCACCTCGGCGGCGAGCGCCTTGCTGACCGAGGTGGCGATCGTGACGGTCCCATCCGCAGCCCCTGCAAGGTCCTGCGAGCCGATCATCCACCTCTGCAAAGCGCCCAAGGCCGAACCATCCGGAGCGGCCGCAATCGGCTCGAGCTCGACAATGGCCACTCCGCAGGCTTCGACGCGGTCGAGCAGGCGCCGCCACCCAGCGGGATGTAGATGACGCGCATCGATCAGTCGGACCCGCCGCATCGGCAGCGGGGGCCTGTCTTCCAGAGCGGCCCATGCCGCAGCAATCCGATCCGCCTTCCCCGCAGGCAGGTCGCGGGCGGCAGCATGGGCTGCAGCGAGATCGGCAAGGCGGACGCCGTCATGGCCGGCACCCGGGCGCCACCCTGCTTCGATCAACTCATCGCGCCAACCGAGCAGCGTACGGGCCGTCGCCCAGCCGTCCACCCCGAGCGACCGGGACCAGAACCTCGAAGTGGAGGACATCGCTTCGAGAGCGGACTGGAAGGCTGCGATCCTCACCACCGCGGGAACCGAGGGCGAGCCGAGACCGCACGCGGTCTCGATCAGATCAAGCATGCCGTTGGGGCCGACGACGGGAGCTCCGAAGGATGCCGGGCCCTCTCCGCCGTGCTCCGGCCAAGCTCCAGCATCGGCCCAGAGGCCGAAAACAACGTCCATCATAAACATCCATCCTCGTTCCCAGGGAACACCGTCCCATCGGAGTCACGCAAGCCGCCGATCGAAGCAGCGCCTGCGAAGAAGGTCGGCTGGCCAGCGCCTCCCGGTCAGGCCTGCTCCGCCCGGACCGCCACGAGATGACGGGTTCCGCCATATACCCGCCGCATGAGCCAGGCGCGTTCATCCTCCACGCAGGCGGCCGATATGGACCGGATCCACGTTCTGCGCCCGGACGGTCTTCGGTAGCCCCGCTCCCGAAGCAGGGACGTCGCGCCTATCGGCACGGAGCCCGCCTCGACCATCAAGGCCGAGGCATCCTCCGGCTCCGACAGCGCCTGAAGCACCGAACGTCCGTCCGGAAGCCCAAGTTCGAGCAGATTGAGGATCACGTTCGTCCTGTCCCCGCCTGCATCCCCATCAAGGAACCAGCCGCATCCAGAGAGCAAGCCGCGGAGATCGCTGCGGGCGAAGCCGTGCGCATGCCAATCCACATCGTCGAGAGTGCACGTCCAGCGGGTCGCCGGAAGACAGAGGCGCCGATCGACGAAAGGGCGATGGTTAGATGCGCCGTGGCTGACGAGCATGTCGGCGGACGCGATCAGACCGAACGCCTCGCCATCGCTGATGGTGCGACCAGCCACGTCCAGCTGCGTGATGCCGGTCGCCTGAACCTGCTCGGGCGCAAGCTCGAAGCCCGGATCCTCGAACCAGCTCCGAGCCTCGTGCGTCTCCACGATGCGTCCGCAGGCATCCACGTTGGCTCTCTGGAGGGTGAGCCGGAGAATCCTGTCGCGCCGAACGTCGGGACCGGTGGTCACGAGATCGAGGACGCACAACGTGCGCTCGCCCTCGCGATTTCCACCGGAACGCCGTCTCCGCATCGGCTGAAGCCGCCTGAACACTTTGAAGTCGGGATCCTGCTCCAGGACGTGCGCCATGATCCGGGTCATGGCTGGAGCTGCCAGGAGCTCGCCCAACTGCGTACGCCTCATGCCACGCACCGCATGTCGAGGAACACCTCGAAGTCCGCACGGACCCGCTCCGGATATTGTGCGGCGCGGCACAGTGTCTCTAGGACGCCATCGGTCACCAGCGCGTCGGCCAGCGGATGCGACTCCTCGAAGCCGGAATACACCTCGATGGCGTCCCAAGCGTCCTCGCCGAAGCGCCTCAAGGCGCGGCCGCGAACCTCCTCCTCGTTCACGGCCATCGTGGCCCAGATCGCCTGTTGAGAGCCGTCGTGGAAATCCACGCAGCAGGTGAACAAGCCGAGCCCGGGGCCTTTCGCCTCGACTGTCGCCGGCCGACACACGGTAGGAGACCCGACGACTTCGCTTCCCGTCAGATCGCGATAGACTTCGGGATCTCCGTCCAACTCGGTCGACACCGCGTTGAACATCACGCCTCTGGCGAACAGCTCGTGGTCCTGAGCCGCCTCGATGGGCGCCAAGCGGTCGAAGACGCGGCGGGGCGCCAGCATCCAGGTCACTGGGTCGTGCGTGAACCCCAGTCTTTGGAACCGCTTACCAGTCTGGGCAGCCAACATGACGATCCGAAGAAGCTGACGCGCCGACATCGTCACCTCGGCGTCGCCCTCAAGATCTTCCGACAACGGATCCAGATCCACGATGCTCGAGAGTGGCTGCGGATCACTAGGAGCGACGGGCTGAACGACATCGGCTGGGCGATGGTGAACATCAAACAGGATCATATTCGATCTCCGCAAAGCTGACGGAACAGGACGTCCCGGCTTGTCGGTTCACAATACTATGGACCTCGACGCATATTTCAATATGTCCAGACGCGTGGACATATTGTATTTGATGGTTTATTGGTTCTTAGGCAATCGCCTTTGAGTTTCGTCCACCATCCTCCTATCAGCGGTGGAATGGATGCCGAGGAAGCCACGACCATGCTCTCCGCACTCGCGCAGTCGACCAGGCTGAACGTCTTCCGGGTGCTGCAGGATCAAGGCGCAGAGGGACTCGCAGCGGGCCTCCTGGCTCAAAAGCTCGGCGTTCCGCACAACACCATGTCGACTCATCTCAAGGTTCTCGAGCAGGCTGGGCTTGTGTCGTCACGGCGTATAAGCCGCTCTGTGATCTACCGCGCCGACGACCGGGCCTTCGGTCAGCTGGTCGACTTCCTGGGGCGGCGGATTGCACCGGAGGCAGAACCGCAGCCTGCCGCAGCGGAAGCGCGTCGGAAGGCATGAGGCACCACCTTCTTCAGGGTTCGCGACCGCCCGCGGTTGAACGAAGTTCCGAGCCGTGCGGACAGGCCCCTTGGCACGCGTCCAATGCGACCCTAGGGCCGCAGAATTTCACGCCAAGACAGCCGAAAGCCGATTTCGCATGCAGGTAATCGTCCGCGACAACAACGTCGACCAGGCACTCCGCGCTCTCAAGAAGAAGCTGCAGCGCGAAGGCGTCTACCGCGAGATGAAGCTCCGCAAGCACTACGAAAAACCATCGGAGAAGCGCGCCCGCGAACATGCGGCCGCGATCAGCCGAGCACGGAAGGCGGATCGGAAGAGAGCCGAACGGGATCGCTGATCGGGACCTCCCAGCGACGCCTCGTCAGCAGCGATCGTGGGATCCAGCACCATCATGGCGCTTCGGTAGCGGCAGGCCGGGCTCGCGCGACCAGGCCATGTGCGCGTCGCCTGAGGCCCGAAGGCCCTTGGATCTTCCGGCACACCTGGCGGGGGACGACGCGATGCAAGGAGCTGCGTCACCCGCGCTCGGTGGCCCGCCTTGAAGGCGGGCCTTGGAACCTCAGCCGTTCAGCTTGTCCTTGACGGCCTTGGCCGGCGTGAAGCCCAGCTTCTTGGACGCGGCGATCTGGATGGTCTCGCCCGTCGACGGATTGCGTCCCTCGCGCGCCGCGCTGTCCTTGACCTTAAACTTGCCAAAGCCGTTGATGGCGATCTCCTCGCCGGCGACCGCCGCCTCCGTCATCGCGACGAACACGGCGTCTACGATCTTGCGCGATTCAGCCTTGCTCAGGCCGTTGGTCTCGGCGATGCGATCGGCCAGATCAGAGTTGTTCATGTGGTGCCCTTTGGTTGTGGAAGCGGCTCTTAGCCACACCGGCCCGGGATTCGCTACCTTCGGCCTCGTTGCTCACACGCCTCGGTCACGACCGCAGAAGCCCGCTTGCGCGACACGCAGTCACCCGTGCCCTTCCGCGGGTGGACGGCACGCAAGTGACGGGCGCCTTCTCGACCGGTAGACGGAAGATCGTGCAAAGCCTTGGACAGCGCTATCACCGCGACAAGCTCGCGAAGCTGCTCTCGATGACGTCGTTCCGCGACATCGTCGGAATGAGCTGGAGCGCCTGGGCGATGCAGAACGGGCACGCGGACGCCGCCGGCAAATACATGAACTTCCCGCCAGAGGCCGCGGACGGGGAGGCTGGCGCAAAGTTGGTGATCTATCCTTGGCAGCTCGAGACGCTCGTGAACGAGGCGCTGGCACTGCAGCGCCGTGCCGACCCCCGAGGCCGGACCTTGGTGACCGACGACTTCTCCTCGATCCTGCGGCTGGTCAAGCTGGTCCAGCGGATCGAGGAAGCCGACGACGGCGCATTCCTGCAGTCCAACGACGTGCTCTACGAAATGCACCGCCTCACTCAGCGCCAGTTCGAGTGGCAGCGGGGCTTCGCCAACATGCCTCGCTTCTACCGCACCCTCCGGACGTTCGGAGGAAGCAGAACCGCCGAGCACTTCAAGCGGCAGGTCGGCTGCACGATTCCGGAGTTCATCGAAGCAGGGTTCTTCCTTTTTGCCGGCTCGACCAACTCCGCGACACGCATCTGGTCCAGCCACCATCTGCTCGAAGGCGTCACCGCAGAGCAACGCGATCTCGTGCTGCGGCGGATATCCACGACACCCGAACTCGCTTCGGTGGAAGCCGCGAAGCTGCGCCTGAACGGCGATCATGCCGGATACAAGCCCAGCGTGCTGCGAAAGCATCCGATCCTGCGCTTCGGCCTCGAAGGTAGGGAGGCGATGGCGCCCGTGCCGCCGCTGATCCTCCAGCGCATCACCTCCGGCCTCTACTTCGACATCGTGGACGGCGGCGGCGCGATCTGGGCAGAGGTGGGCAAGCAGTTCGAGGGATATTGCCTGGACTACATCGGAGCCATGCTCGACGCATACCGCGTCGCGCCTGAAACCCGCTACGGCCCGAAGGGGCGTGGTTTCGACACGCCAGACATCCTCGTCTCCGATGATCGCGCCGTCCGGCTCGCCATCGAATGCAAGGCCAAGCGGATGCCGATCGACGCGCGCTTCTCAGGAAACCCCGTGCGCGAGGCGTCGGGATCGTATGCGGAAATCGCCAAGGGTGTGTTTCAGGTCTGGCGCTTCTTCTCGCATGCGCGGCGGGGAATCTACGGCCCGCCGGTTGCCGAGGACTGCCTCGGCATGGTCGTGACCTCCGACCCGTGGCTCGTGATGGGCCAGAAGCTGCATCCCGAAGTGATGGCCATGGCCAACGCGATGGCCGATGCAGGGGATCCGGCGATTGCGGAGGTAGACCGCCGACGCGTCCCGATCGTCCTCGTCGATGACCTTGAATACCTCCTTCAGCACGCACCGCCCGAAGAGATGTTCGTCCGCCTGAGGGCGCTCTCGGCCGACGCGAGCGGCTGGGAGTGGTCGCTGGTGCATGGCCTCCCCGCCGGGTCCGAACGGTCCTACCCGTTCGCGCGCGAGCTAGGGCACATGCTCCCCCGAGCCTTTGCACGCGAATGACCACGTAGACCCTACTGCCACTGGCGGTCGCCACCCGGAGCGGAACGCACGGCGACCCCGCTGTCATGAGCCGATGCGATGCCGGGCGCGGCCGAAAGCTCCCGCTTGCGTAGATGCTGCGCCCGTCGCCGGCCCAGACAATGCCAGCGGGGCCGCACCTCATCGCTGGTCGGCCCCGCCAAGCCCCCGTCGTCACGGAAACCCGTGGCGTGCGATCGCCTGGCGGACGGCAGCGCGAATGCCAGGGTCACGGATGTCCATGCTCGATCGGCGGCTGACCGGAAACACGGCGATGTCGCCACGGGCGCCGATGATCGAGCGAATCCCCGCGCGCAGCCCGGCCGCATTCGAACGGGTCACGACCATGCGGGTCTGCTTGCACGGCCGAACCACCGCACCCACGGTCCGCAGATAGCCATCAACGCGCCGGTAGCGCAGGTCTCCCGGCGAGGGCTGATTGAGATCGAAGGTGACGATGTAGAGCCGCAGGCGGCTGAGCGGTAAGGGCTGAAGCATGACGATCCTCGTTGTTCCATGTTGTTCCAGGAGCCTCCTGGTTGCATGTCGGCCCTGACTGTGTCAATCCTTTCGGAACAACATGGAACAACGACATGGCGAAGCATCCGTTTACTGCATCCAAGACGAAGTCCGACCGCCCCGGATGGACCATCACGTTCCGCCACCCCCTCAAGCTCGACGGACAGAGGAAGCCGGGCAGGAAGGTGCGGCGCGGCCTGGGCACCACCGAGGCCGAAGAGGCCGACAGGATGGTTGCGCAGATGAACGAGATCCTCGGCGACGACACCTGGTGGAACCCCGTCCGGCGCCGCGAAGCCGAGACGAGGTTCGCCCCCGAGATCGTCTCGGCCTTCTATGACGGGATACAGGCCACGATGGCCGACGGCGAACAGCTGCGCGACGAAGTCATGCCGCTGCCCGGCGCTTCCGATGGATATTCGCGCGTGCTGTTCGTCGGAACCACCGGCGCGGGAAAGACCACCCTGCTGCGCCAGCTGATCGGGTCGGATCCCGACGAGGACCGGTTTCCTTCGACCGCCCCCGCCAAGACCACGATCGCCGACATCGAGGTGGTCCTCGCCGAGGGAGACTATTCGGCGGTGGTCACCTTCTTTTCGGAGCAGCAGATATCGACCCTCATCGAGGAATGCGTCCTGGACGCGGCCCTCGCCGCTCACGGCAACGCGGATCGAAGCAGGGTGGCCGAGCGCTTCCTGAACCATCGCGACCAGCGGTTCCGGCTCAGCTACGTCCTTGGTCCCTGGAAGTCCGACATCGATGGCGACGACTTCTCCTTCGACGATGACGAAGAGGTGGACGCCGGGCGCGACGGAGGAGATGGGGATGGCCTGAGCGAGGCAGAGCGCGAGCAGAACCGGCAGGCGCTCGAGGGCATGGTCGAGCGCATCGAAGGTCTGGCCCGGTCGATCACCCAGCGCGTCGCAGACGTGGTCGCGACCGGATCCGAAAACCTTCGGCCCGAAGACAGGGACGCGCTCGAGCAGCTTGTGGAGGAGGTCTTCGAGGCCGAGCTCTTCGATCAGGAGGACTTCAGCAACCTGGTCCACGACGTGCTGGACGCCATCAGATCGCGCTTCGCCATGGTCGAGGACGGGCAGCTGATCCTGTCACGCGGCGAGTGGCCGGACGGCTGGAGCTTCCAGACCTCGGACCGGACCGAGTTCATCCGGACCATCCGCTGGTTCTCGAGCAACTTCTGGCCGCATTTCGGCAGGCTGCTCACGCCCGTCGTTGACGGCGTGCGCGTGATGGGCCCCCTCTACCCAGCGATGCGCCCGCAAGGGGCTAAGCTCGTGCTCGTCGACGGACAGGGGATTGGACACACCCCGGACTACGGAGCCAGCATCTCGACGTCGGTTACCCGCCGGTTCGAGAAAATGGACGTCATCCTGCTCGTGGACAACGCGCAACAACCCATGCAGGCAGCCCCGCTCTCGGTGCTGCGCGCCGTCGCTTCGATGGGACATGGCGAGAAGCTGGCCATAGCCTTCACGCACTTCGATCTGATCAAGGGGCCCAGCCTCCAGAAGACGAGCGACCGGCGCGCTCACGTCATGGCCTCGGTGGTCAGCGCCCTTGCCCGCTTGAAGGACATCATCGGGGGCCAAGTGGTGAGCGCGATCGAACACGGCCTGGACGAGCGATGCTTCATGCTCGGCGGCACCGATCGCCGACTCGACCAGCTGCCACCCAAGGCTGCGACCTACATGCGCCGCCAGCTAGACGGGATGCTCACTCTGCTCGAAGCCGCGCATGCGGCGGAGGAGCCCGAAACCTCCGACGGCCCGACCTATGATGCACTCGGAATGCTCTTCGCGGTCCAAGACGCGGTGGCGAAATTCCGTCAGCCTTGGGCTGCCCGACTGGGCCTCGGAACCTACTCCAACGTGCGCAAGGAGCACTGGACCCGCATTAAGGCCCTCTCCAAGCGCATCGGCGGCGGATCCGCGGTCGAATACGACACCCTGCAGCCCGTGGCCGACCTTCATCGCCAGCTCCAGGAGGCGATCTCGCTCTTCCTCGACAATCCGACCAAGCCGCCCGCGGAGGACGCCGATCGCGTAGTCTCGCGCATCCGGCGGCTCGTGTCCGGAAGGCTGCTCCAGATAACCCGCCGGCGACTGATCGAAGAGGAGGCAACCGCCTGGTGGCACTCCTACTCGCTCGAGAGCGGCAAAGGCTCGACGGTGCGACGCGCAGAGCGGATAGCCGCGATCTACGCGAGGGCCGCGCCCGCGCCCGACGCCATGCTGACGTCCGAAGCCCGCGCGCTGCTCGACGAGGTGATCGAGGCCGTGTCGTCCAGCGTCGAGCTGGTCGGCGGCAAGATGGCATCCCGCGCCGGCCTCTGATCGCGTTGCCGTCCAGACGCTGCGGCGAGTGGCGGCTCGGCTCGCAGCGGACATGAGGACAGGGCCGTCTCGCCGCTCAGCCGCGCTTACGTCGTGGCTTCCAAGCCCCGGAGGCTGGCGACATCCCGCCGCGAGCGAGGGCAAGGCCATCAGTCCCGTGGCTAACGGTAGCACGCATGAACAAACCCGGCGAGCGGGTGTCGCGATCAACGATCTCGAACTGCTCCCCGCTCCTTACGCCGACCTCGGCCGGCAACATCCATCCGGCCAGCACCAGGCCAAATACGCCACCGCCTTTCTTAAGGTAGCGATGTTGGACCCCTAGGGACCGAGCGGCCCATGGGACCGCAGGTTTGCCGGAAAACCCTCACGTGGCACCCCGCCGTCTTGCAAACACGTCCTGCGGCGGAGCGTACGTCAGAGACGAAGTCGCCGATGCCGACTGATCACGCCGGCGCGTGACTGTCGCGCCGTGTTCCCCGCGATCAAGCTGAAGAAGGAGATGCAGATCGACTTGTCGCGGCAACGCCAAGTTGATGGAGGAATTAAGTGGACAGAGACGTCGCGATGCTGGCCGAGCTGCCGCCAGCAAAGTGGAGTGAAGCCCTGCGTCGCCTGGACGTGTTGAAGAGCTTCGACGCGCTGCCGGATCCGACCGGGAAAGATGTCGCGGAACACGCGGAACAGCTCGGACTCACGGTTCGGAGCTTCTACAGGCTCATCGAGGCTCACGAGATCCTCAAGATCACCGGCCGCGCACGCCGCTCTCGCCGCGGAAAGCGGCGCTGGCTGTCCTCCCAGCTCGAGAAAGTGATCCTCGAAACCATGCGGGACCTGGGGCCCGAGGCTCCCCAGCGGACAGTGCACCTAGAAGTCGTCAGGCGCTGCCGCGCTGCGGGGCTCGAACCGCCATCGGAGAACACGATCCGGACGCGGACGACCGGCACCGACGTCGACCTGCGCATCCGCCTTGGTCGACGCTTCGACATCGTCCTCGACGTCTGCCCCCTGTCGCTCGACGTGCTCGATGAAGCTGGAGAAGCGGCGATCGCGACGCTTGCCGGCGTCCAGGATGCGATCACCGGCAGGCTGCTGATCCACAGCCTGTCAGCAGGCGCTCCGAAACCTGAAGCACTCGCTCGAATGGTTGCTGAAGCGGCGGCCGAGGCTTTCGCCCAACGCGCGCTGATCGTCACCGGCGACCGCGCTCAAGCCTTGCTTCCTTACAGCGACGTGCTGAGCAAAGCCGGAGTGCGTCTGGACGCAGGCGCAAGCCACGGGGTGAGAGCGGGTTCGGCACTCATGTCGATCCTGGGACTGCGGATAGCCAAGGTGCCGTTCGCCCCCAGGCAGTCCAGGGCAGCCTCGCCGTCGCAAGCGGTAGAGCTGGCGGTGGCGCAGCGGGCGATCAGCCAATTCATACAGGAGCAGCAGTACCGCTAGGGTTGTGGCGCTTCGGTGGGCTCTGCAGGGAAATCCTCGCCGATCCTGCCGGCGCTCTCCCGCGCGGCAACGACGGCGTTGAGGGCCATGGCCGGCTCGAACACATCGATCAGCTGCTCCATGATGCGCTTCATCGAGGCTATCCGGCTCGGAGACGGCACCTTCCTAGAGCCTGGCGATATCGCCCAGCGAGACATGTAGTCATGCGAAAGCTGGATGTTGTAGTCGAGCACCTCAAGTGCCCGATCCATGCTCAAGGGTTCCGGATCTTCGTCGCGCCGCTCCACGAATGGTTCCGGAGTGGCGCGGATCATGATCTCCAGATCGCCTACGTAGCCTCCCAGGACCTTGGAAAGCGCCCCGCCGCGGCGATACTTGGCGCCGCCGACCGTTATGACCTCCACGGGCGGCTTCAACCCGGCGCCGCGGTCGACCACTCGATCCCCATCGTCATGCGAACGCTCGGGAAGCACCCAGGTAACCTTGCGCACGCGGCTGGCTACCTTCAATCGCGTGCGAAGCAGCGCGCCCATGCGACCAGCCGCGTGCGCAAGCGCCCATAGTGCAGCATCTTCCGTGCCGCTTGCGGGCCAGCGCCCGACGATGATCCCGCTGTCGGCATCCACCACGAAGGTCGCTACGAGCCAAGAGTAGCCTTGCTCCAATATCGGGATGCGAACCGCAGCCTGATCCACCAGCCATTCCCGGCCAAACTGCGCATCCGGCACCGGATCGTAGTACCTCCGATGGTGCAACGCCCGTCTGCGCACCGTCGAGGCTGAGGCGTCCGGATCAACCTCCCTGACACGCTTCACCAGTTCAGAAACCGAGAGATGCGGGCGCTGGACGATCGTGGCGGCGATGAGCTCATCAGCCTCTTCGGAGAGGGCCTGGTCCGCGTCGGCACGCTTCTTCCTGCCGGCGCCCGGAGTGGGCGCCAACGCGGCTACGGGCCCGAGTTCCTCCAGACGCTTGATCAAGCGATAGAGACTTCGGACCGTGACGCCCAAGGCGGCGGCGGCCGCTGCAGTATCGGCATTCCCGCTAGCCCGCGCCTCCAGATAAGCATCCAACTTAGCCAGGCGATCCACCACAAGTCGCTGCTTGGAGGCTGGCAATCGGGCGAACAGAGCCGTCTCCCGAGCTTCGTCCGAATTCCTGCCCGCCCTGCGGGAGAACATCTTCTTCAAAGCTGCGTCATCTTCCGCCATGCGGATCAGGTATAGCCGCCGCGTCGGCACAGCAAGCTACACAAGAGGCGCGGCCCCAAATCAGCAGGAGCGTTCGAGAGCCCGTCGGCGCGAGCCCGCCCACTTCCACCGGACGCCCAGAAGCTACCAGCCGCAAACCAGATCGAGCCAGCGAACGTGGCGCATAGGGCCTTCATCTGATTTTTCTTTCCCTCCTTCAAGTTGCAGAGATCATTAGACGATTTAGAATCAGTGACGTGATACCTGATTAGCCAAGTCAATTTTGCGTCGAAATGGCGCTTGACAACGGAAGCGCCCGTAAGCACCTTAGGGACACGATAGCGGAATTTCCTATCCAACCTAGTGTCTGCATAGAGGAGCTTACATGTCCTTCAAACATACCGCACTCGAGGAGGAACCTGGCCCTCCTCCCTCAGGAAGATCATGCGAGGTGGCCCCGCCGCCTTGCGGCAGCGAGATCAGGATCCGGTCCAGCCGCCTTCGACTGGTCGGCCGGGCAGGCTTCAATCTGATCCTGGCACATTCGACGCCGCCGTATGGCCTCTACCTGGTCGCGGATCGTGACGGCTGCCCGTCGCTGATGACGTGCAGCCAGTGGTCAGAACTGGCCCTTGTCGGCGAAGCCGAGGTGCTGCCCGCGATGCGGTCCTGCCAGGCTCCGGATCCGACCCTCAAGCTGCTCACCCAGGTTGAGCTTCTCGACGCGGCCGGCGTCAAGAACGGCGCGAAGGCAATCGCAATCTGGCTGCACCGGCACTGGACCGGGGATCTCCTCGCGACCTGGGGTCCTCACGACAACGTCCATACCATTCGCAAGTGGCGTGCCGGCGATCGTGCCCGCCGGGGCGGGGCCGCCCCGCAGAGCTAGGCGACGTCCAGCCTCAGGCGGAAAAGCCCCGCCTCATCCTTCTCGAACCATCTCCGCGCCGACCAGCACCCCTGCCCTGAAGGGCAGCGGAACGCCGTCCCGCGCCCGCAACCCAACCACCAGCACAAGGAACAGGAACATGAGCCACCGCAACCCCAAGCACGGCCTCCTCCAGCACGGGACCGTGCTGCTCGCCGACACCTTCCTCGAGGTCCGCCGCGTCGACGAAGGCAACAACGAGCTGCCGAAGGTCCGCCTGGTTGAGATCCCCCTCTACGCGCCCGAACCCAAGCGTCGTCCCATCGTCCGGAACATGGACGAGGCGCTGCTCAGCGCCGCCATCGATGCGGGCGAAGTGCTCGTCGTCGCAACGCGCAGATACGTGGAAGGCAAGCCCGTTCTCGCCTTCGATGCCGACATCGAGGCGCTGATGTCGCGCTGCTTCCGACCCCGCCAGCCGACCGCCAAGCCGACGATCGAGGATCTCTTCCGGCAGGGCGTCCTCTTCCGCGGCTCGGAACTCGCCGCGACGACCTACGCGTCGCGACCGCAGCGTGCAGGCAGGCGCAAACCGCAGAAGGCGTGATGCGGCGCTCCCGCCGTGAAGGTCGGGTGGCGCCTCGCCACCGGTCCGTGATGCCCAGGGCACCGCCACAAGGCGGAGCCCGCCACCGAATTCCACCAGACGATCAGAGGTCCAGATGAACAGCTTCGCCAACCACAACACCTCCTTCAATGCGAATGATCCGCAGCCGGATCATCCCGGCAACCGCCGCTCCGAATTCGTTCTGGGCGCCGAACGTGCAGCCATGTACCGCACCGACCCCCGGTTCGGAGCGTTCCCGCCGGTGACGAAGGTCGTCATCGTCCGCGCGCCGGACGGCGATCAACTCCGCACGCAGATCACCGGGCGCAAGAGCATCCGGACTATCGGCTATCCCTCCAAAAAGATGAGTAGGAACCGCTACGCGGAGGGCGCCACCGAAATCCTGCGCCTGCCCGAGGAGGAAGTGCGCGTCGACATCGTCAAGGCGATCGCCCAGCCCCTGCGCGTCGAGGCCTTGGTGGGAGGAGCATGGTGGTCCCACCTGCCCGACTTCTCCAACCTGATGGCCGACGGCAGCCGCGTGCTGATCGACGCAAAGCGGCACTGGAGTGACTTTCGCAGGCCCGAAGCCCGCAAGCAGTCGTTCCTCGGCCAGCTCGCCGCCGACGCGATCGGATACAGATACGAGCGGATCGTCCTCGCGAACGCGGGTGGCCAGCAGCGGCGGGAGAACATCGACGAGATCCAGGCGAGCCGGTTCGTGCATGTGCCCAAGCATCTCATCGCGCGGGCGGCGGCCGCCGTTTCCAGAGGCCCGATCTCCCTCGGCAGCCTCGCATCCATGCTCCACCCCATCAACGGCCGGTCGATGGCCTACGCCCTGATGGTGCAGCGCGTGGTCGAGATCGATCTCGAAGCGCGCCTGACCGAGCGCAGCGAGTGCCGGGCCGTACCGCCACTCCGGCTGGCCATGCCCAGCCTGCGCCGCTGAGTGCTCCACGACGGGCCTAGACCAGGACCGCCGATGCTTTCGAGGCCCGAAGTGGCCCTCTCCGAAATCGATCCACCCTCAGGCGCGCGGCCCGGCCGCGCGCAATCTCAGGAGCATTGCATGAACCTCAACATCTCCGGCGTCCTCGGGTCCACGTTCGTCGACAGCTCCGGCCTGAAGCTGCTGATCGAGCGCGATCTCGGCGACGGCCTCCTCCATGTCATCCGGCTGCCCTCCGGGGCGACGCACCGGGTTGAAAATCCCGAGACCGGCGAACTCCAGCTCACCGACTTTCCGTGGTTCGAGCGAAACCTCGCGGAAGGCGAGCTGCGCAAGATCGCGGACAGGAACGGGCCGGTGGCACCGGCACGGGCGCAGGCCCGGGTCTTCGACCGCGAATACATCCTCGAGAAGGACCCGATGGCCGAGGCGCGCCTCAAGCTGATCCTGGGCCTCGTGGAGCGGGGCGTCGACGCCAGCGACGCGCGGCTGGGCGCCGAGATCAAGAAGATCTGGACCGGCGACCTGGAGGAAAGGTTCGGCACCTGTCCCACGATCCCGAAGGTCCGTTCCTGGCTCGGGCGCATCATCGACACCGACATAACCCTCGAGCAGATGTTCTCGCTCAGCGGCCGCGTCGCGCGGCAGAACCGGCTCGCGTCCCAAATAGAGCAGATCATCCAGGAGGAGCGGCCCCGCTACTGGGCGAACCGCGGATACAAGATCATCGACGTCGAAGCCGCCGTAGTCACGCGCGTGCATCAGCTCAACATCCGCCGCGTGGCCGAAGGCGTGGATCCACTGCCCGTGCCGGGCAAGGAGACGATCCGGCGGCGCGTCAACGAGATGCTCTGCCGCGAGACCTACGCGGCCAAGTTCGGCGAGAAGGCCGCCAAGCGGAAGTTCGACGGGTCGGGCCGCGGCATCACCGCGACACGCATCCTCCAGATCGCGCTCATGGACGACACGATCGTCGATCTCGTCACCTGCCTGGACGTCGACCGGGGCCTCATCGCCGGACGGCCCTACCTCACGGTCATCCTGGACGTGCATTCGCGGTGCGTAATCGGGCTCACCGTCAGCTTCCTTCCGCCGAATTCGCAGAAGGCGGCGGACACGGTCCGAAAGGCGCTCCTGCCGGAGCGGTTCCGTGCCATCTCGGCCCAGTGCCTGCGCACCGCGAACTTCGCCAAGTTCGACGTCCGGCCCGACCGGCTGGCCCGGTTTCCGGCCCTGGCATATCTGTCCGGCAAGCCCGACAAGATCGTGACCGACAACGGGGCGAACTACGTGGCGCCGGCCTTCGGCGAGCTGCTGGCCGACCTCGGCATCACCCACGAACTCGCCCCGGTCGGCTCGCCCCGCCACAAGGGGATAATCGAACGCTTCTTCCGCACCCTCAACACCTTCCTCATCGACAAGCTGCCCGGCGCCACGCTGGATCCAAGCGTCCTGCGCAAGCTCGGCATCGATCCGGGGAGCGAGGCGGTGGTCACGGTCACCGAGCTGAAGGAGCTGATCGCGGACTTCCTGTTCGCGTATCACACCAACTTCCATTCCGGCATCAGTGCCGTTCCGCTGCAGAAGTGGGAACGCGGAATGACCGCAGGTCATCGCCAGATGATCCTCGACCGCCGGAAGATCGACATCGTCACGGGCACCACGGTGCACAACAAGCGCATCACGGTGGGCGGAGGCGCGCGCATGTTCGGCCTCACCTGGAAGGGGCCGAACCTTCCGGTCGTCACCGACAAGCTGGCAGCCAAGGAGCCGCATCGCAAGCGCCTCGACGCCACCGCCGCGATCACCACGAAGATCAAATACAACCCCGAGGACCTTCTGCGCGTCCAGGTCTTCGTCGGCGACGACTGGCTCGACCTCGAGAACACGCAGCCCGAATACGCAGACGGCCTCAGCCTCTGGCAACACAACCAGATCCGCGACTTCGCCAAGCGCGAAGCCCTGAAGTTCAGTTCGCAGGCCGAGCGCCTCGCGGCCAGATACGAGCTGAACAAGGCGATCCAGGAGGCGTTTCCCGACGCCGACGCCCGGGAGCGGCGTGCGATGGCACGGATGCTGGGAGGTTCGCCCGGCGCCTCGGCCGCATTCCCCGTCGAATACGCCGAGGCGGAACCGCGCCACGACGGCATGGCTCCCATCATCGAGCACGAGGCCCCCGCGAATGAGCGGGAAGACGCTCTGCGCGCCCAGAGCCGTCCGGGCTTCTCCACATCCGCCGAACTGGATGCCGATGCTGAAGGCGGCGAGGACCCGGAGGCGAGTTTCGACGCCGCCGGGCTCACCTTCCACATGCCCCCGCCGATCGTGGAACCCACGTCGAATGACGACGACTTCGAGGAGTTCAAGTGATGATCAGCCCCAAGCACAACCAGCTCTTCAGCGAGGCTGAGCTGCAGCCCGCCTCGGGATTTCCGGTCCCCTCTTCATCCCGGGAGAGGCTTGCGGCCCTGAAGGGCTGGAACGAGGTCCTGGAATCGATCTACGTCAACAATCCTAACCACGCCCCGGTCCTGAGGGCTCTCGACGAGATCGTCTCGCTGGGAAGGCCCGGATCCTGCTACGCGGTGCGCAACTCTGCCGCCAGCTTCGCAGGCAAGAGCGCCGCGGCAGACGAATACGCCCGCGTGATCGCCAGGCGGAAGACGTTTCCGGCGGAGGCCCGCCCCGTGGTGCGGGTGGAGCTCGAGCAGGCATGCACCTCGCGGCGCTTCTGGACCTCCATCCTCGATGCCTATGATGACGGATACACCTCGAAGAAGGACGAAGTGGCTCTCCGCAGGAGCGCCTACGACGCATTCGAGGAGCACGGCACCGTCCTGCTCATCATCGACGAGGTCCAGCACGCAGGCTACCGCTCGAGCGGCAACTCGGCCGCCACCGACGTCATCAAGCGGTTCATCAACGACGGCAGGGTCGGCCTGGGACTCTTCGGCAACGAGGAGGCAGGTAAGATCCTGCCCTCCAACAACCAGCTCAGCCACCGCCTGCGCCCGCCCTGCGACATCAAGCCGCTTCGCCTCGACGACACGGCAAGCCAGGCCACCTTCTCGAAGTTCCTCGGAAAATACGACCAGCAGCTCACCGGCAAGAAGCTCTTCGCCGAAACGTCCAACCTGACGGACCCCCGGGTCATGGCATGCCTGATGTCCATCTCGAGCGGCTACCTCGGCCGGGTGGTGGCCCTTCTGCGGGAGGCTGCACGCCATGCATTCCTTCGGAGCGCCGCGCGGATCGAAGTCTGCGACCTCTCTCACGCGACAAGCACCTGGGCGGTCGAGCAGAAGCTCGCGGCGAGCGACCCCTTCCGCTTCGGAGTGGTCAAGGCGAATGGATGACGTCGGCAGCAGCGCATCTGCGGAGCGGATGTCGGACGGCCCGGATGCACTGGCGCAGGCCAGTGCATCCGCGATCGCGCCCTCGCCGATCCAGGAACGCACCGGGCCCAGGATCCTGAGAGGGGTCACCCCGGTAGCGGATGAGAGCCTGATCGGTCTGATCGCGCGGTCCTGCGCCGCCAGCCACATGCCGCTCGTGACCCCGCTCCTCTCCTCAGTGGCTCCGGTGGGCCATGCCTACATGAACCTGGCCTGCCGCGAGGACGTAGACTTCGCGCAGCTCGCATGGGCGGCGCGCCTCACCGCGTGCGACGTGGAGGCCCGCCTCTATTCCAGGGTGGAGATCACATCCGACCTGCCCGGCTTCCGCTTCCACGGAACCACTATTGCCGCCTACGATCTGGGCCTCAAGCAGAGGCGCTTCGCGCCGGCATGGCTGGAGCGTGATGCACACCACTCCGCACTCGGCCATCTAGGGCTGCTCACGCATTGTCCGAGAACGGGTGAGGTGCTGATCGACCGGTGCCCGCGCTGTCGGACCGGCTTCACCTGGAGCAGCTCGGTCCTGCGCAACTGCCACCACTGCATGCTCGACCTGCGCACCTGCGACCGCGAACGCATCGCCGAGAACGACCTGCGATCGACTGCCCTGATGAGCACCATCCTCCACCCCGATCCCAAGCTGCATCTCGCGGCAGTCCGCCGCCTGCCGAAGCGCCTGACCAGCCTCGACCGCGGCGAGGTGTTCGAACTGGGCTGGCGCGTCGGCAGCATCTTCGCCGGGGTGGGCGTGGGAAAGCGCGACGGCGCAAGGAAGCTGCCGGCGACCACCCGCATCGAAATCCTGAAGGCGGGTTCGAAGATGCTGAGCAGCTGGCCGGAAGGCCTGCGGAAGGCATGCTCGGACGCGGCGTCCGCCGACGCGGCCGCAGGTCTGCGCCTGGCGAAGCAGCTGCGCCTGCTGGTCCGCGGGCGGAACTCGTGGCCCTGTCATGCGGACATCATGCTGGACGCCCTCCCCGGCCTCGCGTCCTCCGACAAGGCGACCTTGAAGAACGCAATCGGACAGGCCGGCAACTCCGCCGAGACCCAGCGTGTGCTGGGCGTTAGCCAGCGGACGTTCGAGCGACTGTGGAAGGCCAGCATCCTGTGTCCGATCGCCGTCGGCGGGACGATCAACCGCCACCAGATCTTCCGAACCGACAAGCTGCGCGCCACGGCCGCGCTTCTCGCCGACAGAATGGACCTCGGCTCCGCCAGCCAGCGCCTCGGCATCAGCCATCACGGCGTGGAGCAGCTGTGCGCCTTGAATCAGCTCAGCCTACTAGGCGATCCAGCGGTTCGCCTGGCGCTTCTTCGACGTCAGGTAAGCCGAAGCAGCTTCGACGCGCTGGTGGAAGCCTTGGAGAACAGCGCCGCCCAGCAGCTGTCAGGGGAAGAGCTTCCCCTGCGTCGGGCGGCCGCGGCGATCGGCGGACGCGAGAAGCCCTGGGGCGCGATCCTCGTCGCGATGATCGAGGGAAGCCTCGCCTTCCGGCTGGACGGCCAGCGAGATGCGCCTCTGACCAGCCGGGTCCTCGTGCCGAGACACCAGCTCGACGTCCTCACCGGCATGGACTTCGCGCGCCCGCGCCGATGCCGGATCGACTTCACCTCGCGCATCAACCGGCGAGACGCGGAGGAGCTGCTGAACCTCACGCCGCGGATCTTCCAGGAGGCCCTGATCGCCGGCGAGTTGCCCGCTTCGGAGAGCGGGACCTACGGCCGCGCCGACATTCTGCGGCTGGCGAGGCTTCACATCTCCGGGGGCGAGATCCTAGCCCGGTGGGGAGGACGCGGGCGCAAGATGCCCTCGCCGCTTCGTGCTCTGCCGCTCATCGGGAGCAAGGGGCGTCTGGGAAGGCTTCGACATGAGGTCGAGGCACTGATGGCCAAGCATGAGCGTGCTGACCGATATGATCTGAGCAGATTAGAAGCAGAGACTTGAGGGATAACCCGACTCCGGCCCATCTCCTGCCTGTAATCGGCCTTACGTTGCCCGCATTATTTCAAAGATATATTTCGCGGATGCGATCAGCTCCATTTACGAAATAAAGGAAGAATGATGGGAGATTATATTCTACTTGCCCTATGCATGACAATTGTCTCATGCGCAGGAGCATCGATACTTCTCGAAGGAGGAACGCCAGCCCGTAATCTTGCAAAGAGCGCATTTGCGATAACAAGCCTGGTGCTGTTTCTCGCCGTTCTTTCTGGAATCAGCGGCAGTTAAAACCATGCCCTGTCGAAGCGCTTCGGAGAACAAGTTGAGGGGCCTAGGTTAAATTCTCCGACGAAGGTGGATCTGTTAGTTGCAAATGCAATCGCTTCCCCCTTGATCACCACACCGCTAGGCAGCACGCCGTGCGCTGGGAAAATGGTCCACGGAAGAGCTTCGCCCGGTGCCAGTTCGAACGACGGAAACGTCAGCAGGTTCACGCCCAAAATGTTCTCAACCTTGAGACCTTCGATCTTTACTCGAGTTGACGCCAGATTTCGAATGCTGGCGGTCACCTCACCTGAGGTCGCATCGAGATCGCAACGGCAGGCGAGCGCATCTTCGCCGAACTTGCTTCGCTTCTCCTTGCCTTCCAAAAGACTTTTGTATCCCGCCAACAGCGCGATCAAACCAAAAAGTATCGCAACAAACGTGCCCACCACCCCGGTGCGCATGGATGCTAGATCCGCTGGAGGCGTGGAGGAGATTCGGGTCAGGTCGGGAACTGAGAATAGTCGGCGACACAGCCATGCCGCATCTCCCGGCGGCTTCGCTTCGGCGGCGATCTGCATCTCCGCCACGCAAGCCGACGATCCAACCTGCCACATAGCAATGCCGGCGATGAGGATCGGGGCCGTAAAAAGCCAAACCCAACCGATTCTCTTCACGAAGTAATCAATCTTCATCCTGCTGAGCTAGTCGAAAGAGGTTAATCAGATCTCCCTCCGCGAAGGCGAGGCCAGTCAATCATGAACAGGCGTTGCGGAGCCACCTGCTCTTCAACAACTCGGTGTGCTCCTCGAAATCACACGCAGTCATGCCGGACGGCGATTAGATCCGCCCCGATGTAAGGAGGATGGCGAAGTGAACGATTTCAATCCTTCAGGACAGTCTCAGGACAGTCTCAGGACGCTTGGAGAGGCAATGAACTGAAGTCGAGGCGGTGATGCCAAGGCCGGGCTGCGAGATGCTCGAAGCCCCCGCGCCATCTCGCGCAAAAGCGGCTTCACCCATGCCAGGCGGCAGCGTCACGCGATGAGCGAGAATATCGGAGGAAACGGATGTACTACCAGCCCGTGCAACATGTCCTGAGCGAACTGGAATCCGAGGCGCGACGCCTCCAGGCACGCATGCTCCAGGCGAGGTCCCGTGAGCAGATCGTGGCCTACAGGGCTCAGAGCGATGCTCTCCGAAGGCTCGCCGCGGAGTTCAGGGGAGACATGCGGGAGAGGGACGCAAGTGACAGGCGCTACGTCCTGATCACGATGATCGACTACGATCCCGTCGCCACGCTGCACATCGGCCTCCCAGCGCTGCAGGACGCCATCGACGAGTGCAACATGGAGCATCGCGATCGCATCAGGGACTGCGAGACGGTCTTCCAGTGGCACGAGATCGTGCTGCCCTCTAAAGAGCTGCACGATCCGGACGGCTCAGGTCCAGCGCCGGACAGGCGTCACGTGTTCATTGCCGAGCTACACGACGAACTGACCGCATCCGTGCACAACACCGAAGCCGACATGGAAGCGGCGATCGAAGCCTTCAGCGAAGAAAATGAAGAGGCCTACAGCGCCGGCTCCGCGGGCATCTACTATCACGAGATCGTCGTGCCGCCGCGGACCGCTGAGCGCCCTGAGCGAGCACTGCCAGGCTCACCTTGACCTAGTCGGGCGCCGCGGTCCCACTGCCGAACGAGTCTGCAGAATTTGGAAGACAAGGCGAGGAGCAGCGAACTGCGGAGGTGATGAAAGATGAACTCGACCCGCTCGCCAGAGGCTCAGCGCTTCGCCGTGCTGTGCTGCCTCTTGGCGCTCACATGCATCGCCGGCGAAGCACGCAGCGCACCCCTGGGACCCTCAAGGCATCAACTGCTTGATTACCCAGCCGTCCTCCCGCCTTTCGATCTCGATTTCTTCAAGGACCCGCCGATTGCCCTGGCTGACGGCCCTGCCCGTGATCCTGATGCGCCGAGAACGAGTCCTTGGCACTTTGATCCGAACTGCCTGCGTCGAAGACACCAGGTTGTCGTGATCAGCGGGCAAGTTCCTCAACAGGCAGCGATGCTTGAGATCGAGAGCGACCAACTCAACCTCCTGAACCCGCAGAGGATGGTGGTTTTCGCTTCGGACCGCGACTTCCCATCGTCGACCGAACCGGCCGCGGGGTTGGAGCGACATCACCAGACCGACCGTTCGCTCGATTGGAACCTGCGGAACCGCGGCGCGATCCCTCTCGGCGGCCACGCGTACTGCCTGACCGGCTACCACCAAGCTGAGAACGCTGAACGCAGTTTCCATCAAGATAAGCAGCAGCTTGTATCTGCTGATGTTCAGATTCGATCGACTCAACCGGTTCCCGATCGTCATCTCGCGGACGGCGGCCCACTGGGCGCAAAGATCGCTGTCCTCCCGATTCTGTGGATTGTTGCAACTGGGCTCATAGCCATAGGGGCGGTAGGGCTTGGACGCAGCCGCACCGGCTGGGGCCGACTGTTGGCCGTGGGACTGCTGCTCGCCGGGTTGGCCCTGCACGTGGCCGTTTCCCGCTCCCTCATCTTCAGCTGAAGCATCCGTCAGGACATACGGAACCCGCCGATGCATGTTGCTCCCACCAATCTTGACCAGCGGCGCTCTGCCGGATGAGTGCGGTTGAAGCATTGGAGCGGAGCTCGCCACCCCTCCAAACGTGGCAAACAGCCAAACAATGCTCGACGTCCCAGCGCGTCGTGTCGACTTGCGCCGGCCCTGATCTCGTTGCACCACAATGGCCGGAGGGGCGATGAACTACTACGAGACCATGGGCGTCGACAGGGGTGCGGAACCTGAGGTGATCGATGCGGCCTATCGCGCAATGATGCGCCGCTACCATCCCGACAGGTTCGATGGCTCCAAGGACGAAGCCGAACGCCGCTCGAAGGACCTAAACGAAGCCTATGCGGTGCTAAGGGATCCGGAGAAGCGGCGCGCCTACGATGCGACGCTCGCACCTGCCTTCCGCGCCCACCAAGGCACGGCTCCGGCACTCTCCAACCCCGCCTCGGCCCCGCGACGCGGATCAAGGCGCGCCGTACCCCTGGTCGCCTTGGGCTTGGCAGGCCTTGCCGCGGCCTACGCCTTCCCCGGTGGAACGTCGCGGCCTCCGAGGACGCAAGCGATAGCTCCGGACGTCGTCACGCCCACCCCACGGCCGACTGTCTCGGCGTCGCCGAGCTTGGCACCCACCCCCGCGGCGAGCCCGACGGATACGGCGAAGGCCGAATGCACCGGCGTTGCGTGCCGGGTGCTGACTCCGTTCGGATGGGGCGGCATCGAGGCCGGCGTGACGGTCGACAGCGCGCAGCATGCGACCGGTCTGCAGCTGCGCGACGATGGTCACTATACCGATGCGGGGGACGGCAGCTGCCTTGCCTATCAGGTGGTCGGCGGACCCAGGAACCTGCGCATGCTGGTTGAAGGCGGGGTAATCACGACGGTGGAGGTCCATGCCGCTCCATCACAACCGGTGTTCCGCACCGACACCGGGATCAGGCTGGGCGATCCGGAGGCGGCTGTGCGCGCGGCCTACAAGTCTCTCAAGCAGCTGCCAGACATCTATTCCGAGCCGCCCGACAAGAAGCTGTTCCACTACGAACCAGGAGGCGAGCGCGGGATCAAGTTCGACATCGTCGGCGGCAAGGTGGCCGGCATTTCAGTCGGCACGACCAGCATCGAGTATGTCGAGGGCTGCCTCTAGCCCCGCTCGGGTGAGCATCTGCTCCTGGGCAAGGCGAATGATCCGGAACAAGGTCTCTGACGGGATCATGGCGCAAGCCCCGCAAGACTGCGCCTCTCCCTTCGGGATGCCGAGCCAATCATCAGCAGCCAGGCGGGTCAGGCTGGTGGCGGCTCCAGGGCACCGATAAGCTGCAGCATGCGCAGAGACGATTTCAGCCAGCCGACCATCCAGCTTCTGGCCAAGCGTGTTGCCCATCGATGTTCGAATCCGGGGTGCAGAAAGCCCACGAGCGGGCCCGGAGGCGCCAGCGCCATAAACTTGGGCGTGGCGGCACATATCACCGCGGCGGCGCCTGGCGGCGCTCGGTTCGATCCAAGCCTCTCCGCCGCCGAGCGCGCCGACTTCGAGAACGGAATCTGGCTTTGCCAGCAGTGCAGCAGGCTGGTGGATGCGGATGAGTCCACCCACGAGATCTCGACGCTCCGCGAGTGGAAGGCGTTCGCGGAAGCAGCCGCCTTCATAGAGCTTCGCGGCTATGATGTCGTCCGCGCGCGAAACTTCGCCGACCTGGAACGCAAGATGCCGGAGCTGGTCGCTGAGATGCGCGCCGATCTGCGCCAGCAGCGCTTCACCCGCGAGTTCGTGGTGCTCTCAAAGGCATGGAGCTACAGTTCCGGACGAACGCCGCACTTCTCCTACTTCTTCGAGGACCACCCCGAGCTGCTCGGCAAGCTCCAGATCTGCGTCCACTATCGTGCGATCTATGACGTGAAGTACAATCAGGTTGATCGGTTCAACTTCTCCGAGGACTTCGCCGAGTATCTGCTGGATGCCTAGGTATGAGCTCCACGGGTGGCCCGCTCGGTCCTGGCCGAAGCGCTCTGGCCTCCGGTTCGCTCGATCCCCGGATTAGGGCGCCGATGAGCAGCCTCCGCTTGCCGACAGGCCGCACGACGAGGATCTGCGCAGCAGGCCGGGCGCCTGCTGCGCGCGACCTGCACGTCCTAAGAGGCAGACTCTCCGCGATGGCGAGAACGGCTTTGGCATGGCGGATCGAAGGCAGCTCTAAGCATCTGGTCTACCAGCAGCTGCTGGAGGCAGTAGCCAAGTCCATCCGGCTGAACGCAGCCGCTGCGGTGGTCTGGGGATTGCTATTCGTCTCGCTCGGCTACCCTTCGGCAGCGCGATCGGAGCGTCCTTTGGCGAGTGATCTCGGCCGAGAGGCATCTGCTCCAAGCGGGCGCCCCGATCATCGGCATCTGCTCGTGGCGCTGAGAGCCCATCGCGACCTCATGCGCTGACTTGGACGTCCCGGGGCGGTGCAAGGACACCCACCAGACCGTATTGGCGAGCGACGACGCACGCATAGCGAAAGTGGCGGCGCGCTTCCCTCTTCGCCAGCTGCATGACGGCGGACATGCGATAGTCCACCCGAGCGGAGCGGCACCTGCACTATCGGCAGCACATGCAGCGGTGCTCTGGATCCAGCTCAGTCGTCGGCCGCCGGTCGGATCCTAAGACCGATGGATCAACAACTTGTAGGGGGTTCGAAAGGGACGAGAGAGTCAGTCGGGGTGAGAAAAAAAGGCTGTCTGCTGACAGTCAGCCATCCAGACGCGGCAGATTGCGCAAGAGGAGTAGGACTAGAAATGAGTATTTTGCTGGATCGCGACATTTCTCCAGTTCCCTCCGCAGCCGAACGACTGACGGATCTGCGGCTTGCGGTCGATGTCTGGCTGACTCGCCACGAGGCGCAGGTGCGGGATCTCGGAAAACCAGAGGATGTCTCCTGCTTCCTCGGGGGACGCCGATTTGCGGGCTACGAATGCTTCGACTGCGACTTCGAAGGCGCCGGCGGGAAGCGACATGCGCTGACGGTAAGCGTGTGCTTCGAGAACCAACTCGCCAGTGGCGATGCCGAGGTCGTCGACGCGGTTTCCGCGATCACCCTGATCGCAATGCTACTTGAACGCGTCAAGATCAGGCCCATCCTCCGCGCGACGTGAAAGCCGGGCTGAAACCTCGACCAGCATGTGGAACGTCCGACGATCGGAAACGCGGACCGTGCCCGACTCGTCCAGGCGCCCGAAGCAGAAAAGAAGCAACTCGGCCCACTCTCCTTCCTGCCTTGAACTCATCGCCTCCTCGCCGGCGGCGAACATCGACCCCACGAACTGCCGGAACAATGAAGCACCCCTACCCCAGCCTCCAACATCCACTTCGACGCATGCGCCTCGCCGAAGCGCAAAGCGCACCACCGTTCCTGACCAGGATGGTCGGCTGCGCAGATTGACGCGAGACCACCAAATGCGCTGCTGACCGACCGGCAGGTCCGCGACACCAAGGTTCTTGAAGACCGTGCGATAGCGATCGATCGGCGCCTTCAGACCCGAAATGGCAAGCGGATTTCCTCGAGCTTCTGGAAACCTGATGAAGAACTCACACGCTCGGACGATGTCCTTGCCCGTGGATTCGGATTTCTCCCCCTCGCGCGCCTGAGCGGAACGCCTGTAGCGTCCTTTGCGAAGATCGCCGTCAACACCATCTTCCCCGACCGCGCCGAGGACCCTGCGCCTTTGCTGCCCAAAGTCTATCAAGCTGGGGCCGAATTCGGCTCTGCCCTTCTGCGATCGCACGGCGCGACTCTCAAGCGTCACCTCGACCGGGTCACGGTGCATGGGGCAACCCCGCACGTGACTAGATCTCTTTGCGACTCGAAAATAGTAGGATAGATGGTTGCACCCTTCGGCAGGCCTGCCGATCTCACAGCGCCCGCATGGCCATTTGACAACGTCAACGGGAACGGGAACTTCGCAAGTGGAACAGGTCCACGATCGGGCCTTCGCCTCTGCGAACGTATAGTATCCGACCGCCCGCTCGTGACCACCCTCTTCGACCGCCTTCTCCACCTCACCCCCGTTTCAGCTTGCCGAAGAGTCATGCCTGCCCGACGGTCGTCCAGCCGCGACGTAGCCCTCAGAAGTTGACAACAGGTGATCGACGCGGAACTCAGCCGGACCGAGGCTGGGCATAGATCGAAATCCAGTGCGGCCGCCGCCTGCAGGATGCTCTGAAGCCTCGCCTCATCGGGCGCCCTCATCGAAGGCTCAAATTAGCTGCGGAGGAGATCGAAGGCCTAAGTGGGTCTTCGACACCCAGCAGACATCCTAAGCGGGTTTGAAGCTGTGGGTCTTCGCGGAACGAGAGCATCTTTACGAGGGGAATGGAAAAAGTTCTTAATGGGTGCGATCACTCTTCCAAAGCTAGCGCCCGCCCCTTGCTGAGGTTTGACTTGCGCTGGGACAAGGCGCGGGATCCACTTGTCGCAGCAGCCGACTTGAGCGCAACGCAGATGCGCCGACCGCCCGCAGCACTTCATTCAAACTCATCCTCTGGCGACACTGCAGACTTGCTCCTGCAACCAAGCTGCGCATGTTTGCAGATGGCAGGGCGCGGTTCTCCGACTCAGAGGCGTCTCTTGCTCGATGCTGCAGCGTTCTAGAAAATAGAACGAAGCGTCGAACTTTTTACGGCTGATTGGGAGAGGGTCGGTCGGATATCTCCAAGCCACGGGCCGCGGCCCCACCACGCAGAGGGAGTTATCGTGATGAGCATCGTGACCACCAAGGACGGCGTCGAAATCTTCTTCAAGGATTGGGGGCCCAAGGACGCCCAGCCGATCATGTTCCACCATGGCTGGCCACTGTCGTCCGACGATTGGGACGCGCAGATGCTGTTCTTCCTCGCCCAGGGCTATCGCGTCGTGGCGCATGACCGCCGCGGCCACGGCCGCTCGGCCCAGGTCGATTTCGGGCATGACATGGATCATTATGCCGCCGACGCTTCCGCAGTCGCCGAGCACCTAGACCTGCGCAACGCCATCCATATCGGCCATTCGACGGGCGGCGGCGAAGTGGCACGCTATGTCGCGCAGCACGGCATCCCGCAGGGCCGCGTCGCCAAGGCCGTGCTGGTAAGCGCAGTGCCGCCGATCATGCTGAAGACCGAGGCATATCCGGGCGGCCTGCCGATCGATGTGTTCGACGGGCTTCGCAAGGCTCTGGCCGATAACCGCGCGCAGTTCTTCCGCGACCTGCCCGCCGGCCCCTTTTACGGCTTCAACCGCGACGGCGCGGACGTGAAGGACGGCGTGATCGACAATTGGTGGCGCCAAGGCATGATGGGCAGCGCACAGGCGCATTATCTCGGCATCAAGGCGTTCTCCGAAACCGACCAGACCGAGGACCTGAAGGCGATCACCGTACCCACGCTTGTCCTGCATGGCGACGACGACCAGATCGTGCCGTACAAGAATGCCGGCGTACTCTCGGCCGACATCCTGCCGAACGCGACGCTGAAGATCTACCAGGGCTATCCGCACGGCATGCTGACGGTGAACGCCGACGTCCTGAACGCCGATCTGCTCGCCTTCATCCGCAGCTAAACCATGAGCCGGGAGGATCCCGCAATCCCCCCGGCACACCATCAGCCCGAGGAGCATTCGATGGCCGACGACCTGCCCCCGCAAGATAGCAAGCTCACCCGCTCCAAGCGCGGCTGGGCCGAAGCGGGCAAGTTCCTGACGGGTCGGATCGCCCGGCAGGACAGCGAGCGGCTGCCGCCCGGGCAGCATCTGGTGAAGAACTGGCCGGTGCTCGACCTCGGCCGCCGACCCGATATCGGCCTGCATCGCTGGAAGCTTGCGGTCGACGGGCTGGTCGAACGGCCGCTGACGCTCGACTGGGACGGCTTTCTCGCGCTGCCGCACGAGGAGCGGGTGAACGACATCCACTGCGTCACGACCTGGTCGCGCTACGACAATCGCTGGAAGGGCGTCGCCACCCGCACGCTGCTCGACCTCGTCGATCCGCGCGACGAGGCAGTGGCGGTGATGCTGCACGGCTATGACGGCTACACCACCAACCTGCCGCTCGCCGACTTTGCCGCGGCCGACGCGCTGCTGGTGCGCGAATGGGAAGGCAAGCCGCTGACCCGCGAACATGGCGGACCGGTGCGGCTGGTGGTGCCGCATCTGTACTTCTGGAAAAGCGCCAAGTGGATCAGCCGCATCGAATTGATCGGCAAGGACAAGCCCGGCTTCTGGGAAGTGAACGGCTATCACATGCGCGGCGACCCGTGGGGCGAGGAACGCTATTCCTGAGGGATAGTGCGTTCCCCATCCGTTCGCATTGCGCTATAGCGCGGGCATGGCCTCGCCATCGGTCCGCAAGATTCTCCACGTCGACATGGACGCCTTCTATGCGTCGGTGGAGCAGCGCGATGCCCCCGAATTGCGCGGAAAGCCGGTCGCGGTGGGCTCGCCCAACGCGCGCGGCGTCGTCGCCGCGGCGAGCTACGAGGCGCGCACCTTCGGGGTGAAGTCCGCCCTGCCCTCGGTCACGGCGCTGCGCCGCTGTCCCGAGCTGGTGTTCGTGCGTCCCCGGTTCGAGGTATACAAGGCGGTGTCGCGGCAGATCCACGCGATCTTCGCCGACTATACCGATCGCATCCAGCCCTTGTCGCTCGACGAAGCCTATCTGGACGTCACCGACAACAAGCGCGGGCTGCCCACCGCCTGGACCACCGCCAAGGAGATCCGCGCGCGCATCCTGGAAGAAACCGGGCTGACCGCCTCGGCGGGAATTTCGTACAACAAGTTCCTGGCGAAACTCGCTTCGGACCACCGCAAGCCCAATGGCCAGTTCGCGGTCACTCCCGACACGGGCGCGGCCTGGGTCGAGACGCTGCCGGTGGCACGCTTCCACGGCGTGGGTCCGGTGACTGCGCGAAAGATGCAGTCGCTGGGGATCGAAACCGGCGCCGACCTGCGCGCCAAGTCGATCGAGTTCCTGCGTGCCCATTTCGGCAGCTCGGCCGGCTGGTATCACGCGATCGCGCGCGCAGAGGACGACCGTCCGGTGGATGGCGACCGCGTGCGCAAGTCTTCGGGATCGGAAACGACCTTCCACAACGACCTGACCGAGGCGGCGGAGATCGAGGCGGGCGTGCTGCGCATGGCCGACGATGTCTGGGAATGGTGCGGCCGGACCCACGCGTTCGGTCGCACGGTAACGGTGAAAGTGAAATATGCCGACTTCCAGCAGATCACCCGCAGCCGCAGCTATCCCGGCGTGGTGGACAGCCAGGCGGCGCTGCACGCCGCCAGCCTGGGGCTGATCCGCTCGGTACTGCCGGCGGAAAAGGGCATAAGGCTGGTGGGGGTGACGGTCTCGAACTTTGAGGCACGCGAAGAGATGGCCGCGGTGGAGTTGCCGTTGTTTGGGTAGCGCTGGGACTAACAGCTTAGAGCCGCGCTCGCACCAATCGGAAGCCAAGCGACCCACCGAACTCCCCGTCACCCCGGCCTTGAGCCGGGGTGACGAAGAGAGCTAGTCGTCCGACGGCGACTGCCGGTCTGGGTCGGTACCCGTAGCCGGCGTGTCGGTGTTGTCGCCGTCTTCCATGCCGAAGCGGGTGGTGTCGGTCTCGCCGGGTTTGGGAAGCACTTTCTCGGAATCGTCGGGCATGATGGCTCTCCTGCGTTTCAGCGACACAACGCGTTCGGCCCCTATCTGGTCCGCCAGAAACGGCGATCAGCCGAGCGGCTCGACCTGCAAGACTTCGATCGCCTCGGCGCGGCCGTTGAAGTCGACATGCTCGCCCTCCTCCGCGCCGATCAGCGCCTTGGCCAGCGGCGCCTGGAAGGAGAGCCGGTCGACGGTGGGTTCGGCTTCGTCGTGGCCGACGATTTCCAGCACGCGCTCCTTGCCGGCCAAGCGGATGCGGACGCGCGTGCCGATACCTGCAACGCCAGCTTCCGGCTGCGGTGTGATCTCGGCAGTGGTGCGGCGCGTGTTCCAGTAGCGCAGCTCGCGGCGAAGCATTTCGCGGGGCGCTTCCTCGGTTTCGGCGCCGATGGCTGCTTCCAGCTCGGCCACCTTGGCCTGGATCAGCGTGAGCCCGCGGGGCGTCACCAAGTTTGGACCCGGTACCATCGGGATCTCGAACTTCGGCTCCTTATGCTCCTCGTCGCTCTCCCGGCGAAAGGCGACGCTCATCGCTGGGGAAGCTCCTGAAGCGTTGACGAGACCTTCCAAAGATCGATCGCCCCCTCGGTCGCGTGACGGTCGATCTCAGCGAGCTCTTCGGGGCTGAAGGCCAGATTGTTGACGGCATCGAGCGAGTTGTCGAGCTGCTCGACCGTGCGCGCGCCGATCAGCGCGGAAGTGACGCGGGGATCGCGCAGCACCCAGGCGATCGCCATCTGCGCCAATGTCTGTCCGCGACGTTGGGCGATGTCGTTGAGCGCACGGATGCGGGCGAGGTTGTCCTCGCTGAGCAGTTTCTGCCCCAGCGAGCCGCCCTTGGCTGCGCGGGCATCCTGCGGTACGCCATTCAGATATTTGTTGCTGAGCATGCCCTGCGCGAGCGGCGAGAAGGCGATGCAGCCGGTGCCGAGATCATCGAGTGTATCGAGCAGATCTTCCTCGATCCAGCGGTTGAGCATCGAATAGCTCGGCTGGTGAATGAGCAACGGCACCTTATACTCGGCAAGGATCGCCGCTGCCTGGCGCGTCAACTCGGGCGAGTAGCTGGAGATGCCGACATAGAGCGCCTTGCCCTGGCGGTGGATTTGCGCGAGCGCGCCCATCGTCTCTTCGAGCGGGGTCTTCGGGTCGACGCGGTGCGAATAGAAAATGTCGACATAGTCGAGCCCCATCCGCTTGAGGCTCTGGTCGCACGAGGCGATCAGATACTTCCGGCTGCCCCCGACATCGCCGTACGGCCCCGGCCACATGTCCCAGCCCGCCTTGGTCGATACGATCAGCTCGTCGCGATGCGCGGCGAAGTCGGTCGCCATTACGCGGCCGAAATTTTCCTCGGCCGATCCGTAGGGCGGCCCGTAATTGTTGGCGAGATCGAAGTGGGTGACGCCGCGGTCGAAGGCGCGGCGGAGCATCGCGCGGGCGGTTTCGAACACGTCGGTGCCGCCGAAATTCTGCCAGAGGCCGAGCGAGATGGCGGGCAGATCGAGCCCCGAGCGGCCGGTGCGGCGGTACGGCATGCGGCCGTCATAGCGGGCGGGATCGGCGGTGTAGGGCTGCGGGAAGGACAAACGGACTCTCCAAACAAGTTGTCCAGCCGTGCCCAGTGCCGCCCCTCCCTGCAGGGAGGGGTTGGGGTGGGTGCGAGCCGGTGGCGAGCTTAACGCTTGGGGAAAGGAAAAGGGCCTGGGCATCGAGCCCCGCCCTTTTCAGAACCTGCCCCTTGATCTGCTCCCTTGCAGGGAGGGGAAGCCGGAGATCAGACGGTGAAGCTCTCGCCGCAGCCGCAGCTGCCCTTGGCGTTGGGGTTCTGGAACACGAAGCCAGCAGTGAAATCGTCTTCGACCCAGTCCATCGTCGAGCCGATCAGGTAGAGGATCGAGGCGCCGTCGACGAAGAAGATGCCACCCGGCGTCTCGATCCGCTCGTCGAACGGCTTGGCTTCGGTGACGTAATCGACCGAATAGGCTAGCCCCGAACAGCCGCGGCGCGGCGTCGACAGCTTGACGCCCACCGTTCCCTCGGGCGCCTTGGCCATCAGATCGGCGATGCGCTGCTCGGCCGCCGGCGTCAGGTTGAGCGCGGCGGGGCGAGCGCGGGTCTTCACGTCAGTCATCAGAGCATGCCCAGTTCGAGCTTTGCGTCGTCGCTCATCTTCTGCGGGTCCCATGGTGGATCCCAGACGAGGTTCACTTCCGCGTGGCCGATGCCGGGCACCGATCCAACGCGCAGCTCGACTTCGCCGGGCATCGATTCGGCCACCGGGCAATGCGGCGTGGTGAGAGTCATCTGCACGGCGGCGTGGCCGTCGCTGGAGATGTCGACGCCGTAGATCAGCCCGAGATCGTAGATGTTAACCGGGATCTCGGGATCGTAGATCTCCTTGAGCGCATCGATCACCGCATCATAGAGTTCGCCGCCGGGTTCGCCGGCCGGATGTGGCTCGGGCTTCTGCGACAGGAAACCGGACAGATAGTCGCGCTGGCGCTCCGGCTGCGCAGCTTCAACCGGAGCGGCCACCGCGTCGTCGACGCGGGCCCGGGGTGCCGCCTCAACCGCGTCGACCTCTTCCACCATGATCTTGCGCTCTTCGTTCATCCGAAGATCCTCGTCACTCTCTCGATACCCTTCACCAGCGCGGCGATGTCGTCCGCACCATTGTACACGCCGAAGCTGGCACGCGCCGTCGCCGGAACCCCAAGCACGTCCATCAGCGGCTGCGCGCAGTGATGGCCGGCGCGGATCGCGACATTGCCTTCATCCAAGATGGTGGCGACGTCGTGCGGATGCACCCCCTCCACCGCGAAACTGACGATCCCGGCGCTGTCGTCGGGACCGAACAGGCGTACGCTGTTGATCTGCGACAGCGCGTCGCGCGCCTGGGCGACGAGCGCAGTCTCATGCGCGTGGATGCGATCCAGACCGATGGCGTTGACATAGTCGATCGCGGCGTGGAGCCCGACGACGCCGACGATGTGGGGCGTTCCCGCCTCGAACCGGCCCGGCGGCGGTGCATAAGTGGTTTTGGCGAAGGTAACGCGATCGATCATCGAACCGCCGCCCTGGTATGGCGGCATCGCCTCAAGCAGGTCGTGGCGTCCCCACAGCACGCCGATGCCGGTGGGCCCGTAGAGCTTGTGGCCGGAGAACACGTAGAAGTCGCAGCCCAGCTCGGCGACGTTCACCGGCAGGCGAGGCACGGCCTGGCAGCCATCGAGCAGGATCTTGGCGCCTACGCCATGCGCCAGTTCAACCGCGCGCTTGGCGTCGAGCACCGAGCCGAGCACGTTGGAGACATGCGCCAATGCAACCAGCTTGTGCCGCTCGGTCAGCATCGCGGCCACCGCGTCAAGATCGATGCGGTGGTCGGGCGTGAGCGGGATCACGTCTATGTGCGCGCCGACGCGTTCCGCGACCATCTGCCACGGCACGATGTTGGAATGATGCTCGAGCGTCGACAGCAGGATGCGGTCGCCGACCTTCAATTGAGTGCCGGCCCAGCATTGCGCGACGAGGTTGATCCCCTCGGTCGCGCCGCGGACGAAGATCGTCTCTTCGGGCCTGCCGCCGATGAAGCGGGCAACTCGCTCGCGCGCGGCTTCGAACGCCAGCGTCATGTCGGCCGAACGCTGATACACGCCGCGATGCACGGTGGCATAGGTCTCGCCATAGCCGCGGGTGATCGCGTCGATCACCGACCGCGGCTTTTGCGACGTCGCTGCGGTATCGAGATAGGCCCAGCCCTGCGGGATCGCGGGAAAGTCGGCGAGGACGTCGAGGGGAGTGGTCTTCAAATCCTCCCCGGCACGGGGAGGGGGACCATGCGAAGCATGGTGGAGGGGGCCCTCCACCAGCGAACTGCCCAGGGAAGAACCCCCTCCACCACCAGCTTCGCTGGCGGTCCCCCTCCCCGTTCCGGGGAGGATTTGAGAGGTGTCACTCACAGCGCCGCGTCCAGCCAGCGTTCGGCGTCCGCCGAAAACGCTTCGCGTACCGTCTCTTCGCCGATGCGGCTGAGCGAATCCGCCACAAAGGCGCGCGTGAGCAGTGCCTTGGCGCGGTTTTCGGGGACGCCGCGGCTCTGGAGGTAGAAGAGCGCGCGCTTGTCGAGTTCGCCGACGGTGGCGCCGTGCGCGCACTTCACGTCGTCGGCGAAGATTTCGAGTTCGGGTTTGAGGTTCACCGTGGCGGTGCGCGCCAGCAACAGCCCGCGCAACGACTGTTCGCCGTCGGTCTGCTGGGCGCCGCGCGCGACTTCGACGCGAGCGGCTAGGCTGGCGACCGAACGATCGGCAGCGACCGCCCGCCAGAGCTGGCGCGACGTGCCTTCGAGCGCGTCGTGGCGCACGGCGACGGCCGCTTCCTGCTTCTGCGTGCCCGACGTGAGCAGCGCACCGCCCATTTCGGCGAAGGCACCCTTGCCGACCAGGGTCAGGCCGCCATCGATGCGGCTGGCCATGCCGCCGGCGGCGAGGAAGACCGAAACGAGGCTGGCTGCCTCGCCAATCTCCGCCTCGTCGCGGATCGACACGAAGCCGGTCGACTGGAGCAGCCGCACCGAGCGCATCAGCCGAGCGCCGCGGGCGAGCGTCACCTGGAGCAGGCGATTGGCCCAGCCGGCGCCGGCGAAGGTCTCGACCATAGAGGCGACGGCATCCTCGGCGAGGACGACCCGCGCGGGAACGTGGCTTTCGCCGCCCGAGCCGAGATGGACGATCTGGATATTGGTGACCGCGGCTTGCGCCACGAGGCTGAGGGTCCAGCCCTCCCCTTGTGCCAACTGGCCGAGCGGGTGCCCCGTTCCGGGCGTCCAGCGACTGATGCCGAGCGAGCCGGGGGTACTGCGCGACGGATCGAAGACGCCATCGACGAAGAGCAGGCGCGGACCTTCGAGATCGAGGAACAGGCTCGCGGGATCAATCCCGGTCGGCTGCGGGGCGCTATCGGCGGCAATGCGCAGCGCGGCCATGTCGGCCCAGCGCCATTCTTCCTGGCGGGGGGTCGGGAGCTGGAGCAGGCTGTTCATACCATTCCTCCCCTGCAAGGGGAGGTGGCAGCGCGAAGCGCTGACGGAGGGGTGTCGCCCTGTCGATAGCGGGTCACCCTTTCACCACGCCCTGCGGGCGATGAGCAGGTGACACGGCTCCCAGCCGTTCCAGCCACGCGCGGGGCGCGTGGCGACCTGTTCATCCCCCTCCCCTTGCCGGGGAGGATTTGAAGAAGCCCCCTCACGCCGCGATCGCTCCATAGCCTTCGCGCTCCAGCGCATGGGCCAACTCCGGCCCGCCCGAACGGACGATTCGGCCGTCGGCGAGGACGTGGACGAAGTCCGGCTTCACATAATCGAGCAGCCGCTGATAATGGGTGATCAGGATCACGGCCTTGTCCGGCGCGCGCATGATGCGATTGATGCCGTCGCCGACCGCCTTGAGCGCGTCGATGTCGAGCCCCGAATCGGTTTCGTCGAGGATCGCGAGCTTGGGGCCGAGAATGCCCATCTGGACCATCTCGTTCCGCTTCTTCTCGCCGCCCGAGAACCCGACATTGACCGGGCGCTTGAGCATTTCCTGGTCCATGCCGAGCGCATCGGCCTGGGCACGAGCGAGCTTGAGGAACTCGGCGCCTGACAGCGGCGTCTCACCGCGCGCACGGCGCTGGCTGTTGAGCGCCTCACGCAGGAAGTGGACGTTCGAGATGCCGGGGATCTCGACCGGATACTGAAAGCCGAGAAACAGGCCGACAGCAGCGCGCTGATCAGGCTCCATCTCGAGCAGATCCTGACCGTTCAGACTGACGCTGCCGCCCGTCGCTTCATAATTGCCGCGCCCGCCTAGCACATAGCCGAGCGTCGACTTGCCAGCCCCGTTCGGACCCATGATCGCATGCACTTCGCCGGCGTTCACCTGGAGGCTCAGCCCCTTCAGGATTTCCTTGCCATCGATCTCGGCGCGCAGGTTTTCGATTCTAAGCATGGTCATTCCAGGATTCAGAGCGGCACGGTCAGTAGGCGGACGCTGCTGAGCGGTTCGGGCGCGTTGTAGACGTCGACTCGGCCGCCATCGGGCAGCTGCCAGATGATCTTGTACTGCTTGGGCGTGACGATCGCCTCGGAGACATCGCGCTCGACGGCGTCCAGCGTGCGCTGCATGCGCTTCCACCAGCCGCCGCTCACCAGCCGGTCGCCCCGCTGGACGCGTCCCTGAGTATAGTCGCTCTCGATATAGGCCCGGCAGTCGCGCACGGCGGTGTCGATCGCGGTCTGGCGCGCGCCCTCATCCCGCGGCGCAACGCCGATGCGGCGGACGATGCAGCGGGCATGCCGCGTAGCGATGCCGATCTGTGGAACGTTGCTGACTTCGACGCCGCCGCTGACGGTCACGGTCTGCAAGGCGGCGGCGAGAAGGAATACGAAACTCATTAGACTATATCTCCGCGTCTTAGCCGACCGAGCCTTCGAGGCTGATACCCAGCAGCTTCTGCGCCTCGACCGCGAACTCCATGGGGAGCTGTTGCAGCACTTCCTTGGCGAAGCCGTTGACGATCAGTGCAACTGCAGCCTCCTGGTCCAGCCCGCGCTGGCGGGCATAAAAGAGCTGGTCCTCGCTGATCTTCGACGTCGTCGCCTCATGCTCGATCTGGGCAGAGGGGTTCTTGACTTCGATATATGGCACGGTGTGGGCACCGCACTGATCGCCGAGCAACAGACTGTCGCACTGCGTGAAATTGCGGACATTCTCCGCACCGGGCTGGACGAGCACCTGGCCGCGATAGGTGTTGTCACTGCGCCCGGCCGAAATGCCCTTCGACACGATGGTCGAGCGGGTGTTCTTGCCAAGGTGCAGCATCTTGGTGCCGGTGTCGGCCTGCTGGCGGCCGTTGGTGACGGCGACCGAGTAGAATTCGCCGACCGAACCGTCGCCCTTCAGGATGCACGAAGGATATTTCCAGGTGATCGCGCTACCGGTCTCGACCTGAGTCCAGCTGACCTTCGAGTTCTTGCCCTCGCACAAAGCGCGCTTGGTCACGAAGTTGAAGATGCCGCCGACGCCGTTCTCGTCGCCGGGATACCAGTTCTGGACGGTGGAATATTTGATCTCGGCATCGTCATGCGCGACCAGCTCGACCACGGCGGCGTGGAGCTGGTTCTCGTCACGCATCGGCGCGGTGCAGCCTTCGAGATAGGAGACGTAGCTCCCCTTGTCGGCGACGATCAGCGTGCGCTCGAACTGGCCGGTATTCTCGGCATTGATGCGGAAATAGGTGCTCAGCTCCATCGGGCAGCGCACGCCCTCGGGAATGTAGACGAAGGTGCCGTCGGAAAAGACCGCGGCGTTGAGCGCCGAGAAGTAATTGTCGCGCACCGGCACGACCTTGCCGAGATATTCCCGGATCAGGTCTGGATATTCGCGGATCGCTTCTGAGATCGAGCGGAAGATGACGCCGGCGGCCTCCAGTTCCTTGCGGAAGGTGGTGGCGACCGAGACGCTGTCGAACACCGCGTCCACCGCGACTTTCCGTGCACCCTCGACGCCGGCGAGAACCTTCTGTTCCTCGATCGGGATACCGAGCTTTTCGTAAACGCGCAGGATCTCCGGATCCAACTCGTCGAGCGACCCGATCGTCTTCTTCTGCTTGGGCTCGGCGTAGTAATACGCATCCTGATAGTCGATCTCGGGGATCGCCAGCTTGGCCCATTCGGGCAGCTCCATCGTCTGCCAGGCGGCGAACGCCTTCAACCGCCAGTCGAGCATCCAGACGGGCTCGCCTTTCTTGGCGGAGATATAGCGGACGGTATCCTCGCTCAGCCCCTTGGGCGCGAACTCCTGTTCGACGTCCGAGGCGAAGCCCCATTCATACTTCTTGTTCGCGGCGGCATGCGCCTCGGCATTCCTGGTGGCCATCAGGCTTCCCTACTCAAACTCGCGAGGCTCACCCCCGCCAACGCGCCCTTCACGGCGCCATTCACAGCGGCCCAGTGCGGGCGGACCCGGCACGAACCCTCGACTGCGCAATCGTGGCGGCTCACGTCGACACATGTCGTCAGCGCGATCGGCCCCTCGATCGCCTCGACGATGTCGGCAACCGAGATCGCCGCAGCCGGCCGGGCGAGGCGGAAGCCGCCGCCCGTGCCACGCGCACTTTCGATCAGCCCCGCCGCCGAGAGCTTGCTCACCAGCTTCTGAACCGTAGGCAGCGGCAAGCCGGTCTCACCTGCAAGGGCAGTAGCGGTCAGTCGGCACGACGCTCCGCAATGGCGGGCGGCGGCGGCCATCATCACCACGGCATAGTCAGTAAGGCTGGAAAGGCGCATCTTCTACAATCGGACGAATATGTTCCGATTGCGAGATGGGCTCAAATGACCCTGAGGTCAACCTCCTCGGGGAAAACTTCGGGGAGGAAGTGGAAGTCGGCATCGCCGAGCGTGACCGCCAGCACGGGGTCCACGCCCGAGCGCAGGCTGGTAGGGGTGTGTCCAGTGAAGTGCTTGACTTCGTTGATCATGTGCGACTGGTCGGCGAAGGGGCCGAGGATATCGGGCATCGGCGCGCCCTGATATATCTGCATCGCCGCGCGGATAGCGCGGAACTTGCGCTTCAGCTTGGCCGGCGAGCTGCCAAAATACTCGAGGCAGAGGCGCTGTACCTGACGCTCGCCCAGGCCACTGGACTGGAATATGGTGGCATAGAGCTGCTCGATCGTCGGATCGTCGCTGCTGGCCGCCCAGTCGCGCACCGCCGCGAGGAACGGGAAATGCGCCTCGGGAACCGGTTTCACTTCCTCCTGGCGCATGATCAGCAGGGGCGCGAGTGCGGAGATCATCTCGTCGAGCGAGGACATGCGCCGCAACTGGCTGAGCAGCATCGGCGCCTTTTCGCAGAACAACTTCTCGCCATCGATATTATGATCGGTGAACTTGTTGGCGGGAAGGCCAATCAGCGCCTTCCACCCTATCGCCCGCAGCGTGACGCCAAAGCAGGTGACAGGCCCCCGAAGCCGGTAATGAGCCGCAGCGGTGCCTGGACCCGAGACCATGATCGGCTTGCTGCGCTCGACATGACCGTCGGGATAGGTAACCTCGCCCTCCCCCTCGATGAGAAAGCGGATCTGGCCAAGATCGACGCGCTCGGTGCGTTCGAACTCCTCGGCATCACAGCGATACAGAAAATAGCTGTCGACGTGCGGCAAGAGACGGCCCGACGCCTTTTTCACTTCAATCGTGGCCTGCGCGACGGCGATCGTGCCGACGGGCTCAGGTCCTTCTTTTCGGCGAATGGCGGCCCGCATTGCTAGACCAAAGCTCCCAAAGGCAGACATTCTCTATCTGCGAGAGGGATATATCAGGAAGCTTAAGAAATAAAAGTAGCCCGGCCGGTTGCCCGGCCGGGCTAGGTAAAAGGGTTCCCCCCGTTGAAAGAAGAACCCCTCGGGTCGCAAATCCTGACTAGCGCGACTCGCTTCCCAGGTATTGGACGGAATCGACATTCGGCGCTTTGACGGCGGGAAATCGAGATGCGAAGGGCGTTTGCATGGCTTATCCCCTTAGATCTGCCCTGTTCAAGCTGGAAGCCGAGCGAGCGCACCGGGCCACGATCGCCGCGCTGCGTGGCTGGTCTGCGATCGGCACGCCGTTTCGGACCTCCATTTCGGATACGTCTCTGCGGGTGCAGGTGGCAGGAATCGACTTCCCCAACCCCATCGGGCTGGCGGCGGGGCTCGATAAGAATGGCGAGGCAATTGCCGGTCTGTTCGGACTTGGCTTCGGCGCGGTCGAGATCGGCACGCTGACGCCGCGCCCCCAGGCCGGAAATCCCAAGCCCAGGCTCTTCCGGCTGGCGGAGGACGAGGCGGTGATCAACCGGATGGGCTTCAACAATGACGGGCTGGATGCCGCACTGGCGCGAGTCGCGCGCTTGAGGCGGCACGCCGGGGTGCTCGGCATTAATGTTGGGGCCAATAAGGACTCGGCAGACCGGGTCGCCGACTATGCACTGGGCGTCGCCCTTGCCGCGCCGGTCGCGGACTATCTGACGATAAATGTCAGCTCGCCCAACACGCCCGGACTGCGCGACCTTCAGTCCCGGCCCGCGCTCGACGAACTGCTGGCCGTAGTGAACGCCGCGCGGGCGCTTCCCGATGGAAGCCGGCGGCCGGTGTTCCTCAAGATCGCACCCGACCTCGACCCGGCGGGCGTTGAGGGCGCGATCCAGGCCGCTACCGACAATCAGATCGACGCGTTGATCGTGTCGAACACCACCATTTCACGCCCGCCGCTCGGCTCGGCGCATGCCGCCGAAGCTGGCGGGCTCTCAGGCGCACCGCTTCGCGAACTCGCCCGAGCCAAGCTGGCAGAGGCGCATGCGATTGCCGCCGGCGCGCTGCCGCTGATCTCCGTGGGCGGGATCGACAGCGCCGATGAGGCCAGGCGGCGCCTCGACGGCGGCGCAGTGCTGGTCCAGATCTATAGCGCCCTGGTGTTCCGGGGTCCCGGATTGGTGCGCACGATGCTGGAAGGCTTGTCCGGCCATTGACGTAGCGCCTTTGCCACACGGGCAAACCGGGCTAGTCCCTGAAGCAATGAAGAAACTGGTCGCAGCGCTCGTCCTCCTGTTCCTGCCGGTGCCCGCATCGGCGCAGGGCATGGTCAGCGCGGCCGATCCGCGGGCAGCGGCGGCGGGGGTGGAAATTCTGCGCGCCGGCGGCAGCGCCACCGACGCGGCGATCGCCACCATGCTGGCGCTCAACGTCGTCGAGCCGCAGAGCTCCGGGATCGGCGGCGGCAGCTTCATCCTGCAATATGACGCCAAGTCGAGGCGCACGACCAGCGTAGACGGGCGCGAAACCGCGCCGATGGCCGCCGACGGGCGCTGGTTCTACGATGCCAACGGGCGACCGATGAGCCATGCGGCGGCGGTGCCGGGCGGGCGCAGTGTCGGGGTGCCGGGGGCATTGCGCGCCATGGCGCTGGCGCACGGCAAGGCGGGCAAGCTGCCTTGGGCCAGGCTGTTCGATCCGGCGATCCGGTTGGCGCGCGACGGCTTCCAGGTCACGCCCCGGCTCAACAATTCGCTCACCCAGTTCGGCGGCCATGTCGATGCCGGGCTGCGCGCGATCTTCTTTCAGCCGAGCGGTGCGCCGCTGCCGGTCGGCACCACCGTCCGCAACCCCGCACAGGCCGCGCTGTTCGAACGCGTGGCGACGCTCGGCCCCGACAGCTTCTATGTCGGCCCACAGGCGCAGAAGCTGATCGCGACCGTGAACGGCGCGCCGCGCAATCCGTCGAAGATGACCGCCGGTGACCTTGCCGCGTACTTGGCCAAGGAGCGCCCAGCGCTGTGCGGCAAGTATCGTGTCTACAAGATCTGCTCGATGGGTCCGCCCTCCTCCGGGGGCATCACCGTGCTGATGATCCTCCGGCAGCTCGAGCGGTTCGACATGGCCGGGCTCGGCAAGGACTCGCCGGCCGCCTGGCACGTGTTCGCCGAATCGTCGCGGCTGGCCTATGCCGACCGTGATCAGTATCTGGGCGATCCCGATTATCTGCGAGTGCCGCTCAAGGGGCTGCTCGACCGCCGCTACATCGCGCGCCGTTCCGCGCTGATCGATCCTACCTCGACGATGCCCGGCGTCCTCGCGGGCGTTCCTGCCGGGGCTCCGAAGCGAGTGCGGGTCGCGCCAAGCGAAGTGTCCGGGACCACCGATCTGGCGGTGGCCGATGACGCCGGCAATGTCGTGCAGGTGACCACCACCGTTGAGGGGCCGTTCGGCTCTGGCCTGTCGGTGGACGGCGTGGTGCTCAATAATCAGCTGACCGATTTCGACATCGTGCCGGAGAAGAACGGCTATCTGGTCGCCAATCGGCTGGAGCCGGGCAAGCGGCCCCGCAGCTCGATGGCACCAACCATCGTCTATGGCCCAGACGGCAAGGTGCGCCTGGCGATCGGCGCGGCCGGTGGGTCGACGATCATCGCTCAGGTTGCCAAGGCATTGATCGGCGTGATCGATTGGAAACTCTCGGCGCAGGACGCGATCGGGCTGGGGTTGCTGTACGCCCCTGGGCCGGGCGCGACGGTCGAGCAGGGCACGGCGCTGGAAACGATAGTGCCCGCGCTCCAGGCGCTGGGAGAGACCGTTCGGACCGCGCCGATGGGGCTGAAGGCCAATGCGATCGAACGGGTCGGCGGGCGCTGGATCGGCGCCGCCGATCCGCGCAGCGAAGGCGCGGCGATGGACCAGCAGGGCCGCACGACCGTTATCCGCCGGATAGGCACGCAGCCGAACCGGCCGTCGGAATAATCGGGATGCGCATAAGCGCACCCGAACAGGGGAGAAGGATGCGTACACTCGAACGGTTCGAAAACCTGGTGCAAATGTTCTTCGCGCGCGCGCGGGAGAAGGGCGAAGCACCATTTCTGTGGCACAAGACCGACGGTGCCTGGCAGCCGACCAGCTGGGCCGAGACGGCGCGCCAGGTCGCCAGCCTGGCGACCGCGTTCAAGGCGCTGGGGCTGAAATCCGGTGACCGGGTCATGCTGGTGGCGGAAAACCGGCCGGAATTCTGCATCACCGACCTGGCGATCATGGCCGCAGGCTGCGTGACGGTGCCGACCTACACCACCAACACCGAACGCGACCATCTGCACATCATCGAGAATTCGGGGGCGTGCGCGATCGTCGTCGCCAACGCAAAGCTTGCCAAGACGCTGCTGCCCGCCGCGATCCGGTCCTCCTCGGCGCGGATGATCATCGGCATCGAAGACCTGCGCATCGGCCAGCAGGGCAGCCTTGCCTTTCACGACTGGCGCCAGCTGATCGCGGACCATCCCGCCGACCCCGATCATGTCGATGCGCAGGCGACCTTCAACCGATCCGATCTGGCGTGCATCATCTATACCAGCGGTACCGGGGGATCTCCGCGCGGCGTGATGCAGCATCACGGCGCGATCCTGCACAACGTCAATGGCTGCTGCACCGTCATCTCCGAGGATTTCGGCTGGGAGGACGAGGTGTTCCTCTCATTCCTTCCCCTTTCCCACGCCTATGAGCATAGCGGCGGACAGTTCTTCCCGATCGGACTGGGCGCGCAGATCTATTATTCCGAAGGGCTGGAGAAGCTCGCCTCCAACATCGAGGAAGTGCGCCCTACGATCATGGTCGTGGTGCCTCGGCTGTTCGAAGTACTGCGCACCCGCATCACCAAGCAGGTCGAGAAGCAGGGCAAGTTTGCCAATTACCTGCTCGGCAAGGCGCTGGAACTGGGCGGCAAGAAGGCGGCGGGTACCGGTTCGTTGCTCGACAAGCCGACCCAGCTGCTGATCAACGCCACGCTCAAGCCCAAGATCTCCAAGCGCTTCGGCGGGCGGATCAAGGCGATGGTCTCAGGCGGCGCGCCGCTCAACCCGGAAGTCGGCATCTTCTTCGACTCGCTCGGACTCACTCTGCTGCAGGGCTATGGCCAGACCGAAGCCGCGCCGGTGATCTCGTGCAACCGGCCGCAGGCGGGGCTGAAGCACGACACCGTCGGCCCGCCGCTTGCCAACACCGAAGTGCGGATCGCCGAGGATGGCGAGATCCTGGTGCGTGGCGAACTGGTCATGCATGGATATTGGCGCAATGACGAGGAGACCGCGCGCGTCCTCAAGGATGGTTGGCTCCACACCGGCGACATCGGCCTGATCGACGACAAGGGCCGCATCAAGATCACCGATCGCAAGAAGGACATCATCGTCAACGACAAGGGCGACAATGTCGCACCGCAAAAGGTCGAAGGCATGCTGACCCTGCAGAGCGAGATCGTCCAGGCGATGATCGCCGGCGACAAGAAGCCCTATATGACGGCGGTGATCGTGCCCGATCCCGAATGGACCGCCGAATGGTGCGCGAAGAACGGCACGCGGTGCCACTTTAGGCACCTGAGCCGCGATCCCGAATACAAGGCTGCAGTCGGGCAAGCGGTTGAGCGTACGAACCGCGAGCTGGCGGTGACCGAGCGGGTTCGCAAGTTCATCATCGCCGACGAGCCGTTCACGATCGAGAACGAGCAACTGACGCCGAGCCTGAAGATCCGCCGACACATCCTGCGGCAGGTCTATGGCGAGCGGCTGGACGCGCTGTACTGACCGCCTGCAGCGACGCCCCTCCACCACTCGCTAACGCGATCCCCCCTCCCGTCGCGCGCGAAGCGTGACGGGAGGGGGCGTCACCGCAGGCTCAAGCCTCAGAGACCGCCGCCACGAAAGCTGCGGCACTTACTTCTCGGGCACCACCGTCATCGTCCAGTCCGCCTCCGGCCGCAGATACTTTGCCGCCAACGCCTGGATATCCGCCGGAGTAACGCGGGCATAATCCTCGGCCAGCGTCTGGACGCCGCGAACGATCGCGGGGTCATAGCTTCCACCCGCCACCAGCCGCATCCAGAACATGTTGCCACTGGAAGCGCGCAGGATCTGCTGCTTGAGCGGCGCGACGGCGCGGGCGAGTTCGTCGGCGTCGATCGGCTTGGCCACTAGGTCGCCGGCGATGTCGCGCGCAAGCTTGAAGAAGAACGCGGTCTTGTCCGGCGGCACCATGCCCAATGCGATCAGCTTGCCGCCCGCAGCCATGCCGAGCGGCCATTGGCTCGCCACGTTGGGCGAGTAACTGACGCCAGCCTGACTGCGCAGTTGGTCGATCAGCCGGTCGCGGAAAATCGCGGCGAGCAGGTCGAGCCGCCGGCTCTCGCTGATCCCGGAGGTGCCGCCACTGGTCGGCCAGGCGATCGCCGCCGCGGCCTGATCGTTCTTGCCGGTGTGGGTCCGCACCACCGGCGCCAGTACGTGCGCAGGGAAGCTTACCGGGGTGGCGGGAGTTGTAGCGACAGCGCGCGGCTTGAGCGCGCCGAAGGTTGCGGCGACTGCCTGGACCGTCGCCTCGGCATCCATGTCGCCGAACACTTCGACTTCGATCGGCCCGGTCGCAAGCAGCGGCTCCCAGAACTTGCGGAAGGACGCAGGCGTGGTCGCCTCGATCACTTCGCGGCTTGGCAGGCCGAAGCGCTGATCGCCTGAATGGCTGAGCCTTTCGAGATCCCGCCCCAGCACCCCGTCGGGGGACGCGGAGAGCCCGGCATAGCCCGACAGCATCGCCGCCTTCGCCCTCAGCACCGGGTTGGGGTCCCAGGTCGGATAGGCCAGCTTGGTCGCGAACAGCCGAAGCTGGTCGGCAAGGTCGGCCTTGTTGGTCTGGCCGAGGAAGCTGAACGCATCCTCCCCGATGTCGAAGTTGAGGCCGATCTGGCGGTTGCCGGTCAGCGCATCGAGTTCCTCCTGCCCGAGCTTGCCGATGCCGCTGGCCATCAGCGCAGGCTCGCCGGCCCAGAGCGGCGTCGGCCGGTCCCCTGACACTGCGTTCAGGCCTCGCCCAAAGCGCACATTGACATAGACCTTGCCGGTTTCCGAGGCGTCCTGACGCATCAGAAGCCGAACGCCGTTCGAGAGCACGACCTTCTCGATGTCGGTACCTGGCAGCAACGACTCGCGGCTGGTGACGGTCGCCGGCCTGCCCAGCTTGGGCAGCTGGTCGATGCTGACATTGCCGATCGCCCTGCGCTTCGCCGCGCCGGTGATGTTGGCGTTGAGCGCGGCGGTCACCTTGGTCACGGCTTGGGGGTCGGGGGTGCGGGTATTCACGAGCGCGCGCACCGCGGTACCTTCGAACACGCGCTTCGATGCAGACTGCACGGTCGCTGGCGTGAACATCTTGGCCGCGATCGCGGTCTTGAAGATGTCGTAGCTGGCCTGGGGCGTCGTAACGGTTTCGTTGATGTCGACGGCTTCAACCAAATCATCCGCGAGGCTGGCGCCAGCTTCGACCGGCGCGGTGTTGATCCGCTGCTGCATCGACGCGCCGATCTCGGCAAGTTCGCGGTCGATCTCGGCCTGGGTGGGCGGAGTCGCGGCGGCGTCGGCGATCATGCCGCGCACCTCGCGCAGCGCACCTTCCCAGTCGTCGCCCGACGGCAGCACCTGCACGGTCGTGATGTTGGCCGAACGCGCGATGTCGCTCAGGTCGGCGCCCGCGGCGATGAACGGCCCGCCCGAGCGCGCACGCGACTCGAGCCGCCGGTTGATGATCCGAACCGCAACCAGGTCGACCATGCGCTTCTGGTTGAAGATCACGGTGTCGGCGAACACGGTCCATGGGCGGACGATCGCCATCATCGCAACCGGCTGCAGCGCGGATTCGACCAGGCTGGCGGCGATGGGATGGCCAGTCTCCGGCTTGCCGAAATCGGGGTTCTTGGGCGCGTCGCCAACGCCCTTCCACGCGGTGAAGTGCTTCACCACCATCGCCTCGAGCACCGCTGGATCCACATCGCCGACAACGATCACGGTCGCGCGCTCTGGCCGATACCAGCGATCATGGAACGCCTGCACCGTCGAGGGCGTCGCCGCGGTCAGCGTCTCGGGCGTGCCGATCGGCTCGCGGTCGGCGAGCGGCTGGCCTGCAAACATCAGCTCGAGCATCTGGTCTTGCATGCGCTTTTGCGGCGCGGGCTGCTCGCGTCCTTCGGCGACGACCACCGGGCGCTCGGCATTCAGCGATGTCGCATTGATCACCGGCCCCGACATCATGCCCGCCAGGATCTTCATGCTCTCGTCCAGGCCAGCAGGCGTGGCCATCGGCAGATCGAGCTTGTAGACCGTCTGGGTAAAGGTCGTGCTGGCATTGCTGTCCGACCCGAAAGTCACGCCAAGCCGCTGCCAGATCCGCTTGGATTCGCCGTCGGGCACATATACCGAGCTGCGGAACGACAGGTGCTCGAGCAGGTGGGCGATTCCCCGCTCCTTCTCCTGCTCCATCAGCGATCCGGCATCGATGCGGACACGCACCGAAACCTGACCAGGCGGCACGCCGTTCTTGCGCACGGCATAGCGCAGGCCGTTCGACAGCCGCCCGAACTTCCATTGGGCGTCATGGACGAGGTCGCTGCCCTTGTAGAGCCAGGGATCATCGGCGGTCTGGACCTGACGGGGAGCAGTCTGCGCTTGAACCGGCAGCACCGGATTGAGCGAAAGAACGGCAAAAGAAGCGAGAAGCGCGGTGCGCAAGGAACGAAGCATGCGGCCTCATGTAGTGGGGAGCGGACAGCCTTGCCAGCGCGAAGCTTTCGCGGAGGTGTACGGGCGCGGCAGCCTAAAGCGGGCGGTGCCGGGGTGAAACCAACTGTTTCCGCGCCGCGGGTTGATCGATCGCGCACATGGGACCACATGGACATCATGCTGATCGAGACCGAACCGACGCCCAATCCAGCCACGCTCAAGTTCCTTCCGGGCCGTGCCGTCATGGAAGCGGGCACGCGCGACTTCGCCACGCCCGAGGAAGCCGAGGCTTCTCCGCTCGCGGACGCGCTGTTCGGACTGGGCGATGTGACGGGCGTATTCTTCGGCCGCGACTTCATTTCGGTCACCGCGGCGCCCGGCGTCGACTGGATCGGGTTGAAGCCCGACGTCCTCGGCATCCTTCTCGATCATTTCTCGGCCAACATGCCGCTGTTCCGCGCGAGCAATGCCGCCGGCTTCAGCGTCCCACCCGAGGCTGCCGACTTTGGCGGCGACAACCCCGAGGACGCAGACATCGTCGCGCAGATCCGCGAACTGATCGAGACGCGCGTGCGCCCCGCAGTAGCAAATGACGGCGGCGACATCGTCTATCGCGGCTTCGATGCGGGCAAGGTCTACCTTCAGATGCAGGGCGCCTGCTCGGGATGCCCGTCTTCTTCCGCGACGCTCAAGAACGGGATCGAGCAATTGCTCAAGCACTACGTTCCCGAGGTGACCGAAGTCCGGGCCGTCTGATCCCTCTCCCAATACAAAGGATATAAGGCATGGGCCAACCCCTGGACGATGCAGGGCTGGATACGATCTTTCGTACCGCGCGCAGCTATAACGGCTACACCGATGCGCCGATCACCGAAGACGATATCCGCCGTATCGACGCGCTCGCGAAGCTGGCGCCCACCTCGGTCAATCAGCAATCGGCCCGCTTCGTCTGGGTGACCAGCCCGGAAGCGAAGGAGAAGCTCGCCGCGCTCGCCACCGGCAGCAATCCCGACAAGATCCGCAAGGCGCCGGTCACCGTGATCATCGGCATGGACCTGGGTTTCCACGAGCATCTCGAGTGGCTGTTCCCGCATGCGCCAGGCGCGCGCGACTGGTTTCCGGAAGACAGCCGCCGCGATCACGCGTTGCGCAACTCTTCGCTGCAGGGCGCCTTCCTGATCGTCGCCGCCCGCGCGTTGGGCTTCGACACCGGGCCGATGTCGGGCTTCGACAATGCAGGCGTTGACGAGGCGTTCTTCAGCGACCAGCCCGGCGTGAAGTCCAACTTCATCTGCACGATTGGCCATGGCGATCCTTCCTCCATCCACGACCGGCTTCCCCGCCCCGAATTCGAGAAGTTCAATCGCCTCGTCTGAGGGCGTGACTACCCTCGTCATCGAAACGGCCACCGCCGCCTGCTCGGTTGCGCTGCTGCGCGACGGGGCGGTCGTGGCACACAGGCACGAAGTCGTCGGCCGCGGCCATGCCGAGCGGCTGATCCCGATGGTCGCGGAACTGCCCGCCCAGGGCCGGCCCGACCATATCCTGGTCGATGTAGGTCCGGGCAGTTTCACCGGCGTGCGTGTCGGACTGGCGGCGGCGCGGGGGCTGGCGATCGGCTGGGGCTGCGCGGTGCGGGGCTACTCATCGCTTGCGCTGCTCGCCGCGTCGGCTTTCCACGCCGACTCAGACCTCGAGTCGCTTGCTGTCGTCCTCGAAGGGGGCCACGGTGAAGTCTTTATGCAGAGCTTCGCGTCGTCTCCGTTTCGGGAGGAAAGCCCGCTTGCGTCGTACCTTCCGGTCGCCGCGCTCGAAGCGCTGGGCGGGCGGCGGGCCATCGGCAGTGGCGTGCCCCGCCTCGCAGCGTTGCAGGCCGGCCTCGACTTGCGTGAGGCATTGCCCGATGCGGCGGACGCCATACGCCTTCCGGCGGCTTTCGCCGCGCTGCCGCCGCGCCCGCTCTACGGCCGCGCGCCCGACGCTAAGACGCTCGCCGAGCGAGGGCTGGCATGACTCGTGTCCAACTGACCGAATTGCGCGAGGGCGGTAGTCAGGACATCGCATCGGTAAACGCGATCATGCAGGATGCGTTCGACCCGCAGTTCGGTGAGGCTTGGACCGGACCGCAATGCCTGGGCATGATGTCGCTTCCCGGGGTGTGGCTGGTCATCGCCAGCGCCGAAGGGGAAGATGCCGGCTTCGCGCTTGCGCGGGAAATCGCTGGCGATGCCGAACTGCTCCTGCTCGCGACCCGCCGTTCGGCACAGCGGCGCGGCATCGGCTCGGCGCTGGTCCGCGCGATACTTGCCGAAGCACAAGAGCGCGGAGCCCAGCAACTACACCTTGAGGTGCGTGCCGGTAACGATGCCGTCCGGTTGTACCGGAGTGAAGGCTTCGACAAAGTTGGTGAACGCAAAGACTATTATCGGGGCAAGACCGGTCAATTGTTCGATGCACAGACCTATGCTCGAAGGTTGCGCTGAAAAATTCCCCGAACCCAGGGTTAACGGCTTGCACGCTGTGCGAAATGCTCCGATAGGACCGGCGAGGGGACAGTAATAGTCGCCCATATCGGGTCGAAAGGAATATCATGGACTCTTCATCGGACATTCAGGAAACGCTCATTTCGTTGACGGCGGACATCGTCGCGGCACATGTCAGCAACAACAGCGTTGCCGTATCCGATCTTCCGCAGCTCATTCAAAATGTTCACGGCGCGCTGACCGGTCTTGGTTCGCCGCCAGCCGAGCCCGAAGTGAAGCAGGAACCGGCCGTGTCGGTCCGCTCCTCGGTAAAGCCCGACTACATCGTCTGCCTGGAAGACGGTAAGAAGCTGAAGATGCTGAAGCGGCACCTGATGACGCACTATCAGATGACTCCGGAGCAGTACCGCGCCAAGTGGAACCTGCCGGCCGACTATCCGATGGTCGCGCCCAACTATGCCGAGCAGCGCCGGACGCTGGCTAAGAAGATCGGCTTGGGCACCAAGCGTCGCAAGACGCGCTAAGCCCACCCCGTTCCCGCGCGAACGTCAAACGCCGGTGCGAGCGCAGGCCCGCACCGGCGTTTTGCATGTCCGCCCCTTTTCCCGTGCCGCCAATGCGGCTACATCGGCGCCCATGCCCCGCAAGATCGACCTCGAAGCACTGTGCCAGGAAAAAGGCCTGCGCATCACCGAACAGCGCAAGGTGATCGCGCGCGTCCTGTCGGACGCCGAGGATCATCCCGACGTCGAGAAGGTCTATGAACGCGCCTCCGCGATCGACCCCGGCATCTCGATTGCAACGGTGTACCGCACGGTGCGCCTCTTCGAAGAGGCCGGCATCCTCGACCGCCATGATTTCGGTGACGGGCGAGCCCGCTACGAGCCCGCGCCCGAGGCGCATCATGACCATCTGATCGACGTCGAGTCGGGCAAGGTCATCGAGTTCGTCGATCCCGAGCTCGAGCTCCTGCAGAAGCAGATCGCCGAGCGGCTTGGCTTCCGCCTCGTCGATCACCGCATGGAGCTCTATGGCGTCGCCCTCGACCGCAAGCCCTGATCCGCGGCGCGCGGCTGCCGCGGATGGGCACCGCATCACCCTGACGTTTGCCGAGCGGGCACGGATGTGGCGCCGCGTCGGCCTTTTGCTGCTGGCGGTGCTGACTCATGTGCCGGTGCACGGGGCCTGGCGGTTGTTCCGCCTCCCCTCGCCTTGGCCGCGGCGCTTTCTAGGCCGGGTCGCGCGGATCGTCGGAGCGCGGGTGGAGACGATCGGCACGCCGCGTGGGCGCGATGTGTTCTATGTCTCCAACCATGTCAGCTGGATCGACATATTGGCGCTGGGCGGCGCGAGCGGCACTGCTTTCGTCGCCAAGGCGGAGATCGGCGCGGCGCCGGTCGTCGGCTGGCTGGCCGGGCTGAACCGCACCGTCTATGTGAACCGCGAAAATCGAATGGGCGTGGCCGGGCAGATCGAACAATTGCGCGCCGCGCTGGACGGCAATTGGGCGATCACCGTCTTTCCCGAAGGCACCACCACCGACGGCAAGTCGCTGCTGCCGTTCAAGACGCCGATGCTCCGCGTGCTGGAACCGCCGCCGCCCGATGTAATGGTGCAGCCGGTTCTGCTCGATTACGGCGCGGCCGGCGAGGACATCGGCTGGGTCGGCGAGGAAAGCGGGCTCGACAATGCCCGGCGCGTGCTGGCGCGCAGGGGAAGCTTCCCGCTGCGGGTGCATTTCCTGGAACCGTTCGACCCCGCTGACTTTCCTGGCCGCAAGGCGATCGCCGCCGAAAGCCGCAGGCGGATCGAGGCGGCGCTGACCGCCGCGCTCGGCCACGCGCCCCGCCCCTTCGCCTATGTGGAACAAGCGCGCAGCAACCCTCCCCCTTCGGAAGAGAAGTCGGTATAGGCGCGCCGATGAAACCGACTCCCAAGACCTTCCACGTCAAGTCGTTCGGCTGCCAGATGAACGTCTATGACGGCGAGCGCATGGGCGAGCTGATGGCGGCGCAGGGCATGACCGCGACCGACGACGCCAATGCCGCCGACCTCGTCGTGCTCAACACGTGCCACATCCGCGAAAAGGCGACCGAGAAGGTTTATTCGGACATTGGCCGGCTGCGGAAGCACGGGCGCACGCCGATGATCGCCGTCGCCGGCTGCGTCGCGCAGGCCGAGGGCGAGGAGATCGTTCGCCGCGCCAAGGTCGATGTGGTCGTCGGCCCCCAGGCCTATCACAACCTGCCCGAGCTGGTGCGCGATGCCGCCGCTGGCACCGCCACACTCGACACCGACATGCCGGCACTCAGCAAGTTCGGCGCGCTGCCTGCCCGCCGCAAGGTGAGCCCGGGCGCGTTCCTGACCGTGCAGGAAGGGTGCGACAAGTTCTGCACTTATTGCGTGGTGCCCTATACCCGCGGTGCCGAGATCAGCCGCCCGTTCGCGGCGATCGTCGACGAGGCCAAGGCGCTGGTCGATGCCGGCGCGCGCGAGATCACGCTGCTGGGCCAGAACGTCAATGCGTGGGACGATGACGCGGGCACCGGGCTGCACGGGCTGATCCGCGCGCTCGACCGGATCGAGGGGTTGCACCGCATCCGCTACACCACCAGCCACCCCAACGACATGCGCGACGGCCTGATCCGCGCGCATGCCGAGGTGGAGAAGCTGATGCCGTTCCTCCACTTGCCGGTGCAGGCAGGCAGCGACCGCATCCTCAAGGCGATGAACCGCAGCCATAGCCGCGACTCCTATCTCCGCCTGCTGGAGCGGGTCCGCGCTGCGCGGCCCGACATTGCGCTGTCGGGCGACTTCATCGTCGGCTTTCCCGGCGAGACCGAAGCGGACTTTGCCGAGACGCTGAGCCTGGTCGACGCGGTGGGCTACGCCCAGTGCTTCAGCTTCAAGTACAGCCCGCGCGCGGGCACCCCGGCAGCGGACATGGCAGGGCAGGTAGCGGCCGAGGTGATGGACGCGCGGCTCCAGCGGCTGCAGGCCGCGCTCAATCGCGATCAGGCGGCGTTCAATGCCGCGACGCTGGGCAAGACGTGCCAGGTGCTGATCGAGCGCAAGGGCAAGCTGCCGGGGCAGATGCTCGGCAAGTCGCCGTGGCTCCAGTCGGTGCACCTGACGACAAGCGCGCAGATCGGCGACATGGTGGAGGTCGACATCGTCCGCGCCGATCCCAATTCGCTGGCGGGTATGGAGCGGGTGAAGGCGGCGGCTTGAGCTTATGGTTGAGTGCGAAGACTTGCTTCGTTACGGCAGCGTTCTGAAAATGCGGGGACCCATGATCGAGAAGCTTTGCGTCGCCGCGGCCCTGCTCGCGGCATCGTCCGCCGCACCGGCCGCGGAGCCCGCTGCCACGCCGGTGCCGGCATCGGTACGCGCGCTCAGCGGATGCTGGGAAGGGCGCGGCGAGGTGATGGGCAAGGCGGTGGCGGTGGCGATATCCGCTTATCCCATCGTGGGAGATGCGATGGTGGCGGTGGAGGCGGCAAGCAGCGCGATCGCCGATCCCGAGGATCAATATGCGGCGCACTTGATCCTGGGCGGCGGCGGCAAGCAGCCGAATAAGGCGGCGGAGCCTATCGTCGGATATTGGGCCGACAGCTTCGGGGGCGCGTTCGCGGCGTCCGCCCGTGGCGAAAGCCGCGCCGACGGGTTCGACATGACCTACCAATATCCCGACAATGCCTATGTAAACCGCTGGCGCATCGCGGGCGACCGCCTCACCTGGGAGATCGTCGCCCGAAGCAAGGGCGGCGTCCAAAAACCCTTTGCGAAATACGCGCTTCGCAAGGGGGCGTGCCGCTGACGGTCGCGCGCGGCAGCATTTTTGCCCGGAACGGCCCGCCTCCCCCTGAAACGCGGGCAATCCTCCCTATCTATGCTTCGCGCGATATCGCGCCCATTCCAAAGCAAAGATCAGGGAAGCCTCCATGCCGACCCCAGCCAAAGCCTATGCCGCGCACGATGCGGAATCGTCCTTCGCGCCGTTCGATTTCCAGCGCCGTGATCCCGGCCCGCGCGACGTAACGATCGACATCCTGTTCTGCGGGGTCTGCCATTCGGACCTGCACACCGCGCGTGGCGAGTGGGGCGGCACGCTGTACCCCTGCGTACCCGGCCATGAGATCGTCGGCCGCGTCAGTGCCGTCGGCAGCGACGTGACCGACCTGGCGGTGGGTGACATCGCCGGCGTCGGCTGCATGGTCGACAGCTGCCAGGATTGCCCGTCCTGCAATGCCGGCGAGGAGCAATATTGCGAGAAGACCGGGTTCGTCGGCACCTATAACGGTCCGGACAAGCATCTCGGCGGCCACACCTTCGGCGGCTATTCGGATCACATCGTCGTCGACCGGGGCTTCGTGCTCAAGGTCGGGCATGACGAAAAGGACCTTGCCGCGGTGGCGCCGTTGCTCTGCGCGGGCATCACCACCTATTCGCCGCTCAAGCACTGGAAGGTCGGCCCCGGCCAGAAGGTCGGCATCGTCGGCCTGGGCGGTTTGGGCCATATGGGCGTGAAGATCGCCGCGGCCATGGGCGCCGAGGTCTATGTCTTCTCGACCTCCCCGAACAAGCGCGACGATGCCAAGCGGCTGGGGGCGGCCGACCTGATCGTGTCCAGGGATGCCGACGCGATGGCGGCCCATGCCGGCAGCTTCGACTTCATCCTGAACACGGTGGCGGCAAGCCACGATCTCGACCCGTTCCTGGCGCTGCTCAAGCGCGACGGCACGATGACGCTGGTCGGCGTGCCGGAAGAGCCGCATCCCGCGCTCAACGTCGGCACGTTGGTGTTCGGGCGCCGCTCGCTTGCCGGCTCGCTGATCGGCGGCATCGCCGAGACTCAGGAGATGCTGGACTTCTGCCGCGATCACAACATCGTGTCGGACGTCGAGATGATCGACATCCAGGAGATCGACGGCGCGTACGAGCGGATGGTGAAGAGCGACGTCAAGTACCGCTTCGTCATCGACATGGCGTCGCTGAAGCAGGACTGACGCAATCGCATGGCAGGGGGAAGATCGATGCATCTTCCCCCTGTCCTTGTTGGAAATGCTCTGTCATCCTTCGCGGCGATCATGCGCAACGGAACCTCCGCTCCCGTTCCCAGTTACGGCCTCGATGGCCGCGCAGCCCCTTTTTGCATGAAGTTGCGAGACCCATGTGAGAACCGCAACTTTCTCAACTTCACTGATTTTCCCGTTTATTTTCAAGGAGCCGCATGAGCCGCAAGCCAGTCCCCGCCCAGTCCGGCGAACGCTCCCGGGTCGAGGTGACGTTCGACAAGCCGCAGCTCCTGCCCCAGCTGTTCGGGGAATATGATTCGAACATCCTCGCGCTCGAGGAACGTCTGGGCGTCTACATCCACGCCCGCGGCCAGCGCGTGGTGATCGAGGGATCGGCCGAAGCGGTGGCACACGCCCGCGAAGTGCTGACCGAGCTCCAGACGCGGGTGATCCGCGGCGAGGCAATCGACACCGGGCTGATCGAGGCAGTGATCGCCATGTCCGACGAACCGACCTTTGCCGGCATCATGCGCGCCGATCCCGAAGGCAGCGGCCCGCCGCCTTCGGTGATGATCCGCACCCGCAAGAAGACGATCGTGCCGCGTTCGGTGGCGCAGACGCATTACATGCGCGACCTGATCTCCAACGACCTGATCTTCGCGCTGGGGCCAGCAGGTACCGGCAAGACCTATCTGGCCGTCGCGCAGGCGGTGGCACAGCTCATCACCGGCAACGTCCAGCGGCTGATCCTGTCGCGCCCGGCGGTGGAAGCGGGCGAGCGGCTGGGCTTCCTGCCCGGTGACATGAAGGAGAAGGTCGATCCCTATCTCCGCCCGATCTACGACGCACTGTACGACTGCCTGCCCGCCGAACAGGTCGAGCGGCGCATCGCATCGGGCGAGATCGAGATCGCGCCGATCGCCTTCATGCGCGGCCGCACCCTGGCCGACGCGTTCGTGATCCTGGACGAGGCGCAGAACACCACACCGTCGCAGATGAAGATGTTCCTCACCCGTTTCGGCGCGAACAGCCGAATGGTGGTGTGCGGCGATCCGAACCAGACCGATCTTCCCGGCGGGTCCAACGCCTCCGGCCTGAACGACGCGGTGCGGCGCCTGGAAGGGCTGGAAGGCATCGCCATCAGCCGCTTCACTGCCGCCGACGTGGTCCGCCACCCGCTGGTCGGGCGCATCGTCTATGCTTATGAAGGCCCGGATGCTTGACGTTGCCGCCCTTCCCGAAGCGCCGTGGCCCGACGCCGACTGGGACGCGTTAGCGAACCGGGCTGCCGAGGCGGCGATCCGCGAGACGCCCTATGCCGAGTGGCTGGATTGGCCAACCGCGATCGAAATCGCGGTGCGGCTGACCGGCGACGAGGAAGTGCGCATCCTCAACCGCGACTATCGCCAGAAGGACAAGCCGACCAACGTGCTGTCCTTTCCGATGATCCAGCCCGATCTGCTCGAGGCCGTGACGCAGAACAGCGACGACGGCGAAGTGATCCTGGGCGACATCATCCTGGCGCATGACATCTGCGTCGCGGAGGCTGCGGAGCGCGGCATCTCGACGCAGGATCACGCCACCCACCTGATTGTTCACGGCGTGCTCCATCTGCTAGGCTATGACCATATGGACGATGCCGAGGCCGATGCGATGGAAGAGATGGAGCGCGCCGCGCTCGCCAAGCTCGGCCTGCACGACCCCTATACCGTTCGCGAGGATTGACCACGAACATGCCCGAGGGCCCCAGTACCGGCACCCCATCCGGTCACGCTAACACTCATCCCGAATCCAGCAGCGAAGGCGGCGGCATATGGCGCAGTATTCGCGCCCTCCTGTTCGGTGACGAGCAGGAGGAAACGCTGCGCGACCGCCTGGAAGAGGCGATCGACGAAGCCGACGAAGAAGGCGCCAAGACGCCCGTCGGCGACCTGGCGCCGATCGAGCGCCAGATGCTGCGCAACCTCCTCCATTTCGGCGAATGCGATGCCGGCGACATGGGCGTGCCGCGCGCCGACATCGTCGCCGTAGAGGAAGGCACCAGCTTCGCCGGACTCGTCGCATTGTTCGCCGAGGCCGGGCATAGCCGCCTGCCCGTCTATCGCGGCGAGCTCGATACCATCATCGGCATGGTCCACATCAAGGACGTGTTCGCGATCCTGGCGACCGAAGCGCCGCACCCGGAGAGCATCGCCGACCTGATCCGCCAGCCGCTCTATGTTCCCCAGTCGATGGGCGCGATCGACCTGCTGGCGCAGATGCAGCTGAGCCGCACCCATCTTGCCGTGGTGCTGGACGAATATTCGGGCACCGAGGGACTGATCACGATCGAGGACCTGATCGAGGAGATCGTCGGCGAGATCGAGGACGAGCATGACGAGACGCCGACGGCGCTGATCGTGCCGATCGAAGGCGGTGGCTGGGAAGCCGATGCCCGTGCCGAGCTGGAAGATATTGGCGAGATGATCGATTCGCGGCTGGCCAAAGTGGAAGAGGATGTCGACACGATCGGCGGCCTCGCCTTCGTGCTTGCGGGCCATGTGCCCAAGCCCGGCGACTGCCTGGAGCATAGCAGTGGCTGGAAGCTGGAAGTGATCGACGCCGACGGCCGCAAGGTGAACCGCCTGCGCCTGCACCCGCCCGTCCGCCTGGCCGAGGATGAAGAATGAACAAGCTCGTGAAGCGCCTGCTGATCGTACTGGCGGTCCTGATCGTCCTGGGCGGCGGCGCACTGTTCTGGCTGAGCCGGCCTGACCGGGCGCAGTTGAGCGAGCAGGCCGTGACCGGCCGCGTGCCGCAGCTGAGCACGACCCGCAGCCAGGCGCTGCTGCCCACGGTCGGCGTCGCCAAGCCGGTCGGCTGGAACGGCGGCAAGCCGACGCCCGCGGCGGGCCTGCAGGTCGCCGCCTTCGCCGACAAGCTCGATCATCCGCGCTGGATGTATCGCCTGTCCAATGGCGACGTGCTGGTGGCGGAGACCAACTCGCCGCCGCGCAAGGGCGGCGGCATCACCGGCTTCTTCATGCGCGTGTTCATGGGCCGCGCCGGCGCCGGCGTGCCTTCGGCCAACCGCATCACCCTGCTGCGCGATACGAACGGTGACGGCGTTTCGGACCAGCGATCGGTATTGCTGACCGGACTCAACTCGCCTTACGGCATGGCGGTCGTGGGCGACTGGCTCTACGTCGCCAATACCGACGCGCTGGTGCGCTTCCCCTTCAAGGCCGGGGAGACCCGCATCACCGCCAAGGCGGAGAAGATCGTCGACCTGCCTGGCGGCGGCAATCACTGGGCGCGCAACGTCGTCGCGGCGCCGGACGGCAAGTCGCTCTACGTCAGCATCGGATCGGCATCCAACATCGCCGAGAACGGGCTCGAGGCCGAAGGCGCGGCCTATAGCGCGACGACGCCCGCAGAGATGGCGCGCGCCAGCAGCAAGGCGGGCCGGGCGATGATCGTCCAGGTCTTCCCCGACACCAAGAAGCTGCGCCTGTTCGCCTGGGGCCTGCGCAACGTCAACGGCATGGGCTTCGAACCGCACACCGGCGCGCTGTGGGCGGTGGTGAACGAGCGCGACATGCTCGGTTCCGACATGCCGCCCGATTATCTGACTCAGGTCGATTTCGGCGGCTTCTATGGCTGGCCGTGGAATTTCTGGGGCGGCTATGTCGACAAGCGGGTGACGCCGGAGCGGCCGGACCTGCGCGAATATACCAAGCGCCCCGACTTCGCGCTGGGTGCCCACACCGCGCCGCTGGGCTTGAGCTTCGCGACCGACGCGAAGCTGGGTGGCACCTGGAGCAGCGGTGCGTTCGTCGGGCTCCACGGATCGTGGAACCGCGAGCCGCCTTCGGGCTACAAGGTCGTCTATGTGCCGTTTGCCGACAACGGCTTCCCGCTGCGCGACGCCAAGCCGGTGGACGTGCTGACCGGCTTCATCAATCCCGACGGCAAGACCGTGAAGGGGCGCCCGGTCGGCGTCATCACCGACGCCACCGGCGCGCTGCTGGTGGCGGACGATGTCGGCAACATGATCTGGCGGGTCAGCGCGGCGCGCTGACCCTTCAGCGGCCGCTTATTTGAGGAGCTTGGGCGCCTCGCGCGCGAGCTTCTCGCGGATCTTCGAGGCGAACAGCGCCAGCATCGGCGGCAGGTCGACCACGGCGTGAACCTTGTCCTCGAACACTTCCAGCCGGCTGGCGACCTTCTGCCCCATCGCGCTGACCGTGAAGTGCATGGTGTCGCCCTCCCAGCGCTGATCGACCGCCGCGCCGCCGGGGAACATGTCGGCCAGCTTGCCGATGCCGCCGCCTATGCGCGCCTTGGCGGCGTCGCGGCCGAGCTTGTGGGGGATGTCGAGCGAAATGGGATCAGCCACGGGTAACCTCAGCGTGCGAAAAGAAGGGAATCATCGGCAAACGCCTTGAACTCGAGGGCGTTGGCGCTGGGATCGCGGAAGAACATCGTCGCCTGCTCGCCGACCTGCCCCTTGAAGCGGACATGCGGCGCGATGCCGAAGGGAATGCCGGCGGCTTCGACGCGAGTCGCGAGCGCTTCCCAGTCGGGCATCGTCAGCACCACGCCGAAATGCGGGACCGGCACAGCATGGCCGTCGACGGCGCTGGCGGCGGTGACCGGCTGGGCGGCGGGATCGAGATGCGCGACGATCTGATGGCCGAACAAGTCGAAGTCGATCCAGTGGTCGGACGAGCGGCCCTCGGGACAGCCGAGCACGTCCGCGTAGAAGCTGCGCGCGGCGGCGAGGTCGTGGACGGGAAAGGCGAGGTGGAACGGGCGAAGAGTCATGCCTGTCGCATAGCCGATCCTTTGCCGCAGGGGGAGTATCCGGTAAGGCGCCGTCATGCTTCGCCGCCCGCTGCTCGTCGCCCTTGCCCTAGGGCTGCTCTCCCCCACCGGCTTTGCGCCGCTGAACCTGTGGTTGGTGACGCTGGGCTGTGTCGCGGTGCTGCTGTGGCTGGTGCATGCCGCCCCTACCCTCAAGGCCGCGTTGCTGCGCGGGTGGGTGTTCGGGGTCGGGCACTTTACGGTGGGCAACAACTGGATCCAGCACGCCTTCGACTATCAGGACCGGATGCCGCCGGTGCTGGGCTATTTCGCGGTGGTGGCGCTGGCGCTGTACCTGGCGGTGTTTCCGGCGCTGGCGCTGGGACTTGCCTGGCGGTTCAGCCGGGCGGTGGGGCCACGTTCCGACCGGCCTGACCTGGGCTTCGTGCTGGCTGCCGCGGCGGCGTGGATCGTCAGCGAGTGGCTGCGCGGCAGGCTGTTCACCGGGTATCCCTGGAACCCGCTCGGCGTGCTGTGGCTGCCGACGCCGTTCGCGCAGAGCGCGGCCTGGATCGGCACCTACGCATTGTCGGGGATGGCGGTGCTCGCCGCAGGCACGGTGATGCTCGCGGCCACGCGCCGCTTCGTGCCGCTGGGCGTGGCCGTCGCAGTGTTCGCCGCCACCTTCCTGCTTCCGTCGCGCGGGCCCGAACCGGCGGCCGACGCGCCGCATGTCCGCGTGGTGCAGCCGAACCTGGGGCAGGAGAATGTCGATGATCCCGACTATCCCGACCGCGCGATCGAGCAGCTGATGGCGGGCAGCGGGCAGCCAGGCACCGTGCCGCGGCTGATCGTCTGGCCCGAGGGCATGGTGAACCATTATGTCGAGGACGATTATCCCGACCCCCGCTTCTATCGCCGCGGCGACCCGCGGTGGCTGCGCGGGCGGATCGCGGGAATCCTCGGGCCGCGGGACATCGCGCTGATCAGCGGCAACGCGCTGTTCTTCGATGCGAGCGGCACGCTGACCGGAGCGGGCAATTCGGTGTGGCCGCTCGAAGCTTCGGGCATGCTCGGCCAGCGCTACGACAAGGCGCACCTGGTGCCCTATGGCGAATATCTGCCGATGCGCGGCCTGCTCGAGCCGCTGGGGCTGTCGCGGCTGGTGATGGGCGATGTCGACTTCGTTTCGGGACCCGGGCCCAAGACGCTGGCAGTGCCCGGCTTCGGCAAGGTCGGCGTGCAGGTGTGCTACGAGATCATCTTTTCCGGCCAGGTGGTCGACCCGAAGAACCGCCCGGATTTGATCTTCAACCCGTCGAACGACGCGTGGTTCGGCACTTGGGGACCGCCCGAGCATCTGGCGCAGGCGCGGCTGCGCGCGATCGAAGAGGGACTGCCGGTGCTGCGCTCGACCCCTACCGGCATCTCCGCGGTGATCGATGCCCGTGGCCGCATCCTGGCAAGCGTTCCGGCAAGCCATCGCGGCGCCATCGAGTCGCCGATGCCCCGCCCGCTGCCGCCGACGCTGTTCTCCCGGCTGGGCAATTGGGCGGCGTTCCTCGTCGCGGCCGCCATGCTGCTCTTGGCCGTTGCCTTCCGCCGCCGCGCGAGCTAGTGCCGTCATATAAGGAAAGCTTTATATGGCATGGCAACGGCCCGGCTGTCCTTCCCACGACCCGAGGAAAATCATGCGTTCCAATTATCTCTTCACGTCCGAGTCGGTCTCGGAAGGCCATCCCGATAAGGTCGCCGACCAGATCTCCGACGCCATCGTCGACCTGTTCCTGTCCAAGGATCCCGAGGCGCGCATCGCCTGCGAGACGCTAACCACCACCCAGCTGGTCGTGCTGGCCGGCGAGATCCGCTGCAAGGGCGTGTACGAGAACGGTGCCTGGGCCGAGGGCGCGCAGGAAGAGATCGAGCGCACGGTCCGCAACACGGTGAAGCGGATCGGATACGAGCAGGACGGCTTTCACTGGGAGAGCTTCCGCTTCGAGAACAACCTGCACGGCCAGTCGGCGCACATCGCGCAGGGCGTGGACGCCAGCGGCAACAAGGACGAAGGCGCCGGCGACCAGGGCATCATGTTCGGCTATGCGGCCGACGATACGCCCGACCTGATGCCGGCGACGCTCTATTACAGCCACAAGATCCTTGAGCGGATGGCCGCCGACCGCCACTCGGGCGCCGCGCCGTTTCTCGAGCCGGATGCCAAGAGCCAGGTCACGCTGCGCTACGAAGGCAGCAAGCCCGTCGCGGCTACCGCGATCGTCGTCTCGACCCAGCATGGCAAGGGCTATGACGAGGGCGACAAGGAAGCCGAGCTCCACGCTTATGTGAAGAAGGTCGTCGCCGACATTCTCCCCGCCGAGCTCCTCAGCGAGACGGTCTACCACATCAACCCGACCGGCAGCTTCGAGATCGGCGGCCCTGATGGCGATGCCGGCCTGACCGGCCGCAAGATCATCGTCGACACCTATGGAGGCGCAGCCCCGCACGGTGGCGGCGCGTTCTCGGGCAAGGATCCGACCAAGGTCGATCGTTCGGCAGCGTACATCACCCGTTATCTGGCTAAAAACATCGTCGCGGCCGGCCTCGCCCAGCGCGTTACGATCCAGCTGGCATATGCGATCGGCGTATCCAAGCCGCTGTCGCTCTATGTCGACACGCACGGCACCGGCACGGTGGGCGACGACAAGATCGAGCAGGCAATCCAGGGCATCGAGAAGCTGGGCGGCCTCACCCCGCGCGGCATCCGCACCCATCTGGGCCTCAACAAGCCAATCTACGAGCGCACCGCCGCCTATGGCCATTTCGGCCGTCAGGCCGAGGGCGACTTCTTCCCCTGGGAGAAGACCGACCTGGTCGATGATCTGAAGGCAGCGCTCGCCTGATCTTTTCCACCTGAACAAAAAGGGGCCGGAGGCGTGATCCTCCGGCCCTTTCTGTTTGCGGACGTCACGAACCGGCGCTCGTGGTGTCTGGAATAGCTATGCTTTACTAAGTCCGCTCGATCCGCGTAGCCTCCTGGCGACAGAAGGGGGAGAAGAACGGATGCGCATGTGGGTGCTGGTTGCGACGATGCTGCTCGCCATGCCGGCAGCGGCGCAGCGTACGCTGGAGGTTCCGGCAACGGCATCCTGGAAGCATGCAGAGACCGGACTGGTGCTGCGCCCCGCCATCATCGGTCTTGCTCGCACCAAGATCTCCGATCTGACGACTGCCGAACTCGACATCGCCGCGCAATATGGCAGTGTCGAGGACGTGGCGGTCACGCTGTACCTGTTCCGGCCGGCACTGTTCAGCGTCCCGGTGTGGTTCGACCGCGCCGAAACCCAGATCCTGCAACGAGACATCTTCGGGAACGCCGCACCGCAAGGTGAACCCCGCGCCTTCGCCCCGCCCGGCGGCACCGTCGCAAGCGCCTTGCGCAGGGCGTACAAGCCCGACAAGCCGGCCTTCAAGAGCACCGCGTTGGCCGTCATCCCTGTTGGTGATTGGCTGATGGCGATCCGCATCAGTGCGCGCGATCTGGACCCGGCGACGCTGGATTCACGATTGTCGGCGGTGATCGAGGCGGTCGGCTGGCCCAAGGGGATCGCCGAAGGCCCGATCGCAACGCCGATTGCCGCCTGCACCAACACCCTTGCCTACGCACGCAAGGCCAAGCTCCTGCGGCCAGAGCTGCAAAGCAGCATTTTCGGCGCGCTCGTCGCCGGCGTGGGTGCGAACCGCCGCCGAGACACCGCACAGGCCATGTTTTGCCGCGACGGCAAGGGCAACCTGGAATATGGGGTGTATCGTCAGCCGGACAGCACGGACAGCTACATGCTGGCAATCCAGGATGCCGGGCGTGTCATCCGCGTCTATCCTGCCATTTCCTTGCAAAAGGCGAATGCAGGGTTCTCGCTGAGCTTCGACAATCTCGCCAAGACGATGATCTACCCCAACTTCAACAGGCTCCCTGCCCCCGAAGCCGCGTGGAAGGCAGTGCGTACCATGGCGCCGGTATCGAGCACCTCCCTTCAGGGCACAAACCAGACTATCGAGGTTTCCGCGCCAAAATAGCGCGAGTCGGTCTTTGCGGACCTGGGCGTAAACGCTTCGGTAACCCAGTTTCTTCAGACAGGAGCTCGAAAGGAGCTGGGCAATGGAGTCGCAGGGGGAGCCCCGACGCATGTCCGAGAACGGAGCCACCATGGCGTTCCAGCCGATCGCCGATACCGGCGCTGGCAGGGTCTATGCCTATGAAGCCATGTTGCGCGGTCCCGATGGCGCGAACCTGGCCGACGTCCGCAGCTCGATGGATGCCGAAGCACGCGTGAACTTCGATCGCCGCTGCGCGGTCGGTGCGATCAAATGGGCCATGTCCGCTGGACTGGGCACCAGCGGCGCGCGGCTGTGCATTCCCACTTATGCCGACGCAGTGACGACGCCTGCCGAGCATCTTGTCCCGGCGCTGCAAGCGGCACGTGCCTGTGGCCTGATTCCGGAACGGCTGATCTTCGCAATCCACGACTACCAGTCCGTCAGCGGACCCCATCTGGCCGAGATCGTCCATGTCTATGGCAAGCTCGGCTGCCTGACCGCGTTTGTCGGCCTGGGCGAAGGCCAGTCCGGGCTGGGTGTCTGCGGCCGCTACAAACCCGATCTCGTGATGCTCGAACCCAGCCTGGTGTGCGGCATCGCCTCCAGCTGGTCGCGCCGGATCATTCTGGAGGACCTGACTCCGCGGCTACGCAGCCTGGGGCTGAAGACGGTCGCAACCGGAGTCGATTGCGACACGGTGCTTCAGCGGCTGGGCGGCTTCGACCTGCATCTGGTAAAGGGCGATGCCATCGCGAAGCCCGAAACGGCCAGCCTGCCGGTCCCGCAGTTGCGGCGGGCGGCCGCCTGACGCTCAGGCTCCGCGCGTACGAAGGATTACGGCCCCGGCGCCCATCGCCTGGTCGACGATAGCCTCGGCCACCAGCCCGACTATTGCGCCCGCGGCGACATCGCTCGAGAAATGGGTTCCTTTCGGCAGCTGGACGACCCCTACCGCCGTCGCCAACGCGGCGGCCGCGCCGGAGGCACCCGGATATTCGCGGCTGAAGGCGCGACCGACGGCGACTGCGCCGGCGGTGTGACCCGACGGAAAGCTGTTCCACGGCCCTTCGTTCTTCTGCGCCTTGCTGTCCTTGTGAAGCTGGTATCTTCCATCCTCCAGCATCTTGTGCGGTCGGGTGCGGGCGACATAGCGCTTGATCACCGCCTTCATGCCGGTCGCCACCGCTTCGCTTGCCAGCATCCTAAATCCGACGCGGGCGACGCGAGGCCGGCGCAGCAGCAACCCCGCAGCGAGCGTGACCGATGATGCGACGAGCAGCGGCGGCTGGTCCGAAGCGTCGCTCAACAAGCCCACTGCCCTGACTGCGAGATTGTCGCGGTGCTTCACCGCGGCGGCGGCAATTGCCGCGTCGATGCGCTCCGCCTTGCTCGCGCGCTCCGCGGCTTTCGGCGCCTTAAGCTTCTTCCTGGATCCCATGCGGTCATAACCCACCGCGTCCATGAAGGTTCGGCATGGCGCTGTGACAAACCGTTTCCGGGCGAGCGGAGCCATCCGACAGGTGCGGTTGCCTCGGGAGAATCCCTATCGGGGCGAACCCAATGCGGCGACGCACGGAGTGTCCTGACGCTGCGTTAACCAATAGTTCAGGACTCGAAAGGGGAAGCTCCATGACCTCCCGCACGATCTCCGCCATCGATCCCAGTCTCGCCCTTCGCATCGCCTTCCAGCCGATGCACGCCGCCGGGATCGCCCAGCCCTTTGCCTATGTCGCGCGCGCGACGCCGCAGGACGGGTGCAGCTTCAGTGCCGTTCGCGCCGCGCTTCCGCTCGAAAAGCGCTCCGCGCTGGAAGCCAGCCGCATCGCCCTTGCCCTGGCGGCGGCGGTTTCAACTGGGCTTCGCGACTCCGGCGCGCTGCTCGCGATACCCGTGGAGGCCACGGCGGGAATGGCCGAGCCGCTTCTTTCCCACCTGTTCCGCACCGCGCTTGCCTATCGCTTTCCGATCGATCGCATCGTGGTGGAGATCAGCGCAGACGAGGGTAGCAACTTGCCGTCCGCCGCCGCAATGGCACGGGCCTGCACCGGGCGCGGCCTGGCCATCGCTTTCGACAGCTTCGCCGCCGGGCCCGTCGCGCTCAAGCTGCTCGGCAGCTTCACGCCGCGCTACGTCAAGCTCGACCCGGCGCTGGTCCGCAACATCGACTCAAGCCCATCACGCCGGCTGGTCGCCGAGGGTGTCATGCGCCTGGCCCGCAGCATGGGAGTGACGGTGGTCGCACGCGGCGCGGACAGCGAAGCTGCGTGCGCGGTGCTCGCCGCGATCGGTGTTCGCCACGTTCAGGCTGAACGGCCGCTGCCGCTGCCCGCGCGAGACCTGCCGCGCCGCGAGGCCCGCACCGTCCAGCCGGCGCATCGCCGGCTTGCCCACCATCAGCGCGCCGCGATTTCGCCGCGCACGATCCCGCCGGTCATGGCGATGGCCATCTAGCTTGCACCTGCCGGCTGGGGCGCTAACAGGCGCTGCGTGTCCGATCCCGTTTCAATCCGTCGCCTGTATGGCCGTCGCCAGGGCCATAAGCTGCGCGCCGGCCAGTCCGCACTTGTCGAGGACTTGCTGCCTCAGGTCAGCGTGCCCGATAGCGGCCCGCTGACCGCCGAAGCGCTGTTCGGCGACGATCGTCCGCTCGAGTTCGAGATCGGTTTCGGTGGGGGCGAGCACCTCGCCGGACAGGCGGCAATGCGCCCCGGCCATGGCTTTATCGGCTGCGAGCCGTTCCTCAACGGCGTGGTGGGTGCGCTCAACCATATCCGCGACGAGAGGCTGGACAATGTCCGCCTGCATATGGGCGACGCCCTGGAAGTGATGGAGCGCCTGCCCGACGCCAGCCTGAGCCGCGTCTACCTGTTGCACCCCGATCCGTGGCGCAAGGCACGCCATGCCAAGCGCCGGATGGTGAACCACGGCCCGCTCGACCTGATTGCCGCCAAGCTCAAGCCGGGAGCGGAGTTCCGCCTGGGCACCGACGATCCGACCTATTGCCGCTGGTCGATGATGGTGATGAACGACCGCAGGGACTTTGCGTGGCAGGCCAAGACCGCGCAGGATTTCCTCAATCGGCCCGAGGATTGGCCCGAGACGCGCTACGAGCGCAAGGCGCGCCGCCAGGGGCATGAAGTCTGGTATTTTCGCTACATCCGCGTCTGATTTGCGCCGCCGGCGTGCGGACCTCTAGCTAGGATAGCTCCACCCAGACCGGGGCATGGTCGCTGGTCTTTTCCCAGCTGCGAACCGTCCGGTCGACCTCGGCCGCCTTGAGCCGCTTGGCCGCCGGGGCGTTGAGCAGCAGATGGTCGATGCGCAGGCCCGCATCGCGGCTCCAGGCGTTCCGGAAATAGTCCCAGAAGGTATAGATGCGTTCGCCGGGGTGAAGGGTGCGGAGCGCGTCGCTCCAGCCCTGGCCGAGCAGACGGGCATAGGCGTCGCGCGCTTCGGGGGCGAACAGCGCGTCGTCCAGCCAGCGCTCGGGCTTGTACACGTCGAGATCGGTGGGCATCACGTTGTAGTCGCCCGCCAGCACTACCGGTGCGTCCATGCCGACCAAAGTCGCGGCATGGTCGATCAGCCGCTCCATCCAGCGCAGCTTGTAGTCGAACTTGGGCCCGGGCTTGGGGTTGCCATTGGGCAAGTACAGGCCGCCGACCAGCACGCCGCCGACCGCAGCCTCGATATAGCGGCTGTGGGTATCTTCGGGCTCGCCGGGCAGGCCGCGGCGGGTCTCCACCGGATCGCAGCCCTTGGCGAGGATCGCGACGCCGTTCCAGCTCTTCTGCCCCTGCCAGATCGCGCCGTAGCCCGCGTCGCGGATCGCGGCTTCGGGAAACTTCTCGTCGGGCGCCTTCAGTTCCTGAAGGCACACCACGTCGGGCTGGCTCTCCTCCAGCCACCGCAGCAGGACAGGCAGGCGTCCATTGACGCCGTTGACGTTGTAAGTCGCGATCCGCACACAGGCTCATGCCCTGGCGAGGCGATCGGTTCCGCGTCGGCTGGGTTATCGCGTCAGCGGGCTTCCGGCCGGCCGCTGCGCCGCCATAGGCCCTTCAACAGAGTCGCGGCAGCGGCGGGCAGGCCCGGGCGCACGAACAGCCAGTCGCGGATGGCGGGGCCACGCTCGGCGCCGATCACTTGCTTGTAGCCGCTGTCGCCGGCACCCCAGTCGACCGCGGTGACGCCCTCTTCGATCGCCTGCACCAGATTGCGGTAATAAAGCAGCTTGCCCGGGGAATGCTTGGCAAAGGCCGGGTCGTAGCTGTTGGCAATCGCGTATTTGAGCGTGCCGGCGTTCAAGTCGAACGAGAAGGCCGCAGGCGCGCCGTCGACCTGGAGAGTGGCGGCCCACATCATCTTTGCGAGCACCGGGTCCTGCGCCGCCGCGCGCCAGAAGACGCCATGCCCCTCGCGCGTGAACTTGGCGTCCGAACCGTCGGTGCGCGCGGCGATCCAGCTTTTCTGCTCGACGGCGGCGAGGCTGTCGAACGCAGCCTCGTTCCAGTCTTCGCCGGACACGAAGCGCCAGGCGAGATCGCCGTGGCTGCCGAGGTGCTTCTCGTGAAAGCGGTTCTTGCGCAGCGTCGAATTGCGCGGCCAGGAGCCCTCTGCGCGCAACGCGGCAATATCGAGCAGGAAGCTGTCGGCGACGAACCGGTCGAGCACCGCCCATCCCGCTGCCTGCGCCGCTTCCTTGAGCAGCTCCAAGGCAGGATCGCCGTCATAGACCGGGCCCAGCCGCAATGCCCTGGCCTGGCTGGCGAGGCCGCTCAGCAGCGCCCCGGCCTCGGCCACCGCGGCATCGGCGCGCACCGGGAAACTGCGGAACGGCCAATAGCATCCGGGCACCGACACCAGGCCGAGCCGATGCGGACCCACAGGCACCACCGGCAGCGTCGCCATCTTTTCCCCCTCGCGCGTCACGATCAGGGTCCGGGCGGCTCCACCATAGGCCTTGAGCGCGGCGGCGAACCATCCGTAGCGCAGGAAGCGATGAGTCGGCGGCGCGGAAGCCGCGACCTGATCGATCGCAGCCGAAAGCCCGTCGACACTCTCGACCCCGAGCACGGGCGACAGGCGCGTGAAGCTGGCGAGCGGCATCGGCTTGGTCATGGGCCCGGTTGTAACCCCAGCGGGTTACCAACAGGTTTGACGCGGAGCGTTTGCCGCCGTCATAAGCAGATCACATGGAAAGCCCCTATCTCTCGACGGTCGCTGCGACGATCCAGACCGCCATCGCCCCGGTCTTCCTGCTGGCGGGACTAGGTGCCATCCTCAACGTCATGGTCGGCCGGCTCGCCCGCATCGTCGACCGGGCGCGCAAGCTCGAGCAGCTTCACCCCAGCTCGACCGGGCCCGAACATGACCGTCATGTCTGGGAATTGCGGCTGATCGACCGGCGCATCTCGGTGATCAACACCGCGATCTTCCTGTGCGTGTCGAGCGCGCTGGCGACCTGCTTCGTGGTGGCGCTGATGTTCGTGTCGCGGCTGTTCTCGCTCCATGTCGGCGCGATCATCGCGGCTGCATTCGTGGTGTCGATGGTGCTGCTGATGGCCTGCCTGATCTACTTCCTGTTCGAGGTACGCATGTCGCTGGGGGCGATCCACGTCCGCGAGGAACTGCTGGAGATGGAAAAGAAGTGAGCGCACGCGCCGAGAAGCGCCTGTTGCAGGCGGTGATGGCGATCACGCTCCTGTTGCCGCTAAGCGCCGCGCTGGCAGGGGTTGCCGGCGGCCCGCGGTTCCTCGGGCATCCACCCGTCATCCCTACCGATCTCGACAGCCATTTCCGCTATGTCTCGGGCTTGTTCCTGGGCATGCTGCTGCTGTTCGCGAGTTGCATCCCGCATGTGGAGCGCAAGGGACCGCGGCTGCGGCTGCTCGGCGCAATGGTTATGCTGGGCGGCGCCGCGCGGTTGTTGTCGCTGGTGGTTGTAGGCGTGCCGTCGGTGGGGCACCGGATCGGGCTGGGCATCGAGCTGATCGAAGTGCCGCTGCTCCTCCTGTGGCAGGCGCGTATCGCCAGGCGATCTCGCGCCTGACCGCTCCTAGCGGCCTCGCGGACCCAGATCCGCCGGCAAGCTCGCCCGGAACTGCGGCACGACCCGGGCATGGCTTGCCTGCTCATAGGCGTATCCGGCGTTCAGCAGCAGCGGTTCGGAATAGGCGGTGCCGATGAACGACAGGCCGGCCGGTAGCCCGTCGACCAGGCCCATCGGCACGGTCAGATGCGGGTAGCCCGAGACTGCAGGGAGTTCGCTCGCCGAAGGGCCGGTGAACTGGTCGCCATGGGCGGGGTCGCTTAGCCACGGCGTGCCGTAGGTGGGGGTCACCAGCAGCTGAACGTTCCCGGCCTTCAGCATCGCGTGGATGCCCTCTGCCCCCGCCTGACGTTGCGAGCTGGTGCGGGCGGCCAAGTATTCGGGATCGGCGAGCCCCTTGGTCTTCTCGGCGCGCAGGAAGCTTTCCTGGCCGAAGAAGGGCATCTCCTCGGCCCTGTGAGCCTCGTTGAAGGCGATCACGTCCGCAAGGGTGCGCGTCTTCACCGTTCCGGGGGTGGTGGCGAGATAGGCGGCCAGATCGGCCTTGAGCTCGGTGTAAAGGACCAGTGACTCGGCGTCGCCCAGCCCCTTGAGCTCGGGCATCTTCACTTCGACCAGGATCGCGCCGGCGAGGCGGAGCTGATCGAGAGCGGCGTCGAAGCTGGCACCCAGGCCTGCGTCCATCTGCGGACGCCAATAGCCGATCCGCATGCCGCGGAGCGCCGTATCCGAAAGGCTGGCGGCATAGTCCCTGCGAAAGCGCGCCGCATCCTTGGTCGCCGCGTCTTCGGGATCGGTGCCGACCATGGCCGAGAACAGGATCGCCGCGTCCTTGACAGTGCGGGCCATCGGACCCGGCGTATCCTGGCTGTGACTGATCGGAACGATCCGGGTGCGGCTGACAAGACCAAGCGTCGGCTTGAGGCCGACCAAGCCATTCATCGCGGAGGGGCAAACCACCGAACCATCGGTTTCGGTACCGATCGCCACTGGCGCGAGGCTGGCGGCCACTGCGGCGCCGGAGCCACTGGAAGAGCCGCAGGCGGTGCGGTCGAGGGCGTAGGGGTTCCTGACGAGACCCCCAACCGCGCTCCAGCCGCTCATCGAACTGGTGGAGCGGATGTTGGCCCATTCGCTGAGGTTGGTCTTACCGAGGATCACCGCACCCTGGGCGCGGAGTTGGGCAACGACCGGGGCGTCGTGGCGCGTCCAATTGTCCTTGAGCGCCAGGCTACCGGCGGTGGTGGGCAGTTCGCGGGTTTCGATATTGTCCTTGATGAGCACCGGGATGCCGTCGAGCGGCCCCTTGAGCTTTCCGGCCTTGCGCCGCGCGTCGCTGGCGCGGGCTTGCTCCAGCGCGTTGGGGCTGATCGCGATGACCGAACGGAGGGTGGGCCCGCGCTGATCGAGCAGCTTGATGCGTTGAAGGTAGAGCTCGGCAATCTCTGCGCTGGAGCGCTGTCCCGAAGCCATCATGCCACGCAATTCGTCGATCGAATTTTCTTCGAACGTGGCGGGCAGATCCTGCGCGGCGGCAGGGGCGGCGAGCGTCAGGGCCGTGGCCAGTGCCAAACAAGTCGTGCGCCGCATGCTTCCCCCAAAGCCTTCAGACTATAGGGACAATCCGGTTTGGCAACGATCTTGTCGGTGCGGATCCCGATGCTGGGAGCGGCGATGACCAGGCCATTACAAGGACTCAGCCGGCCCAGCCGCCGCCAAAGGCCCGGTAGAGATCCACGAGGGCGGTAAGGCGGTCCAGGCGTGCCTGGATCAACGTCAGATCCGCCGCCAACAGCCCGCGTTGCGCGTCCAACTGCTCGATATAGGACGCATAACCGGCCCGGTAGCGGCTGCTGGCATGGACCAGCGCCTCCGCCAGCGCGGCACGTTGGGCGCGCACTTCGGCCTCGACGCGCGCCTGGCGGTCGACGGCGGCGACACCGTCCTCCACCTCGCGGAACGCGGTGAGGACGTTGGTGCGATACTGAAGCACGGCCTGGTCACGCTGCGACGCGGCTGTTTCCACGCCGGCGCGCAGACGGCCGCTGTCGAAGATCGGCGCGAGGATGCTGCCGCCCAGCGAGAACAGCGTGATCGGATCAGCGAGTACCGAAGACAATGCCAGACCGGCAGTGCCGGTGAGGCTGATGCGCGGCAGAAACTGCGCGCGCGCCGATTCGAGGCGAGCGTCGCTGGCGGCGATGCGGGCTTCCGCGGCGAAGATGTCGGGCCGGCGGCGGAGCAGATCGGAGGGCAAGCCGCCGGGAACCGAGGGCAGGACGAAATCGGAAAAGGCGCGGCCGCGCGGGATGGAAGTGGGAGCGATGCCGAGCAGGACGCTGAGCGCGTTTTCGGAGCGGCGAATGGCCAATTCGGTCTGTGGCACGACCAGTGCGGTTGCCCGGTACTCGGCCTCGGCCTGATTGAGTTCGAGCCGCGAGGTATAGCCGGTTTCGGCGCGGCGGCGGGCGACGCGAAGCGCTTCGCCGCGCGCCGCAAGGGTGTCGCGGGCAACCTGAAGCCGCGCGTCGAGCGCACGCAGGGTGAGGTAGTTCGACGCGGTAGCCGACGCGATGGTCAGCGCAGCCGCGTCGCGGGCGGCTTGGGCGGCGACGGTGCCGAGCCGCGCAGCCTCCCGCGCAGGTCGGTTGCGGCCGAACAAGTCGAGTTCATAAGCCACGCTGAGCGACGGCGAGGCTTGAGTCTGTTCGATCGGCGTACCAAGTGCGCCCACCGAGCGCGCGCGTGCCGCGGAGGCCCCGGCGCCGATGTCGGGCGAAAGCGCCGCGCGGGCGAGCCGTTCCTGCGCCCTCGCTTCCTCGATCCGGACAGCGGCAAGTGCGATATCGGGATTGTTGGCGAGAGCCTGACGGACGAGATCGCCCAGCACCGGATCGCCGAACGCGTTCCACCATTCGGGCCGGACTGTGACACCGGCAGCCGACGCCGCATCGCGCCAGGTTGGCGGCACCTGCGGACCGGCCGGCGGCGGCGTGCGCGGGCCCGGACCGGCGCAGCTCGCCAGCAGCAGCGCCAGCGTCAGCGCGCGCTTCAACGCAGCCCCTCCACGCGGGCGCGCACCGACATGCCCGGGCGCAGCCGCTGCGCGAGCGGCTGGTTGGGATCGATGCGGATACGCAGCGCGATGCGCTGCGGGATCTTGACGAAGTTGCCGGTGGCGTTGTCCGGGCGGATGACAGCGAACTCCGAGCCGGCAGCAGGCGCGAGCTGTTCGACCCGGCCGGTCAGGCGGGCGCCGTCCAACGCATCGACCGTGAAGCTGGCGCGCTGACCAGGGCGCATCTTGCCGGTCTGGCCTTCCTTGAAGTTCGCGGTGACCCAGAGCATCCGCGGGACCACCGCCATCAGCTGGGTGCCGGCAGTGACATATTGGCCCTGGCGCACGCCGATCTCGCCGAGCTGGCCGTCGACGGGCGCGCGGATCACGGTGTTGGCGAGATCGATCTGCGCCAGGCGCAGCGCGGCCTGGGCGCCCTGCACCCCCGCCTCCAGCCCGCCGCGGCCGACCTGAACGGTGCGCACTTCCTGCTGGGCGATGGTGCGGGCGGCATTCGCCTGATTGACCGCGGCCTGCGCCTGGCGCAGCGAGGCCAGCGTCTGATCGCGCTCGCGCAGCGATACCGAGCCGTCCCGCACGAGATCGTTGACGCGCGCCATGTCGGCCTGCGCGCGCATCAGCTGGGCGCGGGCATTCTCCACCGCCGCCTGCTGCGAGCCGACGCTGGCCGCACGCGAGGCCGCGGCTTGAGTCGAGTTGGCGAGCTGTGCACGCTGGTTGGCGAGCGTGGCGAGCGCCTGATCGACGCGCTGGCGGTAGATGCGGTCGTCGATCCGGGCGAGCACGGCCCCTGCTCGCACGCTCGCGAAATCCTGAACCGGCACTTGCGTGACATAGCCGCTGACCTGAGGACTGATGATCGTCACTTGGCCGCGGACATAGGCGTTCTCGGTGGATTGCTCGTCGGTGGTGAAGGGCCCCACCCGCCACGCCATGAGGATTGCGATCAATGCCGCGACCAGGATCACCCCGGCGATGATCAGCGAACCGACAGTCGGACGGGGCGGGTTCCAGCGGCGCGCCGCGGGTGCCGGGGGCGGATCCCCGCCTTCGGTCGCGGCGGCGGTCGCCTGATCGGTTTCCGCCTGGGTGGACGGAGACGCCCGGTCAGCCATTCACTTCGCTCCTGCCTGTGCCGCGGCCCGAGCGAGATTCTCTCGCCGGATACGCATGATAGGGACCGAGGCCCAGATAAGGGTTCCCGCCGCGATCACCGCGATCAACAGAAAAACATCGTTATAAGCCAGAATGTTCGCTTCACGACTTGCTTGTTGCGCCAATATTGCCGCGCCCTCCGCCTGGCGCAGCGCGGGATCGACGAGGATGCGCGCATAGGCGGCGGCATTCTGCTGCACCCGCTGGGCGATCTGGGGGTCGGCGGCGATCAGGTTGGCGGCAATATCGGCGCTGTGGACGCGCTCGCGCAGCACCTGGAAGGTCCCGAGCATCGCCGAGCCGAACAGGCTGCCGACGCTCTGGGTGATGCTGAACAGCGCGAAGAAGCTGACGAAGTGCGTGGGGCCCCGCGCCAGTGCGCGGGTAAGGCCGATCATCATCGCCGGGCCGATGAAGATCGCGGTGGCGAAGCCAAGCAGCGCCTGGCTGAGGTACATGTCGTGCGGGCGCGTCAAATTGGTGGAATGCGAGTCGAGCAGCGCGCCGATGCAGATCAGTGCCAGCGCAACCATGATCGGCCGGCCGAGGAACAGCGGGTCCATGAGAAGCGCACTGACGATCGCGCCGGCCAACGTGGCGAGCAGCACGACCAGATAAAGAGTGCGGATCTGGTCGGCGCCCATCCCGACCACCGCAAGCAGCCCCGAGGCGCCGATGCTCTGTTCGGACAGCACCACGCGCACCAGCACCGAGACCAGCGCGAAGCGGAGGATGTCGCGGCTCGCCAGCCAGCGGGTGTTGAGCAGCGGATTGCGGCGGTTATGCTCGATGAAGAAGGCGATCGGCAGCAGGATGCCCGCGCCGATCAACGCCGGCGCTATCCACGGCGCCTCGAACCACCAGAGCGTGCGCCCCATGCCCAGCACCGCGACCAGCAGCGCCATGCCGCCGGCGAAAAAGGGAAAGGTGACGAAGTCCATCTTTTCGAAGGCCTTGATCCGCTGCACCGGCGGCAGCGCCAGCAGGCGCACTGCGGCAAGGCAGGCAAGCGCCAGGCCGAGTTCGAACAGGTACATGGTCTGCCAGCGATCGGGCTCGAACGCTTCGCTGGGGAACAGCCGCGCGAGCGGAATCGCGGTCTGCGGCAGCGCGATCGCGGCGACGATGCCCTTGAGCCGGTGGGCCGGGGTCGGGACCTGGACCATGTAGAGGAAGCCGACGGTGCTGCACGCGGCGGCCGCGACGCCGCTGATCGCGCGCACGGCGATGGCGGTGGCAAAATTATGAGTGACGAGGTGCGCCGCGGTGGTGAGCACGAACAGGATCAGAAATATTTGCGTGAACAGGCGGATGCCGAACTGCTGGCGGAACTTTATCAGCACCAGGTTCGCCGAGACATTGGTCATCACATAGACGGTCGGCAGCCACTGGATTTCGGCCTGGTATAGGCCGAGCGAGCCCTGGAGCGTGGTGAGATTGGCCGCGACGATCGCGTTGCCGAGCGAGCCTGCCATCAGCACCAGCGTGGCGACCGCGGCATAAGCGATGCGCCGCGCGGGAGGATGCCACGGCGTTGGGGGCGAGCCCGGGATCGGCGAGCGTTCGTGCGGGGCGGGCTGCCATTCCTGCTGGTCGCCTGCCGATGCCGCATGTGTCGCCATGAGCGCATAAAGCGGCAAGCGGACGTTCGATCCAGTGCCCGATGCAGGTTAGTGGTTGCAGGGCGCATAATTGCGGGGGTGGGCAGCTTTTGGGCTCGAGGGGCGTCCGGTGCGAGGCGAGCGGCGGCACTTCGCCGGGCACGTGATCGACCTGACCCACAAGAACCGGTGGCGGGCTCCGGGCCTTTAATTTTTTTTCGGTTCCGCGTCCGTTCTCTTGCCTTTCGCGGAGGCGAGGGTTGACCATGCGTCGCGCGGGTCTGACCGCTGTTCCGGCGGCGAACCGTTGGTCGCATGCTCCGATTGGGCCTTGTGCCCGGACGGACTTTGGCACAATTTGTAGTGGCTGCATCAGGGGGCAGCCTCAAGGAGTGGTAGAAGCCCGCGCGCATGCTTATATGTGGAAGCGGCTTCGAACACACCGAGCGCCAGGACGATGGACTTGTTTTGTTCTCAGGCCTAGGCTGCGGAGGCACCTGCTGATTCGCACCACGTCCTGCCCGACCGGGCCGGGCCGGTAGAGCGGGATCGAGGGGCTAAGTCATGGAATTCAGGGACACGGAAACCAGCGTGAACGATAGCGTCGCCGAAGCCACCGCCGCCCCCAGGGCGGCCCCCAAGGAGCGGGACAGCCGCGCCATCAATCCGCACCTATATGCCGTCGAGGTCGACCATAGCCGCGACGCGCTGCTCACCGAATTCGGCAAGGAGACGCTCAAGGATCGCTATCTGCTGCCGGGCGAGAATTTCCAGGACCTGTTCGTGCGCGTCGCCTCGGCCTATGCCGACGATGCCGGCCATGCGCAGCGGCTTTACGACTATATCTCGAAGCTGTGGTTCATGCCCGCCACCCCGGTGCTGTCGAACGGTGGCACCGGCCGCGGCCTGCCGATCTCATGCTTCCTCAATTCGGTGCCCGACAGCCTGAACGGCATCGTTGACACCTGGAACGAGAATGTCTGGCTCGCCTCGCGCGGCGGCGGCATCGGCACCTATTGGGGCAATGTCCGCGGCATCGGCGAGCCGGTGGGCCTGAACGGCAAGACTAGCGGGATCATCCCGTTCGTCCGGGTGATGGACTCGCTGACGCTGGCGATCTCGCAGGGCTCGCTGCGGCGCGGGTCGGCGGCATGCTATCTCGACGTCTCGCACCCCGAAATCGAGGAGTTCCTCGAGATCCGCAAGCCGTCGGGCGACTTCAACCGCAAGGCGCTGAACCTGCACCACGGCGTGCTGATCCCCGACGCCTTCATGGAAGCGGTGCGCGACGGCGCCGAATGGGAGCTCAAGAGCCCCAAGGACGGTTCGGTCCGCAGCAAGGTGGACGCGCGCGCGCTGTTCCAGAAGCTGGTCGAGACCCGGCTGGCGACCGGCGAGCCGTACATCGTCTTTGCCGATCATGTGAACTCGACGATGCCCAAGCATCACCGCGACCTGGGGCTCAAGGTCTCCACGTCGAACCTGTGCTCCGAAATCACGCTGCCGACCGGCAAGGATCATTTGGGCAATGAGCGCACTGCAGTGTGCTGCCTGTCGTCGATGAACCTCGAGACCTGGGACGAGTGGAAGGACGAGAAGGGCTTCGTCGAGGACGTGATGCGCTTCCTCGACAACGTCCTCCAGGACTTCATCGATCGCGCCGAACCGGGGATGGAAAAGGCGGCATATAGCGCCGCACGCGAGCGTTCGGTCGGGCTGGGCGTGATGGGCTTCCACTCGTTCCTGCAGGCGCGCGGGATCGCGTTCGAGGGCGCGATGGCGAAATCTTGGAACCTGCGCATGTTCAAGCAGATCAAGGGTCAGGTCGACGAGGCGTCGATGCAGCTCGCGGTCGAGCGCGGCCCTTGCCCCGACGCTGCCGACATGGGCGTGATGGAGCGCTTCAGCTGCAAGATGGCGATCGCGCCGACCGCGTCGATCTCGATCATCTGCGGCGGCACCAGTGCGTGCATCGAGCCGATCCCGGCGAACATCTATACCCACAAGACGCTCAGCGGCTCGTTCGTGGTGCGCAATCCGTATCTGGAGAAGCTGCTCATCGAGAAGAGCAAGAATTCCGAAGCCGTGTGGAATTCGATCCTGGAGATGGGCGGATCGGTGCAGCATCTCGACTTCCTGAGCGTGGAAGAGAAAGACTGCTACAAGACCAGCTTCGAGATCGACCAGCGCTGGATCCTCGAGCTCGCAGGCGACCGCGCGCCCTATATCGATCAGGCGCAGTCGCTGAACCTGTTCATTCCTGCCGATGTCGAAAAGTGGGACTTGCTGATGCTCCACTTCCGCGCCTGGGAGCTGGGCATCAAGTCGCTATATTATCTGCGCTCGAAATCGGTGCAGCGCGCGGGCTTTGCCGGCGGCGTGGAAGCGGACAATACGATCGAGAAGCCGCAGTTCAACCTGGGCGAGAGCACGGATTATGACGAATGCCTGGCGTGCCAGTGAGGTGGCCGGGCTAGGTCACCAGGGTATGCCCCTCCCCCCGATGGGGGGAGGGAGCATGGGGTCAGAGCGCCTGACCGCCTTCTTCTTCCTCGAAGGTGATCGCCACGTCGGCGTTCGCGCTCAGGCGGACCTGGTCGCCCTCGACTTCGGCGACGAGACCGAGCGAGATGAAGTGGTGATGCCCTTCATGAGACTGCTCGGCGCCTTCGATCTGCGCACCCGAGTCCTTCTTGGTGAGCTTGATCCGGTCGCCTTCGACCTTGTCGACGGTGCCGACATGGACGCCGTCGGCGCCGATGACTTCCATATGTTCGCGGATTGCAGTTGCGTCAGCCATTTGAACTCTCCGGTGGTTGGTTCGCGCACTGAACGCGCGCGGCAGCGAAACGATGCAGCACCGCGCGGACCTCGTCACTCATACGCAAGGATAGTCGCATGAAGCCGTATCGCACCGCAGCTACCCTGGCCCTCTTCGCCCTCCTGGCGGCGTGCGCGCGCCAGGCGCCGAGCGCGGTCGAGGCGGGCGCGCCGGGGCTGCTGTTCGGGATGTGGCATGGCTTCATCTTCCCGGTCGCGTGGCTGTTGAGCCTCTTCGTGCCCGACATCGCGGTCTATGCCGTGCCGAACAATGGCGGCTGGTACGATTTCGGCTATTTCCTCGGGATCGTGTTCTTCGGCGCCGGATCGTGGCGCGGCAAGAAGATCGTGTACCGCACCAAGGTGGTCCGCGACCGCGGCACGGTGATCGACCACCGATGACCCGCGGGCTCGCCATCATGGCCGGGATCGCCGGAGCCTCGGGCGCGGTCGGCCTCACCACGCTGGTGAAGCCGGCGCTGGTCCGCGACGCGCTGCGCCTCCCGGACGCGGAGGCGACCACCTATGCGCTGCGCATTGCCGGCATGATGCTGTTCGCGCTGGGGCTGTTCCTTGGCGGCTTTGCGACCGTTGCAACTCTGGCGGGGGCGGCATGAGCCTCACCGGGATTCCTGAGCTCAAAGAGAGCTATCGCGCACTTGGGGCAACGCGCTTCTGGCTAACGATGATCGGTTTGCTGGTATATTGCGGTGGGCTCGCCGCTCTAATGATTGCGACGGATCACCCGGAGAGTGCAGGCTCGACCTGCCGGCGCAAATGCATGATCGAAGCCTATTGGTTCAGCCCCCATCTGCTCGGCGGCGGGGCAATCGAATGGCTGGCGTTCGCGTGGCTTTGGTCAATTCCAGCCTTTGTCCTCGGCTTCATTCTCTATGCGCGCCTTAATAAGCGCCGCGACCGTCTTTAACAGTTTTTCTCGGAGTAACCCCATGCCGCTTCTCGAAGCCCGCAAGACCTACAAGCCCTTCGAATACCCCTGGGCGTTCGATTTCTGGAAGCGCCAGCAGCAGGTCCACTGGCTGCCCGAGGAAGTGCCGCTCGGCGAGGATTGCCGCGACTGGGCGCAGAAGCTGACCGAGCATGAGCGGAACCTGCTGACCCAGATCTTCCGCTTCTTCACCCAGGCCGACATCGAGGTGCAGGACTGCTACCACGAGAAATATGGCCGCGTGTTCAAGCCGGTCGAGATCAAGATGATGCTCGCCTCCTTCTCCAACATGGAGACGGTGCACATCGCGGCCTACAGCCATCTGCTCGACACGATCGGCATGCCCGAAAGCGAGTACGGCATGTTCCTCGAATATAGCGAGATGAAGGACAAGCACGACTATCTTCAGAAGTTCGGCGTGGACACCGACGAGGACATCGCCAAGACCCTCGCGATGTTCGGCGGCTTCACCGAGGGGCTGCAGCTCTTCGCCAGCTTCGCGATGCTGATGAACTTCCCGCGCTTCAACAAGATGAAGGGCATGGGCCAGATCGTCAGCTGGTCGGTCCGCGACGAGAGCCTGCACTGCGAAGGCATCATCCGGCTGTTCCACGCCTTCTGCAAGGAGCGCGACTGCCTGACCAAGGCGGTCAAGGAAGACATCATGGACACCTGCCAGACCACCGTGCGGCTCGAGGACGCGTTCATCGACCTGGCGTTCGAGCAGGGCCCGGTGACCGGCATGACGCCCAAGGAGATCAAGAAGTATATCCGCTACATCGCCGACTGGCGGCTGGGCCAGCTGGGGCTCAAGCCGATCTACATGATCGACGAGCACCCCCTACCTTGGCTCGCCCCGCTGCTGAACGGCGTCGAGCACGCCAATTTCTTCGAGCAGCGCGCGACCGAATATTCGAAGGGCGCGACGCGGGGGCAGTGGAACGACGTGTGGGATTCGTTCGACAAGCGCCAGAAGGTCAAGGTGATCCCAGCGGCGAACGAGGAAGTCGGCGAGGGCGACATGTTCTCGCAGGCCGGGGTGGCGGCGGAATAAGGTCGCTCCCACGAGCCGAGGCTCCCCTCCTCTTTACGCTGTCGGGAGCCAACGGTCCCTTCGGGGCGCATGCGAGAACTTCGGGTAGGCACTGCGTGGGCGGTTTCCGCCATTGCCCCTCGGGCACTCGCTCGGAGCCGCGGGTTCGGGCGCCGGCTGTCCGCCCCCCTTGTCGCTCAGTGAACCCCGGCACGAGGCCGGGGCGCCATGGCGTGGGACGTACTGATCGCTGGATGCAATGCCTGCCGAACCGTGGATCCCGGAACAAGTCCGGGATGACGGTGGGGACGGAGGAGAGCGGTGCCGTTCATCCTTCAGCGCTTTCGAAGAATTCAAGATATTGAGGGTCAAGGACGAGGCGCTTGCGGAGGCGGCCGCCTGCTCGGCCCGCGCCTCAGGCTGCGTTGCTGACTGGCCCGGTAGGCCCCGGCACAAGGCCGGGGTGACCCTGGGAGGTGGGTGTACGGCGTCAATCCGCCAGGCTGCACTGCGGCGGCGGCTGGACCACCTTTCAACACGCGATCGTCACCCCGGCCTCGTGCCGGGGTCCACCTGGCCGGCTGGACTGACGGGTTGGGTTGGAGCGCAGGGGGGCTGCGTGCCCGCTTGGTATGCGCCTCGGGCTGCATTACTCTGCGGCGCGGTGGGCCTCGGCACGAGGCCGGGTGACCCGCGCGGTTGGACCGCAGCGCGACTTTGAGGAAGGGGTGCGGCAGCGCAATGATGCGCGCTACTCCTGGCCGGTGTCGCAGTCCGGGTCGCTGCCAGGGATCGGCTCCAGCGGCGGCAGCCCGAACCCAACCGCTAGGTCGTTCCATTCGGGGTTCTGCCGCTCGATCAGGTTGCGCTTCCATTCGCGGCGGTAGCGTTTGAGCTGCTTCTAGCGCGCGATGGCCGAGGCCATGCATTCCCCGGTTTCGAAATAGACTAGACGCTTGATGCCGTGCTTCTTGGTGTGGCCGTCAAAGGTGCCTTCCCGGTGCTGGATCACGCGGCCGATCAGGTTCGAGGTGACGCCGACATAAAGCGCGCCGTTGTACCGGTTGCCGAGGATGTAGACGCAAGGCGTGCGGTCGATCATCGGCTGCATAGCCTGCCGCGCGGTGGACCTCGGCACAAGGCTGGGTGACTAAGAGACCTTTCGCCCTGACTGGAGACCGGTCGCGGCTAAATCGATCGCCTTGTGGCTCGCGGTTCCTCACGTTCTGCTAAAAATTTTTAGGCCTGTATAAATGTGGCACCTGCGAAACAAAGTGTCACAGGATCGTCATGACCAGGTTCCGAACCGATCGAGCCTGGTGGTTGAACGCGCCAATTCGACAAGGCAGGGGGGCCAACCCGCCGGATTCTCGCCATTTTTCAGGCCAAAACGACCGTGACATTCCTGCAACAGGGCGGCTGGTATCCGACCTTGTACGCTAGTCGCACTGCAACAAAAGCCTATCTGATCGCTTCTGCTCCGTGACGGCACCGCCCAGAGCCCGGCGTATCGGGGCCTGCGGTGCCGGCTAGTATTTTAACTGCGTAAGAGGTTTTTTCACCATGCGTACCCTCCTTGCTGCTGCAGCCCTCGCTGCGGTCCTGCCGACTGCTGCCTTCGCTCAGGACACCACCGACACCACGGCGACCACCACCGCCGACACCACCGTCACCGAGACCGCACCCGACGGTTCGCCGGCATTCGGCATCGAGCCGTATTTCGGCGTGATGGGCGGCTGGGAGCAGTTCGACGACAACAAGATCCCCGCCGGCATCCCCGCTTCGGCGAACGGCCAGGACTATGACGGCGGCATCGTGCAGGGCGTGCTGGGCGTGAACGTTCCGCTGGGCCCGGTCTTCGTCGGTGCAGAAGGCAACGTGACCAAGGGCTTCTCGGGCGCGATCGATTGGGAATATGGCGTTGCCGGCCGCGCGGGCGTCCGCCTGGGCGACAGCGGCATGATCTATGCCAAGGCCGGCTACCAGTGGGTCAATTTCGACCGTCTGGGCGATGACAGCCGCGACTTCCACGACATCACCGCCGGTCTCGGCGTCGAAGTCGGCCCGAAGGACATCGGTCTGGGCGGCATCACCGGTAACTCGGGCATCCGCTTCCGCCTCGAGCTGAACAGCTTCGGCAAGGACTTCAACAGCTTCCAGCCGCTCGCAGGTGTGATCGCACACTTCTGATGCTGGACTGACGGGACGCGGGCAGCGGCAACGCCGCCCGCGTCTCATCGCATCGGCCACTCGGCTGGGCGATGTCTTTACGCTTCGTTAACCCGCGCCCTTCACCTTTTGGTAACGCATGCAGCGGCTTGTCGCGAGTGCAGCTCCAAGGTGGTTCATGGTACGGCGCAGCGGCATTTTCCTGGTTCTTCCCCTTGCGGCCGCACTCGCCGCATGTGCGGGTAAAGAGCGGCCGGCAACAGCGATCGCCGTCGAGGCGGTCGAGACCCCGGTCACCTGGCGCGACACGATCGCGCCGCACGATCGCCTGACCCTAGACGCGCTTCCCCAGCGACTGGCCAGCTTCGCGGCCAAGGTACCGACCCGCCAGCGCCAGGCGCAAGCGCCCCTGCTCGATCCGGCCGCGGCGCTCGATCATGCCACCCTTCCCCCCGGCGCCTATCACTGCCGCGCGCTGCGCGTCGCACGCGCGACGATCCGCAAGGGCAGTGCCGATTTCTGCCATGTCAGCGGCGAGCCCGAAGGCATGGGCTTCGTGAAGCAGACCGGCACCGCGCCGACCGCGGGGTATCTCTACGCCGATGGCGACCGCTACGTGTTCCTGGGCGCGAAACAGCGCCGGGCCGGCGAGAATGCCGTGGCCTACGGCACCAACCAGGCCGCGGATGTGGTCGGCGTGGTGGAGCGGGTCGGGAACTTCCGCTGGCGCATGGCGGTGGCGGGAGCGGCACCCGGGCAGTTAGACCTGTACGAGCTGACGCCAGTGCCGCCCGAGCAGCAGCCGCGCGGCTAAGGGCTCAGCACCAAGGGCGACGACGGCCCTCCCACGGGCGAGCCAGGCCCTCCTCGACGAGTTGCTCGCCCAGCGATTGGCCGCCGCGCATCACGACGCGCAGCTTGCGGCCATAACGGTCGGTATCGCGGTCCTCGATTGCCAGCGTGACCGGGCCCTTGTTTAGCAGCGCCTGGAGCCGACGCGTCGCCGCCTTGCCCAGGCGCGCCTCGCTGGCGCAGCGCGGCGGGTGGGTTTCCGGGGCGTCGATGTCGGCCACCCGCACCTTTTCCCCGCTTATCCACACGGTATCGCCATCAACCACGCAATTGGTGCCGCCGCCGGTGTGGCACAGGCCGAAGCGCGCCTTGACCGTGGTCACCGGCATGGCGGCGCTGGCCGATGGCCCGGCTTCAGTTCCGGCGGGGGAAACCCCGGGTTTGGCGGCTTCGGCGGTGTGCGGCCCGACAATGGCTTCCCAGCTGCCGGCTGCGAGCCCAGCGGCTGCTGCGCCAAGCAGCACCAGCACGGCCTGGCGGGGACCGATCGAGCTGGCACGGCGGGGGCTTGGGTCGGCCTTGGGAAAAGGCTGGCGATAGCCGCGGCGCGAGGTTGAGGGAGAACGCATTCCCGCATCTTGCCCGCACAGGGTTAGCAATAGGTGGACGGCAGGTCCGGATCGGCGGCGTCGCCGGACAATCGGCGCGGGATCGGAGCGGTTGATCGGTTTGCTCCGTTACGGATGCACTTGACCCCGAAACGGACCTAGCCTGGGCTATGGTCACGCATGGCAGAAGGCGGTGCTCCTCGGGTCGAATACGAGTGCGAACGCTGCGGCGGAACTGCAGTGACTCGCGAGGCATGGGCCGAATGGGACACCCCGGCACAGGCATGGGTCCTCAGCGCGACGTTCGACTTCGCCTTCTGCCACCAATGCTGCCGCCAGACCGTGCTGATGATGCGCATGGCGGGTAGCGACGCTCGAAGTGAGTGAGTGATGGTTGTTCCCCCGTGCTTCAGCGGGGGAGATGGCGCGCTCCGGCGCGACGAAGGCGCACATCCTCAGCTATATTGCTCCCGGGGGCAGCCCCCTCCGCCGTAGCGGTTCCCCTCCCCCGCTTCGCGCGGGAGGGACTCGGGAGCGTTATGCCTCCACCCCTAGCTGCCAGAGAATGAAGGCGATCTCGTCTGCATATTCCTTCAGGCTCTCCCACCGTCCGGATTTGCCGCCATGCCCTGCGCCCATGTTGGTCTTGAGCAGGAGGATGTTGTCGTCGGTCTTGGTGGCGCGCAGCTTGGCGGCCCATTTGGCGGGCTCCCAATAGGTCACGCGCGGGTCGTTGAGCCCCCCGGAGATGAACATCGGCGGATAACCCTGGGACTTCACATTGTCGTATGGGCTGTAGGAGCGGATCTGCTCGAACGCCGCCTTGTCCTCCACGGGGTTGCCCCATTCGGGCCACTCGCCGGGGGTCAGCGGCAGGCTCTCGTCGAGCATGGTGTTGAGCACGTCGACGAACGGCACGTCGGCAACGACGGCCCCCCAGAGCTCGGGATCGGAGTTGACCACCGCGCCCATCAGCTCGCCGCCCGCCGAGCGGCCGGCGATGGCGATCTGGCCGGCCGATGTGAAGCCGAGATCGATCAGCCCCTTCGCCACGTCGACAAAGTCGTTGAAGGTATTGGTGCGCTTTTCCAGCTTGCCGTCGAGATACCATTGCTGGCCGAGATCATCGCCGCCGCGGATATGGGCGATGGCAAAGGCGATGCCGCGGTCTAGAAACGACATACGGCTGGTGGAGAAGCCCGGCGGAATGGCGTGGCCATACGCCCCGTAGGAATAGAGATACAGCTTGCCGGTGCCGTCGCGCGGGAAGTCCGCGGGATAGACGATCGAGACCGGCACCTGGGTGCCATCGCGCGCGGCGATGTGGAGGCGTTCGGTGCGGTATTTCGACGGATCATAGCCCGACGGGATCTCCTGGACCTTCAGGGTTTCCAATGCGCCGGTAGCGACGTCGTAATCCTGGACGGTGCCGGGGGTGACCATCGACTCGTAGCCGAGGCGAAGCTTTTCGACCGTATATTCGGGATTGTCGCCCAGGCCGGCGACATAGCTCGCTTCGGGGAACGTCAGCCGCGTGGGGGCGATGGCGGAATCGTAGCGGTGGAGCTCGATCTGATCGAGACCGTCCTCCCGGCCCTCGACGATGAAGAAGTCGGCGAAGCAGGTGATGCCGGTCATGTAGAAGTGGGGCGACGGCGCGATGCGCTCTACCCAGTCGCCCGGAGCGTCGATCGACGCGGTGACGAGGCGGAACTGCGGATCGGTGTCGTTGGTGTGGATGAACAGCGTGCCCTCATGCTCGTCCACGTCATACTCGCGGCCCTGCTTGCGCGGGGCGACGAGGATCGGCGTAGCAAGCGGATCGTCGGCGGGGAGCAGCCGGATCTCGCTGGTCTCGTGATCGCTGGTGGTGAGCGCGATCCACTTGCGGTCGCCGACCAGCTCGACACCGACCGAGAAACCGAGTTCCTCCTCGTGATACACGACGATGTCTTCGGCCGGCGAAGAGCCAAAGCGGTGCAGCTTGATCGTGCGGGTGCGCCAATTGTCGTCGGTAATGCCGTAAAGGATCGCACTGCCGTCCGTGGTGAAGACGATGTTGCCGATCGTACCCTCGATCGACACATCGCCCCATTTCCCCGCGGCGCTTTCGATCGCCTCGCCGATCTCGTCGCTGGTGCGCAGGTCCTTGAAGCGGATCGTGTAGCGCTCAGAGCCATCATCGTCGGTCGAATAGGCCATCAGCGCGCCGTCCTCGCTGATCGAAATGGCGCCGACGCGGAAATACTCCTTGCCCTCCGCCATCGCGGGTTCGTCGAGGATGAGCTGGTCGGCACCACCGGCGACCGGGCGCCGCCAATAGCGCGGATACTCGCCGCCAACCTCGTGATCGCTCCAGTAAAGCCAGTCGCCGTCCTTCTGCGGGACGGTGGATTCGTCTTCCTTGATCCGGGCGCGCATTTCCTGGAACAACCGCTCGCTGAGCGGCTTCAGCGGCGCCATTACCGTTTCGAAATAGCGGTTCTCTTCCTCGAGATAAGCCAGCACGTCCTTGTCGGTGACGTTGGGGTAGTTGGGGTCCCGCAGCCAGGCCCAGGGGTCTTCGATGGTGACGCCGTGGCGCGTGAAGCTGTGCGGGCGGGTCTGCGCCACAGGCGGCTTGGGAAAGTCGTTCATGCGCCGGCCTTAACGCAGCAAGAGGGCTGCTGTCGAACGCTGGCGAAGCACCGCAGCACGCCTTACATCGCGGGTTATGGGTTCTCACTGGTTTTCGGCATTGCTGCTGGCGGTGCTGGTCGCGCCGCACGCGTCCGCACAGGTGCAGACGCGCGAGCAGGCGCTCACGCAGGATGCGGGCGAATATGCCCGGCTGTACGACGTGGCGCAGGACGAGGCGCTGCAGCGGCTGCACGCGCAGGCCGAGAGCGTTCCCACCACCGATGCCATCGCAAAGCGGTATCGTGACCGGCTGGCCGGCATCTCGATCCAGCATCGGCCCGATTACCGCATCATCGTCTACCTGACCGGTGGCGATGCCGTGCCCGAGCAGCGGCTGCGGGTTGGCGGCATGACCGTGCCGATCACCTTCCGCACCGGCGCCAAGGCAAGCCGCGAGCGCGTGGTGTGGGCGATCACGTATCACCAGGCGGCGATCAACGCCGCCCTGCCCTCGCCGCCATCGATGGGCCTCGACCCGCGTACCGGCGAGCTGGTGGTGATCGCCGGCAGCGCCGTCACCGCGCAACAGGGTGGCGCGGCGGCCCTGGACGCGAAGCTCACCGCGCTGACCGGCGTGCCGGTGCAGGTTCGGGTGATGGAACGGACCGACGTGAACCTGGGGCTTCATGGCGGATCGCGCGTGGACGGGATAGATCCGGCCAACGGCAGGCGCTATCGCTGCACCACCGGTTTCGCGGTACGCGATGCGACGCGCAGCGGCATCACCACGGCGGCACACTGCCTGGACGACATGACCTATTACGCGCCCGATCGCAGCACGACGCCGCTCAGCTTTGTCGGGCAGTGGGGCTGGGGTTATCACGACGTGCAGATCTTTGCCGGCGCCGCACCGGAGCGTCCGCTGATCTATTCGGACACCGCGCGCACGGTCGAGCGTCCGGTGCAGGCTCAGGTGAGCCGCCCGAGCACGCGTGCGGGCGACTTCGTCTGCCACCGGGGCGAGAGCAGCGGCTATAGCTGCGCCGAGGTCGAACTGGTCGACTTCGCGCCGGCAGGCGACTTGTGCGGCGGCGCGTGCCTGCCGACCTGGGTCGCCGTGGCAGGCCCGACCTGCAAGGGCGGCGACAGCGGCGGCCCGGTATTCAGCGGCACCACTGCCTACGGAGTGGTCAAGGGCGCGAGCTATCGTCGCGACGGGTCGTGCGCCTTCTATTTCTACATGTCGCTCGATTACCTGCCCGCCGGCTGGTCGCTGCTGACCGAGCCCGCCCTTGTCCCCCCGCGCCGACATCTGCCACACACGCGTTGAGCCGGCCCGCCGGTATATGCCACGAAATTTGGAACCTGCCCGATGCCCAGCCATGCCGACCGCCTTCGCGCCCTTCGCGACCAGCTTGCCAAGCAAGGCCTGGATGGCTTCGTCGTACCGCTCACCGACGAACACATGTCGGAATATGTCGGCGGGTACTCGCAGCGGCTGGGCTGGCTGACGGGGTTCCAGGGATCGGCAGGCAGCGCGGTGGTGCTGGCCGACAAGGCCGCTATCTTCACCGACGGGCGCTACACGATCCAGGTACGCCAGCAAGTGTCGGCGGAAGACTGGGAGTATGTCGGAGTACCGGCGACCAGCATCACCGCCTGGCTGGAAGCGCATGTGCCCGAGGGCGGGCGGATCGGCTATGATCCGTGGCTGCACACGCGCGGCTGGGTCGATGAAACGCGGGCGGCACTCGCCGAGCGCGGCGCCGAGTTGGTGGCAGTCGAGGCAAATCCCATCGATTCGGTGTGGAGCGACCGCCCGGCCCCGTCCGACGCGCAGCTTTCGGTGCAGGATGACGATCATGCCGGCAAGTCATCGGCGGCCAAGCGCGCCGAGATCGCCGAATGGTTGGGCGAGCGGCAGGCCGATGCAGTGGTGCTGTCGGCGCTCGATTCGATCGCCTGGGCGTTCAACGTCCGTGGCGACGATGTCGCGCACACGCCGGTCGCGCTGTCCTATGCCATCGTCCATGCCGATGGCACCGGCGACCTGTTCGTCGAGCCGGGCAAGGTGACCGACGCGGTTCGCCAGCATCTGGGCAACGCAATCCGCATCCAGGATCGATCGGCATTCGCCCCGGCGCTGAACGCGTTCGCGGGCAAGCGTGTCGCCGCCGATCCGGAGCGGGCGGTTGCGGCGATCTTCGATGCGCTGGATGCCGGCGGAGCCAGAGTGATCGCGGTGCGCGATCCGGTGGTGCTGGCCAAGGCGATCAAGAACCCCGCCGAAATCGCCGGCCATCAGGCGGCCCAGGCGCGCGACGGTGCGGCGATGGTCCGCTTCCTCAAATGGTTCGAGGAGACTGCGCCGCAGGGCGGGCTGACCGAGATGTCGGCGGCGGACCGGCTGCAGGCCTTTCGCCAGGAAACCGGGCTCCTCAAGGATCTGAGCTTCGACACGATCTCCGCCACCGGCCCGAACGGAGCGCTGCCGCACTACAAGGTGACCGACGAGTCGAGCCTGCCGATCGAGCCGGGCCAATTGTACCTGATCGATTCGGGCGGGCAGTATGCCGACGGAACCACCGATATCACGCGGGTGATGCCGGTGGGGGAGCCCAGCGCGGAGATGCGCGATCGCTTCACGCGCGTGCTGAAGGGACATATCGCAATCGATGCCGCGGTGTTCCCCGATGGCACCGTAGGCGCGCAGCTCGACAGCTTCGCGCGGCGGCCGCTGTGGGAAGTAGGGCTCGATTTCGGGCATGGCGTCGGCCACGGCGTCGGCGCGTATCTGTCGGTGCATGAAGGGCCGCAGCGGATCGCCCAGCCTTACTATCCCGGCGGCCAGAGCCTGGAACCACTGCGCGCGGGCATGATGCTGTCCAACGAACCAGGCTATTACAAGCCGGGTGAATACGGGATCCGCATCGAGAATCTGGTACTGATCGTCGAGCGGGAAATCGCCGGCGCCGAGCAGCGTATGCTGGGGTTCGAGACGCTGACCTTCGTGCCGATCGAGCGGACGCTGATCGAGCCCAGCCTGTTAACGGATCAGGAACTGCGCTGGCTTGATACTTATCACGCACGCGTGCTCGAGCTGATCGCGCCGCAACTGCACGAGGAGGAACGCCGATGGCTGGAGGCGAAGTGCGCACGAATCGCGTGATCTGGTTCCTGGCGGGGGCCGTGACCATGGCGATGTACCTGGTGGGTCCGCAGGGCATCGCCAGCCGAGGTTACGAATCGGCCCGTTTGGTGTCGGAGTGGGCGGCGCGCTGAGCATCGGCATCGTCCGATTGCTCCCGCGCCTGCGCCTTTCGCTTGCGGAGATTCTGGCGGAGCGCGGCGGCGAGGCGGGCCTTCTTTTCGGTTTCGTCCATGGCCCACGCGATAAACCGTACAAGTTCAGGTTGACAATCGGGCGGGCCCAAGCACATAGGCGCCCTCCACCCGGCCAGTCAGGCCGGCGAGTGCTGCCGTAGCTCAGTGGTAGAGCGCATCCTTGGTAAGGCTGAGGTCGTGAGTTCAATCCTCACCGGCAGCACCATTTTTCTCCTGAAGATCAAATGGTGACGATCCGCGTTCCGTACGGAACATCGCGGCGTCACAGCGGCGTGCCGTCCTTGTCCCGCACCTCGATCCGATAGGCGCACCCGTACAGGGTCTTGCCCGGATGGGTGGTCGCATTGGCGATGGTGCGCGCGACCACGGTGTGGCTGCCGAAAGATTCGCCATTCTCTGCCCGCTGGGTTTCTTCCTTCAGGATCCGCTCGCCCACGAATTTGCGGAACTTGAATTCGGCTTCGACCTGCGCGCGCGTCGCCTTGCCCGAGGCGACGATCTCGGCGATCATCGGCTCGATATCGAAATCGTTGGTGATCTGCTCGGGGCCGGCAAGCACCGCCGGATCGGGCACGTCGAGGATCGCCAGGATCGCGTCGCCGGAAAAGGCGATGCGCTGGGTGGAACGGCCTGCGACGGTGATCGGCGCGGGCAGCCGGTATTCGCGGAGGAACCCCTCGGAGCCGACCTGCTTCCAGCCGCGCTTCCGGGCGACGCCGTCCTTGCCATCCAGCGCCAGCGCGAAACCCATATAGCTGGGCACATCAAGACGGCAGTTGATCGCATCGACTTCGGCGATCTGCGCCGGATCGGCTTCCTGGAGCGGCAGGGCGAGCGATAGGGCGTAGAGCGTCAGCGAGAGCAGCGGCATGGCCCCACGCTAGCCGGGTCGGCAGGCGATTGGAAAGCGTTGCCTTTGCCCGCCCGGATTGCAGCAAGCCGCGGGCATCGTTGCAGGCTTGTGCCTTGCATGCCGCCGCGCCTTCCCCGATTAGCCTGAACCATTCCCTTTCGTCCCGAGGACCGTTTCCATGAAGACCCGCGCCGCCGTCGCGTTCGAAGCGAAAAAGCCCCTGGAGATCGTCGAGCTCGACCTGGAAGGCCCCAAGGCGGGCGAAGTGCTGGTCGAGATCATGGCGACGGGCATCTGCCATACCGACGCCTACACGCTGGACGGGCTGGATTCCGAAGGGCTGTTCCCGTCAGTGCTGGGGCATGAAGGCGCCGGGATCGTGCGCGAAGTGGGCGCGGGCGTGACCAGCGTCGGCCCGGGCGACCATGTCATCCCGCTCTACACCCCCGAATGCCGCCAGTGTAAGTCGTGCCTGAGCGGCAAGACCAACCTGTGCACTGCGATCCGCGCCACCCAGGGCAAGGGGCTGATGCCCGACGGCACCACCCGCTTCAGCTACAAGGGCCAGCCCATCTATCATTATATGGGCTGCTCGACCTTCTCGAACTTCACCGTGCTGCCCGAGATCGCCGTGGCGAAGATCCGCGAGGACGCGCCGTTCAAGACCAGCTGCTATATCGGTTGCGGCGTCACCACCGGCGTCGGCGCGGTGGTCAACACCGCCAAGGTGCAGGTGGGCGACAACATCGTCGTGTTCGGGCTGGGCGGGATCGGCCTCAACGTGCTGCAGGGCGCCAAAATGGCCGGCGCGAGCAAGATCGTCGGCGTCGACATCAATCCGGACCGCGAGGAATGGGGCCGTCGCTTCGGCATGACCGACTTCATCAACGGCCGCGGCAAATCACGCGACGAGGTGATCGCCGAAATCCTGGCGCTGACCGATGGCGGGGCGGACTTCACCTTCGACTGCACCGGCAACACCGAAGTGATGCGCACCGCGCTGGAGGCGTGCCACCGCGGCTGGGGCACCAGCATCATCATCGGCGTGGCCGAGGCCGGCAAGGAAATCAGCACCCGCCCGTTCCAGCTGGTGACCGGGCGCAATTGGCGGGGCACGGCGTTCGGCGGCGCCAAGGGCCGTACCGACGTGCCCAAGATCGTCGACTGGTACATGAACGGCAAGATCGAAATCGATCCGATGATCACCCATGTGCTGAGCCTGGAAGAGATCAACAAGGGCTTCGACCTGATGCACGCCGGCGAAAGCATCCGCAGCGTCGTGGTATATTGAGCCCAAGCGGAGCCGGCATGCAGGACAAGATCAGCCTCCTCGCGGCGTTCGAGCGCTTTTCCGAGCATTGGGCGCCGCGGATCGTCGCGAGCTACAATGGCGACGACATCCGGATCGTGAAGGTGGAAGGCGAGTTCGTCTGGCACACCCATGACGACACCGACGACTTCTTCCTGGTCCTGGACGGCACGCTCGACATCGAACTGCGCGACCGCACCGTCACGCTGGAGCCCGGAGAGCTGTTCGTGGTGCCGCGCGGAGTCGAGCATCGACCGGTGGCGCGGCATGGCGAAGTGAAGATGTTGAACATCGAGCCGGGCGGCACGCACAATGTCGGCGAAGGATCGCCGCAACATGCGCCCGTGCAGGCCTGAAGGAACAGTGATGGAAACCCTCAGCACCAACAAGGCGCATGGCGGAACGCAGGGCGTGTACCGCCACAGCGCGACGGGCACCGACATGACCTTTTCGGTCTATGTGCCCCCGCACGCACCCGGCGCGGCGCTGCCGGTGCTGTGGTACCTCTCGGGGCTGACCTGCACGCACGCCAACGTCACCGACAAGGGCGAATATCGCCGGGCCTGTGCCGAGCATGGCGTGATCTTCGTGGCGCCCGACACCAGCCCGCGCGGTGAGGGCGTGCCCGATGACGATGCCTATGATTTCGGCCAGGGCGCAGGCTTTTATGTCGATGCGACGCAGGCGCCCTGGGCCGCGAACTTCCGGATGCGGACCTATATCGAGCAGGAACTGCCGGCGCTGATCGCGGCCGAGTTTCCGGCCGACATGGGCGCCCAGGGGATCACCGGCCATTCGATGGGCGGCCATGGCGCGCTGACGGTCGCGTTGCGCAATCCCGAGCGGTTCCGCAGCGTGTCGGCCTTCGCGCCGATCGTCGCGCCCGCGCTGGTACCCTGGGGCGAGAAGGCGCTGGGCGGCTACCTCGGGCCAGACCGCACGGCCTGGGCGCAGTATGACGCCTGTGCACTGATCGGCAGCGGTGCGCGGGTGGCCGAGCTGCTGGTCGACGTGGGCGACGCCGACCCGTTCCTGGCCGAGCAGCTGCGTCCCGAGCTGCTGGAAGCGGCATGCGCGGCGGCGGGGATCCCGCTCACCCTGCGGCGGCAGCCGGGCTATGATCATAGCTATCACTGCATCTCGACCTTCATGGCCGAGCATGTCGCCTGGCATGCGGAGCGGCTGAGGGCATGACCCGGTACGACGTGCTGATCGTCGGCGCGGGGCATGGCGGCGCGCAGGCGGCGATCGCGCTGCGGCAGAACGGCTTCACCGGCACGGTGGCGCTGATCGGCGAGGAGCCCGAGCTGCCTTATGAGCGGCCGCCGCTGTCCAAGGAGTATCTGGCGGGCGAGAAGCCGTGGGAGCGGCTGCTGATCCGCCAGCCGGCATTCTGGGAAGAGCGGAACGTGGCGATGCTGCTCGGGCAGACCGCCGTGGCGGTCGATCCGGTGGCACGCAGCGTGTCCACTGCGGCAGGCGAGACGATCGGCTATGGCAGTCTGATCTGGGCGGCGGGCGGCCATGCGCGGCGCCTGCCTTGCTCTGGCGGCGACTTGATCGGCGTGCATACCGTACGCAACCGCGGCGATGTCGACCGGCTGCTCGGCGAATTGCCCGATGTGGCGCGGGTGGTGGTGATCGGCGGCGGCTATATCGGCCTTGAGGCGGCGGCCGCGCTGACCAAGCTGGGGCGGCACGTCACGCTGGTCGAGGCGCAGGACCGGGTGCTCGAGCGGGTGGCGGGCGAGCCGTTGTCGCGCTTCTTCGAAGCCGAGCATCGCGCGCACGGCGTGGACCTGCGGCTGGGCACCCAGGTGGATTGCATCGAGGGTGTCGAGCGGGTGACCGGCGTGCGGCTGGCCGATGGCGACGTGCTGGCGGCGGACATGGTGATCGTCGGCATCGGCATCGTCCCCGCCGTTGCGCCCCTGCTCGCAGCCGGGGCGCAGGGCGGTAATGGCGTGCTGATCGATGGCCAGTGCCGCACGTCCCTGCCCGGCATCTTCGCGGTGGGCGACTGCGCGCTGCATGCCAACCGCTTTGCCGAAGGAGCGGTCATCCGGCTCGAATCGGTGCAGAACGCGAACGACCAGGCCAGCATTGCGGCCAAGACGATCCTGGGGATCGACGCGGAGTATGACGCCGTGCCCTGGTTCTGGTCGAACCAGTACGAGCTGAAGCTGCAGACCGTCGGCATCTCGGCCGGGCACGACACCGCGCTGGTGCGCGGCGATCCCGAGACGCGCAGCTTTTCGGTCGTGTATCTGCGCAACGGGCGGGTGATCGCACTCGACTGCGTCAATTCGATCAAGGACTATGTTCAGGGGCGCAAGCTGGTGGTGGACGGGGCCACGCCCGACCTCGCGGCGCTTGCCGACGCGTCGCGGCCGCTCAAGGAACTCGCATCGCTTCCGGCAAGCTGATAGCTTTCCCCGAACGCTGTTTTTGGGGGAAAGATCATGCGGAAGTTCCTTGCTGCGCTGGCGCTGACGTTCGCGCCGGCTGCCTATGCGCAAACCACCACCGACTCGGATCCGGCGCTGTGGGTCGTGAAGGACGACGACACGACCGTGTACCTGTTCGGCACGGTGCATGTGCTCAAGCCGGGGCTTAGCTGGTTCGACGAAGCGGTAAAGACCGCGTTCGACAAGAGCGACCAATTGGTGGTCGAGATGATCGAGCCCGATCAGGCGGCAATCCAGCAACTGGTCATGAAGATGGCGGTGAACCCCGCCGGGCCAACGCTGACCGAGAAGCTGCCCGCCGACAAGCGCGACGCCTATGTCAAAGCAATGGCGGATGTGGGCATTCCAGCTCCGGCATTCGATCGCCTCGACCCCTGGGTAGCCGCGATCACGCTTGGCGTGGCAGGATTGCCCAAGCTCGGCTACGATCCCAATAGCGGCGCCGACAAGGTGCTTACCGCCGCGGCGAAATCAGCCAACAAGCCGGTGCAAGGGCTGGAGACGATCGAACAGCAGCTCGGCTATTTCGACGGGCTGCCGGAACCGCTGCAGGTCAAGTTCCTGGTCTCCACGGTCGACGATTACAGCAAGATCGGCAGCATGCTCGACACGATGATCAAATCCTGGTCGGCGGGCGACGCCGACACGCTGGGCAAGACCATGAACGAGGAACTGCGCGACACGCCCGAGATTGCGAAGGTGCTGCTGGCCGATCGCAACATGCGTTGGGCCGACTGGATCCAGACGCGTATGGCACAGCCCGGTACCGTGTTCGTAGCGGTGGGTGCGGGACATCTCGCCGGCGCCGACAGCGTCCAGGCGCAACTCGCCAAGCGCAAGCTGACCGCCGCGCGCGTCAACTACTGATCACACGGACCCCGACGCCGGACGCCGCGTTCGGGTTCTTCACCCTCGGGAGCAGTAGCATGGCGAAGCAACCACGTCCTTTTGTCGGATTGGCCGCCGGAGTGGCCGCGGGATTGGTCGCATCGGCGGCGATGTCGGCATTCCAGGCACAGGCGCAGAAGCTGCTGCCCGACCAGGGCGGCGGCGGCGAGGATCCGGCAACGGTACAGGCCGCCGATGTGGCAAGCGAGGCGATCGTCGGCGATCCGGTGCCCGACCCGTATCGCGAGCGCGCCGGCCAGGCCGTGCATTATCTGGTCGGGGGCGTGCTGGGAGGCATCTATGGCGTGCTGGCCGAATATAAGCCGGAGGCCAGCGCGGGGTTCGGCACCGCCTACGGCATCGCGACCTCCGCGCTGCTCGACGAAGGCGCGGTGCCCGCGGCTGGCCTGGCACCGCCGCCGACCGAGACGTCGCTGGTCAGCCATGTCTACGGCACGGCGTCGCACCTGGTCTTTGGCTGGGTGCTGGAATCGGTGCGGACGCTGATCGCCGGCCGGAACTGAAGCGCCGCTTGCTCTTCGTTCCCCGGCGAAGGCCCGGGAACTGCCTTCAACCTCGCGTCAGAACAGTTCCGGCTGCCTGGTCACGCGGCGCGTCACTGCCCCCCCGCCCGTGCGGCGGAAATATTCCTGCTCGGCGGTGTGGCGGACATCCGGGTCGCGGTCGGTCAGGAAGCCGGCAAGCGATTCCTCGCCGATCTCATGCCATTCCTTGCCGCGATCCGGTCCGTAGCGGACACGCGGCAGCAGGCCGGGTTCCTTGGACCATTGGATCAGTTGCTCGACGCCGACTTCGTTGAGCATGTCGCGCAAGTGATGCGCCGTGACATAGGCGTCGGGAAAGGCACGGTGCGCCGGCAGGCCGCGCGCATGCTCCAGGCCGTCGGGCATCCGCCAATAGCGCAGCATCTGGTTGGAGAAGCCAGGCGAGCCGGGCCAGAGCCGCATCGAGCACTTCCAGGTGCAGATCCAGTCGGCACCGCGGGTGAGCGGCGCGGTGCAATATTGCTCCTCGAAGTCCGAGCGGTGCGCCGCGAGTGCGATGCGCCGCGGCCAGGGATCGAGGATCGGCCGGGCCACATCGTGCCAGAACGGCGCGTCGGCGACATCCTCGTTGCGGATATGATGGACCGCCATGGTGAGCGGCGGAATCTGGCGGCCCGGATTGACGAGCCGATGTCCCCCCTCGCCCTGCAATTCCCAGCGATCGTCGGCGCCGAGCGCGACGTCCTGCCAGCCGATCTCACAAACCCCGTGGGTCGGCGGGGCCTGGCCGGTGGTTTCAAGGTCGATGACGCGAATGATCTGAGGAGGTGGCGGAGCCATGCGGCGGATGTGGGGCTTTGGCGCCGATTTTGCCAGCATTTAAGCCCCTCCCGCACAACGGGAGGGGCTAAGCCGGATCAGTGCGCTGCTTGCGGGCCGCGCTGGAGACCGCTGGCGGCGAGCTGGGCGTCGATCATCGCCATCAGGCGGTCCAGGCCCTCCTGGCTCTTCGCCTCGGCGCGGGCGACGAGCACGTCCTGGGTGTTGGACGCGCGCAGCAGCCACCAGCCATCGACGGTGTTGACGCGGGCGCCGTCGGTGCGGTCGACATCCGCGCCTTCGGCCTCCAGCCGCTCCAGCACTTCGTCGATCACCGCGAACTTGCGCGTCTCGTCGACCTGGAAGCGCATTTCCGGCGTATTGATCATCGCCGGCATGTCGTCCTTAATCTGGTTCATCGACTTGCCGATCGTGTGCACCGCGCGGATCAGCTGGACCGCGGCGAACTGCGCATCATCATAGCCGTAATAGCTGTAGAAGGTGTCGGCGAAGAAGATGTGGCCGCTCATCTCGCCGGCGAGCGGCGCATGGGTTTCCTTCATCTTGGTCTTGATCAGGCTGTGGCCGGTCTTCCACATCACCGGCTTGCCGCCCAGTTCGGCGATCCGATCGTACAGCGCCTGGCTGGCCTTCACGTCGGCGATCACGGTCGCGCCGGGTTCGGCCTTGAGCAGCGGCTCGGCGAGGATCGACAGGATCTGGTCGCCCCAGATCACCCGGCCCTGCCCGTCGATCGCGCCGATGCGGTCGCCGTCGCCATCGAACGCCAGGCCGAAGTCGAGGCCCTTTTCGGCGACCAGCGCCTTGAGGTCGGCGAGGTTCTTTTCCTCGGTCGGGTCGGGATGGTGGTTGGGGAAGTTGCCGTCGACATCGGTGAAGATGGTGAAATGCTCGCCGGGAAGCTGGGCGACCAGCTTCTCGATCACCGGGCCGGCGGCACCGTTGCCGGCGTCCCAGCCGATGCGGTAGCTGCCACCGGCATAACCGGCGAGCAGGCGGCCGACATAGTCGTCCTCGATGTCATAGTCGGTGACGGTGCCTTCCTCCCCCGCCTCGACCGTTTCCCAGTCGCCTTCGGCCGACAGGCGGCCAAGCCCCTGGATGTCCTCGCCGAAGAACGGGCGGTGCTGGAACACCATCTTGAAGCCGTTGTAATTGCCCGGATTGTGGCTGCCGGTGATCTGGATGCCGCCATCGACCTCCAGCGTCGCTTCGGCATAATAGAGCATCGGCGTCGGCCCCATGCCGATCCGCACCACGTCGCAGCCCGATGCGGTCAGTCCCTCGACCAGCGCCGCCTCAAACTCGGGCGAGGATAGGCGGCCGTCGCGGCCCACCGCGACGCGGTGACCGCCCGCGCGGCGCAGCAGCGTGGCGAAGCTGCGGCCGATCGCGCGCGCATCGTCGGGCCCAAGCGTCTGCCCCACGATCCCGCGGATGTCGTACTCGCGCAGCGAAGTGGGGTCGAAACGATGCGTCATGGTGCCTCCCGGAAGATGATGCTGGCCCAATCCGCGAAACGGGCAGAAGTTTCAATTTCGGAAGCGTAACAGGTCGGGATTTCGCGGCGAACGACGCCGGCTGCGCTTCAGGATCGCAGCAACAGGTCGCGCGCGGCGTTCACGCGCCGAGTCAGTTCCGCCGATCCGCCGCGATCGGGGTGGACCGCCGATACCAGCCGCCGGTGCGCCGCCTTGATCTCCGCGGGTCCGTCGCCCTCCCCCACGCCCAGGATCGCACGCGCCTCGGCACGGTCGAGCGACACTGCCACCGGCAACTTGGGGCGCTCGCTACGCTTGGGCGCGGGCCGATGAATCGGCCTCCCGGCGGTATAGCGCCGCGGTCCCCGCCACAGCAGGTAGAATCCGTAGATCACCAGCAGGGCGAGGATCAGCTTGGCCATCAGGCGACCGCCGGCAGAGCGGGCTCCGGCAGCGCCAGTCCCGCCATCATCTCGCGCAGTTCCTGGCGCGCGGCGACATGGCTGAGGCCCATCGATCCGAATTCACCCGCATCGAGCATGGTCAGCCCCTGGGGGAACAGCTCGCGATAGATCACGCGCTCCGACAAGCCCGAGATCACCCGGAAACCCACGCGCTTGGAAAGCTGATCGATCGCATCGGAAACACGACGCATGTTGCGCGCCTCGATGTGCTGCATGCGGTTGCGCAGCACGACCCAGTCGATGGTCTCGCCATTAGCGCCCGCACGACGCTTGCGCGATTCCCAGATCAGCTCGGAGTAGAAGCTGGGCCGCTGCACCCGGAACGTCTCCGGGTCGACATGCCCGATCAAGTCGAAATCGACGAAGCTGTCGTTCATCGGCGTCACCAGCGTGTCGGCATTGGTGACGGCGATACGCGCGAACTTGTCGTCACGGCCGGGCGTGTCGATCACCAGGAAATCGGCGTCCTGACCCAACCGGTCCAGCGTCTCGGCAAAGAAGTCCATGCTCTCGCCGTCATGGGTCTCGTATGTCGGAACGGGCAGCGCGCGGCCGGTGCGCTTCATCGTCGCATGGCGGTTGTCCAGATAGCGCCCCATCGTGCGCTGGCGGTGATCCAGGTCGAAACACGCCACCCGCGCGCCCTTGAACGCCAGGGCGATGGCGGCGTGCACGGCAGTGGTGGATTTGCCCGTACCACCCTTCTCATTCGCAAAAACGAGAACATGCAAGCGCTTAGCTGTCTCGGTCACCGAGAAGACTTCCTTTGTTGATCGCGCCGCCTCCTGCCCATAGAAGGCCGCGCTCCTGCTTTATCGAAAGAGCCAAGTCGTGCAAACCGTCCGTCAGCTTCCGGTCCTTCGGGAGGCCCTCGCCGCCTTTCGCGCAGCCGGGGAGCGGGTGGCGCTGGTTCCCACCATGGGTGCGCTGCATGACGGACATATGGCGCTGGTGGAAGCGGCAAAGCGCGCGGCCACTCGCGTGGTGGTGTCGATCTTCGTCAATCCCAAGCAGTTCGGCCCCAGCGAGGATCTGGCGAAATATCCGCGCAAGGAGCTGGCCGATTCGCGGATGCTCTCCACCACCGGCGTCGACCTGTTGTGGCTGCCTCCGGTCGAGGTGATGTATCCGGACCGCTTCGAGACGACGGTGTCGGTCGCCGGCGTGAGCGAAGTGCTGGACGGGGCGGCGCGGCCGGGTCACTTCGACGGCGTGGCGACCGTGGTCACCAAGCTGTTCAACCAGGTGCAGCCCGATGTCGCGCTGTTCGGCGAAAAGGATTGGCAGCAGCTTCAGGTGATCCGCCGCATGGTCGCCGATCTCGATCTGCCTGTGGAGATCCAGGGCGTGCCGACCTATCGCGACGATGACGGCCTCGCCCTCTCCTCGCGCAACGCCTATCTGATCCCCGAAGAGCGTGCGCGCGCCGTCGCCCTGCCTCGCGCGCTGGGCTTCGCCGAGCGTGCCATTGCCAAGGGTGACGATCCCGAGGCGGCGCTGGCGCAGGCGCGCGAAACGCTGGGCGCCGCCGGGTTCGAGGTCGACTATGTCACCCTGGCGGATGCCGAGACCCTGGGCGATCCGGTCTCCGGCCGGCCGATGCGGCTGCTCGGCGCGGCCCGGATCGGCGGCACGCGGCTGATCGACAACATCCCCGTCACTACGAACGAACACGGTTAACCTCGTTAACCATTTCTTCCGACTTCGCCGTCAAAACCAGGATCAGAGGGATCAGATTTTGAGGTGACGGCATGGGCAACAGCCTGAAGAGCGCACGTTTCCTGATCGAAAGCCGGCTGCGCGACGCGGCCAAGGGCGACGCATCAGCGTGCTACGACCTGGGAATGGTATATTCGAGCGGCGCCGATGGCGTCGACGTGGACCTGACCGAAGCGCATAAATGGTTCAACATCGCCGCGGTGTCGGGCAGCAGCGAAGCACAGATGTGCCGCGCCGAAATCGCCGAGGACATGACCGCGCGCGAGATCAACGACGCGCAAAAGGCGGCACGGGCGTGGCTGCGCGGGCTGCAGCTGCGGGCCGCCTGAGGCTCCCATTCAGTTGAGCGGGCACTCGGTTCCCCGGCGAAGGCCGGGACCCAGTCGCACCGCGGTCAGCGAGGGTGGTCTCCGCTCGTGGAGTGAGTCGAGCCTGGCCCCCGACCTTCGCCGGGGAACAGGATAGTGGTTACTCCCCAGCGTCCGCCTTCTTTGGCGCTGCCTTCTTTGCCGCAGGCTTTTTGGCTGCCGCCTTGGCGGGTGCCTTTTTCGCCGGCGCCTTCTTCTTCGCCGCCGGCTTCTTCTTGCCCTTAGCCGGAGCCGCCGCCGCGCGCGCGTCGATCAGCTGCGCGGCCTCCTCCAGCGTCAACTGATCCTTGTCGATCGACTTGGGCAGCGTCGCGTTGGTCTCGCCATCGGTGACATAGGCGCCGTAGCGGCCTTCCATCAGCTTGATCTCTGCCTCGCTGCGCGGATGCTTGCCCAGCACCTTGAGCGGTTCGCGCGCCGCGCCGCGCGCCGGGCGTCCGCCGCCGGCCGCCGCTTCGGCCAGCTTCACCACCGCCGCGTTCATGCCCGTCTCGAACACGTCAGCGGTGGTCTGTAGCCGGGCATATTTCCCGGCGTGGGCGAGATAGGGCCCATAGCGGCCGATCGACGCCGTGATCGGCTCACCGGTCTCGGGGTGGTTGCCGATCTGGCGCGGAAGCTTCAACAGCTTGAGCGCCCATTCGAGGTCGAGATCGATGTCCTTGGGGATCGACGCCTTGGGCGCTTCCTTGCCCTCGCCCAGCTGGATGTAGGGCCCGAACCGTCCCGACTTGCGCTCGACCTGCAAGCCCGTGTCGGGATCCGTGCCGAGCACTTCCGGCCCCGTCTCCTCGCCCTCGCCGCCCGGCTGGGCAAAACGGCGCGTGAACTTGCACTCGGGGTAGTTCGAGCAGGCGATGAACGCGCCGAACCGCCCGCCGCGCAACGCCAGCTGGCCATTGCCGCAATTGGGGCACAGCCGCGGGTCGGATCCGTCCGCCTTTTGCGGGAACAGATACGGCGCCAGGAACTGGTCGAGCTCGGCGGTGATCGCCGAGGGCTGCTGCTCCATCACTTCGCTGGTGCGCGGCTTGAAATCCTTCCAGAACGCCTCGAGCACCGCCTGCCACAGCGCACGGCCACCCGACACGTCGTCCAGCTCTTCCTCAAGCTCCGCGGTGAAGTCGTAGGAAACGTACTTTTCGAAGAAGCGCTCGAGGAACGCCGTCAGCAGCCGGCCCGATTCCTCAGCGAAAAAGCGGTTCTTCTCGACACGCACATAGGCGCGGTCCTTCAGCACCTGGATGATCGAAGCATAGGTCGACGGGCGACCGATGCCGAGCTCTTCGAGGCGCTTGACCAGCGAGGCTTCGGAGAAGCGCGGCAGCGGCTGGGTGAAGTGCTGCTCGGCATTGACTGCCTTCTTGGCAGGCGCGGCGCCTTCGCTCATCCGCGGCAGGCGGCGGCTATCCTCATCGCCTTCATCGTCGCGCCCTTCCTCGTACAGCGCGAGATAGCCGGGGAAGAGCACGACCTGACCGGTAGCGCGCAACGCGTGCTGGCCGCTGCCGTCCTGCAATTCGATGGTGGTGCGTTCCATGCGCGCCGAAGCCATCTGGCTGGCGAGCGCACGCTTCCAGATCAGGTCGTACAATCGACCATGATCGCCCGAACCGGCCCGGTCCTTGGAAAAGTCGGTCGGGCGGATCGCCTCGTGCGCTTCCTGGGCGTTCTTCGCCTTGGTCTGGTACTGGCGCGGCTTGTCCGGCACGTAGCTGCCGTCATAGCGGGTGACGACCGCCTTGCGCGCCTCCTGGATGGCACCGCCGTCCATCTGGACGCCGTCGGTACGCATGTAGGTGATCGCGCCGTCCTCATACAGGCCCTGGGCGATGCGCATGGTGTGGCTCGCCGAGAAGCCGAGCTTGCGCGCCGCCTCCTGCTGAAGCGTGGACGTGGTGAAGGGCGGCGGCGGATTGCGCGTGGCGGGCTTGGTCTCGACCGACACGACGGTGAAGCGGCCCTCCTCGACTGCCTTCTTGGCGGCAAGCGCAGTGCCTTCGTCGCCGATCGAGAGGCGGTCGAGCTTGTCGCCCTTGAACTTGACCATGCGCGCCTGGAACGGAGTGCCATCCTGTTCCAGCTCGGCGATCACCGACCAATATTCCTGGGGCTTGAAGCTTTCGATCTCGCGTTCGCGGTCGACGATGATGCGCAGCGCCACCGACTGGACGCGCCCCGCCGACTTGGCGCCGGGCAGCTTGCGCCACAGCACCGGCGACAGCGTAAAGCCCACCAGATAGTCGAGCGCCCGGCGCGCGCGGTACGCGTCGATCAGGTCGGTATCGAGCTCGCGCGGCGCCTTCATCGCCGCCAGGATCGCCGGCTTGGTGATCGCGTTGAACGTGACGCGCTCGACCTCCTTGGGGAGCGCCTTTTTGAGCCGCAGCACTTCCTGAACGTGCCAGCTGATCGCCTCACCCTCGCGATCAGGGTCAGTCGCCAGGATCAGTCGGTCAGCCTTCTTGGCCTCGTCGGCGATCGCCTTGAGCTGCTTGGACTTGTCGGCATAGGTTTCCCACTCCATCGCGAACCCTTCATCCGGGTTCACCGATCCGTCGCGCGGCGGCAGGTCGCGGACGTGACCATAAGAGGCCAGGACGCGGTAATCCTTGCCGAGATACTTCTCGATGGTTTTCGCCTTGGCGGGCGATTCGACGATGACAAGCTGCATGAAGTTCTCGGAAGTCCTTACGTGTACGCGTACGAGAGTGGGGAGCCGACGGGGCAGCCGTCAAGCCGCGCCACTAAGCCGCAGGCGCCGCGAAGGCCAGCCGCGGGGACGAGATTTCGGCCAAGCATCGGGAACGGCACGGGATTCGCTTCGTTCTCCTGCCACAATCAACACAGATCAATCGGAGATAAGCGCATGGCCCTTTTCGGCTGGGATGCGGACGGACCTGCGCGCCTGGATCACAGCATGCAGGAAGTGCTGGACGAAACCCGGAAGCTGGGACTGACCCCGCCCTGGACATTGTCGCCTGCGGAAGCCCGCAAGCAGCCGACGCCTGCCGATGGCGCCAGGCAGGTCATGCGCAACCGCGGCATCGATCCCGACGCCGATCTGGGTGTGGCGACCAAGGACTTCACGATCTCCGGCCCAGGCGGCGAGATCCAGGCGCGCCTTTATGGCCGCCAGAATGAAACCGGCACCAAGCCGGTGGTGGTCTATTTTCACGGCGGCGGCTGGGTGATTGCCGATCTGGACGTCTATGATTCGACGCCGCGTGCGCTCGCGCTGGCTACCGACTGCATCTTCGTGTCGTGCCATTACCGTCAGGCGCCCGAACACAAGTTCCCCGCCGCGCATGAGGATGCCTGGGCCGCGTACCAATGGGTGGTCGAAAACGCCGCCAGCTTCGACGGCGATCCAAGCCGCGTCGCCGTGATGGGCGAAAGCGCCGGCGGCAACCTGGCGGCCAATGTCTCGATCCGGGCGCGTGACGAGGGCTTCCAGCTGCCCGTTACCCAGGTGCTGGTCTATCCGATCGCGGACAACGACACGAACAGCACCAGCTACATTGAAAATGCCGAAGCCATGCCGCTCAACAAGCCGTTCATGGAATGGTTCGTCAGCCATGTGTTCGACAATCAAGGCGAGACTGCGGATCCGCGGATCAAGCTGGTGTCTGCCAACCTCGCCGGCCTGCCGCCGACGACGATCATCGCCGCTGAGATCGACCCGCTGCGTACCGAGGGCAAGATCCTGGCAGCGCGCCTGGAAGCGGCCGGCGTGGATACCAGCTACACCTGCTATGAAGGCGTGACGCACGAATTCTTCGGGATGGGTCTGGTGGTGAAGGATGCGGCCGCTGCTCAGACCAAGGTGGCGACGCACTTCAAGAAGGCGCTTCGCGTCGGCATTCTCGGCAAGATCGCCAACGCACTCTCCTGATCGCGCCGCCATCTGCCCGCGCCGGCCAAGGCGCAGGCGGATGGTTACGGAACCGAGACGATGGTCTGGCGTATCGCCTAGGACCCTTCGTCTGGAGTTCGCATTTGGCCAGCGCCCACCCCCTCACTCGCCGTTTTTTCCAGCGCCGGCGGCTGTGGATCATCGGGATCGCGTCGGCCATCTTGCTGGCGGGTATCGCACTGATCCTCGTGATCGGCAGCCACAAGGTCCAGCAGCCACCACGCGTGACGGATCCGATCGCGCCGCCACGCCAGTTTTCGGCCATCGCGGTGCCCCTGGACGTCAACACGGCGGTGGTGTCCCAGGCCCTCGAACGCGAAATCCCACGCACGCTCTGGTCGATCGATCGCGCGGTGCCGGATTGCGTACCGCCGGCGCGGGTCAAGCTGCTCGGTGCGAAGATAAAGGTCACGCCGGAGATAGGCTGCACGATCGTCGGCACGGTCACCCGCGCGCCGATCCGGCTGCGCGGCCGCGGCGAGGAGATCATCGCCGACGTACCGATTCACGCGCAGATCAGCGCACGCGACGTGGGCGGCGTGCTGAAGGGCGAGACCGCGACAGGATCGGCGATGGCGCATGCCCGCATCCGGCTGAGGCTGATGGAGGATTGGAGCGTTCGGGCCACCGTGCGGCTGGCCTATGACTGGACCGACGCGCCGGGGATCGACTTTCTCGGCCGGCGGATCACATTCACCGATCAGGCCGATGCCCGGCTTCAGCCGATCGTGCGCGAGCTGGAGCGAACGCTGCCGCGCGAAATTGCCAAGCTCAACATCCGCGCACGGGTGGCGGACGCTTGGGGACAAAGCTTCACGTCGCTTCAGCTCAACAAGAACAATCCCCCGGTGTGGATGCGGATCACGCCGCAACGGCTGAGCTATGGCGGCTACAGCATGGCGGGGAGCACGCTGCGGCTCCGGCTCGGCATGCAAGCGATGACCGAGACCTTTGTCGGCCCGCGCCCGCAGGATTCTCCGGCAACGCCTTTGCCGCCGCTGACGCGCGAATCCGGCGGCGAACGTTTGCGCTTCTTCATCCCGGTCACCGCCGATTACGCGCAGCTCGAACCGGTGATCCTGAGGGCGCTGGTCAAGCGCGCGCGGCGTCCGTTCCACGTACCGGGCATCGGCGCGGTTGCGGCGCGCTTCGAGAAGGTGACCGGCTACGCCACCAAAGGCGGACGGATCGCGCTGGGCATCGCCCTGGCGGCAAGGCGCCAAGGAGAGGAACAGGGCACGCGGGGCGTGGTGTGGGTCACCGCGCGGCCGGTGAACGCCGAGAACTCGCAGCGGGTCGGATTCTCGGAGCTGGCGGTGGACGGCGACACCGACGGCGTCGGCGGCGACCTGCTGGTGCGGCTGATCAACACGCCCGGAGTGTCACGCGTGGTGGCAGATTCGCTGACACAGAACTTCACCAAGGATTTCCAGGAACTGCTGGCCAAGGTGGAGCGTGCGATCGTGGAGAAGCGCGCAGGCGACTTCGTGATCCGCGCCGACATCGGCCAGGTTCGGACCGGCGTCCTCAAGGTAGGCGGGCAGGGATTGTACCTGCCGGTCTGGGCCGATGGATCGGCCCGCGTGACCTATGTGCCGGGCGCCCCGCGCACCCCCGGCCAAAGAAAGTGACGATCTAGACGAGGCTGACCCGCGCGCCCGCATGCCGGTCGAGCCGGCCGGCAAGCTCCAGCTCCAGCAGCACCGTCTGCACCGCGGCCGGAACCAGACCCGACTGGCGGATGAGTTCGTCGACTGCCACCGGGACCGGTCCCAGCAACGCTTCCACGGCACGGCGTTCCGCGTCGGTGGCATCTGCAGCAGGCGGACCGGCGAAGTCGGCGCCGGGCGCGCGAACCGCCCTCGCGTCGATCGGCCGCACCGCTTCGAGGATGTCGTCCACGCTCTGGACCAGCGTGGCGCCCTCGCGGATCAGCAAATTGCAGCCCTGCGCGCGCGGATCGAGCGGCGATCCCGGCACCGCCATGACGTCGCGCCCTGCTTCCGCAGCCAGGCGGGCGGTGATCAGCGAGCCCGAGCGGGGCGCGGCTTCCACCACCACCGTTCCTTGCGCCAAGCCCGCGATGATCCGGTTGCGCGACGGGAAGAAGCGCGCGAGCGGTTCGGTACCGGGCGGCTGCTCGGCAAGCAGCAGACCCTCGCGGGCGACCTGTTCCTGAAGCTCGGCGTTCTCCGGCGGGAAGGCGATGTCGATGCCGCTGGCGATCACCCCCACCGTGCCGCCGCCGATCGCCCCGCGATGGGCTGCGGTGTCGATCCCGCGCGCCAGCCCCGAGACCACGGTGACCCCCGCCTCGCCAAGCCGGAACGCCAGTTCGCGCGCGAAGCGGCACGCGGCGGCGGAAGCATTGCGGGCACCCACCATCGCCACGCAGGGCCGCAACGCCAGAGCGTGGTCGCCGCGGACGATCAGCGCGGGCGGCGCGCTTTCGATCGCGGCGAGCAGCGGCGGATACTCCGCATCCTCAAGGAAGAGATAGCGGGCGCCGAGCCGCTCGACTGCGGCGATCTCGCGCGTGATCCGTGCCGGATCGGCGAGGACGGGTGCCCTGCCTCCAGCGCGGGCGGCGAGCATCGGCACCGCCTCGAGCGCGGCTTCGGCGGTGCCGAACCTGGCGAGCAGCTGGCGGTAGGTAACAGGGCCGATATTCGCGGAGCGCAGCAGCCTGAGGCGCGGCGCCCGCGAGTCAGCCACGCTTCTTGCCGATGCGCGGTTCAGTGCCGCTCAGCAGCCGATCGACATTGTCGCGATGCTTCCACAGCACGATCAGCGCGAGGCCGAGCAGCAGCAGCACCAGGTCGATCCGCCCCCAATAGGCGGCGCTGACCGGCGCGCTGATCGCCGCCGTCATCCCGGCCAGCGAAGAGATGCGCAGCGCCGCCAGCAGCCCGAGCCACACCGCCGCGTAGACCAGCCCCGACGGCCAGTGCAGCGCGACGACGATGCCCATCAAAGTCGCGACACCCTTCCCCCCGCGGAACTTGAGCCAGACCGGGTAGCAATGGCCAAGAAACGCGCCCATCCCGGCGAGCGGGCCGGTGCCGGGAAACAGTGCCTCGGCGATCAGCACTGCCGCTGCGCCCTTGCCGAGATCGAGCAGCAGCGTCGCCGCCGCCAGTCCCTTGCGTCCGGTGCGCAGCACGTTGGTCGCGCCGATATTGCCCGATCCGATGGCGCGCAGGTCGCCCGCGCCGAACCAGCGCGTCAGCAACACCCCGAACGGGATCGAACCGAGCAGATACCCCAGCACGATCGCAATCGCCGGCGCTGCCCATGGAACTTGCGTGAACACCGTCATCCCCCTTTGCAGCGGAACATAGTCGATACGGCCGGCTGCGCAATGACGTGGCGCAATCGGGCGCAGACGGAGTTCGCCCCGCTCCCGCACGGTTGACGCCGGTGGGCACGGTGGTCATTTCCCAGCGATGCAAGACACGCGCCCGATCCTGTTCTTCGACTCCGGCATGGGCGGGCTGTCGGTCCTGGCACCGACCGCCAGGCTGCTGCCTCACGCGTCCATGGTCTATGTCGCCGACTCCGCCGGTTTCCCCTACGGGACGCGCAGCGAGGCGGAGATCGCGGCGCGGGTCCCGGCGTTGCTCGGGCGACTGGCCGAGCGCTATGATCCCCGGCTGATCGTGATCGCGTGCAACACCGCCTCGACCATCGCGCTTGAGCATGTCCGTGCGGCGCTCGACGTGCCGATCGTCGGGACCGTGCCCGCGATCAAGCCCGCCGCCGAACGCAGCCGCACGCGCGTAATCGGCGTGCTTGGAACCGAAGCGACGGTGCGCCAGCCCTATGTCGACGATCTCGCCCGCCGCTTCGCCGCCGATTGCACGGTGCTGCGCTATGGCTCCGCGGCGTTGGTGACGATCGCCGAAGCGATGCTGGGGGGCGAGGCTCCCGACCCGGCGCAGCTACGCGCCGAACTCGATGGCCTGTTCGAACAGCCGGGCGGCGATCGGCTCGACATGATCGTCAACGCCTGCACCCATTTCCCGTTGCTGGAGGATGCGCTTGCCGACGCCGCGCCGCGTTCCGTAGGCTTCGTGGATGGCGGGCCGGGCATCGCCCGCCGCGTCCAATATCTTACGCAGGGGCAGAACTGGCCGGACCAGCCCGCTCCGGGCCGTGCCGTGTTCACGCAACGCAGCGATCGCACCGACGCCTTGGCGCCAGCACTGATCCGCTTTGGACTGACCGAGGTCGAGTCGCTTTAGGCGGCCGTCGGCAGGGTCACCAAGTTGCGCAGCATCGCTGCATAGCGCTCTGCCATTTCCAGATGGAGGCGGCGCGCGATCGTGCCGTTAGCGCATTCACCGCGAAGACGTTCCTCGCGCTCACGGCGCGTGTAATAGTCGAAGTCACGACTGTTCATGGCGGCGCTCCATTCAAGCGGGGGCACGACAACTTTCCGCCGCAAGCTTCCTCGACTCGGAGGTGGCTCGCGATGGGACTTTCATACCATTTTTCCCGACTTGAGTCCCAACCAACATCAACTTGGGCGGACCATGCCAACGATTGGCGGATGCGGGTCTCGCCGGGCGGCGCGATCACGGCAGCGCGCATAATCGCTGTTCCATAGTGCTGGAAAATCCCCGACTTTGGGCGTACTGCCCCCTGCCATGCACAGCACTGACAGCGCCGCGCCCGCCGTGGATTATTCGCGGGTCTTCAATCAGGCGATCGACCGACTGCATGCCGAAGGGCGCTACCGGGTGTTCATCGACATCCTGCGCAACAAGGGCATGTTCCCGAACGCGCGCTGCTTTGCCGGCCATAACGGGCCCAAGCCGATCACCGTGTGGTGCTCGAACGACTATCTCGCCATGGGCCAGCATCCCAAGGTCATCGCCGCGATGGAGGAAGCGCTCCATGATGTCGGCGCGGGCTCTGGCGGCACCCGCAACATCGGCGGCAACACCCATTACCATATCGAGCTCGAGCACGAGCTCGCCGACCTGCACGGCAAGGAAGGCGCGCTGCTGTTCACCAGCGGCTATGTCTCAAACGAGGCGACGCTGTCGACGCTCGCCAAGATCATGCCGGGCTGCATCATCTATTCGGACGAGCTCAACCACGCGTCGATGATTGCCGGCATCCGCAACTCGGGCTGCGAGAAGCGCGTATTCCGCCACAACGACCTCGCCCATCTCGAAGAGCTGCTCGCCGCCGACGATCCCGGCATTCCCAAGCTGATCGCGTTCGAAAGCGTCTATTCGATGGACGCCGACATCGCGCCGATCGCCGAGATCTGCGACCTGGCGGACAAGTACAACGCGCTCACCTATCTCGATGAGGTCCACGCGGTCGGCATGTACGGCGCACGCGGCGGCGGCATCTCCGAACGCGAAGGCCTGGCGCACCGGCTGACGATCATAGAGGGGACGCTGGGCAAGGCATTCGGCGTGATGGGCGGCTACATCACCGCCGATCAGGTGATCATCGACGTGATCCGCTCTTATGCCCCGGGCTTCATCTTCACCACGTCGCTGTCGCCCGTGCTGGTCGCCGGCGCGCTGGCGAGCGTGAAGCACCTCAAGAGCTCAAGCGCCGAGCGCGACGGCCAGCAAGCCGCCGCGGCGCGGCTGAAGGCGATGATGGCGGATGCAGGACTTCCCGTCCTGCCATCCACGACGCATATCGTGCCGCTGATGGTCGGCGATCCGGTCAAGGCCAAGAAGATCAGCGACGTGCTGCTCGCCGAATACGGCGTGTACGTCCAGCCGATCAACTACCCGACCGTACCGCGCGGCACCGAGCGTCTGCGCTTCACTCCCGGCCCGGCGCATGACGATGCGATGATGCACGAGCTGGTCGACGCGCTGGTCGAGATCTGGGGCCGGCTGGAACTGCGCCTGGCGGCATGATCGATCGCGATCCCGATGCTAACGCCTGGCTGTTCCTGACAAGCTCTGGGCGCGACACCCCGCTGGTGGTCCGGGTCCGCGCGCGCCGGCCGAGCGAAGACGAGCGGGAGGAGAGTCCCAATCTCGTGGTGATCCGCTGGGCCTATGAAGGCGAGGCCGGAGCGTTTCCGGACGAAGACTTGCTGACGGACATGGCGTCTTTGGAAGAACAGCTGTTCACGGCAATGGAGCATGATGGCTGGGGTACGGGCGTCGCCGTGATCACTGCCAGCGGCGCACGCGAATGGCGCATCTACACGCAGGATTTCGAGCGTTTCCAGGACGGGCTCAACGAAGCGCTGGCCGGGGCGCCGCAATACCCGCTGGAGTTCACGACCTTCGAGGATCCGGACTGGAGCGGATATTTCGAATTGCTGCCGGACCCGGCCTGAAGCTCGGCGCCGCCTTCACGGTTTCCGCAACACCCCACTCCAGGCATAGCCGCGCAGCAGCGGCGTGACGTCGGCCCGGAGCCCGTCCGCCGCGGCTATCCGGTCCAGCACCGCCGGCAGCTCGCCGCGCGGATAGACGTGGAAGTCGTTCAACGACTTGAAGTGCAGCCGCCGGGCCAGTGCCGGCAGGCGCTCATACTGGCCGAAGTCGACGACGTGCAGGCTGCCGCCTGGCGCCAGCACACCGGCGCCCTGCTCGAGCGCCGCGATCCAGGGCGGGATCATCGACAAGGTGTAGCTCATGAAGACGCGGTCGACTTGCGCCAGCCCGAACAGCGCGGCGGTGTCGAACTTCCCCGCATCGCCATGCGCCAGCGTAATCCGACCGGCGAGTCCATGCCGTGCAACTGAAGCGCGCGCGGTCTCCAACATCGCCTCGCTAATGTCGAAGCCGAAGAAGCGCGCCTCGGGCCAGCGCTTCGCCGCGACGATCAGGTTGCGGGCCGTGCCGCAGCCGACTTCCAGCACCGTGCCGCCCGGCGGCGGGGCAAGCTGGCGGATCAGCCGGTCGCGTCCGAACAAATAGAACTTGCGGGTGAAGTCGTAGATGTGGCGGTGGAAGCCATAGGTGGCGTCCATCAGCCGCTTCTGGTCGCTCACCGCCTCCATGCCGCTCATGCGTGCGGCTTCAGCGTCCAGAGATGAGTCGCGCCATATACCGCCGAACGATCCCGCCGCGTCCAATCGTCGCGCAGCGCCTGGGGCGCATAGTCCCACTGGCCAAGCAGGGTGTCGGGGATGTGTCCCTGTACCACGTCGGGCGCGGCCGCGGTGCGATAGAGCACGCGCGCGCCCGGCTTGGCGGTGCGGGTGATCGCCGTCCACAGCCGAGTCAGCTGCGCATCGGTCATCCAGTCCTGCGCATCGAGCAGGACATAGCGGTCAAGCGACTGGGCCGGCATCGATTCGAGATACTCGGACATGTTCTGGTGCCGCACCTCGACCCGCGCTGCCCGGTCGCGCACCGCGTCAAAATGCTTCGCCTGCAGATAGGGCGGCAGCGGCGCCTCCGGCCCCTGGCCATAGCCGCGCCCGAACGCCTGCCACGCGTAATAATTGTCCTTCACGTCGAAGTCGCAGGCTAGCTTGCGCAACCGGCTCTTGAGCGCGCCGGTGATCCCGGCCTGGTCGTCTGCCTTGAGCAGGTCGTACTGCGCCGGCGGGATGCCGAAGCCGAACAGGGCGGCGGGCTGGTCCACCAGCCAGCGCAGGAACTTCTTGTCGAAGATCGGTGCCAGCTTCGCCTCGAAGATCGCCTGCTGCTCCTCGATGCTGCGTGCCTGCAATATCTCCTGGGGATCGACGCCGTAGCGGCGCGCAAGCCAGTGCACGAAGCCGATCAGCTTGCCGAGCACGCCCTGCTTGTAGAAGCCGGTCGTGAACCCCTCGATCCGGCGCACGCCAGTGGCGGAGCGATGCTCCCAATAGGTGCGGGTGGCATCGTCGAGATGCGGGCGAATATGCGTCCAATACGCCTGCGTGTTTTCGGCTTTGTCCGCCTGCCCGAAGAAGCGGTGGAACGCCTGCTGATCAGGCAGGTGCAGCGCTGCCGCCCGCTTCAGTTTGTTCAGTGCGACATGCGCGGGATTGAGGTCCACCGCAGTGATCGCCTTGGGATTGGCGGTGAGGTAGGAGAAGACGTTGCACCCGCCCGAGGCGATGGCCACGACATGGCTGTCCGGCGTGATCACCAGCGCCTCCATGTCGATGTCGGGGTCTTCCCAGATCTGCGCATAGACCAGGCCGCGAAACGCGAAGGTGAAGGCCCGCTCGAGCAACCCCTCCCTGCTCAGATGCTCGTGCCGGTGCACTGCGCCGCGAACGGCGCCGTTCTTGGGTGACTTGGCCGCAATACCCATTTGATCCCTCGCAAGGGGCGCTTCCAAGCACCGGAGCGCCTGGAAGCCGTCCCTAACGGCGGGGTATGACGGTGCAGCGTCGTCCCGTTTACAAATCGGCGTCGCCGCGCCGGATCGCTCAGCGGGTCTCGTTCTCCACCGCGTGGCCAACACGGTCGGCACGCTCACCGACATCGTCCGCGGCATTGCCGATCTCATCGCCGGCGTCGTCGGCAACATTGCCGATCGCGGCGCCGGCGTCCGCGGCGGCATTCTGGGCCACGTCGCTGGCGTCCGACGCGACGTTCTCGATCGCGTCACCGGCCTTATCGAGCGAGTTCTGCAGATTGTCGTCGGACGACTGCGAGCATGCCCCAAGGATCAGCAACGCGGGGGCGAGGGCGAAAATCTGTCTGCGCATGTATCTCTCCAACTAGCCATGGCGGCCACTCCGGCGTAGGAGCGCGCGCATGTCGCGCCGCATCGCCATCGCCTCGGACCATGCCGCCTTTGCCATGAAGGCAGAACTCGCGGAATGGTTGCGTAACGAAGCATGGACGGTGGCCGATCTCGGCCCCGACGGCACCGACAGCGTCGATTATCCCGATTATGGCTATGCCCTGGCGCGCACGATCGAAGCCGGCGAGGCCGATTTCGGCGTGGCGCTGTGCGGATCGGGGATCGGCATTTCGATCGCGGTCAACCGCAACCCCGCCGCGCGCTGCGCGCTGGTGTCGGAGCCGCTGTCCGCATCGCTCGCTCGCCAGCACAACGACGCCAACGTCATCGCCCTCGGCGCCCGGCTGACCGGGATCGAGATGGCCAAGGCGTGCATCGCCGCTTTCCTGTCCACCGACTTTCTCGGCGACCGCCACCAGCGCCGCGTCGAGAAGCTGAGCAACCCGCAAGGAGCCTGACCATGAGCACCAACCCGCAAACGGCAGGGCTCCAGCCCGAAGGTTTCTTCACCAAGTCGCTCGCCGATGTCGACCCGGCCGTGTTCGCCGGCGTCTGCCACGAGCTCGAGCGCGAGCAGTATCAGATCGAGCTGATCGCGTCGGAGAACATCGTCTCCAAGGCAGTGCTCGAAGCGCAGGGCAGCGTCTTCACCAACAAATACGCCGAGGGCTATCCCGGCAAGCGCTATTACCAGGGCTGCCACCCCTCGGACGAAGTCGAGCAGTTGGCGATCGACCGCGCCAAGCAGCTGTTCGGCTGCGAATTCGCCAACGTCCAGCCGCATTCGGGGGCGCAGGCCAATGGCGCGGTGATGCTCGCGCTGACCAAGCCCGGCGACACGATCCTGGGCCTCAGCCTCGATGCCGGCGGCCACCTGACCCACGGCGCCCGCGCGGCGATGAGCGGCAAGTGGTTCAATGCCGTGCAATATGGCGTGAACCCCGAAACGCATCTGATCGACTTCGACGAGGTTCTGGCCAAGGCCAAGGAGCACCAGCCCAAGCTGATCATCGCCGGCGGCTCGGCCTATCCGCGCCACATCGACTTCGCCAGGTTCCGCGCGATCGCCGATGAAGTCGGCGCGATCTTCATGGTCGACATGGCGCATTTCGCCGGCCTGGTCGCGGGCGGAGTCCACCCCACGCCCTTTGGTCATGCCCATGTCGTGACCACCACCACCCACAAGACCCTGCGCGGCCCGCGCGGCGGCATGATCCTGACCGACGATGAGGCGATCGCGAAGAAGATCAACAGCGCCGTCTTCCCCGGCCTCCAGGGTGGCCCGCTGATGCACGTGATCGCCGCCAAGGCCGTCGCGTTCGGCGAGGCCCTGCAGCCCGATTTCAAATCCTATGCCGCCGCCGTGGTCGAAAACGCCAAGGTGCTCGCCGCGACGCTGAAGGAGCGCGGCGCGAACCTGGTTTCAGGCGGCACCGACACGCATCTCGCGCTGGTCGATCTCACTCCGCTCGGCGTCACCGGCCGCGATGCCGACGAGGCGCTGGAGCGTGCAGGCATCACCTGCAACAAGAACGGCATCCCCAACGATCCGCTGCCGCCGGTCAAGACCAGCGGCATCCGCGTCGGCTCGCCCGCCGGCACCACCCGCGGCTTCGGCACCGGCGAGTTCCGCGAGATCGGCAATCTGGTCGCCGATGTGCTCGACGGCCTGCGTACCAAGGGCGAGGCCGGCGACGCCGCAGTGGAAGCCGACGTCAAGGCCCGCGTCCGCACCCTGTGCAAGCGCTTCCCGATCTATCCGGGAATGTAATGCGCTGCCCGTTCTGCGCCAATGAAGACAGCCAGGTAAAGGACAGCCGCCCCACCGAAGACGGGGCGGCGATCCGGCGGCGGCGGCAGTGCGAGGCGTGCGCCGCGCGCTTCACTACGTTCGAGCGCATCCAGCTGCGCGACTTGACCGTGCTTAAGAGCGGCGAGCGGCGCGAGCCGTTCGAGCGCGACAAATTGCTGCGCTCGGTGTCCACCGCCTGCCGCAAGCGGCCGATCACCGCCGTGCAGATCGAGAAACTGGTGTCGGGCATCCAGCGCCAGCTCGAGACGCTGGGCGACGCCGATATCCCCTCGCAGCGGATCGGCGCGATGGTCATGGACGGGCTCAAGGGCCTCGATTCCGTCGCTTATATCCGCTTCGCCAGCGTCTATAAGGATTTCCGCGAGGCCAAGGATTTCGAGGAGTTCGCCGGCAACGTGACCGAGGCGGGCAAGGCATGAACCCGGTCATCGTCCTGGTCCGCCCGCAGCTGGGCGAGAATATCGGCAAGGCCGCGCGCGCCATGCTGAACTTCGGCCTGACCGAGATGCGGCTGGTAAGCCCGCGCGACGGATGGCCCAATCCCAGCGCCGGCCCTGCCGCCAGCGGCGCGGACATCGTGCTGGAAAATGCGCGGGTCTTTGAAACCGTCGCGGACGCGGTGGCCGATTGCTCGCATGTCTACGCCACCACCGTCCGCAAGCGCGGCGTCACCAAGCCGGTGGTCACCCCCGAAGTCGCCGCGCGCGACATTCGTGGCGCCCAGGGCCGCGCGGCGATCCTGTTCGGGCCCGAGCGTTCGGGGCTCGAGACCGATGACGTCGCCCTCGCCCGCACGATCATCACCGTGCCGATCAACCCCGAATTCGGCTCGCTCAACCTCGCCCAGGCGGTGATCCTGGTCGCCTATGAATGGTCCAAGGGCGCCGCGCTGGAAAGTCCGCCGCTGGTCGACCTCGATCCGCCGGGCTCGCAGGAAGATCTCGAAGGCATGCTTGCCCAGCTCGAAACGATGCTGGCCGATACCGGCTATTACTTCCCGCCGGACCGCGTCCCCGCGAACCGCCGGACGCTGCGCACCTTGCTTACCAAGCCGGGCTGGTCGTCGCAGGAACTGCGCACCTTCCGCGGCGTGCTTTCCGCGCTGGAAGGCAAGAAGCCGCGCCGTAGCTGAAGCGCGCGGCGGCGCTCAGCGGCGCCGGTCGAACGCCTCGAGCTCATAGGCGATCGAGGCTTCCACCAGCCGCTCCCACATTTCGGCGATGGCGGCCTCGGGCAATCCGGCCTTGGCCGCTTCCGCCACTGCGTTCGCGATCACCTGTGCCTTGCGGTCCTCGTCGCGGACCAGATCGCGCTCGGGCTTGATCCGCGATGCCGCGTCCATATAGCCGAAGCGGCGGTGGAGCAGCGCGACGAGCGCGCGGTCGACCGCGTCGACCCCGGCGCGGACTTCGGTCATCGTCTGGCAGGCTTCGGGATCGCGGATGTCGTGCATCGCCGCTCCATGGCGCGGGCCATTGGCGGTGTCCAGCTTGACTCGGAACCCCGCCGCCGCTAACCGCCACCCCTTCGCATTGGCCCCGCACCCCGGTGAAGCGGTGGCCCTGCCCTCCTCGTGAGACCAGCAGGCGATACCGGGAACAACGTCGTTAGCATTTGCCAAGGAAATATCATGTCGAAGCGCCACAGCGCCAAGCACAAGCTCGACCGCCGTCTCGGCGAGAACATCTGGGGCCGGCCCAAGAGCCCGGTCAACAAGCGCGAATACGGCCCGGGCCAGCACGGCCAGCGCCGCAAGGGCAAGATGTCGGATTTCGGCATCCAGCTGCGCGCCAAGCAGAAGCTCAAGGGCTATTACGGCGACATCACCGAGAAGCAGTTCAAGAAGACCTATGAAGAGGCGTCGCGCCTGAAGGGCGATACCGGTCAGAACCTGATCGGCCTGCTCGAGCAGCGCCTCGACATGATCGTCTACCGCGCCAAGTTCGCGCCGACGATCTGGTCGGCTCGCCAGCTCGTCAACCACGGCCACGTCCAGGTCGACGGCGAGAAGTGCAACATCGGTTCGCGCCGCATCAAGCCCGGCCAGACCGTCTCGCTCTCGTCCAAGGCGCAGGAAATGGCGCTGGTGATGGAAGCCCAGGCCCTGTCCGAGCGCGACGTTCCCGAATATGTGGCACCCGACGGCGCCGCAAAGATCACCTTCAACCGCGTACCGACCCTCGACGAGGTTCCCTATCCGGTGAAGATGGAGCCGAACCTGGTCGTCGAGTTCTACTCGCGCTAAGTCCCGGGCTTCAGCCGAAACAGCAAAGGGCGGTCCCGCGGGGCCGCCCTTTTTGTATCCAGGCCTTCAGCGCCGGGGTGCCAGGGCTGGCGAATAATCGGCCAGCGTCATGAAGATGCTGTCCACCCTGGTCACCAGCTTGCCGCCCGCTTCGGAGGTGGCGACCACCTCGCGCCACTCTGGATCCGCGCCGAACGCCGTCCAACTGGCGTCGCGCGCTGCGCGGCTGGGATAGGCCAGGACATAGACGATCCTTCCCTCGGAATTTTCCTTGCTCGATTGCTCGTTCCAATAGGCCACGTTGCGCATGCCATGCCTGGCGAAGAGCCCCAGCGTATGCTCCCGGAACCGAGCGTTGAGTGCCGCGAGCTTGCCCGGCGCGGGATAGTAGATGCGCAGTTCGTAGATCGCGGTCTGCGGATCGAGCGCAGCCTGCTGGCCCACCGCGGGCACGGCGACTGTAGTCAGGGCAAGGCAGGCATACAGGGCAGAGCGCATCGGATTCTCCCGAGAAGTTGGCGCGGCATCATCGGCGAGCCGATAGGTGGCTCAGTCCCTGTTTCGACATGTTTAAGCAGAGGATCGCAAGGCAGCTGACGCCCAGTCCTGCTAAAGCGCCTCGACCAGATCCTTGGCTTCCTTCAACCCGAGGCGCGTTGAGTCACGGACAAGTTTTATCGCTTCGATCTTACCTCCGGCTTCGAGCAGCGCGCGGACCTCTGACTCGATCTTAGGGGGTAATGTCGCGGGGGGTGTAAGTGACGATGGTTGGCGGACCGACACCGGTCGTGGACCGAATGCTCTCGGCGGCCCACCGAGCAGCGGATCGCGCTTGCGTGACCCGCGGATGATTTGCGCTGCCATGGCGAAAAAGATGAGGCCCAGGACAATCACGATTGGAACGGGGACGAACATCGCTGCTCCTGCGTTCGATTGGATGCGGAACGCTACTGGTAAGGTGCCGCTTAGCGCCGGCCAGCATTACTTCATCTGAGCCGCCCGAGTGGTTCGGGGAAGCGCGTTGTGGGTAGCCCATGATGAAGCTTGCAGCATGGCCGCTCAGGTCGCCGAAGAATGCATGCGAGGCAACCCCACGTCGATTTGAAATGGTGAGGAGTTCCGCGTCAAGGTGACCAAGGGCACCGGATTGCTTCTCTTCACCATCATCATCCCGGGGGTAAACGCCGCTGCCGTGTCGAACCTCTGACTGCGCAGCTTCCCTGCTTTCACACTCCGCCGCTCTTCTGGCCGCCCTGGCCGACCGCGCCGGGTTCCTCAGGATCGACCTTGTTGCCGTCATCCTGGCCCTTGCCGAAGTACCCTCGAGTACTTTGGCCCCCTTCGAAGCCCTCGCTCTCGCCACGGGCTTCCTTGCCGGTATGAGGGTTCTCATAGGCCGCGCCATCAGATTGGCTCTTGCCGTCCAAGCCGTGCGTATCAACGTCGCTAACGCCATCGCCTCGCAGTTTGGGACTGTTCTGCCCACTTGCCGGCATCGGCACTTTTCCGTCGCTCATATTGCGTTCCTTTGCATGCTCCAGGTCAACGTTGGCCGGCGATGATCGTTCATCCGTCGAACAATAGCTCGGAGCGGCACTCGGTGACGAAGAAGTTGCCGGAGGGCGTTCTGCTCACCCCCAAGGATATCCGACAGTGCGCCCCAGAAGCCGCCATCGTGCGTTCCACCCAGTTCAGCCACCACGCAAATTGCTGGCAAAATAGGATTTGCGCTGCTGTCATTGGCCCATGTCCGATCCGCTCGCTCCTGCCACGCCCCGCGCAAAGCCGCGTCAGACCGCAACTTCGTCAACTTCACGAGCGCCGGTAACCCGCAAAATCGGCGGGAATCCGGCGATTCCTCAACCAACCAAAAGGTTGGTTGTTGGCGCGCCTCACCCGATCGATCGCGATTCGCAAGCCAGGCGAATAGGCCTTCCTACCCGCCCTTCCCGCTGCCAGACTGGCACGTCTCACCGCTTGTCAGGAGTCCGCATGCGTCTCGCCATTTCCGCCCTTTCTCTTCTTCTCGCCGGCACCGCCGCTTCGGCGCAGACCGCACCGGCCATTTCGCTCGACACGCTCAAGACCGTGACCAAGACGCTCTCGTCCGACGAATATGAAGGCCGCGCTCCCGCCACTGCGGGCGAAGAGAAGACAGTGCGCTATCTGGTCGAGCGCTTCCAGAAGGCGGGGCTGAAGCCCGGCAACAAGGGCAGCTGGCTGCAGGACGTGCCGCTGGTCGAGATCACCGGCAGCAACGTCCAGCCGCTGACCTTCACCGGGGGCAAGACGCCGGTCAGTCTCGCCTATCGCAAGGACATGGTGATTGCGACCTATCAGGTGACGCCGCGCACCGAAGTGAAGAACAGCGACGTCGTGTTCGTCGGATACGGCATCAATGCGCCCGAGCGCGGCTGGAACGACTATGCCGGGGTCGACGTGAAGGGGAAGACGGTTGTCATCCTGATCAACGATCCCGATTGGCAGACCCAGGGGCTGGAGGGTCCGTTCGGCGGCCGCGCGATGACTTATTATGGCCGCTGGACCTACAAGTTCGAGGAAGCCGCGCGGCAGGGCGCGGCCGCGGCGATCATCGTCCACGACACCGAACCGGCGGCCTATGGCTGGGGCGTGGTCCAGTCGAGCTGGACCGGGCCGCAGCTGGAGCAGGATACGCCGGGCAACCACCTGGACCAGTCCAAGGCGATCGGCTGGATCCAGCAGGACGCGGCCAAGGCGCTGTTCGCCAGCGCAGGCAAGGATTATCCCGCACTGATCGAAGCGGCGAAGCACAAGGGCTTCAAGGCCGTGCCGCTGGGCGTGAAGGCGTCGCTCGGCTTCGACAATGCGATCCGGCGCCAGGCGTCGAAGAACGTCGTCGGCATCCTGCCGGGCACCGAACGGCCCGACGAAGTCGTGCTCTATTCGGCGCATTGGGACCATCTGGGCCGCTGCGACGCGGTGAACGGCGACGACATCTGCAACGGCGCGCTCGACAATGCGTCGGGCACCGCCGGGCTGGTGGCGCTGGCGGAGGCGCAGGTGAAGGCCGGCGCGCCCAAGCGATCGATGGTGTTCCTGGCGGTGACCGGCGAGGAATCGGGGCTGCTCGGCTCCAAATTCTATGCCGAGAACCCGGTCTATCCGCTGAACAAGACCGTCGGCGGCGTCAACATGGACGGCGTCAACAATCTGGGCCGGGCGAAGGACTTCGTGCTGATCGGCGTCGGCAAGTCCGAGCTGGAGGATCTGGTGAAGCCGATCGTCGCGGCGCAGGGCCGCGTGATCGTTCCCGAGCCGACGCCCGAAAAGGGCTCTTACTATCGGTCCGACCATTTCAGCATGGCCAAGCTGGGCGTGCCGATGCTGTACGGCGAAAGCGGCGAGGATCTGCGCGTCGGCGGCAAGGAAGCCGGCCACAAGGCGTCCGAGAACTATATCGAACTGCGCTACCACAAGCCGCAGGACGAATATTCGGACAGCTGGAACTGGGACGGCGCGCTGGAGGATCTGGGAATCTTCTACACGCTGGGCCGCCAGCTGGCCGAGGGCTCGACCTGGCCGAACTGGTATCCGACCGCCGAATTCCGCACGGTGCGCGACAAGAGCCGGGCGGGCATGAAGTAGACGCATAAAAATCCTCCCCGGTACGGGGAGGGGGACCGCGGCGAAGCCGTGGTGGTGGGGGGCTTCCTCGGGCGAGATCGCTTGCGGCGCTCCCCCTCCACCAGCTTCGCTGGTCCCCCTCCCCGTTCCGGGGAGGAATTTGGCAGCCTCCCAATCCTCCCCCGGAGGGGGAGGTGGCGCGCGCAGCGTGACGGAGGGGTATTCTCCGCGGGCCATACTGCTGGCGGCACCTACCCCTCCACCACTCGCTTACGCGAGCGGTCCCCCTCCCCCTCCGGGGGAGGATTTTTGAAAGGGAGGATTTCACACCACCCCTCCCCCTCCACCACCAAACCCACTACATGGCGCGCCATGACACTTCCGCCTCCCGCCGAATGGGCTCCGCACGACGCCGTCTGGATCGGCTTTCCCAGCCATCCCGAGCTGTGGCTCGAAGATCTCGAACCCGCCCAGGCCGAAGTCGCGGGCTTCGCCATTGCCGTGCATGCCGACGGGCGCGGCGAGCGGGTGATCCTGGTGGCTGCGAACGACGAAGCCGCCGAAGCCGCACGCCGGCTGGCGCCCCAGGCCGAGGTGATCGTCGAGCCGTTCGGCGACATCTGGCTGCGCGACACCGCTGCGATCCTCGACGGCGCCGGCGTCGCGCATGATTTCGACTTCAATTATTGGGGCGGCAAATACGACCTGCCCGGAGACCGCGACGTTGGCGCACGGCTGGCGGCGCGGGCGCAGCTCAAGGCGCGACGGCACGATTGGGTGCTCGAAGGCGGCGCGATCGACGGCGACGGCACCGGGCGGCTGGTGACGACCGAGCAATGCCTGCTCAACCCCAATCGCAATCCCGAGCTCAGCCGCGAAGCGATCGAGGCACGGCTCGAGGCCGATCTCGGCTACACCTCGGTGCTGTGGCTCGGCGACGGGCTCGCCAACGATCATACCGACGGCCATGTCGACAATCTCGCACGCTTCGTCGGCGAGAACCGGCTGCTGGTGCCCCAGGGCACCCACGACGATCCGAACACCGTTATCTATGACGATGCGGCGGCGCGCGCCGCGGCGGTGGGCGTCGAAGTGGTGCGCTTCCCCTCCCCCGGCCGCGTGGTCGACGAGGAGGGCGAGATCATCCCCGCCAGCTATATGAACTTCTATATCGGCAATGCCGTGGTGGTGGCGCCGGTCTATGGCCAACCCAACGACCAGGCCGCGCTCGACGCGCTGGCCGCGCTGTTCCCCGGCCGTGAAATCGTCGGCGTGCGCGCCGACCATATCTTGACCGGCGGCGGCAGCGTGCATTGCATCAGCCAGCAACTGCCCCGGCTCTGAAGGACCTGACATGACGCAGATCACCGTTGGCGCGCTGCAGCTCGCTTTTTCGAACGATATCGACGCCAATATCAAGGCAGTCAGCGAGATGGTGCGCGAAGCCGCCGGCCGCGGCGCGCAGGTCGTGCTGCCTCCCGAACTGTTCGAGGGCGAATATTTCTGCCGGGTCGAGGATGAGGGCCTGTTCTCCAACGCCAAGCCGGTCGACGAGCACCAGGCAGTGCTGGCGATGCAGGCGCTCGCCGCCGAGCTGCGCATCCACATCCCCACCAGCTTCTTCGAAGCCGATGGCCCGCACCATTATAACAGCCTCGCGATGATTGGCCCCGACGGCAAGGTCGCCGGCGTGTACCGCAAGAGCCACATCCCCGATGGCCCGGGCTATGAGGAGAAATTCTATTTCCGCCCAGGCAATACCGGGTTCAAGGTGTGGAACGGCCCCGGCGCCAAGCTGGGCGTGGGCGTGTGCTGGGACCAATGGTACCCCGAGACGGCGCGCGCTATGATGCTGATGGGCGCCGAAGTCCTGTTCTACCCCACCGCGATCGGCTCCGAGCCGCACGACACCAGCCTCGACACCGCACGGTTGTGGCGCCGGGCGATGGTCGGGCACGCAGTGTCCAACGTCGTGCCCGTGGTCGCCGCCAATCGCGTCGGCACCGAGCATGATCAGACCTTTTACGGCACCAGCTTCATCACCGACGAGCGCGGCGACATCCTGGCCGAGCTCGACCGCGAGGAGACCGGCGTGATCACCGCCACGCTGAATCTCGATCGCGTGAAACGCCACCGCGCCGCCTTCGGCTTCTTCCGCGATCGGCGTCCCGAGCTGTACGGCCGGCTGGTCGAGGATATCTGACTCCGACCCGCTATGTGATCGCGCTAGGATCGAACCGGCGCGGGAGGCACGGCAGCCCGGAGCGCGAGATCGCCGCCGCCCTGGCTGCGGTGGGCGGCCTGCGCAGCGCGTCGCGCATAGTGCGCACCCTGCCGCTCGGGCCTTCCAAGCGCCGCTATGCCAATGCGGTCGCGCTGATCGACAGCAACGAGGATCCGCCGGCCCTGCTGCGCCGGCTTAAGCGGATCGAGCGGGACTTCGGCAGGCGACGGGGGCAGATCTGGAGCAGCCGCGTCATCGACCTGGACATCCTGCTCTGGTCACGCGGCGCCTGGTCCAGCCCTGGGCTCACGGTGCCGCATACCGCGTTCCGCCAGCGCCGTTTCGTGCTGGACCCGCTGGTGCGGATCGCGCCCGATTGGCGCGATCCGCTCACCGGTCTGACGGTACGCCAGCTGGCAGCCCGGTTGACCCGCCCGATTCCGGAGATTAGGTGCGCGCATGTGGGTCCGTAGCTCAGTTGGTAGAGCAAGCGACTTTTAATCGAGAGGTCATGGGTTCGAATCCCATCGGACCCACCACTCAAGCGCGAACCTGTAGGGACATGCGCCCATAGAAGAAGCCGACGCGCTTCGCTTACAGGAGCGTCCCCTCGGCGACCATTTCGCGAGTGCGCTTGAGCGTGGACAGCAGCGCACTTGTGTATCCCTTGTCCGCGCTGTCGAATTGCGCCTGCTCCGCCTGCTCTTCGGGGCCGCCCGGCTTTTTCCCGCGCAGGCCAATGTAGCAGTAGAACTTGAGTTGCAGTTCGCCGGCATCGTCCTCGAACAGTTCGTTGATGATCGCACCCTCGCGCGGCCCGGTTGCCTGGAAGAAAGTAACCTTCCTATGCGGGTCGAGCACGATGATCTCCCGCAGGTCGGCGCCGCCAATCGTGGCTTCACGCACGAAATGGGTGTCGCTCTCCTCTACCACCTCGCATCGGGTGCAAAGGCCGGGCGGAAGGAACAGGCGCGCATCGCGTGCCTTCAGCGCAAGGCCCTTCCAGACCTGATCCCGCGTGAGCTTGGTCTCTCCGTCGGGATTTACCGGAACGGTGGCGGTCGAGTAGATCATGGCGTTTCTCCTGAAATGTTTGTTGTCGCTGGTGGCGCTCAGCCCGCAATCTGCGCGGCGTAGTCGCGGTAGGAGCGAAGCGGGCGGCCCAGCAGGCTAGTCAGCCTGTCGATGTCGCCGCTGTCCGGCACCATGCCATCGCTCAGGAAGCGTTCGGCCATCAAGCGCATGTCGAGCGCCATCCAGCTCGGCATGAACTGGCGCAGGTTCTGCTCGAAGCCCGCGGTATCGTCGCCCGGATAGGTGATCTGCCGGCCAAGGGTGTCCGACCAGATCGCTGCCGCGTCGGCGCCGGTCAGGGTGTCCGGACCGACGACGTTGATGCGCTCCAGCGGAAGCGGCGTGGCGGACTGCTCGCGGCGGATCAGTTCGATGGCGGCGATCTCGCCGAGGTCGCGCGGGTCGATCATGGCGATGCCCTTGCTGCCGATCGGCATCGGATAGATCCCGTAGCTCTTGATCATCTCCTTGATCGTGACGTCGTTGTCCATGAAGTAGGCCGGGCGCAGGATCGTGGCGTTGAGGCCCATCTGCTCGATCATGCGCTCGACGCCGAACTTGCCGGCGAAGTGCGGGACGTTCACGTAGACGTCGCTGTGGATCACCGAGAGATAGACGATCCGCTCGATCCCGGCCTCGCGGGCGACCGCCAGCGTCACCAGCGCTTGCGTATATTCCTCGGCGACGACGCCGTTGAGCAGGAACAGCGTCGAAACGCCTGAGAAGGCGCTCCGTAGGGAGTCCACGTCGAGCAGATCGCCCTGGACGATCTCGACGCCCGCCGGAAAGCTGGCCTTTTCGGGACTGCGGACCAGCGCGCGTACATCGGCGCCGCGATTGACAAGCTGTTCTACGACGTTGCGCCCGACATTGCCGGTAGCGCCTGTTACGAGGATGGTCATGGTGTCACTCCTGGTTGAAGCATCTGCTGCCACTGAAATGAGCGATCCACCTTCATCCAAATAGCCGCCATATCTGGACGCACCGTCTCACCGGTGGAACGATCCCCGTCAGGCTGGCTCTCGCAGGATCTCGAGGGTAGCGCCGGCAGCGCTTTCGCTGATAGGGCCGGCCTATGAACCGCAGGCAGTCCAAGAAAGACCCCTATGGGGATCTGCACCGTCAAGACGAGGCGCCCGCCGCGCCGGAACTGTGCTGGCTATGTGGCCGACCGACGGCAAAGACGATCGTGTGGCATCACCCGGTGCCTAAAAGCCGCGGCGGGCGCGACGTCGTGCCGATGCACTCCATTTGTCAGCAGACGCTGACCGCGAATTTCAGCAATGCCGAGCTGCAGCGCCACGGCATGGATGTAGAGGCACTGTTGGCGAACCCGAACGTGCGCAAATTCGTCGATTGGGTGGCGAACAAGGACCCCGATTTCACCGCAACGATTGCCAAAAAGCAGCGGTGACGCACCGCCTGGTCCCGCTACCGCGTCAACCCTTGATGGACTGAACTCGCCGGAAGAAGGTTCGCTTCGTCATGCCGGCCTGGCTGGCAAGTACGCCATCGTCGCCTGCGGACGCTGCGAGGCGCGGCAGCGTTCCAGTTCCGCTTGCAGGGTTTGGACCAGCTCGAAGGCCGGCATGGCACGCGTCAGCGGCGCCCCCTGCCCGGCCCATTGCGCACCGAAACCATATTCGCCCCGCGCCTTGGCTGCCGCGTGCAGCGCCTTTCCGGCGTCATAGGCTCTCGGATAGTCCGGCTGCATGCGCCCACCGAGCTGATCGGCCAACGCGGTAAACCGGTTCGCCAGCGCTCGCGCCGGTCGCCCCGAGATGAGCGACGTAAGCGTGGTGTGATATGCCCCGGGTCCGTTCAGCGCCGCGCGGTACGCCTCGTCCGCGGCGGACTCCGGGCACGCCACGAATGCGGTGCCGAGTTGCACCGCGACCGCCCCGAGATCGAGGGCAGCGGCGATGCCCGCCCCATCCATGATCCCGCCGCTTGCGATGATCGGCAGTTCGCACCGCCGCACCAGCAACCGGGTAAGCGCGACGGTGCCGAGTGCATCGTCCGGCGCGCCGGGGTCGAACATGCCCCGGTGACCGCCGGCTTCGATCCCTTGTGCGACGACGGCGTCGATCCCCGCCGCTTCGATAGCACGCGCTTCCTCAAGGCTGGTGGCGGTGGCCATCAGGTAGATGCCCCGGTCCCGCAGTGCCGACAACACCGCAGACGAGGGCAGTCCGAAGTGGAAGCTGATGACAGGCGGCGCCAGTTCCAGCAGCAGCGCCAGCATGTCGGGATCGTCGGCGAAGCTCTTGTAGATGGTGCGGAGCGCCGCCGGCGGCGCTGCGCCGAAGTCGGCGAACAGGGGCGCAAGCCATTCGAGCCATGCCGCTTCGCGCTCTGGATCGGCCTTTGGGCTGCCATGCACGAACAGGTTGACGTTGAACGCGCGGCTGGTGCGGCTGCGTAACTCTTCGATCATGGCGCGGGCGCCGGCAGCATCCGTGGCGCCCAGCGCGATCGAGCCCAACGCGCCGGCTTCGCAGGCCGAAGCTGCCAGCAGCGGTGTCGAAACGCCCGCCATCGGCGCCTGGATCAAGGGCACGGTGAGTTGAAAGCGGTCGAGCAAGGACATGAGCACAGTGCTTCTACAGGAACGACGTCCACTTATGGACCCGTCGCGCCGCGAAGTGAACGTCCGCTCTTGCGACGCCTGAGGCCAGGCGGGAGCGTCGTCGCCACGGCTCGCCGCAGGGTCCCCGCACCACCCGCCAAGGAGGACATATAAATACTTTAGCGGAGGGAAGGTTATTCCTACTTAGCTGCTGGGAATAAGGCGCCATGTTACACCGATGGCCAGTTCAAGGATTGAAGCCGCGGGCAGCGGCATGCGCATATCGTTCGGCGCGCAAGTGACGATGGGGATGGTCGCCGGTCTCGCATTCGGACTGCTCGCCCGCGACAGCGGCGCGGTATGGCTCGGCGAGACGCTGCACACCGTCGGCCAGATCTTCGTCCAATTACTCAAAACGCTGGTCCCTCCGCTCGTGTTCACCGCGATCGTCGCCTCGATCGCTGCGCTGCGCGATCTCGAGAACGCGGCCCGGCTGGTGACGCGGACGCTTGGCTGGTTTGCGATCACCGCGCTGATCGCCGTGACCATCGGCATCGCGCTCGGGCTGCTTCTCCAGCCGGGGCTTCATGCCGGGGTGGACGCGGCCACGGCCCGGGCGCCCTCAAGCAGCGGGTCCTGGCTCGACTTCCTCAAGGGGCTGATCCCGGCGAACTTCCTTGGCCTGACGGCGTCGACGACGCTGGCGGAGGGCGGCAAGCCTGTCACGCAACTCGGGTTCAACGTGCTCCAGGTGATCGTCGCGGCGATCGCAGTGGGGGCCGCGGCGGTGCGCGTGGGGCCGCCGGGCGAGACGTTCCTGGCGTTCAACGCCTCGGCGCTTGCGATCTTCCGCCGGTTGCTCCGCTGGATCATCGCGCTCACGCCGATCGGCAGCGCCGCGCTGATCGGCGATGCGGTGGTGCGATATGGCTGGGAAGCGCTGTCCACGCTCGCCGCCTTCGCCTCTTCGGTCTATCTCGGCCTCGGGCTGGTCCTTTTGGTCGTGTACCCGCTTCTGCTCGCGGCCAACGGGCTCAACCCGGTGCGCTTCTTCGCCGCCGCCTGGCCGGCGATCCAGCTCGGCTTCGTGTCGCGCTCGTCGATCGGCACGCTGCCGGTCACCGAGGACGTGACCGAGAATGCTCTGGGGGTGCCGCGGGCATATGCCGCTTTCGCCGTGCCGCTCGGCGCGACTACGAAGATGGACGGGTGCGCCGCGATCTACCCCGCGGTGTCGGCGATCTTCGTCGCCCAGTTCTTCGGCGTGCCGCTGCACCTGGCCGATTACGGACTGATCGCCTTTGTCTCGGTGATCGGATCGGCGGCGACGGCGGGGCTTACCGGCGCGACGGTGATGCTCACCCTTACCCTTTCCACGCTCGGGTTGCCGATCGAGGGCGCCGGGCTGTTGCTGGCGATCGATCCGATCCTCGACATGGGCCGCACTGCGGTCAACGTCGCTGGCCAGGCGCTGGTACCGACCATCGTCGCGAAGCGCGAAGGCATCCTCGACCTCGCGCGGTATGGCGGCGGCGCGAGGCTTGCCCCGCACCCTGCCTGACCTCCAGCAGCGGAGATTTCCCGTGTCCCTCACGATCTTCAATACCGTTCCGGACCGCAGCCGGGATCGTGCCTCAGCCGGAAGCAGGGCGGTGGAATGGGCGTGACGGCGGGTCCTCGCGCGGCCTTTGCAGCCGAGATCACGCAGGCGACCACTGGGCTCAACGCCGCGCGCGCGGCGTGGCGCGAGTCTCAGGCCGGGCGTGCGAGCATTGCCAGTTTTCCCAAGCCGGAAGCGCTTGCCGAGGTAATGCAGCGGCTGTCAGCGGCGCTGTTCCCGGTACGCCTCGGGGGCTTCCGTGGCGGCACGATCCCAGAGGACGAGTTCGTCGCCGATGCGCTCGCCCGCGCTTTTGCACTGCTCCACGCCGAGGTGGCCAGCGAGCTGGGATATTGGAGCGAAGGGTGCGGCGCGCCGTTCGAGCCGGACCAGCCCGACCTGATAGTCCGCATGTTCGCCGCCAGCCTCCCGGACATACGCCGGCTGGTCGACAGCGATGTCCAAGCGGCGTTCGTGGGCGATCCATCGGCGCGTACCGCCGACGAGATCCTCGTGAGCTATCCCGGGGCACATGCGGTGCTGCATCACCGCGTCGCACATCAGCTCTTCGCCCTTGGCGCGCCGATCGTCGCGCGCGCGATCTCCGAGCTGGCCAACGCCCGAACCGGGATCGACATCCATCCCGGCGCCACCGTCGGGCCCAGCTTCTTCATCGATCATGGTACCGGCGTGGTGATCGGCGAAACCGCGATCATCGGTCGCAACGTGCGTCTGTACCAACATGTCACTCTGGGCGCGCGGGCACCCCTCGGGCTTACGCATGTGAGACCGCACGAGCGCTTCGCCCGCCACCCGATCGTCGAAGACGATGTGACGATCTATGCCGGCGCGACGATACTCGGGCGCGTGACGATCGGGCGCGGATCTATCATCGGCGGCAATGTCTGGCTGCTCCGCGACGTCCCGCCCGACAGCGTGGTGGTGCAGCCCGAGGCCTCGGTGCTCGATGCGGCATCCGCCGACGGAGTCGCGGCGCAACTGGGGCTGGCCACCACATGAGCCGCGCCAGCTTCGTGCCACGCATTCCATCGGCTCCCTTGAAGCCGCTGATCGGCGTGCTCTGTTGCAACGAGACCGCCGATCGGCCCATCCAGGCGGTGGCAAGCCGCTTCATCGAACCCCTCGCGCTCGTCTCCGACGCGACCGTGCTGCTGGTACCCGCGCTTCCCGACGCGAACGACATCGGCCAGCTCGCCGAACGGCTCGACGGGCTGCTGCTCACCGGCTCGCGGTCGAACATCGCCGCGGCCCGCTACGGCGCCCCACCGTGCGGCCAGGACAGGCTGGACGAACGCCGCGACGAAGTCGCACTGGCGCTCAGCGCCCGGATGATCGAGCGCGGCCGGCCGGTGTTCGGGATCTGCCGCGGCCTGCAGGAACTCAACGTGCTGTTCGGCGGGACGCTGTGCTGCGCGCCGGACAGCCATCAGCGCGCCGGTCCCGACACCAGTTACGAGGCATGGTTCGACCATGAGCATGAGGTCGACCTCGCGCCGGGCGGCATGCTTGCCACGGCGCTCGGCGACACGCGGCTGCGCGTCAATTCGGTGCACGAGCAGGGCGTCGACCGATTGGGAGCGGATTTGGTCGCCGAAGCGATCTCCACCGACGACGGGCTTGTCGAAGCATTCACCGCCCGCCCTTGCGGGGGGCCCGTCGTCGCCGTGCAGTGGCACCCGGAATGGGACTATCGCCGACGCCCGGCAGGAAACGCCTTCTTCAAGCTCATCGGCGACGCGCTGCACGGCGGACCCGCGGTTTAGATCCGCCCCTGCGCGAGGCACCGCTATCAAGCCGCGAGCCACCGGCCGCAGCCGAGCACCGAGCCTCAGAAAGCGGGCAGCACCGCGCCGGCATATTTTTGAGCGATGAAGGTCTTCACCGCGGGGCTGCGCAGCGCGGCAACCAGTTTCTGCACGCGCGGGTCGGTGCGGGCGCTCTCCAGACCGACGACGAAGTTGACATAGGGGCTGTCCTTGCCCTCGATCAGCAGCGCGTCGCGCAGGGGGTTGAGCTTGGCATCGAGCGCGTAGTTGGTGTTGATCAGGGCAAGGTCGACCTGGTCGAGCACGCGCGGCAGGGTCGCCGCCTCCAATTCACGGAACTTCAGCCCCTTGGGGTTCTCGACGATGTCCTTGGGCGTCGCGGAGGCGCTCTTGGGGTCCAGCAGGGTGATCAGCTTAGCCTTGGCCAGGAGCTGGAGTGCGCGGCCGCTGTTGCTTGGTTCGTTGGGGATGGCCACGGTCGCGCCGGCGGGCAGCTGCGCGATCGCCTTCCACTTGGACGAATAGGCGCCGAACGGCTCGACATGCACCCCGGCGATCGTGACCAGATGGGTGCCCTTGGATCTGTTAAACTCCGCCAGATACGGCTCGGTCTGGAAGTAATTGACTGCGATCCGACCCTCGGCGACCTGGGTGTTGGGCTGGACATAGTCGTTGAACACGCGGACATCGAGCTTGAGGCCCTGCTTGGCGAGTTCGGGCTTCACGAAGTCGAGGATTTCCGCGTGCGGCACCGCGGTCGCCGCGACGACAAGGGTGTTCGGATCCACGGCCGCGGGCTTGCCGCCACAGGCGGACAGGGCAAGCAGGCCAGACGCGAGAAGCAGGGTGCGGCGGTTCATGGGGATCCCTTTTTATCGGCGGCTGAAATGGCGGACCAGGCGGTCGCCGGCGGTCTGGAGAAGCTGGACGAGGAGCAGCAGAAGCGCGACCGTGACCAGCATCACGTCGGACTGGAACCGCTGATAGCCGAAGCGGATCGCAAGATCGCCAAGGCCTCCGGCGCCCACGACCCCCGCCATGGCGGTGAACGAGACCAGCGCAATCGCCGTGACAGTCGCCCCGGCGGCGATGCCGGGCATCGCCTCGGGCAACAGCGCGCGGAACACCAGGTCGCGGGTGGTGGCGCCCATCGCCTGGACTGCCTCCACCGTGTTGCGGTCCACTTCGCGCAGCGCGGTCTCGACCAGGCGGGCGAAAAAGGGCGCGGCTCCCACTACCAGGGGCGGGATCGCCCCGGCCACTCCCAGGGAAGTGCCGACCAGCAGCACCGTCACCGGGATCATCACGATCAGCAGGATGATGAACGGCACCGATCGCAGCAGATTTACAAAGAGGGACAGCGCCCCGTTGCCGATCCGACTGGCCCACACCTGTCCCGGGCTGGTCAGGAACAACAACAGCCCCAGCGGCAGCCCGAGCAGCACCGTGAGCACCAGCGAACCGCTCAGCATCGCCAGCGTGTCGAGACACGCCCGCCCGATTTCCGGCCAATCGACATTGCCGAACCACCCGATCATGCCGCTACCTCGCCATGCTGGCGCAACGCGGCCAGCGCCGCTTCGGTATCGCCGCCGGTGAGCCCAAGCGTGAGCTGCCCGAAGTTCGTCGTCTTAAGACGCCCGATCCGTCCATCCAGGATCGCAAAGTCGGTGCCGGTCTGGCGGGCAATGCGCGTCAGCACCGGGTCCCACACCGCATCGCCGCGCAGCGTCAGCCGGACCACGGTTCCCGGAAAGTCGAAGTGCGCGCCATGTTCCTCGGTCTCCTCGATCATCGCGCGCGTCTCGGGCGCTTGGGGGTGGAGGAACAGGTCGGCCACGGCGCCGCTCTCCACCACACGCCCGGCGTGAAGCACCGCCACGCGGTCGCAGACCTGGCGGATCACATCCATTTCATGCGTGATGAGCACGACCGTCAGCCCCAGCTCGCGGTTGAGGTCGCCGATCAGGTCGAGAATGCTCCGCGTGGTTTCCGGATCGAGTGCGCTGGTCGCCTCATCGCACAGCAGGATGTCGGGACCGGTCGCCAGCGCGCGGGCGATGCCGACGCGCTGCTTCTGCCCGCCCGAGAGCTGCGCGGGATATTTGCCGCCCTGATCGGCAAGTCCGACGCGCGCCAGCAATTCGGGCACGCGGGCAGCGATGGTCGCGCGGTCGGCGCCGGCGATCTTCAGCGGCAAGGCTACATTGTCGTGGATCGTGCGGGACGAAAGCAGCCCGAAATGCTGGAAGATCATGCCCACCCGGCGACGCAACTGGCGCAGCGGCGCGCCCGACAGCGCGGCGACGTCGACTCCGTCGATCCGCACGCTGCCGGCGGTCGGCCGCTCGAGCCGGTTCAACAACCGCACCAGCGTGGATTTGCCCGCGCCGGAACGGCCGATGATCCCGAACACCTCGCCACGTTCCACGGCCAAGTCGACGCCGGCCAGCGCCGCGTGCCCGCCGCTAAACGCCTTGTGTACGCCTTCCAGCGCGATCACGCGTTGATCACCTGCGCGGCGAAGCGCTCCATTTCCTCGCGCTGCGGGCTCATCTGGAGCAGCAGCAGGTCCAGCCCCGCCGCCTCGTACTCGGCGATGCGCTCCTGCAACTGTTCGGGCGTGCCCACCAGGTTCGGGCGCAGCCCGCGATTGGAAACCGAATATTCCTGGATCTTCAGCTCGCGCTCCAGCTGGGTGCCCGACAGCCATTGGTCGAAATTGGCATAGCCTGCGGGCAGCTCGCGGACATCGGTGATGCGGGCAAGCTCGCGCTTCGCCTCGGCCTCGCTGTCGCGGACGATGGCATAGGCCGCCATGCCGAAGGTCATCGGCGCGCCGCCGACGGCTTCGCGGCGCGCGCGCATGTCCGCGATCTTGGGGGCGATCGCCGACACTGGATCCCCGTGCATGACATAGGCGTCGCACTTGGTGCTGATCATGATCTTTGCGGTCTCGCTCTCGCCGCCGGCATAGAGCACCGGCGCGTGCAGCGGCTTGGGCGCGCAGATCGCGTCCTCGGTACGGTAGAACTGCCCTTCGAAGCTGAAGCGCTCCTGCGTCCACAGCCCCTTGACCACCTCCAGCCATTCGGAGGTGCGGGCATAGCGGTCGTCATGCTGGTCGAATTGCAGCCCATATTGGCGGGCCTCGTCCGCCCACCACGATGACACCACGTTCAGCGACAGCCGCCCGCCCGAAATCCGGTCGATGTTCGCGGCGGCCTTGGCGAACAGCGCCGGCTGGTGGAAGTTCGGGCGGACCGCGACCATCAGCTCCTGCTTCGACGTCACCGCCGCCACCGCCGCCGCGGTCGACCAGGCGTCGAGCGCGGGCTCGGTCACGCCCTTGATGTCGTTGAGGTTCAATTCGGCGATCAGCGTCAGGTCGAAACCGATCTGTTCGGCGCGCACCGCTAGGTCGCGGGTATAGTCCCAGCTGGCTTCCATGCCCTCGTCGGGCACGTTGCGAAGCCAGCCGCCGAACACCGGCATCCAATATCCGTATCTCACGCCTTCGTCTCCCGGATCACGCCTTCCAGCCAGTCGACCAGCCGCTCGTGCGGGTCCCAGCCCAGCACGTCGATCGGCTTGGCGACGAAGTTGGAGAGCGCGTTGATGTCATAGAAACGTGGGGTGCCGTCGCGATCGTCGATCATCACTTCGACGCCGCCGACGTCGAGCCCCGCCGCCGCCGCGATCCGCTCGGCCGCCTCGATCAGTGCCGGTTCCGGCTCGGCCCGCGTGATGGTGATGCTTGGCTTGCCCGCCTCGGTCAAACACACATCGGCGGGGCACAGGTCGAAACTACCGCCACCGTCCACGTCGATCGCATACAGGAACTTGCCTCCCAGCGTCTCGATCCGGGTGATCTTGCCGCCGCGCGCGGGCACATATTCCTGCACCAGCAGCACGCGGTCGATGCTGTCGGGTACCATGCCGTCCGCCACTGCCGCCGCCAGCGCTTCGGCACTGTCATAGCGGACGATCCCGGCGCCCGACCCGCCGATATTGGCCTTCACGACGATCGGGAAGCGCAGCCCCTGCGCCGCAGCGGGGATGTCGGCGGCCCGGTGCACCACCCGCGTCGCCGGCACGCTGAGCCCGAGGGCGGCGATCAGCGACAGCTGCCGCGCCTTCGACGCATCGACGGCCAGCACCTCGGCGTCGTTGAGGACGCGCGCGCCGCATGCTTGCCAATGCGCCAGCAGGGCCTGGGTGTAGAAGATCGGATGCTCGCCGCTGCGGAGGAAGCTCGACATGGCGATGCGGTTGAAGACGACCGGAGCAGGTGTGTCTTGTTCGGCGGGGTCGAAGGCGTGCCCATCGGCGTGCAGCGCGGAATAGCCGATGCCGCGTGCGTCCAGCGCCGCGAACAGCGGCGCGAACCATTGCGGGTGCTCGTACAAAATCGCGAGATCGGCCATGTCGGTCCTTATGGGAATCGGACCGCCGCTCTATTCGATGCCCGGCCCGATCCCAGCAGAGTTCGGCTTTGACCACCGATAGATGAAGTTGCCTCTCCCCGGCAGAGTGACGCCGGAGCGTGAGGAACCCTCGGTCCGGTGGTCAGCAGCCCGACGATGAGCCCCGCACGTCCGCCGCTCAGCGCGGCAAATGCAGGACCGCCGCGATGTCATCCCAGCGCACCAGCTTGAAGTTCTGCGCCGCGGGTGCGTTCATCCCATCCTGGACCACCATCATGCCGGCGGGGAACTCAGGGCCGAAATCGCCGGTCATGACCTCCAGGCCATCGGTCTCCTCGGTGCTGCCGACCACGCCCGCCGCGACACGGAAGCGGCCAACATAGGCATCGTCGCGCAGCCGGATCACCGTGTACGCATTGTCCCCCTGGCTGGAGACGATCAGATACCCGCCATCGCCCTCGCCGATCCTCGCAAGCGCCAGCCCTTCGACATCCGCGATCAGCCGCGAGCCGTCCGCCGCGAGCACCGGAACAGGGGTGACGGCATCGTCCGGGCGCGCGTCGAAGCGCCACACCCCGACATCCTCCTCGCCGACATACAGACGGTGCGTACGCTCATCGGCGACGCACCCTTCGGACTGTGTGGCGAGCTTCATCGTGCGGACGATGCGCCCGGTGGGAACCGAGCCGCTCAGGTCCAGCGCCATCTGGTGGATGGTGCCGTCCTTCAGCACGTTGAACGCGAACAGCTGGTCGCCCGCGCGGTACAGGCAGATGCCATAGGCCTCGCCCGCACCCACCGGCAGCGTCGCCAGTGCCGTCAACTGCGCGGTCGCGGGATCGAGCCGGTACAGCGCCACCTTGGCGGAAAGCGGATCGTTGCGATCGCTTGCCGCGACGATGATGCCTGCCGCGCCCATGTCCCGCAGGTCGACATTGTTGACGCGCCCCGCCGGTGCGAAGGCGCGGCTGGGTCCGCCCAAGCCATAGACGTGCAGGCCCGCCCGCTTGTCGGTCGCGACGATCAGGCTAGCCGCCGGATCGCGCGGGTTGCGCCAGATCGCGGGATCATCGGCGGCGTCGGCATTCCGCGTCGCGACCGCCGCCGTCTCGGCTCGCGCCTGCACGGCGGGTGCCGGCGCGAGGACGATCCGAGGCGCGGTGGTCGCGCAGCCCGCCACCGCAAGAGCCATCAGGCCCGCGATAAACACGCCGCGCATCAGAAGGTCACGCGGAAGCCGGCCGAGTAGCGGCGGCCGAAGCGCTCCCACTCGATCGTCTGGCTGTCGATGCGCGCCGTCGGGGTGCCGGTAGCGCTCAGCAGGTTGCCCGGCTCGGCATAGCGGCGGCCCGGCTGGTTGAGCACGTTCTGGGCATCGGCGAAGATCTCCACGGTCGGCGAGATCGCATAGCGCGCCGAAATGTCCATCTCATCGTCCGCCGCCCAATAGGTATCGCCGGCATCCGTCAGATCGTCGGCGATGCCGTCCAGCCAGGTGCTGCGGCGCTGATACTGCACCCGCAGCGACAGCCCGTATTTCTCGTAATAGCCGCCGATATTATAGACCAGGTCCGACGTGCCGGGCAGCCGCACCTTGCGCGCCGGAACGGTGCCGATCCCCGGCTTGGTGATCTCGCTGTCGTTCAGCGTGACGTTGGCGGAGATGCCGAAGCCGCCCAGCCAGCCATCGACCCAGGGTTCGAGCTGCAGCTGCGCGGCGGCTTCCATGCCGAACACGCGGCCATCGCCGCCATTGGTGATGCCCGAATAGACATAGGATGACCGGTCGATGCCGTTGCTGTCCAGCGCGCTCGAGCCGAAGGTGCGCGTCTGGCGATACAGCACATCCTTCACTTCCTTGTAGAAGGCGCCGATCATCAGATAGCCCTGAGGGCGCAGATACCATTCGAAATAGCTGTCGATGCCGTAGGCGCGTTCCGGCTTCACCGCCGGGTTGCCGCCGGAGATCGACTGGTTGCTGTCGTTCACCACCACGTTCGGGCGAAGCTGGTCATAGTCGGCCCGCGCCGCACCCGAGTTGAACGACAGGCGCAGCTTCTTGGTGTCGTCCAGGTCGAAGTTGAGGTGGAGGCTGGGGAAAGCGAGCGTCTGGCTCGACTCCGCCGTCACTCGCCCGGTGGTCGCGCCGATGGTCGCGTCGGCGATGCCGCGGTTGGTGATGTGCTCGACGCGGACGCCGCCCAGGATCGAACCCCAGTCGTAATTGAGCGTGCCCATCACGAACCCGGCATAGACCCGCTCGCGCACATCGTAATTGTTCGCGGTGTTGGGGACGAACGCGAAATTGTCGCGCGCGGCGTCGGACACCTGGCGCATCTTGCCGGTGTCGAAATAGCCGAAGTCATAGCCCAGCGGGATCTTGCCCTGGAATGGTTCGTCGGTCTGAAACTGCGCATAGCTTTGCGGCAGGCCGATCGTGGCGAATTGCGCCGCGGTGCTGAGCGCGATCTGCGCCTCGTCGGCCACCTTGGTGCGCTGGTCGAACTGGAAGCCCGCCTTCAGGATCGCTTCGCCGCCCAGCAGCTGGGTCTCGTTCGATAGCACGATCTTGCCGGTATAGGCCTTGGTCTTGTCGACCGCGTCGAGCACGGTGAACGAAGACGGCGCGCGTGCGAACGCGTTGATGTCGCGCGTCTCGGCGCCGGCCTGGAAGCGCGTGGGGCCGCTCAACTGGTTGGTGCGGAACAGCCGCAGCCGCGCGTGATTGGGATCGCTGAAGTCATAGGCGACCGTCGGGCGCAGCGTGCGCGTGCTCGGGCTGTCCCACGATGCTTCGCCGACCACCGAGCGGTCGTCGGTCGACAGCGTGTAATTGCCCAGCCAGGCGAGATGCCAGCCCTCGGCGAAATCATGATCGCCCGCCAGCGTGTTGGTGAAGATCGATTGGCGGAACGCCCGTAGCGTGGAGCGCTGGCGGATGTCGATGCCATAGATCGTGCCGACCTGCGGCGTGTTGCCGACACAGACATCGGCATAGCCGCTGGTGGCCGGGGTCGGGTTCACCGCCGTGGCGCAGGCGGCGGGGTTGGCGACCAGATCGCCCTGGCGGTCGTCCAGGTCGAACCGGAAATTGTCGCGCGCCTCGTCATCGGAGAAAGTCGTGTAGATCGACCGCAGCGAGATCTGGTTGTCCGAATCCGGGTGCCAATCCAGCCGGCCCGAGGCCGACCAGTTGCGGCGGGTCAGGCGGTACAGCTTGTTTTCGGTCTCATGTACCCAGAAGCGAGTCTGGCCGCCGGGGCGCTGGTCCTGCGCCACGCGCTCATAGTCGTTCTCGAAATTGTCGGTGATCATCGCGCGCTCGTAGAAGCTGCCCGACACCAGCACACCCACTTCGCCGCCGCCGACCGCGAACCGGTCGGAGACCACCGCGGACGCTTCATATTGCTTGCGGTCGCCCAGTTCGGCGATGCCCGCGCCCAGCTTGGTCGCGATGCGCAGCCCGGCATAGTCGAAGGCGGACCGGGTGATGACGTTGACGTTGCCCGCCACGGTCTCGCCCGGCATCTCCGGCGTGACTGCCTTGGATACGATGATCTGCGACGCGATCGCCGAGGGGATCGAATCGAACCGCGCGTCGCGGCCTTCCGGGCTCACCACGTTGATCCCGTCGAACGACAGCGTGGTCCAGTAATTGGGCGCGCCGCGCAGCGAGATGTAGCGGGCCTGCCCCTGGTCGCGCTCGACCGCAACGCCGGGCAGGCGGCTGGCCGCCTGGGCGATGTTCTGATCGGGCAGGCGCCCGACGCCGTCCGCCGCGGCCACCGCGACCAGCGAATCCGAATTCTGCTGCACCCGCAGCGCGGTCGCTTCGGCCTCGGCGATCGGACGCGTGCCGGTCACCACGAGCTCACCATCCACCGCGTCCGCGACGCTCTGCGCCGTGGCGGGCGTGTTGCCGGTGTCCTGAGCCGTGGCTGGCGCGGCAAGCGCAAACGTCAGCGCAATCGCGCTCGCGCCCGCGAACGGACGAAGAATACGGCTCGTCATGAAGTCCCCCTGTTGTCGCGGTGCACCTAGGGGGCTCGTGTGACGACATGGGGTGATCCGCGTTGCGGTATCGCGTCAGATCGATGACGGTTTCGTTACGCTGTCAGCAGGAACGCTCTTGGAAGCCGACGTGCACCGCCCACGCGCCCGCTAGAGCAGTATTCGAAACAGCGCACCGCCTCCGGGCGCATCGGTGACGTCGATCGTCCCGCCATGGGCGACGACGATCTGCCGCGCCAAGTTGAGCCCAACCCCGGTTCCGGTCGTCCGCGTGGTGAAGAAGGGCAGGAATATGTCCTGGCGCAGGCTCTCCGGAATGCCCGGGCCATTGTCCTCGACTTCGATCGCAGTGCCGTGCCGGTCGTCCAGGATGCGAAGCACGAGGCACGGCGCCCTATCGGCATCCCGCACCGCCTGGGCACCGTTGCGCAACAGGTTGATCAGCACCTGCGCCAACAGATCCGGATCGCCCTCCAGCACCAGCGATTCGGGCACGTCCACCAATAGCGGGATGTCGGGGGATTGCGCCGCGAACAAGCGGGCGAGTTCGCCGGCCCAGGCATGGGCGGCAAACGAAACCCGCTTGATCTCCGGCGTCCGCGCCACTGCGCGATATGCCTCGATGAAGTTGCCGAGCCCAGCCGCGCGGCGTGCCAGCGTGGCCACCGCCAGGCGCGCATCGCCGATCCGCGGGTCGTTCAGGTCGGCACCGGCCAACAATTCGTCCGCAGTCGCCGCGAGCGACGTCACCGGGGTGAGCGAGTTCAAAATCTCGTGCGTGAGCACTCGCACAAGGTCGGTCTGCGCCGCCATCTCGACAGTGTCGAGCGTCCCGCCGAGCGGCTGCACCGTGACCACGCGGGTGCGATGGCCCAGCCGATCCAGCGACGTGGAGCGTACCAGCACCCGCTGCGGACGTCCGTCGATCACGTTGATCATCAGTTCGTCCTGGTTGGACTCGCTGGCCAGCCGCTTGGCAAAGGTGGCGCCATAGGCGGCGAAGCTGTCCGCGGTGGTACCGCCCGCCGCGAACAGCCGCCGCGCCGCCTTGTTGGCCAGGGTGACCTGCCCGCGCGCGTCGATCGTCAGCACGGCGACGGGCATGTCGTCGACCAGCGCTTCGACATAGCGCAGTTCGCCGGTAAGCCGGTTCTGCTCGGAACCGAACCGCGCCATCGCGTCGTTGAGCGCGCCGGACAATTGGCCAAAGCCTGCGCCCGACGCCGCATCGAACCGCAGCGAGATGTCGTTGAAGCGCAGTGCCTCGACGAAGCGGGCTACGGCACGGTTGGTGCGCGTCACGTGCCGCCACAGCCCGGCAAAGGCTCCGGCGGCGAGCCCCAGCGCGACGACACGCGCCGCTCCCAGCCCTGGAGTCAGAAGCGCGGCCCCCAGCGCGAGCACCGCCACGCCGAGCGCGACGATCCAGCCGATCAGCCCGGCGGTGAAGCGCCGGTCAAAGCCCATGCTTTTCCATCCGGCGGTAAAGCGCCGCCCGCGACAGCCCGAGTTCGGCGGCGGCGAGCGAGATGTTGTAGCCGTGCTTTCGCAGCGCTTCCTCGACCAGCCTGCGCTCGACCCGGTCCAGATTGAGGTCATCGGGAGGCGGTGCGCTCACCGGCGCGGAAACCCGTGGCACCGCCGCGACCAGCGCGAAATCCTCCGGCTCCAGCGGATGGTCCTCCCGCGCCAGGATCACGGCGCGTTCCAGCGCATGGCGCAGCGCGCGGACATTGCCGGGCCAGTCATGCGTGAGCAGCGCGCGCTCCGCCGCCGCGCTTAGCTTCGGCACCGCGCGCCCGTACCGCTTGGCATAATGGTCGAGATAGTGGCCGATCAGCTCGGGCAGATCTTCGGGCCGGCTCCGCAGCGGCGGCAGGTCGATCTCGATCGTGTTCAGCCGGAACAGCAGGTCCTGCCTGAAATGCGCTTCGCTGCGCAGCTTCTCGGGCGGCAGGTTGGTGGCGGCTATCACGCGGATGTCCACCGGCACCGGCTTGTTCGCGCCGACCGGCGTGACCTGGCGCTGCTCCAGCGCGGTCAGCAGCTTGGGTTGCAGCCGCAGCGGCAGGTTGCCGATTTCGTCCAGGAACAGCGTGCCGCCGTCCGCGGCCTGGATACGCCCGACCCGATCGGCGCGGGCGTCGGTGAACGCGCCCTTCACATGCCCGAACAGTTCGGAATCGATCAGTTCCTCGGACACCGCGCCGAGGTCGACGGTCAGCATCACCTTGTCCGCGCGCAGCGACTGGCGGTGAAGCTCGCGGGCGACCAGCTCCTTCCCGGTTCCATTCTCCCCCAGCACCAGCACATTGGCGTCGGTCGGACCCGCACGCGCGATCAGCGAGTGCACCCGCGCCATCGCCGGCGACTGGCCTAGCAGCGTGGAACTCGCCGGCCCGGCGGCCGGGGGCGATGCACCACCCCGTCCGGCGGCGACCCGCGAGCGGCGCAGCGCCGCGGCGGTGCGCACCGTCGCCAGCAACCTGTCGTTCGACCAGGGCTTGGACACGAAATCGGTCGCGCCCCGCTTCATCGCGGCGACTGCCACCTGGATGCCGGCATGGGCGGTGATCATCACCACCACCATTTCGGGGTCGGTGGCGAGCAGCCTGTCGAGCCAGGCGAGCCCCTCCGCCGCGTCGGTCGCTCCCCGCGCGAAATTGGCGTCCAGCAGCACCACGTCGGGCATATGCGCGCGGATCAACGGCAATGCCTCATCCGGTGTCCGTGCGGTCGCAACCTCCGCGAACAGCCGCCGCAACAGCAATTGCGACGCCACGAGGATGTCCTCGTCGTCGTCGATTACCACGCAAAACCCGTATTCCGGCTTGCTCGCCATCATCCACCCCGCTCCCGACAGCCCTGCTACTGTGACCGTCGGTACGGGGACAATCAAATCGCGTGCCACTCCGATCGACTTGGCACGGCTCATGCTCCTGTATCGGGCAGGAAGGTGTTTTTCATGTCTCGCCGATCGTCCATGTCTCAAGCAAAGCTCCTGCTGATCGCCCTTGCGGCGGCCAGCGCGATCGCCGTGGCACCGCCCGCCCCGCTGGCGCTCGAACTCGACGTGAAGGGCGGCGGCAGCAGCCAGGCGGTGTTGCGCGTCGGCTTCGCCACGGTGCGCATCGTGTTCGATTCCGAACACCTTTGTCCGGATCCGGACAGTTGTTCCGCCCCCGGGACACTCGGGGCACCTGTGGCGGCGCTGGCACGCGGATTGCTGAAGCTGTGAGCATGGGCGTGGTTCGCATGGATCAGACAAGCACCGGCGACCGCCCGGTGACCGGCAAGGGCATGGATGCGGCTGTGCCCTCGAACCGCTGGCCGCTTTGGGTCAAGGCGGGGATCGCCGGCGCGGCGCTGCTGATCGCGGCGGCGCTGTTCTGGTGGTTCGCACCGGCGAACGACAGCCAGACCGTGGATGCCCAGCATGTCACGGTGTCCACCGTCACGCGCGGCACCTTCGACGACTTCATTCCATTGCGCGCGCGGGTGACGCCATTGCTCACCGTCTATATCGACGCGGTCGAAGGCGGCCGGGTCGAAAAGATGCTGGTCGAGGATGGCGCCAACGTGGCCAAGGACCAGCCGATCGCGCTGCTGTCCAACGCCGAGCTCCAGCTTTCGACTCTGGCTCGCCAGACCGAGGTCGAGCAGCAGATCAACAACATGCGCAGCCAGGAACTGGCGCTGGCTCAGACGCGCCTGACCAACGAACGCGCGGTACTCGAGGCCGATCTCGCGCTGGACAAGGCGCGCCGCCAATATGAGCGCGAGCGCCCGCTCGCCACGCGCGGCTTCGTCACTGCCAAGCAGTTCGACGACACGGCTGCCGACTATCGCTACCAGCAGCGCCGGCTCGCCGCGCTCAAGCGCAGCCAGGCGACCGATGCCCGCCTTCAGACCAGCCAGCTTTCGCAGCAACAGGCGGCGGCACAGTCGATGCAGTCGGGCCTCTCGATCGCGCGCGCCAACCTCGACGCGCTTCAGCTGCGTGCGCCCGTCACGGGGCAGCTCTCCGGCTTCTCGGTACAGGTCGGCCAGTCGCTTCAGCGCGGCGAGCGCGTCGGGCAGATCGACAGCCCGGGCCGCAACAAGCTGATCGCCGGCGTCGACGAATATTATCTCGGGCGGGTCCAGCTTGGCCAGACCGCGGCGATCGACTGGGCGGGCAAGCGCTACCAGGCGCGCGTCGCCAAGATCTATCCCCAGGTCCAGAATGGCCAGTTCCAGCTCGACCTGCAATTTCTCGGCGCCGAGCCGGGACAGCTCCAGCGTGGTCAGACGATGCAGGCGCGCTTGACGCTCGGCGACCCGGCGCCTGCGCTGCTCGTGCCGAACGGCGCCTTCTACAACGAGACCGGCGGCAGCTGGATCTTCGTGGTGGCACCGGACGGCCGCTCCGCCGTGAAGCGCCCGGTGCGGCTGGGCCGCCGCAACGCCGATTTCATCGAAGTGCTCGAAGGGCTCGATCGCGGCGAGAAGGTGCTGACCTCGCCTTACACCGGCTACGCCGACAAGGCGCGCCTGGATCTGACCCGATGAGACAACGCCAAACAGAAAAGGAATGCCGATGCTGAAGATGCGCGAACTTTCCAAGGTGTACCGTACCGATACGGTGCAGACGACCGCGCTCGATGCGATCGACCTCGACATCGCCGAGGGCGAGTTCGTGGCGATCATGGGTCCCTCGGGGTGCGGCAAATCGACGCTGCTCAACATGATCGGCATGCTCGATAGCCCGTCGAGCGGGTCGTACGACTTCAACGGCAAGGAAGTGGCCGGGCTGTCCGAAGGCAAGCTGGCCGAGGTCCGCAAGGAGAATATCGGCTTCATCTTCCAGAGCTTCAACCTGGTCGACGAACTCAGCGTGCGCGACAATGTCGAGCTGGCGCTGCTGTACCACAAGGTGCCTCCTGCCGAGCGCCGCGCGCGGGTCGACGCGGTGATGGACCGGGTTGGCATCGCCCACCGCGCCAAGCACCGGCCGAGCCAGTTGTCGGGCGGGCAGCAGCAGCGCGTGGCGGTGGCGCGCGCGCTGGTCGCCAGCCCCAAGCTGATCCTCGCCGACGAGCCCACCGGCAACCTCGACACCCAGCATGGCGAGGAAGTGATGCGCATGCTCCAGACGCTCAACGCGGAAGGATCGACCATCGTCATGGTCACGCACTCGCCCGCGCACGCCGATTATGCGGGCCGGATCGTCAGCATGGTCGATGGCCGCATCCTGCAGGAGCGCCGCCGCGCGGCATGAAGACACGCGTCTGCGAAGCGGGCGGTGGATTGAGGGGGATACTCGAAGGATGTGGCGCAACTATCTTCTGACCGCGTGCCGGCAGCTGGCGCGGAGCCCGGCTTACGCCGCGATCAGCATCGGCGGGCTGGCGCTCGGGCTGGCGGGATGCCTGCTGATCCTGGGCTATGTCCGGTTCGAACGCACCTATGACGCGTGGCTTCCCGAAAGCGGCCGGGTCTATCAGGTCCAATCCACGATCCACCCGCCCGGACAACCGCCGGTCTACACGCAGACGAGCCCCTTCCCGCTCTACGAGCGGCTGCCGGCGGGTTTCCCGCAGGTGGAATCGATCACGTCGGTCGCGCTGGGCAAGACGGTGACGCAGCGTGACGGCAAGCCTCTGTTCGTGGACTCCGCCACGGTCGATGCCGGCTTCTTCCAGGTTTTCGCGCTGCCGTTCGCGCAAGGATCGGCGGCGCGGGCGCTGCCCGACCTCAACTCGGTCGTGCTGACGGAGAGCGAGGCGATCCGCCAGTTCGGCACTGCCGATGCGCTGGGCAAGCTGATCAGCCTGGGCGCCGGCCCCGGCAAACGCGACTATCGCGTCACCGGCGTGCTGCGCGATCTTCCCGCCAACACCAATTTGAAGCTCAACCTCCTCTTCCGCCGCGATCTGGGCGACGCAGCCTTTCCGCCCGAGATGCGCGGCTGGGGCAATGTGAACCAGCAGCATTGGGTCAAGCTGCGCCGCGGCGACGACGCGTCGGCCGTGAATGCCGGCCTGCCCCGCTGGGAAGCGCGCGCGATCCCGCCGGAGAGGATCGACGGCAAACTCGCGACGATGTCCGACCTGTTCGACTTCCACCTGGCGTCGATCCGCGATGTCCATCTCGGCGCGGTGCGTGAGGGCGGATGGGTGCCGGGCGGCGATCGGCGCGCGCTCGCGACCTTCGCCGTCGTCGCGCTGCTGACGCTCGGCATGGCGGTGATGAACTTCGTCAACCTGTCCACGGCGCGCGCTGTGCAGCGGGCCCGCGAAGTGGCGCTTCGCAAGGTGCTTGGCGCGTCGCGCGGCCAGTTGATCCTCCAGTTCCTGTGCGAAAGCGCGCTGATGTCGGCCGCGGCGATGCTGATCGCCTTGGCGATGGTCGAGCTGGCGACGCCGTGGATCGGCGGGCTGCTCGGCGTCGGCCTGCGCTTCGTCTATCTCGGCGAAGGCGGCATGCTGATCCCGGCGACGGCGCTGTTCGGCTTCACGGCGCTCGCGGGCGGCCTGTACCCCGCCTTCTACCTCAGCCGGTTCAAGCCGGGGCAAGTGCTGCGCGGCAGCTGGGCGTCGGCCGAGACGCCCGGCAGCGGGCGCATCCGAACGGCGCTGATCGTGCTTCAGTTCGCCATCGCCATCGGATTGATTGCGAGCACGTCAATCATCTACGCGCAGACTCGCTTCGTCGAGACCGTCGACGCCGGGTACCGCCGCGACGGACTGGTGCAGATCGCCAACGCCTGGCGCTTCACGCAGGGCAGCGAATATGACGCCGCGCGCGCAGCGATGCTTGCGATCCCCGGCGTCACCGCGGTGGGACGCGCGCGGACGGCGCTAGCCTCGCCGGAGAAGATAATCCGGCTGGTGCGCGCGCCCGGCGCCACCGACTACCTGTCGATGACGCTGTACAATGTCGATGCCGACTTCCTCCAGACGATGGGCGTCGGCATCGCGGCGGGTCGCCCCCTCGGCGACGGCTTCGCGGCCGACCGAGTCACGACGGCGGATCCGAAGCAACTCGCCGCGCGCGGGCTCAACGTGATGATCAACCGCGCCGCCGCCACCCGCTTCGGGTTCAAGGCGCCACAGGCAGCGGTCGGGCAAGTGATCCAGGCAGCGATCACCGGGCTGGACGTCGTTCCCGCGACGATCGTCGGCGTGGTCGGCGACACGCGCTTCGGCACGGCACGCGATCCTGTCGATCCGATCGTCTATATCTATGCGCCCGAACAGACCAATCAGGTGCTCGTGCGCTATGTCGCCGCGCGGCCCGGCGCGGTGATGGCGGCGCTCGGGAAGGTCTGGGCTCGCTTCGAGCCCGAACTGCCGTTCGAGGCGCGCTTCGCCGAAGACATCGTTCGCGAAACCTACGCGGCCGAACGGGCGCGCGGGATGCTGTTCGCCGGGTTCGCGGTACTGGCGGTCATCATCGCCTGCCTTGGCCTCTACAGCCTGGCCTCTTTCGCCACCGAGCGGCGCACCAAGGAGATCGGCATCCGCAAGGTGTTGGGCGCCAGGGTGCACCACATCGTCCGCCTGCTCGCGTGGCAGTTCTCCAAGCCGGTGGTGCTGGCCAACCTTCTCGCCTGGCCTGTCGCCTGGTGGGCGATGCGCGGCTGGCTCAACGGTTTCGACCTGCGAATCGGCCTAGGCCCTGCGCCCTTCCTTGCGGCCGGTCTGCTGGCGCTGGCGGTCGCGCTGGCGACCGTCGCCGGCCAGTCCATCCGCGTCGCCCGCACCAAGCCCATCCACGCGCTTCGCTACGAATAGGAACCCGATCATGTGGCGCAACTATCTGACCGTCGGCATCCGCGCGCTGACCAAGAACCGCACCTATGCCCTGATCAACATCCTGGGCCTCGCCATCGGGCTGGCCGCGTGCCTGCTGATCCTGCTCTATGTGCGCGAGCAGGTGTCGTTCGATCGCTTCGTGCCCGATCACGATCGCATCTATCAGCTTCAGGCGGCGCATACGGATACGGAAACCGGGATGGTGAATCCGATCCAGCCGTCGCCTTATGCCGCAGGCCAGGCGCTGAAAAAGGACTTCCCTCAGATCGAGGCGCAAACCTATCTCGCCAACAGCCAGCCGATCATCATGGACAAGGGCGAGCCTCGGCGCTTGACGATCAGCCGCGTCAGCCGGGACTTCTTCAAGGTATTCGACCTGCCCTTCGTCCAGGGCAATGCGGCGACCGCGCTGCCCGACGTCAACGCACTCGCCATGTCGCAGCGCACGGCGAAGGCATTGTTCGGCACCGAGGACGCGGTCGGCAAGACCGTGTCGGTGGTGGTCGGCGACGCCACGCGTGACATGCGCGTTACCGCCGTCTTCAAGGACCTGCCCCGCACGTCGCATAACCAGATCGGCATGGTGGCGTTGGTGGACGAAACCCTGATGGCGCCCGACGAGCTGACCCAATGGGGTTGGTATAGCGGGTACAATTATGTGAAGCTTCGTCCCGGCACCGACGTGGCCGCCATCAACGCCCAGCTTGGCGCGTGGAAGCTGCGCAACGCGCCGCGCGACACGATCGGCGGCCGCCTGGTCAGCCAGGCGGAGGATACCGATTTCACGCTGCTGAACCTGGCCGACATCCACCTGGGCAAGGCACAGGGCGGGCCCGCCGGCAACGAACAGGATCGGTCGACCGTAGTCACATTCGGCGTGCTGGCAGTGCTGATCCTGGTCATGGCCTGCGTGAACTTCACCAACCTCGCGACGGCCCGCGCTTCCCAGCGCGCGCGGGAGGTCGCCCTGCGCAAGGTGCTGGGGGCGAGCCGCAAGCAACTGATCGCGCAGTTCCTCTGCGAATCCGTGCTGGTCACCGGCATCGCCATGCTGCTCGCGCTGGCGGTGGTGGAACTGGCATTGCCATGGCTCCGCCAATTGCTCCGCGCCGACCTGACGCTGCGATATTTCGGATCGCAGGGTGTGCTGCTTCCCGCTATCGGGCTGAGCCTGCTGGTCGGGCTCGCCGGTGGGCTTTATCCCGCCTTCTACCTGACGCGGTTCCAGCCCGCCCGCGTGCTCAAGGCCAACAAGTCCGCAGCCGAGGCGGAAGGATCTGGGAGCCTGCGCAACGTCCTGGTCGTCGTCCAGTTCGCGATCTCGATCGGCCTCATCGTCTGTACGGCGGTGGTGTACCTCCAGACCGATTATGTGCGGAATACCGATCCCGGCTTCAAACGAACCGGGCTGCTTCAAATCGAAAATGCCGCGCGCAAGCAGGTCGCCTCGAACGCCGAAGCCATTGAACGCGAACTGGCCCGCGTACCTGGGGTGCGGTCGGTCGCGCGAACGGAGATCGCGATGGCGACGAACACGGTCAGCAACAACAGCGTGATGCTGCCCGGTCGGCCGACGCCGCTGACGCTTGGCACCTATAACGTCGGCTGGGGCTATTTCGACACGATGGGCATCAAGCTGGTTGCAGGCCGCTATTTGTCGCGAAGCTTCGCCATGGACGATGCCACAACCAGCGCCGTGCACGATCTCGCGCGGGAACGGGCGCTGGTCGCACGCGGCATGAACGTGGTGGTGAACGAATCCTCCGCGCGTCAGATGGGCTTCCGGTCGCCCCAGGAGGCGGTCGGCAAGCAAATTCAGGCCGGCTTCGTTTCGTCCGAACTCGGCATGGTGCCGGCCACCATCGTCGGAGTGGTCCGCGATACCCGCTTCCGGTCCGCCCGCCAGGAAGTGGAGGACGCCATCTACTTTCACGACGACGACCAGTTGGGCTACTTCGTCGTGCGCATCGAGGATGCGGATCCTGCCAAAGTCGCGCGCGAAATCGAGGCGGCGTGGCGGCGGGTCGTTCCCAACGTTCCGTTCGAGGCCGAATTCTCGGAAGCGGCGGCGGCGCGGCTATACGCGTCGGACGAGGCCGTTGGCCGGGCTTTTGCCGGATTTGCACTGTTGTCGGTGCTGATCGCGTGTCTGGGCCTGTTCGGACTCGCTGCTTTCACTGCCGAGCGCCGCACCAAGGAGATCGGCATCCGCAAGGTTCTGGGCGCCCGGACGCGCGACATCGTTCAACTGCTGGTATGGCAATTCAGCAAGCCGGTGCTGATCGCCAACCTGGTGGCGTGGCCATTCGCCTGGTGGGCGATGCGCAACTGGTTGAACCAGTTCCAGGCGCAAATGCCATTGGGGCCGGCACCCTTTATCGCTGCCGGGCTCCTCGCCATCGTCATCGCCATTGCCACCATCGGCTCGCACGCGTTCCGGGTGGCCGGCACCAACCCGGTGCATGCGCTGCGCTATGAATAGGATGTCCGGGAGCCAGGCACCGCGGCGCTGAGCACTTGTAAGCGGCGACGTCACACCACCTACGATTTGCCTTGGACTTGAGATAAGATCGGAGTCATCCTCGATGCGACATGCTTCGAGATGACTCCGGCATCATGATCTTGTAGTATTTGTCACGGTCGCGCTGGAGATCTGAAGCGAGAGGATTGGCCGATGCCCGAAATTGACAGCCCGTTCGGCAGATATGTCGGTGAGTTGGTGGTCAAGCTCTTGCCCGACGGGCGTCGGGTACAGCTTTTTCAGGAGTTCGGCTTCGTAGATTCTGCCCAGACGATTTGGCACGTTCCTTCCGACGTGATCGTCGATGGCGCATCGATCCCGCAAGCGCTCTGGCCGCTAATGGGCGGCCCGTTCGAAGGAAAATACCGGGACGCGTCGGTCATCCACGACTACCATTGCGACACCAGAACGCGGCCATGGAAGGACGTGCACCGGGTTTTCTATGACGCCATGCGCGTCTCTGGCGTCGGCGAGACGCGCGCAAAGATCATGTATGCGGCGGTGTATTTCAAAGGTCCGCGATGGAGCGATGTCACGGTCCACAATGTGAACAAAGCGCGCGACGAGCCGCCATTGGCCGACCTGCTTGCCGCTTCCGCTTTCGAGCGCGAAACTGCCAAGGCCGTGACGCTCGACGGGATCACCGTCGATCAACTGCTTCTTCGTGGGCAACCCATGCCTCCGGAGGGTCGGAAAGCCGTGCTGGATCTCGATATGCTCTCCAGCGCGATCGCAGCTGAAAACCCAAGCCTCGCCGAGATCGAGGTCTCGCTCGACATGCTGGAACCGTTCGCGAACACCGATGAGCGCGTGCTGGTCGTGTCGGACATGAAAGACTGACGCCCAGGCCCCAAGCGAAGGTCGGCAGCCGGCATCAGCCGCGGATGAACAGGTTGCGAAGCCAAAGCGGGCCGCCGCGCCCCGCGGTGCGCCAGTCCGCCTCGTCCTCCGTCTCGGCTGGTCGGTAGCCGGTGGGATCGTAGAGGCGGACCCGTGCGCCCTTGAACGCCGCCTTGTTGCGCGTCACCAGCGACAAGCCATGCTCCAGCGCCGTGGCGGCGACCAGCGCGTCGCGCGTCTCGGGGATTGCCAGGTCGCCGCACCGCCGGGCCACCGCCGCATCGAGCGGGAGTATGTGCCCTTCGAACGCCGGGACGACCTGATCGTCGATCCACGCCCGCAGTGCCGCACCCGACGCCTTGTTCGCGCGCCCCGCCCGCGCCGCCGCCGCGCCGAGTTCCACCAGGCTGATCGCCGACAGGAACAGCCGTTCGCGCGCGACACCCGAAGCCCACCCTGCCAGTCCCCTATCGCTTGGCCCCGTGCGGGCCTTGCGCAGGTCGAACACGATCGGGGTGTCGAGCAGGTACATCACCAGCGCTCCGGCGCGCCGAGCTCGACATCGTCGGTACCCGGCAGCGCGAGCAAGTCGACGATGCTGTCGCGCTGGCCACTCAGTTGGCGGAATGCGTCGATGCTCATCAGCACGTGCGTCGGCCGGCCACGGTCGGTGACGAAGACCGGCTCGAGCCGCGCGAGTCGCTTCGCCGCGCTCACATCCTGGTTCAGCTCGCGGCTGCTGATCACCTTCATCGCCTCATCCGCCCCCGACATTGCTCACGTTGTCATGTAGGTACGTTACTACCCTGTGGACGACGCGCAACACAAAGCGCGAGCATCCCGGAAAAGTGCATGCGTCCGCAGGATTGACGTTGCGCGCCGCCCAAAAGCGAGGCTCCATACCCTCCGCTGCAGGCACGAAGAGGCCGCGCGAACCGAGAAGGGGAGGTTGAATTGGCTGATTTGTTGCACGAATCCTGGGTGGCGCTCACCGACGTGTTGAACCCGCACGGGCCTGCCGTTGCCGCGGCGAAGAGCTATGCGCCGTCAGATTTCAGCATCCACTTCTTCCTCCAGCTCGCGATCATCATCCTGGTCTGCCGCGTCGTCGGCTGGCTCGGCCAGAAGCTGTTCAAGCAGCCGCAGGTCGTTGGCGAGATGATCGCCGGCGTCGTGCTCGGGCCCTCGCTGTTCGGCCTCCTCTTCCCCGACCTCCAGCTCGCGATCTTCCCCAAGGAGACTCGCACCGTCCTCTATGTCGGCGCGCAGCTGGGCGTGGGGCTCTATATGTTCATGGTCGGCCTGACGCTGCGGCTCGATCACTTCCAGACCAAGGCGAAGAGCGCCGCGGCGGTGTCGGCGGCGGGCATCGCGGTGCCATTCCTGCTCGCCGCGCTGATCACGCCGTATCTGCTGACCGTGCCGGGGCTGTTCACCGCCGGCATCAGCCAGGGCAACGCGACGTTGTTCATGGGCGCCTGCATCGCCCTCACTGCCTTCCCGATGCTGGCGCGCATCATCAACGAGCGGGGGCTGGCCAATTCCTCGCTCGGCACGCTGACGCTGACCGCAGGCGCATTCGACGACGCGGCGTCCTGGTGCGTGCTGGCGGTGGTGCTCGCCACCTTCGGCGCGGGTGCCGGCGTCGCGGTGATCGCGATCGGCGGCGCCATTCTCTACGCCGGCTTCATGATCCTGTTCGGACGCAAGCTGCTCGCCCCGCTCGGCCGCGCTGTCGAGGCGCGCGGCGAGATGAGCACGCAGGTGCTGGCGGTCACGATGATGCTGTTCTGCCTTTCGGCCTTCCTGATGGACGCGATCGGCATCCACGCGATCTTCGGCGGCTTCCTGATCGGCGTGTGCATGCCGCGCGGGCTGTTCGTCGAAGAACTCAAGCGCAAGGTCGAGCCGCTCGCGGTCGTCCTGCTGCTGCCGATGTTCTTCACCTATTCCGGGCTCAACACCCGGATGGACATGGTCAATTCGGTGCCGCTGCTGCTCATCGCGCTCGGCGTCCTGGTGGTGTCGGTGATCGCCAAGTTCGGCGCCTGCTATGCCGCCGCGCGGCTGTCGGGTGAGGACAACCGCACTGCGCTCGGTATCGGCGCGCTGATGAACTCGCGCGGACTGATGGAGCTGATCATCATCAACATCGGCCTGCAAAAGGGCATTATCGGCCCGACGCTCTTCTCGATGCTGGTGCTGATGGCGATCATCACCACCGTCATGGCCACCCCGCTGTTCGAAGCGGTGTACGGCAAGAAGGCGCGCGAAAGCGGCGAGCTCGACCGGATCGACACCCGCCTCGCCACTGCCTGACGTTTCCTCCCTGGCGCCCGCTCCCATTTGCGTGAGCGGGCGCGCTTTTCTCGGACGACCGATCATGAAGACTGCAATCGCCTGCGCCGCCGGGCTGCTGGCCTGCGCCCCCGCGCATGCCCAGGATGTGAAATTCACCCCCGGTGCCGAGGTGCGGCTGCGCTACGAGCATGCCGATCAGGCCGGGCTGCCACGCGACGCCGACGCAGTGACGCTCCGCGTGCGCCCGAGCGTTACTGCCACACTCGACCGCTGGTCTGCCTTGGTCGAAGGCGAGGCGGTGGTCGCGCTCACCCGCTCCTACAATGACGGGACCAACGGCAAGACCGCCTACCCGCTGGTCGCCGACCCCGAGAATCTGGAGCTCAACCGCGCTCAGCTTCGCTACGCCGGCGACGCCACCGCCTTCACCGCCGGCCGCCAGCGGGTCGCGCTGGCCGACGAACGCTTCGTCGGCACCGCGCCCTGGCGCCAGAGCGAGCAGACCTTCGACGCGGCCCGGGTCCAGCTCGGCAAGCTGCAGGGGCTCAGCACCGACGTGACCTATAGCTGGAACGTGCGCACGGTGAACGGGCGCAACGGTGCCGGCGCGCGCCCTAGCGACATTGGCGGCGACAATCTCTTCGCACTGGTCAATTACGGCACACGCATCGGCACCCTCACCGGCTTCGCCTATCTCATCGACCAGGACGAGGCCGCGGTGCAGGGCTTCCGGCTGTCCAACCAGACCTATGGCGTCCGCTTCGCCGGCAGCACGCCGATCGGCCGCGACATGAAGCTCGGCTATGCCGCCAGCCTGGCGCGCCAGAGCGACTGGCACCGCAATCCCAACGACTATGCCGCGACTTATTGGCTGGGCGAAGCCAGCCTGACCGCGCATGCGCTGACCGCCACTGCCGGCTATGAAGTGCTCGGTGCCGATCGCGGCGTGGCGCTCACCAGCGTACAGACGCCCCTCGCCTCCGCCTTCAAGTTCAACGGCTGGGCCAGCAAGTTCGCGACGACGCCGCCCAACGGGCTGCGGGACCTGTACGGCACGCTCGGCTATAGCTGGAAGCAGGCCGGGCCGTTCGACGCAGTCACGCTCACCGCCGTCTGGCACCAGTTCGACAGCGACCGGCTCGACCAGCATTACGGCGACGAACTGGACCTGCTGGCCGGCGTAAAGCGCGGCCACTACGCGCTGTCCGCGCGCTACGCGCATTACAAGGCGGACGCCTTTGCCACCGATACCGACAAGTTCTGGCTCCAGCTGGACTGGAACCTCTAGGCGCCCAATGACGCGCCTTCGTTGATCTGCCGGATCAGCGCGCGGTGAGTCGGCAGGTCCTCGGTCGCGCGCGCGCCGAAGCTTCGGATGCGCGCGAACAGCTTCTCCGCACCGGCCATGTCGGGGAAATCCGCACGCGCGCCGGACAGGTCCGTGCGGAAGTCCATGCCGTACAGGATGTACTGGTAATTGAAGAACGCGAAGCTTTCGAGGTCGACGAGGAAGTCGAAGCGGCTGGGCGGGCGATGGCGCCACGCCTCCAGCAGCGCCTGCAACGCCTCTGGAATCGACGCCGTGTTGCGATTGTCGCGCCAAAAGGGTTCGTCGCGGCGGCTGAGGCAGTAATGCAGCTTCAGGAAGTTGATGATCGTCTCGTAGCGCGCGGTCATCAATTGATTGAACCGCCGGGCCGACGCGTCGGCCCGCCCGTGATGCGGATAGAAGTCGGCGATCATCGCCACCGCCGCCTCGATCAACACGATACCGGTGGATTCCAGCGGCTCCAGGAACCCGCCCGCGAGCCCCACTGCGACGCAGTTCTTCACCCACTGCGTCTCGCGGTAGCCGGGCTCGAACGGGATGATCCGCGCCGAATAATCGTCATGGCCGATATAGCCGCGCAGGATCTCGGCGGCCTCGGCATCGTCCATGTGCGCCGACGAATAGACGCAGCCGATCCCGCGCGCGCCTTGCAGGCCGATGTCCCAGGTCCACCCTGCCGGGTGCGCAGTGGCGACGGTGAAGCTTTCGATCGGGGCGTCGGGGCTTCCATAGGGTAGCTTGCAGGCGAGCGCGCGTTCGGTGAACAGCTGGTGCTTGACCGACTTCAGCCGCGTGCCCAGCGTCTTGCCGATCAGCTCGGCGCGGAAACCCGAGCAGTCCAGGTAGAGATCGCCCTCCAGCGCGCCATGTTCGGCGGTGTGGACGCGGGCGATGCTGCCGTCCTCCGCCTGGTCGACGCGCGTGAGCTTGCCTTCCAGGTGCCGGACACCGAGCTCGACGGCGCGGGCGCGCAGCACCTCGGCGAGCCGCGCGGCGTCGAAATGATAGGCATAGTTGAGCGGCCCGGCATAATCGCCCTCCCCAGGCCGCTTGGGCGCCCGTTGCGCCTCGGCGACTCGGTTCTGGATCGTCATCGCGTCGGCGAAGGGCGGTCGAGTCGCGTGGTCCTGGAGCAGCCAGTACGGCACCAGGCTGGTCCCCTCGGTGTAGAACGGCGCCTCGAACGGGTGGAGATACCGGTGGCGCTCCCCCTCCGGCGTGGCCGCGTGGAGCCAGTCGTCGAACCGGATGCCCTGCTTGAACGTCGCCGATGCGGCGCGGATGAACCGGCTCTCGTCGATGCCCAGGAACTGCAGCGTCGACCGGATCGTCGGGAACGCCCCCTCGCCTACGCCGATGATGCCGATCTCGCTGGATTCGAGCAGCGTGACCGCGACGCGGCCGTCGAACACGCGTGCCAGATAGGCGGCGGCCAGCCAGCCTGCCGTACCTCCCCCGACTATGACGATTCCGCGCTTTCCCGACATCGCCGCGACTCTAGTCCAGGACGCCGCGCACGGGAACCGGCATCACACCGCAGCCGGCGCTCGATCCGAATGACCGCCGCCGGAGACAGGCTCCAGCGGCGGTTCTTCCGATCACATCGAGAAGCGCACTCCCAGCGCGAAGGTGCGATCGAGCAGCAGCGTGCTGGAATTGAACTGCTCCGCCCCGCCGACATCGCCGAACTGGTAATAGTTCTGCTGCTTCGATTTGGTGAGGTTCACTGCGTCGAAGGTGACGCCGATATCCTTGGTGACGTTCCAGGTCAGCTGGAAGTCCAGGCTGCTCTCGGGCTTGCGCCACATGCCGATCGGGTTTGCGAAGGCGCGGGCTTCGTTGTTGTTGAGGAAGCCCTTGCGCCAGATGTACGACAGCCGGGCTCCGATCGGGCCGTTGTCGTATGCCAGCGTGGCGTTGTACGAGAATTTCGAGACCGCGAAGAACGAGGAGTTGCTTTCCCCGGTGATGGCTCCGTTCGCATCGGTGATCGGGATCGTCTGGGTGGAATCGAGGATCGTCGCGCTGCCCGTAAAGCCGAGGCCGTCGAGCGGCCCGGGCAGGTAGCTCGGGAAGTAGGTAACCCCGATCTCCACGCCTTTCAGCACGCCATTGGAGGCGTTGATCGGACGGGTGATGTTGAAGATCTCGGTATAATTGTTGGTCAGATAGTTGTTCGGCAGAACCTCGCGGATCGTCAGCGGCACGACCAGCCCGTCGATCTCGCGGCGGAAGCCCGTCACGTAGATCGCGCTGTTGCGCTCGAAATACCATTCCAGCGCGAGATCGTAGTTCTTCGACTGCGTCGGCCGCAGCGTGGCGGTACCCGCCGAACCGGTGCCGAAGCCGACGTTCGAAAGATCGCCGGTCAGCGTGTAGTTCGGGTTGAGATCGCCGAACGCCGGGCGGCGCAGCGTCTCGCCATAGTTGAAGCGCAGGCGCAGATTGTTCGTCAGCTCGTAGCGCGCGGTGACGCTCGGCAGGAACTTGGACGATCCGGTCGACACGCGCGTCCGCGCACCGTTGCTGCGGTCATAATAGGTATAGTCGGTGTCGATCGCGACGAAGCGCACGCCGGCCTGCAGCTGGAGCGGACGCCCGAACAGCGAGATTTCGCCATCGGCCAGGGCATAGGCCGCGGTGTTGATCTCGTTGATGTCGAATACGCGGGTGAACTCGAGCTGGTCGGACAGCAGCAGGTTCGGACTCACCGCGCGGTAGCGCGTCCGCAGCGCGTCGGCGTCCCCGTAGAGCGCCGCCGCGTCGGGGAGGACCCAGCTGGCCGGCACGTCGGCGCGGCCATCGAAGAAGTTCGAGTTGGTGAAGATCGCGTCCTCGCCGAGCGCGGAGAGGTTCGTTCCCAGCGGCGCACCGCCCTGATCCCGCACGAAGGTAGACGCTTCGCGATTGTCGTAGCGGAAGCCCAGCTTGATGCGGCGCAGGAAGCCGTCGTCCCACTTCTGCTCGCCGTCCAGCATCGCAGTGATCGCATTGCCCGTACCGCGGGTGCCGCTGTCGTACAGCTCGCCCAGCGTCCAGGCAGTGGGATCGGTCAGGACGCCGGGATTGCCGAAGCTGTAGGCCGGGATGCCACCGCCGGCGTTGAAATCGACGTCCAGATCGAGCGGACCGCGGTTGGTGCGGATTGCGAAGAACGCGGTTTCGTTGGTGCTGTCCTGATAGGTGACGTCCGCGCTGATCTTGCCGCCGGTGCCGACGTCCCAGGTGCCGTTGAGCGCATAGACATAGCTGTCGGTCTTGTTGGTGGCATAATCGGCACTGTTGAAGCCGGCCACCGCCCCGGCGCGGCGCGACTTGATGATGTTGGTGCCGTCATACAGCTCGAAGGTTGAGGCGGGGTTGGGGCCGAGATTGCCCCACCAGTCGGCGAAGGTGAACAACAGGTTGTTGGACGTGTTTCCGCGGAAGCCGCTGTAGAAGAACTCGGCGGTGTAGATCGAGCTGCTGTTGGGCGCCCATTGCAGCGCCGCGTTGACCGACGGCCGCTCGCGTTTGCCGTACAGGTCCGAACTGATCACCGCATCGCGCGACAAGTAATAGGGGATTTCGGCGCCATTGATGTTGAGCGTCGAGCCGGCTTCGGTGGAGAGGCCGCGATCGAGGCCTGGCGTCCAAGTTGAGCCGAAGCGATTGGCGGGGGTCGTCACGCGGCAATCGGTTGGGAACAGGCGCTCCAAACCAACAAAGGCAGGGGGCGGATTCACGCCGGGGCAGGTTTCGGTCGCAGTGACCGCCGGACGCGGACCATCGGCAGTCAGGAAAGGTACCAGCGCGCCCGACTGGACGTTCTGGTTGCGGTATTCGTAGCGCGAATAGCTGCCGTTTATCAGCAGCCCGATATCGCCGATCCCGGTGCTCCAGCGGTCGCTGACCAGCAGCGCGACATTGGGATTAATCTTGTCGGCCTGTTCGCTGTAGATCCCGCGGGCGAGGCCCGAGATCGCGAAGCCGTCGAAATCGAGCGGACGGCGGGTCTTGATGTCGATCTGGCCGGCAAGCCCGCTCTCGATCTGGTCGGCGGCGCGCGTCTTGTAGACGTCGACTTGCTTGACCAGGTTCGCGGACACGTCCTGCAGCGCGAACGAAGTGCCCGCAGCGGTGAAGATGTTGCGACCGTTGAGGGTCGTCAGCGCGTCGGGAAGGCCGCGGATCGTCACCACGGCCGCCTCGCCGCCGGCACGGTCGGTCACCTGGATGCCCGTGACGCGCTGCAGCGCTTCCACGACGTTATTGTCAGGCAATTTGCCGACGTCCTCGGCGACCACCGAGTCGACGATCTGCACGGAGTCGCGGCGCACGTTGAGCGCGCCGACGATCGATCCGCGTACGCCGGTGACGACGATCTCTTCTTCCGAGGCGGTCTGATCCTGCGCAGCGTCTGCAGCGGTGTCAGCACCTGGCGTGCCGGCTTGGTCCACCGTCTGCGCCGCGGCGGGCATGGCAGTCGCGAGGATCAGCGAAGCAACGGACGCGGTGCACAGAAATGCGGGCTTGAAAGCCATATCCCTCTCCATCCAGAGGCGGCTCCTCGCCGCTCTATTAGTAGGAGTAAAATTACTGCATCGTGACGCGGCAATGCAAGCGCAATTCGCACTCCCCCCTTGTCGATCTGCCAAAAAGCATGGCGGATCGGCGACGGGCGCGGTCGGCACTTTGTCTTATTGTCTGCTAAATCAACCGGTAGAGCAGCGACGCGTGAGGCGCGAGCTTGACGGGCATGGTGGTCTGGACAGGAGCCATGTCCCGCCGCGCCCAGAGATCGCGCACCTGAACCCGTGATGGGAAACCCAGCGTCGCCAGCGGCACGCTGGTTTGCGCCGCCTTTCCGCTCGTGTTGAACACCGCCAGATAGCGCCCCTGCTCGGCCCGCGCCGTCCACACCCGCAACCCGTCCGCCACGAAGTGCGGCCGGTTTTCGGAACTGCGCTGGTTCACTGCCAGCACTTCGGGATTGGTCAGCAGCGCCAGCGTCGGCGCATCGAGGTGCCGCAAGTCGCCGCCCATGATCAACGGCGATCGCGCGATCGACCATAGGTTCATCAGCGTGCGCTGCTCGTCGGGCGTAAACTTGGTGTCGCGCTCCCCCAGCGCCAGCCGCCCCAGCGGCAGCATGTCGGCATCGGGCCACGCGCCGGGGCCGGCATGCTGCGCCCAATTCTCCAGCCGCGTGAACTGCGCCTCGAGCAGCGGCCACTCGTCCCAGAAGTCGTCGCTGACTCGCCACATCTGCGCGAAGCGGCGGACATGATCGGCACGCGCCACCGGCGTCTCGCCGGGCGACAGGCTCAGCAGCATCGGTCGTCCGGCGCGCTCGATCGCACGGTGCGCCGCCTCGATCTCGGGGGCATGCGCGTCATAAGGCCGGCTCATATCGTCCATCTTGACGAAGTCGACGCCCCAGCTCGCATACAACGCGAACACGCTGTCGTAATACGCCTGTGCGCCCGGCCTGCGCATATCGACCCCGTACATATCGGGGTTCCACGGACAAATGCTGTTCGTGTCGGCGATGTCTCGCGCCCGCAATTTGGTGCCCAGCACCGGCAGGTTGCGCTCCACCGCCAGCCGCGGGATGCCGCGCATCAGGTGGATGCCGAAGCGCAGCCCCAACGCATGCACCTTCACCGCTATCGGCGCGAACCCCTTGCCGCCCGCGGCTGAGGGGAAGCGGTTCGGAGCGGGCAGCAACCGGCCATAGCCGTCCATCGCCGGCTGCGGCTTGGCATTGTAGGTGTAGCTCTTGGCCTCGGGCTCATACCATTGGATGTCGATGGTGAAGATGTCGTAGCCCGAGGGCAGCAGCCTCGCCGCCTGGATCGCCGCGGTTTCCAGCGCCTGCGCCTCGGTGATCGTGGTGGCGAAGCTGTTCCAGCTGTTCCACCCCATCGGCGGCGTCGGTGCCAGTGGTGCAGGCTGCGCGACGGCAGGTCGCACGCGCGCCGCGAGCGCGGCTCCGGCAACGCTGCCGGTCAGCATCTCGCGGCGATTCACCATGCTCAGCTGACCCGGAAGTTGGTGCTGGGCGGCCAAGCTCGGTCCTGCATGCCGACCATCACCGTGCCCGCGCGGTGCAGCAGATACTGCCCGCGGCGCCCGGCCGCGGCAAAGCGCACCTCGTCCTTGCCGACGTTCTGGCGAAGGAAGGTGGTCGCCTGCCCCACCGGGCCCAACGACACCGCGCCATCGCTGCCGGCGGTCAGCGCACGGTCGGGCGCGTCGATCGGCACCAGCACCACTGCGCCACCCGGACGCGGCACCGAACGGAACTGGCTCGACGCGATGTCGCCCTTGCCGGCCAGCACGCGGCTACCCTGATGCCGCAAGAACTGCCCGCCGGCATTCACCGGGCTGAAGCGGTCGGGCACGGGCCCGTTACCCACCGGAATGCCGAAGTCGGGCGTGCCATCGTCGCGGTAATAGATCCGCTGCACGCGGGTGTGGCGGTTCGGGTCGAACAGCGGATCGCCCTTGATCGCCTCATAGTCGCGGCCGTGATAGACCAGCACGTCGCGGCCCTGCTCGTCGACGGTGAAGCTGTTGTGCCCGGGCCCATAGACGTTGGTCACCCGGGAGGTGACGAACACCGGCTCGGGCGACTTGGTCCAATTGGCGGGGTTCATGATGTCTGCATCGTCGCGGCAGGTGAGCATGCCCAGGCAGTAGCGCGCATCGGTCGCGCTCGCCGAATAGGTCAGGAACAGCCGCCCGTTGCGCGCCAGCACCGCGGGCGCCTCGGCGACCTTGAAGCCGCGGACTTCCCAGTCGAGCGTCGGCACCGTCAGCCGCGCGGGCTTGGCCGCCAGCGTCAGCGGCGTCTTCATCGGCGCGAGATACAGGTTCGAGTTGGTCTCGATCCCCGGCTCGCGCTCCGCCCAGCAGAAATAGCGGACCCCACGGTGCACGAAGCTGGTGGAGTCGAGATTGAAGCCGTCGAACGGCGACTGGAACTTGCCGAGCACGCGCCACTTGCCCGTCATCGGATCGCGCCCGTCGCACACCACGGCGTAGGTGCGGATGCGGAACACGTCCTCGCCGCCGCCGCTCGGGCCCGCCGCGAAATACATGATCCACTTGCCGTCGATCAGGTGCAGCTCGGGTGCCCAGATGAAGCCCGACATCGGCCCGCTCTTCTCGTGCCGCCACAGCACGCGCTCCGGCGCGGTGGCCAGCCCGGCGATCGTGCGCGAGCGGCGCAGCACCAGCCGGTCATATTCGGGCACCGACCCGGTCAGATAATACCAGCCATCGGTGTGGCGAAACACCTGGGCATCGGCGCGGTTGCGCACCAGCGGGTTGACCGGCACGGGCGCGGCGGCAGCGGCGCCCGGCTGTGCCAGCCCAGTTGCCTGCGCCTGCGCGGCGACCGCGGTGCCGGCGGTGCCGGCCAGGAACAGGCGGCGGTTCACGTCGATCATCATATTCTCCTCAATATTCGGCGATCGGCCAGCCGTCGGCGCCCCAGCGGACCGGGGCGATGCGCAGCGTCGGCGCGCCGCGCGCTTCCTTGTCATAGGCGTGGTAGACCACGTAATCCTGGCCATCCTTGTCGTGCAGCCAGCCGGCATGGCCGGGGCCGCGGAAGCGCTGCTGCTCCTGCAGGTCGGCACGCAGGAAGATGCTGCCCCCGCCTTCCATCAGCTTGCTGCCGTCCTTGCCGACATACGGCCCGGTGATCGCCTTCGACCGGCCGACCACGGTGTAATAGGTGCTGTTCACGCCCTTGCAGCAATAGTCATAGGACACGAGCAGATAGTAGAAGCCGCCATGCGGCACGATGAACGGCGCCTCCACCGGCGCCGGCCCGCCCGCAGGCGCCGGGCGGCGCGCGATCGAATAGGGCTTTGCTCCGGGCTTCAGCGGCTTGCCGGTCCGGCGGTCCAGCTCGAACAGCTTGATGCCCGTCCAGAAGCTGCCGAGCGACAGCCAGTGCCGCCCCTGCGCATCGGCCACGAAGTTCGGGTCGATCGCGTTGAAATCGTCCGACGGCATCGACTGCACCACCAGCCCCTCGTCGCGCCACGCAAAGTTGGGCGACTTGGGGTCGAGCGTGGCATTGGTCGCCATCCCGATCGCCGAACGGTTCGATCCAAAGGTCGACACCGAATAATAGAGCCGCCAGCGCCCGTTCACGAAGCTGATATCGGGCGCCCACATGCCCCCGGTACCCGGCACCGCCTTGGGCGCCCAATCGGGCATCTTGGTGAACACCGGCGCACCCGCGGTCCAATGCACCAAATCCTTGGAGCTCCTGGTCTCCACCAGACGCTCGCCATGCCCGGTCGAGAACACGTAATAGGTATCGCCATCGCGCGCGATCACCGGATCATGCGTCGCCACCAGATCGCCGGTAAGCCGCGAATTGAGCGTGGCACCGCCCGGCGCAGCCTGCTGCGCGGGGGCCGCACAGCTCAGCGCCAGCACGGCAGCGGCGGACAATAGGCCAAGCAACTTCATTCGAAACCTCTCCGGAGCGTAAAACGGGCAAGCGGCGCCCGGCCCATTCGCCTGGGCGCCGCCGCATCTTATTGCAGGTCGAGCACCACCACCGACTTGGCCGGCAGCGTGACACTCAGCGTGTCGCCGCTCACCTGCGCGCCGTTGAACGGCACCGGCTTGACCGCGTCGGGCGCGTCGAACGTGTTGTGCGTGTTGATCGCCGGCGCGGTCAGTACCCGGCCAGACACGCTGCCGGCCGTCACGCCGCTCAGCTTCACCGTCACGGTGTTGGGCCGGTTCGGGTCGAGATTGGACAGGCCGATATGCACCCGCCCATCCTTGCCGCGCACCGCCGATCCGCTGACCGCCGGCATCACGAACTGGTTCTTGTTGTACCAGGGCGCGTTGATCGTGATCGGCAGCACCTTGGCGTCCTGCCACGGCTTGTACATTTCGAACACGTGGTAGGTCGGCGTCAGCACCATCTTGCTGCCGTCGGTCAGGATCATCGCCTGGAGCACGTTCACCATCTGCGCGATCGCCGACATGCGGACGCGGTCGGCATGCTTGGCGAAGATGTCGAGATGGATCGAGGCTACCAGCGCGTCACGCAGCGTGTTCTGCTGGCGCAGGAAGCCCGGATGCGTGCCCGGATCCTGGGCGTACCAGGTGCCCCATTCGTCGACCGCCAGGAAGACGCGTTTCTGCGGATCGTATTTGTCCATGATCGCGCTGTGCTTGGTCACCAGCTCGTCCATCCGCCACGCGCCGGCGAGTGCATCGGCCCAGCCGCTCTCGTCGAAATTGATCGGGTCGGCCTTGGGGGGCCAGCCGCCCTGGGGCAGCGTGTAGTAATGCAGCGACAGCGCATCGAGCTGCCCGGCCGCCTCGCGCATCATCGTCTCGGTCCAGCGATAATCGTCGACATTCGCGCCGGCGGCGATCTTCAGGATGCGCGTGCCGGCGGGTGCCTTGATGAAGGTCGCATAGCGCTTGGTCTCGTCCGCCGCGAACTCGGGCCGCATGTTGCCGCCACAGCCCCACAGCTCGTTGCCGACGCCGAAATAGGGAACCTTCCACGGCTCCTTGTGCCCGTTCTTGGCGCGTTCGTCGGCCAGCGTGCCCGCGGGCGAGGTCATGTACTCGACCCACTCGGCCATTTCGCGCGCAGTGCCGTTGCCGACATTGCCGGCGACATAGGCCTCGGCGTTCACCTGGCGCAGCAGCTCGAAGAATTCGTGGGTGCCCACCGTGTTCGGCTCGGTCACGCCGCCCCAATGGGTGTTGATCTTCACCGGGCGCTGCTTCTGCGGGCCGATGCCCTCACGCCAGTGATATTCGTCGGCGAAGCAGCCGCCCGGCCAGCGGATCACCGGCACCGCCAGGTTGCGCAGCGCCGACACCACGTCGTTGCGGAAGCCATTGGTGTTCGGGATCTTGGAGTTCTTGCCGACCCACAGCCCGCCATAAATGCCGTTGCCCAGATGCTCGGCAAACTGCGTGAAGATGCGCCGGTCATAAGTCGGCGCAGCCGGATCGGCCTTCACTTCGATCGAGGCAGTGCCTGCTTCCGGTGCCGGCGCAGGAGCGGGCGCGGTCTGCGCGGTGGCGGCGAGCGGTGTGCTCGACAGCAGCAGGGCGATCGCCGTGCGGCGTAGCGTGCGGATCATCTCTCTCTCCCAATTCGCCGGCTTGCCCGGCATCCGTTTGGCAAGAAGCCGACCGCTCAAAAGGAGCAACCGGCTCGTTCGGTCAGTCGTGAAATTCTTCCACTGCCAGGCGATGCCCGCGCAGGAACGCGTCGGCCACCAGCCGCAGCGGCGCGGTGTCGACATCGCGCGTGCCGGCATGCACCAGCTCGGCGAAGCGCGCGTAGAGCCCGGGATATTCGCGGTCTTCCGCAGTCCGCGTGCCCTCCGGCGTGGTCAGCACCGCGCCGCCCTTTTCCAGCTTCAGCGTGCCGCCATCGGTCTCGACCGTGATGTCCCAGCTCTGCGGGCCGGTCTGGCGCCAGTCCAGATCCATATGCACGGGCGTGCCGTCGCCGGTGCGGAAGTGCAGGTCGGCGGCGATCGGCGCGGCGCGGTTGGCGGGCAGCGACAGCCGCCCCTCCAGCAGGAAGAAGGCCGGCAGGATGTGCGTCGCGATCGACAGCGCGTTGATGCCGGGATCGAATACGCCGAGACCGCCCGGCTCCCAGATCCAGTCCTGCCCGGGATGCCACACGCGCACATCCTCGCGCCAGACGATCGATGCGGCAGTGATCGTGCGGCCGCTCAGCCACTGACGGGCCGGCTCGACACCCGCGGCGTAGCGCGAGTGCCAGCTTGCGAACAGCGTCACGCCGGCCGCTTCGGCCTGTGCGTCGAGCATCGCCACTTCGGCCAGCGTCGCACCCGGCGGCTTTTCCAGGAACACATGCTTGCCCGCAGCAATCGCCTGCCGGGCAAGGTCGTAGCGGACCTGCGGCGGAGTGCAGAGCGCCACCGCGTCGATTTCGACCCCGGCTTCGAGCAGCTCGCCCAGCGTCCGGAAGTGCGGCAGGCCGTTGACGGCCTCACCGCGCGAACTCACGGTCGCCGCCAGCTCGAAGTCGGCATTGCCCGCGATCGAGGGCAGATGCTGGTCATGGGCGATCTTGCCCATGCCGACGATGGCGATCTTGATCGGGGCCGCCATCAGAGCGCCTTCACCACGACGCTCTGCGCGGCTTCGCGCGCCAGTGGGTTGCGCAGCGGCAGGGTGAAGGGCTTGGCCTCGATCTCGAACACGTCGCCTTCCTGCGTGCGGATGCCGTCGCTGAACGACAGCGTCGCAGTGCCGAAGAAGTGGACGTGGATGTCGCCCGGGCGCCGGAACAGCGCATATTTGAAGTGGTGATGCTCGAGGTTCGCCAGGCTGTGCGACATATTGTCCTCACCCGACAGGAACGGCTTTTCCCACAAAGTCTCGCCGTTGCGCACGATGCGGCTCGCCCCGCGCACGTCGCGGGGTGCCTCGCCCACCAGCAGCTCGGGGCCGAGTGCCGCCTGGCGCAACTTCGAATGCGCCAGCCACAGATAATTGTGCCGCTCGGTGACATGGTCGCTGAACTCGTTGGCCAGGCAGAGTCCCAGCCGGTGCGGCGTGCCGTCGGGGCCGATCAGATAGATGCCGGCCAGTTCCGGCTCCTCGCCGCCATCCTGCGCGAAGGCCGGCATCGCCAGCGGCTCGCCCGGGCCGACCAGCTGCGAACCGTCGCCCTTGTAGAACCATTCGGGCTGCTGCCCGGTCTCGCCCGCTGCCGGCTTGCCGCCCTCCACGCCTTCCAGGAACATCCGCATCGAATCGGTCTGCTTCTCGGCAGCCGCCGCCTCGCGGTGCATCTTGTCGCGCCCTTCGGCCGAGCCGAGATGGGTCAGGCCGGTGCCGGTCATCACCAGGTGCGCGGGATCCTCATGGCTGATCGGCGAAACGAAGTTGCCCGCGTCGAACTCGGCCCGCAGATCGACCGCCGCGCCTTCGCCGGCGGCGTCGATGACGTCCGCCAGGCTGTGTCCGGCCTCGATCGCCCGAAGCGCCAGCGCGCGTACGCTCGCCACGCCCGGCACGATCGTCGCGGCGTCACCGCGGGCGGCCACCACGGACAGCGTGCCGTCGGCACTCCGATGCTGCAACAGGCGTAAGCTCATCTTCCGTTCCTCAGTTCAAGAATGTTGCGGCGCGCGGGCGCCTGGTATGTCGCGGGCGGGCGGGGACATCGCTATCAACGAGCGGCATCCTTGATGCCCATGAGCGGGAGATACAGGCAAGCGGCCATCGCCACGCCCGCCGCAGGCCAGGAGATCACGCGCATCGACGGCGCATATCCCTCGGGTAAACGGTCGACAGGCATTCCTCTCTCCTTTTAGTCGGACATATTCTGATTGCCCCTCATAGGCAATCTTTCGTTCTTCGCGATCGGCTGTTAGAGTTCTGCAACAACAAAGCGTCCACGGTCACGAACGGGGTCGAATGAAAGCTGCCGGAGAGGCCATCGAGCCCGCACGTCAAGAAGAAGAGCCCGATGCGGCCCGCCCGCGGCGCGGCACCGGCCGGCGCCTGCACGGGGCCATCGCGCACAAGCTGGGCGCTGCCATCGTCTCGGGCGAATATGCCCCGGGCGACCGGCTGGAGGGCGAAGTCGCCTTTTCCGAAACCCTGAACGTGTCGCGCAGCGCGTATCGCGAAGCGGTGCAGGTGCTGGTGGCCAAGGGCATGGTGGAAAGCCGGACCAAGGCGGGCACCCGTGTGCTGCCGCGCAGCCGCTGGAACCTGCTCGACCCCGACGTGCTCGCCTGGGCGTTCACCGGCGAGCCGGACATCGACTTCATCCGCGACCTGTTCGAACTGCGCAAGATCGTCGAGCCTGCCGCCGCGAGTCTCGCGGCCGAGCGTCGCGACCGCGACGACTTGAAGGCGATGAAGACCGCGCTCACCGCGATGCGCAAGCATTCGCTCGCCACCGAGGCGGGCCGCACCGCCGACCGCGACTTCCACAACGCGCTGCTCCAGGCGACGCGGAACGAAGCGGTGGTGGCGCTCAGCGCCAGCATCGGCGCGGCGGTCAGTTGGACCACCCAGTTCAAGCAGCGCGCCCGCGCCCTGCCCCGCAACCCGATCCCCGACCATGTCCGCGTGTACGATGCCATCGCCGCAGGCGAACCCGCCGCCGCGGCCGAGGCGATGCGTATCCTGGTCGACCTGGCGCTGGAAGACACTCGCAGCGCAATGCAGGTCTAGGCGTCCTCGTCATCCCGGCCTCGAGCCGGGATCCCGCTTCTTCTGCCGGTTCAAGCCAGCGGACCCCGGCTCAAGGCCGGGGCGACGAAACATCTCTCGGGCTAAAACGAAAACGGGGACCGGCAACCGCCGATCCCCGCTTCATTCCACAGGCAATGCCGCACGCAAGCACGGCTCGCTTGGGTCACACCGGCCGCTGATCCGGCAGCGGATTGGTCGTCTTGGACCCCCACAGCGCATAGAACAGGATGTACAGCTCGCAGATCGCGGTCAGCAGGAACGACTGCTGCAGACCGTACTCATCGGCCAGCCAGCCCTGCACGAACACCAGCGCGCCGCCGGCAATCGCCATGATCAGCAAACCCGAACCTTCTTCGGTCAGCGGGCCTAGGCCCTTGATGCCCAGCGTGAAGATCGTCGGGAACATGATCGAGTGGAACAGCCCCACGGTGATCAGCGACCACATCGCAACTTCGCCGGTGGTGAACACGGTGATGATCATGACCAGGAAGGCAAGGACCGAGAACACCGCCAGCACCGTCTCGGCGGCGACGCGCTGCATGATCGCGGATCCGACGAAGCGGCCGACCATCATGCCGCCCCACAGCAGCGTCAGATAACGCCCCGCCTGCTCGGTGGTCATGTTGCCGATGTCGGGACGGCTTACGAAGTTCACGAAGAGGTTGCCCACGCCGATCTCGGCGATCAGGTAGATGAAGATCGCGCCCATGCCGAACATCAGGTTGCGATGCTTGAACAGCGAATGCTTCTTGCGCTCTTCCTTGGCGACGCGGTTGGTCGCCAGCCCGATCGCCGGCAGCGGGAAGCGGGCGATGACCACCGCCAGCACCACCAGCACCACGGCCACCAGCGCATAAGGCAGGATCACCGACTGCGCGTCCGCCAGGCGCTCGGCCTGAGTCAGCACCGTGCCGGTCTCCGCGGTGCCGCCCTTGGAACGGCCAAGGATGAGATAGGCGCCGAACAGCGGCGCGAGCATCGTGCCCGCCGAGTTCATCGCCTGCACCAGGTTGAGGCGCGACGACGCAGTCTCCGGCGCGCCGATCACCGCAACATACGGGTTGGCCGCGACCTGGAGCAGCGTGATGCCGCTGGCGATCACGAACAGCATCACCAGCGTGACGCCATAAGACGGCAGGCTCGCCGCCAGCGTCATGCCGAGCGCGCCCACCGCCATGATCAGCAGCCCGGTGACCAGCGACTTCTGATAGCCGATCCGCTCGATCAGCTTGGCCGACGGGATCGACGCGAAGAAATAGGCGATGAACCAGACGCTCTCGATCAGCGAGGCCTGGAAATAGCTGAGCTCGAACACGCTGCGCAGGTGCGGCAGCAGCGTTCCGTTGATGACGGTGATGAAGCCCCACATGAAAAACAGGCTGGCGAGCAGCGTCAGTGCGGGACGGTAGCTTCCGCCGGCAGCGGGCTGGTGCCCTGCCGCCGTGGAGGCTGCGTTGATGGGTGCGGGCATCGCGATCCTTCTCTCCTTGGAGCGGCCGGCCTAGCGGGTCTATCCAAGGATTCCCAGCCAGCTTCCATTCCGATTTTTGTCAGACTATATAGCGCGGGAAGGGCGCGTCAACGGCGCCGACGACCCGAGAGGAGATGCAATGGGCAAGGCAAGACTCGCAATTGCGGGCGCGATCGGCGCGATGCTGACGGCGCATTCGGCCAGCGCCGCGGAAGCAAAGCGCGAAGCGGCGGGCACGCTCAAGGACGGCACCGCCGTGGAAGCCGTCACTCTGTCCAACGCGCACGGCGTCTCCGCCCGCATCCTCAGCTACGGCGCCACGCTGCAGTCGTTCAAGGGCCCCGACAAGTCCGGCAAGATCGCCGACGTCGTGCTCGGCTATGACGACCTCGCCGCCTATGTCGATCGCCCGAACTATTTCGGCGTCACCGTCGGGCGCTATGCCAACCGCATCGCCGGCGGCAAGTTCGCGCTGAACGGCAAGACGTATCAGCTGCCATTGAACGACAAGACCACCTCGCTCCATGGCGGCGGCCAGGGGTTCGACAAGAAGGTGTGGCGCATCCTCTCGGTCGACAACGGCCCCACCGCCCGCGTGGTGTTCGGCCTCACCAGCCCCGACGGCGACTCGGGTTATCCGGGCACGCTGGAGGTGAAGGTCACCTATTCGCTCGACGAGGAAGGCGCGCTCCAGATCGCCTATGATGCGGCGACGACCAAGCCGACCGTGGTCAACATGACCAACCACGCGATCTTCAACCTGGCCGGCGAAGGCTCGCCAATGGGGGCGATGGGCCATCTGCTCACCATTCCGGCCACCGCCTACACCCCGGTCAACGCCGCACTGATCCCTACCGGCGAGCTTCGCCCGGTGTCCGGCAGCGTGTTCGATTTCCGCAAGGCGCGCATCATCGGCGAGGGGCTTCGCGACGGCACCGACCAGCAGATCCGCTACGGCCAGGGCTACGACCACAATTTCGCGCTCGACAAGGGCGTCACCGCCAAGCCCGAACTCGCCGCCCGGCTGGAAGACCCCGCCTCGGGCCGCGTGCTCGAAGTGCTCAGCACCGAGCCCGGCGTCCAGTTCTACACCGGCAATTTCCTCGACGGCACCTTCTACGGCAAGGCCGGCCACCTGTACCGCATGGGCGACGGCATCGCCTTGGAACCGCAGAAGTTTCCCGATGCACCAAATCAGCCGGCATTCGTTTCCGCTCGCGTTGATCCGGGCAAGCCGTATAGGCATGTCATGATCTACCGCCTCTCGGTTTCCCAGTAACGGACCTGTCATGACCGCTCAAAATCCCCCCAAGCTTCGCTCGCGCGCCTGGTTCGACAATCCCGACAACATCGACATGACCGCGCTTTATCTTGAGCGGTACCTGAACTTCGGACTCAGCCTCGAAGAGCTCCAGTCGGGCAAGCCGATCATCGGCATCGCCCAGACCGGCAGCGACCTGTCCCCGTGCAACCGCCATCACCTGGTGCTGGCCGAGCGCGTGCGCGAAGGCATCCGTGAGGCGGGCGGCATCGCCATCGAATTCCCGGTCCACCCGATCCAGGAAACCGGCAAGCGTCCGACCGCCGGCCTCGACCGCAACCTGGCCTATATGGGTCTGGTCGAGCTGCTGTACGGCTACCCGATCGACGGCGTCGTGCTGACCATCGGCTGCGACAAGACCACCCCGGCCTGCCTGATGGCCGCCGCCACCGTGAACATCCCGGCGATCGCCCTGTCGGTCGGCCCGATGCTCAACGGCTGGCACAAGGGCGAGCGCACCGGTTCGGGCACCATCGTGTGGAAGGCGCGCCAGATGCTCGCCGCCGGCGAGATCGACGACAAGGAGTTCATCAAGCTCGTCGCATCGTCCGCGCCGTCGACCGGCTATTGCAACACCATGGGCACCGCCACGACGATGAACTCGCTGTGCGAGGCGCTCGGCATGTCGCTGCCCGGCTCGGCGGCAATCCCCGCGCCGTATCGCGACCGCCAGGAAGTGTCGTACATCACCGGCAAGCGCATCGTCGAAATGGTGGCCGAGGACCTCAAGCCCTCCGACATCCTGACCCGCGAAGCGTTCGAGAACGCGATCGTCGTCAACTCGGCGATCGGCGGGTCGACCAACGCGCCGATCCACTTGGCCGCGATCGCCCGTCATATCGGTGTCGAGCTGCCGATCGAAACCTGGCAGGACAAGGGGCACAAGGTGCCGCTGCTGGTCAACCTCCAGCCCGCCGGCGAATATCTCGGCGAGGATTATTACCGCGCAGGCGGCGTTCCCGCGGTCACTGCCCAGCTGATGCAGCAGGGCCTGATCCACGAAGGCGCGCTGACGGTGAACGGCAAGTCGATGGGCGACAATTGCCGCGACGCGACGATCGAAGACGAAAAGGTCATCCGTCCCTTCGGCCAGCCGCTGATCGAGGACGCCGGCTTCATCGTCCTCAAGGGCAATCTGTTCGACGCGGCGATCATGAAGACCAGCGTGATCTCGCCCGAATTCCGCGACCGCTATCTCTCCAACCCGGAAGATCCCGACGCGTTCGAGGGCCCGGCGGTCGTGTTCGACGGTCCCGAGGACTATCACCACCGCATCGACGATCCCGCGACCGGCATCACCGACCAGACCCTGCTGTTCATGCGCGGCGCCGGCCCGATCGGCTATCCCGGCGCGGCCGAGGTCGTGAACATGCGCCCGCCGGCCTATCTGATCCGCGAGGGCGTCCACGCGCTGCCCTGCATCGGTGACGGCCGCCAGTCCGGCACCAGCGGCAGCCCGTCGATCCTCAATGCCAGCCCCGAAGCCGCGGCGATGGGCGGCCTCGCGCTGATCCAGACCGGCGACCGCGTCCGCATCGACTTGAACAAGGGAACGGCGAACGTCCTCATTTCCGACGAGGAACTCGCTGCCCGGCGCACCAAGCTCGAGGCTGAAGGCGGCTACAAGTTCCCGGCGTCCCAGACCCCATGGCAGGAGATCCAGCGTGCGGTGGTCGGCCAGATGAACACCGGTGCGATCCTCGAAGGTGCCGAAAAGTACCAGAAGATCGCCCAGACCATGGGCCTTCCCCGCGACAATCACTAAGCTCGCGAGGGCATAAATCCTCCCCCGGAGGGGGAGGTGGCAGCCCGTAGGGCTGACGGAGGGGTAGCTATCCACGAGCGGCGTCGCTTGCGGAGAATACCCCTCCACCACGCTAACGCGTGGTCCCCCTCCCCCTCCGGGGGAGGATGGAGGCGGCGCATAAAAGCAGGAGTGGACCGATGACCCTCACCCCCACCCGCCGCCACTTCCTCGCCGGCGCCAGCATCCTCGCCTTGACCGGCCCCGCGCTGGCCCAGACCAAGGTCCAGGACCGAGCCACCCGCGCCGAGCCGGTCCCCGCGCGCAACGTCACACTGAAACCCTCGCCCTTCGCCGACGCCGCCGCGGCGAACCGCCGCTATCTGCTCTCGCTCGACCCCGAGCGCCTGCTCCATAACTTCTACACCTCCGCGGGCCTTCCCGCCCCCGCCCCGGTCTATGGCGGCTGGGAAGCCGCCGGCATCGCCGGCCACTCGCTCGGCCATTGGCTCTCGGCCTGTTCGCTCGTCGTCGCCGACACCGGCGACCGCGAGATCGCCGCGAGGCTCGACCACGCCCTTGCCGAGATGGCCCGCATCCAGGCCGCGCAGGGCGACGGCTATCTCGGCGGCACCACCGTCGAGCGCGGCGGCAAGACCGTCGACGGCAAGATCGTCTTCGAGGAAGTCCGCCGCGGCGACATCCGCACCGGCGGCTTCGACCTCAATGGCGGCTGGGTGCCGGTCTATACCTGGCACAAGGTCCATGCCGGACTGATCGATGCCCATCGCCTGGCGAACAACCCGCGCGCGCTCCCCTTGCTGCTCGGGCTCGCCGGCTATTTCGGCACGATCATCGAGGGGCTGTCCGACGATCAGGTCCAGCAGATCCTGCGCGCCGAACATGGCGGCATCAACGAAGCCTATGCCGACACCTACGCCATCACCGGCAACCCGCGCTGGCTGCGCCTCGCCGAGCGCCTTCGTCACAAGGCAGTGCTCGACCCTCTGACCGCCCGCCAGGACAAGCTCGCCGGCCTCCACGCCAACACGCAGATCCCCAAAGTCATCGGCCTCGCCCGCCTCCACGAACTGACCGGCAACCCCGCCCACGCCACCGCCGCGCGCTTCTTCCACGCCACCGTGACGCAGCATCACAGCTACGCGATCGGCGGCAACAGCGACCGCGAGCATTTTGGACCACCCGACCACCTCGCCGACGCGATCGCCGAAACCACCTGCGAGGCGTGCAACAGCTACAACATGCTCAAGCTCACCCGGCATCTGTACGGCTGGGCACCTGAAGCCGCGCTGTTCGACTATTATGAGCGCGTCCAGCTCAACCACATGCTCGCCCATCAGCGCCCCGACACCGGCATGTTCGTCTATTTCATGCCGATGGCCGCGGGCGGCCGCCGCTCCTATTCGACGCCCGAGGAAAGCTTCTGGTGCTGCGTCGGCTCGGGCATGGAGAGCCACGCCAAGCATGCCGACTCGATCTACTGGCAGTCGGCCGACACGCTCTTCGTCAACCTGTTCATCCCCTCGGCGCTGGACCTGCCCGCGCGCGGCTGGAAGCTGGCGCTGGACACCGCCTATCCGATGGATGGCCAGATCACCCTCTCGATCGAAAACGCGCCGCGCGCCGCGTCGGAACTGGCGCTGCGGATTCCGGGCTGGGCACAAGGCGCGACGCTCACCCTGAAAGGCAAGCCGATCCCGCTCACCCCGGCTGCCGGCTATGCCCGCCTCAAGCGCCGCTGGAAGGCCGGCGACCGCCTTACCCTCACTTTGCCGATGACGCTCCGCACCGAAGCCATCCCGGGCGATCCCGACACCCTTGCCTTCCTCAGCGGTCCGCTGGTCCTGGCCGCCGATCTCGGCCCGGCCGACCGCCCGTTCGAGGGCGTAGGCCCTGCGCTGGTCGCCGCGGGCAATCCCATTCAGGAGGCCAAGCCGATCCTCGGGGCCATGCACCAGTACCGGATCGCCGACCCGCTTGGCGGCGAAACCACACTCAAGCCTTTCTACCCGCTCTACGACCGCCGCACCGCTGTATATCTCAAGCACTTCACCCCCGAACGCTGGGCTAAGGCGCGCGACGCCTATGTCGCCGACGCCGCCGCCCGCGCCGAACTCGCCCGCCAAACCATCGACGTCTTCTATCTCGGCGAAATGCAGCCCGAGCGCGACCATGCTTTTCAGTCGGCGAAAAGCGAGGCCTTCCAGCTCAACGGCCGCAGCGGCCGCAAGCTGCTGCCCGGCCAGTCGATGCAGTTCCGCCTCGCCCGTGAACCCGGCGCCACGATCCTGCGCGTCACCTACTGGGGCGCTGACATTGATCGCGTCGCAGCCATCCAGGCCGACGGCAAGCCGCTGGCTACCGAACGCCGCGCCGGCCCGGCGACGCAGGGGTTCGTCACCGTCGACTACCCCCTGCCGGCGACGGGAAGCGCCACAACCCAGATCAACCTCCGCGCCGAGCGGGGCGAAACGCTGCTGTATGAAGCCCGGACTCTGCGACCCTAAGCCGCCGCCTCTCCCCTTCCACATAAGTCGGGAGAGGCGCTTGCCAGGCCGCGACACCCGAGTCACACTGCTTGCCTGATCTTCGATTCCGATGGGCAGGGCTGCGCGTTGAACCGTCACACGCCACCGATATCCTCCCGCCGCGCGACCATCGCCGCGCACGCACAGTATTCCGGATTGCCCCGCCGCGAGCGAAGCCTGATCGCCTGCTTGACCGCAGTAGCACTAACGTCGGCCTTGGCACTGCTCCTGTTCGGCACCGCGATCCAACCCGCCAACTCGCCGCAGCTTGGCCGCAGCCCAATGCACCTTTTCGACGTGCCACCACCGCCACCCCCTCCTCCACCTCCACCGCCGCCGCCTCCGTCTGCGAAGGTCAAACCGCCGCTCCGACTCGCCGAAGCCACTAGACCGGCAGCACCAGCTGGCGGCCGCTCCGCGAGTCAGCCCCCAGCGCCGGTGATGCCGAACCCGACGCCGATCCCCGCCACACCCCCTCTCGCTCCGCTCATCAGCCCGCAAGCACCAGCCGCAGCGGTTCCGCTCCCGGGCCTTGGTACTGGCGGCGACGGCACCGCCGATGGCCGCGGACGAGGGTCAGGCGACGGGGCTGGAGATGGTGACGGCTCGGGCGCAGATGGCGGCGGAGGCACCCGCTACGCCCGGGCGGAATGGATCGAAAGGCCAACCCGCAAGGATTTCGAACGCGAATGGCCACCGATGTACCGAAAACTCGATGCGCCGGTGCGTGTCATATTAGCCTGCTACGTCAAGCCGACGGGACGTCCCTATCGGTGCACGGTCGCGGCAATCAACCGCCGCAACAGCGGCTTCGGCTCGGCGGCGATTCGGCTGGTACAAGGCGCGCGTGTCCGTCCGGTGCTGCGGAACGGAGAGATGCTGGACGTACCGGTGCTCGCCCCGATTGTTTTCCTGCCGGTGCCGGAAGTCCTCAAGGCAGCCAAAACGAGGCGATAGCGTATCGGTCTGGCGAGCAACCTCCCGCCGCCGTCAGAACCGCTTGCGCAGGAAGAAGCGCTGGTGCCCCACGGGATGATCGTCCAGCGTGCCGAACAGCTCGAACCCCAACTTTTCGTAAAAGCCCGGCCCCTGAAAATCATAGGTGTCGAGCCAGATGCCCACACATCCGCTGTCACGGGCGATCTTCTCCGCCTCCGCCATCAACGCCGTGCCAAGATCCTGCCCGCGATGCGCTTCGGGCACCGCAAGATATTCCACGAACAGCCAGTCATAGCCGGTCTTTCCCCACAGCCCGCCGACATGCGCGCCCTCCGCGTCGGTCAACAGGATGGCGACCGGTGCCACCCGTGGGTCCCCCGCGTGGCTTAGATTATACGCCCTGAGCGGCGCCAGCACGGCTTCGCGGTCGAAATCGGACGGTGCGCCCGGAATGGTGATATGGATCGACATCGGGCGGACGGTAGACGCGGCCGCTCCAAGATCATAGCGGCCAACCGGCACAGGCACCGCCGGCGGATCCGCCCGCTCAATCCATCGAAAAGCGCTTGATACTATATAACATCGCAATTATCGCGGCGTCGAACCTTCCTGTTGAATCGGAATCCTCATGCTGCGTAGCCTGTTGCTTGCCTCTGCTGCACTGATCTCTGCCCCCGCGCTCGCCAACGAAGTCCCGGCACCGAGCGAAACCACCGCTCCCGCCACCGCCCCCGCAGACCAGGACCATCAGCAACCCGCGCAGGAAATCGTCGTCACCGGCGCCCGCCCGCGCGCCACGGCCGATGTGCTCGGCGGCGTCACGGTGCTCGCCAATGAAGAGCTCACCCGCGAGATGCGCTCCACGATCGGCGAGACGCTTGCCCGACAGCCCGGCGTATCCGCCACCTCTTTCGGCCCGAATGCCTCGCGCCCGGTGCTGCGCGGTTTCGTCGGCGCACGCGCGCCGCTGCTGATCGACGGTATCGGCAGCATCGACGTGTCGAACACCTCGGCCGATCATGCCCCGGTCATCAATCCGCTCACCGCCGATCGGATCGAAGTGCTGCGCGGGCCGACCGCCTTGATCTTCGGCCCCTCGGCGATCGGCGGCGTGGTCAACGTCATCGACAGCCGCATCCCGCGCCGGCTTCCGGAGGAAGCGGTGCATGTCGACGGCATCGCCACTTATGGCAGCGCCGCCGATGAGCGGTCGGTCTCGGGCGCGATCGATGTGCCCGCCGCGGGCAAGATCGTCCTCCACGCCGATGGCAGCTATACCAAGACCAACGACCAGAATACCGGCGGCCATGTGCTGAGCCGCGAATTGCGCCGCCAGGCCGCCGCCAGCGCCGTGCCCGAGATCCAGGAACTCGCCGATCTCAAGGGGAAGGTCCCGAATACCGCTGCCGAGACGTGGGAAGTCGCCGGCGGCGCGGCGATCGTCGACGAACGCGGCAATCTCGGCGTCTCGGTCAGCCATTTCGACAGCCTGTACGGCGTGCCCGTCCGCTATTCGCTCGATCCCGCGGTAGAGGCCGAGAAGGTACGCCTCCACGTCAAGCAGGACCGCTTCGACCTGCGCGGCGAAGTGAACACAGGCGACGGCTTCCTCCGCCAGATCCGCCTGCGCGCCGCCGCCGCCGACTATCGGCACCAGGAAATCGAGGACACCGGCGAAGTCGGCACGACCTTCTTCAGCCAGGGCTATGAAGGCCGGCTCGAACTCGTCCAGCGCGCCACGGACACGTGGGACGGCATCATCGGCGGCCAGTTCTCGATCCGTGACATGCATGTCGTCGGCGAGGAGAAGTTCCTGCCCAAGAACGAGGCGCAGCAATTCGGCGCGTTCACGCTCCAGTCGCTCGATTTCGGCGCGCTCAAGGCAGAGGCGGCGCTGCGCTACGAGCATAATCAGCTCACGGCGCAGGCCGATGCCGATATCGGCAACCCGGCTTATGCCCGCAGCTTCGACAGCCTCTCGGGCTCGCTCGGCGCCAGCTATGCGCTGGCACCCAACATCCGCCTCGGCGTCAACGCCTCGCGCAGCGAGCGCGCGCCCACGCCCGAAGAGCTGTTCGCCAACGGCCCGCATGCCGGCACGCAGGCGTTCGAGATCGGCAACCCCGATTTCACCACGGAAAAGGCCTGGGGTGTCGAGGCGACGCTGAAGGGCGCCGGCGAAGGCTGGAGCTTCTCGACCGCGGCCTATTACAACTGGTTCTCGGACTATATCTTCGACGCGCCCACGGGCCAGGCCGAGGATGGCCTGCCGATCTTCCAGTATAATCAGGCCGATGCGCGCTATTACGGCTTCGAAGCCGAAGGCTCGCTCCGGCTCGGCCAGATCGGCGGCTTCAAGCTCAATGCCGATGCCCTCGCCGACTATGTCCATGCCGAAATCGTCGATGGCGGCCCGGTGCCGCGCATCCCGCCGCTGCGGCTGATGGGCGGTCTCGAGGCGCAGTCGGACCGGTTCAACGCCCGCGTCGAAGTCGAGCATGATTTCGAGCAGGAGCGTATCGCCGCCTTCGAAACGCCGACCCGCGGCTTCACGCTGGTCAATGCCTCGGTCGCCTGGAAGCCATGGGGCACCGCCTCCAACACCACGCTGCTGCTATCGGCCAACAACCTCTTCGACGTCGAAGCCCGCCGCCACACCAGCGTCCTCAAGGACTATGCCCCCCTCGCCGGCCGCGACCTCCGCGCAACCCTACGCGTACAGATCTGAACCAGACGGAGGATTGGCTCCCCGGACCCATCCCCCGTCATCCCGGCCTCGAGCCGGGATCCCGCTTCTTCTGCTGACGAGAGGCAGCGGGACCCCGGCTCAAGGCCGGGGTGACGAAAAGGGCCAAGAGCCCCCCAACGCAACCGTCCAGCCATCGGTTCGTTAGCGCAACGATGACTCCGCCTGCGCCACAACTTGAAACGCTCCGCCCCGAAGCCGCAGCGTCGCGCCGCGTCCCCTGGCCGATCGTCGCGGCCGCCGGCTTCGCGCTCCTGCTCCTCGCCCTGCTGTGGCTCGGCCGCAGCCTGGCGCAGGGCCCCGTGTCGCTGGATCGCACGATCATGCTGGCGATGCGCGTGCCGGGGAATCCCGCGCAGCCGATCGGTCCCGCCTGGCTCCCTTCGGCGGTCCGCGACATCACTGCGCTCGGCAGCACGACCGTACTCACCCTGGTGGTGACGCTGACTGCGGTCTTCCTGCTGCTCCAGCGCCGCTTCCGCAGCGCTGCGCTCGTCGTCGCGGCCACCACGCTCGGCGCCTGGGTCATCACGCTGATCAAGGCGCTGGTCAGCCGCGCCCGCCCCGATCTCATCGACCGGCTGATGGCGGAAACCTCGCACAGCTTCCCCAGCGGCCACGCCGCCAACAGCGCGATCGTCTATCTGACCCTCGCCACCCTGCTCTTCCCCGTCGTCAGCGGCTGGCGCACCCGCGCCTATCTGCTCACCGTCGCACTAACCCTGGTGGCAGCGATCGGCATCAGCCGGCTCTACCTCGGCGTCCACTGGCCCAGCGACGTGGCGGCCGGCTGGGCGTTCGGCAGCGCCTGGGCGATGCTGTGGTGGCGCCTCGAGTTGACGCTATTCCGAAAAAAGTGAGCCGCCAAATTCACGGATCACCCCGGCCTTGTGCCGGGGTCCACCGGGCCGCAAACGGTGCGCAAGATCTTCAAGGCTTTCCCTGGCAGCACCGTGGACCCCGGCACAAGGCCGGGGTGACGATCGTGAGGTATTACCCCTGGCGCTCCGCCAGCGCCCGCTCCCACGCCAGCGCATCGGTTACGATCCCCTCGAGATCGTCATGCTTGGGCCGCCACGGCAGCGTCGCCAGGATCTTGCTGTTGTCCGCCACCAGCGCATCCGGGTCGCCCGCGCGCCGACCTTCCATGCGCCGCTCGATCGTCCGGTTGGTCACCCGGTCCACTGCGTCGAGCACCTGCAGCACTGAGAATCCGCGGCCATAGCCGCAATTCATCGTGTGGCTCTCTTGCGGCCGCGCGATCAGCAGGTCGAGCGCGTCGACATGCGCCGCGGCCAGGTCGGTGACGTGGATGTAATCGCGCACCCCGGTGCCATCCTGCGTCGCGAAGTCGGTGCCGAACACGCTGACCGCCGCGCGCTTGCCCGTCGCCGCCTCGGCCGCGATCTTGATCAGGTGCGTCGCGCCCGCGGTGGACTGGCCCGAGCGCCCCTGCGGATCGGCGCCCGCCACGTTGAAATAGCGCAGCGCGCAATAGTTCATCGCATGCGCCGCCGCGACGTCCTTGAGCATGAACTCGGTCATCAGCTTGGACATGCCATAGGGGTTGATCGGCACCTTGGCGCTGTCCTCGCGCACCGGCACGACCTCGGGAATGCCATAGGTAGCCGCGGTCGAGGAGAAGATGAAATGCTTCACCCCCTCGGCCACGGCGCTCTCGATCAGCGAGCGGCTCGCCACCGTGTTGTTGCGGTAATATTTGAGCGGATCGCTCACCGATTCCGGCACCACCACCGATCCGGCGAAGTGCATCACGGCGATGACGCCTTCGTCGCGCATCGTCTGGCGGACCACCGCCTCGTCCTCGATATTGGCGACCACCAGCTTGGCGCGCGGGTCCACTGCCCAGTCGAACCCGGTCACCAGATTGTCGACCACCACGACCTTCCAGCCCGCGTCGAGCAACGCCAGCACCGCATGGCTGCCGATATAGCCCGCGCCCCCCGTCACCAGCACCGTACCGTCGCGCATCATCGTCTCCCTCGTGTCGCGTTGCGGCATAGCCATCCGACACCTACATTCCAAACAAAGGAGATCAGTATGGCAAAGGAAATCGCGACGCTGGCCGGCGGCTGCTTCTGGTGCACCGAGGCGGTGTTCAAGGACGTGATCGGCGTCGAAACGGTGGAAAGCGGCTATATCGGCGGGACGAAGGCCAACCCGACCTACAAGGAAGTGTGCGGCGGCAACACCGGCCATGCCGAGGCGATCCGCGTGACCTTCGACACCGATCAGGTCAGCTATGGCGAGATCCTCGACATCTTCTTCGCCACGCATGACCCGACGCAGCTCAACCGCCAGGGCAACGATGTCGGCACGCAATATCGCTCGGCGGTCTTCCCGCACACGCCCGAGCAGGAAGCCGAAGTGAAGGCCGCGATCGCGCGTGCCAGCGCCGATTGGCCCGCTCCGATCGTCACCACGGTCGAGCCGCTGTCCGAATGGTACCCCGCCGAGGACTATCACCAGGAATATTGGCAGGGCGAGGGCCAGCGGAACCCCTATTGCCTGTCGGTGATCCCGCCCAAGCTGCGCAAATTGCGCAAGAGCTTCGCCGCCCGCGTCAAGGAAGGCGCTGCGGCCTGACGTTAAATCCTCCCCCGGAGGGGGAGGTGGCGCGCGTAGCGTGACGGAGGGGTATTTGCCGCAGGCGACGCCGCTTGTGGAGACTACCCCTCCACCAGCTTCGCTGGTCCCCCTCCCCCTCCGGGGGAGGATTTCAACTCACCGAGGCGCCGCCGCCCTACGCAGCCGATCGTTGATCGCCACCCCAATCCCCAACTCGGGCACCGGCGCCACTGCGATCCCGCCAATCGCCCGCGCATCCGCCCGGTGCAGCGCCGCAAACAGATTCGCCGCTGCCTCGGTCAGATCCCCGCGCAGCGACAGCGTATCGTCGCCCAGCACCACGCCAAAACCGATCAGCCACTCCCCCGCCTCCCGCTCCCGCGCATTCAACCGCAGCGGCTTCGACGGCGCATAATGGCTCTCCAGCTGCCCCGGCGCGACGACCTTCGCATTCCCCGGCGGCGCGACGCTCGGCATCCGGCCCGCACCGGGAAACAGGTCGGCATAAGACAAAGGCCCGGGTCGCAGCACGGTCCGCCCCTGCACGATCGTCGATTCCAGCCCGGCCGGCGTCGCCCCGTCGTCGATCACCAGCGGGATCCGTCCCGCGAGGCTCGCCGCCACATGCTCCGCCCGCGTCGGCGAGATCGCCCCACTGGCATTGGCGGACGGCGCCGCCAGCGGCAGTCCGCTCGCATCGAGCAGCGCCTGCATTGCGCGGTGATCGGGCACCCGCAGCGCGATCGTGTCGAGCCCCGCCGTCACCAGCGGCGATATGCCCGCCTCCGCCCGCACCGGCAGCACCAATGTCAGCGGCCCGGGCCAGAATCGCCGCGCCAGCGCGCGCGCATCCGCGTCGAGCACTGCGATCAGCTCGGCCGCCTCCAGGTCCGGCACATGCACGATCAGCGGGTTGAAGCTCGGCCGCCCCTTCGCCGCGTAAATCCCCGCCACGGCGCGCGAATCGGTCGCGTCCGCCGCCAGGCCATAGACCGTCTCGGTGGGCACCGCGACGCATCCGCCGCTGCGGATCAGCGCGGCGGCTTCGGCGATCGCGGCCTCGCCGTAGGGTAAGATGCGCGGATTTGTCGGGCTCACACCCAGCGCGCTATAGCCCCCGGCAAAGCCGTACAAGAGTAGAGAGGACAGAGATGTTCACCCCCGCCACCACCGAACAGCGTTTCGTGCTCGACCACCTCGTCCGCCTGGCCGAGATCAGCCCCGAGGCGACCGACCTGCTCGATGCCGTGCTGGAAGGCGCTGGCGAATTCGCAGCCGGCGAATGGGCGCCGCTAGAGCGCATCGGCGACACCGTCGGCGCCAAGTGGAGCGAAGACGGTGTGAGGATGCCCGAGGGCTATGCCGCCGCCTACCAGGCCTATGTCGCCAATGGCTGGGGCACGATCGGCTCGCCCACCGAACATGGCGGCCAGGGCCTGCCGGTCAGCCTCGCCGCCGCCGTGCTGGATACGCTGGGCACTGCGAACATGGGCTTCGCGCTCGCCCCAACCCTCACCGTCGGCGCGATCGAAGCGCTCGTCCATCACGGCTCGCCCGAGCAGCAGGCGCTCTATCTGCCCAGGCTGTCGACCGGCGAGTGGACCGGCACGATGAACCTCACCGAGCCGCAGGCCGGCACCGATGTCGGCGCGCTCAAGACCAAGGCCGATCCGGTCGGCGACGGCACGTACCGGATCAAGGGGATCAAGATCTTCATCTCCTTCGGCGACCACGACATGGCCGACAACATCGTCCACCTCGTCCTCGCCCGCACCCCCGGCGCGCCGACGGGCACCAAGGGCCTGTCGCTGTTCCTGGTCCCCAAGTTCCGCCTCGACGAAGACGGCACGCCCGGCGTCCCGAACGACGTCCGCGTCGTGTCGATCGAGCACAAGATGGGCCTCCACGCCTCGCCCACCTGCGTGCTGAGCTTCGGCGATCATGACGATTGCATCGGCGAGCTGATCGGCCCCGAGTTCGGCGGCATCCGCGCGATGTTCACGATGATGAACAACGCCCGCCTCAATGTCGGCCTTCAGGGGGTGCAAGTCGCCGAGCGCGCCACCCAGCGCGCCGTCGCTTATGCCCGCGATCGCATCCAGGGCGCCCGCGCCGGCACTGCCGCAGCGATCATCGAGCATCCCGACGTGCGCCGCATGCTGCTGCGGATGAAGGCGCAGACCCAGGCCGCGCGCGCCCTGGTCTATTACGCCTTTGGCCAGCTCGACCGCGGTCATGCCGGCGACGCTGCGGCCAAGGCGCTGGTCGAGCTCCTCACTCCACTGGCCAAGGCGCACGCCACCGATCTCGGCAACGAAGTCGCCAGCCTGGGGCTCCAGGTCCATGGTGGCATGGGCTATATCGAAGAGACCGGCGCCGCCCAGCACTTTCGCGACGCCCGCATCACGCCGATCTACGAAGGCACCAACGGCATCCAGGCCGCCGACCTGGTCGGCCGCAAGCTGAGCATGGACGGCGGCGCAACGCTGTTCGCGCTGCTCGATCGGATGCGTGGCGATGCCGAGGATAGCGGCCTCGCCCGCCTGATCGGCGCCTGCGACGAAGTCGCGCGCCACTTGCTCGCCTCCGAGACCGACGACCGCCTCGCCGCGAGCTATCCCTTCCTGACGATGCTGTCGGTAGCGGTCTGCGGCTGGCTCATGGAGCAAAGCGGCCGCATCGCCGCCCGCAGCGAAGGCGATCCCGCCTTCCTCAAGATGAAGCAGGTCTCGGCCCGCTTCTATGTCGAGCAGATCGTCCCCGAAGCCCTGGGCCTGAAGGCCGCGGCAATGGCCAAGTCCGACATCCTCTACGCCCTGGAGGCAAGCGCGTTCTAGAACGCGAGGCGAAGGCAGAAAGTAAGGGGTTCACGCGGAGGCGCGGAGGCGCGGAGAGAAGAAGGAATGGCCGCCGCGTAAGCGGCCTTCACCAGCCGCTCCCGAATAGCAAAGGTTCGCAAATGTCTCCCGGACGCGCCGAGTGGCGATCTCCGCGCCTCCGCGCCTCCGCGCGAACCTCTATCTTTCTTCTAAACCTTCTCGCCCACGCGCCGTCGCGTGAAACCCAACCTCACCGGAAGCTGAAGTTCACCGGCTGCACCGTCGCGGCATTCCCGTCGAACGCGCTCGCCGCATAGGGGCCGTCGCGCGTCACCCAGTGCAGGAACAGGTGCGCCGACCAGAGATTGGGATTCGGGATGGTCCGCCCGTGCCGCCGCGTCACGCCCTGGTACAGCATCGCATCGCCGGGCTGCATGGAAACGGACCGGTACGGCACCGCTCCCCAGCTATCCTCCACTGCCGGCCCGGGCTCGGCAGCCTCGCTGCCGATCTCCAGGTCCCAGGCCACGCCGTCGCTATAATCGAGCGTCAGCGACATGCTCACTTCGCACGAATAGCGGTCGCTATGCACCCGACAGACATCGCCCTCGCGATAGATGCGGAAATAATCGTAGCTCGGCAGCAGGTCGCGCCCGAGCAGCCGCGACACGATCGGCGTCAGGCCCCAGAGCAGCCCCAGCATCGGCGGATAATGATAGCCATACAGCTCGACCGCGTCGCGCTTCAGCAGGTTCGATCCCCGCGCCAGCTGGCTCAGCTGGTTCCCGCCTCGCTCGACGTCGCTTTTGAGCTGGTGCAGGAAAGCGCGGCAGACCTCCACCGGCACCAGTCCCTCGACCAGTGCATAGCCGTCGCGATCATAATCCCCGCTGGTGCGCATGCCCCACGCATAGAATCGCGGCGCAAAGGGTACAAGCGGCCGATCGGCGTTGCCCCCGCCTCAGGCGATCTCGCGCCCCAGCAGCTCGTTCACGTCCAGGCCGAGCAGCGCGATATGGTCGCGCACCCGCGGCCACATCCCGGTAAGGAACCGCTCGCGCTCGGCGGTGCGCAGCCGTTCCACCGCGCCGGGCAGCACGAACATGCCCACGCCGCGCCGCACCTCGACATGGCCGTCGTCCTGGAAACTCTGATACGCCTTCGCGACGGTCAGCGGATTGGCGCCATGCTCGGCGGCGAACGCGCGCACCGAAGGCAGCTGGTCGCCCGCGCGATACTCGCCGCGCAGGATCGCGGTCGCAATGATCGCCCGCAGCTTCAGGTACACGGGCGAGTCTTCATGTTCCAGGGCTGTCATGCCGACATAATACAGCACTCAGGCTTCAGGTCCAGCCCCACCCCGCCAATGCCGCACGATTTCAGACAGTTCGCCGCGCGGCCGCTCTTCCAGCGCGCGCTGCGGCGTTCCCAGGAAGACGAATCCGGCGATCCGCTGCGGCGCTTCCCCGAACAGGTCGCGCACTGCGTCGGAATAGGCCGCCCATCCGGTCAGCCATCCGCCGACGAACCCCATGGCGTGCGCGGCATGGAGCAGGTTCATGCACGCCGCGCCCGCGGACAGTTCCTGTTCCCACACCGGCACCTTGTGCCCCACCACCGGTGCCGACAGCACCACCACCAGTCCGGGCGCCTGCGTCGCGAACTGCGCCGCCGCCTCTTCGTCGCGCGCCGTCGCGTCCCGCTTCTCGGCGCGCAGGATCTCGACCAGCTTGAGCGCCAGCGCGGGCCGCTGTTCGTCCGGCACGATCACGAAACGCCACGGCGCCAGCTTGCCATGATCGGGGGTCCGCGCCCCGATCGCCACCATCGCCTCGATCTGATCGAGGCTCGGCCCCGGCGCCCCCATGTCGCGCGGCTTGCCCGATCGGCGGGTGCGCAGGAGCGAAAGCGGCGTGGTGGGATCGTTGAACATCCAGAACCTCTAGGCTTCGCGCCCGACAAGGCCAAGCGTCAGTGCCGTTCGCGACTCTGCGCCAGCACCCAGTTCACTACATGCGCGGCGCTGACGACCACGCTTCCGAACACCGTCGCGGCCAGTTCCGCGCTCGCGCTCTCGGCGCCGAACGCCCCCCAGCCGATCGCGCAGAGCCCGATCGCGGCCAGCCCCAGCGCCCGGATACTGCGGTGCCGGCGAAAGCCCGACAGCAGCGCCACCGAACTGGCCGGCAACGCCACCAGCGCCACCCCGCGGTGAAATCCCTCGGGCACCGCCAGCATTTGGCTCAGCGCCGGCAGCGCCGCGATGAGCAGCGGCAACGCCAGGCAATGCACCAGGCACAACAGCGACACGCTCGCCGCCGCACCATCCAGCCAACCCTGTCTGTGCAATCGTCATGTCCTCGGAAAACGCCGCTCCGCCGAAAGGCGGCCGTGGGCAAGAAGCACATGATATGTTGTATCACGCGTTGCGCTTCAAGGGCTTCGTGGGTCATCCCAAGCTTTACACCCGCGCCAATCGCTCTAGTCTGCCGCGCCATGCACCGGGCGCCCGCCTGGAAACCGACTAAACGGAGCACTCCCCCGCATGGTGGACACACCAACAGCCGACTCTCGCGCAGAGCCGGATATCACCCATATCAACCCGGCCGCCGAAGAAACCTGGTTCGGCCACCCCCGCCAGCTCGCCCGCCTGTTCACCACCGAGATGTGGGAACGCTTCGGCTATTACGGCATGCGCGCGCTGCTGACGCTCTACCTCACCAAGCATTTCGTGTTCGGCGACCGCGAAGCGACCGGCATCTATGGCGGCTTCACGGCCTTGGTCTACCTCACCCCGCTGGTCGGCGGCTATCTCGCCGACCGCTATCTCGGCTCCAAGCGCGCGGTGAAGTTCGGCGCGATCCTGATGTCGCTCGGCTATTTCACCCTGTGCTTTGGCGGCCCGGTATCCCAGCCCTTCGCCACCATCGACGGCCAGCGCTACGAAGTCGCGGTCGAGCAAGTGAACGGCGTCGAGACCCGCTATCTGGTCGACGGCGCCAGCCGCCAGCAGATCAAGGGCAATGACGATGGCAGCGTCTCGCTGCTCGAGAACGGCGCCCCCGTCCGCACCGTCGCCAAGGGCGACTTCCAGTCCGACGCCGAACGCAGCCCGTTCTACGTCGCGCTGCTGCTGATCGCGCTCTCCGCGGTGTCGGTAGGCAATGGCTTCTTCAAGCCCAACATCTCGACGATGGTCGGCGAGCTCTACCGCCAGGGCGACCGCCGCCGCGACACCGGCTTCACCATTTTCTACATGGGCATCAACATGGGATCGTTCCTGTCCCAGCTGCTGTGCCCCTGGCTTGCCGAAGCGGTCGGCTGGTGGGCGGGCTTCGGCCTCGCCGCGATCGGCATGCTGCTGTCCTGGGCGCTGATCCAGTTCGACGGCGGCAAGCTCGCCGGCTTCGGCGAGACCCCGGCCGAGGCGGTCGGCAAGTCGCCCATCTGGATCTATCTCGGCGCGGTCGCCTTCGTGCCGGTATTCTACTTCCTCTACGTCAACCTGATGCACGCTTCCGAACCGGCCCCCGGCTCGGGCATCCTGGGCTACATCGCGTCGCTGCCGGTGATGGGAAAGCTGCTGTTCGGCACCTTCCTGATCGCCGTTCCCGCCATCCTCGTCTGGTCGTTCGTCTCGGGCGACAAGCGCGAGTTCCAGATGATGCTCGCCGCGATGGTGATGATCGTCTTCAACGTCGTGTTCTGGACGCTGTTCGAACAGGCGGGCTCGTCGCTCACCCTGTTCGCCGACCGCAACACCGATCTGTCGGTGTTCGGCTGGTTCAGCATCAACGCCGGCCAGACCCAGTTCTTCAACGCCGCCTTCATCATTCTCCTAGCCCCGCTGATGAGCATGCTCTGGGGCGCGCTCGCACGGCGCGGGCTCGAGCCGTCGATCCCGGTCAAGTTCTCGATAGCGCTGGTCGGAGTCGGCGTCGGCTTCCTGGTGCTGGTCTGGGGCTCGCAATTCGCGGACTCGAACTTCAAGGTCACCTTGTGGTGGCTCGCCGGCCTCTACTTCGTCCACTCCTTCGCCGAGCTGTGCATCTCGCCGGTCGGGCTCAGCATGATCACCAAGCTGTCGATCGCCCGGATCGTCGGCATGATGATGGGCCTGTGGTTCCTGTCGATCTCGGTCGCGCAATATGTCGCCGGCATCATCGCCCAGTTCGCCAGCGTCGAGACGGTCGGCGGCCAGGTCACAAACCTCAAGGTCAGCCTGGACACCTATACCAGCGTGTTCACCACCATATCGCTGTGGGCGATCGCACTCGGCGTGGTGCTGTTCCTGCTCAGCTGGCCGCTCAAGCACTGGATGCACGGAGTGAAGTGATCCTGGCTCCAGCCTGACGCACAAAGAAAAGGGGAGCGGCAACGCTCCCCTTTTTTCGTTCGGCCATCCGGCGCATTGACCGCTCCGGACATAGACTGGAAATACCGCGGAAACATCTACTGTCCCGGCGTAAGAACAAGCAGCCAAATCTTACGCAGACCACGTGTAGTATTGATATACGCCACTAGTACGCTTTGCGAACTGATTTGGTCAATCGAGCAGCAAACCAAGCTCTATCGCACGATTTTTAGGCAGTTCCGCGTCGCGACTGTTGCAAAACTGCGACAGGTTGCGTGCTAACGCACGTTCCTGTCTTCAAGCTTACCTAAAGCGATTGCGGCGTCCCTTCATCTCCTTCTACCCATAGGTTCGTGTGTGGCCGTCCGCGGTCACATTCCAGTTTTCTTTAAAAGGGGTAACAAGATGAAGACCCAGATTCGAAGCGTCCTGCTCGCGAGCACGCTTCTCACGATCGCCGCGCCTGCATGGGCTCAGACCAACCCGGCAGCCGAGTGCGTGCCGGACGAGACGACCAACTGCGATCAGGCAGAAGACAATGGCGAAGTGCTGGTCACCGGCTCGCGCATCGCGCGTCCGGAAGTCGACTCCCCGGTTCCCGTGACCGTCATCGACCGCACCCAGATCCTTCAGGACGGCGCGGCCAACGTGTCGGACTTCATCAACGAACTGCCGCAGGTCGGCATCGGCTCGACCCGTACCAACACCAACTTCCTGACCTCCGGCACCGGCATTGCCACCGTCAACCTGCGCGCGCTGGGCAGCAGCCGCACGCTGACCCTGGTCAATGGCCGCCGCTTCATCGGCGGTTTCGCGGGCGACTCGTCGGTCGATCTGAACAACATCCCGATCGACATGATCGAGCGTACCGAAATCATCACCGGCGGTTCGTCCGCGGTGTACGGTTCGGACGCCATCGCCGGCGTGCTGAACTTCATTCTGGCGCGATCATCGGCTTCCGAAGGGCCTCCAGTTCGGCGCGCGCCACAGGGCACCTATGCGCCCCAGGGCCAGTACCAGCTGGTGAGCGACACTGGCGTTGCGCGCCCGATCCTCGCCGGCGGCAGCAGCACCTTCTCGTTCAACCCGGACAACAGCCTGGCGATCATTCCTCGCCTGGGCACGCCTGGCTATGGCTTCAACCGCAACGGTTCGCGCTACATCGCCACGCCGCTCGAGCGCTACCTCGTCAACGGCGTCTTCAACTATGACGTCGCAGACGGCATGAAGGTTTATGCGGAAGGCACCTATGCCCGCGTTGGCGCGACGTCGCGTATCGAGGCTTACCCGCTCGATCTGCTGAACGACATCTACTTCCGCGACGTCGATCCGTACGGCATTCCGATCACCAACGCGTTCATCCCCGCACCGATCGCGGCTGCAATCGCTGCAGCGAACTCGGACGGGGATCCCAACAATGACGTAGCTTCGATCGGCGGCCGCCGTCGCCAGAACGACGTGTTCAACCGCAGCAATCAGGTACAGCGCGACACCTGGCGGGCGGTCCTTGGCGTCCGCGGCGACCTGGGTTCGAACATCAACTACGATGTCAGCTACGTCTACGGCCACGTGAAGGACTTCAACGCCAGCGAGGACATCGACAACAACCGCTATCGCAATGCGCTCGACGCGCTTCGCGTCGGCCCGGGCAACGTCGTCGGCGTCGACATCGTCTGCCGTGACGTCGCCGCCCGCGCGGATGGTTGTATCCCGATCAACCTGTTCGGGTTCAACACCGCGGATCCGCGCGCTTCCGCCTACGTCCAGGCGGTCGTACCGAAGTCGGAGACGATCACCAACGAGCAGCACGTCTTCACGGCGTCGGTCTCTTCTTCGTCGCTGTTCGATCTGTGGGGCGCCGGCGGCGTCGGCGCGGCGGTCGGTGTCGAGTATCGCTATGACTCGACCTTCGACGATCTCGACGTTCTGACCAACACCGGCGGCAACTCGGGCAACCAGATCCCCGATCTTCGCGGCAATCAGGACGTGTACGAAGTGTTCGGCGAGCTGAACGTACCGCTCATCTCGAACAAGGGCGGTTTCGAATATCTCGGCCTCACCGGCGCGGCGCGCTATTCCGACTATTCGACCATCGGATCGGTGTTCAGCTGGAACGCCGGTGCCGAATGGGAGCCGGTGCAGGGTGTCCGCTTCCGCGGCCGCTACGCCGTTTCCAACCGTGCGCCGAACAACTCCGAGCTGTTCAGCGCCCCGTCCGAGACGTTCGCTGCGGTCACCGATCCCTGCGACGGCATCACTGCAACGTCGACGGGCGAAACCGACGCGGCCTGCCGCGCCATCCCGGGCATCGCGAACTTCTTCGCAGCCAATCCGGGCGGCACGTTCCAGTACACGCTGGCCGACACGCAGGGCGTAAACGGCTTCACGGGCGGTAATCAAAATCTCCAGGAGGAAACCGCCAGGACGATCACTGCCGGCGTGGTCCTGACGCCGCGCGCGCTGCGCGGCTTCTCGTTCTCGGTCGATTACTACGACATCAAGATCGACGACGCGATCAACTCGGTGGGCCGCAGCTACACGGTCGAGCAGTGCCTGCTCACCAACACCCCGGTATATTGCGACAACGTGATCCGCTTCCCCACCGGCATCCTGCAGACGGTGAACTCGCAGCTGATCAACATCGCAGGGTATCAGTCGCGCGGCTTCGATGCGCAGCTGCGCTATGCCACGCCGCTTGGCCTGGCCGGCGATGACCAGCTGTCGCTGAACATCAACTACACCTACGTTCTGGACTTCAAGACGCAGAGCGATCCCTCTTCGGAGCCGGTGGAGAATGCCGGCACCTTCGGCGCCGCCTATTCGACGCACCGCGCTTCGGCACGGGCTACCTATGGGTTCGCAGGGGCCGCGATCAGCTGGCAGACGACGTTCCTGAGCGGCGGTCCGTACCTGCGCGACACGTTCATCAGCAACGATCCTGAGGTCGTGGCTCTGAACGACATCAAGGACTACTGGCTGCACAACGTCCAGCTGTCGCAGAATGTCGGCGAGGACTTCACCTTCTACCTGAACGTGGACAACGTCTTCGACACCAAGCCGCAGTACCTGCCGGGCACGCCTTTCGGCACCCCGACCGGGCTCGAGACCACTGACAACTTCGACGTGTTCGGTCGCCGCTTCACCGCCGGCTTCCGCGCCAAGTTCTAAGCGTCAAAGACCCGGAAGGGAGCAGGGCAGCCGCCCTGCTCCCTTTCTTATGTCCGGATCCGAACCCGGCACGGGGCCGATCCCGGGCACGCAAAAGAAAAGGGGGAGCGGCGACGCTCCCCCTTTTCTCTTGTGCCTTGGTCACCCCGGCCGTGAGCCGGGTCCGCTGCCTCTCACCGATAGAATAAGAAGCGGGATCCGGCCCAAGGCCGGGTAACGGATATTCCTGCGACCTGCGGCATTGCCGCCCGGCCGCACAGCTTCAGGCGGCGAGCGGAAGCTCGATGGCCTGCTTGGCAGCAGCCCGCACCGGCAACGTGGCAACGGTGGCGCGCGCCTGGCGCTCGGCGGAAACCTGGCGGCGATACTGGAAATAGATCGACAGAAGAGAGAACATCGGAAAACCTCGCACAGCAGCATTGTTGCACCGCAACATCATAGATGTATCTGGCGAGGGGGTGCGGTTGTTGCAATTGCAATCATCGCCGGGGCCGGTTGCAGCAAATGACACCGTTGTCTGCCCCGCCATGATCCTCCCCTGCAAGGGGAGGTGGCAGCGCGAAGCGCTGACGGAGGGGTTTCCCGCTCACGAGGAAGCCACCGCCATAACCGCGACATCGCGAGAATGAAAAGGAAAGCGCCAGCTGAGGCAGGACCCCAGCTGGCGCTAAAATCACCCTGGCCCCTCCAATAAGGGGAGGGAACGCGGATCAGAAGCCGTAGCTCAGCCGGGCGTACCCGAACCGGCCCGGGATGTCGTAGGTGGTCGGATCATAGTTGTTCAGGCTGCACGAGACGCAGGCCGGCGGATCCTTGTCGAACAGGTTGTTCACGCCCAGGCTCAGCCCGAAGCGCTCGCCCATCCAGCTTGGCCGGAACGTCGCCTGCACATCGGCATAGAAGCGGCTGTCGAGCGACCTGCCGTTCTGACCCTCGATCACATTGTCGATATAGCGCCCGGTAAAGGCCATCGCCACGGGGCCGATATCCCAGTCGAGCGTCGCCTGGCCCTTGAAGTGGGGATAGGCTTGATCCGGGCTACCGCGCTCGGTGCCGGTATAGTCGGTGCTGGTGAACCCGTCGGTCGCCGGCACCGTCTCCTCGTACTTCAGCAGATAGTTGCCGCTGACCGACAGCCCGAAGGTGCCGGCTCCCGACTGGCGGGTGCGCAGGTTCAGAGTCGCGTCGACGCCGCGGGTGCGGATGCCGCCGGTGTTGAGCAGCACGCCGTTGATCGCCGAGATGAAGCCGGCTGGCGTCCGCTCCACCGCCGCACAGGACAGCGCGTCGCCGTCCTGGGCGCAGCGGCCGAGCAGCACTTCGGCCGGGATCGACTGGATCGCGCCGTCGACCTTGATGTCGTAGTAATTGACTTCGAGGCTCAGCGCGCTGGCGAAGCCGCCGCGTGCCCAGGCCGGGCTGTATACCCCGCCGAACACCCAGGTCTTGGCGGTCTCCGGCTTCACGTCGGCATTGCCGCCAGTCAGCACGCTGATCTGGCCGCCTTGCGGTTCGACATAGCTGCCGCTCGCCGGCACGCCGTTGGCGATGCAGTTGGCGCGCACGGTGGCGTTGCTCTGGAACAGCCCGCCCGCCGCGCTGGTGCACGGATCGTCCAGCGTCTGGTCGAAGCGCGACTGCGCCCCGAACAGCTCGCCGATCGAGGGTGCGCGGAAGCTCTCGGCATATTGCGCGCGCAGCAGCAGGTCGTCGACCGGCTTCCACAGCGCCCCGCCCGACAACGTCGTGTTGCCGCCCGCGGTGGAGAAGTCCGAATGCCGCACCGCGCCGTTCAGCTCCACCAGCCGCAGCAGCGGCACGTCGCGGATCAGCGGCAGGCGAAGCTCGCCATAGACTTCGTCCACGTCGAACGATCCGCGTGCCGCCTGCGCCGGGATGTCCGCGCCCAGCCCCGCCTGGATGATCGGATCGGGCGTGAAGCTGCCCTGCTGGTAGCGATGCTCATATCCCAGCGCGACGCCGACCGGCCCGCCCGGCAAGTCGAACAGCTCGCCCGACACGTTGAAGGTATAGTCCTGCAGCTCCTGCGAGCTGCGCGACTTCTCGTCGAACGTCACGAACGCCAGCATCGCCGGGGTGATCGAGCCCTGCCCGCCGAAGATGTTGAACGGCACGCACGCCCCGGTGCACTGCGCGACCGGACCCAGCGCCTGCGCCAGCCGCGCCGCGTTGAGGTTACCGGTGAACAGCTGGTGCGCGTCGTTGACGCCGAACACCGCGTTCGCGTCGTAATACCAGTTGCGCCCGAACAGATCGAACTTGCCGTCGATCGTGCCGGTCACGCTCAGCGTGTCGACGCTCTGATTGTAGGTCCGCTGCCCCGCCTCGACCAGCCGCCGCCCGATCAGCGAATAGGTCGCCGGCTGGCCATTGGCCCCCGAGTTCAGCGTGATCCCGAACGGATTGAACGGATTGCTCACGTCCACCGAGATTGTGTCGAGCAGATTGCCGTTGCCGGCGTCCGGACCGATGTTGAGCGGCAGGAACGCGGCCTGGTTCTGCGACTCACGGTGCGCCCAGCTCGCCTTGAGCCGCACGTTGAACGCCTCGGAGAACTCCGCGCGCGCGTTCAGGAACCCGCCATAGCGCTCGTTCGGCGTCAGGAAGTAGTTGTACGGCGCGAAGTTGAAGCGGTCGGCGTCGGTGAAGCGGCGGAAGTCGCCGCCCACCAGCGTCGGGTCATACACGCCGCGGCCGGTAAGCGGCGCGTTGCGCACCGTGATCACACCGCCGCCGGGCAGCGACGGGTTTCCGGGATTGAACAGGATGCGGCCATTCACTGCCGCGCCCGAGCATCCGCCGGGCGGCTGGGTGCAGGCCGTCTGGCCGGGATTGACGAATTGCGAGATCTCGCGGTCGCTCGCGCGCACCGAATCCTGCTTGGTGTAGAAGCCGCCGATGTCGAGATGCACCCGGTCGTTGCCGCCGCCCCAGCTCAGCTGATAGTTCTGGGTGTCGCCGTCATGCTCGCTCAGATATTGGCCATATTGCGCGGTGGCGCGAAAGCCCTGCTGGTTCGATCGGGTGATGATGTTGACCACGCCGCCGATCGCGTCCGACCCGTATAGCGCCGAGGCCGCCGACTGCAGCACTTCCACCCGCTGGATCATCACGTCGGGGATCGAGTTCAAGTCGACCGTGCCCGGGATGCCGCTGGCGCTGGCGCCGTTGACGTAGCGCAGCCCATCGACCAGCACGAGCGTCCGCTTGGCGCCCAGATAGCGCAGGTCGATCGCCGCCGATCCCGCGCCGACACCGCCGCCGTCGGGCGGATTGCCGAAATTGCCCGAATTGTTGAACTTTGAATTGAGCCCGCCCGACGAGGCCGGGATCCGCTGCAGCACGTCCGCGATCGACGATAGCCCGGTCTTCTGGATCGCCGCTTCGTCCACCACGGTTACCGGCGAAGGATTGTCGAGCGGATCGCGCCGGATGCGCGAGCCGGTGATCACGACATCTTCCGGGTTCTCGGCCGCCGCGTCCTGCGGCAACGCCTCGGGCGCGGCCTGCGCGAACGCGCTGAGCGGAAGCGCCAGCGCCGAGATCGCCAGGGCGAGAACGCTGGCGCGTGCTGTGACGGAGGATCGTTTCATCATGTCCCTCGGGTTGTGGTGCTGCATCGCAGCAGGACATCATGCTGCGGCGAAAGCACACATTCAGCAACATGAAGAATGCCGAGCCAGGCTGCGCGCGACCTTTATTATAACATTTGTGTCATAACGGCCACATCCGCGAGCGCGTCGTATCCCGCCAAAAGAAAACGACCGCCCCCATGCAAGAGCATCGCTCCCGCACGCGAACGGTCGTCTGAAGTCTTGCCCGGGCGCCGCCCCGCTTCGCAGCGGCGGGCGGCAGGGCCGCGTCCCGGGACAGCTGCCCCGAGACGCGTGCTTGCGGTTACAGCCGGATCGAAACACCCGCGACGAGCTGACGGCCGAGCAGGTCGTAGCCCATGATCGTGTTGCCGCGCAGCAACCCGATCTGCGCGCGGCTGTCCGGCACCAGCGGCGGATCGCGGTCGAAGATGTTGTTCATGGCAAGCCGGAACGTCATCTGCTTGTTCACGTCGAACGACAGCGCGATGTCGAACCAGTCATACGCCTTGATGCCCGGATAGTCCGGACGCTCTGCGCTCGGGTCCTGCGCCGGAATGCCGGTGTCGGCCGGTGCGTAGAAGGTCAGCGGCATGGCGCTGCGGTGACGCCAGTTCAGCGACACGCTGGCGATCCGGTCGGCGGAGGTCCAGGTGGTGCGGAACTGGTGTTGCCAGGTGGGCATGCTCTCGCCACAGCCGCTGCCCCAGTAACCGGTGCAGTCGCGCGCTTCGACGGTCGGTGCGCCCTGGTTGCCGACGAGCGTCATCAGCGTGCCGTTGAAGCTCATGTCGAGCCGGCCGACGTCGCCCAGGCCGACATTATACTGGCCCTGGAAATCCCAGCCATGCGACTGCGACTTGTAGCCGTTGACCGAACCACGCGAGACCCAGCCGCTCGACGGATTGGAAGCCGGCGAGCTCGACAGCGTGCCATTCGGCGCACGGACGATGCCGCGGCAGAAATAGTCGTTGCCGGTGGCAAGGCACTCGTTGATCCAGTCGTTCGGGTTGAGGAACGTCAGCTGGTCCTCCAGATCGATCAGCCAGCGGTCCACCGAGACGGTCAGGCCGGGGATGAAGCGCGGACGCAGCACCACGCCGAAAGTTGTGGTGAACGCGCTTTCCGGCGCCAGGCCGAAACCGCCTTCGCGCACCGTGCAGCGGTCGTCCGGGCAGATCAGCGTCGCGCTGCCATATAGGGCGTCCGGCAGTCCGGTGTTGCGGCACTGCGCGAGCGACGCGGAAGGCGCGATACGCGGGCCGCCCGGGTTGGCCGGGTTGATCCGCGGGGCGCAGGGATCGGCATAGAAGCCTTGGTTGAAGAACACGTTGCCCGCATCGGCCGCCGCGCCGACACCCGGTGCCGCCTGCGACTTGTTGTACGATCCGCGGAACGTGATGTCCGGAACCGGCGACCAGATGCCTTCCACCTTCCAGGTGTCGAACTTGCCTTCGAGCTGGTTGTACTTCGACACGCGATAGCCGGCGTTCAGCTGGAGCAGCTTGGTCCAGGACTGGTTCTCGACCAGCGGTGCCTGGATTTCGATGTTCGATTCCAGGATGTTCTGCGTGACGCGGCGATTTTCCCCACCAGTGTTCTGCTGGTAGATTTCGTTGACGATCGTCCGCTCCATCTCGTCGCGGTATTCGGCGCCCAGCGCGATCGCGAGGCCCTGCTCGGCGAATGGCGACGTGATGCCGTACTTGCCCAGATCGCCGCTGATCGTGCCGACGAACTGCAGCAGGCGCGGAATACGCGTGCTGATGCCGCCGGTCTCGCCACCGTTGCCGCCGAACAGATAGTTGTTGAGCGCCGCGTCCTGGTTGAAGGGGCGGAAGGCATTGAACGGCACGCAGTTCGGATCGGTGCCGTTGATCACCGAACGGCAGGTCGGGGTGCCGTTGACGTTGACCACGTCGAGCGAGCGATTGACGTTCTCGAAGCGCGCGAACGGCACGTCGATCGTGTCGAGCTGCGCCCGCGAGACCATGCCGGCAACATCATAGGTCCAGGCGTCGCCGAAGCCCTTGCCACGCAGGCCGGCGACGATGCGGTAGCCCTCGTTGGTGAACTTCTGCTCCACCAGCGGCAGACCGTCGAAGCGGTAGCGCACATCCAGGTTCGCGTACTGGCCTGCCCGGCCAGCGTTCGCGCCGCACAGCGTCTGTGCCTGCGATGGCGAGAGGAACGGGTTGTCGCAGTTTACCCGGAACGGATCCGAGCCATAGGCGGTGTACGAGTAGTTGCGGTTGAGCTGCGTGTTGTACGACTTGTCGCGATAATAGAGCCCGGTGAGGTAGAACTCGACATCATCGGCGACCTGCGCGGTGATGAAGCCACCGGCGTTGATGCGGTCGAACGGCCGCTGGAACGCCCAATCGTCATACGGGTTGGCCGATGCGGCGGCCGGCCCGCTGTTGATCGGAATGAAGGTGCCGTCGCCATTGGGGTTGTTGACCAGCGTCGGGCCGCCCTGCGGGATGATCGTGCCGGCCGGCGTGTAGCTGGCGCGCGAGCACGACAGCACTGCGGTGCTCGTCGGCTGCACCACTTCGCACTGGGAGTAGGAACGGTCGCGCAGGCGCACCAGGTCCGACTTGCGGTAGTTGACGAAGCCGCTGATGTTGACCTTGTCGTCGAACAGGTTGACGCCCGCCGCCAGGCTGACATCGGCACGGCCGCCGTCATTGGTCATGCCGGTCGACGAGTTGAAGCCGGCCCGGCGAACCGCGTCGGTGACGTCGCCGGCACGGTTCTCGTGGTTGAAGAAGCTGTAGTTGCCGTCGATGCGGACGCCTTCGAAGTTCTTCTTCAGCACGAAGTTGACGACGCCGGACACGGCGTCGGAACCATAGACCGACGATGCGCCGCCGGTCAGCACGTCGATGCGGTCGACCAGCGCGGTGGGGATGATGCCCACGTCGACGGTGTTGGGCAGGCCGACGCGCAGCCCATCGATCAGCGTCAGCGTGCGCTCATAGCCCAGGCTGCGCAGCTTGATGCGCTGGCGCCCTTCGGAGTCGCTGAAATTCTGCTCGGAATTGACCTGCACCTGCGGCAGGCGGTTGAGCACTTCCTCGATCGTCGTCGCGCCCTGCGCGGCGATCTCGGCCGAGGTGGTGGTCACGATCGGCGCGGCCGACCGGTTGTTCGGGCGCTGGATGCGCGTACCCGTGACGATCACGTCGTTGCTCTCGCCCGCTTCGCGAACGTCGGCACGGTCCGAATCGGCGGCCAGCTTGGCGGACGCTACCGGATCGCCGATCGGCGCGGATGCGCCCTGGCTATCGGTGGTATCCTGCGCATAGGCAGGCAACGCAACCAATGCAGCCACACAACAACTCGTGGCCAGCAGTCCCTTGAACAGCATTATTATACCCTTTCGCTCCCTGCCGCGCCGAATGGAGATAGCCTGGCGCCGCTGCTTCCCCAGCCTGCGCCCCCCAGCATCCGCGCGACGGGCTGTTTGCCCTTTCCCGCGATCTGCTCTTCCCTTCAACGTCGGTACAGGGATGCTGTCACAGAGGACTGATCCGAACAATACCAATTCCGCAAATTGGTTTACGAACTTCGGATACCTGTGCCCTGAAAACTTCACTTTGCACGAACTCGAGGCTGATAACCTCACCGGCGTCCTGCCGACAACGTTGACGGTACTTAGTATCCGGCACCGGCACTGGAGCAGGGCAGACCGGATCGCCCTGGATTCTTCGGGGGTTCCTGCGGCTGCAAAGCCGGGACATGTCTCGCGCGCCGGTCCCGCCGCAAAACGCTTGGATGCGAAGCCGCCTTCCTGTTCAGCCTGCCTCGGCGAACGACAGGACGCGCCGCACGCGGTGGCGGCGCGAGAACCACAGCGAGCCGGTGCCACTGGGTGGCGGTCCGAAGCGCACCCGCGACCATACCAGTTCGGCTACGGCCCCTTCCCGGTGGCTCGAAACGAAAATCGCCCCGGCATTGCTGCCGAGGCGACTTCGCATCATCGAACCGGCGGGGTGCCGATTACCAGATATGCACCCGCTTCTCCGGCGCCAGGTAGAGCGCGTCACCGGGCTTCACGTTGAACGCCGTGTACCAGGCGTCGACGTTGCGGACGATGCCGTTCACGCGGAACATCGCCGGCGAATGCGGGTCGGTCAGCAGCGCCTGGCGCTGGCTTTCCTCGCGCACCTTGGTCTGCCACGCCTGGGCATAGGCCAGGAAGAAGCGCTGGTCGCCCGTCAGCCCGCCGATCACCGGCGCCTTGCCGTGCTTGGCCTGGTACTTCTGGTACGCGCCATAGGCAGCCTCCACGCCGCCCAGATCGCCGATATTCTCGCCCAGCGTCAGCGCGCCGTTCACCTTGGTGCCCGGGATCGGCTCATAGCCATTATACTGCGTCGACAGTGCCGCGGTGCGCTCGGCAAAGGCTTTCTTGGCCGCGTCGGTCCACCAGTTCTCGAACTTGCCGGTGGGGCCGAACTGGCTGCCTTGGTCGTCGAAGCCATGGCCCATTTCGTGACCGATCACGGCGCCGATCGCCCCGTAATTGACCGCCGGATCGGCGTTGGGGTCGAAGAACGGCGCCTGCAGGATCGCCGCGGGGAAGGTGATCTGGTTCGACAGCGGATTATAATAGGCGTTCACTGTTTGCGGCGTCATGTCCCACAGCGACCGGTCGACCGGCTTGGGGAAGCGCTGCAGCTGGAGCTGGTGCTCGAACTCGCTCGCGCGCATGGCGTTGCCTAGCAGGTCGCCGCGGACCACCTGCATCGACGAATAGTCGATATAGCTCGCCGGGTGGCCGATGCGCGGCTCGAACGCCGCCAGCTTGGCCAGCGCCGCGGTCTTGGTCGCGGGGTCCATCCAGCTCGAACCCTGGATCCGCTCCTGATAGGCGGCGCGCAGATTTTCGATCAGCTCGCCCATCTGCTTCTCGGACGCCGGCGGGAAGTATTTCGCGACATAGATCGCGCCGACTGCCTCGCCCAGCGATCCGTTGACCAGCTGCACGCCGCGCTTCCAGCGGTCGCGCTTCACCTGCACGCCGCCCAGTGTCTTGGAATAGAAGTCGAAGCGCGTGTCGTCGAACGCCTTGGGCAGGAACTGGGCGTGATCGCTGACGAAGCGATAGGCTAGGTAATCCTTCCAGGTCGCAAGCGGGGTCGCGACCAGGATCTTGCCTGCCGCCGTCACCGCGGTGTTCTGGCCCATGATGATCGTCGGCGCGGTTTCGATGCCCGCAGTCTTGAGCATCAGCGCCCAGTCGAACTCCGGCGCCTTCTTCTCCAGCCCGGCGATCGACTGCGGATCGTTGAGCTTCGCGATGTCGCGGCTTTCGGCCGGCGACCATTGCGACTTGGCGAGCGTGGTTTCCAGCGCGACGATCGCATCGGCCTTGGCGCTGGCGTTCGGGATTCCCGCCAGTTCCTGCACGCGCTGGACATAGGCGCGATAGGCCGTGCGGAAGGCGTCGTACTTCGCGCCTTCGAGCAGGTAATAATCGCGCGGCATGCCCAGGCTGCCCTGCCCGGTCATCGCCGTGTAGCGGGTCGGGTCTGCCAGGTCGGGCAGGATGCCGAGCTCGACCGGCGAGGCATAGCCGACGGTGGCGAACAGGACCTGGAGGTCCTGGAGGTTCTTCACGCCGGCGATGCGGCCCAGATACGGCTTGAGCGGGGCGGTGCCGCGCGCTTCGATGCCGGCCTCGTCCATCCAGCTGGCGTAATAGTCACCGACCTGGCGGCCCGAGGCGCCATAGGTCGCCGGGTTCTTGGCCATGTCGTCCAGGATCGCGCGGACATTCGCCTCGGCTTCGATCGACAGTTCGGTGCCGAAACCGGCGGATCCGCGGTCCGGGGCGATCTGGACGCGGTCGGCCCAGCCGCCGTTCGCGAACGTCCAGAAGTCGTCGCCGGGCTTCACGCTGGCCTTTTGCGCGCTCAAATCGACGCCGAAACTGCCATAACGCGGCGCTTTTTGTGCGCTTGCGGTTTGCGCGAAAGCGGGCGCCGAGAGCGTCAACAACGCGCTTCCGGCCAGCAAAATCAATCTCTTAGCGATCACGTGGCGAGTCCCCCAGGGTAGTGTATTAGCGGAGGCTAACAGCGGGCGGACGAGCCTGCAATCGCAATCTTCTCGCGCGACTTCAACAACTTGGGGGCTCAACCGCGATCGATCCGGGCGTCAACCAGATGCTCCACCACCCCAGGATCCGCCAACGTGCTGATGTCTCCCAAATTGCTCACATCCCCCTCCGCGATCTTGCGCAAAATCCGCCGCATGATCTTCCCCGACCGCGTTTTCGGCAGCCCCGGCGCGAACTGCAAAGCGTCCGGCGTCGCGATCGCCCCGATCTCGCGCCGCACCCAGTCGCGCAGCTCCGTCCGCAGCGCGTCGGAGGGGTCCACTCCGATATTCAGCGTCACATAGGCATAGATGCCCTGTCCCTTCACGTCGTGCGGCATCCCCACCACGGCCGCTTCGGCAACCTTGGGATGCAGCACCAACGCGGATTCCACCTCGGCAGTGCCCATCCGGTGCCCCGACACGTTGATGACATCGTCCACCCGCCCGGTGATCCAGTAATAGCCATCCTCGTCGCGCCGACATCCGTCGCCGGTGAAGTATTTGCCGCGATAGGTCGTGAAATAGGTCTGGAAGAACCGGTCATGGTCGCCCCACACTGTGCGCATCTGCCCCGGCCAGCTCCGCGCGATCACCAGATTGCCTTCCGCTGGCCCGTGCAGCACCGCGCCCTCGGTATCGACGATCTGTGGATCGACACCGGGAAACGGCAGCGTCGCGGACCCAGGCTTCAGTGCGGTGGCGCCAGGCAGCGGCGTGATCAGATGCCCGCCCGTCTCGGTCTGCCACCACGTGTCGACGATCGGGCAGCGTCCCTCTCCCACAACGTCATGATACCAGCGCCATGCCTCTGGATTGATTGGCTCGCCTACCGTGCCCAGCAGCTTCAGCGACGCGCGCGACGTGGCGGTGACATACTGGTCGCCCTCCCGCATCAGCGCCCGCAGCGCGGTCGGCGCGGTGTAGAGGATCTCCACCTTGTGCCGATCCACCACCTGCCAGATCCGCGAGGCATCGGGCCAGGTCGGCACGCCTTCGAACATCACCGTCGTGGCACCGTTGGCCAGCGGTCCGTAGACGATGTAGCTGTGTCCGGTGACCCAGCCGATATCGGCCGCGCACCAATAAACCTGCCCCGGCCTGTAATCGAACACCAGCTCGTGGGTCAGGCTCGCCCAAAGCAGATAGCCGCCGCTGGTATGCAGCACGCCCTTCGGCTTGCCGGTCGACCCGGAGGTATAGAGGATGAACAACGGATCCTCCGCGCCCATCGGTTCGGCTGGGCATTCGGCGGACACTTCTGCTGCCGCCTCGTGGTACCAGATGTCCCGACCCGGCTGCATCGCGACATCGCCGCCCGTTGCGCGGATCACGATGACCTTCTCCATTGCCGGCGCGTGCTCGGCGGCGGCATCGACATTGGCCTTGAGCGGCACGCGCTTGCCCCCGCGCCGTCCTTCGTCGGCAGTGATGATCACGCCGCTGTCGCAATCGGTGATCCGCCCGGCCAGCGACTCTGGCGAGAACCCGCCGAACACGACCGAATGCACCGCCCCGATCCGCGCACACGCCAGCAGCGCGAATGCCGCCTCGGGGATCATCGGCAGATAGATGGTGACGCGGTCGCCTTTGGAGACGCCTTGCGCCTTGAGCACGTTGGCGAAGCGGCAAACCTCCTGGTGCAGCTGCCGATAGGTATAGCGCCGCGGCTCTTCGCCTGGCTCGTCCGGTTCCCAGATGATCGCCGTCTCGTTCCCGCGCTTCGCCAAGTGCCTGTCGATGCAGTTCGCCGCGACGTTGAGCTTGCCGTCGCCGAACCAGCGGATGTGGAAGTCGTCCTCGTCGAACGACCAGTCTCCGGCAATTTCCGGCCGCTTGATCCATTCCAGCCGCCGGGCCTGCTCGAGCCAGAAGCTGCCCGGATCGGCGATGCTGCGGCCATACAGCCTGTCATACCCCTCCGCGTCGATGCGGGCGCGGCGGGCCCATTCTTGCGGGACGGGGTACAGGTCGGACATGCGTATCTCTCCTTGGCGGAGCGCGTTCTAGGTCGAGGACCGCGCACTTCGCAAGCAGGGCTTCTCCGCGCGCTATGTCGGTAGGTTGCCACCTAACAGTCCGTCGCTGCGACACTTAGCGACAACAAATCAGTGGAACTGAACCGCTGACGAAACCATGTACGGCGCTATGGCTTATCGCCCCTTAGTCTTTCTCGTAACGGCGGCGTTCGCGCTCGCCGCCTGTTCCGTAGGCCCCGACTACCGTCCGCGCGGCGCAGGGGAGCTGGGCGTTCCGCAACGCTACTCTGTCCCCGCCGAACAGCGGGCACGTGAAGACCTGACGCGTTGGTGGAACAAGTTCGACGACCCGCACCTCGCCTCGGTGGTCGAACGCGCCCAAGCCGCCAATCTCGATGTGGCGCAAGCCGTCACCCGCCTGCGGCAGGCGCGTGAGTCCCTAGTCCAGGCTCGTTCTTCACTGTTTCCCAGCCTGAGCGCCTCGGCAGGGTATTCGCGCAGCCAGCCACTGCGCGGCGGAAGCACGACCACTACGCTCCCCGATGGAACCGTGACTTCGTTTTCGCAGGGCGCGCGGAACAGCTTCTCGCTCGGAGGCGACGCCAACTACCAACTCGATCTGTTCGGCGGCATCGGGCGCGGCGTGGAGTCCGCGCGGGCAGGGTATGAGGCGTCCGGTTTCGACTTGGCCTCCGTGCTGATCTCGGTCGAGGCGGAAACCGCGCGTAATTATGTGCTGGCGCGCGCCGCCCAGGCGCAACTCGCCAATGCCCGCTCTGCTCTGGCGCTGCAGGAGGATAACCTGCAGATCGCACAGTGGCGGGTCCAGGCGGGCCTTGTCTCGACGCTCGATCAGGAACAGGCCCGCGCCCAGCGCGCTCAGACGGCCGCGACCATTCCGACGCTCGAGGCGAACTATAACGGGTTCGTCTCGCGCCTTGGCGTGCTCACCGGTCGGGAGCCCGGCGCGCTGAAGGCGGAGATGGAGACGGTCAAGCCTATCCCAGTCGGTCCGGCAACCGTTGCCGCCGGCATCCCGGCCGACACGCTTCGTCAGCGGCCGGACATTCGCGCAGCCGAGCGCAATCTGGCTTCGGCAACCGCGCAGATCGGTGTGGCCCAAGCCCAGCTCTATCCTGCCCTGGCGATCGGCGGCAGCATCGATGCCGGCTCAGGCAGGCTCAGTTCGTTATTCGACGTTCTCACCGGAAGGCTGTTTGCGAACATCGCACAGACGATCTTCGATGCGGGCCGCACGCGCAGTCAGGTCCGCAGCGCTCAGGCTGCGGCGGACAGTGCGTTGATCACCTACAAGCAGACGGTACTGACCTCGCTTGAGGATATCGAAAACGCAATCGTAGCGCGCCAGTCGGCGGAACGCCGCGAAGCCGAATTTCGCGAAGCACTGGACGCCGCCAACAACCAGGCCATCCTCGCTCGTCTCCAGTACCGCTCCGGGCTTACGGATTTCACCACGTTGAACCAGGCCGAAAACCAGCTGCTGTCCGCGCAGAACGGGCTGACACAGGCCCGGTCCGATCAGTCCACCGCGCTCATTCAGCTGTACTTGGCGCTTGGTGGCGGATGGGACAGCAGCGTCACTCCTCAGGCTCCCACCACAGGCAGCACCGTCAATGGCAACTGACTCCAACCAGAATCTCGACGCCTTCCTGGGAACCCCTGCGCGTCCTTGGTGGCGGCGCTGGCTCAAATGGATCGTCATAGCGGTCGTAGTGATAGGATTGGGGCTGCTCCTCACGCGGTGCGTGTTCGGTGGCGCAGTCGAGACCCAATACTCGACCGAGGAAGCCGAGCGCGGGAACCTTACGGTCACGGTATCGGCGACTGGCAAGCTCGCGCCCACCAATCAGGTGCAAGTCGGCTCGGAATTGTCGGGCCTGATCGAAACGGTTAGCGTCGACGTCAACGATCGCGTGGTGAAGGGTCAGCCGCTCGCGGTGCTCGACACCTCGCAGCTCGATGACGAGATCACCCAGGGGCGAGCGCAGCTCAATGCCAACCAGGCGCAGGTCGCCCAGGCACAGGCCACCGCCGCGGAGAGCCGGGCACAGCTTTCGCGGCTCGAAGAGGTCAGCCGGCTATCTGGCGGGCGCGTGCCGGCCAAGGTCGAGATGGAGCAGGCACGTGCGGCGGTGCAACGCGCGGTTGCGGCGCTTAGAGCGGCGCAGGCGCAGGTCGTATCTGCGCGCGCTGCGCTCTCTTCCAACGAGACGCGTCGCTACAAGGCGGTGATCCGCTCCCCCGTAAATGGCGTAGTGCTCGCGCGTCAGATCGACGCGGGGCAGACCGTGGCCGCGTCGTTCAACACGCCCACGCTGTTCGTCATCGCAGAGGATCTGTCCGCGATGGAGTTGCAAGTCGCGATCGACGAAGCCGATGTGGGTTCGGTCAAGGAGGGGCAGATTGCGAGCTTCACCGTAGACGCTTTTCCCGGCAAGACCTTCCCGGCGACAATCACCCGCGTGGATCTCGGCTCCAACCTGTCGGCTCAGGCTTCTGCGAGTTCGAGCGGGGCGAGCAGCACGAGCAGCACGACCGGGCAAGTCGTATCCTATGCTGCGACCCTCAGCGTTACCAATGCCGACCAGCAGCTGCGTCCCGGCATGACCGCTACGGCAGAAATCATCACCCGATCCAGGCCGAACGTCCTGCTCGTGCCCAACGCGGCGCTTCGCTTCACACCCGCCGTGGCTGGTCAGGGCCAGGGCGCCAGCGGCAGCCAGGGCGGCATCACCGGCGCCTTGGTGCCTCGTGGGCGTCGCCGCGGCAACGACGCACAGAAATCGGCTACGGTTACCCGTGGCGCTGGACAGACCGTGTATGTGCTCGGCCCCGAGAACCAGCCCCAGCCAGTTCAGGTCACCATCGGGGATACCAACGGAACGCTCACCGAGATTACGGGCGGGGGCCTCAAACCGAGCATGAAGGTCATCACCGGCCAGCTTGCCAACGGTAACGGACCTCAGCGCCGTCCAGGCGGCAGCGGCGGGCAGCGGCGGCAAGGAACGGGCGGTTCGGGCAGCGGAGGGCAACGTGGCCAATGATCCGATCATCCAGATGCGCCGCGTTACCAAGGTCTATGGCGAAGGTCCCACTGCGTTCCAGGCGCTGAAGGGGGTCGATCTCGAAATCGCGGCCGGCGACTTCGTGGCGGTGATGGGCCCGTCCGGTTCGGGCAAATCGACGACGATGAACATCCTGGGCTGTCTCGACGTCCCCTCGGGTGGCGAGTTCCTGTTCCGGGGTGTGCATGTCGAGCGATTGGGCCGCGATCAGCGTGCGCTGTTGCGCCGCAAGTATCTCGGCTTCGTGTTTCAGGGGTTCAACCTGCTCGCCCGCACCAGCGCATTGGAGAATGTCGAGCTGCCCCTGCTCTACCGCGGCGACCCGAAAAAAGAGCGCCGAGAAATGGCGCTGGCGGCGCTGGACAAGGTAGGGCTCAAGGAGTGGTGGGACCACACCCCGGCCGAGCTGTCGGGAGGTCAGCAACAGCGCGTCGCCATCGCTCGCGCGATCGTCACCAACCCGGACGTACTGCTCGCCGACGAGCCTACCGGCAATCTCGATTCGGAACGTTCGGTAGAGATCATGCGGCTGCTCACCGACCTAAACCAGACAAGCGGCATCACCGTGCTGATGGTCACCCACGAGCCCGACATGGCCGAATTCGCGCGCACCATCGTCCACTTCAAGGACGGATTGGTCGAACGCATCGACAACAAAGCGCACGAGCTCGCCTGATGTTCGGCACGACCTTTCTTCTCGCGGTTCGCTCGATCTTCCGGCACAAGCTGCGCTCATTCCTGACCACGCTCGGCATCATCATCGGTGTCGCTGCCGTGGTTGCGATGGTGACGCTGGGGCAAGCGACCACCAAGGCTGCACAAGCGCAGGTTGCAAGCCTTGGGACCAACATCCTCCAGGTCCGCCCCGGCCAAGGATTCGGGCGAGGCGGTGGCGGTCCGCGTCCGCCCGACTTCAAGCAGGAGGATGTCGGCGCGATTGCCCAGCAGGTGGCCGGAGTCACCGCCGTCGCGCCCCAGGCGCAGGCAACCGGTACCGTGATCTATCAGGGTGCCAATTGGTCCACGACGATCAACGGTACGACCAATGCCTTCTTCCAGGTGCAGCCCTGGCCGCTGGTTTCGGGCAGAGTGTTCAACCGGCAGGAAGAACAGGCCGGCAAGGCAGTCTGCATCATCGGCAACACGATCAGAACCAACCTCTTCCGCGGCGGCGAGGCGGTAGGTGAGCGGATGCGCGTCAACGGCATCTCTTGTGACGTTATCGGCGTGCTGTCGACCCGCGGCCAAGGCGGCTTCGGTGATCAGGACGACGTGGTCATCATGCCGATCAAGCAGGTCCAGCGTCGCTTCACCGGTAACCGCGACATCCGGCTCATGCTGGTCGGCGTGGATCCCGGCTATGACGGCCAGCAAATCCAGGCGTCGATCAGCCAAGTCCTGCGCGAACGCCGCAGCGTCACCGGCAGCAAGGAAGATGATTTCAACATCTTCGACACCGCGCAGATCAGCCAGACTTTGACCGGAATCACCACGCTGCTGACGCAGATCGTCACGGCGGTGGCGGCAATCAGCCTGGTCGTCGGCGGCATCGGCATCATGAACATCATGCTGGTGTCGGTTACCGAACGCACGCGAGAGATCGGTATCCGCCTGGCGATCGGGGCGGTCGCCAGCGAGGTGCTCATGCAGTTTCTGATGGAAGCCGTCGTCCTGTCATGCCTCGGCGGCCTGGTTGGGCTGGTTGTCGCGCAGCTGGTGGTGCTCGGGCTCGCGCCACTGATGCAAGTGGAATGGATGTTCGAGCCGAAGATCAACGTCATCGCGTTCCTGATCTCCGCACTGATCGGCATCGTCTTCGGCTACTTCCCGGCGCGGCGCGCGGCCAGTCTCAATCCGATCGACGCGCTGCGCCATGAATAGACGGTGGCCCGACGGGACATTCACATCCTGTCGGTTCCCAGACCGTATAGCTCGTTCAACCGCTCCAGATCTTCCGGTGTATCGACGTCGACCAGCTCGGTAGAGCTGGTCACAACCTGACGCCCACGCCGAACGAGATCGCGGGCGCCCTGATCGCCTTTCAGGTCCATCAGCACCTCGAACCAGCCTTGCCCGAACAGTGCGGGCGGACTCGACTTCGTACCGTCGGACGAAGCGACAATGGCGTCTGTACCCGCAGCCGTAGCGAACAATCGCCGCACATGCCCTGCCGAAACCAGGGGCATGTCCGCCAAGACGACCAGCACTGCGTCGGCACCAGCATTGCGTGCGACGGCGACGCCGTGGCTAAGCGATTGAGACTGACCGAGGTCGGGTGCGGAGTTGTGCACCGCCTTGTAGCCGAATGCGGTGAAATCCACCTTGGTTCCCGCCACCACAGCCACCCGCATCAGGAAGGGCAGGTCCATCAAGGCTGTCACCGCATGCAGGGCGAGCGGCTTTCCCAAATACGGCATGGCTAGCTTGTCGAGCGTGCCGAACCGCTGAGAGCGCCCTGCGGCGAGCAGGAGGAGCGCCGTCCGCTCAGGCGTCAGCATGGAAGCGCTTCACCATCGCCGCGGCGATCGAAAGCGCGATTTCGGCGGGGCCGATCGCGCCGATGCTGAGGCCTGCCGGTCCCTCGATCCGGTCGAGATCGGCCGCAGCGATGCCAGCGGCGGTCAGCCGCTCCAGCCGGGCGGCATGGCTGCGGCGCGATCCAAGCGCGGCGATATAACCGGTTGCATGGCGAAGCGCGGCGATGAGGGCGGCATCGTCGATCTTGGGATCGTGGCTGAGCGTGACCACCGCCGTCGCCGCGTCCGGCTTCAGGGCTGCCACCGCCTCGTCTGGCCACCGGTCGTCGAGGGTTACGGCACCAAAGCGCTCCTCTGTCAGGAAGCGGGCACGCGGATCGATCACCGTGGTCGCGATGCCGAGTTCGCGCGCGAGCCCGACCAGCGTCTGGGCGATCTGCACCGCCCCGACGATGATCAGCCGGCGCGGCGGATCGTAGCGGTTGACGAAGTCGCCCGCCGAGCCCGGCGCGCTGCGACCGGTGGCGAAGTCGGTCGCTACTTCCAGCGGCGTTCCCCCTGCCCGAGCTTCCTCGACCGCGTCGAACAGTTGCGGCGGGAAACCCTGCTCCGACACGGGCTGGACCATGACGGCGATCTCACCGCCGCACGGCAGTCCCACTTCCCAGGCCGCGTCATCGGCGACGCCGTAGCGCTTCACGACCGATGGAGCGCCGGCGATCACCTCGGCCGCTGTGGCCAGGATGTCGGTTTCCACGCAACCGCCCGACACGGATCCTTCGAAGCGGCCATCTTCGTGCACCAGCATGTGGCTGCCGCGCGGCCTGGGCGCCGAGCCCCAGGTGGAAACCACTGTGGCGAGCGCCAACCGGGCACCGCTCCAGGCACGCGCAGCCGCCAACACGCTGTCGTTATCCGCCACTGCCTCGCTCCCGTAACATCCGCCGCATAGCGCCCTATCCAAAGGGGAGTTCCATGGCGAGATTGTTCCTGTTGGCCGCATCGTTGCTGGTGCAATCCCCCGAAGCCGCGCAGGATCCTGTCATGACTCAGCCGCCGAAGCCCATCGTCATCGCGCATCGCGGCGCCAGCGGCGGGCGGCCCGAGCACACGCGGCTCGCCTATGACCGCGCGATCGACCAGGGCGCGGACTTCATCGAGCCCGATCTGGTGCCAACCAGGGACGGCGTGCTCGTCGCGCGCCATGAGAACAACATCGCCGACACCACCGACGTGGCGGCGCATCCCGAATTCGCCGCGCGCAAGACTACCAAGACGATCGACGCACAGCAGGTGACCGGCTGGTTCACTGAGGATTTCACATTGGCCGAGCTGAAGACGCTGCGTGCCAAGGAACGGCTGCCTCAGCTTCGCCCGGGCAATCAGCGGTTCGATGGCCAGGCGGAGATACTGACATTGGCCGAAGTGATCGCCATCGCCAAGGCCGGCAGCGCCAGAACCGGGCGCACCATCGGCATCTATCCCGAGACCAAGCACCCGACCTACTTCGCCTCGATCGGTCTGCCGCTGGAAGGCCGTTTGATAGATGGGCTAAGGCAGGCCGGCTGGGACCGCGCCGACGCCCCGGTATTCATCCAGTCGTTCGAAGTGAACAACCTCAAGCGGCTCAAGAACAGGACGCCTGTGCGTCTTATCCAGTTGCTGGCTCCGGCTGGCGCGCCCGCCGATGGCGCAGCGCCAAGCTATGCCAGCATGGAGACTGCCGAGGGCTTGAAGGCGATCGCCGCCTACGCAGCGGGCGTGGGGCCGGAACTTACCATGGTGGTCTCCGCCGCGGGCAACCCCTCGACGCTGGTCGCCGATGCCCATGCCGCAGGGCTGAAGGTCCACCCCTGGACCTTCCGCGCCGAGAATTATTTCCTGCCCCCCGCCTATCGCGCGGAGGGTACCCCCGCGACCCATGGCAGGGTGGAAGCGGCGATCCGGTACTTCATCGGGCTTGGCGTCGACGGCTTTTTCACCGATTATCCTGCACTAGGCGTATCCGCGCGCAGCTCCGTCACGGCTGCTCGCCCATCCTGAAGGTGCCGTTCATGCGTAAACTGACTCTCCCGTTTCTCCTCGCGCTGCCACTGCTGTCGGGCTGCATCGCCAAGACCGCCTGGGACGTCGCGACCCTGCCGGTGAAGGCGGGCAGTCAGGTCGTCGACTGGAGCACCACCAGCCAGGAAGAGTCGGACCGCAACTACGGTCGTAAGATGCGCGAAAAGGAAGCGCGCGAGGGTAAGGAGCGCCGCAAGCACGAGAAAGAATGCCGCAAGCGCCCAGAAGCCTGCGAAGCCTATGACGGCTATCGCGCGGCCACGCCGGACTGACGGGCTGCGCCCGGCACGCTTCCACCCGCGCCGGGCGCCATGCTATGCTGCCGCAATGGCAGAAGAAACCCACGTACTGGAACACCCGCCGGAAGGCGCATCGGCCGATTGGACGATCCCGCAGAACTGGCGCGCCTACACGCCGGAGGAACACGCCACCTGGGACACTCTGTTCGAGCGCCAGGCCAAGCTGCTGCCCGGTCGCGCGTCCAAGGCATATCTGAAGGGACTTGATGCCCTGAAGCTATCCGACTCGGGCATTCCCAACTTCGAGGAGCTTTCGGAGCGGCTGATGAGGCTGACCGGGTGGCAGGTCGTCGCCGTCCCGGGCCTTGTCCCCGACGACGTGTTCTTCGATCACATGGCCAATCGCCGCTTCGTCGCGGGCAACTTCATTCGGCGTCCGGACCAGCTCGACTATATCCAGGAACCGGACGTGTTCCATGACGTGTTCGGCCATGTGCCGATGCTCGCCGATCCGGTATTCGCCGATTATCTAGAGGCCTATGGCCGCGGCGGCAAACGCGCGCTGGAACTCGGCGCCCTGAAGCAGCTTGGGCGGCTCTACTGGTACACGGTCGAATTCGGCCTTGTGCAGGAGGAGGATGATCTCCGCATCTACGGCTCGGGCATCGTGTCGAGCTCGGCCGAAAGCCGGTTCGCGCTGGAAAGCGATAGCCCCAACCGTATTCGCTTCGATCTCAAGCGCGTCATGCGAACCGAGTACCGGATCGACGATTTCCAGCAGAACTACTTCGTCATCCCGAGCTTCGACGAGCTGCTGCGGCTGACCGTGGAGACCGACTTTGCGCCCCTTTACGGCGAGCTGCTGCAACTGCCGGACATTGCGGTAGCGGCGATCCTACCCGAGGATGATTTGATCACGCGCGGAACGCAGGAATATGCGACGGGCAAGCTAGTGGGCTGAAGACCAGGTTCCCCGACGAAGACTGGAGCCGGCCCTTTGTCCACAGCATCGCAGCTGGGCCGACCCTCGCCAGGGACTAGCGCACGAACTAGATATCAAGCGCCCAGCCATCGCGCCCCTTGGGGTTCGGCGGCGTGGTCGGCACGTAGCGCGTGGTCCCTGCGGTCAGGCGCAGGATCGTCCAGTCGCCGCGGCGGTCGACTTCCTCCAGCGTGCAGCCACAGCCTTGGAACGCAGCCACGACCTGCTCGCGTTGCGTCTCCAGCAACCCGGCAAGCACGATGCTGGCGCCAGCATCGGCGATCGCCGCCACTTCGGGCGCCATCGACACCAGCGGACCCGCCAGGATGTTGGCGATCAGCAGATCATAGGGCGCATGCGCGGCGATCGTGTCGCTGAGCGCGCCGTCGGCGACGATCAGTTCGATCGGTTTGATGCCGTTGCGCCCGCCATTTTCTCGCGTGACGTCCACCGCGTGCGGGTCGATGTCGGTCGCGATGATCTCGGCCTCTGGCCACAACTCGGCGGCGGCGAAGGCGAGCAGGCCGGTGCCGGTGCCGATATCGATGACCTTGGCGAAGCGCCGGTCTGCCATGCGGTCGAGCATCGCAAGGCAGCCCGAAGTCGTCGCATGATGGCCAGTGCCGAATGCGCGCCCGGCATCGATCAGGAACGCACGGCCGCCAGCGGGCGGCTCCACCGGATGCGCGCTGGTGTGCACCACGAAGCGACCTTCGCGGATCGGCTCCAGCCCCTCCTGGCTCAATGCCACCCAATCTTCCGGCGTCAGCGCGACGATTTCAGGCTCGATGTCGCCCGCGCTCGGCACCAGCGCGCGCAGAGCCGCAAGCAGCGCCGCGTCGGGCTCGGCATCGGTATAGGCGTCGAGCCGCCAATGCTCACGGTCGTCTTCGACCTCCTCGGTCGTCATCAGCACCGCGTCCAGCGGCACTTCGGCGGCATCGATCGCCTCGGCCTCGGCGCGCGTGCACGGGAAGCTGGTGCGCCAGCTGTCGGGCTCAGCGGACATAGCTTGCTCCATTGGCGTCGAGCACCGCGCCCGTCATCGAGGGCGGGGCCTCGAGTGCACAAAAGCGCGCCAGCGTGGCGATCTCTTCCGGGGCTGCAACCCGGCCCAGCGGGATGTCGGCCAGCAACTTGTCGCCTCCCCGGCTAGCCAAATACTCCTCCGCCATGCCGGTCATGGTGAAGCCGGGACATATCGCAAAGGCGAGAATACCCTGGGCCGCATAGCCCCGCGCGATCGACTTGGTCATCGCCACCATGCCGGCCTTCGATGCGGCATAATGCCAATGCGCCGGGCTGTCGCCGCGATAGGCCGCCCGGCTGGCGACGTTGACGATCCGTCCGGGCCGTCCTTCGGCTTGCCAGTGCCGGATTGCCAGACGGCAAAGCTCCGCCGACGCCGTCAGGTTGATGCGCATGGTCCGCTCCCACCCTGCAACCCAGTCGTCATGGTCAAGGTCGAGCGGAGTGGCCTCGAACACGCCGGCATTGTTGATCAGCACGTCGATGCGGCCATCAAGTGCCGCGAGCGCCTTCTCCCAGAGAGCCCGGGGCGCCGCCGGGTCGGCGAAGTCCGCAGAGATGCCGCTTTGTGTGCCGTGGCCGACCAGCCGGAGCCCGTCGCCGGTCAGTGTCTGGGCAATAGCAGCGCCGATGCCGCGGCTGCTGCCGGTAAGCAGGATATTCGTCATCGCCCTGCCCTAGCGGCAAGGCAGCGCGCGAGAAAGCGTCACGCCGCGACCGAACTGGAAAAACTGTCGGCGGCCTCACGAAGCTGCCCCAGCCGATCATCCACTTCGGCGACATCGCGCTGCAGCGTGTCGATCTCGCTGGTGACCGTCTTCGTATCTTCCCGGATCGCGCCAATGGTCGCGGACATCGAATCCGCGGCAAGCGCAGTCTCGTCGACCGCCGCCGTGATCGCAGTCACCGTCTGCGCCTGCACTTCCATCGCGCTGCGAATCCGATCGGCGCTCTCCTGCACTTCGGCCACTGTCGAGCGAATGGACGCGTTGGTTTCAACCGTCGAGCGTGTCGCCGACTGGATCGCCGCGATCTTGGCGGCAATATCGTCGGTCGCACGGGCGGTCTGGCTGGCGAGGCTCTTCACTTCCTGCGCCACCACTGCGAAGCCGCGCCCGGCGTCTCCAGCGCGCGCCGCCTCGATCGTCGCGTTCAGCGCCAGCAGGTTGGTCTGCCCGGCGATGTCGCGGATCAGGCCCAGGATCGACTCGATCGATTTCGCATGATCGCTCAGCGCCTCCGACATGCCGACCGCAGTGCCCGCCTGGCTCGATGCGCGTGTGGCGATGTCTGCCGCCGCTTCCACTTCGGTACGGGCGTCCTCGATCGCCCGGATCAGCCCGGCCGCTGTCTGCGCGGCTTCGCGCATCGCCACGGCCGACTGCTCGGCAGCTGCCGCCACTTCGGACGCCTTGCCCAGCATGCCGCGTGCCGAACTCGACGCGCCCTGAGCTTGCACGCGAATGCGGTTTCCGGCGTCGGTTGCGCTGAGGATCGATTGCGCGATGGCGTCGCGAAACTCGGTCGAGCGCTCGCGACGCTTGCTGATGTTCCGCTCCGCCACCAACGCGCCGACGTGCATCGCCATCAGGTTGGTTTCGACCAACCCCACCCGGTTCACTGCGTCACAAAGCTCGCCCAGCCGGCCGGTCTCTCCGGCAAGCTTCTCCGCCAGGATTGCCATCGTGATGCTGTGAGTGTTGGCGAAGCCCGCCAGCATCGCGGCCGCCGGGACACGCATGCGATATGCGTAATCCGCATGATAGATCGCCATCTGCATCCACTCGTCGCTGAACGGCTGCTCGTAGCGGATGCGGCTATAGCGGGCGCTAAGGGTCCGCAACGCAGTGAGCCGCTCCTCGTCGAACCCGGCCTTGAGATTGCGGAAGAAGGGAAGTTCGAGGAAATGGGTCCAGAAACCCTCGGCGATGCGGTCATGCTCGGCTTCGAGCAACTGCGCTATCTCCGGGCAGCGCCGGGTGATCGCACCGTCCCAGTCATAATCGGACACAGAGCCGATTGTCTTGCGCGCATTCTCCAATGCGCTCTGATTGTCGAACATCGGCTCTCTCCCCTCAGGCCGCGACCTTGGCGATGAACTCGCCCGCGCTGCCCTTTAATGTGCCCAACTGCGCATCCAGCGCAGCAAAGCCCTGCCCCACTCGGTCGATCTCCGAGGCCACTGTCTCGGTGTCTTCGCGGATTGCCCCGATCGTCGCGGACATCGAGTCCGCGGCAAGGGCCGTCTCGTCGACCGCGGCGGTGATTGCCGTCACGGTCTGCGCCTGCACTTCCATCGCGGAACGGATGCGGTCGGCGCTCTCTTGCACCTCGCTCACCGTCGAACGGATGGAGGCGTTGGTCTCCACCGTGGAACGCGTGGCAGATTGAATAGCGGCGATCTTGGCCGCGATGTCGTCGGTCGCGCGGGCGGTCTGGTTGGCCAGGCTCTTCACTTCCTGCGCCACCACTGCAAAGCCGCGTCCGGCATCGCCTGCGCGCGCCGCTTCGATAGTTGCGTTCAATGCCAGCAAATTGGTCTGGCCGGCGATGTCGCGAATCAGCCCGAGGATCGACTCGATCGACTTCGCATGCTCGCTGAGCGTCTCGGACATGCCGACGGCGGTACCCGCCTGGCTTGAAGCGCGCGTAGCGATGGCGGCCGCTGCCTCCACTTCGGTGCGCGCGTCCTCGATTGCGCGGATCAGCCCGGCTGCGGTCTGGGCGGCTTCGCGCATTGCGACCGCCGACTGCTCGGCCGCAGCAGCCACTTCGGACGCCTTGCCCAGCATGCCGCGGGCCGAGGCGGAGGTCTGCACCGCCTGCACGCGAAGTTGGCCGCCGTCCCGCGACGCCTGTTCGACCGTTGCACCGATCGAGAGCTGGAAATCCGTCGCGAGCCGATCGCGCGCCGCCTGCGCGCTATGCTCGCGGTACATGTTGTAGAGTTCGACGGTGATGTCGCACTCGAGCGCGGACAGCCGCATCAGCGTATCCACCAGGCGCTGGACACGCGCAGGATCGTCGCTCGCGCGTCGGATCACGACCTCCAGCGCGGCGCGGTCGCTGGCGCTGATCATCGACAACAGGGTCATTGGCGGCACGTCGGCGCCATAGGCTGCCGCGACCGAGCGCTCGATCGACTCGACCCACTCGCTACCTTGCGTGTCCAGAAAGCGGTTGCGGAGGAACACGACCCCCAAATCGATCATCTTCGGCGTTTCGTCGGGCACCCATCGGGCAGTGTCGGCGAAACAGCGCTGCCATTGTTCCCAATATGCGCCGGAAACCTCGCGGATCTCGGGCTCCAGCACATTCCAGGTCTCTCGACTCCAGTTGAGGAGCGCACCATCGAAATCGAAAATACGCAGCCGTTCGCGCACGTCGATGCGCGCGCTCATGGTGCCGGCCGGCGGAAGATCCTTCGTCAGTGCCACAGTGAACAGGTCCTCGATGCGGCCGAACAACACGCCGCTCATGCTTCCGGCTATGCGGCAAAGACGTTAAGACCCGGTTAGCCAAACGCTTGAAGAGCTTAAGCCGGCTTGCATCCCGTGACCGCCGGATTAAGGAGGCGCGTCGACCCGAAAGGAATACCCTTGGCCAACGTCCGCAATACGGCGCGCCCATTATCGCCGCACCTCTCGATCTGGAAATGGGGACCGCACATGACGGTCTCGATCGTCCACCGCGTCACCGGCAGTGGCATGGCGACGGTCGGCACCTTCCTGTTCGTGTGGTGGCTGAGTGCGCTGGCATCGGGACCTGCGGCCTATGCGTCGTTCATGGACCTGTTCACGCTGAGCTCGGGCAAGCTGAACATCGCCGGATACATCCTCGGCATCGGCCTCTCGCTTTCCTTCTTCCAGCACATGGCGTCGGGCGTGCGCCACTTGTTCATGGATGCAGGCGCTGCGTTCGAGCTCGGCGTCAACAAGCGCTCGGCGCTGGCAACCTTCGTCGTCTCGGTGATCCTCACCATCGCCTTCTGGGCCGTCATCGTGGAGAAGAGCATTGGGTAACGGCACCGAACTCGGCCGCGTCCGCGGCCTCGGCTCCGCGCACGAAGGCGCCGACGACTGGTGGCACCACAAGCTGAGCGCCGGGTCGAACCTGATCCTGGTGCTGTGGTTCCTGATCTCGATCGCGCTGCTGCCGGCCTATGACCATGCGACCGTAACCGCCTGGATGGCCGAGCCGCTCGTCGCGGTGCCGCTGATCCTGCTCGTCGTCAGCGTCTTCTACCATTTCCACCACGGCCTCACGGTGGTGATCGAGGATTATCAGCACGACCACACCCGCTTCGTGCTGCTCGCCCTGCTCAAATATTTCACCATCGCGACGGCGACACTCGCGATCTTCTCGATCCTCAAGGTGGCCTTCACGGCCGGAGCGGCCCTGTAATGCCCAGCGCATACAAGATCATCGACCACACCTATGACGCAGTCGTCGTGGGTGCCGGCGGCGCCGGGCTGCGCGCCACCATGGGCATCGCCGAAAGCGGGCTGAAGACCGCCTGCATCACCAAGGTGTTCCCGACTCGCTCGCACACCGTCGCGGCGCAGGGCGGCATCGCCGCCAGCCTCGGCAACATGGGTCCGGACCATTGGACCTGGCACATGTACGACACGGTCAAGGGCTCCGACTGGCTCGGCGACCAGGACGCGATCGAGTATCTGACGCGCGAGGCACCCGCCGCGGTCTACGAGCTCGAACATGCCGGCATGCCGTTCAGCCGCACGGCCGAAGGCAAGATCTACCAGCGTCCGTTCGGCGGCATGATGCAGAACATGGGCGCCGGCCCGCCCGCGCAGCGCACCTGCGCCGCCGCCGACCGCACCGGCCATGCCATGCTGCACACGCTCTACCAGCAGAGCCTGAAGTATGACGCCGACTTCTTCATCGAATATTTCGCGCTCGACCTGATCATGGAGAACGGCCAGTGCCGCGGCGTGATCGCCCTGTGCATGGAAGACGGCTCGATCCACCGCTTCCGTTCGCACGCCGTCGTGCTCGCGACCGGCGGCTATGGCCGCGTCTACCAGTCGGCGACTTCGGCGCACACCTGCACCGGTGACGGCAACGCCATGGTGCTGCGCGCCGGCCTGCCGCTCCAGGACATGGAGTTCGTCCAGTTCCACCCGACCGGCATCTACGGCGCGGGCGTGCTCATCACCGAAGGTGCGCGCGGCGAAGGCGGCTACCTCACCAACTCCGAGGGCGAGCGCTTCATGGAGCGCTATGCGCCCTCCGCCAAGGATCTCGCATCGCGTGACGTCGTGTCACGCTCGATGGCGATGGAGATCCGCGAAGGCCGCGGCGTGGGCAAGGAGAAGGACCATATCTACCTTCACTTGAACCACATCGACCCGAAGATCCTGCACGAACGGCTCCCCGGCATCACCGAGACCGGCAAGGTCTTCGCGGGCGTCGACCTGACCCGCCAGCCGCTGCCGGTGGTTCCGACCGTCCACTATAATATGGGCGGCATCCCGACCAATTATCACGGTGAAGTCGTGACGCTCGGCGCCGATGGCCCCGACACGATCGTCCCCGGCCTGTTCGCGGTCGGCGAAGCGGCGTGCGTGTCGGTGCACGGCGCCAATCGCCTAGGCTCGAACTCGCTGATCGATCTCGTGGTGTTCGGCCGCGCGACCGGCAAGCGCATCGCCGAGATCATCAAGCCCAACACCGCGCACAACCCGCTGCCACAGGGATCGGAGGAGCTGGCACTCGGCCGCCTCGACCATTTCCGCTACGCCGCCGGCGCGACGCCCACCTCGGCGATCCGCCGCGACATGCAGAGGACGATGCAGCGCCATTGCGCTGTGTTCCGCACCGATGAGCTGATGCGTGAGGGCATCGCCCATATGGATCAGGTCTATGCCTCGATGCAGGACGTCGGCGTCGCCGACCGTTCGCTGATCTGGAACACCGACCTGATCGAGACGCTGGAGCTCGACAATCTGCTCGGCCAGGCCCAGGTGACGATCCGCTCTGCGGTGAACCGCAAGGAAAGCCGCGGCGCCCACATGCACGAGGACTTCCCGGATCGTCATGACGATGAGTGGATGAAGCACACCGTCTATTGGTTCGATGGCTGGGGCGGCAAGGGCGGCGAGAGCCGCATCGATTACCGCCCGGTGCACGAATACACGCTGACCGACGACATCAAATATATCGAGCCGAAGAAGCGCGTGTACTGACCCAAGCGATGGAGGCGATGCCCTCCTGACGATGCCGAAATGCGAGGCCCGCTTCCACCAGGAGGCGGGCCTTTCTTCTTCAATCCCTTCGTCTTTCCCAAGGGGATGGATCGCCTCAGCACCGCTTGACTCGATCCTCCACGCAGTCAGACTGTTTTCCGTTCGACGAACGGGGGCGGTCCGATGCGCGTTTCTCATCTTGTACGGCTAGCCGCTGTGTCTGCACTCGCAGCAGTGGCCGCACCCGCCACTTCACAGACCGCGCACAACAAGGAATGGCCGCCGATGCTCGGCGCCACGCCAGCGGAAATCAACGACTCCCTGCCACAAGGTCCGCAGCTCGAACGCGGCCGCCCGGCCAAATGGCTGCTTGCCGAGCACCGCAAGCTTGACGCCGCGCTCCATGTGCTGGTCCCGCAACGCAAGGACCGCGTCGACGCCTATGTCGTCTCGGTCGCGCTCGACAGCGACGCGGTGTTCGGACGCGAGGCGCGGGAGGCGGCCAGGGTGCTGTCCCACCGTTTCGACGCCGCCGGACGTACGGTGACACTCGCGGGAAGCGTCGGCGGCGGCCCCGGCGACCTGCCGAACGGCAGCCTGAACGCCCTGACCGTCACCCTCGCCCGCGTCGCCGAACTGATGGACAAGGACCAGGACGTGCTGGTGCTCTACACCACCAGCCACGGCGCGCAGGTCGGCATCGCCTATCATGACGGCGATCAGGGATATGGCATCCTCTCCCCTGCCCGGCTCGGCGCCGTCCTCGACGAGCTCGGCATCCGCAACCGCGTGCTGATCCTTTCGGCCTGCTATTCGGGCATCTTCGTTCCCGCACTCGCCAACGACACCACCGCGCTGCTCACCGCCGCCTCAGCCGATCGCACTTCGTTCGGATGCCAGGCCGAGAACGACTGGACCTTCTTCGGCGACGCGCTGATCAATCACGCGCTACGTAAGCCACAACCCTTGGATGCGGCAGGAGCCGAGGCGCGCGATACCATCGGCAAATGGGAAGCGGCCGGCAGCCTCACGCCATCGAAGCCGCAGATCGTGATCGGCAGCCGCGTGGCACGCTGGCTTGCGCCACTCGAAGACCGCATGCCGGCGACCGCCACTTCCCCCGTCGGGCGCCCCGCTGCGGATGCGCTGGAACAGGCTAACTAGTTGAGATATGGGAACTGGCCGACGCCTGGACGGTTGTCCGCTGCTATGACAGATCTCCATCAGCCCCACTCTCAGACCGTGGCGGAAGATGCCGAGGCGGCCAGCCGAGCGGCACGCTATCCGCTGCTCGCTACTCCGCACATCGTGCTGCACGGCTCGGTCGATCACGACATGTATGTCAATTTCCGGCAGCAACTCATCAACGCCCCGGTCGAAGGATCGCTGGTCGTTTCCGTCTCGACGCTGGGCGGCGACCCCGAAGTCGCGCGCCTGATGGGCGACGAGCTTCGCCTGCTGCGGGAATATACCGGCCGCGAGACGCTGTTCCTGGGCAAGGTCGCCGTGTATTCCGCCGGTGCCACCTTCATGTCGAGTTTTCCGGTCGATAAGCGGTTCCTCACTCGCGGCACCCGCATCATGATACACGAGCGGATCATCAGCAAAACGGTCAACATACAGGGCCCGCTGAAAACGGTGATCGCAGGGCTGCAGGCCAATCTTCACGAGATCGAACATTCGATCCGCATCGAGGAGGAAGGGTTCCGCGACTTGGTCGCCGGCTCCAACATCTCGTTCGAAGAGGTGCAGAAGCGCGCCCCATCCAACTGGTATATCGAAGCGGAAGAGGCGCGCGACTTGGGTCTGGTGCTCGACGTCATCTAACCCGATCCTCCCCGCGCAAGGGGGAGTGGGCGCCGACGGCGAAGGCGGGGGAGGTAAAGGAACTCCTGGCGTCGCTTTCCTCCCCCCGTCATGCTCCGCTTGCCTCCTTGCGGAAGGACTGGCCTCTACACGAACGCGCCACCACTCACGTCGATGGTCGCGCCGGTGATGTACGAAGCATCGTCGCTGGCCAGGAACGACGCTACCCCCGCGATCTCCTCCGGCCGGCCATAGCGCTTGAGCACCACCATGTTTCGTACGCTCTCGGCGAATTCGGTGTCGGCCGGGTTCATGTCGGTGTCGATGGGTCCTGGCTGGATTGCGTTCACCAGAATGCCGCGCGAGCCCAGATCGTGCGCCCAGGTGCGGGCGAACATCGACACGGCGGCCTTGCTTGCCGCATAGACGCTGTTGCCTGCGAACGCTGCAGTGTCGGCCGAAACCGAGCTCACCAGAATGATGCGGCTGCCATCGCCCAGATGCGGGAGAGCCGCTGCGGTTCCCGCCAGCACGCCTTCGACATTGACGCTGAAAATGCGATCATAAATGTCCAGCGCTTCGGGCCCGACCGGCGCGAAGGTCGCAACACCCGCATTGTGTATCAAGATGTCGATTCCACCGAGGGCAGCGGCAGCCTCATCCACCGCGCGCTTGACCGCCGCTTTGTCGGCGGCGTCGGCCTGGATCGCTTTGCCCTTGACGCCCTCCGCCTCGATAGCCGCGACGGTTGCGTTCGCGCCGTCATGATTGCCGGCATAGGTGATGACGACATCGGCGCCGTCGGCGGCCAGCCGCTTGGCGATCGCCGCGCCGATCCCACGCGATCCGCCGGTCACCAGCGCGCGCTTGCCTGCGAGTTTCTTGGACATCTCGTATCTCCGATCCCCAGCCGGTCGAAACGCCGGCTGCCGGGACGGACGCTGATCTGGGGAGCGACTCTGATAGTTCAATATTACCGAACTATGGAATCGACGAAATGATCCTATATCCTAACGCATGGACCGCTTGGTGCACCCCGATCTGAAAGATGTGAGCCTTGCCGCGGCGCTGCACGCGCTTGCCGATCCCGTGCGGCTGGACATAATCGCCAGGCTCACCGAATGCCCGTGCCTGAATGCGAGCACAGCGTGCGCGGACGGCACACCCAAGAGTACGATCTCCAACCACCTCAATGTCCTGCGCGCTGCGGGGCTGGTCGAGACTCGCGTCGATGGGCGCGAGCGGATCAACCGGTTGCGCTGTGCCGATTTCGACGCGCGTTTTCCGGGGCTTCTCGCCACGGTGCTCGCCAACAAAGGCTGAGTATCGCGTGCCCAATGGGGTTGCACTGCGGATGCGAAAGGCATAGCCCGCCCCTCAAACATTGTTTGTCCAAGGATTCAACGGAATGGCCGAGTTTCGCCTGCCCAAGAACAGCCGCATCACCAAGGGCAAGGAGCACAAGGCGGAGGCTTCGGCCGCGCGGGTGAAGAAGTTCAAGGTCTACCGCTACGATCCGGATTCGGGCGAGAACCCGCGCTACGACACGTTCGAAGTCGATCTCGACGATTGCGGCCCGATGGTCCTCGACGCGCTGATCAAGATCAAGTCTGAGCAGGACAGCTCGCTGACCTTCCGCCGCTCGTGCCGTGAAGGCATTTGCGGATCGTGCTCGATGAACATGGACGGCCGCAATGGCCTCGCCTGCACCACTGCGATCGAGGACATCAAGGGCGAGATCCGCATCACTCCGCTGCCGCATATGGACGTGATCAAGGACCTCGTTCCGGACTTCACGCACTTCTATGCGCAGTACAGCTCGATCAAGCCCTGGCTGCAGACGGTCACGACCACACCTTCGGGCAAGGAGCGGCTCCAGACCCCGGAACAGCGCGACAAGCTCGACGGCCTGTACGAGTGCATCCTGTGCGCCTGCTGCTCGACGTCTTGCCCCAGCTATTGGTGGAACAGCGACAAGTTCCTCGGTCCGGCGATCCTGCTCCAGGCCTATCGCTGGCTCGCCGATTCGCGCGACGAGATGACCGGCGAGCGCCTCGACCAGCTCGAGGATCCGTTCCGCCTGTATCGCTGCCATACCATCATGAACTGCGCGAACGTCTGCCCCAAGGGCCTGAATCCCGCCAAGGCGATTGCCGAGGTCAAGAAGATGGCGGCCGAGCGCGCGCTCTGAGCGCCGCCTGATCTCTTGAGCAAGGTCCTGGCCCGCTACCGGGAGCTCGTCGCCGCCGGCGAGCTCCGCGCAGACCCTGAGCAGCAGTCCGCCGCCGAGCGGCTGGACCGCTTGGCCCAGGAACTCGAAGCGGGACCGCGCAAGGGCAGCGTGCTCTGGCGGCTCGCCGGGCGCAAGCCGGAGGCGCCGCGCGGCTTGTATCTGTGGGGTGGCGTTGGTCGCGGCAAATCGATGCTGATGGACCTGTTCAGCGATTGCGTGGACATCCGCCGCAAGCGCCGCGTCCATTTCCACGAATTCATGCTCGAAGTGCATCAGCGCCTGAATGTCGAGCGGCAGAAGAATACTCCCGATCCAGTCGTCGCCGTCGCCGATGCGCTCGCCGACGATGTCCGCCTGCTCGCCTTCGACGAGATGGTGGTGAACAACCCTCCCGACGCGATGATCCTGTCCCGGCTGTTCACGGAGATGATGCGCCACGGCCTCACGATAGTCGCCACTTCGAACCGGCCGCCGCAGGACCTCTACAAGGACGGGCTGAACCGCGACCTGTTCCTGCCGTTCATCGACCTGATCGAAGAGCGGATGGACGTGCTGACGCTGAACGGCCCGGTCGACTATCGGCTCAACCGGCTGGGCAAGGTGCGCACCTGGCTGGTACCCAACGGGCCAGAGGCCACCGCCGAGCTATCCGCCGCGTTCTTCAGGCTGACCGATTACCCGCCGGAAGACCGCGCGCATGTCCCTTCGACGGAAATCCCCGTCTCGGCCGGGCGCACGCTGCACGTGCCGAAATGCCTCAAGGGCGTGGCCGTGTTCTCGTTCAAGCGGCTGTGTGGCGAGCCGCGCGGGGCGTCCGACTATCTCGCCATCGCCCGGCGCTTCCATACCGTGATCGTCGTCGGCATTCCCCGCCTCGGCCCGGAGAACCGCAACGAGGCTGCGCGGTTCGTCACGCTGATCGACGCGCTGTACGAGAACCGCGTGAAGCTGCTCGCCGCGGCGGATGCCGAGCCCGATCAGCTCTACACCGCCGGCGACGGCGCATTCGAGTTCGAACGCACCGCCTCGCGGCTGCATGAGATGGCATCGGACAGCTATCTGGCCGAGGGACACGGGGCACAGTAAGGCGTCCGCGCACAACCAACAGGAGGTCGCATGTTGCAGCGTATTTTCCGGCTGATCATCGGGCTTGCAGCCATGACGACCGGCTGCGCAGCGGCGGCCCAGTCCAAGCCGCCACGGCCTGCCCTGGTCGCCGCGGATCTGCGCCCGCATCAGAGCCTGGATGGCGCGTGGCGCTGGTCGATCGACCCGTACCGCGATGGGTTCGCGGGATTTCACGGCGGTGAGCCAGGTCCGAGCGCGCGCCGGTGGCAGGATCGCACGATCGCCGACGTCGAGCGCGGCGACCCGCGTGCGCTGTTCGAGTTCGATCTCCAGCGCTCGCCGATCGCCCAGCTCCCGGCTTCGTGGATCGGCCACGCGCCCGAGATGCGGCTCTACCAGGGCCTTGTCTGGTACCAGCGCAACTTCGAGGCTGCAGCACCCAAGTCGGGCCAGCGCACCCTGCTGCGCTTCGGCGCGGCGGACTACACCGCCCGCGTCTATTTGAACGGCAAGGAGATCGGCCGCCACTCGGGCGGCTTCACGCCGTTCGCCTTCGACGTGACCAAGGCCCTGCGCGCCGGCACAAACCAGATCACCGTCGCGGTCGATTCCGCGCGCACCGACGCCGATGTACCGCCCCCGGTCACCGACTGGGAGACCTATGGCGGCATCACGCGCTCCGTCACTCTGGTCACCGTGCCCGACACTTATGTCGACGATGCCTGGATCCGCCTGACCAATGATGGACGGATCGCCGCGACCGTGCGCCTCGACGGCCTCAACCAGGCCGGCCGCACCGTGCGCGTCCGCATCCCTACGCTCGACCTCGAGTTCGAAGGCACCACCGACGCCCGCGGTGTCTGGACCGGCAGCGCCCCCGCCCCGAAGACCCTCAAGCGCTGGTCGCCCGAGGCGCCGACGCTGTATGACGTTCTCGTTGAGTCCGGAGCAGACACGCTGACCGATCATATCGGCTTCAGAACGATCGAAGTGCGCGGCGACGAGATCCTGCTCAACGGCCACTCGATCTTCCTGCGCGGCATCTCGATGCACGAGGAGGAACTGGGCAAGAACCCGGTGCGCGCGATGACACCCGCCGCCGCCCGCGCCCTGCTCACGGAGATCAAGCAGGGGCTCAACGGCAACTTCGTCCGCCTGGCGCACTATCCCCACAGCGAAGTGGTCACGCGCCTCGCCGACGAGATGGGCCTGCTCGTGTGGAGCGAAGTCCCGGTCTATTGGCGCGTCGCCTGGGACAACCCCGAAACGCTCGCCGCCGCCCGTGCGATGATGTCGGAGAACATCACGCGCGACCGCAACCGTGCCTCGATCATCCTGTGGAGCGTCGCCAACGAAACCCCGGTCGGCGAGGCGCGCAACAAGTTCCTGCGTACGCTGATCGGCGACGTCCGCGCGCTCGACGACAGCCGCCTGGTCACTGCCGCGTTGCTCAGCCGACGCGAGGGCGACGTGTCGACCATCGACGATCCGCTGATCCCGGATCTCGATGTGCTCGCGATCAACACGTATAACGGCTGGTATTCGGACGACCGCCTGGCAAAGCTGCCGAACATCAGCTGGCGCTCGCCCGCGACCAAGCCGCTGATCTTCTCCGAATTCGGCGCCGACGCGCTCGCCGGCTATCACGACACCGGCGCCGACCCGCACAAGTTCAGCGAGGAATTCCAGGCCGAATATTACCGCCGCACGCTGGAGATGGCCGCCAAGGTGCCGTTCCTGCGCGGCATGAGCCCGTGGATCCTCAAGGACTTCCGCTCGCCGCGCCGCCAGCACCCGGTCTACCAGCAGGGCTGGAACCGCAAGGGCCTGATCTCGGAGACCGGTGCCCACAAGGCCGCGTTCGACGTCTTGTCGGAGGACTATCGCCGCCGTGCCGAAGCCAGTGCCAAGCTGAACGCACAGCGCGGTGACAAGGCGGACGACAGCCGCAAAGCGCCCGCGTTCTGAGCTACCGAACCAGCGTGAGCGGCACGCGTTATATCGAGTGGCCCAACACTGCGACGGCAGAGAGATCGGCAGAACAAAGCTTATTGCTCCTGCGAACGATTTGCAGATATAATCACTGGCAAAGCGAATCCCGGGTTGCCGAGGCTCTATAATGGGCCTAAGCCGCCCCCGTTCATGGACGCCCATGCGCGTCCGTGCGGTTGCTTTACGGAAGCAGGAGAGTTCATTGGCCCGCAAGAAGATCGCGCTTATCGGCGCCGGCAATATCGGCGGCACGCTCGCCCACCTCGCAGCACTCAAGGGTTTGGGCGACATCGTCCTGTTCGACGTGGTCGAAGGCGTTCCCCAGGGTAAGGCGCTCGATCTCAGCCAGTGCGGGCCCGTCGAGGGCTTCGACGCCAAGATCATCGGCACCAACGACTATGCCGACATCGCTGGCGCCGACGTGATCATCGTCACCGCCGGCGTCGCCCGCAAGCCGGGCATGAGCCGCGACGACCTGCTCGGCATCAACCTGAAGGTCATGAAGGCCGTTGGCGAAGGCATCGCCGCCAACGCGCCCGACGCGTTCGTGATCTGCATCACCAACCCGCTCGACGCGATGGTCTGGGCGCTGCGCGAATTCTCCGGGCTCCCGCACCACAAGGTTGTCGGCATGGCCGGCGTGCTCGACTCGGCGCGCTTCAGCCACTTCCTCGCCGAGGAGTTCAAGGTTTCGGTCAAGGACGTCACCAGCTTCGTGCTCGGCGGCCATGGCGATACGATGGTCCCGGTGATCGAATATTCGACCGTCAGCGGCATCCCCGTCCCCGACCTGATCGAGATGGGCTTCTCGACTCAGGAGCGCATCGACGCGATCGTCCAGCGCACCCGCTCGGGCGGCGGCGAGATCGTCGGCCTGCTCAAGACCGGCTCGGCTTTCTACGCCCCAGCCACCTCGGGCATCGCCATGGCGGAGAGCTATCTCTACGACCAGAAGCGCGTCCTGCCCGCAGCGGCGCACCTCACCGGCCAGTATGGCGTCGACGATCTCTATGTCGGCGTACCGGTGATCATCGGTGCCGGCGGCGTCGAGAAGGTCGTCGAGATCAAGCTGACCGACGAAGCCAAGGCCAATCTCACCGTGTCGGTCGACGCGGTCAAGGAACTGCTAGTCGCCTGCAAGGGCATCGACGAGAGCCTGGCGTGATCCGGCGCCGATCCGGCACGTGCATGCTTGTAGCGGTGGCACTCGCCGCCGTCTGCGTCGGCGCGCGTCCGGCATCGGCGCAGCTCTACGGCCCGATTACCGATCCAGCGCCGCTGGTCGACAGCTTCGGCGCGACGTGCGGAGCCGGATTCCCGGATTTGGCGCGCGTCGCCGAGGCGGCCAAAGCCGGCGGGTTCATCGAGCGCCAGACCTCGATTCCGTCGGGCAGCAGCCTCAAGCCCGGCACCGTATTGCCGCGCATGTTTCAGAAGGCCGAGTTGATGCTCAGCCTGTACCGACCCGGTCCGGCGTTTCCCAAGGCACCACTCAGCTGCCAGATCTCGGCGCAGGCCAAGGGCAAGCCCGACGTGCGCGCCTTCGCGGCGCTCGCGGCGGGCCGGCTGGCGCTCCCCGCGCCCGTCTGGACCGGCAAGGGCGACGATCTCACCGCCGAATGGCCCTCGGGGGCCGGGCAAATTATTCACCTAAACATCAGCCGCTACGGAAAGGTGCGTTCCTTCTCCATGCAGCTGCGAACCATAGGAAGCCTGCGCTAATGAGCATCCTCGTCGACAAGAATACCAAGGTCATCACGCAAGGGATGACCGGCAAGACCGGCACTTTCCACACCAAGGCGGCGCTGGAGTACGGCACGCAGATGGTCGGCGGCGTGACTCCCGGCAAGGGCGGCACGACGCATGAGGAACTGGGCCTGCCCAACTTCGACACCGTGGCAGAAGCGGTCGAAAAGACCGGCGCCACTGCGTCGGTGATCTACGTTCCGCCCCCCTTCGCGGCGGATTCGATCCTGGAAGCGATCGACGCCGAAGTGCCGCTGATCGTCGCGATCACCGAAGGCATCCCGGTGCTCGACATGGTTCGCGTCAAGCGCGCCCTCTCGGGTTCCAAGTCGCGCCTGATCGGCCCGAACTGCCCCGGCGTGCTGACGCCCGGCGAGTGCAAGATCGGCATCATGCCCGGCAGCATCTTCTCCAAGGGCTCGGTCGGCGTCGTGTCGCGTTCGGGCACGCTGACCTATGAGGCGGTGTTCCAGACCACCAATGCGGGCCTGGGTCAGACCACTGCGGTCGGCATCGGCGGCGATCCGGTCAACGGCACCAACTTCATCGACGTGCTCGAGCTGTTCCTGGCCGACGACGCGACCACTTCGATCATCATGATCGGCGAAATCGGCGGCGACGCCGAGGAGCAGGCCGCGCAGTTCCTGATCGACGAGGCCAAGCGTGGCCGCAAGAAGCCGATGGCCGGCTTCATCGCGGGCCGCACCGCGCCTCCGGGCCGTCGCATGGGCCATGCCGGTGCGATCGTGTCGGGCGGCAAGGGCGATGCCGAGAGCAAGATCGCGGCGATGGAAGCCGCCGGCATCCGCGTCGCGGCATCTCCGTCCGAGCTCGGCTCGACGCTGGTGGACGTGCTCAAGGGTTGAAATGGATGAACCTCCTTCCTTGATGGGAGGAGGCTGGATGAGGGCGAGCGGGCACGAGCCGCGATCTCGCCCTCACCTTCCCAGGCTTCGGCTTGGGCCTCCCTCTCCCATCAGGGGAGAGGAGAAGCGAGGATGAAGACAATGGGCTACGAAGGCCTGGATTTCGAGCAGATCGCCGGCGGGGTAAGCCCCGCCTTCATCGAAACGCTGTACCGCCGCTACAAGGCCGATCCCACGGGTATCGAGCCGCAGTGGCAGCAGTTCTTCGAAGGTCTCGAGAACAGTGCCTCGGGCCCGAGCTGGGCCAATCCGCGCTGGCCGCTGAGCGACACCGACGCGCTCACCGCCGGTCTCGATCCGACCCAGATGGAGCCTGCGCCCAAGCCCGCCAAGGGCGGCGCGCCCAAGGCTGCCCCCGCCCCGGCGGCGGCGTCCGAGGCTGACATCGCCAAGGCTGCCGGTGACTCGATCCGCGCGATGCTCCTGATCCGCACCTACCGTGTGCGCGGGCACCTCGCTGCCGATCTCGATCCGCTGGGCCTCGCCCGCCAGGATCTGCCGGCCGACATGACGCCGGAATATCACGGCTTCACCAGCGCCGATCTCGATCGCCCGATCTATCTCGGCGGAACGCTCGGCCTGGAAAAGGCGACCGTGCGCGAGCTCGTCCAGATCCTGCAGGCGAATTATTGCGGCAAGGTCGGCCTTGAGTACATGCACATCGCCGATGTCGAGGAGCGCCGCTTCCTCCAGGATCGGATGGAAGGCAAGGACAAGGAGATCACCTTCACGCCCGATGGCAAGAAGGCGATCCTGTCCAAGGTGATCGAAGCCGAGCAGTGGGAAAAATTCCTCGGCAAGAAATATGTCGGCACCAAGCGGTTCGGCCTCGACGGCGGCGAATCGATGATCCCGGCGATGGAATCGATCATCAAATATGGCGGCCAGCTCGGCGTCCGTGAGATCGTCTATGGCATGGCCCATCGCGGCCGCCTCAACATGCTCACCAACGTCATGGAAAAGCCATACCGCGTGCTGTTCCACGAATTCGCCGGCGGATCGGCGAACCCCGAGGATGTCGGCGGTTCGGGCGACGTGAAATATCACCTCGGCACCTCCACCGACCGCGAGTTCGACGGCATCAAGGTGCATATGTCGCTGGTCGCCAACCCCTCGCACCTCGAGGCAGTGAACCCGGTCGTGCTCGGCAAGTCGCGCGCGCTGCAGACGCTGCGCAGCGACCTGGAAGAGCATGAGCAGGTCCTGCCGGTGCTGATCCACGGCGACGCGGCGTTTGCCGGCCAGGGCATCGTCTGGGAATGCCTCGGCTTCTCGGGCATTCGCGGTTACAACACCGGCGGCTGCGTCCACTTCGTCATCAACAACCAGGTCGGCTTCACGACGAGCCCCCAGTTCGCGCGCTCCTCGCCCTACCCGTCCGACGTGGCGAAGGGCGTCCAGGCGCCGATCCTGCACGTCAACGGCGACGATCCCGAAGCCGTGACCTTCGCGACCAAGGTCGCGATCGAGTTCCGCCAGAAGTTCAAGCGCGACGTCGTGATCGACATGTGGTGCTATCGCCGCTTCGGCCACAATGAAGGCGACGAGCCGAGCTTCACCCAGCCGCTGATGTACGCCAAGATCAAGAGCCATCCGGGTGTCAGCGAGATCTATGGCAAACGCCTGATCTCCGAAGGCGTGATCGACCAGGGCTTCGTCGACGAGAAGACCAACCAGTACAACACGCTGCTGGAAGGCGAGTTCGAGGCGGGCAAGTCCTATTCGCCGAACAAGGCGGACTGGTTCGCCGGCCGCTGGTCGGGCCTGTCGGCCCCGGCCGATCCCGAGAGCGCGCGTCGCAGCGTCGATACCGGCATCGAGCAGAAGCTGTTCGACGGTCTCGGCCGCACGCTGACCACCGTTCCCGAGGGTCACGAGATCCACAAGACGCTGGGCCGCGTGATCGAGGCGAAGCGCGAGATGTTCCGCTCCGGCGCGAACTTCGACTGGGCGACCGGCGAGGCGCTGGCGTTCGGATCGCTGCTGTCGGAAGGCTTCGGCGTCCGCCTGTCGGGCCAGGATTCGGGCCGCGGCACTTTCTCGCAGCGTCACGCCGTCTGGGTCGATCAGAAGACCGAGGCGAAGTACGTGCCGCTGACGACGATCCCGCACGGGTCGTTCGAAGTGCTCGACTCGCCGCTCAGCGAATATGGCGTGCTCGGCTTCGAGTACGGCTATGCGCTGGCCGATCCCAAGGCGCTGGTGCTGTGGGAGGCGCAGTTCGGCGACTTCGTCAACGGCGCCCAGATCATGATCGACCAGTTCATCGCGTCGGGCGAATCCAAGTGGCTGCGCGCCAACGGCCTCGTGATGCTGCTGCCGCATGGCTATGAGGGCCAGGGGCCCGAGCATAGCTCGGCGCGTCCGGAGCGCTTCCTCCAGCTGTGCGCCGGCGACAACATGCAGGTCGCCAACGTCACTACGCCGGCGAACTACTTCCACTTGCTGCGCCGGCAGATGCACCGCAATTTCCGCAAGCCGCTGATCCTGATGACGCCCAAGTCGCTGCTCCGCCACAAGCTGGCGGTGTCGAAGACCGAGGATTTCCTGGGCGACAGCCATTTCCACCGGCTGCTCTCGGACCCGAAGGCGCCGATGGATGGCGAGGTTCGCCGTCTGGTGCTCTGCACCGGCAAGGTGGCCTACGACCTGATGGAAGCGCGCGACGCCGCGGGCGACCAGAACACCGCGATCGTTCGCGTCGAGCAGCTTTATCCCTTCCCGGGCGAGCCGCTGATCGCGCGCCTGAAGCGGATGACCAACCTCGAAGAGGTGGTCTGGGCGCAGGAAGAGCCGAAGAACAACGGCTATTGGACCTTCGTCGAGCCGTTCATCGAAGCGTGCATGGTCGAAGCCGGCGTTACGCCGCAGCGTCCGCGCTATGCGGGCCGTGCTGCGGCGGCATCGCCGGCCACGGGCCTGATGAAGCGCCACCAGACCGAACAGGCCGCGCTCGTCGCCGACGCGCTTGGCCACAACGTCCGCGAAGAAATTCGCCGGACGCGCAAGAACTAAGACTGGGAACGAGGAAGAAAAGACATGGCAGACGTTAAGGTCCCAGTGCTGGGTGAATCGATCACCGAGGCAACCGTCGGCGAGTGGCTGAAGAATCCCGGCGATCCCGTGAAGGTCGACGAGCCGATCGCCAGCCTCGAGACCGACAAGGTCTCGGTCGAGGTTCCCTCGACCGTCGCCGGCATCATGGGCGAGCAGCTCGCCAAGGTCGGCGACACGGTGGAAGTCGGCGCGGTCATCGCGACGATCACCGAAGGCGGTTCCGCCGCCGCTTCGCCTGCGGCTGCACCTGCGCCTGCTGCGGCTCCTGCTCCCGCCGCTGCGCCGGCGGCACCCGCCGCAATCGCTTCCTATGGCTCGTCCTCGCCCGCCCAGGGCCAGGCGCCGGGCAGCGACGCGGCCGCCGCGCTCTCGCCCTCGGTCCGCCGCGCGGTGCTCGAGACCGGCGTCGATCCCTCGAGCGTCCAGGGCACCGGCCGAGACGGCCGCCTGACCAAGGACGATGTGCTGACCGCCGCGCAGAACAAGCCTGCCGCTGCGCCCGCCGCCGCCGCTGCACCGGCAGCCGCACCGGCGTCGACCGGCGGCCGCAAGGAAGAACGCGTCCGCATGACGCGCCTGCGCCAGACCGTCGCCAAGCGCCTCAAGGAAGCGCAGAACACCGCCGCCATGCTCACCACGTTCAACGACGTGGACATGACCGCGGTGATCGAGGCGCGCGCCAAGTACAAGGACCTGTTCGAGAAGAAGCACGGCGTCCGCTTGGGCTTCATGGGCTTCTTCGTGAAGGCGGCCGTCCAGGCGCTGCGCGACATCCCGTCGGTCAACGCCTCGATCGAAGGCGATGAGATCGTCTATCACGATTATGCCGACATCTCGGTCGCGGTTTCCGCGCCCAACGGCTTGGTCGTGCCGGTCATCCGCGACGCGCAGGATCTGTCGGTCTCGGGCATCGAAAAGACGATCGGCGACTTCGGCAAGCGCGCCAAGGACGGCACGCTCAAGATGGACGAGATGAAGGGCGGTACCTTCACCATCTCGAACGGCGGCGTGTTCGGCTCGCTGATGTCGACGCCGATCATCAACCCGCCCCAGTCGGCCGTGCTCGGCCTGCACCGCATCGAGGAGCGCCCGGTCGTCCGCGACGGCCAGGTCGTCGTCCGCCCGATGATGTACCTCGCGCTCTCCTACGATCACCGCCTGATCGACGGCCGCGAAGCCGTGACCTTCCTCGTCGCGCTCAAGAACGCGATCGAGGATCCGACCCGCCTGCTGATCGATCTCTGAGGACAAGACCATGGCTGAATACGACTTCGACGTCCTTGTCATCGGTTCGGGTCCCGGCGGCTATGTCGCCGCGATCCGCGCCGCGCAGCTGGGCCTCCGGACCGCCTGCGCCGAATCGCGCGAAACGTTGGGCGGCACCTGCCTCAATGTCGGCTGCATCCCGTCCAAGGCGCTGCTGCACGCTTCCGAGCTGTTCGAGGAAGCGCATGACGGCACGCTCGCCAAATGGGGCGTCAAGACCCAGGGGGTCGAGCTCGACCTCGAGGCGATGCACGGCGGCCGCCGCGAAGCGGTCAGGGGCCTGACGGGCGGCATCGAGTTCCTGTTCAAGAAGAACAAGGTCGAATGGCTCAAGGGCCGCGCGAGCTTCCAGGACGCGCACAGCGTCGTGGTCGGCGAGCGCGCCGTCACCGCCAAGAACATCGTCATCGCCACCGGCTCGTCGGTCACGCCGCTGCCCGGCGTCACCGTCGACCAGCAGCGCATCGTCGATTCGACCGGCGCGCTCGAGCTGAGCGAAGTCCCCAGCCACCTCGTCGTCATCGGCGGCGGCGTGATCGGCCTCGAGCTCGGCTCGGTGTGGAAGCGCCTCGGCGCCAGGGTCACCGTGGTCGAATATCTCGACCAGATCCTGCCCGGCATGGACGGCGAGATCCGCAAGGACGCCCAGCGCATCTTCAAGAAGCAGGGCTTCGAGTTCAAGCTCGGCACCAAGGTGACCGGCGCGCAGGCGACCGCCACCGGCGTCACCCTGACCGTCGAGCCCGCCGCCGGCGGCGCGGCCGAGACGATCGAGGCGAGCCACGTCCTGGTCTCGATCGGCCGCCGTCCCAACACCGAAGGGCTGGGCCTCGACAAGATCGGCCTGCAGCTCAACCAGCGCCACCAGATCGAAACCGACCATGACTTCCGCACCGCGGTCGACGGCGTCTGGGCGATCGGCGACGTGATCCCCGGCCCGATGCTCGCGCACAAGGCCGAGGATGAGGGCATCGCGGTCGCCGAGAACATCGCCGGCCTGACCGGCATCGTGAACCACGACGTCATTCCCAGCGTCGTCTACACCATGCCGGAGATGTCGGGCGTCGGCCTCACCGAGGAGCAGGCGCGCGAACAGGGCGAGGTCAAGGTCGGCAAGTTCCCGATGGCCGGCAACAGCCGTGCCAAGACCAACCGCGAGGCCGATGGCTGGGTCAAGGTCATCGCCGATGCGAAGACCGACCGCGTGCTCGGCGTGTGGATGATCAACGCCGTCGCCGGCACCATGATCGCCCAGGCCGCGCAGGCAATGGAATTCGGCGCCACCTCCGAAGACATCGCCTACACCTGCCACGCCCATCCGACGCATTCGGAAGCGCTCAAGGAAGCCGCGATGGGCGTGCTGGGCAAGCCGATCCACGTCTGAGCCCGCTCAAACCGTTCCTCTGTCACCCCGGCCTTGAGCCGGGGTCCCGCTACCTGGATCCGGGAGAAGAAGCGGGATCCCGGCTCAAGGCCGGGATGACATGGTGTAACTGGCCGCGAAGACCCCCCGCTACGCCCGCCGCTCGAGCCGCACCAGCACGATGGTGATTGCCGCCGCCAGCAGAACGGCGAGCCACAAGGCATCCCATTCCCAGCGCCACTGGCTCGCAGCGCCCGAGACCGCTCCGGCCACGAAGCCGATCCACAGCGTCAGATAGGGCACCCAGCCCCAACGGTCGGCATCGCCCATCAGCGCGCCGCCCAGCTTCTGCCCCATCCGCACCAGCGATCCGGTCATGTAGGTCAGCCCGATCGACACCTCGCCGTCGCGCGTGAACACGCCGTTTTCCACGCCCATCGCGCAGGCGAGCAGCAACAGCACCGCCGGGCCGGGGATCACCGCCGCCACGATGGCCGCCGCCAACAGCAGCAGCGTCACCGCCGCCATCACCGCGCCGCGCGCCCGCGCGCCGGTTGCCCGCGCGATCACGCTCGCCGCGATCACGCCGCTCACGAAGCTCAGGATCAGCCCGCCCGCCATCTTCGCGGCATAGGCATCGCCGCTGCCCAAACCGATGCCGAGCCGAGTCGAATTGCCGCTCATGAACGACGCGAAGAACCCGCCCAGGCTGGTGAAGGCGATCGCGTCGACATAGCCGGCCAGCGCCGCCAGCAGCACGGCAACGACGATCAGCGGAGGTTCGGTGCGTTGCATAAGCACATAATGTCCAGTGAGTGGGCGGCTCCTAATGCCGCAGCGGCCCCGCCATCGCCAGTACCGGTTTGACCTGTCCGCGCGCACACGGGAAAAGCGGCGCATGCAAGTCGAAGTCACCACCCAGATCGGCCCCATCCTCCCCTGGCTCGACCTGTTCGGCATCGCCGTGTTCGCCGCCACCGGCGCCCTGTCGGCGACCCGGCGCGCGCAGACCTTCGTCACCGCCGCCTTTTTCGCGCTGATAACCGGCGTCGGCGGCGGCACGGTGCGCGATCTGTTGATCGGCGCGCCGGTATTCTGGGTGCATGATGCCAGCGTCGCGACGATCTGCCTGTCGGTCGCCGTGCTGATCTGGCTCACGCCGGAACATTGGTGGAGCGACCGCAGCTTCGCCTGGCTCGATGCCTTCGGGCTCGCCGCCTATGCCGCGTTCGGCGCGGCCAAGTCGCTCGGCTATGGCATTCCGCCCGTGCCCGCGGCGTTCATGGGGGTGGTCACCGCCTGTGTCGGCGGCATCATCCGCGACATACTGGTCGGCGAGCCGTCGATTTTGATGCGTCCGGAGCTGTACGTAACCGCCGCCGCGCTCACTTCCGCTCTATATGTAACTATGAGCCTGGCCGGGCTGCCGTCGCTTCCCGCCGGGCTGATCGCCGCAGCTGCGGGCTTCGGCCTGCGTGCCGCCGCGATCAAATGGAAGCTTGGCCTGCCTGCCTATCGCGGGCGGCGCTGAGGGCGAAAGCTTTAACGAAACCTTGCCGGGCCCATCCCGGGAATCCCCCGTAGGGAGAGTCCCCGTAAGGAGTTGCAGCGAATAGGCCGGCTCCCGGCGAGCGTTCATAGGTCCTCCATCAGCGCGGCTCGCCGCACGATGAAACAGGGGATCACATCATGTCGAAGACCACGATCGCGCTCGAGGCCGCTGTTGCCGTCGTTCTCGAGAACACGCCCAAGGATGCGCCGCGCACCAACCGCCAGCGCGTCACCGTCGACCGTGCCTTCGCCCAGATCCTCAAGCTGATCGCCCCGCGCATCCGCCACTTCGTCCGCCAGTACGGCCTGGTCGCGCATTTCGACGATGCCGAGCAGTGCTGCGCCATCGCCGTCCACCGCGCGATCGAAGCCTATGACCCCGCCAAGGCGCAGTTCACCACTTTCGTGAACTGGCAGATCCGCGGCGAGCTCCAGAGCCTGCGCTTCCGCCTGATGACCGATCAGCGACCTTCCGCCAAGAAGGTCGAGGCGACCACTGTGTCGCTCAGCGCGCTCGCCACCGGCCCCGACGGCGAGGAAATCTCGCCCGAATCGATGATCGCCGACGACTATGCCCTCGAGCGCACCGAAGCCGCCGCCTCGGACTATCTCGCCGACGGCGCCATCTCGTCGCTGATCGACGCCTATGTCGATCATCTGCGCAAGGTCGGCATCGAAGCGCTCGCCCGCCGTCCCCGTCCCAAGCGCCAGGAAGCCGCGCTGCGCCGCGAAGGCCCGCGCCTCAAGACCGCCACCCACGGCATCGACCCCGCCGAACTCGACAAGCTCGAAGCCAAGCTCGAGCGCGACCGCGAGATCGTCGCCCGCCGCGTGTTCCAGGCTTCCACCCTCGACGATCTGTCGCTGGAAACCGGCGTCACCAAGGAGCGCGTGCGCCAGATCACCAAGCGCGCCGCCAAGACCATCGCCGAGATCGCCGCCGCCGACCCCCGCTTTGCCGTGATGGCCGGGTCCAACCGTTCCGCCGCCAAGTCCCGGCCGGTGGCTGCCACGCTGCTCCCCAATGCCGACCTGCCGCACAACCGTATGGCTACCGTGCGCGCCGTTGAAGCAGCCCAGGCACCCGCAACCCGCATGGTCACCGTGCAGCCCAGCCTGACCCTCAACTAACCGACCCTCCCAAATCCTCCCCGGCACGGGGAGGGGGACCATGCGAAGCATGGTGGAGGGGTTTCACCACGGGCGATGTCCTTAGAGGCAAGCCCCCTCCACCACTCGCTCGCGCGAGCGGTCCCCCTCCCCGTTCCGGGGAGGATTTGCTGGGCCTCTGGCCGCGTTCAAACTGGCAAGCGCCGCGCCATGCCACCCACGGCATCAATCCCGCCGAGCTCGACAAGCTCGAAGCCAAGCTCGAGCGCGACCGCGAGACCGTCGCCCGCCGCGTGTTCCAGGCTTCCACCCTCGACGACCTGTCGCTGGAAACGCCGCCGCCGACCCGCGCTTCGCCGTGATGGCCGGGTCCAACCGTCCCGCCGCCAAGTCCCGGCCGGTGGCTGCCACGCTGCTCCCCAATGCCGACCTGCCGCATAACCGCATGGCTACCGTGCGCGCCGTCGAAGCAGCCCAGGCACCCGCAACCCGCATGGTCACCGTGCAAGCCCAGCCTGACCCTGAACTAACCCGACCCTCCCAAATCCTCCCCGGCACGGGGAAGGGGGACCATGCGAAGCATGGTGGAGGGGGATCACCACGAGCGATGTCGTTTGCGGCAAGCACCGCAGGCGGAAAAATCCTCCCCTGCAAGGGGAGGTGGCACGCGCAGCGTGACGGAGGGGTATCCCGCTACCGGAAAGGGGACACCCCTCCACCACCAGCTACGCTGGCGGTCCCCCTCCCCTTGCAGGGGAGGATTGAGGCAAGCATCGCCGATCAGCGCGGCATCGGAGTCAGCCCCGCACCACCCCCACATCGGCGAACCGCTTCGGCTCCACCGGCGGCACGCGCGGTTCGTTGAGCTCACACTGCCAGATCCCGACATCGATCCACTGGCCATGCTTGTACCCGACCTCGCGGTACACCCCGGCGCGCCTGAACCCGACCGCTTCGTGCAGCTTGATCGAATGGTCGTTGGGCAGCGCGATCGCGCCGATCGCCTGGACGAACCCTTGCGCCCGCAGCGTGTCGATCAACGCCTCGTACAGCAGCCGCCCCGCGCCCTGTCCGCGCGACGCATCGGTCATGTAGATCGAAGTCTCGACCACATAGTGATATGCCGGCCGGTCGCGAAAACGCGTGGCATAGGCATAGCCGATCACGCCGCCTTCCGGGTCGCCGTTGGTCACCACCAGCCAGGGATACAGCCCGTCGCTGGCCGCCATCCGCGCCCGCATCGCGCGCGCGTCGGGCGGATCGGTCTCGAACGACACGGTGCCGGTCAGCACATGCGGGGCGTAGATCGCGGCGATCGAGGCAGCATCCTGGGGCTGCGCGGGCCGGATCGCGATCACAGGCCGAACCGCGCCATGACCAGGTCGAACAGGTTCTGGTCGCCAGCCCGTCCGCCCGCGGGGCCGAAGCCTCCGCATTCCAGGCAGCGCGCCTGCACCGATCCGCCTGCGCTCAGCCGGCGTGCGTCGCCCAGCGCCTGGCCGACCAGCCCGCGCCGCTCCAGCGCGATGCGGGCGTACAGATCGGCGCCGGCGGGCTGCTCGGCCCAATCATCGTCCGAATCGTCCTCGGCGAATGCGTTGGCGAACGCGATCCAGCTGCTCGGTTCCTTCTCCAGATAGGTGGCATGCACCTTGGCCGGGTCCAGATTCGCCCGCTTGGCGGCTTCGTCGATCGCCGCCTGCAGCCCGCCGAACCGGTCGACCAGCCGCAGCTGGTGCGCCACGCCGCCGATCCACACCCGGCCTTGGCCGATCTCGTCCACTCGCTGCGGCGGCAGCTTGCGCGATTCCGACACGCGCTGGATGAAGCGCGCATAGCCGTTGGAGATCCCCGCCTGCAGCACGCGGTCGGTCACTTCGTTGGTGCCGCCGGTCACGTCGGGCTGCCCGGTCATCGGCGTGGTCTGTACCCCATCGGTGGTCACGCCGATCTTGGCGAGCGTGTTCTCGAAGGTCGGGATGATCCCGAAGATGCCGATCGACCCGGTAATGGTGTTCGGCTCGGCAAAGATCACATCGCCTGCGGTCGCCACCCAATAGCCGCCGCTCGCCGCCAGGCTGCCCATCGACACCACCACCGGCAGCCCTTGCGCCTTGGCCTGGAGGACCGCCTGGCGGATCTGCTCGGACGCGAGCGCGGAGCCGCCCGGCGAATCGATCCGCACCACCAGCGCCTTCAGCTTCTTCTCGGCCAGTCCCTTGAGCAGCAGCCCGCTCACGGTGTCGCCGCCCGCGCTTCCCGGGCCCGCCTCGCCATCGACGATCTCGCCGGCCACGGTGATCACGCCGATCGCCTCGCCGCCGGTCGGCAGCGGGTTCGCGGCGAGCCAGTTGCTCAGCTTGATCGCATTGAAATTGCCCGCAGGCTTGCCCGTGGGCTTGCCCGCGATCTCCGCCACGCGCTTGCCGAACGCCAAACGGTCGCCCAGCTTGTCGACCAGGCCGTAGTTCAGATTGGCGAGCGCGATGTCGCCGCCGGTGGTCGCCACCACCTGGTCGGGCTTGGTGAGATAGTCGGCGATCCGCGCCTTGGGACGCGCCGTCGCGACGTTTTGCTGCCACTGCGCCAGGATGCCGCCGTACAGCGCCTGATTGGCTTCGCGCGCCTCGGGCGACATGTCGGCGCGGATATAGGGCTCGACCGCCGACTTGAACTTGCCGACCTTGTAGACGTGCGCGGTAACGCCGAGCTTGTCGAGCAGCCCCTTATAATAAAGCTGGCGGCCGCCCGGGCCGGCGAACAGCGTGCCGCCCATCGGGTTGAGCCAGACCTCGCTGGCGTTGGCGGCGATCAGATAGCCGGCATCGGTATAGCCGGTGGCATAAGCGAGCACCGGCTTGCCGGTCGCGCGAACCCGCCGCACCGCTTCGCCGACTTCCGCGACCGCCGCGGGATAGCCGCCCATGAAGCTGTCCAGGTCGAGCACCACGGCCTTCACGCGCGCATCGCTCTTTGCGCTGTCGAGTGCGCGCAGCACGTCGCGCAGGCGAAGCTGCTTCAGCGCCCGCCGGCCGGTCACGCTCGCCAGCGGATCATTGTCCTCGGGCTGCTCGCTCAGCGTCCCGTTGAACGCGATCACCAGCGCGCCGTCGCGGAGCCCCGCCTTGTTGGGCCGGTGCGACAGCGCCGCGAACAACGCCGTGAAGAACAGCAGCATGAAGACCAGGACCAGGAAGTCCTTGATCCCGACGAGAATTTTCCACGCACCTCGAACGAGCTTCACTTGGCCGTGCTCCACTTGCAATTTCTCCGGTGCTACCGGAGGACACGGGCGGAGTAAACGGCTGTATTAGACAGCCAATACGCGTACGAGATTTTTGCGGGCTGGCCCTTGACGAAGCGACCCGTCGGCAGCATCTCCAGCAGCGTTAGCACTCGAGTAGCTTGAGTGCTAAAACCCTATCAGACCCTAGTTTAAGGATCGCAGCGCAATGAACTTCCGTCCGTTGCATGACCGCGTGCTCGTTCGCCGCGTCGAAGCCGAGGCAAAGACCGCCGGCGGCATCATCATCCCAGACACCGCCCAGGAAAAGCCGCAGGAAGGCGAAGTCGTCGCCGCCGGCGCTGGCGCCAAGGACGAGAACGGCAAGGTTTCGCCGCTCGACGTCAAGGCCGGCGACCGCATCCTGTTCGGCAAGTGGTCGGGCACCGAGGTGAAGGTCAACGGCGAAGACCTGTTGATCATGAAGGAAAGCGATATTCTCGGGATTGTTGGCTAACGCCAACTGGCTCGGGTTCATCGGCTGAACCTCGTTTCCGCACAACTTTCGCAAACTTCCAAACTGAAAGGGCAGTCACATGGCAGCCAAGGACGTAAAATTCGGCCGCGACGCGCGTGAGCGCATTCTCCGCGGCGTCGACATTCTCGCCGACACCGTCAAGGTGACCCTGGGGCCGAAGGGCCGCAACGTGGTCATCGAAAAGAGCTTCGGCGCGCCCCGCATCACCAAGGACGGTGTGTCGGTCGCCAAGGAAATCGAGCTCAAGGACAAGTACGAGAACATGGGCGCCCAGATGGTGCGCGAAGTGGCCTCGAAGACCAACGACATCGCCGGTGACGGCACCACCACGGCCACCGTGCTCGCTCAGGCGATCGTGCGCGAAGGCATGAAGTCGGTTGCCGCCGGCATGAACCCGATGGACCTCAAGCGCGGCATCGATCTCGCCGTCGCCAACGTCGTCGCGGACCTCAAGTCGCGCTCCAAGCCGGTTTCGGGCTCGCAGGAAGTCGCCCAGGTCGGCATCATCTCCGCGAACGGCGACAAGGAAGTCGGCGAGAAGATCGCGGAAGCGATGGAGAAGGTCGGCAAGGAAGGCGTGATCACCGTCGAGGAAGCCAAGGGTCTCGAGTTCGAGCTCGACGTCGTCGAAGGCATGCAGTTCGACCGCGGCTACCTGAGCCCGTACTTCATCACCAACCCGGAAAAGATGCAGGTCGAACTCGCCGATCCGTACATCCTGATCCACGAGAAGAAGCTGTCGTCGCTCCAGGCGATGCTGCCGATCCTCGAGGCGGTTGTGCAGTCGGGGCGTCCCCTGCTGATCATCGCCGAGGACATCGAAGGCGAAGCGCTGGCGACCCTGGTCGTCAACAAGCTGCGCGGCGGCCTGAAGGTCGCAGCCGTCAAGGCACCGGGCTTCGGCGATCGTCGCAAGGCGATGCTGGAAGACATCGCCGTCCTGACCAAGGGCGAAGTGATCTCGGAAGACCTCGGCATCAAGCTTGAGTCCGTCACGCTCGGCATGCTCGGCACCGCAAAGCGCGTCACGATCGACAAGGACAACACCATCATCGTCGATGGTGCCGGTGAAGCCGATGCGATCAAGGGCCGCACCGACGCGATCCGCCAGCAGATCGAAATCACCACCAGCGATTACGACCGTGAGAAGCTCCAGGAGCGTCTCGCCAAGCTCGCCGGCGGCGTTGCCGTGATCAAGGTCGGCGGTGCTTCGGAAGTCGAAGTCAAGGAGCGCAAGGACCGCGTCGACGACGCGCTGCACGCAACCCGCGCAGCTGTCGAAGAAGGCATCGTCCCCGGCGGCGGCACCGCGCTGCTGTACGCGACCAAGGCTCTCGAAGGCACCAAGGGCGCCAACGAAGACCAGACCCGCGGCATCGACATTGTTCGCAAGTCGCTGACCTCGCTGGTTCGCCAGATCGCACAGAATGCCGGCCATGACGGCGCGGTCGTCTCGGGCAAGCTGCTCGATCAGACCGACACGTCGTTCGGCTTCAACGCTGCGACCGACACCTATGAGAACCTGGTGACCGCCGGCGTGATCGACCCGACCAAGGTCGTCCGCACCGCGCTCCAGAACGCGGCCTCGGTCGCCGGCCTGCTCATCACCACGGAAGCAACCGTGGCCGAGCTGCCCGACGACAAGCCCGCAATGCCGGCAATGCCGGGCGGCGGCATGGGCGGCATGGACTTCTAAGTCCAAGCTGTTTGCTGAACCGGAAGGGCTGGGGAGAGATCCCCAGCCCTTTCTTTTTGGCTGCAACGAGGTGCTCTACCAGAACAAAGCACTTCCCTTGCCGGGGAACACGAGACACATTGGCTGCCAATACGCACCGCTTCGCGTGCGCCGCCGAGGAACCATGATGCCCGAACTCTCCCGCCGCGAAGCGTTGACCGCCGCCGCGCTCGCCACTCTCGCCTCCGCCGCGCCTGCCTGGGCGCAGTCCGGCGCAACGCCTGGGGCAGCCTGGGACCTGAGCGAGCTCTATCCCAGCGATGCAGCCTGGGATCAGGCGCGCAAGCAGGCGCTGGCGGCCCTGCCCGGCCTTGCCAAGTATAAAGGCCGTCTGAGCGAAAGCGCCGATACCCTAGCGCAGGCGCTCGTCCTGCAATCCGATCTCGGCCGCACGATCGCGCGGATATACACCTATGTCAGCCTGAAGGGCGACGAGGATGTCCGCGTCGCCGCCTATCAGGAGAAGCAGGCACAGGCGACGGATCTCTACACTGCATTCGGCGAGTCCACCGCCTGGTTCTCGCCCGAACTGCTCACCATCGGCAAGCCCAAGCTCGACGGCTTCATCGCCGCAAATCAGACGCTGAAGACACGCTTCGACTTCTATCTCGCCAACACCATCCGCCAGGCCGAACACACCCTGTCACCCGAGGGCGAGGCGATCCTCGCCAGTGCGGGCTCGGCGCTGCAGACGCCCGACGAAGTGTCAGGCCAGCTGCGCTCCTCGGATATCCCGTGGCCGACGATCACTCTGTCGACCGGGCAGGAAGTTCGTCTCGACAGCCAAGGTTACACCCTTAATCGCGATGCTCCGAACCGCGCCGACAGGAAGGCCGTGTTTGACGCATTCTGGGCCGCTCATGGCAAGTTCCAGAACTCCTTCGGCGCCACCTATAACGGCCAGATAAAGGGTGACATCTTCCACGCCAAAGCGCGAAAGTACCCGAGCGCGCTGGCGGCGGCGCTGTCAGGCAACAATGTGCCCGAGGGCGTATATCGGACGCTTGTAGCCGAGGCGAACAAGGGCCTGCCGCAGCTCCACCGCTATTTCGACTTGCGCCGGCGCATGCTCAAGCTTTCCGACCTCGGCTATTGGGACATCTATCCCCCGCTCGTGTCGCTCGACCGCCCGTTCACGCTGGATCAGATGCGCGCCACCACGCTTGAAGCGGTGAAGCCACTCGGCCCCGACTATCAGGCGCGCATCGCCAAAGCGACGGCGGCCAAATGGATGGATCCGTTCCCCCGCCCCGGCAAGCGCCCGGGCGCTTACATGAACCCCGGCGCGTTCGACGTGCACCCGTATCTTCTGCTCAATCTGTCGGAGAAATATGACGGGCTGAGCACCTATGCGCACGAATGGGGCCACGCGCTCCACTCGCTGCTCTCGAACACCGCGCAGCCGTTCGAAAAAGCCGACTACCCGATCTTCCTTGCCGAGATCGCCTCCACTCTCAATGAGCAGCTGCTGGTCGCCCATATGCTCAAGCAAGCCAAGAGCAAGGAAGAGAAACTCTTCTACCTCGGCCAGCAGATGGAGAATTTCCGCGGCACCTTCTTCCGCCAAACCATGTTCGCCGAATTCGAATTGAAAGCCCATGACATGGCCGAAGCCGGCGAAGGCCTGTCGGGCGCCAAGTTCACCAGCATCTATGGCGACCTCTTGAAGCGCTATCATGGGCCCGCCATGAAGTTCGAGCCGTCCTATGCCAACGAATGGGCGTTCATCCCGCACTTCTACAACGCGTTCTACGTCTTTCAATATGCCACCTGCATTTCGGCGGCGACCTACTTCGCGCAGGCGATCCTGAAGGGCGGCACGCGCGAGCGCGACAATTACCTGTCGGTGCTGAAGGCCGGCGGATCGGATTACCCGGTCGACATCCTCAAGCGCGCCGGTCTCAATATGACCAGCCCCGCGCCATATCAGGCACTGGTAGCCAGCTTCAAGGATACGCTCGACCAGGCGGAAGCGCTGCTCGCCTGAGGCCGGGATCAGCCCGACTTCCGCCGCGTCGGCGCGTGGAAATCGGGTGGCTTGTCATCAACCCAGCTGAGGAAGCGCCGGATATCCTCCCGCTCCAGCAGCGCCTCGATGGTCGGGTACACCCGCGCCAGGTCGACGTTCGAAACGGTCGCATGGATCGTGCGGTGACAGATCGGATGCACCGGAACGGTCGCGCGTCCGCCTTCACTCTTCGGCACGACGTGGTGCCATTCTACGCGCCGGCCAAGCATCCGCTGGCAAAGGGCACAGCGTTCCTCCGCCGGCGGAGGCGGAACATGCATGAGCGCCGCGAGCGCAGCCTTTCGCCGCACACGCCCGTGCATCAACTGTCCTTCATCGCCTCGATGAGCTTCTTCACTTCCTGGCTCCGCCCGCGCGGCAGCACCAGCACGTCGGCTCCCGACACCACGACGATGAGGTCCTTCACGCCTACCAAGGCGACGCGCTTGCCGGGTTCGCTCTGCACCAGGCAGTTATGCGCATCGATCGCGACCACATCGCCGCGCACTACGTTGCCGCCGGCGTCGGGGTTGCTGACCGCGTGCAGCGCGTCCCAGCTGCCGACATCGCTCCACCCCATCGACACCGGAACCACCGCAACGCGCGGCGCCTTTTCCATCACTGCATAGTCGATCGAGTCGGACGGGCACGCGGCAAAGGACTCGGCATCGGGCCAGATCCTCGGCCCTTCCCGCCTGGCGCGGTCCATGGACTGCTGCGCCGCGACCAGCATCTCCGGTGCGTACACGCTGAGTGCGCCCAGATACATGTCGGCCCGGAACAGGAAGATGCCGCCGTTCCAGGCGTGATCGCCCGAGGCCAGCATCGCCTCCGCCTTGTCGCGGGGCGGTTTCTCCACGAACCGCGCCACACGGTGCACGCCCTCTGCCAGCTTCTCGCCGACCTTGATCCACCCATAGCCCGTCTCCGGGGCATCCGGGGCGATGCCGAAGGTGACCAGCCATCCGTCGTTTACCAGTGGCAAGGCCGCCTGGATCGCAGCATGGAAGCTCTCGACATCGGCGATGACGTGGTCGGATGGCATGATCAGCACCGGATCGCTGCCACCACCCGCCGCAATCGCAGCCAGGGCGATGGCTGGCGCGGTATTGCGCCCGATGGGCTCGAGGATCAGCGCCTGTGCCGCCGATTCCACTTCGCCCAGCTGTTCTTCGACCAGGTCGGCATGAAAGGCATTGGCGACGACGATCGGCTTGGCGAACTGCTCGCCCGAAGCACGCTGCGCCGTCAGCTGGAGCATGGTCAATTCGTCGGTCAGCGAGAGCAACTGCTTCGGCTTCTCGGGCCGCGACATCGGCCACAGGCGCGTGCCCGATCCACCCGACAGAATGACGGGAATGATGGGCTTCGATTCCGGCATGACGCTAAGGCTCCTTTTCAGCCGTCGATATAGGCTGATCCGCGGATCAAACGATGCGGAAACGAAACGGTTGCTGAGGAGGCGACAGATTTCACCTGCTTTCGGTGATGTCGGTTTTGTTTACACTTCGCCGCTATCCCCAAGCTGTCATGATCCGCCTATTCAAGCATTACGTGCCCAATGCCGTGCTGCTGCTCGGCTTGATGGACCTTGTCCTTCTGCTGGCGGCGGGCGAAATCGGCTGGCTGATGCGCGCCCACCAGGCCGGCCTTGTTCCAGGACCGATGGTCGAGCGGCTCCCGCAACTCGTCGCCTTCGCGCTGTTCATCGAACTCGCGATGATCGCAGTCGGCGTTTATGGCGCCGAAAGCCTCCAGTCGATCCGCTATGCGACGGCGCGGCTGCTCGTAGCGGTTTCGCTCGGCGTGATCGGGTTGAGCGCGATTTACTTCGCGATCCCCCAGCTGAGCTTTTGGCGCTCCAACCTTCTCTACGCGATGGCAACCACGCTGGTGCTGTTGCTGCTCATCCGGTTGCTGCTCGGCAAGACGCTTGGTGGCCAAGTGTTCAAACGCAGGATCGTAGTCTTGGGTGCAGGTCCTCGCGCGGCACGGCTGAAGGCATTGTCCAAGCTTCCCGGAGCGGGCTTTGCGGTGGTCGGCTATGTCGCGATGAGCGAAGCCAATCGTGTGATCCCCGAGGCGATTGCCAGAGACGCGATCTACAATCTCGCGGACCATGTCGTGCTTCTCAACGCCAGCGAAGTCGTATTGGCGCTCGAGGAACGCCGCAATGCGCTGCCGCTCAAGGACTTGCTGCGGGTCAAGACAACCGGCGTTCACGTCAACGAGATTTCGACCTTCCTGGAGCGGGAGACTGGACGAGTCGATCTGGACAGCGTCAGTCCGAGCTGGCTGATCTTCTCGGACGGGTTCTCCTCGGGCCGGATGGTGTCGAGCGCTTTCAAGCGGCTCTTCGACATCGGCGCGAGCGTAATCCTTCTCGCAATCACGCTGCCGTTGATCCTGGTTACCGCCATCCTGGTAAAGCTCGAAAGCCGGGGCCCGGCCTTCTACCGGCAGCGCCGGGTAGGCCTTTACGGCCAGGGGTTCGACGTCGTGAAGCTCCGCTCCATGCGGCAGGACGCCGAAGTGCCGGGGATCGCTGTGTGGGCTGAAAAGGACGATCCGCGGGTCACTCGGATAGGGCGCCTCATCCGGAAGCTCCGCATCGACGAACTCCCGCAATGCTGGAGCGTGCTGAAGGGTGAGATGAGCTTCGTCGGGCCCCGTCCGGAGCGTCCCCAATTCGTCGACGACCTGGATCAAAGGCTGCCCTTTTATGCCGAACGTCACATGGTGAAGCCGGGGATCACCGGCTGGGCACAAATCAATTATCCCTATGGCGCTTCGATCGACGATGCGCGGCAGAAGCTTGAATACGACCTGTTCTATGCGAAGAACTACTCGCCTTTTCTCGACATTTTGATCCTGCTGCAGACGATCCGCGTGATCCTATTTCCCGAGGGCGCGCGCTGATGACACTGACCATCATCGTCTGGACGCACGCGCTCACTGCGCTGTTGTTCGGAGGTCTGGCCTTCTGGACCATACGCTCCAAGGAGCATGGGCTTCCTCGGGCTCCACTTGCCGCCGCCTTTGCGATCACTGCACTTTGGGCGCTGGCGGTTGCCGGGATCGGCAGCGGCGATTTCGTGACTCAGATGGTCGAAGCGTTGCGGAACCTGGCGTGGCTGTTCGCGATGCTGATCATTCACCGCCGCGACGGCAACGTCCGTCCGCCGGTAGCGCTCGGCACTGTCTACGGAGTCGTGGGATTGGTGATCCTGGCCAATCTGGGTGCCCGCGTCGCGAATGAGGTCGCCGGGGGCGTTGCCGACGGGAAGTTCGAGAACACCGCCATCCTGCTCCAGTTGCTTGCTGCGGTCGCTGCGCTCGTGCTTCTCAATGCATTGTTCGCCGCGCTGCTGCCCCGCGCCGGCAAGCGCATGATCGTTCTCGCGATCGGCGGGATTTGGGCGGCCGACACGATCCTGTTCGGCACCGCGTATCTTGGCGGCACCTGGCGGATGGAGCCGGTTGCGGTGCGGGGCGTCGCTATGATGGCGGTGGCAGCGGCTATGGGCACCGGGCTGCAGCGAAAGGGAGAATGGGGCGTGCAAGTGTCGCGCACCGTTGCCTATCAGTCGCTCTCATTGGTCGCCATCGGCGGATATCTGCTGTTCCTGGCGCTGGCGACGAGTGCGATCGCAACGGTAGGCGGAAGTCACGCGCGCATCCTTCAAACTGCATTCGTATTGGGCTCGACCGCCGCCATCCTGACGCTGGTATCGAACAGCTGGCTGCGTGCCTGGATCAAGGTGAAGCTGGCAAAGCACTTCTTCCGCCATCGTTATGATTATCGCAGCGAGTGGATGCGCTTTACCGACACGCTCGGCTCCTCCGAAGCCGCACCCCTTGAGGAACGCATCGTCAAGGCGCTGGCGGATCTGACCGATTCGCCGGCAGGGCTGCTTCTCGTTCCGGATGGCGGCACGCTTGTACCAGCGTCTTCGTGGAACTGGGATCAAGACGTGATCCCCGGGGACGACGACGGGACGCTTGTTCACCATCTCCAGCATACCGGTCGTATCGTGGATCTGGATGCGCTGCGGATCAGCGGCGAGGGCAGCGCAGATGCACAAGCCGTCCCGCATTGGCTGCTCGCTTCGGCCAATGCCTGGGTGCTCGTGCCCCTGCCGCACCTGGGGCAGCTCGCTGGCGCCATCCTTCTCGCCCGTCCGCCCCTTCCCCGCGCCTTGGACTGGGAAGACCTTGATCTGCTGAAAGTCGCGGGGCGCCAGGTAGCGAGCTATTTGGCTGAAGCACGTGCGCAGGAAGCGTTGGCAGAAGCGCAACGCTTCGACGAGTTCAATCGGCGATTCGCGTTCATCCTGCACGACATCAAGAATCTGGTCAGCCAGTTGACGCTAACCGCGCGCAACGCCGAGCGGCACGCCGACAAACCCGAGTTCCGCGCGGACATGATTGCGACGCTTCAGGAGTCGGCGGAGCGCATGAACGCTTTGCTGGCGCGGCTCTCCCAGCATCATCGCAGCAGGACGGAGCCGCCGCAGCCGGTGGACGTCGTGCCTCTGGTCGAGCGCGTAGCAAGCCGTCGCAAGGGCCAGCACCCCGTTGCGATCGTCGCGGCACCTGCTGCAGTGGCTATCGCGGACCCGATGAGCCTTGAACAGGTGCTGGCCCATTTGCTTCAGAATGCCATCGAAGCCAGCGCCCCGACCGATCCGGTGACGCTCGCCATCGGCACGGAGAGCGGCAGCGTCGTCATCGATGTCATCGATGAAGGCTGTGGAATGTCGCAAGGCTTCATTCGCGACCGGCTCTTCAAACCGTTCGTATCGTCGAAATCCGGCGGCTTCGGCATCGGCGCCTTCGAGGCTAGGCAACTTGCGGCGGCGATGGGGGCAACATTGGAAGTGACGTCGCGCGAGGGTGTGGGGAGTCGATTTCGAGTGAAACTCAGGGGCGCGCAGACATCGGCTGCACAGATGGAACAGGCAGCATGAGCCAGGATAAGCGACTGCTGATCGTGGAGGACGATCTCGGCCTGCAGCGCCAGCTACGCTGGGCGTATGAAGGCTATGACATCAGCTGTGCGGCCACGCGCGAGGAAGCCATCACGCGCATTCGCGCGGAAGAGCCTCAGGTCGTCACGCTGGACCTTGGTCTTCCGCCGGATCCCGATGGCACGGAAGAGGGCTTTGCGACGCTGGAAGCGATCTTGCAGCTCCGCCCCGACACCAAGGTCATCGTCGCTTCGGGTCACGGTGCGCACGAGTCGATGCTCAAGGCGATCGCGCTGGGCGCCTGGGACTTCTACCAGAAGCCGATCGATATCGATGCGCTGGGCCTGATCGTCGCGCGCGCCTTCCACGTCCATGGGCTCGAACAGGAGAACCGGCGCCTCTCGGAATGGGCGGGGCTCGGCGCCGGGCTTGGCGGCATCGTCACCGGTGCGCCGGAGATGCTGAAGGTCATGCGCACAGTCGAGCGCGTGGCGAATGCGGACGTATCGGTGATGCTGCTAGGCGCCAGCGGCACGGGCAAGGAACTGCTGGCCCGTGGGCTGCATGACGCCAGCCGCCGCAAGGGTAACTTCGTAGCGATCAACTGCGCTGCCATTCCCGAAACGCTCCTCGAATCCGAACTGTTCGGCCATGAAAAGGGCGCCTTCACCGGCGCAGTAAAAACGACCGAAGGCAAGATCGAGCTGGCAGACAGAGGCACCCTGTTTCTCGACGAGGTCGGGGACATCCCGCTGCCGCTCCAGGTGAAACTTCTGCGCTTCTTGCAGGAGCGCGTCGTTGAGCGTGTCGGCGGCCGCAAGCCGATCCCGGTCGATACCCGCATCGTCTGCGCGACGCATCAGAACCTTGAAGACATGATCGCCAACGGCCGGTTCCGCGAAGACCTCTACTATCGTCTGGCGGAGATCGTGGTCCGCATACCCGCCCTTCATGAGCGCGCGGGAGACCCTGGGTTGCTCGCCCGTCATTTCCTCCAGAAGCATGCCCAGACGATGAACCCTGGTGTTCGTGGCTTCGCACCCGACGCGCTCGCTGCAATAGACGCGTGGCAGTGGCCGGGAAATGTGCGCGAGTTGGAAAATCGGGTTAAGCGCGCGGTGATCATGGCCGATGGCAAGATGGTATCTGCCCTCGACCTTGATCTCGCCGCCCCGGATCATGGCCAGCCTATCAATCTCAAGGCAGCACGCGAACACGCGGACCGCAAGGCGATCAGACACGCCTTGGCACGCGCCGATGGCAATATTTCGGGCACGGCACGGCTCTTAGGGATCAGCCGCCCGACCTTGTATGATTTGATGAAGGCTTATGATCTCCAGCCCTAGACGCAGCAGAGCCGACATGAGCTTCTTGCGCCGCTTGATCGTCGTGCTTCTGACGATCGGCGCGCTTGTGGCCGCGTTTGCCATCTGGACGCAGTTCGGCCCGAGCAAAAGTGGCACGGAGGCACGTCAAGCGACCGCACGCAGCGCAGCCGCGTTGAAAGAGCACAACGCCAGCGATGCTCGCGAGTGGGCACTGACTGCCATCCGTGGCGGCGCAGGAAACGCCGAAGCACATCTAGCGCTGGCGAAAGCGATGCTGGCATTGGGCGACGGCATTGGCGCCGAGGCGGAACTTAGGCGCTCGATCGAGGCTGGCGGTGACGCCAAGCTGATGCCCCAGCTACGCGCGCATGCCTTTCTGCTGCAAGGCGATGAGGGTAAGGCGTTCACCGAAGCCGCACGCACTGCACCACCGTTTCGCGCCTATGCGCTGCGCATCCAGGCGCACGCGCTGAGTGCCCGTGGCGAGTGGGCGAAAGCCGCCTCCCTGTTCGACCAGTCTGCACGCCTCGCTCCGCTAGACCCCGACACCTGGTCCGAAATCGGCAGGTTCAGACTCAGCGCCGGCGACGTAGCGGGTGCGAACCTAGCGGCACAACGCGCACTTGCGCTCGATCGTGGCCACTTGGAAGCGCTCAGGTTGCGCGGCGAATTGATCCGAAACCAGTACGGCCTCCTCGCCGCGCTTCCCTGGTTCGAGGCGGCGCTCAAACGCGATCCACGCGATCATGCGACGCTGATCGAGTACGCAGCGACACTTGGCGACGCCGGCCGGTCTATCGATGCCCTCGCCATAACCCGCCGGGCCCTCGCAGTACGCCCTGCGAGTCCTCAGGCCTTCTATCTTCAGTCGGTAGTGGCAGCACGCGCAGGCAATCTCGAGCTTGCCCGCAGCTTGCTGGCGAAAACCGGCGGCGCGATCGACAGCGTGCCCGGCATGCTGCTCATGAAAGGCGTGCTCGATCTGCAGGCCGGAGACTATGAACAGGCGATCGCAAAGCTGAAGGCGCTGGTCGACGTCCAACCTATGAACATCGCCGGACGTCGACTATTGGCTGGCGCAATGTTGCGCCGCGACCTTGCTCCGGCGGCTATGGATCTGCTTCAAGGAACGGTGACGCGCAGCGATGCAGACAGCTACACGCTGCTTCTCGCGGCGCGGGGCATTGAACGGCTTGGCGACCGAGATAAGGCGGCAGGCCTGATCGACCGCAGCACGCAGTCAATCTCGCGCGATGATGCCGTGTTCAGCCCGATGGACAGCATCGACACGCTTACAGCGCAAGCCGATGAGCATCCAGATGACCCTGGTGCCCAGCTACCGCTGCTTCGTGGGCTGTACGCAAAAGGCGACTTCGCTGCGGGCCTGCGCAGGGCGCAGGGTATCGCGGCGCGGAACGCGAACGTGCCCACTGCGCAGATGCTCTTGGGCGATGCGCTGATGCTGGGGGGGAGCGCGGCAGACGCCGTGCCGGTCTACAAGCACGCCGCGGATCTGCGTTTCGATGGACCGACCATGCTGCGACTTGTCGAAGCGCTTGAGGCTACCGGCAAGAACGAGGAAGCAGCGAACGTGCTGGCACTGTTCTTGTCGCAAAATCCGATGGATGCGACGGCGTTGCGCCTGTCGGCGCGCGCCCAACTCGCCGCTGGAGAATTTGATGCAGCGATCGATAGCTTGGAGCAAGTACGCTTCCAGATCGGCGATGGCGACGCGGCGCTCAACGCAGATCTTGCGCTCGCTTATTCCGGCGCCGGGGCGTCGGACACCGCAGAGGAGTTCGCAGAAGCCGCTTATGCACTCGCGCCCGCCAGCCCGATGACGGCGAATGCATATGGTTGGGTCTTGTACCAGAACGGCGACCTGCCGCACGCCGCGGAGATGATGCGGAAGGCGATCCGCCTCGCGCCTGATCAACCGGAGCCGCGTTGGCGGCTTGCGCAGGTTTATGCGGAACTCGGAAATCGCCCAGGCGCAGCGAGCCTCGCAACGGCTGCGCTAGCCGATCCGCGCTTCACGCAGCGTGCGGAGGCGACTGCACTGCTTGCGCGCCTGCGCTGATCGAGTCTGCATTTCCGCCTGTGATCGCTTGCGGTAAGCGCACCGGATGAATTTCGATAGTCTGACTCGCATTGCCGAAGCACTGGAGCGGCTTGCACCGGCGCCGCAGGCCGACGCCGATGCCCGCATCCACCCGGCCTATGTCTGGAAGGGTGCGACGCTGCTCGCTACGCGTGCGTTTCGCCCGCTGCCGCTGGACATGCTGCGCGGACTGGAGCGCCAGCGCGACGCGTTGCGTGCGAGTCTCGCACGGCTGGACGTGGGTGCTGCGGCACATGACGTGCTGCTGTGGGGTGCGCGAGGGACGGGTAAGTCGGCGCTGGTGAAGAGCGTTGTGGCGAGCATCCAAGCAGGCGGCGGGTCGCTAGCGCTTGTGGAGGTCTCTGCGGCGGAGCTCGAGACATTGCCCGCGCTGTTCGCGAGGCTGGAAAGCATTGAGCGGCGGTTCGCGGTCTTCCTGGACGATCTTGGGTTCGAAGGCGCGGGCGAGGCGCGGCTGTTGCGGTCGATGCTGGATGGCGGCGCGGAGGCTCGGCCGGAAAACAGCCGGCTGATCGTCACGTCGAACCGCCGGCACCTGATGCCGCGCGATCTGGCGGAGCAGGCGAGTGCGATAAATCCGCGCGATTCGGTGGACGACAGCCTGGCATTGGCGGATCGGTTCGGGCTGAGTTTGGGATTTCACGCGATGAATCAGGAGACGTATCTGGAAGTTGTCGAAAGTTACGCGCAGCGGCATGCTATTCCCTTCGATCCGCAGGAGGCCGTGGAGTGGGCGACGCGGCGGGGGAGCCGTTCGGGGCGCGTGGCGTGGCAATATGTCGTCGAAGTTGCCGGAAGGTGCGGCAAGTCGCTGTGAAACCGGCTGATCAAGATCAACTGCGCCATGGTTCCGCTTGACTAACGCTGTAGTGAAGCGCCTGCTTTTTCTGAGAAAATGGGGCGAATAGGCGAACTCGATCTGCCCGAAAGGCTGGCGCCGTACGCGCCGGCCTGGGTGACGCAACTTGCGTTCGCGCTGCTGTGCGTGGCAGCGGCGATGCTGCTGCGCACCGGCATCGACCAGTTCGCGCCGGGCGCCGGCCCGTTCGCGCTGGGCTATCCCGCCGTACTGGTCGCGACGCTGTTCGCACGCTGGGGATCGGGCATGCTGTGCGCGCTCATCTCGCTCACCCACACCTGGTACTTCGTGCTGGCGCCCCATGGCAGCTTTTTCCTGAAGCGGCCGGAGGATACGCCGCGGCTGATGGTGCTGGCGCTCGCCTACGCCATCATGATCCTGATCGCCGACCTGTTCCGCCGAGCAGTGCGGCGCGCCACCGCCGAGCGCGACCGCGAGATCGCCGAGCGCGACCTGTTCCTCGAAGAGTTCGACCACCGCGTGAAGAACAACTTCACGCTGGTGACGGCGATGCTCGACCTCCAGCGCCGGCGCGCGGCGAGCAGCGAAACCGCCGAGGCGCTGGGCACCGCGCTGGCCCGGGTCCAGAGCATCGCCCGCGCACACCGGCATTTGTATCGCGGCGGCACCAGCTCGGGCGAGCTCGACATGGCCGCCTATCTGGAGGAGCTGTGCGCGGCGCTGTCCGAAGCGCTGTTCCTGCAGGGCGCGGTCGTGCTCGACTGCAAGTTCGACTCCGCCACCCTGCCGCGCGACCGCGCGGTGTCGATCGGGTTGATCGTCAACGAACTCGTGACCAACGCCGCCAAGCACGCCTTTACCGACCGCGACACTGGGATGATCAGCGTGCGGTTCGAGGCGGTGGCCAACGGCGGCTGGAGGCTGACCGTGGCCGACAATGGGCAAGGTACGTCGCCCGAACTGCTGGCCAAGGGGCGCGAGGGCGGGCTGGGCCAGCGGCTGACCGAAAGCTTCGCGCGCCAGGCCGGCGGCGTGTTGCGGGCGGAGAGCGGGCCGGAGGGCACGCGAATCACGGTGGAGCTGGCGGGGTAAGGGTGCGCGCGTCTGTCCCGTCGTCACCCCGGCCTTGAGCCGGGGTCCCGCTGCCTTGCCCCACAGAAGAAGAAGAAGCGGGATCCCGGCTCAAGGCCGGGATGACGTAGGGTGTGGCGAAGGTCGGAATTCCGGCCCGAGGCCGAATGACGGCGTGTCCGCGTCAGCCCAGCGCCTCGACCTGTTCGGCGAGTTCGAGCCAGCGTAGTTCGGCGGCGTCCTTTTCCGCGCGGAGCTTGGCGATGCCTTCGTTCAGCTTGGCGAACTTGGCCGGCTCCCTAGTGTAGAGCGCGGGATCGGCCATCGCGGCTTCGTCGCGGGCGATCTGGGCCTCGATCTCTTCGATGCGCTTGGGCAGCAGGTCGTAGTCGCGCTGGTCCTTGTAGGTCAGCTTGACTGCCTTTTTGGGTGGCGCGGCCTGGGCCGCCGGCGCGGTGCGGGGCGCCTTGCGGCCTTCGGTCTTGGGGCGGCGCTTGGCTTCCCAATCGGCATAGCCGCCGACCACCACGTCGACGAGCCCCGAGCCGTCCAGGCCGAGCGTCACCGTGACGGTGCGATCGAGAAAGTCGCGGTCGTGGCTGACGATCAGCACCGTGCCTTCATAGTCGGCGATCACTTCCTGGAGCAGATCGAGCGTTTCCAGATCGAGATCATTGGTCGGCTCGTCGAGCACCAGCAGGTTGGAGGGGCGCGCGAATTCACGCGCCAGCAGCAGCCGCGAGCGCTCGCCGCCCGAGAGCGTGCCGACCTTCGCCTCGGTCAGGCTGGGATCGAACAGGAACTCCTTGAGATAGCCGTGGATGTGTTTCCGGGCGCCGAGCACGTCGATCCAGTCGCCGCCATCGGCGAGCACGTCGCGCACGGTCTTTTCCGGCGACATCAGGCTGCGCTGCTGGTCGATGATGACGCTGTCTAGCGTCTGCGACAGGCGGACGCTGCCTTCGTCGGGAGTGACTTCGCCGGTCAGCAGCTTGAGCAGCGTCGACTTGCCCGCGCCGTTCGACCCGACCAGGCCGATGCGGTCGCCCTTGGTCACGCGGAAGGTGAAGTCCTTGATGATGGTCCGGTCGCCGTAAGACTTGGTGACGTGCTTGGCGTCGATCACCACCTTGGTGTTGGTGTCGTCGGCGGAGGTCACGAGCTTTGCGGCGCCCTGCGGCCCGGTCATCGCCGCGCGGGTGGCGCGCATCTCCTTGAGCTTTTCGAGCCGTCCCTGGTTGCGGCGGCGGCGGCCGGTGACGCCGCGCTGGAGCCAATGCTCCTCGAGCTTGAGCTTGGCGTCGAGCCGGGCGGCGTTGCGTTCCTCTTCCGCATAGACCTGTTCGGTCCACGCCTCGAACCCGCCGAAGCCGACATCGGCGCGGCGGATCGTGCCGCGGTCGAGCCACAAGGTCGCGCGGGTCAGCCGAGTGAGGAAGGTACGGTCGTGGCTGATGACGATGAACGCGCCGTTGAAGCGCTTGAGCCAATCCTCGAGCCACTCGATCGCGGCGAGATCGAGATGGTTGGTGGGCTCGTCGAGCAGCAGCACGTCGGGGTTCTGCGCCAGCGCGCGGGCGATCGCGGCGCGGCGCCGCTCGCCGCCGCTGGCGGTCGCCGCCTCGCGGTCCAGGTCGATCCCGAGCTGGTCGGCAATCGCCTCGGCCTCATAATGCTCGGGCGCGTCGTCGCCGGACAGGACATAGTCGCGCAGCGTGGTGCAGCCGGCCATGCGCGGCTCCTGCTCCAGCAGCACCACCTGGGTGCCCGGCTGGATGGTGCGGCGGCCCTCGTCCCCCTCGATCGATCCGGCGATCAGCTTGAGCAAGGTGGTCTTGCCCGCGCCGTTGCGGCCGATCAGCGCCAGCCGGTCACGCTCGCCCACCGCAAGGTTGAGCCCGCGGAAGAGCCAGCGGACACCCTGGTTGAGGCCGAGATTTTCGAAGGCGAGAAGCGGTGCAGCCATGGGACCTTGCTGGTGCTGGAAAGCCGAGTGCGGCGTCGTGCGGTGGGAACCGGCATCACGGTTTACCCGAGACGCACAGCGCGAACGCGACACCTAGGGTCCGCAGGCGGCAACCACAATGGCCATGCCGCCGCTGGTGGTGCTGCCGGTCAGGTTAGATCATATTTCGGCGTGCAGCGCGCTTCCTTGTGTTTCCACACCGGGATCAACCGCAGGCGGCGCTTGCCCCAATAGCTGAGGTCCATCGAGAGGATCACCGGCATGTCGGGGCGCGAATAGATGGCCTGGTCGCCCATATGCGCGCTGCCGGTGAAGCAGTACCGCCAGCCCTTGCCCTTCAGCGCGTCGCGGATCTTGTAGACCGCATAGGGATCGCGGTCGTGCCAAAGGGTGATCTCGTCGAAGCCCCCGGCCCCACCGCTTCCGAGCAGATCGACCGCGGCTTCATACGGCCCCTGCCCCGCCAGCATCACGCCATGCCGCCGGCAGCGTATCCGCGTCGCGTCGGGATTGAAGCAGTTGGTGAAGCCGGCGCGCCGCGCATCGGCGAAGCTGCCGCTGACCGGCAGGCCGCCGACCGAGGATGTTGGTGGCGGCGTGCGGTCGGCCTCGCATCCGGTGCACAGCATCGCGGCGGCGAGGCCGAGGGTGCGGGTGTGTCGTCGCGGTTCGAGCCTGCGCTGCGTCATCGTTCGGCCTCCGGATCACAGCGAAGCGTGGCAGCGAAAGCGCATGGCCGCAACTGGCCGCTGTTGGGCGCGCAGGTGCCTGTGGTTGCGAGGGGAAGTCGGCCCGCACCCAATTGTCGCCACGCAGAGCGACGCGCCTGCGTTTCGCCCATCCACTCCGCCCGAAGTCACAATGCCGGGGAACGAAGGGCGTCTCCGCATTGTTCGGGCCGCAGCAGTCACAGACGTGACGCACCGAGAGGATTTATCTTATGGTTCATGCATCAGCGATTTTTGATTCGCACGCAGAGGCGGAGCGCGCGGTTTCCGAGCTTCGCACTGCCGGCGTAAGCGACACCGACCTGTCGATCATCGCGCACCATGGCGGCACTACCACTGCGACATCGGGCGAAGGCGAGATCACCGACGAGCACCATCGCAACGTCCTGCGTGGCATCCTGGGCGGCGGCGCGCTTGGCGCGGGTCTTGGCGTGGCGGCACTCGCGATCCCGGGCGTGGGCCCGCTCGCAGCGGCAGGCGCGATCGCGGCATCCGCAGTGCCCGAAGCCATGGCGATCGGCGCCGGTCTGGGCGCCCTGACCGGCACGTTCAACGAAGTGCTGACCAAGCACGGCGTGAGCGAGGACGATGCGTCCTATTATGGCGGCCGTATGAAGGATGGCGGCGTCGTGGTGACCGTTGGCGGTTCGGGCATCGACGCAGAGCGTGCCCGCGATATCCTGTACCGCAACGGCGGACACAACTCGACACAGGCTCAGGCTTCCGCATATTGATCCGAAGCGGCCGGGGCTTGAAGGCCCCGGCCGTTTTCGCAACCGAATACTAAGGGGTGTGATCGAGCCCCTTGCTTTGAAGTTCCTCGATCTCGCCGATCAGGCGTTCCGCCTCGCCGATCCGCGCAAGCGAATCAGCGAGGTCGTGCTTCGCTCTTTCGGCCGCAGCCTTCGAGCCTGCGATAAGGGCCCTCAGCCCCGCCAATCGTTCAGCATAGTCCATAGCCAGCCAAGGTACCGCGGAGACAGTGTTCCAAAAACAACATGGATCACTTGCTAGAAAGCCTACACGCCTCGGTGGTCGGTCTTGGTCAATGGCCGCAGCGGCTCGCGGTCTTCCGGCCGTGCGTCGGCCTCAGGTCGCGGGATCGAAGAAGAACCAGTGCTCGTGGATCTTTCCGTCGACGATGCGCGCGGCATCCGCGCCGGTGACCGTGGTTTCTCCCGGAGGTCCGCCACGCCACCGGGCGACGGCGACGCCGTGGTGGCCAAGCGCGTGGCCGACCACTTCGAACCGGAAGCCCGGCGGCATGTCGGCGAGCACATGCGCGACCACGTCCGATATTTCCGCGTGCCCGGTGATCGCACGTTCCGGCTCGTAGATGCGCGCGTCGCGGTGGTAGAGTTCGTCAATCGCCGCCAGCCTGCTTTGATCGTCGCGCTCGTTCCAGACGCGGGCGATGGCGGCTTCGAGGAGGTCGATCGGGGTCGGCTCGGCCATGGTTGCGCTCCTCCGTCGTGCGGGCGATGCCCGCCTGTGCGGAGCGAAGAATGCCCGATCGGGCGTGCGCACGCCAGTATGCACGGGGACCAGCGCGCGCGCGTCGGCGCGCGGCGCAGTGGCGCGGGAACACCAGTGTTGCCCGCAGGTTACGCCCGCTCCCCAATGTCGTTCAGGGGCTATTCAATGGCCGACCCCCATGCGATGCCGATGCGAATGCTGGTCCATCCCGTCCTGTGCGCGTGCCTGGCGGCTGCTGTGCTTTCGGGCGCCGCGGCCCTGGGCGGCGTTGCCGAGGCGCAGGACCGCGGCCAGAGCGCGGCGAGCCAGCGCCGGCAGATGGGGCAGAACCTGCCCGCGCGCGAGATCGAGCGGCGCGTCATTCCCCGTATGCCCGGGGCGCAGTATCTGGGATTTGATTATGAACCCGGAACGGAGATTTACACGCTCAAGTTCCTGCGCAATGGATCGGTGATCTGGGTGGACGTGGATGGCCGCAGCGGCCGCATCCTGCGCACGGCGGGCAACTGAGCCGGCACGGCCCAACGAACTGGAGACACTATGCGCCTGTTGATCGTCGAGGATGAACCCAATCTGGGCCAGCAGCTGAAGAACGCGCTGGAGGGCGCGGGCTATGCGGTCGACCTGGCGACGGATGGCGAGGAGGGGCATTTCCTCGGCTCCACCGAGGAATATGACGCGATCATCCTCGATCTTGGCCTGCCCGAGATCGACGGGCTCACCGTGCTCGACCGCTGGCGCAAGGAAGGCAAGACCATGCCGGTGCTGGTGCTGACCGCGCGCGACAGCTGGTCGGACAAGGTGGCCGGGCTCGACGCCGGCGCCGACGATTACGTCGCCAAGCCGTTCCAGACCGAGGAACTGATCGCCCGGCTACGCGCGCTGATCCGGCGCGCGTCGGGCAATGCCTCGGCCGAGCTGATCGCGGGCGACATCCGCCTAGACACCCGATCGGGCAAGGTCACCAAGGCCGGCGAGCCGGTGAAGCTGACCGCGCAGGAATACAAGCTGCTGAGCTACCTGCTGCACCACAAGGGCAAGGTGGTGAGCCGCACCGAGCTGATCGAGCATATCTACGACCAGGATTTCGATCGCGATTCGAACACGATCGAAGTGTTCGTGACGCGGATCCGCAAGAAGCTGGGCCCCGACGTGATCACCACCATTCGCGGCCTGGGCTACAGCCTCGAGGAGCCGGCTTGAGCCGATGCTGACGCGGTGGTTCGGCGGGAGGCAGGAGACGGCGCCCGCCGAGGCGGAGGACGCGCAGGACGCGCTCACGTCGCGCGGCTATGTGCGCACCACCGGATCGGTGAGCCGGCGGATGATCCTGGTGGCGACCGCCTGGATCATGCTGCTGCTGGTGGGCGGCGGGATCGCGCTAGACCGGGTGCTGACCGGCGCGGTGACGCAGAATGTCGACGACCAGCTCGATTTCCTGCTGACCTCGATGATCGTGTCGGCGGAAGTGGGGCCGAACGGCGAGGTGATGTTCAGCCGCGACCTGGCCGACCAGCGCTTCCTGGAGCCCAATTCGGGCGCGTATTGGCAGATCAGCGGCAAGGGGTTCGATCCGTTCCCCTCGCGCTCGCTGTGGGACCGCAAGCTGAAGGTCAATGCCGAGGTCCATGACGACCGCGACCTGCACATCTATGAGAGCGACGAGTTTCCCGAGACGACGCTGCGGATCGCCGAGCGCGACCTGAAGCTGCCGGGATCGCCGGTGCGGTGGAAGTTCCAGGTGGCGCAGTCGCGCGATCCGCTGGACGCGCAGATCTCGGTGCTGCGGCGGACGCTGATCCGCAGCTTCCTGCTGCTCGGGCTGGGGCTGGTGATGATGGTGGCGCTGCAGACCTGGTACGGGCTGTTGCCGCTGCGAAAATTGCGGAGCGAGATCGCGCGGCTGCGCGCGGGCAAGTCGCGGCGGATCCAGGGGGCGATGCCCGCCGAGGTCGCGCCGATGGTCGAGGAGCTGAACGCGCTGGTCGAGCATAACGACCGCCAGGCCGAGGAGGCGCGGCGGCATGCCGGCAATCTGGCGCATGCGCTCAAGACGCCGCTGAGCGTCATCATGAACGCCGCGGCGGCGGGGCAGGACGACCTGGCGCCTACCGTCATTCGGGAAGCGCGGACGATGCGGCGGCAGATCGACCACCATCTGGCGCGCGCCCGCGCGGTGGGGCGGCGGGGGAGCGCGCACAGCCGCGCGCCGGTCTGGCCCTCGGTCGAGGCGGTGGAGCGGGCGGTGTCGCGGCTCTATCCCAACGTTCGGATCGACGTGGACGGGCAGAAGGACCTGGTCGCGCATATCGAGCGGCAGGATTTGGACGATCTGCTCGGCAACTTGGTCGAGAACGCGGCCAAATACGGCGGCGGCAGCGTGTTCATGACCGTGAGCGCGCAGGCCGGCTTCGTGGAGATCATGGTCGAGGACGACGGGATGGGCATCCCCGAGGCGGACCGCATCCGCATCTTCGACCGTGGGGTGCGGCTGGATACCGGCAAGCCCGGAACCGGGCTGGGGCTGGCGATCGTGCGCGACGTCGCCGAGATCTATGACGGAACAGTGGCGCTGGAGGAGAGCGAGGACCTTGGCGGGCTGCTGGTGCGCCTGCGGCTGCCCGCGGCGTCCTAGAGCGCCCGCATCGCCTGCGCCGCGATTTCCAGGCTGCGGCGGCGGGCCTGGTGGTCGAACATCGCGCTGGTGAGCATCAGTTCGTCCGCGCCGGTCCGCGCGATGAACGCGGCGAGTTCGCCGGCGACCTTTTCCGGACCGCCGATCGCCGAGGCGGACAGGACCTGGTCGAGCATCGCATTGCCCTGCGCACCGAGGTTCTCGCGGTAGCCGCGCACCGGCGGCGGAAGCTGGATGCCCTTCCCCGTGCGGATCGCGACGAACGCCTGTTGCTGCGAGGTGGCGAGATATTCGGCCTCCTCATCGGTGTCGGCGGCGAAGACGTTGAAGCCCAGCATCAGGTGCGGCTTGTCGAGCGTGCTCGATGGACGGAAGTTGCGGCGATAGGTGTCCGCCGCCTCATCCATCAGCCCCGGCGCGAAGTGCGAGGCGAAGGCATAAGGCAGCCCGAGCATCGCCGCGAGCTGCGCGCCGAACAGGCTGGAGCCGAGGATCCAGATCTTCACGTCGGCGCCGGCACCTGGCGTAGCGCGGATGCCAAGCTTGGGATCGTCGGCGAAATAGCCCTGGAGCTCGAGCACGTCCTGGGGAAACTCCTCGCCATTGCCGCCCATGCCGCGGCGGATCGCACGGCTGACCCGCTGGTCGGACCCGGGCGCGCGGCCGAGGCCCAGATCGATGCGGCCGGGGAACAGCGCGTCGAGCGTGCCGAACTGCTCGGCAACCTGGAGCGGCGAATGGTTGGGCAGCATGATGCCGCCGGCGCCGACGCGGATGCGGCTGGTCGCCTGGGCGACATGGCCGATCACCACCGCGGTGGCGGCGCTGGCAATGCCCTCCATGCCGTGATGCTCGGCCGTCCAGTAGCGGCTGAAGCCCAGATCCTCGGCATGTCGGGCCAGATCGGCGGCGTTGGCGAATGCCTGGGCGGCGGTCCCGCCCTGAACGATGGGGACGAGGTCGAGCAACGAGTATGCGGTCATGGCCGTGAGATGGGAAGCGTGGCTGCGCTCCGCTAGATAGTTCTGTTCGGCTGCGGACAAGCGAAACTCGTCCGCTTCGCGCTGCCTTGGGGCGCAAAGACGTGCTTGATAGCCCGGGCCCGCGCGCCTAACCCCGCGCCATGATCCCGGCCCTGTCGCACGTCCGCAACTGGATATTCGACCTCGACAACACGCTGTATCCGGTCAGCGCGAACCTGTTCGCGATGATCGATGCGCGGATCGGGGAGTATGTCCGAACGCTGCTCAATTGCTCTCCCGAAGAGGCGCATCGCGTGCAGAAAGGCTATTTCCACGCGCACGGCACCACATTGGCCGGGCTGATGGCCGAGCATGCAGTGGACCCATATCATTATCTCGACTTCGTCCACGACGTGGACATGAGCGTGCTGGAGCAGAACGAGGCGCTGATCCAGGCGCTGGCGCGGCTGCCAGGGCGCAAGCTGGTGTTCACCAATGGCGACGCGCCTTATGCCGAGAAGGTGCTCGACCGGCTCGGCCTGGGCCGCACCTTCGAGGCGGTGCACGACGTCCACGCCACCGACTATCGGCCCAAGCCGCATCCCGATGCCTATCAGAGCATGTGCCAGGCATATGGTATCGACCCCAGGGAGTCGCTGTTCGTCGAGGACATGGCGCGCAACCTGAAGCCGGCCAAGGAGATCGGCATGGTCACCGTGTGGATCGACAATGGATCGGAGCAAGCGCCGGGCGAGGATCGCAGCTTCATCGACTACACCGTCAGCGACCTGGGGTCCTGGCTGCACGACATATTGGAGGACTGAGTTGAGCGACCTGCAAACCACCATCGACGCCGCGTGGGAAAACCGCACCGAGCTGGGGCTGACCACGAAAGGGCCGGTGCGCGACGCAGTGAACGAGGCGCTGGGACTGCTCGACCGCGGCGAAGCGCGGGTGGCGGAGCCGGTGGACGGCGGCTGGCGAGTCAATCAGTGGCTCAAAAAGGCAGTCCTGCTCAGCTTCCGCCTGAACGACAACGCGCCGATGCAGGGCGGCTGGTTCGACAAGGTGCCGTTGAAGTTCGCCGACTGGGACGATGCCGCGTTCCGCACCGCCGGCTTCCGCGCGGTGCCGGGCAGCGTCGTGCGCCGCGGATCGTTCATCGGCAAGGGCGCAGTGCTGATGCCGAGCTTCGTCAACATCGGCGCCTATGTCGGTGAAGGCACGATGGTCGATACCTGGGCGACGGTGGGCAGCTGCGCGCAGATCGGGCGGAACGTCCACATCTCGGGCGGCGCGGGCATCGGCGGCGTGCTCGAGCCGCTCCAGGCCGACCCAGTGATCATCGGCGACGGCGCCTTCATCGGCGCGCGCTCGGAAGTGGCCGAGGGCGTCCGCGTCGGCGAAGGCGCGGTGCTGTCGATGGGCGTGTATCTGGGCGCATCGACCAAGATCGTCGATCGCGCGACCGGCCAGGTCCATCGCGGCGAAGTCCCGCCCTATGCCGTGGTGGTGCCGGGATCACTGCCGGGCGCCGAGGGCGGGCCGTCGCTATACTGCGCGGTGATCGTCAAGACGGTGGACGCGCAGACGCGCAGCAAGACCGGGATCAACGAGCTGCTGCGCGACTGAGCGGCCGCGCGATCGGTTGGAGATCGAGATGAAGGCCTTGTTTGACCGACTGTTCGGCCGGACTCGCGAAAGCGAGTCCGCGCCGCCGCCTGCGCCAGAAGCGCCTTCGGAAGCAGCGGCCGATCCGGTCGAGGAACTGCGCGACAAGATCCGCCGGGACGTCGCGGCGGGCTTTGACGACGAGGATGTGATCCTCACCAACGTGGCGGACTATTTCGAAGAAGAGATCGATCCCGCGCTCGTCCGCCGCGAAGCGCCACGCATCCTGCGCGAGGTACTTGCCGACCACGCCGAGGCCGAGAAAAGCTGGCCGGCGGTCACCGATTGCGACCGGCTCGACGCCGCCTTTGCCGCTTTGGAGCATGACGGGATCATCGCCCGACAGAACTTCACCTGCTGCATGACCTGCGGATCGAACGAGATTTGGGAAGAGGTCCAGGCTGCGCGGGACGCGGGGCTGCCCGCCCATGGCTACGCCTTCTACCATTTCCAGGACACCGATGCCGCGGTGGAGGGGCACGGCGTCTACCTCGCCTATGGCGCGTGCGAGGAGGGCGAGGCTCCCGCATTGCAGGTCGCGAACGACATCGTCGCGGCATTGCAGGCACAGGGACTTTCCCCGGCATGGGGAGGACGCTGGGACCAGCGCATCCCCGTACCGCTCGATTGGAAGCGCCGCCGGGGCGTGCCGGGCCCGCTCGGCTGATCGTCGTGGCGCCCGAGGCCTGGAGCGCCTAGGATCGCGGCCATGACCGAACCCATGACCTATGGGCGCTACCTCGCCCTCGACCAGCTGCTCGACGCGCAGCATCCGCTGTCGGACCGGCATGACGAGCTGCTGTTCATCATCATCCACCAGACCAAGGAATTGTGGCTCAAGCAGATCATCGCCGAGCTGCTGCTGGCCAAGGATCTGGTGCGGGCCGGCAAGCTGATCGAGGCGTATAAGAACCTGGCGCGGGTCAGCCGCATCCAGGCGGTGATGACGCTGAGCTGGGACGTGCTCGCGACGATGACGCCGAGCGATTATACGCGGTTCCGTGAAGTGTTGGGGCCGAGCTCGGGCTTCCAGTCCGACCAGTTCCGCGCGGTAGAGGTGCTGCTCGGCCTGCGCGGCGGCGGCGTGCCGGGGCCGCTGAGCAGCGAATATGCGCGGGCGCCGAGCCTGTGGGACGATGCCAATGCGGCGCTTGCCCGCGCGGGGTTCGCGGTGCCCGAGGCGGCACTTCTCCGCGATTGGGCCCAGCCCTACCAGCCGAGCGACGGCGTGCAGGCCGCCTGGACGCAGGTCTATCGCGACACCGCCACGCACTGGGACCTGTACCAGCTGGCCGAGAAGCTGGTCGATATTGACGATGCGATGGCGACGTGGCGGCACAAGCATGTGGTGACCGTCAGCCGGGTGATCGGCATGAAGATGGGCACCGGCGGCACCGCTGGCGTGTCCTATCTGGAATCGACGCTGACCAAGCGCGCCTTTCCCGAACTCTGGTCGCTGCGGACCGACCTGTGAGCGCCAGCTACAAGCACCTGTTCCAACGCGCGATCGCCGCCGCGCCCGACCGCACCCACTTCGCCGCGCACAGCCATCATCTGTGGCCCGACGCGTCCTATCTTGGCCAGCTTGCCGCCTGGGAGGACGCCGCCCGGCTTGCCGACCGCAAATGGGGGCGAGTGATGGACGAGATCTGGCCCGGCGCGCAGGACCATGTCGCCGCCGAGCTGAACCTGCCCTCGCCCGACACCGTGGTGTTCGCGCCGAACACGCATGCATTGCTGTTGCGCATTGCCTCCGCTTTGCCCCGCCGGCCGCTACGCATCCTGGCGAGCGACGGCGAGTTCCACAGCTTCCGCCGTCAGAGCGAACGCTGGGAAGAGAGCGGCGCGGCGAGGGTCGAGCGGGTGCCGATGGCGCAGCTGGCCGAGCGTGCGAGCCGCGGCAAGCACGACCTGATCTTCGCCAGCCATGTCCAGTTCGGCACCGGGCGGGTGTTCGAGGACATCGAAGCGCTGGCGGCGCTCGCCCGGCCCGAGGGTCCTTGGGTGGTGATTGACGGCTATCACGGCTTCATGGCGGTGCCGACCGACCTGTCGGCGGTGGCCGATAGCGTGTTCTACATGGCCGGCGGGTACAAATACGCGATGGCGGGCGAGGGCTGCGCCTTTATGCACGCGCCGCCGGGCTTCGGGCCGCGGCCGGAGATCACCGGCTGGTATGCCGAGTTCGACGACCTGGCGCTGCCGCCCGGGCAGGTGGGCTATGCACCCGACGCGCGGCGCTTCCTGGGGGCGACGTTCGATCCCTCGGGCATCTACCGCTTCGTGGCGGTGCGCGACATGCTGGCGCACGAAGGGCTGACCACTGCGGCGATCAGCGCGCATACCGACGATCTGCGTGCGCGGTTGCTGGCGGCGTTGCCGGTCGAGGCGGAGCTGTTGAACCCGGGATCGCCGGCACGCTTCGTGGCGCTGCGCGCGCCGCGCGCGGCGGCGTGGAAAGACGCGCTGGATGCGCAGGACGTGATCGTCGACGTGCGTGGCGACGTGCTGCGGATCGGCTTCGGGCTGTACCAGGATGCGCGCGATGTCGAGCGGCTGGTGGAGGCGATGGAGGGGCTGGCGTGAAGCGGGACCCCGAGTCGAGCCCGGGGTGACGAGGTTTGGGGGGATGGAGGGGCTCTGCATCCTCTGTCACCCCGGGCTTGACCCGGGGTCCCGCTTTCTTCGGGTTCAGACTAGCGTATCGAAGAGATCGCGCCATTCGGGATTGCCGCGCTCGATCAGCGCGAACTTCCACTCACGTTGCCACCGCTTCAGCCGTTTCTCGTGCGAGATCGCGTCGGTAATCGCGGGTGCGTGCTCAGCCCACACCAGCCGGTGCAATCCGTAACGCTTGCAGAAGTCCGAGCCGTCGCCGTTGCGATGCTGGTTCACCCGTGCGGCGAGATCGGACGTGACGCCGACGTACATCGTCCCGCGGTAGCGGTCCGCCATGATGTAAACGTAGCCGCCACCGTGGCCCATCCGCACAGGAAGGAAGAAGCGGGACCCCGGGTCAAGCCCGGGGTGACAGGGGGTTGGATGAAGGGTCTTCGTCATCCCGGCCTTGAGCCGGGATCCCGCTTCTTCTGCCGGCAACGAGGGAGCGGACCCCGGGTCAAGCCCGGGGTGACGAGGATTATTCGCCCACCCGCTCCACGCCCAACCGCGGAATGTCGATCTTGGGGCAGCGGTCCATCACCACTTTCAGCCCGGCAGCTTCGGCGCGGGCGGCTGCTTCTTCGTTGATCACGCCGATCTGAAGCCATACCGACTTGGCGCCGGCCGCGATCGCCTCGTCCACTGCCTCTCCGGCGGCCTGGGGGCGGCGGAAGATGTCGACCATGTCGATCGGCTCGCCGATCTGGCTGAGTTCGCGGAAGACGAATTCGCCGTGGACATGCTCGCCGGTGATCTGCGGATTGACCGGGATCACGCGGTAGCCGCGGCTCTGGAGGTACGCCATGACGCCGTAGCTCGGCCGGTCGGGGCGGTCGGACGCGCCGATCATCGCGATGGTGCGGGTTTCCTCCAGCAGGGCGCGGATATCGTCGTCGCGGGTCAACGGCATGGCTCGGCTCTCCTTATGCGGCGAGCCATTCGTCCAGCCTGGCCGCCAGAGCGGCGAACGTCTCCGCCTCCGGCCCGTTCCCCGCCGCCGGCGGCTGCCCTGTGTCCGAGGCTGTCCGGATCGCCATCTCCAGCGGGATGCGGCCGAGGAAGGGCAGGTCCATCTTCGCCGCCGCGCGCTCGGCACCCCCTTCGCCGAACGGGTGCGAGACCTCGCCGCAATGCGGGCAGGCATAGCCCGACATGTTCTCGATCAACCCGATCACCGGGACGCCGACCTTGGTGAACAAGTCGATGGCGCGCGTCGCATCGATCAGCGCCAGGTCCTGGGGCGTGGAGACGATCACCGCGCCGGCCGGCTTGTGCTTCTGGATCATGGTAAGCTGCACGTCGCCGGTGCCGGGCGGCAGGTCGAGGATCAGGATCTCGGCATCGCCCCAGTCGGCGTCGATCATCTGGGTCAGCGCACTGCCGGCCATCGGCCCGCGCCACGCGACCGCCTGCCCTTCGGCGACGAGGCCGCCCATCGACAGCATCGGCACGCCGAAGCGCGTGGGGATCGGGATCATCGTCTTGTCGCGCGCCTCGGGCCGTATGCCTTCGACCGAGAGCAATTTGGGCTGCGACGGGCCGTAGATGTCCGCATCGACCAGCCCGACGCGGCGGCCCCGGCGGGCCAGCGCGATGGCGAGGTTGGCGGCGACGGTGGACTTGCCCACCCCACCCTTGCCGCTGGCGACTGCGATCAGCCGGCGCACGCGGCGCTCGCTGGTCTGGAGCACGCGCACTTCGGTGACGCCCGCGACCGACGCGGCAGCGGCGCGGACATCGGCTTCCAGCGCCTCGCGCGTGGCGGGGGCGAGGCCGGTGACGTCGAGGACGATGTCGGCGCGGCCGGCGTCGAAGCGGGCGGTTGCACGGCCCGCCGCCACTGGGGCGAGCAGCGCCTGGATTTCTGCTGCGATGGTCATGGCAGGGGGACATAAGCGCACAATCGCGTCACGCCACTGTAAATCCGTGGCCGGGTACTTATAAAGGCTCCATGGTGAACTCACTGCGCTGGCGCGCGCTTGCCGCCATTTTGAAGAACGAGGCTCCCCGCGGCCCCTGGGGCAGCGGCGGAAGCGGCGGCGGTTCGGGCAATGGCGACGGCGGGAACGGCGGCGGCAACGGCCCGCGCAATCCCTGGTCCTTTCCGCCCGAGGGACGGCGTCCCAAGCCGGGCGGCGGCGGGTCGCTCGACGAGCTGTGGCAGCGCGCGCGGCGCGGCGGCGGGCCTAGCCTGCCCGGGATCCCGAGCGGCAGCCGGCTGTGGCTGATGGTGATCGGCGCGCTGCTGGCGGTGTGGGTGCTCTATACCAGCATTCATCCGATCGGCCCGCGCGAGCGCGGCGTGGTGACGTCGCTCGGCAGCTATGCCGGCACGCTCACCCCCGGCGTGCGGCTGACATTGCCGGCACCGCTGCAGATGGTCGAGATCGTCGACGTCGCGAACATCCGGACCGAAAACTTCCCGACCGGCGGCGAGAATTTGATGCTGACCGGCGACCAGAACATCGTCGATCTGGCCTATTCGGTACGCTGGGACATCCGCAGCGCACCCGATTACGTCTTCCAGATCGCCAAGCCGACCGACACGGTGCGCGCGACGGCCGAGAGCGCGATGCGCGCGGTGATCGCCACCACCAGCCTGAACGACGCGATCGGCGAAGGCCGCGCGCGGATCGAGGGCCAGGTCCAGGTGATGATCCAGCAAATCCTGGACGAGTACAATTCCGGCATCCGCATCCAGGGCGTGGCGATCCAGAAGGCCGCGGCACCCCAGGCAGTCGACGAGGACTTCAAGCAGGTCACCGCCGCCCAGCAGGAGGCGCAGACCAACAAGAACAACGCCAACGCCTATGCCCAGCAGATCATCGCCGGGGCACAGGGCGAGGCGGCCGAGTTCGACAAGATCTACGAACAATACAAGCTCGCGCCCGAAGTGACGCGGCGGCGGATGTATTACGAGACGATGGAGCAGGTTCTGGCGCGTACCAACAAGACGATCGTCGAGGCGCCGGGCGTGACCCCGTACCTGCCGCTGCCGGCGATGCGCGGCAATGGCGGCGCCAACGCGCAGCAGGTGGCGCCACAGGCCGAGCCCCAGGCAGGAGCGACCAAGTGAACCGGACCTGGATGCGCAACCCGATCGCGCTGGCGGTCCTGGCGCTCGCCGCGGTGTTCGTGGTGCTGAGCACCGTCGCGATCGTGCCCGAAACCAAGCAGGTCGTCGTGTTGCGGCTCGAGCAGCCGCTTCGCACCATCAACGCCTATCGTCCCGGCGAGCAGTTCGGCCGCACCCAGGCGGGGCCGTTCTTCCGCATCCCGTTCGTCGACCGCGTCGTGTGGGTCGACAAGCGCGTGCTCGATGTCGACCTACCCAACGAGCCGGTACTTTCGACCGACCAGCTCCGCCTCGAGATCGACGCCTATGCCCGCTTCCGGGTCGTCGATCCGCTGCGCATGGTGGTGACGGTGGGCAGCGAGGAGCGGGTACGCGACCAGCTCCAGCCGCTGCTGCGCTCGTCGCTGCGCAACGAACTGGGCACGCGCCGCTCCGAAATCCTGCTGAGCCCCGAGCGTGGCGAAGTGATGGACAACATCCAGGCCTCGCTCCAGCGGCTCGCAAGCCAATATGGCGTCGAGATCGTCGACGTCCGGATCAAGCAGACCGAGCTTCCCGACGGTTCGCCGCTCAACAGCGCGCTGGAACGCATGGCGACTTCACGCCGGCAGGAGGCCGCGACGATCAAGGCGCAAGGCCTGAAGGAAGCGCAGATCATCCGCGCCACCGCCCAGGCACAGGCCGCGCAGATCTATGCCCAGGCGTTCAACAAGGATCCCGCCTTCTACGACTTCTACCGCGCCATGCAGTCCTATCGGAACACGTTCCTGGCGCAGGGCGAAGGCAAGGGCGACACCCAGATCATCTTGTCCCCGCAGAACAGCTACCTACGTGAGTTCATGGGGCAACGATGAGCTTTTCCGTTCGTTCATATTCAAACGCCGTTCAGCAATCCGGCGCAAGAGTCTGCTTCGAACGCTTCTTCATCCTTTGAGAGGATTTCCGCACGTGCGTTATGCATACGCTATTACCACTGCCCTTGCACTGAGCGGCGCCGCCGCCGTCATGACTCTCGAGCATCCGGCCGGCGCGCAGACCGCGCAGAACGAACCGGGTGCGATCCAGGCCAGCGCACCGCGCGGCGGCGCGCCGATGAGCTTCGCCGATCTGGTCGCGCGGCTTCAGCCCGCGGTGGTCAACATCTCGACCACCCAGCGCATCACCGTGCCGCAGCAGCAGAACCCGTTCCAGGGCACGCCGTTCGAGCAGTTCTTCGGCGGCCCGCGCGGCGGCAGCGGCGGCGGCGCGCGCACCCAGGAAGCACAATCGCTCGGCTCGGGCTTTCTGATCTCCAACGACGGCTACATCGTCACCAACAACCATGTGGTCTCGGCCGGCACCCAGGGCGCGACAGTCGAATCGATCACCGTCACGCTGCCCGACCGGCGCGAATTCACCGCCAAGCTGGTCGGCCGGGACGTCGCTTCGGACCTCGCGGTCCTCAAGATCCAGGGCAGCAACTTCCCCTTCGTCCGCTTCGGCGACTCGCGCCAGGCGCGCGTCGGCGACTGGGTGGTGGCGATCGGCAATCCGTTCGGCCTGTCGGGCACGGTGTCGGCCGGTATCGTCTCGGCGGTGAACCGCGTCGGCGTCGGTCCGTATGACCGCTTCATCCAGACCGATGCCTCGATCAACCGGGGCAATTCGGGCGGCCCGATGTTCGACCTTCAGGGCAATGTCATCGGCATCAACTCGCAGATCCTGTCGCCCACCGGCGGCAATGTCGGCATCGGCTTCGCGATTCCCGCCGAGCAGGCCAAGCCCATCGTCGACACGCTGATGAAGGGCGAGACGGTCACCCGCGGCTATCTGGGGATCCAGATCCAGCCGGTCACCGACGACATCGCCGGCGCGCTTGGCGTAAACAAGGGCAAGGGCGAAATCGTCGGCCGGGTCGAGCCTGGCCAGCCTGGTGAGCGGGCTGGTCTGCGCGCCGGGGACGTGGTGCTGGCGCTGAACGGCCAGGAAATCACGCCGGAGCAGACGCTGACCTATCTGATCGCACGCCAGAAGCCGGGCACGCGCGTCAACCTGGACGTGCTGCGCGACGGTCGCCGCCAGCAGCTGAGCGCCACCGTCGGCACGCGTCCTTCGGAAGAGGAAATGGCGGCGATCTCGGGTCCTGGCTTCGACCCCGACGCCGAGGATAACGGGCCGCAGGCGCCGCAGTCCTCGTCGTCGTCGCTTGGCCTCGCCGTGCAGCCGCTGACCCCGCAGATCGCCCGCTCGCTCGGACTGGATCAGTCCGTTCGCGGCGTCGTGGTGCTCAGCGTCGATCCGAACAGCGATGCAGCGACCAAGGGTCTGCGCCGTGGCGCCGTCATCACCCGGGTGAACGCCACCCCGGTCGCATCGGCAGCCGACATCACCCGGGCAGTGCAGGAAGCGCGCACCGCAGGCCGGACGCAGGTGCTGCTCTATGTCAACATCCGCGGCAATTCGGCGTTCGTCGGCGTCAATATCGACCCGCGCCGCTGATCCGATGTGCGGCGGCGGCTGGTAACCCGGCCGCCGCCCGCGCTATTCTCCCGTCATCCTGCTATGGGGTGGCAATGACCGACATCTTTATCGGCGCCAGCACCGACGGTGCGCGCCAGACGCTTCTTCTCCACCGCGCCAACCGCCATGGGCTGATCGCGGGTGCCACTGGCACCGGCAAGACGGTCACCCTGCAAAGCCTGGCCGAGGGTTTCTCCGCCGCAGGCGTCCCGGTGTTCGTCGCCGATGTGAAGGGCGACCTTGCCGGGCTGGGCATGACCGGCTCCCCCACCGCAAAGACCCACGCCGCCTTTGCCGCGCGCGCCGCCGAGATCGGCGACGCCGATTGGCGCTACGATGCCGCGCCGGTGCAGTTCTGGGACCTGTTCGGCGAGCAAGGCCATCCGGTGCGCACCACCGTTTCCGAGATGGGGCCGCTGCTGCTCGCCCGGCTGATGGGCCTGAACGAGACTCAGGAAGGCGTGCTGACCATCGCCTTCCATGTCGCCGACCAGGAAGAGCTGCTCCTGCTCGACCTGGACGATCTCCAGGCGATGCTCGCTCACTGCGCCGAGCGCTCGGCGGAGCTTTCCACCCAGTTCGGCAATGTCGGCAAGGCGAGCGTCGGTGCGATCCAGCGCCAGTTGCTGCAATTACGCACCCAGGGTGGCGACAAGTTCTTCGGCGAACCCGCGCTCGACATCGCCGAGTTCCTGCGCACCGACGAAAGCGGACGCGGCATCGTCAATGTCCTAGCCGCCGACAAGCTGATGGCCTCCCCCAGGCTCTATGCCAGCTTCCTGCTATGGCTGCTGTCCGAGCTGTTCGAGACGCTGCCCGAGATCGGCGACCCCGACAAACCGACCCTGGTGTTCTTCTTCGACGAGGCGCACCTGCTGTTCGACGACGCGCCCAAGGCGCTGCTCGACAAGATCGAACAGGTCGTGCGGCTGATCCGCTCCAAGGGCGTCGGCGTCTATTTCGTCACCCAGAACCCGATCGATATTCCCGAGGATGTCGCCGGCCAGCTCGGCAACCGGATCCAGCACGCGCTGCGCGCCTTCACGCCCAAGGATGCCAAGGCGGTGCGCGCCGCCGCCGAGACCTTCCGGCCCAACCCCCGGCTCGACGTCGCGCAGGCGATCACCGAATTGAAGGTTGGAGAGGCCTTGGTCTCGCTTCTCCAGGCCGATGGATCACCCGCCCCGGTCGAACGGGCGCTGATCCGGGCACCAGGCTCGCGCGTCGGCCCGGTGTCGGCGGAGGAACGCCGCGTGCTCATCGATACCGATGGCGTGGGCGACCGCTATGACACCGCGATCGACCGCGAGTCCGCCGAGGAGATCCTCAGCGCGAAGGCCGACGAAGCGGCGGCCGCCGCGCTGGAAGCCGAGACGCACGAGGAAACGCTCAAGACCCAGGCGCGGATCGACAAGGAGAATGCCCGGATCGCCAAGGAAACCGAGCGTAGCCGCATCGCCACCAGCCGGGCGCAGCAGACATCGCCGTGGAACGACATGGCCCGCTCCGCCACCAGGGCGGCGGGATCGTCGCTCGGCCGCCAGGTCGCCAACGAGCTTGGCCGCGAGGTCCTCGGCGGACGCGGGCGGCGCTCGCAGTCGCTCGGCGCACGGCTGGTGCGGGGGGTGCTCGGCGGGCTGTTCAGGGGCTGAGAACCGCGCCATAACGCCCGCTTGAATTTGGGGAGCATGGATTTGGCGACGGTATCCGGGGCGCGTGCGCCGCTTGAACTCACGCTGCGCGGCGTGCTGCTGGGCGGCGCGATCACGCTGCTGTTCACTGCGGCCAATGTCTATCTCGGGCTCAAGATCGGCCTGACCTTCGCCACGTCGATCCCGGCAGCGGTGATCTCGATGGCGATCCTGCGCTTCTTCCCCAATTCGACGATCCTCGAGAACAACATCGTCCAGACGGTGGCGAGCGCGGCGGGCACGCTCGCTGCGATCATCTTCGTGCTGCCCGGCCTGGTCATGATCGGCTGGTGGAACGGCTTTCCCTATGTGACCACTGCCGCGATCACGATGACCGGTGGCATATTGGGGGTGATGTTCTCGGTGCCGCTGCGCCGCGCGCTCGTCGTCGATTCGCCCGAACTCCCCTATCCCGAGGGCCGCGCCGCCGCCGAAGTGCTCAAGGTCGGCGCCGAAAGCCGCGAGGGCGGTGAGGAAAGCGCCAAGGGGCTCAAGGTCATCCTGGTCAATTCGCTGGCCGCCGCCGGCTTCGCGGTGCTCACGCGGATGCGCCTCGCTGCCGAAGAGGGCGCCGCCTTCTTCAAGGCCGGCTCCGGCGCCACCGGCGTGATCGGCGGTCTTCAGTTCGCGCTGATCGGTGCCGGGCATCTGGTCGGCCTCACCGTCGGCCTCGCCATCCTGGCGGGCGTCGTGATCGGCTGGTGGATCGCGCTGCCGATCCTGAGCGCCGGCCTTCCCGGCACCGCCGAGGAAGTGGCCAATGCCGTCTTCCGCAGCGACGTGCGCTTCCTGGGTGCCGGCACCATCGGCATCGCCGCGATCTGGACGCTGTTCAAGATCATCGGCCCGGTCGCCGGCGGGATCCGTTCCTCGCTGGCCGCGTCGCGTGCGGCACGCGGCGGCGCGATCGTCGAAGTCGGCGAGCGCGACTTGCCGATCGGCGTGATTGGGCTGGTCTGCCTCGGGACGCTGTTCCCGATCGCCTGGCTCCTCTGGGACGTGCTCGCCGGCGGCCCGCTGGAAGGATCGGCCGTCATGCTGATCGCCGGATCTTTGGTCTTCGTGCTGGTGCTCGGGCTCGTGATCGCATCGGTGTGCGGCTACATGGCCGGCCTGATCGGCGCGTCGAACAGCCCGGTGTCGGGCATCGGCATCCTCTCGATCGTCGCCGCCTCGCTGATGCTGGTCGCAATGTTCGGCCGCGAAGTCGATCCGGGCACCACACAGGCGCTGATCGCCTATGCGCTCATCGTCACCGGCATCGTCTTCGGCGTGGCGACGATCTCCAACGACAATCTCCAGGATCTCAAGACCGGCCAGCTTGTCGGCGCGACGCCGTGGAAGCAGCAGGTCGCATTGGTGCTCGGCGTCGTGTTCGGCAGCCTGGTGATCCCGCCGGTGCTCAGCGTGCTCAACGCCTCATTCGGCTTTGCCGGGGTGCCCGGCGCCAGCGCCGACGCGCTCCCCGCCCCGCAGGCCGCGTTGATCTCCAGCCTCGCCAAGGGCGTGCTGGGCGGCGATCTGCGCTGGGACCTGATCGGGATCGGCGCGCTGATCGGCGCGGGCGTGATCCTGGTCGATGAAGTGCTGGCCCGCACCACGACCAGGCTGCGCATGCCGCCGCTTGCCGTGGGCCTGGGCATCTATCTGCCGATGGGCGTGACGCTGACGGTGGTGGTCGGCGCGGTGATTGGCTGGTTCTACGACCGCGCCGCCGATCATGCCCGCGATCCCGAATTCGTCAAGCGGATGGGCGTGCTGATGGCCACGGGCATGATCGTCGGCGACAGCCTGTTCGGTGTGCTCTACGCCGGCATCGTCTATGAGACGGGCAGCGAGGCGCCGCTGGCGGTGACTGGCCCCGGCTTCGCGCCTTATGCGCTGGCTGGCGGCACCCTGGCATTCCTCGCGATCACCGCCGCGCTCTACATCTATACCCGCCGCAAGGCGCGATAAGGGTCAGGCTGGGCCCGCCAGCCGATCGATTTCGGCGAGCAGCACGGGATGATCCGCCCGTGCTGCTGCGGCGAGATGTACATCGGCGTTGGACAGGCGGGAGGCAACCTCGCCGGCGATGGCGGAGCGAGCGGCGCTGCACCATCCCGGCCGGCTCCCGCGCATGATGCCGTCGGTAACGAAGCTGCGCGAAGCGGCTGCTTTGGAAGGGGTGGTCGCCGTCCGGTCGACCGCGAGCCGCGCGGTCCAGGCGCAGCGTAGCGTCGCACCGCGTCCTGGCGGGGCCACCGAGCCGATCTGCTGGTGTTCGACAATCACCCTGCCGCGATAGCGCGCGTCGACCGGCCCGGAGGGATGGTCGACGACCAGGGTGTGGGTGTGCGTGGCGGCCCCGACCGGCGCGGCGGCGAATATGCTCAGGCCGAGCGCGATTGTTGCGATTGCTGTCATGATGGTTCCTGCGGACAAGGCTTCCGCCGCGGCACCTGCGAGCGCCGCGCCGGAAGCTGTTGAGTCAGACGCGTGCGATCACGCCGGCTGGATCTGCGGCATGCGCGCGTGCAGCCGGTCCTTGATGCGCAGCCGCAGCTTCTTGAGCCGGAGCAGCTTGAAGCCGTCGGGCATGCGCTGCTTCAACTCGCGGCGGATCTGCTCGTCGAGTTGCCCGTGCAGGCGGATCAAATTGTAGGTGAAGTGATTCACTGCCTCTCTCCAATCGAAAATGGATCGATCGAGTCAGCCGCGAAGAGACCGGAAACGTATAGGCCTGCACCGAGCTAACTCGATGCGGTCCGACATCACGTCCGTCCGAAGACGAGCGCCAGAGGGGCCCGGCCCGCACCCTCAAACTATGGGGCAGGTCAGGCGATTACAAGAGCAGCGATCCCCGAAAGCGACGAGGCGCACGCGAAGGGCGTGTTCGCCTGGCCTAGAAGCACTCGTCGAGCGCGAGGTGGAAGGCGATCCGGTGCGCGTCGGGTTCGGCGATGCCATAAGCGGCGAAAAGCCGCGCCTGCAGCGCATCGTCGACCGCGCCTAGATTGTCCCACAGGATCGCGAGGTCCTGATATGGATCGGCGATACCGGCCCGGCCGACATCGATGCAGCCGACGATCCGCCCGCCCTCGACCAAGATATTGTCGAGCGAGAAGTCGCCATGCGTCACCACGCGCTCGGTCCGGAGCGGGAGCATGCCGGTGAGCTTCTCCCATAGCCGCTCGGGCGACCAGCCTTGGTGATCGTCGCCGAAATCCTCGGCATCGATCAGGCCGTCACGGAGCCGCTGTTCGGCTTGGGCGAGACGGAGCAAGTGATCGGCATTGAATGGGCATGCGGCGGCGGGAAGCGCATGCAAGTCGCGCAGGAACCCTGCCAGTGCGTCGACCAGCGCCGTCGCTCGTTCAGGCTCGGCTTCGAGGCATTGATAGGCAGTGCGCCCGGGCAGTGCCGAGGTGACCAGCCAGGCCGCGTCGCCATCGAGCAGGAACTGCCGAACCTCCGGCACTGCGATGCGGCCATAAAGCCAGCGAAGCCGCGCCGCTTCATCGGCAAGGTCCTGCGCAACTTGCCCGGTGCCATGCTTGAGATACGAGGCCGATCCGTCGGCACTGGCGATGCGGTACACCGCCGCCCCCGCCTCTCCCACCAGGTTGCGGTAGCAGCGGGCGCCATCCACCAGCGCGGCGAGGGCCGGGGGCACGGACGGCGGCGGGACCGGACGCTCGCGCTCCGCCCCGCCCGTCATCAGGCCATGCTTTCGAGCAGCGAGCGGATGCCGACGAATGCGAAGGCGACCGAACTGTCGGCCACCCCGTACGGGATGAACAGCTTGTCGCCGTGGCGGATCGCGCCGCAGGTATAGACCACGTTGGGCACATAGCCCTCGCGATCCTGATCGGCGGCGGCGAGCAGTGCCTCGGTCGAGCGCGCCAGCACCTTGGACGGGTCGTTCTTGTCGAGCAGCGCCGCGCCGATCGAATATTTGCGCATCGCGCCAACGCCGTGGGTGAGCACCAGCCAGCCCTCGTCGATCTCGATCGGCGGGCCGCAATTGCCCATCTGGACCAGCTCCCAGGGATATTGCGGCTTGATCAGCAGCTCGCCGCCTTCCCAATGGGTGATGTCGTCGGAGGCATGGAGGAAGATGTTCTCGCCGTCCTGACGGCCGATCATCATGTACTTGCCATTCACCTTGCGCGGGAACAGCGCCATCCCCTTGTTGCGCGCCGCGCTGCCGCTCATCGGCACCATGTCGAACGCGCGGAAATCGCGGGTGCGCAGCAGCTCCGACTGGATCACCGAGCCGTTGTAGGCGGTGTAGGTACCGATCCACTCCTCCGCGCCGTCGTCGTGGTGGAAATGGGTGATGCGCAGATCTTCCAGGCCATTCGACTGGGCGCGGGTGATCGGAAAGAGCACGGTGCCCGACAGCGTGGAATCGCGGTGCCGGTAGACGGTCACCGGGCCTTCGGGCACCCGGCTCTCGTCCTCCTCGCGCGCGTCCGCGGAGGTTGCGAAGGGCGGCTCGGGCGCCAGCATCATCTCATTGTCGTCGGTGATGATGCCTTCGCGGAAGGCCACCGACGAGATGTGTCCTTCGCCCACCGAGCGCAGCGACATCAGGATGCGCATGCTGCCCGCCGGCATGCCGGTCTGGTCGTAATGCGGCACCGCGCTCGGGTTCATCAGCGCCGCCGCGGCATAACTGTATTCGTGGCAGAAATAGGCGCCGATCAGCTGGCGCTTCTCGTCGCCGATCTGGCTTCCGTCGAGCTTCAGCAGCTTCTCGATCTCGTCATAGCGAGTCATGAACACGCGGCGCGTCTGCCAATGGCGCGCCTCGAAATCCTTGAGCACGGCCTCGAGCTGCGCACGCGCGACATCGGGCGCCATCGCCAGTACTTCGCGGACCAGCCGCTCGGTGCGGCTTGGGCCCCCGTTGCTCGACTGCCAGGCGATATGAAAGGGGCGGACCACCACGCGCGAAGGATCTGCGCGCAAGCGCAGCGAGTGGTTGAACAATTCCAGCATTGACCCCCCGAAAGGACCTGAACTCTACCGCACCGTCGCCTTGAAACTCAGGCGACGGCGGCTCGGCGGGTTGTTGACACGTTTTGCGCGCGCTTTCCAAGAGCAGAAATCGCGCAATTCGCCAGTTGAAGCGCCAGGATCGACTCCGCGCCCTGATTGCGGTTGAGGCCGCTGGGCATCAGCCCGTCGAAGCAGCCGCCATCCTGGGCAGTGGCCAGCGGCAGCTCCAGGTCGTTCGCACCCAGATACCAGCGATAGGCCTTCAGCGCCTCGTCCATCCAGCGCGCGTCGCCGGTCGCTTCATGCGCCGCGACACAGGCGTCGACAGTCGCCTGCGCTTCCAGTGGCTGCTGGTCGAACTGCAGCGGTTCGGCGTAGGGCCGGCCGAAGCTTTCCGATCCGACGGCGCGGAAACGGCCCTCGGGCGAGGTCTGGCGGCCGACGATCCAGTCGAGCGTTTCCAGCCCGACATCGATAAAGTCCTTGCGGCCGAGCACCTTGCCGGCACGCAGCAGCGCCTCAGGCAGCCGGGCATTGTCATAGGCGAGAACGATCTCGAACCACTGCCATTCGGGCCGGCGGGCCTCGTCGAGCAGCGTGATCAGCTCTTCACCATAGCGGGTCAGGATGTCGCGCGAGAGCGAATGGCCGGGATGCGCCTCGATCATGGCAGCCGCGCCAAGCATCGCGAAGGCATGAGCGCGTGGCGCCTGCAGTTCGAGTGCGATCGATGCGGTGGTGTCGAACAGCATCGACGCCCAATCGCGGTGCTTCTGCGCCCGTGCATCGCGCGCGGTGACACCCAGCGCCCAGATCGCGCGGCCGTTCGAGTCCTCAGATCCCACGTCCTCGCACCAGGTCCGGTCGAAGTTCATGAAGTTGCGGAAACGGCGCGCGTCGGGATTCCAGGCATATTGGACGAACGACGCGTAGATGCTGGTCCACTTGTCGCGGAGCGTCTCGTCGATGTCGTCGATCTTGCACATCAGGATCAACGCGCGGGCGTTGTCGTCGATGCAATATCCGTGGCGGCGGTCCGGCACCGAATAGATCGAGTGCTGGAGCATGCCGGTGGAGTCGCTCATCCGCTCGACCGCAGCGAGGTCAGGCTTCAGCGGCGTCATCTCTGCGGTGGGCCGGCCGAGCTGACGCGGGGCCTTTCCCAGCATCCCGTTAAGCTCGGTCATGGCATTCTCCGCAAGGCGCGACCAGATCATCGTCCGGCCGCGCGCATAGGCCCGCTGGGACAGTGCCGCACGCGCCACCTTATCCGACAGCAGGCGGTCGATTTCGGTGGCGAAGCCGGCGCTGTCGCCGAAATCGACCAGCACGCCGTGATCCTGGTCCAGGATCTCGGTCGCATGGATATAGGGCGTCGAGATCACCGGCTTGCCCACGCCGACGGCGTAGGACAGCGTGCCAGAGGTGATCTGCGCAGGATTGCTGTAGGGCGTGACGTATAGGTCCGACGCCTGAAGATAGTCGATCAGATCGTCATAATCGACGAATGCGTCGATGAACTGGACATGCTCGGCGACGCCGCGCGCCTCGGCCAGCGCCTTCAGCCGGTCACGATAGGCTTCGCCTTCATGCGCCACCAGGTTCGGGTGGGTTGCCCCCAGCACCACATATAGCGCGTCGGGATGCTTGGAGACCACCTGCGGCAGCGCCGAGATCATCGTCTCGATGCCCTTGTTCGGCGCGAGCAGCCCGAACGTCAGGATCACTTCGCGGCCTTCCCAGCCGAACGCCGGCTTCAGCGTGTCGGGATCGGCGAACTGGCGATCCGGCACGCCGTGCGGGATCATCACGATCTTCTTGTCGTCGACGCCGTGGACGCGCTTCAGGATGTCGCGGCCCTTCTCGGCCATGACGATCACCCGCTCGGAGCGGCGCAACAGCGCGTCCATCACGCGGCGCTCGTCGGCGCTGGGCTTTTCCAAAATGGTATGCAGCGTAGTGATCACCGGGATCGACAACCGGTCGGTCAGCGCCAGCAGGAACTCGCCGGCCGCGCCGCCATAGATGCCATATTCGTGCTGGATCCACAGCGCCTGCGCGCCGCTCGCTTCGATCGCGCGCGCGGCGTCGAGATAGGCGCAGCGTTCATCCTGCGGGATCGCCCGGGTAACCGCCGGGGGATAGTCGTAGCGCCCGGGATGGTCGTCCATCGCATAAACGTCGACTTGAAGCTCGGGGAACCGCTGCTTCAGCGCAAGGTACGTATCCGTCGTGTAGGTGGCCAACCCGCACTTGCGCGGAAGGAAGTTTCCGATCAGCGCAAGATGACCGATCTGCGGCCCGTTCATCGACGGCAACATCCCCACTCCTTCGCTGCTGCAAACAAACCAGGCGCGTCGCACCCGTTACAATCTGCTCAACTCAGCAGAGGGAATATGGTTGCAGGGATGTTGCAGCGCAATATGATTCAAGTTAGCCGCGGCCGCGATAGCCCGGCACGTCCTGCGCCGGGATCCACACACCCGCCGGCGCCTCGCCCGATTGCCAAAACACGTCGATCGGGATGCCGCCGCGCGGATACCAATATCCGCCGATCCGCAGCCATAAGGGCTTCATTTCCGCGAACAGCCGCTCGCCGATGCCGACGGTGCAGTCCTCGTGAAAGGCGCCATGGTTGCGGAAGCTTCCCAGGAACAGCTTGAGCGACTTGGACTCGACGATCGTCTCGCCCGGCACATAGTCGATCACCAGGTGCGCGAAGTCGGGCTGGCCGGTGATCGGGCACAGCGAGGTGAACTCCGGCGCGGCGAAGCGGATCATGTAGCGGCTGCCGGGCCGGGGATTGGGTACGTAATCGAGCTCCGCCGCTTCGGGCGAATCAGGGAGAGTCGAGGCCTTGCCGAGATGCTTTGCGTCCATGGCCGGCCATGTAGGGGTTTGCCCGACGCTTTGCATCCTCCTAGACCGCGATCATGGAAGCGCTGGTACCTACCGACTGGCTGGCCGAAAGGCTGGACGCGCCGGATCTCGTCGTGCTCGATGCGAGCTACACCTCCAAGCTGCCGGGCACCCCGGCCAACGATCCGAAGGCGGACTATGCCGCGGGGCATATCCCCGGCGCGCGGTTCCTCGATCTGGACACGCTGGTGGACGCGACCGATCCGCTACCGTCGACGCTGCCCTCGCCCGAGCAGGTCGCCGATCGCCTGCGCGCCCTGGGAGTCAATCGAGGCACGCAAGTCGTCCTCTATGAGAATGGTCCCCATCATAGCGCGTGCCGCGCCTGGGTGGTGCTGCGGACCGCGGGGCTCGACGCCGCGCTGCTCGACGGTGGTCTGGCCACGTGGAAGCGCGAGAGCCGGCCGGTCGACACCGAAGTCCCCGCGGCCGGTCCGGGCGATTTCGCCGCTGGCCCGTCGCTGACCGACACGCGCAGCTTGGCGCAGATGCTGGCCAATCTTGCCGACGGCCAGGAGCAGGTCGCGGACGCGCGCTCCGCCGCGCGCTTCACCGGCGAGGAACTCGATCCACGCCCAGGCTGCGGCTCGGGCCACATTCCGGGATCCAGGAACATCCCGTATGGCAGCTTCTTCCAGCCCGATGACCGCTGGAAGAACCCCCGGGAGATCGCACAGCTGTTCGCCGATGCCGGCATCGACCCCGCGCGGCCACTGGTCGCCACCTGCGGATCGGGCATCACCGCGGCGGTGATCCTGTTCGCCGCACATCTGCTCGGCCATGATGCAGCCCTGTACGACGGCAGCTGGTCGGAATGGGGTGCCGATCCGGCTACGCCAAAGGCTATGGGGCCGGCATGAAGAAGGACGCCACGCGCATCGTTTCCGCCGGCCGCAAGCCGGAATGGACTCAGGGCATCGTCAATCCGCCGGTGTGGCGTGCATCGACCATCCTTTATGACTCGGTCGCCGAGCTGCGCGGACGCGGGGCCGCCGACACGCACCACAAGCTGTTCTACGGCCGGCGTGGCACGCCCACGCAGTGGTCGCTCGCCGACGCGCTCACCGAGCTGGAGCCAGGCGCCGAAGCCACCCTGCTCTACCCCTCGGGCGTCGCCGCGCTGACCACCGCGCTGCTCGCGGTGCTGGAACCCGGCGACCAGCTGCTGATGCCCGACAGCGCCTATGATCCTACCCGCAACTTCGCGACGGGCATGCTCAAGCGCTTCGGAGTCGAGACCATCTTCTACGATCCGTTGATCGGCGCCGGGATCGCCGATCTCTGCACCGATCGTACCAAGGCGATCCTGATGGAAAGCCCGGGCAGCCTGACCTTCGAAGTGCAGGATGTGCCGGCGATCGTCTCCGTCGCCAAGGAACGCGGCATCACCACCCTGATCGACAATACCTGGGCGACGCCGCTGCTGTTCCCGGTGATCGAGCTCGGCGTCGATTATACGATCCTGGCCTGCACCAAATACATCGTCGGCCATTCCGACGTGATGCTCGGCTCGGTCACTGCGGCACCCGGCCAGTACCAGCGGCTGCGCGCCGCGACCTATGAACTGGGCCAGACCGCCAGCCCCGACGATGCCTGGCTCGGCGCGCGCGGGCTGCGCACGATGGCGGTCCGGCTCGACCAGCATGGCCGATCGGCGCTGCGGATCGCACAGTGGCTCAAGACCCGCCCGGAAATCGCCCGCGTGCTGCACCCCGCGCTTCCCGACTGTCCGGGCCACGCCATCTTCGCCCGCGACTTCAAGGGCGCGTCGGGCCTGTTCTCCTTCGTGCTGAACGGCGGCAACGACGCCGCGCGCAGCGCGCTGATCGACGGGCTCGAGCATTTCGGCATCGGATACAGCTGGGGCGGCTTCGAAAGCCTGGCCATCCCGGTCGATCCGCAGCGCCATCGCTCGGTCACCACCTGGCACGCCGAAGGTCCGCTAGTCCGTCTCCAAATCGGCCTCGAGGACCCCGAAGACCTCATCGCCGATCTCCAGGCCGGCCTCGCCCGCTTCGCGGACGCACGCGGCTGATGGACCAGCTCGGCGACTGGCTGGCGGGCCACGACTTGCCGGGAACCACCGAGCTGACCGAGGCGCTGATTGCCGCGGCCTTGGCTGCGCTCGGCCTTGCGCTGGGCTGGCTGGCCGGCCGCCGAATCGGCATCCGAGTCGCCCAGGCTTGGGCAGAGCGAGTCCACCAGCCGATCGAAACGCTGCAACTGCGCGTGTGCGAGATCGTCCGCTGGGGTGCGGCATCGATCCTGCTGTCGCTGGTCGCCGCTGCCTGGCCGTGGAGCGCGCTCGCGGCGCTGGTCGTCGGCCTGGTCCAGGCAACCGCGGTGGCGATGCTGGCGGGCGGCGTGCTGCGCGGGCTGAACTTGCCGCGCTGGGCCGCGTGGAGCCTGGCGGCGCTCGCCTTTGTGGCCATCCTGTCGCACGCGATCGGCGGGCTGATGGTGATCGAAACGACGTTCGACCGCGTCGGCGTGCAGGTCGGCCGCCGCAGGATCACGCTTCTGTCGGTCCTGACCTTCGGCATCACCGTGCTGCTGCTGTTCGCCGCGGTCCGGCTGGTGAACCGGGTGCTGTCGCATTCGATCGCCCAGGCGCGCGGTTTCGACGCCACCCAGAAACTGCTCTTCCAGAAGCTCGCCGCGATCGCGGTGGTGGTGGCCGCCTTCTTCGTCGGCGTGGACCTGCTCCAGATCGACCTCACTGCCTTCACGGTCTTTTCGGGCGCGTTCGGGCTCGCCATCGGCTTCGGCCTGCAAAGGACAGTCGGCAATTTGATCGCGGGCATCATCCTGCTGATGGACCGCTCGATCAAGCCGGGCGACGTGATCGTCGTCGGCGAAAGCTTCGGCTGGGTGAACAAGATCGGCGTGCGCGCGGTCAGCGTCATCACCCGCGACGGCAAGGAGCATCTGATCCCCAACGAGAACCTGATGACGCAGGAAGTGGAGAACTGGTCCTATACCGACCGCAACGTCCGCGTGCGTATCCCGGTGACCGTCGCTTATGGCTGCGACCTCAAGCTGGCGCAGGACTTGATGCTGCGCGCCGCTAAGGAAAGTCCGCGCGTGCTCGGAACGCCGCGCGCCAATGTCTGGCTGACGGCGTTCGGCGAAAAGGGTGTCGAGCACGAGATCCTGTGCTGGATCAGCGATCCCGAAAGCGGCGTCGGCAATGTAAGGAGCGACGTCCTCAACCGGCTATGGGCGCTGTTCAAGGATCACGGCATCGAGATCCCCTATCCGGTGCGCGACATCCGCGTGAAGGAATGGCCGAAGGGCCAGCCCTGATCCGCACCCGAGTAATCAGCCCCGATTGCGCATCAACCCCAGGATTTCGCCCAGACCCGGCCGTCCGCCGCCGTTCAACAGGCTCGCCCGGAACACGCGGCCGAGCAGGAACAGCTCCACGGCGATGAAGACCACCAGCACCGCGCCCGCGCCGATCACTTCCCACGCCGGCATCCCCGTCCCCAGTCGGGCCAGCACCGCGAACGGCGTGTAGAGCGGCAGCCACGTCATCACCTGGATGCCCATACCGGCCCCACCGCGCAGCACGGCCGGCATCATGACCGAGATCGGCATCATCAGCAGCACGATCACCGGCGTGAGATAGCCTTGGGCGTCGCGCATCGATTCGCTCATCACCCCGATCACCAGGAACAGCATCGACACCATCAGATAGCCCGCGATGAAGAAGAACAGGATCGTCGCGATGCTCCCGAGCGACGAGATCGGTTCCAGCGCCGGGCGGATGATGTCGGCGATCGCGCCTTGCGTGAAGAACGCGGCGAACAGCCCGCATGCGACCCAGGTCGCCACCATCGACAGCCCCACCGCCACCGTGCCCAGCAGCTTGCCGTACATCAGTTCGTCGGGGCTGACACAGGCGATCACGGTTTCCAGCAGCTTGTTGCTGCGCTCCTCCACGGTGCTCTGCAACAACCAGCTGCCCGACAGGAGCAGCGACATCAGCAACAGGTACACGCAAGCAAGCGGCAGGATCGATCGGATCATCACGCGCTCGCGCCCGGCGCCTTCGGGTGGCGTGGTCACCTGGATCGCCGGCGCGAGTACGCCGGCGGTGGCGGCGGTCGACGCGGCCACGCCGTTCGCCTGGAGGTAGCGCATGCGCAGCTCCTGGGTCAGCACGCCCTGCAGCTTCTGGACTAGGTCCGCGCGCGGCTGCCCATTGGTCCAGATGCGGATGTTGGGCGAGGGACCGAAGCCGGCCGGGATCAGCACCACATAATCGATCGGCTTGGTCTTGGACTCGGCTGCGGGTCGCAGATGCGGCTCCAGCGCCCTGTCGAGCGCGGCGGGCGACGCCCTCTCGACCTCGGCCGGCGTGGCGACCACTCGGAAGTCCGCGTCCGGAACTTCGAACTCGTCGGCATCCTTCGGCGAAACCGCGCGGATCTTCGCCAGCGCGGCCTGCACCCCGCCCTCGCGCACGAAGCGCTCGACATCGGCGTCGCTGTACCAGCGGCCCTCCTGCGTCCACAGCGCATCCGGCGCGGCGGCTTGCAGGTCATGCCGCCGCACATGGCGGGCGAGCTTGTCCAGGGCCGCGCCTTGTTGGTCCAGCTCTATCCGGTGACGGATCGCGGCCGCCGAACCTCCACCGGCCTGATCCACCAGCATCACCGTCTGCGTCTCGGACTTTTCCATGAAGCGCGAGGCGAGCGGGCCGATGACGAACGCCAGCGGCAGGATCAGCAGCGTCAGCCAAAAGCTGCGCGTCATGGCGATCTGGCGGAACTCCCGTGCCGCCACGAGCAGGATATGCTGGATCATGGCTGAACCTCCGCGCCGCCGACGATGTGGAGAAAGACTTCGTGCAGGCTTGGCCGGCGCTGTTCGAACCGGCGCAGCGCGAACCCGCGCGTGGTGCATTGTTCCAGGATGTCGCCGGGATCGGTGCCGGGCTCCAGCCGCACTTCCCACGCCGTCCAGCCGTCCGCCGGCACTCCAGCTTCCCGCGCGTCCAGCACGCCGCTCAGTTCGCCCGGCCACCGCCTGGCAGTCAGGGTCAGCTGCACCGGCAGCGTCGCGCGTGCCGCATCCTGCGTGCCCTCGAACAGCTTGCGGCCCTTGGCGAGGAGCAGCAGCCGGTCGCACAGCCGCTCGGCATGCTGCATGACATGGGTGGAGAACACCACCGCCGCTCCCCCTTTGGCGGCGCGCAGAATCTCATCCTCCAACAAACCCTGATTGACCGGGTCGAGCCCGGAGAAGGGCTCGTCCAGGATCAGCAGCGCCGGACGGTTCACCACCGCGGTGGCCAGCTGCACCTTCTGCGCCATGCCCTTGGAAAGCTTGTCGACCGTCGTCTTCGCGAACGCGGCGAGCCCGAACCGGTCCAGCAGCGCCAGTCCTTCGCGGCGCGCATCGGCCGCGGACATGCCCTTCAACCGGCCGAAATAGACGATCGTGTCGATCGCGGTCATCTGGCGGTACAGCCCGCGCTCCTCGGGCAGGAAGCCCAGTTGTGCGCTGTTGCCGCGCCCCGGCCGGCGCCCCAGCACCGCGATCGTCCCGGCGTCCGGCCGCAATATGTCGAGCACCATGCGCAGCGACGTGGTCTTGCCCGCGCCGTTTCCGCCCAGGAACCCGAACACCTCCCCAGGGGCGACGCCGAAACTCAGATCCTGCACCGCCACGAAGTCGCCGAAGCGCTTCGCCACCCTGTCCAGCCGCAACGCGTCCATCGAAATACCCCCTGCGGCCAGTCTGCCCAGTGCCGCATCAAACTACAACAGCTCTCGCGGATCAGATTGCCCCTCGCGAACCGCGCGTCCCGCGCCTATCTGGAGGACAGTGAGTGCCCAGCCGATCACCGCCCGCATCGCTCCCGGCGTCCAGTCCCTCTCTGCGGAGGAATGGGACGCCTGCGCCGGCACCGGCAATCCCTTCGTGTCGCACGCCTTCCTGTCCACGCTCGAGCGTTCGGGCTCGGCGAACGCGCGCGCGGGCTGGCAGCCGCTGCCGATCGTGATCGATGGTCCGAACGGCGCCCCCGCTGCGATCGCCCCTGCCTATGTGAAGGCGCATAGCCAGGGCGAATATGTCTTCGACCATGCCTGGGCCGATGCCTGGGAGCGCGCCGGCGGTGAGTATTATCCCAAGCTGCAGATCGCCGCGCCGTTTACCCCGGTTCCCGGCCCGCGCCTGCTGCTGCGCGACGAAAGCCTTGCCGCGCCGTTGATCGCCGCGATCGAGGCGGTAACCGACCAGAACGGACTATCCTCCGCCCATGTCACCTTCCTTGCCGACGGCCAACTGCCGGCATTCGAACGCGCCGGATGGCTGTTGCGTGCCGGTACGCAGTTCCATTGGCAGAACCAGGGCTATACCGGCTTCGACGGTTTCCTCGATGCGCTCTCCAGCCGCAAGCGCAAGGCCATCCGTAAGGAGCGCGCCCAGGCGGTCGAGGGCCTCACCATCCGCCATTTGGCCGGTGCGGAGATCACCGAGCTGTACTGGGACGCATTCTGGGAATTCTACCAGGACACCGGCTCGCGCAAATGGGGCCGTCCCTATCTCACCCGCGCCTTCTTCTCGATGTTGGGCGAGGCGATGGGCGACAAGGTCCTGCTGATCGTCGCCGAGCGCGACGGCACGCCGATCGCGGGCGCACTGAACCTCATCGGCAGCGACGCGCTATACGGCCGCTATTGGGGCGCGACCGAGCACGTCCCCTTTCTCCATTTCGAACTCTGTTACTATCAGGCGATCGATGCCGCCATCGCCCGCGGCCTGGCCCGCGTCGAGGCAGGCGCGCAGGGCGAGCACAAGCTTGCCCGCGGCTATGTGCCGGTCACCACCTGGTCGGCCCACTATATCCCCGACCCGGCCTTTCGCCGCGCGGTCGCCGACTATCTGGAGCGCGAGAAGCAGGCGATCGCGCAGGAACAGGAGTATCTCGGCGAGCTGACGCCGTTCCGGCGCGGCGGCTAGCGCACCGGGCTGGGGGTGGCCACGCCGCTGCCCGGCGCGCGGCCGTCGCTCAGCATGATGTCCCGTTCGGAGCGCGGCACCGGCAGCTCGCCCGGACGCACCACGGGCGCCGGAACGCTATGATCGATCCGGAACAGCGCGCTCGTTCCGTCCCGCCACACCGGCACCAGCCCCTGCTCGAACCGCGGATCATAGGCGGGCGGCCGGATCAGCCAGACATAGTCGAACGCATCGCGCGGGAAGCGCGCCAGCGCCCAGGGTATCGGCCGCCACCATTCGCGCGGGCACTGCACGTCGGTCACCAGCTCCGAGGGGTCATGCGCAAAGCGCTCGGCCGCGGCATAGCGCACCGTAAGTAGCTGCCCGCCCGCCATCGACCATTGGTCGTTAGCATAGGCAAGCTTGCGCTCCAGCGCGAGCCCGGGAAGGTGCTGGACGCGCGTCATCCGCCATTCGTTGTAGCAGGTCTCACCGACGAAGGTGACCAGCCGGGCGCCGCGCGGCAGATGGTCGAGCGCCTTCAGCTCGCGGTCATATTCGCGGTCGTACAGGAAGAAGCTGGCCGTCGTGGCCGCCATGCGCGCAGTGAAGAACGCCATGCCGATCGCCGCCACCACCGCCGCGCCGCGCATCGACAGCCCCTTGGGCCGGATGCCGATGATTGCGATCGCCAGCATGAACGGCACCAGCCGCATGTCGGCATAGGCCGATCCGAACACGATCCGCGGCAGCAGCAGATACACCGCCAGCAGGAACAGCGCCGACAGCGTCAGGTTGCGCGAATATTGGATGTTCGGATCGCGGATGGCCTTGAACATCAGCAGGAACAGCACGCCCAGCGAGGCGAGGTCGAACAGCTGCCAGCGGTCGCGGAACACCTGTACTACCCACAAGGTCTTGGCGCGCCAGTTGAACCAGTTCGCGGTCTGCCCCGTCACGTGCCCGCCGCTGCGCCACAGCACCATCAGCAGCGCCGGCGGCGCCAGCACCAGGCAGTGGATGCCCGCCCAGAACCATGGCTTGAGCCAGCGCTCGACAAAGCCCTGCCCCCGCGCCAGGTCGTGCTGTCGCACGAGCTCGGCGGAGAAGGCCAGCACGCCGAGCGTCCCCCAGCCGAAAGTATGGGTGACCCAGATCGTCGCGGAAATCGGCACGAACAGCAATGCACGCAGCTTCAGATGCCCCAGCCGCGCCAGCCGCAGCCACCATCCGAACGCGATCAGCGCCAGCGCCATCGACAGCGCGAAGTTCACGAAGCCGAAATGGATCGGGAAGGAATAGGACAGCGGCAGCGCGAACAGCGCGGTCGCCGGGATGCGGCCATGCACTTCGCGCGCGATCATCAGCAGCCCTGCGACGGTCATCGCCGGAATGGTGATGATGATCAGCTTGACCGCGAGTTCCAGGCCGAACAGCTTGTTCAGCGGGATGATGAGCAGGTCGACCCCCAGATTGCCCATCAGGCTCCACTGGAAATTGTACCATTCGCTCAGCCACGGGACATGGTCATAGTCGAACTGAACCCGGTACCGGCCCATATGGCCCGGCAGGTCGACCAGTGGCGGAATGTCGGGCCATAGCAGCGGCACGATCGCCATGAGCGTGCACAGAGCCACGAACCACCGTGTCTGCCACCAATGCAACGCGTCGCCCCTGTTCATCGCGCCGCTTTAGGGGAGCAGGGGCGAAGGTTTCAAGCGGACTCGGTACACCGCCGACAGCCGGTTCGACCAGACGAGCTCCAGATCCGGATAAAGCCGGGGATTTGCCGGCATTCCAACCGTCCAGACATGCGTGAAAACACCCCGGGGAAAGCTGCGCAACGCGCCGTCCACCGTCATCGGGCGATAGGTGCAGCCCGCGGAGTAGATCAGCTGCGACGGATCGCTGCGGAACCAGCCGGCGTCTGGATGCCGCGCGCGGAGCAATTGCTGCCCCGCGATGCTCCATTGTTCGTTGGTGAAGATGTCGGCGCGCGCAACGCCGAGCCCGGCGATATGCGGCAGCCGCGTACTCGCCCAGTCACAGGGTTCGGCCACCAGCGACAGCACCGCGCTTCCCCGCGGAATATGCGGTATCGCGTCCGCCGCCTCGCGCTGGGTTTCGCCATAGAGGAACAGGCTGGCCGTGGCCGCCGCGATCCGGACGGCGAAGAACCCGGTAGCCACCGCCGCGACCCATGCGCCGCGCGCCGGCACGGCGATCAGCACCAGCGCCACCGCCGGCGCCAGCATCCGCATGTCGACATAGGATCCGCCGAGCATCACCCGCGGCAAAGCAAGGAACGCCAGGAACCCGATCAGCGCCGCTGCGCCCAATTCGCCCAGGCTTCGGCCCCTGGCCTGCCGCAGCAGCACCACCGCGAAGCCGAAGACGAACAGCGCCGAGAGCACATCGAACGCCTGCCACCGGTCGCGGAACAGCCCCGCCGCCCAGACCAGCTTCGCCTGCCCGGACCATTCGGGGTCGAGACTCACTCCTGGAGCGCGGACCAGCAGGGCGGGCAGCGCCAGGAACAACGCTGGCGGCACCGCATTGACGAGCGCCCGGACCAGTCCCACGCCGCCGCGCCGCAACCGGGCCGCCTCGGCGGCGAAGGCGAACAGCCCGAACATCCCCCATCCGAAGCTGTGGCACAGCCAGAGCAGGCAGGACACCGGCACGAACACGCCCGTGCGCAGCCACAGCCGCCCTTGCCGCCCCAGCGCGATCCACCAGGCCAGCGCGTGCAGCACCAGCGCCGACGCCAGCACGAAATTCACGAACCCGGCCTGGAAGGAGTAGGAATAGACCAGCGCGAACGCGACCGGCGCGGCGGGTGTCAGCCGGCCATGCACGACCCGCGACAGCCGCACCACGCCCCACCCCCAGAGCAGCGGGATCGCAATCACCACCAGCTTGGTCGCCGCCTCCACGCCGATCAGCTTGCCGAACGGGAACACGGCCAGGTCGACGCCGAGGTTGCCGAGCAGCGCCCAGCGGAAGGCCCAATGCCGCTGCAGGTCGGCCGACCGCCCGATCGCGTCGGCGATATGATAGCGCCCGACATGCCCCGGAAGGTCCATCAACGGCGGAAGAGCAGGCCACAGCAGCGGCAGGACGAGCAGCACCATGCATGCCGCCACGTACCAGCGCGTCTGCCACCAGGTCACGGAGCTAGATGGCCCGTCCACCCTAGGACCTCCGCCGTAGCAGGATCCAGGGGACGCGCTCGGGATCGAACGCGGTCCGTTGCCGCCGGTCGAAATAAGGCGGCATGTGATCGCCGACGATCAGTATGTCGGTAGCGGGAAAATCGTCGCGGGTGATCGCCGCGGCAAGCCGATCGTCAAGCTGCTGCCACAGCTGGAACTGCCGGCAGATCATCTCGAACTCGGCGACGGCCGGGAACGCGGCGCGCGGGCATCGCCGGGTATCGAGCGCGGCATCGGTGGGCACCGGCAGATGCGAGTTGACGGTGAGCCAGTACACGAATTGCGGCTTGCCACCCTCGCGAAGCTGCCGCGCGAGGATCGCGGGCACGTCGCGGTCGCAGGCGCCGGGAAACACGCCCGGGCACTTCGCAGCGCCCGCCGCGATCAGGGGATCCCGAAACGTCGCCCGCTCAAAGCCGATATTGGGGTACCAACGGTCACGGTCGAAGAAGCTCCCGTCGAAGCTGTGAATCGCAGAGGTACGATACCCGGCGGCGTGAAGTTTGGCTGGAAGACATGCGTCGTCGCGCCGCTCGACCAGATCACCATAGTCACCCCAGCGCGCGCACAGTTCGCGAATCTCACCGCTGGTGGTGGAGCCGAAATAGGGCGTCGATCCTTGCGTCAACGCATAGCGCGCGGCGATGTCGGGCCGCTTCCACCGGCTGACCAGCAGTTCGCGAACTGCCGGATCGTTCGGGAGCCCCATCGACTCCACCATGATCAACACCAGGTTGCGCTTGCCGTCAGCGTGCGACGCGAAGCCGCTCTGTGCCACGGCCGACGCGAACAGGGCACCATGCGGCGCGCTGCGCTTATAGGCGCCGCGGGTGCCGAACGACATCGCATAGTCGAGACCCGCCGCCGCGACGACAACCGCTACGGCGGTGAGCACCGCCCAAAGCTCGGTGAAGTCAGTACGGCTGCGCAGCAAGCGCGTCGCAGCCACGATCGTGAAGACCAGGCCGAGTCCGAGGAACAGATATTCGATCGAGCTCGCCGGACGCATCTCGACCATGAACTCGATCGAACTCAGCAGCGATCCGATCGCCAGATTGAACATGCCGGCGATGTACGCCAGCACCGAATAAGCGAGTACCAGCAGGAACGCGGCGAACTTGACGGAGTAACGCTGGCTGCGGACGACCAGGCCGGTGACGCCAGTGGCAACGATCTCGGACAGACGCGGCGGTGCGCCGACGATCCACATCAGCCAGAAACCGGCATTGGGCAACAACACCCAGCAGGCCAGCCACGCCCAGAGGCGGCCTGCCTCCTCGCGTCGAATACCGCGCAAGCCGGTAGCAGCGATCGCCATCATGTCCCCCTCCCGGTCAACGGGTAACCCTGTATATCCGTAGCGGCCCCGGTCCCCCGACCGGCGCCAGCCACGCGGGCGCATGCCCAACTTGCAATTGCCGCGCCAGCGTATCAACACCGGCGCTGCGGCCCAACTCGGCGAAGTCGGAAGGGCAGGACACCACATAATCGATTTTTAGCTGGCGGGCGATCGCCTCCGACGCGGACGGCTCCGACAGAAAGAAGCGGTACATCGCCGCGTTGCCGGCCATGTTGCGGTGATAAGGGGCCGCCACCAGCCGGTGCGGCGTAGCCACGACCGCGAACGCGCCGATGTCGATCGACGTCATCGCCGTCCCTCCAGGAAGCTTGGCAAGACGGGCGAGTTCGCCAGGCGACGTACAATTCTCCATTCCCGATGGCGGCCCGGCTGCGGGTGCGGCGATCGACCCGGCCAGCGGATACACGAAGCCGGCGCTGGCGAGCCAACTGGCGGCCAGCGCGACCACGCCCCGGCTTCTGGCAACCGCGATCGTGGCGGCGAGCGCCGGAGCCGCGAGCTGCGCGCCTGCATAGGCGCCGCGCAGCTGCACCAGGGTAATTGCCAGCGCCCCCAGCTGGAACGCCAGCAGCACAACCCAGCCCGCCGCACGCGTACGTATCGCCTGCCACAGGGTCGCGACGACTCCCACGGTCATCAGGCCGGCATAGCCGATCGCATCGGCTACCGGTGCCTCCAACAATGGCCGCGCCTCACCCACATGCGCGAGCCACAGCCGGCGGACGAGCGGGTCGACCGAGCCATATGGATCGGCGCACCGCTGCCCGAGCAACCACAGGACGGCCAACCCCGCCATGGCGACCAGCAGAACCGCAGCGGAGCGAGCCGCGCGGGTCCGCAACAAGGGGCTTGCGGCGGCGAGTGCCAGCGGGCCGAGGGATAGTGCCTGCGCGGCGCGCCAGGCCGTCGCGGTGAAGCCGTCACAGGCCGGGTAGGACCACGCCGAGGTGCGGAAGAGCAAGGCAGCGCCGGCGAGACCGAGCGCCAACGCGGCAGCGTACCCGGTCATCCGCTCCCTGGCGCCTGCGCGGCCGTGCCACCACTCCGCTGTGATGGCCAATCCCCCAACCGCGAGCAGCGGCGCCGTTTCCAAGCCGACGGCGATCGACAGCGCCGTCGCAGCGCCACCCAGTGCCCCGGTGGCGATCTTCCCGGTCCCAAGTACGGCGCGGACGAGCGCCAACAGCAGCACGATTTGCAAGCCGTGATGATCGATCCGGCCGGGCAGGAACAAGGTCGTGGCCGGATATGCGAGCGCCGCGACCGCCATCGCGGTTGCCGCCGCACTGCCGAGCGCCCGTGAAATCGAACCGGTCAGGGCCAGTGCGACCGCAAACAACGTGATCGGCCAGAGCGTCACCGCCGTCACGGTCGCCGCATGCCCTCCGATCAATGGGCCGAGCAGCGCGATCAGCGCCGCGGGCCCCAGATCGGCGGCCCGGGTCCAGTGCATCGCCAGCCCGGGCGGTATACCGATCCGCGCCTGTGTCACATCTCCGAACGCCTGCCCGGCCAGCCAGTCGCGCACCTGAAGCAGGCGGACGGCATCATCGGTATCCGGCAGCCGGAGTGCGCCGAGGTCGCTCCAATCGCGGATCGTCCACGCGGCGCCGAGTACCGCTGCGAGCAGCAACGCCAGCGCAGCGTCGCGCACGAACGTGGAAGGAGCGCGCTGCGTCATGTACCCGGGCTAACCCAACAGGGTTAATCCCGGGTTAGCCAAGATCAGCCCTCGCGCCGCCCCAGCAATCGCAGCCGCAGCGCGTTCAACTTGATGAAGCCCGCCGCGTCGCGCTGGTCGTACGCGCCCTGGTCATCCTCGAAGGTCACGACCTTTTCCGAATACAGGCTGTAGGGCGACTTGCGCCCGGTGACGGTCGCCTGGCCCTTGTAGAGCTTGAGCCGCACCGTGCCGGTCACCTTTTCCTGGCTGTGGTCGATCGCCGCCTGGAGCATCTCGCGCTCGGGGGCAAACCAGAAGCCGTTGTAGATCAGCTCGGCATAACGCGGCGCCAGTTCGTCCTTGAGGTGCGCGGCGCCGCGATCCAGGGTGATCTGCTCGATTCCGCGATGCGCGGCGTGATAGATCGTGCCGCCCGGGGTCTCGTACATGCCGCGCGACTTCATGCCGACGAAGCGGTTCTCGACCAGGTCGAGCCGGCCGATGCCGTGCTTGCGGCCAAGCTCGTTGAGCGCGGTCAGCAGCGTCGCCGGGCTCATCGCCTCGCCATTCAGCGCAACGCCGTCGCCGCGCTCGAAATCGATGGTGATCGTCTCCGGCGCGTCGGGCGCGTCCTCGGGGTTCACCGTGCGCGAATAGACATAGTCCGGCACTTCCTCCCACGGATCCTCGAGCACCTTGCCCTCGCTCGAGGTGTGAAGAAGATTGGCGTCGGTCGAGAAGGGCGATTCGCCGCGCTTGTCCTTGGCCACCGGGATCTGGTGCTGCTCGGCGAATTCGATCAGCCTGGTGCGGCTGGTCAGGTCCCATTCGCGCCACGGCGCGATGACCTTGATGTCCGGGTTCAGTGCGTAATAGCCTAGCTCGAAGCGGACCTGGTCGTTGCCCTTGCCGGTCGCGCCGTGGCTGACCGCGTCGGCGCCGACCATCTTGGCAATCTCGATCTGACGCTTGGCGATCAGCGGCCGCGCGATCGACGTGCCGAGCAGATAGGTGCCCTCGTAGAGCGCGTTGGCGCGCATCATCGGGAACACGAAGTCGCGGACGAACTCCTCGCGCAGATCGTCGATGAAGATGTGCTCGGGCTTGACCCCGGCCATCTCCGCCTTCTTGCGTGCCGGCTCCAGCTCTTCGCCCTGGCCCAGGTCGGCGGTGAAGGTCACCACCTCGCACTTATATTCCTGCTGCAGCCACTTCAGGATCACGCTGGTGTCCAGCCCGCCCGAATAGGCAAGGACGACACGGTTGATCTGATCGGACATGGGGCAGCGACTCCGGGGCTAGTATGAATCGGCGCGCTCTAGGGTTCCCTGCCCCCCCGTGCAACCATTAGGCCCATGCAAGATCAGGCAAGGCGGAGCTGCGGCGCGTCCATATCCTCGCGCAACGCCTGCTCGGCCTGCGCCATATAGTCGCGCGTGATCGGCAGCGCGCGCCGCGAGCGCGAGAACTGCAGCTGGTAGTTCACCAGCCCGCCATTCCAGAAGCTGACGAAGCATCCCGCGAGATAGAAGGTCCACATCCGGTAGAAGCGCTCGTCATACAGCGCGACGATGTCGTCCCGCGCTGCCACCGTCCGCTCGTACCAGGCCTTGAGCGTATAGGCATAATGGAGCCGCAGCACCTCGATGTCGGTGGCGAACATCTTGAGCCCCTCATATCCTTGCGCGATCTCGGATAGCGCCGGAATGTAGCCGCCCGGGAAGATGTATTTCAGCGTGAACGCATCGGTATATCCCGGCCCGCCCGCGCGCCCGATCGTGTGGAGCAGCATCACGCCCTCGGGCGTCAGCAGCTCGCGCACCTTGGCAAAGAAGGTGCGGTATTGCGGCGTGCCGACATGCTCGAACATGCCGACCGAGACGATGCGATCGAACTGGCCGGTCAGCGCGCGATAGTCGATCAGCTCGAACTTGACCTTGTCGGCCACCCCCGTCGCCTCGGCACGTTCGCGCGCCACCTTGAGCTGCTCTTCGGACAGGGTGATGCCTAGCACCTCGGCGCCGGTCTTCTCGTGGATGTAGAGCGCCATCCCACCCCAGCCGCAGCCGATGTCGAGCACCCGCATGCCCGGCTCGATCGCAAGCTTGGCGACGATGTGCGCCTTCTTGTCGGCCTGCGCCTGTTCAAGGCCGTTGCTCGGATCGGTGAAGTAGGCGCAGCTATATTGCCGATCCTTGTCGAGGAACAGGTCGTACAGCGTCGCCGACAGGTCGTAATGATGCGCGACGTTGCGCTTGGCACTGCGCGCCATGTTGCGCCGCCCCAGCCAATGCGCCGCCTTGCCGACCAGCCGCTGGAGCGGCTTGGGATCCAACGCCGCGCGGCCTTCCTCCCAGCGATTATTCTCGGTGATCAGCATCAGCAGGTCGAGGATATCGCCATGCTCGACGATCAGCGTGCCGTCCATGAACGCCTCGGCCGCGCCTAGGCTGGGGTCGCGCAGGATCTGCCGCTCGGCACCTGGCTTGAACCGGATCGTCACCGGTTTCAGCTCCGCGTCGGGCTGACCAAAGGTTCGGGAACTGCCATCGTCCCGAAGGATGGTGAGTTGGCCGCGCTTGACGGCGCGAGTGAAGAAGCGGTCGATCAAAGCCATTGCACGAACCCGAAGCAGCTTTTCATGTCCCCACTTTATCCGCAAGGATGTCCCGCACTGCAACAACGCAGTCAGATGCCGGCATACCATTCGTAGCCGTTGCTATCTTCCCAATAGCCCCCCTTGCCGCCGCCGATCCCGGCCAGCGAGGCGACCACCTCGACGCCCATGATGTACTTGGCCTGCTTGTAGCCCAGCTGCCGCTCGACCCGCAGCCGCAGCGGCGCGCCGTGCCCGACATCGAGATACCGGTCGTTCATCGCCCAGGCGAGCAGCGTCTGCGGGTGAAAGGCGTCGATCAGGTCGATGGATTCGTAATAGGCGTCCGCCCCGAAGCGGTCGGCGCAGTGGAAGACGACATAGCGCGCGCCCTCGCGCAGCCCGGCAAGCTGGAGCACCGACTCGAGCCGCGGCCCCTGCCACTTGCCGATCGCGCTCCACCCCTCGACGCAATCGTGGCGCGTGATCTGCGCGCGCTGCGGCAGCGCCTGGAGCTGGGTGAGGCTCAGGGTCAGCGGCCGCCGCACCAGCCCGGTCACCGGCAGCCGCCAGTTGGCGAAGCGGTTCGCCGCCAGCGCGTTATATTCGGGCGTGTTCGGCCGATTGGTGCCGTTGGTGCGGAACACCGGACTCATCTGGTCGGTGCGATATTCGCGGGCCAGCGCCGCACGGCCGGTAACCGAGCGCTGGAGGAAGCGGTGCGCGTCCTCGGCGCTCAGCAGCGCCGGGCTGTCGCTCCAGCGGTCGCACCCGGCGAGCATCACCGCGCCGCCGGTTACCAGCAGGTTGCGCCGTGTGATCACGAATGGTCCTCCTCGGGGGTGCGCCACCAGCCGGTGATCATCGATCGCAGTTCGTTGACCGGCCCGGCCAGGATCACCAGCGTCAGGTGCACGACGACGAACAATGTCATCGCACCCATCGCGATGAAGTGCACCGAGCGCGCCGATTGCCGCCCGCCGAACAGGTCGATCAGCCACGGCCACATGCCCGGCGCCAGCGCCAGCCCGCTCAGCACCAGCAGCGGCATCAGCACGAAGATCACGCCGACATAGCTGAGCTTCTGGAAGATGTTGTACGCGCGCGGATCGTGCGGGTCGTGGAAGCGCAGCGCCCAGTGCGCCTTCAGGTCGGTGGACAGCGCGGCAGGCGTGAGGTCGCGCCGGCGAATGCGCAGATCGCGCTGGATGTGGCGGTTGATCAGCCCCCAGACCATGTACATCAGCAGCCCGAACGCCAGCACCAGCGCGAACGCCAGATGCCAGTGCCGCGCCCCCGACAGGCTGTAGCGCGACGGCAGCGTCACCCAGCCCGGCCAGCGCGGCAGCTCCAGCCAGGCAGCGTCGAAGTTCGCGCCATACTGCCCCCAATAAAGCCGCGGATGCGCGTTGAAGATCATCAGCCCGCTGCCGATCAGCACGATCACCGCTATGGCGTTCACCCAGTGCCACAGGCGCGTAAACAGCCGGTGGCGATACACGCGCACCGGCGCGGTGGGGGAGTCGGCATCCATCGCCGGGCAATAGCAGCCGAAGCCGCGCCCTGCACCCCTTGCCTGCTCGCGCGGCGCCGCCACATGGTCACCGATGACCGACTATCACTCCTACGAACCTGCGAAGGGCCACGGCCTCAAGCACAATCCCCTGAACGCGATCGTCGCGCCGCGGCCGATCGGCTGGGTCAGCACGGTGTCGGCAGGCGGCGTGCGCAACCTGGCGCCGTACAGCTTCTTCAACGCCTTCGCCTATGTGCCGCCGCTGATCGGCTTCTCGTCGCAGGGGTGGAAGGACAGCGTCGAGAATGCCCGCACCACCGGCGAGTTCGTCTGGAACCTGGCGACGCGCGGCCAGGCCGAGGCGATGAACGCCAGCTCTGCGACGGTGCCGCACGATGTCGACGAGTTCGCGCTGGCCGGTCTCGAAACCCTCCCATCGACGCTCGTAAAGCCCGCGCGCGTCGCGGGCAGCCCGGTCCAGTTCGAATGCAAGGTCACCCAGATCGTCCAGCTGGAGACCAAGGAAGGCACCGCGATCGAGCAATGGCTGGTGCTCGGCGAAGTGGTCTGCGCGCATATCGACCGCGCGATGCTGGAAGACGGCGTCTACCAGACCGCCCGCGCCCGCCCGATCCTGCGCGGCGGCGGTCCCGCCGACTATTTCGAGATCACGCAGGACGCGCTGTTTCAGATGCCGCGTCCGACCTGAAATCAACCATAAGCCCGCACGACGAAGACCACGGTCGTGACGCCCGTCACCGCCAGCGTCCACCACCACACCAGCCGGTGCGGCAAGCGCTTGCCTAGCCGGGCCCCGAGCCAGCCACCCAGCACCGAACCCACCAGCATCGGCACCGCTAGCACCCAGTGCACGAGCCCGAAGCCGATGAACACGAATGCGGCGGCGAAATTGGCCACCGCGAGCATCAGCGTGCGCGGCGCGAACATCGCACGGGGGTTCATCCCCGCCAGCAACCCGTAGGTCGCCGTGGTCATGATCCCCACGCCCCCACCGAAATAGCCGCCATAGACGCCGAGCATCGCCTGGACGACGACCAGCGTCGCGCGCCCGATCGTCACGCGCGCCTCCAGCCAGCGCGACGCCGGCGCGCCGAACGCGATCGCCACGAAAGCGATCAGCAACAGCCACGGAATAATGAGATCGAATGCCCGGCTCGGCGTCACCACCAGCAACAGGCTGCCAACCAGCCCACCGGCAAAGGTGATCGCCGCCAGCGCCCGCACGCCGACGCCGCCCAGCGGTTCCAGCTCCTTGCGAAACGACCAGGCGCTCGCGCCCGCCCCGGGCAGCAGCGCGACATTGGACGTCGCGTTGGCGACGTTGGCCGGCAACCCGAGCGCGATCAGCGCCGGCAGCGTCGCGAAGGTTCCGCCGCCCGCCAGCGCATTCATCGCGCCGCCCAGGAACCCCGCACCGGCGGCAAGCAACAGGCCGAGCATTGCGGCGGTAGCGAGATCGGCCATCGGCGCGGCTTAGGGTCTGAACGCAATGCCGGCAACGGTATTGCAGGGAGGCCCTAACCGGAGAACCCAAACAAGTTCTCGCTTCCCCCTAGTCACCCCGGCCTTGAGCCGGGATCCCGCTTCTTCTTCTGTGCCGCAAGGCCGCGAAACCCCCGAACAAGTCCGGCGTGCCGGAACGATACTTGTTCCCTCCTTGAAATCCTGCAGCCCATAGTTGCAAATCGATGCAACATCGCGGACAAGTCTTGTCGAGCCGCAGGGGCGCGGGGGGCAAATGATGACCGACACGCTTTCGCAAGCCGAGCCGTATGAGGACGCGCCCGCGCTCAGCGCCACAAGCTATCCCTGGTGGGTCGTCGCCTTCGCTATCCTGATACTGGTCGCGTTCGGCTATTCGCTGCTCTCGCTGCCCCGGCATATCGCGCTAGCCCACGAACTCGCCCGGGCCGAGCGGCTCGACGCGGCCACCGACTATACCGGCGCGGAGAGGGTCTATACCTCGCTGCTCACCCAAATGCCCGGATCGAAGGCGGCGCGGATCGGCATGGCGCATGCCGTGTTCGCCGACGCCGAGTCCGGTAACGATCCCGACGGCATGGTGCTGCTCGCCGGGCTCTCGCTCCAGGAAGCGGAGTGGAACAGGCTCGAACCGGTCATGCCGTCCGAATATCGCGCGCAGTTCGTTCGGGAGAAGCGGTGATGCTCTTTCTACCCGGCTGGCTGTTCTCGGCGATCACCTTTCCCGGCGTCATCGTCCACGAGATCGCGCATCGCCTGTTCTGTCACCTCACCGGCGTGCCGGTCTACGAGGTTTCCTATTTCCGGTTTCGCGGCAATCCGGCCGGCTATGTCGTCCACGGTCCGCCGCCGACGCTGCGCTCGGCGCTGCTGATCAGCGCCGGGCCGCTGATCGTCAATTCGCTGCTCTGCATGCTGCTCACCTTCGCAGCGGTGATCCCCCTGATCATCCTCGACGATTCGGATGTCTCGGCGGTCTCGATATTCCTGTTCTGGATCGGCATCTCCATCGGGATGCACGCCTTTCCCAGCAATCACGATGCCGAGGCGTTCGTCCTGCATGCCGAGGAGCGGCGCGGCGCCTCCAGCATCGTCGCCACCCTCGCCCAATTGTTCGCCTGGCTGCTCAAAGCCGTGAACGCGCTGCGGATCGTCTGGATCGACTTGTTCTACGCCGTCGCGCTCAGCATGCTCCTGCCGTTCGCCTTCGGGCTGGGCTGAGCGCTCAGCCCAGCGCCGCCATCTTTTCCTCGGCCTCGCGGTCCATCTGCGCGCGACTCTTCTTCTCGGCCGCGGTCTTGAGCTGGCCGCACGCCGCGTCGATGTCGCGCCCGCGCGGGGTACGCACCGGCGCCGAGATCCCGCCCTCGAACACGATGTTCGAGAAAGAGCGAATGCGATCGGGCGTCGAACACTCGTACGCCGCGCCAGGCCAGGGGTTGAACGGGATCAGGTTCACCTTGGCGGGCAGCTTGTACTTCTTGAGCAGCCGGACCAGCTCGTGCGCGTCGGCATCGCTGTCGTTCTTGTCCTTCAGCATCACATATTCGAACGTGATCCGCCGGGCATTGTTGGCGCCCGGATAGTCCGCGCACGCCTGCAGCAGCTCTTCGATGCCGTATTTCTTGTTGAGCGGCACGATCTCGTCGCGCACGTCCTTGGTCACCGCGTGGAGCGACACCGCCAAATTGACGCCGATCTCTTCGCCCGCACGCGCCATCATCGGCACCACGCCGCTGGTCGAAAGCGTGATCCGCCGCTTGCTGAGCGCCAGGCCGTCGCCGTCCATGACGATCTGGAGCCCGGTCTTGACCTCTTCGAAATTGTACAGCGGCTCGCCCATGCCCATCATCACGATGTTGGTGAGCATCCGCCCCTCGGGCTGGCTCGGCCATTCGCCCAGCGAGTCGCGCGCGAGCATCACCTGGCCGACGATCTCGCCGGCGGTCAGGTTGCGCACCAGCCGCATCGTGCCGGTGTGGCAAAAGCGGCAATTGAGCGTGCAGCCCACCTGGCTCGATACGCACAGGGTCCCCCGATCGGCATCGGGGATGAAGACCATCTCGTAATCCTGCCCGTCGGGCGAGCGCAGCAGCCATTTGCGCGTGCCGTCGTTCGACACCTGCGCCTCGACCACGTCGGGCCGTCCGATCACGAAGCGCTCCGCCAGCCACGGATGCTGCGCCTTGGCGATGTCGGTCATGTGCGAAAAGTCGGTCGCGCCGCGATTATAGATCCAGTGCCACAGCTGCTTGGCGCGCAGCTTGGCCTGTTTGAGCTCCATGCCCCCGTCGAGCAGCGCGGCGCGGATACCTTCCTTCGACAGGCCGATCAGGTCGGTCTTGCCGTCCGGGCGCGGCGCCTTGGCGCGCGGTACGGGCACGGGATCGATGTGCCCGGGGATAGGCATGGGGGCGGCCGACACTGTCTGCATGCGCAGCCATATAAGCGATTTCGCACGGAATTTCCACACCCGGCGCGGCGCGCGCGTTCGTCACACGAATCATTCTGCTTCAGGCGCCGCGCTTCCGTCCGAGCCCCGCTGGTGGTACAGTCGTTCCAGGAGAAACATCGTTGGAGTAAGTGCCATGCTTATCCAATCCTTGATCGTCGGTGCCGCACTGCTCGGCGCCCAGACATCACTCACGCAGACCACGCCGATACCCGCCTCCGCCGGCACCGCGCCGACCGAAGCGGCGCGCCCTCCTTTGTCCCGGGCGGCGGCAACCGTGAGCGACACCGAAGTCGAGCAATACGCCTCGGCTGAATCCTCGATCCGCAATATTCGCGCCGACAAGACCGGCAGCGACGCCGACCGGAACCGCCGCGCCGCCAACGTCATCAAGGCCACCGGACTGACCTCCGCGCGCTTCGACCAGATCACCCAGGCAATGCAGGCCAACCCCGCGCTGGCCAAGCGCATCCACGCCATCACCGGCGACGAGACCCCGACGCCGTAAGCCGCGGTCCCAAGGCAGCACCCTCATATCCTCCTCCGCCAGGGGGAGGTGGCAGTCCCCGCGCCAGCAGGGAATGACGGAGGGGGAGGACGCCAACCACCAGCGAGTAGCCCACCTCCCGCTCCGACACCTTCGGCGCCTCCTCCCCCCGCCAGGGGGAGGATCAAGCTACGAACCGCAACGGCTACGCTAATACCGCACGCACCCCAGCGCCGCGGCATCGATCGCCGTCGCCGCGCCCTTCAGCGAATAGGTGTCGGCGAACGGACGCCCTTCGGCACCGACCGTCTCCACGCTCATGCTCCGCCCCTCGCGCATCGCCCCGACCACCGCGGCATCGGTGCGCGCATCGGGCGCCCAGGCATCCAGCGGGCCGGCGCGCAGCTCGAAGCGCCGCTCGCCGATCGACAGCGTCACGCGGGCATCGGCCCGGCGCGGGCGGCTCAGCCGAAGGTGGATCTGGTTGCGTGCCCCGGCGCGCGGCCAGCTGCCGATGCTGGCGAACGCCCCGCTCCCGCGCTGCACCGGCCGCGCGATCGCGAAGCAGCGCAGCGGCGATGCGTCGCGAAACGCCCCCCACCCTTCATAGACGCCCAACGCGTCGCGGCCGCCGAACGCCAGAACCAGCGCCAGCAGGATCATGCCGGCGCCGCTCCCCTGCCGGTGCCCCTATGTGCCACCGTCTCAACGCCGCCTTCGATCAGCACCACCGATCCTTGCGGCAGGTCCGGCGCGACCGGAGCATCGAATTGCGGCACTACGTCGCGTCCGGCCAGCACCCCGCGCAATATCCGGCTCGACATGCCGTGCATGATCACCAGCCGATCGCCGAGGTCGTCGCCGGTGTCCGCGGCCCAGAACGATACCCGCGTCGCGATCGCGTCATACCACTCGCCCCCCGGTGGCGGGCGGGTGTACAATCCGTGCGCCAGGTCGAGGAACTCGCCTTCCTCGGCGCGAAGCTCGCCATAATAGCGCCCGCTCCACGCGCCCATGCCGATCTCGATCAGCCGGTCGTCGGTCCTCGCCTGGTGCCAGTCGAGCTCGAGATGCTCGGCAACGATCGCCAGGGTCTGCAATGCGCGCCCGGCTGTCGAAGACCACATCGTCAACTTGGGCTTGGGCCCGAGGATCGTCCGGAGCGCCGCTCCTATCGCATCCGCCTGGGCGAAGCCGGCGCGGGTGAGCGGCGTATGCGGGTGATCCCCCTGCATGCGCTGCGCGATGTTGAATACCGTTTCGCCGTGACGGGCGATGAAGTCGCGGCCCTTGCGCTTGCCTTGCATGCCGATCCTTTCCCGCTTCTCGCCCGGAAACGCAACGTTGCCGATCGACTTCGTTGCATTCAGCCAACGGTCAGCCTCGGTGACGGAGATCGACCTCGGGGGGCGCGTAGCTGTTGCACGAATGTCACGCTTCGCGCTGTTTATCTGGCGTTCATGCAACTGCCTGCGCGCCACCCCAGTTAAGCCACCCACTCGCCCGCTTGGGCAGTCGGATCATCAAGGAGTTTGTTATGCGTAAGATCCTCTTCACCGCCGCCCTGGCCGCTTCGAGCGCCTTCGCCGCACCGGCATTCGCGCAGGACGCAGCCCCAAGCGGCTTCCGCGTCGGCGTCATCGGCGGCTACGACATCGTCCGTCCGGGCAACACCGAGGATTCCGATGTCGATGGCGACGACCAGAGCGTCGAGGGTTTCCAGTACGGTGTCGAGGCCGGCTATGACATTCCGCTCGGCGGCGCCGTGCTCGGCATCGAGGCCGAACTGAGCGACTCCACCGGCAAGACCCGCACCAACAGCACCGATCCCAACTTCTTCGGCTATGGCGAAGTCGGCACCGGCCGCGACATCTATGTCGGCGCCCGCCTCGGCTTCGTCGCGGCACCTGGCACGCTCATCTACGCCAAGGGCGGCTACACCAATGCCCGCCTGAACGTCCTTGCCTCGAACGGCACCGATGAGCTCGACGAGAACTTCCAGCTCGACGGCTGGCGTCTGGGCGCGGGCGTCGAAAAGTCGATCGGCCGCAACACCTATGCCAAGCTCGAGTACCGCTACTCGAACTACACCAATGCCGATTTCGAATATGCGAACGGTGGGACCACCGACCGCTTCGAGGTCGACACCGACCGTCACCAGATCGTCGCGGGCGTCGGCTTCCGCTTCTAAGCACGCGTCTCGGAACGCGGGCGCAGCATTTAGCTGTGCAGGAAAGGGTCGGGGCGCTTGCCCCGGCCCTTTTTGCCGTTAGAGATTGGGATCGAATGAATGCCGCTACTGGATTCGTGCCGGCGGTTCCGGGGGTTTTGACATGAAAGCGACGATCGAACGCGCAACTCTGTTGAGGGGCCTGAGCCACGTCCAGTCCGTGGTCGAGCGTCGCAACACGATTCCCATCCTTTCCAACGTGCTGATCGAGGCACAGGCCTCGGGCGCGCTGCGGCTGATGGCGACCGACCTCGACCTACAGATCGACGAGACCATTCCCGCCGCGGTGGATCAGCCCGGGGCGATCACGGTGTCGGCGCACACCCTGTTCGACATCGCCCGGAAACTGCCTGAGGGCTCGCAGGTCGAGCTGTCGGCCGCCGAGGGCCGCATCACCATCAACGCTGGCCGCGCCAAGTTCACGCTGGCGACGCTGCCGCGCGACGATTTCCCCATGATCGCCGAGGGTGAGCTTCCCACCACCTTCGAGCTGCCGGCCGAGACGCTCAAGCAGATCATCGACAAGACGCGCTTCGCGATCTCGACCGAAGAGACGCGCTACTATCTCAACGGCATCTTCCTGCACGTCACCGATGACCCCCAGCCGGTGCTCAAGGCCGCGGCCACCGACGGCCATCGCCTGGCGCGCGTCACCGTCGCCCGCCCGGACGGGGCGGAGGCGATGCCCGACGTGATCGTGCCGCGTAAGTGCGTCGCCGAGCTGCGCAAGCTGCTCGACGAAGTCGATGGCTCGGTCGGCGTGTCGCTCTCCAATTCGAAGATCCGCTTCGATCTCGGCCAGGCGATCCTGACGTCCAAGCTGATCGACGGCACCTTCCCCGATTACAGCCGTGTCATCCCGACCGCGAACGACAAGATCCTCAAGATCGATCCCAAGAGCTTCATGCAGGGCGTCGACCGCGTCTCGACGATCGCCACCGAAAAGACCCGCGCGGTCAAGATGGCGCTCGATCGCGACAAGATCATCCTGTCGGTCACCAGCCCCGAAAACGGCGCCGCGGCTGAGGAGGTCCCCGGTGAATATGTAGCGCTGCCGTTCGAGATCGGCTTCAACAGCCGGTACCTGATGGACATTCTCGGCCAGATCGAAGGCGACCTGGTCGAAGTGCACCTAGCCGACGCCGCCGCCCCGACGCTGATCCGCGAGAACGACCAGTCGCCCGCGCTCTACGTCCTGATGCCGATGCGAGTGTAACCCCGTCATCCCGGCCTTGAGCCGGGATCCCGCTTCTTCTGCCCGCTCAAATCAGCGGGACCCCGGCACAAGGCCGGGGTGACGGAAGTAGGAAGACCGGGCGACTACGAACGCCGCTATTCGGCCCGGATTGCGCTGACCTCGGCCTTTGCCTTGTCCTTCACCGCCCGCGCCCGCGCATCTGCCTGGCGGTCGAGAATCTTCGCTTCTTCCTTCAGCGCACCGGCGCGCGTCTGCAGCCGCTCGGCTTCGAACCCCGTTAACGCCTTCGCCTGGTTCGTGAGATTGCCTGCCTCGGCCTGCATCGCGTCGACCTGCCGCTCGGCGGTATCCTCGATATTGTCCGCGACGGCGTCCGCCGCATCTTCGATATTGTCGATCCGCTGCTCGCGCGGATCCTGGCTGCCGCACCCGGCCAGCAGGAAAACCGCCGCCGCCGCGCCAAAGCTTGCCAAACGCATGGTCCTGTAACTCCCTGTCCGGCTCTCGAACGACTCAGCCACGGCTTTCGTTTCGCAGGGGCAGACCTAAGCGGCGAACCGACCGAACGGCTATTGCTTGGGCGTCACCCACACCGACACCGGCACCACGACCTTGCCGGGCGCGGGCTTCCCCACCTCGACGCGGTCCGCCTTGACCAGCTCGCCGCTCTCCAGCGTGAAGGACGCCCAGGGCTTGGGCATGCGGCCAAAGCTCATCTTCTGGATCGGCTGGCCGGTGGTGCTGTTCATGATGGTTGCGATGATTCCCATCGCGCAGCCGATAGGGAGGCACCCCGGCGATTGTCCAGTGCCTCCCCCGACTTAGCTCCGCCGAGGCGGAAGAACCTGTCCTTACTTCCCCTTGGGCGCGGCACTCGGTGCGGGCGCGGGTGGCGCCGGCATCTGTCCGCCCTGCGGTGCCGCCTTCTGCGCCTGCATCATCCGCTCGCGCTCGGCCTTGAAACGTGCCTGCAGCGCCTCGCGGCTCAGTGCCGCGGCGGGCAGCTTGAAGGTGTCGGCATCGAACTTCGTCTTCTCGACCTTGTCCAGCGTCAGGCCCTGCCCCATCCGCAGCACCAGGCCCTTGCCCATCAGCTCGTCGACGCGCGCATCCATCTCGCTCTGCTTCTGGCCGGCTTCGCGCATGCCGATGGTCATCATCCGCGTCTGCAGCTGCAGCGCCTTGCCCATTTGCGCATAGGCCGGGTCGGTGCTGATCACCGCGTCCAGATCGCCGCCCGGCGCCGGCTTGCCGCCCTTGGCGCGCAGCTTCCACAGGTCGCCGGGCAGATTGGCGATCGTCTCGTTGCCGGTCTTCACCAGCTCATATTGGATCTGCTGCGGCGGCGCCGGCGGCTTCACGCCCGCCTCCTTCATCGCCGTGCCGATCACTTGGCCCAGATCGTCGAGCTTCGCGACGATCGTGCCCTGGCTGTCCTTGCCCACCAGATAGTCGACACCCTCGCGGCGGATCAGCGAATTGCCGGTCATGTCGATGCGCGCGTCGCCGTTGGCGGCGACCTTGAGCGTCATGCCGCCAGGCTGCCCGCCAAGCGCATAGGTAGCGGTGGCGTCTTCGGGGGACTTCGAGCAGGCGGCGAGGAGCAGCGCTCCGGCCACGGCCATGCGGATACGGATCATGGGGATTCCTTCTGTTTCGCGTGCCTTCATCGGCGAAGTGCTGTCGCCCGGCAAGTGGCTGCGCTAGGAGGCGCCCATGCCCGTCACTCGGCTCGTCCTGACCGACTTCCGCAATCACCGCGACGCAGTGCTCACGCCGGGCAGCGGCTTCGTCGTGCTGACCGGAGAGAATGGCGCCGGCAAGACCAACATCCTCGAAGCCGTGTCGCTGCTCGCTCCGGGCCGCGGCCTGCGCCGCGCTCCCTTGTCGGAAATGGCGCGCCAGGGCGGCACCGGCGGCTTCGGGGTCGCCGCGACACTCGGCGATGTCGAGATCGGTACCGGCACGCAAAGCGCCGCGCCCGAGCGCCGGCTGGTCCGCGTCAACGGCGCCGCGACCGCCGCCACCGTGCTTGCCGAATGGCTGACGGTGCTATGGCTCACCCCGGCGATGGACCGGCTGTTCATGGAGGGTCCCGGCGAACGCCGCCGTTTCCTCGATCGCCTGACCCTCGCACTGGCCCCCGGCCACGCCCACGAGTCCACGCGCTACGAAGCCGCGATGCGCCAGCGCAACCGCCTCCTCGCCGACGAGACCCCGCCCGATCCAAGCTGGCTGGCGGCGCTGGAGGCGCGCATGGCCGAGCACGGCGCCGCCATCCAGCACGCGCGCGACGCCGCCGTCACCCTGCTGCGCGACCGCTTGGAAGCCGAACCCGACGGCATCTTCGCCCGCGCCGGCCTGACGCTGGAAGGCTGGACCGGCGATGCCGACAGCCTCTCCCGCGACCTGCGCGAAGGCCGCCGTCGCGACGCCGCCGCCGGGCGCGCGCTCGCCGGCCCGCACCGCGCCGACCTGGCCGTCACCCATCTGGGCAAGGCCCAGCCTGCCCATCTCTGCTCCACCGGCGAACAAAAGGCGCTGCTGCTCGGCCTGGTCCTCGCCCATGCCGAACTGGTCGCCGACCGCATCGGCCGCGCCCCGATCCTCCTGCTCGACGAAGTCGCCGCCCATCTCGACCCGACGCGCCGCGCCGCGCTGTTCGAACGCCTCGCGGGCAGGGGCCAGGTGTGGATGACGGGCACCGAACCGGCACTGTTCGACGCGGTGCCGGGCGCGGCCACCCGGCATATAGTCGCCAATGGCATGATCGAGTAAGGCCCCCACGCACTTGAGCCACCCCTGGCGGCGGCTCTTCACGAGTTCAGGAAAGCCCATCTTGGCGCTCGACGCGAGACGATCCAGTCCGCGATCGCTGGTCGAACGAAGAAGGCGATCACGTCGATGACCGCGTGCGCGATCATGACGCGCAGCAACGAACCGTGGTGGAGATAGTAAAAGGTCAACATCGCGCCTGCGGCCGTCGTGGCAAGCACGCCCTTCCAGCCATAATGCGCGTGCGCCAGTCCGAAGCTCAGCACCGACACGGCCAACGCGACCGCGAGCGAATCCGTAACCTGGAGGAGGAGCATCGGCAGCGCCAGCCGGAAGAACAACTCTTCGCCGAACCCCGCATTGAGGCTGAGCAACAAAGCAAGCATGCCTTCGCGGCGGTTGCGCGGGATCAACGCCGCGTCCGGGCTCCCTTTGGGCGTAAGCACGTTTTTTAAGCGCCGCCACTGCACGGCGACTGATACCGCGATACCCGCGGTGAGACCCAACGCCATCAGCATCCAATGGTCGCCGGTATCCTGGCTCTCCTGGTTCAAAAGACGGTTCGCCGGTGCGAACGCCGAGGGGAAGCCGTCAAACGGCCACAAGGCGTGCGCCAGCCAAAGGCTGATCACGCTCGCGCCCACGAAAACGACGAAACTCTCGACCAGCCACCTGCGGTAGAAATGCTGCCGCTCCATCGTATCGGAAAGCGTCTGGAACCGCGCATAGGCCGCGACGTCTCGACGCACCCACCGCGCGCCGCCGACAAGCATCACGGCAATCCAGATCAACGTAAGCACCATGTCAGCTCCTGCAGAGTCGTTTTCCATATTGGAAAGTGACTGTTGCTTTCCATATCGTCAAGTCGTAACTTTCTGTGGAAGAAAGTGGCTCGTTTGTCGGAAGCAGGTGACGCATGGACGAAATGGAGGCGGCTCGTTCGCTGGAGATGATGCGGACGACGCGCAGCGCGTTGGCCGAGCGGGCAAAATGGTCGCTGCTTCGCCATGCCGCAGTCGGCCTTTTGCTGGGCGGGCTGATCGCCGGCTATGCGCTGCCTGGATCCTGGCCCGTGATCATGGCCTCCGCTTGCGCTGCTCTTACCGCCGTGATCGTTGCCCGGGATCGACGGCGAGACGGGTTCTTCGTCAACGGCTATCGACGAGGGCGCACGCGATGGGTGACGTTCGCGATACTGGTGGTCTCATTCGGGGCGCTGGTCGGCGCCATCGTCCTGAAGACGCGTCACGGCCTGACCTGGGCTCCCCTCGCGATCGGAAGCGCCACGGCCCTGTTCGCGACGATAATGAGCATGGTCTGGGAGCGCATATACCAGCAGGAGCTGGATGGAGCGCCGCATGATCGTTGAACGGCTGGATCCCCTGATCCACCCCCCGGCGCGGCTGCAACTCCTGGCGCTGCTGTCCGACGTGAGCGAAATGGAGTTCGGGACTGCGCGCGATCTTCTTGGGGTCAGCGACTCCGTTCTTTCCAAGCACCTCGCGCAGCTCAGCGATGGCGGGTACATTGAGTTGCGAAAAGCGACGGTGAACACCCGGCAAAGAACGTGGATCGCCTGCACCGCGGCAGGACGGAATGCCTTCAAGAGCCATGTCGCGGCGTTGCAGGCACTTGCGTCCGGACGCGCGCCTTCGACCGACTGAACCGGAGGCACGGCGGCAGACGCGTTCAAGGAACGCGCGACCGCGATCGCCGATTTGGTGCCCGCAAGCCGCCGGTCCGTGCTCCACCTGTTACCGGACACCCCCGAAAGCGCTGGCAAAATAGGATTTGCCCTGCTGTCGTTCGCCCTATGTTCGGCTCCGCCACCCCCGCTCGGCCCCGCGCCACACCGCGTCAGACCGCAACTTCGGCAACATCAACATCGTCCGAAACCCGCGGAAACGGCGGAAATCCTAAGCTTCTTCATCCAACCAAAAGGTTGGATGATCCCCTTGCCGGGCTGGTCGACGTAATGATCGTCAGCCGAGTCGGAGAGACCTTCCACGCCCTCGCAGACCCCACCCGCCGGGCGATGCTCGCACGATTGGCGCAAAGCGATCTGCGCACCGGGGACCTGCTCGCCGGCTTTGCGATCAGCGACGCTGCAGCCGCCAAGCATCTCGCCGTGCTCGAAGCCGCCGGACTCGTGCGGCGGCAGCGTGAGGGCAAGTGCCGGCGCTGCACGCTCCACGCCGATCCGCTGGTCGAGGCCGGGCTATGGCTGCGCCGCTGGACCGCGTTCGCCAGCCCCGCCGCTGCCCGAACCATCGCCCTGATCGACCGCACCGAGACCCTGGTATGAAGCCGGCGGCCCGCCCGCTCCCGCTCGCGGCGCCGCCCCCTGCCCCGGCCGCGCCGCGGGTGCCATTTTGCTTCCGTTTCACCGGCGCGGACCCTATATGCTGGGCATGGCAACCGACGACACCAACGCTCCCAATCAGAACAGCTACGGCGCAGATTCGATCAAGGTCCTCAAGGGCCTCGACGCGGTCCGCAAGCGCCCCGGCATGTATATCGGCGACACCGATGACGGCTCCGGCCTCCACCACATGGTGTTCGAGGTGTCCGACAACGCGATCGACGAGGCGCTGGCCGGGCATTGCGACCGGATCATCATCCAGCTCAACGCCGATGGCTCGGTCTCGGTCGAGGACAATGGCCGCGGCATTCCGACCGGCATCCACTCGGAGGAAGGCGTCTCGGCGGCCGAGGTCATCATGACTCAGCTCCACGCCGGCGGTAAGTTCGAGAATACGTCGGACGACAATGCCTACAAGGTGTCGGGCGGGCTGCACGGCGTCGGCGTGTCGGTGGTCAACGCGCTGTCCGAATGGCTAGATCTCAACATCTGGCGCGACGGTGAAGAGCATTACATGCGCTTCCGCCACGGCGACGCCGAAGCGCCGCTCAAGGTGATCGGCAAGGCAGTCGATGCCGACGGCGTCCCTAAGAAGGGTACCCGCGTCACCTTCCTCGCCAGCCCGACGACCTTCAAGATCACCGAATATGATTTCGACAAGCTCGAGCACCGCTATCGCGAGCTCGCCTTCCTCAATTCGGGCGTGCGCCTGTTCCTGCGCGATGCGCGGCATGAAGAGGTCAAGGAAGTCGAGCTGTTTTATGAGGGCGGCATCGCCGCATTCGTGAAGTATCTCGATCGCAACAAGGTGCCCTTGATGCCCGAGCCGGTGGCGATCAGCGGCACCCGCGACGACGTCACCATCGACGTCGCGCTCGAGTGGAACGACAGCTATTACGAAAACGTCCTCGCCTTCACCAACAACATCCCGCAGCGCGACGGCGGCACCCACCTCGCGGCGTTCCGCGCGGCGCTGACCCGCACGCTCAACAACTACGCCGAGAAATCGGGCGCGATGAAGAAGGAAAAGGTTTCCCTCACCGGCGATGACATGCGCGAAGGCCTCACCGCAATCGTCTCGGTCAAGTTGCCCGATCCCAAGTTCAGCAGCCAGACCAAGGACAAATTGGTCTCCTCCGAAGTCCGCCAGCCCCTCGAAAGCCTGATGGCCGATAAGCTCGCCGAATGGCTCGAGGAGAACCCCCAGGTCGCCCGCCAGATCATCCAAAAGGTGATCGACGCCGCCGCCGCCCGCGAAGCCGCCAAGAAGGCGCGCGAACTCACTCGCCGCAAGGGCGTGATGGACATCGCCTCGCTGCCCGGCAAGCTCGCCGACTGCCAGGAGCGCGATCCCGCCAAGTCCGAGCTGTTCCTGGTCGAGGGTGACTCCGCCGGCGGTTCGGCCAAGCAGGGCCGCGACCGCCACTTCCAGGCGATCCTTCCGCTGCGCGGCAAGATCCTCAACGTCGAGCGCGCGCGCTTCGATCGCATGCTGGGCAGCCGCGAAATCGGCACGCTGATCCAGGCGATGGGCACCGGCATCGGCCGCGACGACTTCAACCTGGAGAAACTGCGCTACCACAAGATCGTCATCATGACCGACGCAGACGTCGACGGCGCGCACATCCGCACGCTGCTGCTGACCTTCTTCTACCGCCAGATGCCCGAGATCATCACCGCCGGGCACCTCTACATCGCCCAGCCGCCGCTCTACAAAGCGAGCAAGGGGCGTAGCGAAGTCTATCTCAAGGACGACAGCGCGCTCGACCAGTATCTGGTCGACGCCGGCGTCGGCGGCAACGTGCTCGACACCGCGGGCTCCATCCGCTCGGGCGAGGATCTGCGCACCCTGGTCGAGCATGCCCGCCGCATGCGCACGCTCACCCGCTACGTGCCGCGCCGCTACGATCCCTCGATCATCGAGGCGCTGGCGCTCGGCCGCGGCCTCGATCCGGAAGCCAGTCGCGAGCAGCGCGCCACAAGCCTGAAGTCGGTGGTCACTCGCCTCGACGCCGCCGATGCCGATGCGCGCTGGTCGGCGCGCATCACCGAGGATGGCGGCTATCATTTCGAGCGGCTGTGGCGCGGCGTGACCGACCACCATATCGTCGAGCCCAGCTTCCTGGTCTCGGCCGAGGCGCGCAAGCTCCACGCGCTCGCCGCCGAACAGGCCGACAGCTATCTGCTTCCCTCCAAGCTGGTGCCTTCCAAGGCCGTGCCCGCCACCGAAGTCGAAGCCGCGCTCGCGCTTGAGGGCGAGGACGAACCCGTCACCGTCGGCAAGGGCGAGGCACTGGTGTCGCGTCCGTCGCAGCTCCTCGACGCGATCCTCACCGCCGGCCGCAAGGGTCTGGCGATCCAGCGCTACAAGGGTCTGGGCGAGATGAACGCCGAACAGCTGTGGGAAACCACCCTCGACCCCACCAACCGCTCGATGCTGGTGGTCCAGGTCGATCAGGCCGACGTCGCCGACGCGATCTTCACCCAGCTGATGGGCGACGTGGTCGAACCCCGCCGCGAGTTCATCCAGGAAAACGCGCTCAGCGTCGCCAACCTGGACGTGTGATCTTTGAACCCTCCCTCGTGATCGCGGGGGAGGACTGGAAACTAGCGAAACGCCCAGCGCATCGTCTCGGCGGCGCCGCGGGTAACCGCACGCACCGCCGGCGCTGCCAGGCCGGGCCCGGACAGCCCGTGCATCCGCCTCGCCCAAGGCGGCAACAGGTCGATGGCAGCCTGGAAGGTCAGCGCCTGGAACGGCTTGGTCGCCAGGCTCGGCGCGGGCTGGTTGAGCAGGACATGCGCCACGTCCCGGGTTCGTGCGTCGACCAGCAGTTCGGGGCGCATCGCCTCGATCAGCGCCTCGGCCTCGGCGCGGCTGCGCGGCACCGGATCGGCGCCAAGCTTCTCGCCGACCTGCGCCACTTCGGCGAAATACCGGTCCTGATCGGCCAGCGACATGCCGGGCTCGGCATAGCGCCGCCAGGCGTCGAGGAAACTGATGCTCTCGGTCACATGCACCCAGGCGAGCAGCCGCGGGTCGTCGGCGCGGTAGGGCGTGCCATCGGGCAGGGTGCCGTGCACGAAGCCATGCACCTGCCGCACCTTGGCGATCATCGCCTCGGCCTCGGCCCGCGAGCCATAGCTGGTCACCGCGATGAAGCGCGCCGTGCGCCGCAGCCGCCCGTGCATGTCCTCGCGAAAGCCCGAATGGTCCCACACCCCGGCCAGCACGGCGGGATGCAGCATCTGGAGCAGGAGCGATGCCACCCCGCCCACCATCATGCTGGTAACGTCGCCATGCACCCGCCAGGTAACGGAGCCCGGCCCGAACAGGCCGTCCGCACGCCGCACCACCGGGCGCTCGCCCCGGTTCTGGTCGTGGAACACCGAACGCACTTGCCCCACCAAAGCGGTCTTCAGCGAACGGGCGGCAAGCGTGGCGGGATTCATCCACCAAAGGTAGGAAGCCGCGTTGGATGCGCAAGAAAATTGCGGCGGCAGGCAGGCGCTCGAAGCAGGGATTGCGCGGCCGCAACCGCGGCTATGGTTGACCCTGCCAGCCTCGGCGTGCAGCACACGCTCCCATGGCCAGCCTTGCTATCGCAAACAATCCCGACATCCGCTTTCTCGGTCGCCTGCTCGGCGATGTGATCCGCGCCTATGGCGGCGAGGAGCTGTTCAGGCGCATCGAATATATCCGCGCCACCTCGGTGGACCGCCACCGCGGCGTCGCCGGCGCCAGCGCGATCGATTCCGGGCTGGAGCGGCTGAGCCTGGACGACACCCTCGATTTCGTGCGCGGCTTCATGCTGTTCTCGATGCTCGCCAATCTCGCCGAGGACCGCCACGGCGCGTCGGTCGAGCACCAGGCCGACATGGCCTCGGCGCTGGAGCGCTTGGCGGGCGACGGCATCGGCCGCGACGCAGTGAAGGCGCTGCTCGACCATGCGCTGGTCGTGCCGGTGCTCACCGCGCACCCCACCGAAGTCCGCCGCAAGTCGATGATCGACCACAAGAACCGGATCGCCGAGCTGATGGCGCTCAAGGATCTCGGACTCGACGAGACCGAGGACGGCGACAAAGTCGACGAAGCGATCCTGCGCCAGATCGCCCTGCTGTGGCAGACGCGCGTGCTCCGCCGCGAGAAACTGGGCGTCGCCGACGAGATCGAGACGGTGCTGTCCTACTTCCGCGACGTGTTCCTGCCGGTGATGCCGGCGCTCTACGCCCGCTGGGACCGCGCATTGGGCGAGCGGGTCCCCTCCTTCCTGCGCGCCGGCAACTGGATCGGTGGCGACCGCGACGGCAATCCGTTCGTAACCGCGGACTCGCTGCGCCTCGTCCTCGCCCGCGCCAGCGAGACCGTGCTCGCTTATTATCTCGACGCGGTGCACGCGCTCGGCGCCGAGCTGTCGATCTCGACCGAGCACACCGCGGTCGAGGAGGCCGTGCTGAAGCTGGCCGACGCCAGCCAGGATACCGGCCGCAGCCGCCAGGACGAACCCTATCGCCGCGCCTTGTCGGGCATCTATGCCCGGCTCGCAGCGACGCATGAGGCGCTGACCGGCAAGGCCCCTGCCCGCCCCGCGCCGCTTCCCGGCAAGGCCTATGCCCATCCCGGCAAGTTGCGCGACGAACTCGCCGCGATCGCTCGCGGGCTTGCCGCGGAAGGCGCAGGCCCGCTCGCCAGCGGCGGCGCGCTCGGCCGGCTGATCCGCGCGGTCGACACCTTCGGCTTCCACCTCGCGACGCTCGACATGCGCCAGAACAGCGCCGTCCACGAGCGCGTCGTCGCCGAGCTGCTCCAGGCCGCTGGCGTGGAAGGCGACTATGCCCTGCTCGACGAAGCGGCGCGCGTGGCGCTGCTCCGCCGCGAACTGGCTGGCCCGCGGCTGCTCACCAGCCCCTATGCCGACTATTCGGAGGAGACCGCGTCCGAGCTGGCCATCGTCCGCGCCGCTGCCGAGGCGCACGGCAAGTACGGGCGCCAGTGCATCACCCACTACATCGTCTCGATGGCGCAGTCGGTCTCCGACCTGCTCGAAGTGCACGTGCTGCTCAAGGAGGCCGGCCTCTATGTGCCCGGCGAGGAGCCGCAGGCGCACGTCATGGCGATCCCCCTTTTCGAGACGATCGGCGATCTGGAAGCCGCTCCCGCGATCATGGAGGACTGGCTTGCACTCCCCGAAGTGGCGACGATCGCTGCCGGGCGCGGTCATCAGGAAGTGATGATCGGCTATTCGGACTCCAACAAGGACGGGGGTTATCTCACCTCGACCTGGCAGCTCTCGCGCGGCTCCACTGCGCTCAAGCCGGTTTTCGAACAGGCCAAGCTCGCCATGCAGCTGTTCCATGGCCGCGGTGGCGCCGTCGGGCGCGGCGGCGGCTCCAGCTTCTCGGCGATCCTCGCCCAGCCTCCCGGCACGGTGCAGGGCCGCATCCGCATCACCGAACAGGGCGAAGTGATCGCTGCCAAATACGGCACGCGGGCAAGCGCGATGACCAACTTGGAAGCGATGGCCTCCGCCACTCTGCTCGCCAGCCTGGAGCCCGAAAAGCTGGCCCCGGCGGACGCAGCCCGCTTCGCCGCGGCAATGGACCAGCTGTCCGACACTGCCTTCAGGGCCTATCGCGGCCTCGTCTACGAGACCGAAGGCTTCAAGACCTTCTTCCGTCAGGCGACGCCGATCGCCGAGATTGCAGGCCTCAAGATCGGTTCGCGTCCTGCCAGCCGCAAGCAGTCCGATGCCATCGAGGACCTGCGCGCCATTCCCTGGGTGTTCAGCTGGGCGCAGGCGCGCGTGATGCTGCCAGGCTGGTACGGCGTCGGCGCCGCGGTGGAGGCGTTCGAGGACAAGGGCCTGCTCCGCGAGATGTCGGTCGCCTGGCCCTTCTTCCGCTCGATGCTCGACAATATGGAGCAGGTGCTCGCCAAGTCCGACATGGCGATCGCCGAACATTATGCCGCGCTGGTCGCGGATGCGAGCCTTCGCGACCAGGTGTTCGGCCATATCCGCTCGGGCTGGCAATCGACTCACGACGCCCTGCTCACCGTCACTCGGCAGACTCGGCTGCTGGAGAAGCATCCTGGGCTGGAGACCTCGATCCGCCTGCGCCTGCCCTATATCGAGCCGCTAAACCTGCTCCAGATCGAGCTGCTCAAGCGCCACCGCGCAGGCGAAGACGATCCCCGGATCGGCGAAGGCATCCTGCTGTCGATCAACGCCATCGCCACCGCGCTGCGAAACAGCGGCTGACTTCATCTCCCGCGCGAGCGAGGGGCAATCAGGCGAGGAAGGGTGCGATCACCTCCGCGGTGACGCGCACCAGCCGTCCGGTGGCGCGGTCGAGCATCGCCCAGGTGGTCTTCGCCTCCACCTTCACCTTGCCGTCATCCCCGATGAACCGCATGTGGCGGTCGAACCGGGCGCCGCGCGGGCTGTCTGCCAGCCAGGTCTCCGCCGTCACTGTCTCGCCTTCGCGCACATTGCCGCGATAATCGATCTCGTGACGGGTGATGACCCAGATATAGGCATCGACATGCGCATCTGCGGCCACCGCGCGCCAGTGGCCGACCGAGATCTCCTGGATCCACTTCACCCAGACCGCATTATTGACATGGCCGAGCTCGTCGATGTCGTCGGGCCCGGCGGTAATGCGAGTGGTGAAGCGCGTCATGGGGCCAGTCTAGCCACATGGCGCCCGCGAAAGGAAGCCGGGCCTAGTTGATGATGCGGCAGGCGATCGGCGGTTGACCTGGCGCAGTGAACGTCATGTCCGATCCTTTGGCGCGCAGCTCATAGCCTTTCGCCACATAGCGGATGCCCGAAGCAGCGCGCTGCCCGCGCAACGTCGCCAGCACCTTGCCGCCACGCGACACCGTGACTCGGTTGTTATCCGGATCGAACGCGCCTGCCAGCCGCGACCCGTCCATGCAGCGGTACCGCGCATTGGAGCGGTTGTCGGCAATATCCTCGGTGGGCTGCGCCGGCTGCGTGCTCGGCGATGGTTTGGCTTCGCCGCGCGGCTTCACATCGATGCTCTCAATACGCCACCGCCGCTGCTCGGCGGATGCGCCGTCCACGCCGCCCGCGCGACGCAGCGTGGCAGTGCCCAGCAGGTTGAACGGCCGGTTGCCCTGCTTCATACGGCCATAGACCTGCACCGGCACCGTGACATAGCGCTGGCCGGCGCCGGCATCGATCCGTCCCGGCGCGCCGACATTGGCATGGTACTCGGAATATCGCGCAAAGCTTCCGGCAAACGCCTGCGCGCTCATGCCCGATGCCTGGCCGCCATTGCGCCACAACACCCAAGCGTCCTTGTATCTGCCTGCCCCGATCAGCGCATAATAGGTCTGGACGACATTGGCCGCACCCTGGGCGCTGTCTTCGGTAAACGGCGCTTCGCTTAGCGGGGTCCGGTCGTCGGGCAGCCCACCTGGCTCACCCGGGGCCGGCGGCGTCACCGTTTGCGGCATTTCACGGGCAGTATCCACCTTTGCCGTTTCGGTGGCCTCGGTCGCATCAGGAGTAGCCATGCTTTCAGGCGCCCCATCGCTTGTGCTGTTCGACGCTTCGCCGGGAGCGGCCACGGCAGCGTTGGTGGCCGCGTTCTCGGCCGGCTGATTGGAACACGCAGCCAAAGTACAGGCGGCGACGGAAAGGAACAGGCGCATGTGATGCCCTTGATCTATGTTGTACTCTGCCGGGGAACGTCCGCGCCGCGCGCCCGTTCCCCGCCAGCCTAACAGATCACGGACGCAGCGCGACGTGGTCGCCGTCTTCCAGTTCGTCGTCGAGGTCGTCGTCGTCGACATCCTCGTCGTCCAGATCGGCCTGAATCTCGTCCTCGCGCATGTCGTCCAGCGCGATGGCGACGTCGTCATCCTCTTCGCCAAGCTCGTCGTCGACCATGGTGAGATCGTCGGTGTCGTCCTCGTCGCCATCATCGCCCAGGTCGATGGGGATGTCGGTCAGGATGTTGCCGTTGCTGGGCGCGTCGTTGGTAGCCTCGATGATCTCGGCGCGCTGCGCCTCGTCATAGCCTTCCGCATCCCAAGTATCGGTGGAATGCGGGGGAACCTGGTTGCCGCCCATCGCCTGTCCTCATCGTTGCCGGTGGCGATCGTGCCCCGGTTCACCAGCGCGAACGGCGGGCGCCCCCAAGCGTTCCACAGGACGGTTCAGGTCGGACGGAACAGCCGGCCTCGCTCGGCGAACAGCACCGCGCCAAGCGCCAGCACGCCCATGGACAGAAAGCCCGCGTAGAGCGGGATCGTCGTCCCGTTGAACTGCTGGCCGATAAAGGCGCCGATCACTGCGCCACCCAGCGTCGTGACAAACCCCTGAAGGCTCGACGCGGTGCCCGCGATCGCGCCCATCCTCTCCATCGCCATTGCCGAGAAGTTGGAGGTGGCAAGGCCGAAACAGCCCATCATCAGCGCCTGGAGGATGGCGAAGGTCCACAGATTTTCCAGGCCCGCCAGAGCGACGATCAAGTGTACCCCCGAAGCAAGTATCAGCCCGCTGAGTGCCGAATGCGAAATACGCCGCGTACCCAGCTTCATGACCAGCTTCGAGTTCATGAAGGAACCGAGCGCCATGGTGCTGGCGACTGCGGCGAACACGATGGTCAGCAGCTCGGGGCGGTGGAACACGTCGTCCATGACCTGTTGCACCGAGCCGATGAAACCGAACAGGCCGCCCGAAAGCAGCGCGGTTGCAATGGTATAGCCGACCGCAGTCCGGTCGCGCAGCATCAGCGCATAATCCCCGGCGATGCGTCGCGGGTGCAGCGACTGCCGCGCCTCGGGCTTCAGCGTCTCGGGCATCCGCAGCCAGAACCATGCCGCGACCAGCGTCGAAACCGCGGCAACGCCCCAGAAGATCATCCGCCACGACCCGCCTGCCGACAGCACTCCCTGGCCGAAGGCGGGGGCGAAGATCGGCGCGGCCATGAACACCATGAACGCCAGGCTCATCACGCGCGCCATCGCCCTGCCCGCAAAACAGTCGCGCACCAGCGCCACCGTCACCACTCGCGCACCAGCGGCGGCCGTTCCCATCGCCACTCGCGCAATCAACAAGAGCGTAAAGCTTCCGGAGATCGCCGCCAGCCCGCTGGTCAGAACATAAGAGAACAACGCGATGCCAAGCACCGGCCTCCGCCCGAAGCGATCCGAAAGCGGACCGTATCCAAGCTGCGCCACCGCGAAGCCGATCAGGTAGGAGGTGATGATGAACTGGCGATGGTTCGGCTCCGCGACTCCCAATGTGTCGCCAATCGCGGGCAGCGCCGGCAGCATCGAATCGATGCCCAGCGCCGTCAGCGCCATCATCGAGGCAATCAGCGCGACGAATTCGCCGAAGCGGAGCGGCGCCTGGTTTGCGCTATCGGTGGTCAGATGCGGTTCGCTCATGCGCGCCCAATGGCCCATCGCCGCGCATCCGTCACCCCATAGCGGTATCGAACCCGCCAATCGCGTTCGCGCGCTTGTTCGCGCGGGGGCGGAGGGTCTAACTGGCGCCAACATCCCCTCGGAGACTCACATGTCCAATATTCTTGCTGAAATCCCGGCGCTTTCGCTCGCGGACCAGCAGTCCGATCCGGAAGGCTTCGCCCAGGCGTTCGGCCAGTCCTTTCAGCGCTTCGGCTTCGCGGTCGTGCGCGATCACGGCGTTCCCCAGGATCTGATCGACCGCGCCTGGACGATGACCAAGGCGTTCTTCGACCTGCCCGAAGACGAGAAGCGCAGCTATTTCGTCGAAGGCGGCGGCGGCGCCCGCGGCTACACCCCGTTCAAGACCGAAATCGCTAAGGGCGCCAGCCATGTCGACCTCAAAGAGTTCTGGCACATCGGCCGCCAGCTTGCCGCCGGCCACCGCTTCGAAGCGAACATGTCGCCCAACATCTGGCCCGAGCGGCCCGAGGGTTTTCGCGAGACCTTCATCGAACTGTTCGCGGCGTTCGACACTGCGGGCGACAAGCTGCTCTCCGCAATCGCCCGCTATCTCGGCCTGGATCCCAGCTGGTTCGATCCGGCGGTGAAGGACGGCAACTCGGTCCTGCGCCTGCTCCACTACCCACCGGTTGCCGCCGACGCGCCGGAAGTCCGCGCTGGCGCGCACGAGGATATCAACCTCATCACTTTGCTGCTCGGTGCTGAGGAAGCCGGGCTCGAGTTGCTCGACCGCGACGGCCAGTGGCTGCCGCTCAAGCCACCAGAGGGCGCGATGGTTGTGAACGTCGGCGACATGCTTCAGCGGCTGACCAACCATGTCCTTCCGTCCACTACCCACCGGGTCGTCAATCCGCCTGCCGAGCGTCGCGGCAACTCGCGCTATTCTATGCCCTTCTTCCTGCACCCGGCGCCCGACTTCCTCATCCAGACGCTGCCGTCCACGATCACGGCGGAGAACCCGAACCGCTATCCCGAGCCGATCAGCGCCCATGACTATCTCCACCAGCGGCTGGTCGAGATTGGGCTGATCAAGAAGTAATCCTATCTTTCAACCGCTCGGCAGGAGCGGCTAGGGACAGGCGGCGGCGGAGCTTCGGCTCCGGCCGCCGCAACTTTATCCGGGGGATCCCATGACCGAACCGCTTCGCATCGCACTGGCTGGCCTTGGCACCGTGGGCGCGGGCGTGATCCGGTTGCTGGACGCCAATGGCGAACTGATCGCTCGGCGTGCCGGACGCCCGATCGAAGTCGTCGCCGTGTCTGCGCGGGACCGGTCCAAGGACCGCGGCATCGACATCGCTCGATTCGACTGGGTGGACGATACCGCCGAACTCGCTCGCCATCCTCAAGCCGATGTGGTGGTCGAACTGGTCGGTGGATCCGATGGGCCGGCAGTCGCCTTGGTCCGGGCTGCATTGTCCGCAGGCAAGCATGTGGTGACCGCCAACAAGGCGATGATCGCGCACCACGGACTGGAACTCGCGCGCGCCGCCGAAACCACCAACGTCGCGCTGAAGTTCGAAGCCGCGGTCGCGGGCGGCGTGCCGGTGATCAAGGGTCTGCGCGAGGGCGCGGCCGCCAATGTCGTGATGCGCGTCTATGGCATCCTAAACGGCACCTGCAATTTCATCCTGTCCAAGATGGAAGCCGAGGGCCGCGACTTCGCCGACATTCTCGCCGAGGCGCAGCGCCTTGGCTATGCCGAAGCCGACCCCAGCTTCGACATCGACGGGGTCGATGCTGCGCACAAGCTCTCGATCCTAGCGAGCCTCGCCTTCGGCACCGAACCGGCGTTCGGCGAAGTCGCGATCAGCGGGATCCGTCACATCTTGGCCGAGGACATCGCCGAGGCCGCGGCGCTCGGCTTCCGGGTTCGTCTGCTCGGCCTGGCCGACGCCGGGCCGCACGGTCTGTTCCAGCGCGTCCACCCGCACCTCATCCCGCTCAGCCACCCTCTGGCGCACGTCACCGGTTCGACCAACGCGGTTGTGGCCGAAGGCAATTTTGTCGGCCGCCTGCTGTTCCAGGGGGCTGGCGCCGGCGACGGCCCCACTGCGAGCGCAGTGGTCGCCGACCTGATCGACATCGCCCGCGGCGAGTTCGGCCCGGCCTATGCCATGCCCGCCGCCGCGCTGGCTGCTCAACCCCGCGCCGATGCGGGCGAGCGCCGCGCCCGTGCCTATGTCCGCCTGACCGTCACCGACAAGGTCGGCGTACTGGCGGAGATTGCTGCCGCCATGCGCGATGCCGGCGTCTCGATCGAAAGCCTGATCCAGCGCGCAGCCAAGCCCGACGGTAGCGTCCTGGTGGCGATCGTCACCCACGAGGTGCCGGAGCGCAGCGTTGCACACGCTCTGGAAAAGCTGCGCGGTTCGCAGAGCCTGGTCGATGAGCCGATGTGGATGCACATCCTCGACGACTGAAGCGACCTACGGCGCCAGCGGCCGCAACGTGACCCGTGGCGGCCGCCCGCCGCCCATGGTCGTACTGACACCGGCCGCACCGCATCGCACTGTGAAGGCACCCTGTCCGCATGGCGGCGGCGCCGTGTCGAGCAGCTTTCCCACGCGCTTGTCGGGATTCTCACCGCCTTCATAAGTGGTAGCCAACGGCAGACGGTAGCGGTCGGCCTGGCGACGAGCGCAGATCACGATCTCATCCTCCCGGGGGCCGCGTCTGCAACCGGGCTCTACGCGCGTGAGTTCGCGATAGCTGCTCAATGCCGCATGAACCGCAGGCACCTCCTGAACCATCACCAGCAGTGCAATAAGCATCGCGCGTCTCCCGCGAGTGGTTCAGGCAAGCTGACGTGAAGATGTGGCCAAATTGCGAAGCCGTCGCTGACAACGTTAGCACCCTCGACAGGCCCCACCGCCGCTCCTATCCCCGGCGCCAAGTTCATCAGGGAATTCCAAACCTATGCAGACCGCCAGCCATATCCTGGATCGTGTTCTCGTGCTCGAGATGGTGCGCGTCACCGAAGCCGCCGCGATCGCCGCATCGGCGCTGACAGGGCGCGGGGACGAGAAGGCGGCCGATGCCGCTGCGGTCGAAGCGATGCGCGAAGCGCTTAACAAGCTCGAGCTCGACGGGACGGTGGTGATCGGCGAGGGCGAGCGCGACGAAGCGCCGATGCTGTTCATCGGCGAGAAGGTCGGCGCGGCGCAGGGCACTGGCCCCAAGATCGACATCGCGCTCGACCCGCTGGAAGGCACCACCATCTGCGCAAAGGCAGGCCCTAACGCGCTAGCCGTGCTGGCAGTCGCCGAGGAAGGTGGGCTGCTCAACGCTCCCGACGTCTACATGGACAAGATCGCGGTCGGCCCCGGTTACCCCGAAGGTGTGATCGACCTCGCAAAGTCGCCGACCGAGAATGTGCGCGCGCTGGCCGCTGCGAAGGGCGTGCAGCCCAACGAGATCATCGCCTGCGTGCTCGACCGTCCCCGCCACGAAGCGCTGATCGCCGAGTTGCGCGCGATCGGGTGCGGGGTGATGCTGATCGGCGATGGCGATGTGGCCGGAGTAATCGCAACCACCGATCCCGACACGACCATCGACATCTACATGGGTTCGGGCGGCGCGCCTGAGGGCGTGCTCGCCTGCGCTGCGCTGCGCTGCGTCGGCGGTCAGTTCCAGGGCCGGCTGGTGTTCCGCAACGATGACGAGCGCGCGCGCGCACGGAAGTGGGGCATCGAGGATCTCGACAAGATCTACACGCTCGACGACCTTGCAAAGGGCGACTGCATCTTCGCAGCGACCGGGGTCACCGATGGCTCGCTGCTCGCCGGCGTGAAGCGCATGCGCGGCAAGATGACCACCGAGAGCGTGGTGATGCGGGCCAGCTCCGGCACGGTCCGCTGGGTCAAGGGCGAACACCGCCTCTAAGGCTTGCCCCCTCCCGGTTGACAGCATCTGCCCTGCCCCTTCTAGTCCTCCACTAAAGGACTGAGGGGCAGGACATGAAGGCGTTCTTGACGATTTTGGCGGCAGGCGTGGCGATCCTGCCGATGACGGCGGCACATGCCCGGCCACAGTCGGCCACACAGCCGAGCGCCTCTTTCACTTATCAGGAAGTAATGGTGCCGATGCGCGACGGGACGCGCCTCCAAACCGTGATCCTGCGCCCCGCCGGCGGCACGGCCAAGCTGCCGATCCTGCTCCAGCGCACACCCTATGGCGTCCCCGCCCAGGCGCCTGCCGGCATTCCGGCGGCCTGGAAGTACCTGATGCAGGACGGCTACATCCTCGTCTTCCAGAATATGCGCGGGCAGTTCAAGTCTGAGGGCGACTTCGCCATGTCGATGGCGCTCGACGCCAAGGGACCCAAGGGCGTGGATGAAGCGACCGACGGCTATGACAGCGTCGACTGGCTGGTGAAGAACGTGATCGGCAACAATGGCAAGGTCGGCATGTGGGGCGTTTCCTATCCCGGCTATGCGTCAGCGGTGGCGCTCGCCCATCCGCATCCGGCGTTGAAGGCGGTCAGTCCGCAGGCAGCGTGGAACGACTGGTGGATCAACGACGACCTTCACCGCTACGGCGCGATGCGGCTGAGCTACGCCACCGACTGGCTGTTCGCCCTGCAGAATAACGATCAGGGCCAGGATTTCGACTATGGCGGCAACGCGCCGATCGACAGCTATGATTGGTTCCTGAAGCTCGGCCCGATCGAAAACCTCGACAAGCTCTACTTCAAGGGCAGCGTGCCGCGACTGACCCAGATGATCGAGCATCCGGACTATGATGCGTTCTGGAAGCGCCAGCGCTGGACCGACAAGCTGGGCCGCACCACCGTACCGACGCTCCACGTCGCGGGGTATTGGGACCAGGAAGACCCGCTCGGCACCTGGAAGATCTACGAGAAGATGGAGGCGCAGGACCCCGACCGCCTCAACATGATTGTCGCCGGCCCTTGGGCGCACGGTACCTGGCACACCGCCGCCAGCGATGTCGGCTATGTGAAGTTTGGCCATGACAGCGGCGTCGACTTCATGCGCGACATCGAGGCGCCGTTCTTCGGTTATTGGCTACATGGCAAGGGCACCAGGCCGACGGGGGAGGCACGCAGCTTTCAAAGCGGCTCTTGGACGTGGAAGTCCTATGCCAAATGGCCGGCACCCGGTGCCACCTCGACCAACCTGTATCTCCAGAGCGACGGCAGCCTGTCCTTTACCGCGCCGACAAATACCGGCCAGTGCCGCGACTATGTCTCCGACCCTGCCAATCCGGTGCCGTTCCGCGAGCGCCCGATCTCGCGCACCTATCCTTCGCTCGAATGGCGCTGGTGGGAGGCCGCCGACCAGCGCTTCGTCGACCACCGCCCCGACGTGCTCAGCTACGTCACTGCACCGCTGGACGCGGACCTCACCGTCACCGGAGACATTTCCGCCACGCTGATGGCCTCGACCTCGGGAACCGACAGCGACTTCGTGGTCAAGCTGATCGACGTTTTGCCCGAGGATTACGAGCCGGTGAAGGCGGGCGCGCTCGGCGACTATCCGCGCACGATGAACGGCTACCAGTTCCCGATCGCGATGGAGATCCGCCGGGGCCGCTACCTGCAAAGCTTCGAGAAGGCGACCCCGCTGACCCCCGACAAGGTCGTCGCCTGGGATGTGCCGCTGCGCCCGCACGACCATGTCTTCAAGAAGGGCCACCGCATCATGGTCCAGATCCAGTCGAGCTGGTTCCCGGTGATCGACCGCAACCCGCAGACCTTCGTCCCCAACATCTACAAGGCCAAGCCGGCTGACTTCCAGAAGGCGACCCAGCGGGTGTGCGGCGGCTCGAAGATAACGCTGCCCGTCATGCGATGATGATGGCGCCAGGCGGTGCTGGCCGAGAGCCTTACCGCCTGTTGCGCCCCTTGGTCATCGGATCGGGCTTGCGCGGCGGCTTCCATCCCGCCGGCGGCGTCATCCGCTGCTGGCTGGTCCCCAGCCCCATCGCGCCGGGCTGCTGCCGCGTCAGGCCCGCCGTGTCGGCAAGTGCCGCCTGTTCGGAACCGGCGCCGCCGCGCAGCAAGTTGATCTGGTCGCGCAGCCGCCGCGCTTCCTCGAAGTCCAGCGCCTCGGCGGCTGCCTCCATGCGCTGCTGCAGCTCGGCGAGCGTAGTGGTCATGCCCGGTACAACGCAGAGCCCGCGCTGTGGATGCGCCTAGTTCTTGAGCCGATACCCGGTCCGGAAGATCGTCACGATCAGCCCCAGGCACAGCACCAGGAACGCCGCGGTCACCCCCAGGCTCAGGCCGATACTGACATCGCCCTGCCCGAAGAAGCTCCAGCGAAAGCCGCTCACCAGATACACCACCGGATTGAACAGGCTCACGGTGCGCCACGGCTGGGGCAGCATGTCGATCGAATAGAACGCGCCGCCCAGAAAGGTCAGCGGCGTCACCAGCAGCGCCGGCACGATGTTCAGCTGCTCGAACCCCTTGGCCCAGATGCCGATGATGAACCCGAACATCGAGAAGGTGATCGACGTCAGCAGGAGGAACGCGATCATCGCCAGCGGATGATCGATCCGCAGCGGCACGAACAACGCCGAGGTGACCAGGATGATCAGCCCGATCACCACCGATTTGGTCGCCGCCGCGCCGACGAAGCCGATCACCATCTCCAATGCCGAGATTGGCGCCGACAGCAGCTCGAACACGGTGCCAGTAAATTTGGGGAAGTAGATGCCGATCGAGGCGTTGGCGATGCTCTGGGTCAGCAGCGACAGCATGATCAGCCCGGGCACCAGGAAGCTGCCGTAATTCACGTCTCCGATCGTATCGATACGGCTGCCGATCGCCCCGCCGAACACGATGAAGTACAGCGAGGTGGTGATCACCGGCGTGGCGATAGACTGCCACAACGTACGCATCGTGCGCGCGATCTCGAACTTGTAGATCGCCCAGATGCCGTGAAGATTGAGGCCGGTCATGCCGCGGCTCCCTGAGTAGCAGTGTCGCGACGCTCGACCAGATCGACGAAGATATCCTCCAGGCTCGACTTGGAGGTGTCGAGATCCTTGAAGGCGATGCCCAGTTCGGACAGTTTCCGGAGCAGCGAGGGAATACCGGTACGCTCGGCCTGCGCGTCGAACGTATAGCGCAGCCGGTGCCCCTCGTCGGCGAGCGTCAGCTGCCATTCCGCCAACTCGGACGGCACGGCGCCCAGTGGCTCGACCAGCGACAAGTCCATCTCGCGCTTGCCCAGCTTCTGCATCAGCACGGCCTTCTCCTCGACCAGCAGCAATTGACCCTTGTTGATCACGCCCACTCGGTCGGCCATCTCCTCGGCCTCTTCGATATAATGCGTGGTCAGGATGATGGTGACGCCGCGCTCGCGCAGCTTGCCGATCAGCTTCCACATGTCGCGGCGCAGCGACACGTCGACGCCCGCGGTGGGCTCGTCCAGGAACAGGATGTCGGGCTCGTGCGCCAGCGCCTTGGCGATCAGCACCCGGCGCTTCATGCCGCCTGAAAGCTCCATGATCTTGGAATTGCGCTTGTCCCACAGCGACAGGTCCTTGAGCACCTGGTCCAGCACCGCCTGATTGGGAGCCTTGCCGAACAGCCCACGGCTGAAGCGGATTGTCGCCATCACCGTCTCGAACATGTCGACGGACAACTCCTGCGGCACCAGCCCGATGCGGCTACGCGCCTCGCGCGGGTGGCGGATCGCATCATGCCCGTCGACCAGGATCGTGCCCGAACTGGGCGTCACGATCCCGCAGATGATCGAGATGAGCGTCGTCTTGCCCGCGCCGTTCGGGCCCAGCAACGCGAAGATCTCGCCTCGCCGGATTTCAAGATCGACATGGTCGAGCGCCTTGTGCCCAGAGCCATAGGTCTTGCCGACCTGGGAAAGCGATAGGATCGATTGCATGGAAGGCCTTCGGACCGGAACGGACCCGTTACGTAAGCGCCGTACCGCTTGGGTACAAGGCGGCTATTTGCCGCCGCGTGCTGCCGCTACTGCCGTCGCCAGGCCCTGATAGGTCTGGGCCCCGTAGAGGAGCTTACCGCCGACCACCCAGCTCGGCGTTCCGGTCATCGCCAGCTTCTCCCCAAGCTGGCGGTTGCGGAGGATTTCGCCTTCGACCGGCTTGGACGCCGCGGCGCGCTCGGCAGCCGGCTTGTCGAGCCCGGCCTTCGCCAAAGCTCCTGCGATCGCCGCGTCGGTCGGGCTGCCGGCGGCGTAGAGCGCTTCATGAAACTCGCGGAACTTGCCCTGTTCGGCAGCGGCGAGCGCCCAGCGCGCGGCGACCACGCTCTCGGGCCCGAGCACCGGATATTCCCGATAGACGACCCGTACCCCAGGGTCCTTGGCGAGAAGTTCGGCGATGCCCGGCAAGCTGGCGCGGCAATAGCCACAGGCATAATCGAGAAACGCGACGACAGTCACGTCGCCGTTCGGATTACCCGCCCATGCGCCAGCATAGGGTTTCGCCAACGCTTGGATCTGGCTCCCCACTGCCGTCTGTGCGGTCGCCTGCGCCTGTTCGGCACGGGCATTCTCGCGCGCCTGAAGCCGGTCCATCGCTTCGGGCAGCACTTCGGGATGATCAAGCAAATATTGGCGGATGGTCGTACCGGCTAGTTGCGGCGCCGTGGCGCGCGCAATCCAGGCATAGATCGCCGCGCCAAGCGTCGCCGACAGGATCAGCGCGCCGGCAAGTGCCAGCGGACGCAACAATTTGCCGTTCATCAATCGCCCCTGCGCTTGTTGCGCTTGTCGTCTTCCATGGCGTTTTGCGACACCATCATGATGTCCTGCGCGCGGATCCATTCGGAGGATCCCTGGGGCAGCCCGCTCATCGCGGCTCGGGCGCTGATCAGCGCGGTGCGGTTGTCGCCCATCAGCGTAGCCCGTTCGGCAGTGGCGAGCGCCGTGCGTGGCTGATCGCCCTTGCGGTCGTAGACGGTGCCGAGATTGACCCACGCGAACGGGTTCTCGCGGTCGCGCGCCACCGCCTGCCGCAGGATCATCTCGGCCTCAGGCAGGTTCGCACGGTCTTCGGTGGCGAGCAGCGCGTGGCCGAACGTCGCGGCGATCAGCGGCTGGTTGTTCGAGCGCCGGGTCGCTTCGCGCAGCGGTGCCAGCGCCTCGGCGGGCTTGCCGGACTCGAGCAATATCTGCCCCTCGAGTTCGAGGAAATAGGGGTCTTCGGGCGCCGCCTTGACGAGCGCGGTGGTCTCGGCCGCCGCCTGATCGGGATAGCCCGATTTGTGATAGGCATAGGCACGGGCATAATGCGCCGGCAACGACTCGTCGGTGCTCGGGTACAGGCGCAGCGTCGTCTGGGGTTCGTTCACATAACCGCGCAGCTTCGCCTGGATGCGCTTGAAACGCTGCTCGAAATCCTGGTTCGGCGGCTTGTTCCAGGCGGCATTGCCCTGAAGATCGGCGGTGAGCGTCTCGACGCGCTGCTGCGACATCGGGTGCGTCTGTGCGAACGGATCTACCTCGGGGCTGGTCGAGTAATAGCCATAACTATGCATCTGCTTCGTCAGCTTGTCGAAGAAGCTCAGCATGCCCTTGCCGGTGATGCCTGCGGTGCCGAGATAGCGTGCACCGGCGGCGTCCGCGGAGGACTCCTGGACGCGGCTATAGGCGAGGTATTTGCCGATCGCGGCGCGCTGGCCCATCATCATCATGCCGGTGCCGGCTTCGGGCGAGCCGGCGGCTATCGCCGCGACGCCGAGCAGAAGGCTGAGGATCGAGATGTTGGTGTAGCCGCCGTCGTTCTGGAACACGGCATGACCGCCGACGATGTGGCCGATCTCATGGGCGATCACGCCCTGAACCTGGTTGGCGCTATCCGCAGCGTCCAGCAGCCCGGTATGAATATAGACGATCTGACCGCCGGCGACGAAGGCGTTGATCGACGGGTCCTGGATCAGCACGACCTTGGCATTGGCCGGCGAAAGCCCCGCTGCCTGGAACAACGGGCGCGAGATGTCAGTGAGCCAAGCCTCGGTCTCGGCATCGCGCAGCATCGATTGCGCCATGGCCGGGCGCGCGGCGAAACTTGTGAGGCAGAGCAGCGCGAGCAACGCCGCCAAACGCTTGAACCCCGCCCTCATCGTTCCAGTCTCCATAGCGGCAACGCTGTTCGGCCCGGCGCCTGAACCCGGCGTGAAGGGTCGGGAGCGGCGGCTCGATGCAGCCGCTCCCGATTCCAGATCAGGCGCCGAAGGTGCGCTGCCACCAGCCGCGGCGCGGCGACTGTCCGTCGCCGGCCTCTTCGGTGGCGCCTTCATCGCCCTCGGACGGTGCTGCGGCCTCGGGCGCGACATCGGCTTCGGGCACCTGTGCTTCGGCTTCCGCTTCGGGCGCTGCTTCTGCCGGCGCCGCGGCCGCAGCCTTGCGGCGAGTGCGCTTGGGCTTGGGCGCGGGCTCGGCAGCCGGTTCCGCTTCGGCGGGAGCTTCGGCAGTTACGGCTTCGGCAATCGCATCGGCCTTTTTGCGGCGAGTGCGCTTCGGCTTGGCCGCAGGCTCTTCCGCTTCCGGCGCTTGCGTTACCGCTTCGACCGGCGCTGCCTCGGCCGGAGCCTCTGCGGCCGGATCGGCCTTCTTGCGGCGGCTGCGCTTCGGCTTGGGCGCGGGCTCGGCTTCCTCGGCCTGCGGGGCCTCGATTACCGGCTCGGCATCGCGTGCCGGCTCGGCCGCGGGTGCTGGCTCGTCCTCCACGGCTCCCGCGGCATCGGCAACTGCCTCCTCGGCACCAGCCGCGCCACGGCGACCGCCCCGGCGGCCACGACGGCGGCGCTTGCGGCCGGCTTCGCTCTCTTCCTCGCCACGCGGCTCCGCGTCGGCCGCCACCTCGACGGCTTCCTCCGCCTCGTCTTCACCGGAGTCGGCGTCGGACTCGCCGTCGGCGGCTTCTTCTTCACCACCGGCTTCGTGCTCGCGACCGCGACGGCCACGCCCGCGACGGCGGCGACGACGCTTACCGCGGCCTTCACCCTCGCCCTCTGCATCTTCGCGCTGGCGCGGTGCCTTGGCTTCGGCCTCGGCTTCCGCCTCGCCTTCTTCCTCTTCGTCTTCGTCGATCTCCTCGACGTACTCTTCTTCCTCGGGCTCTTCGATCAGCTGCTCGATCTTCGGCGCATAGGCGGGCGGCGGCCCAGCAGCCTCCACCGACATGCGCGCACCCTCGATCTCCCCATCGGCCACGACCTCGACCAGCACGCCATAGCGGTCCTCAATCTCGGCCAGTTCGGCGCGCTTGCGGTTGAGCAAATAGAAGGCGGCTTCCTGGCTGGCGCGCAGCGTGATTTGCGAGCCGCGGCCGCGGGCAGCCTCGTCCTCGATCATGCGCAGTGCCGATAGGCCAGCCGACGACGCGGTACGGACCAGGCCCGAACCCTCGCAATGCGGGCAGGTGCGGGTCGAAGCTTCGAGCACGCCGGTGCGCAGGCGCTGGCGGCTCATTTCCATCAGGCCGAATGCCGAGATGCGGCCGACCTGGATGCGGGCGCGATCGTTCTTCAGCGCCTCCTTCATCGCCTTCTCGACCTTACGGACGTTGGACGAGTGATCCATGTCGATGAAATCGATCACCACCAGGCCGGCCATGTCGCGCAGGCGAAGCTGGCGGGCGATTTCCTGGGCGGCCTCGAGATTGGTCTGGGTCGCGGTCTGCTCGATATTGTGCTCGCGCGTGGAGCGGCCCGAGTTGATGTCGATCGAGACCAGGGCCTCGGTCGGGTTGATCACCAGATAGCCGCCCGATTTGAGCTGCACCACCGGATGGTACATCGCCGAGAGCTGGTCCTCGACCCCGGCGCGCTGGAACAGCGGCACGGCATGGGCATATTGCTTCACCTTGCGGGCATGGCTGGGCATCAGCAGCCGCATGAACTCCTTGGCCTGGCGATAGCCATCCTCGCCTTCGACGATCACCTCGTCGATATCCTTGTTGTAGATGTCGCGGATCGCGCGCTTGAGCAGATCCGAATCACCATAGACGAGCGCGGGCGCCGAGGACTTCAGCGTCTCCTCGCGTATCCCGTCCCACAGCCGGGCGAGATAATCGAAGTCGCGCTTGATCTCGGTCTTGGTGCGCTGAAGCCCGGCAGTGCGGACGATGCAGCCCATCGAGGGCGGCAGCTTGAGGTCCGCCATGATGCCCTTGAGGCGCTTGCGGTCGGCGGCCGAGCTGATCTTGCGCGAAATGCCGCCGCCATGCGCGGTGTTCGGCATCAGCACGCAATAGCGGCCGGCGAGCGACAGATAGGTGGTCAGCGCCGCGCCCTTGTTGCCGCGCTCTTCCTTGACGACCTGGACCAGCAGCACCTGGCGGCGGCGGATCACGTCCTGGATCTTGTAGCGGCGGCGCAGGTTCATGCGGCGCTGACGCAGTGCGTCGGCTTCGTCGCCATTGCCGCTGCGCTTGCCGCGGCGGCGGCCGCGGCCACGTTCTTCACCGCCTTCCTCGGAGGCTTCGTCGTGCTCGGAGTCGTCCTCGTCGTCGCCCGGACGCTCTACGACTTCCACGCCGTCCTCACCGTCGGCATCCGCCTCCAGGTGATCGTCATAGTCGTCGTCGCCGTCTTCCTGGGCGCGCAGTGCGGCTTCCTCGGCGGCATGCTCGGCCTCTTCGCGCAGCAGTGCTTCGCGGTCTTCCTTGGGAATCTGGTAATAGTCGGGGTGAATTTCGCTGAAAGCGAGAAAGCCGTGGCGGTTGCCGCCGTAATCGACGAACGCCGCCTGAAGCGACGGCTCGACGCGGGTAACCTTGGCTAGGTAGATATTGCCCTTGAGCTGCTTGCGCTCGGCGGACTCGAAATCAAATTCCTCGATCCGGTTCCCTTTGACGACAGCCACGCGGGTTTCCTCCCGGTGGCGTGCGTCGATCAGCATACGCATGGTCATTGAATGTTCTCCGGGCGCGCCGGCTCATGTCCCTGAAGGGCTGGGGCGCGTGCGCGCGATATTGAACGCGACCCGGGCCGGCCATTCCGGCCACGGTGTCGCTGGATTGAAAAGATGCTGTTGCTGCACGGGCACGCGCGGACCGGCGGTCCACTGGCTCCACCACGGCCGCGCTGCCGGCAAAAGCCTGGCGAAGCGGACGGTGGGGAAATTGCCTCATGCGAGCGTCAACCTGAACTGTCACGGCGGATGGCCGCGGGTAGGTCCCGATACCAGGATCGGGATAACGAACTGCCTAGCACCCCCCGCACCGTGCGGCAACTATGCGCAACCGAATGATTGTTCCGGGGAAAGTACGGGCAATTCCTGATCCTCTCACGCGAAGGTTTCGCCATGATTAACCCTGCGGCTTAACCGGCTTTTGAGCGCCCGCACGTAGAGCCGAGCGCGTCAGATAGACGCGTATCGAGTAGCAAAGCATGGATTTGTGCTGGACCCCCACGGCCCCTGCGCGGCATATCGCGCGGGTGTTGTTCTTGCTTGCCTTGCTCTCCGGTTGGTTGACCGGCGCTCCGAGCTGGGCAGGCGTCGTTCAGGAAGTGCGCGTACGCGGCGACTCCATCGTCATCACGTTCGACGCCCCGGTCGCGAAGGCGAGCAGCTTCGTGCTGGCCGCGCCACAGCGTATCGCGTTGGACGTCGACGGGACGGAACCGGGCAGCCGAACCTATGCCGACGGACCCGTGGCGAAGATCCGGCAAGGCGCGCAGGGGGAAGGCGGCGCGCGGATCGTATTCGATCTCGCGCGGCCTGCGATCGTCACTGAAGGCCGGTTCGGTCCCGACGGCCGCACACTCACGCTGCAGATCAAGACGGTCGATGACGAACGCTTCGCCCGCGCCGCGGCCGAGCGGCGGATGAGCTTCCTGCCGCCTTTCACCTTTTTGCAGCCGGCGGCGCGCCACCGCTATTCGGTGTCGATGCCGGTGCCAAGGCGCACCGCCAGGTCGCCCCTGCCCCGGGTTTATGGTGACGCCGATCGGCCGCTGGTGGTGATCGATGCGGGGCATGGCGGACATGACCCGGGCGCGTTGTCACCCGATGGCACCCTGCGCGAGAAGGACGTGACCCTGCGCATCGCCCAGGCGATCAGGAACGAGCTGCTCGCCTCGGGCCGGGTGCGCGTGGCGCTGACCCGCGCCGACGACCGCTTCCTGGTACTCCAGGAGCGCTTCGGCCTGGCGCGCCGGCTCAAGGCCGATCTGTTCATCTCGATTCACTGCGACAGTGCCGCCAATCCGGAAGCCACCGGGGCCACCGTCTACACCTTGTCCGAAGTCGCCTCCGACAAGGAAGCGGCGCGCCTGGCGGCGCGCGAAAACAAGGCAGACATCATCGCCGGAGTCGATCTGGGCGGCGCGAGCCCGGACATCTCGTCGATCCTGATCGACCTCACCCAGCGCGAGACGATGAACACGTCCGCGAACTTCGCCCGCCTGCTCGGACGCGAGGCGAAGCCGCTGATTCCGATCAAGGCCAATTACCACCGCATGGCGTCGCTGATCGTGCTCAAGGCGCCGGACATGCCATCGGTGCTGTTCGAAACCGGGTATATTTCGAATCTCGCCGACGCCGACTTTCTGGCCTCGCCCGAAGGACCCGCCAAGGTGGCCGAGAGTGTGCGCAAGGCGGTGCAAATCCATTTCGCCACGCGGATGGCGGCACGCTGAGCGCATCCGTAGCTATGGTCCCGGCGGGCGAACCGAGCGATTAGACATACGGGCGTGCTGATCGGCTTTCATCGTGGCTGAAACTTGCTACACCGCGCGGCAGATGGCGGACGGCGACACTTCGGGCGAAACGGTACGGATCAGGCGTGGCCTGAGCGGCGTACACGGCTTTTTCGGGCAGCTACGGCGGCGCTGGTGGTTCCGCGTGCTGGCGGTGCTGGCACTGCTCGCCGGCATCGGCATCCTGCTGCTGTGGCTTCTGTTCGCCCGCAACCTGCCTTCGGTCGACGCGCTGCGCACCTATGAGCCGCCGCTGCCGACCAATGTCCGTTCCGCCGATGGCACCCCGATCCACAGCTATGCCCGCGAGCGGCGCGTCCAGCTCAGCTTCCCGGAATATCCAAAGCTGCTGGTCGGCGCCTTCCTGTCGGCCGAGGACAAGACGTTCTTCGAGCACCACGGCGTCGATTTCCCCGGTCTGGTACGTGCCGCCTATCAGGGCATCACCAGCGGTTCGACGCCGCGGGGCACGTCGACCATCACCCAGCAGGTCGCCAAGAACCTGCTCGTGGGGGATGAGGCCAGCTATGTGCGCAAGGCCAAGGAGGGCATCCTTGCTTGGAAGATGGAGGACACGCTTTCCAAGGAGCAGATCCTCGAACTGTACCTCAACTCCATCGAGCTAGGCCGCAACGCCGGCGGCGTGGCGGCGGCGAGTGAGGCCTATTTCGGCAAGGAGCTTGAACAGCTGACTCTGCCGCAGATGGCGTATCTGGCGATCCTGCCAAAGGGTCCGGCGAACTACGATCCCGACCGCCACATGGATCGCGCGCTGGAACGCCGTAATTGGGTGCTGGGGCAGATGCTGGCCAATGGCTATATCGATGCTTCGCAGCACGCGGACGCCGTCGCTGCGCCGCTGGGCACGGTGCGGCGCCAGACGCCCAAGTTCGAGCGCGTCGGCGGCTATTTCATCGAGGAAGTCCGCCGCCAGCTACTCGGCAAGTTTGGCGAGAAATCCGACTCCGGGCCGTACAGCGTCTATCAGGGTGGGCTGTGGGTACGCACCTCGCTCGACCCGCGGCTCCAGGGCTTTGCACAGAAGGCGCTGCGCGACGGGCTTCTCCGCTACGACCGGGCGCGCGGCTGGAGCGGGCCGCTGGCGCACAAGGAGATCGGCGGCAGCTGGCTGCAGACCTTCCTCAACACCAATATCGGCCTGGACTATGAAGACTGGCGTGCGGCGATCGTGATCGCGCGCGACGGCGACAGCTGGGAGATCGGCTTCGACAACGGCCAGACCAGTCGTCTGCCCCGCTCGGGCGCTCTCATGCCGGTGCGCGGCAAGGGCGGCGAAGCCTTTTCGGCGATCCAGCCGGGCGACATTCTGGCGGTGGCGCCGGCGGGCGGAGCCTGGTCGCTCCGCTCGGTACCCAAGGTTTCTGGCGGCATGGTCGTCGAAGACCCTCGCACCGGCCGCGTGCTCGCAATGCAGGGCGGCTTCGATTCGCGTATTCAGTCGTTCAACCGCGCCACTCAGGCGATGCGCCAGCCCGGCTCCACCATCAAGCCGTTGGTCTATGCCGCGGCGATGGAGCGTGGCCTGACGCCGGCGACGATCGTCGTGGATGGCCCGTTCTGCGTGTGGCAGGGCGCCAATCTGGGGCAGAAATGCTTCCGCAACTTCGGCAACATGCGCAGCGCGGGGCCCAAGACGCTGCGCTGGGGCGTGGAGCAGTCGCGCAACCTGATGACGGTGCAGGTCGCCAACCGCATCGGCATGGAACCGGTGGTCGACCTGATCCAGCGGGTCGGCGTGACCAAGAACAAGTTCCCGCCTTATCTCAGCTATGCGCTTGGCGCGGGTGAAACCACCGTGCAGCGCATGGTCAACGCATATTCGATCCTGGTGAACCATGGCCGTGCGCTGGATCCCACCGTGATCGATTTCGTTCAGGACCGCCACGGGCAGGTGATCTGGCCGGAGAACTGGCGCGCCTGCGACGGGTGCAACGCGCGCGACTGGAACGGCGGGGCGATGCCGCGTCCGATACGGCGCGCCCGGCAGCTGGTCGATCCGATGAGTGCGTACCAGATCGTCCACATCACCGAGGGTGTGATCCAGCGCGGCACCGCCACTGTGCTGCGCGACCTCGACCGTCCGCTGATGGGCAAGACGGGCACCACCAATGGCCCCACCGATGTGTGGTTTGTGGGCGGTGCCGCGCAGATGATCGCCGGCCTCTATCTCGGCTATGATTCGCCGACCAATCTGGGCGGCTATGCCCAGGGCGGATCGATCGCCGCGCCGATCTTCAAGCAGTTCGCCATTCCCGCGTTCGAGGGTATGGACAAGCTGCCCTTCACCGCGCCTCGTGGCATCCGCATGGTCAGGATCGACCGGGCGAGCGGGCGCAAGGTGTCCGGCGGCTGGCCATCGAACGATCCGCTGTCGCCGATCATCTGGGAAGCCTTCAAGCCCGAGGTGGAGCCGCGGCGCGGCCGCCGCACGATGGAACAGGAAGAAGCGCAGAAGGCGAAGGCCGTCACTCCCAAGGCCGCCCCCAAGGCGGAGCGCCAGAGCGACAGCGATTTCTTGCAACGCGAGGGCGGAATCTACTAGCGGCGTCTTATATCTACCGCCGTCACCCCCAGTCGACGGGGCGGCGTCAGGCTTTGAAAGGTTTCACAACATGCGCGCCGAAGCGCAGGCTCACGTCAATCAGATCCAGGCAGCCCTGGCGCTGCTTCGCCGTTCCCTCGATTGGGATCGCGCGCTGCGCCGCCTGGATGAACTCAACGCGCGGGTCGAGGATCCGACCCTCTGGAACGACGCCAAGGCCGCGCAGGACGTCATGCGCGAACGTCGCCGGCTGGACGAATCGATCGGCGCGACCCGGGCCATCGAAAGCGAGCTGAGCGACACTGTCGAGCTGATCGAGATGGCCGAGGCCGAAGGCGACGAGGAGATGGCGAACGACGGCACCGCCGCGCTCGCCGCGCTTGCCGAGCGCGCCGAGAAGGACAAGGTCGTCGCCCTGCTGTCGGGTGAAGCCGACACCAACGACACCTATGTCGAGATCAACTCGGGCGCCGGCGGAACCGAGAGCCAGGATTGGGCGGGCATGCTGCTGCGCATGTACACCCGCTGGGCAGAGCGGCGCGGGCTGAAGGTCGAGCTGGTCGACTATCACGCCGGCGAGCAGGCGGGGATCAAGTCAGCCACGCTGCTGATCAAGGGCGAGAACGCGTACGGCTATGCCAAGACCGAGAGCGGCGTGCACCGCCTTGTCCGCATCTCGCCCTATGACAGCGCGGCGCGGCGGCACACCAGCTTCTCCTCGGTGTGGGTCTATCCGGTGATCGACGACAATATCGACATCGAGATCAACGAGAGCGAGCTGCGCATCGACACCTACCGTGCGTCGGGCGCCGGCGGGCAGCACATCAACACCACCGATTCGGCGGTGCGCATCACCCATTTGCCCACCGGCATCGTCGTGCAGTGCCAGAACCAGCGTTCGCAGCACAAGAACAAGGCCGAGGCATATAACCAGCTCCGCGCCCGCCTGTACGAACGCGAACTGGCCGAACGCGAGGCAGTGGCCGACGCGCAGAACGCAACCAAGACCGACATCGGCTGGGGCCATCAGATCCGCTCCTACGTTCTCCAGCCGTACCAGTTGGTGAAGGATCTGCGCACCGGCGTCACGTCGACTGCGCCGTCCGACGTGCTCGATGGTGCGCTCGACTCGTTCATGGCCGCGGCGCTGTCGCAGCGGGTGACCGGCGAAACCGTCCAGGTGGAAGACGTCGATTGAGGCTGGGCGCTGTCCTGGCCGCCGCCGCGCTGCTTGCCGCATGCGACGGCCAGGCGCGGGATCCGGACACGAAGCGTGCCGACCCGCATAGCGGGTTCCCCGCCGCAGACCGGCCGGTGGCGAGCATCGTCTCGGCGCGCTGGTCGACCGAGGAAGCGCGCGACCGGATGAAGGAAGCCGACCAGGTGATGAACCTGGCCGGGATCAAGCGCGGCATGACCGTCGCCGACATCGGTGCGGGCGAAGGATATTACACGATCCGCCTGGGCCAGCGTGTCGGCAAGGACGGTCGCGTCGTCGCCGAGGACATCGTGCCGCAAGTGATCGAGCGGCTAGGCGAGCGCGTGGTGCGCGAGCGGCTGGCCAATGTCAGCGTGCGGCTGGGCCTGCCCGCCGATCCCCGCCTGCCGGAGAGGAGCTTCGACCGGGTGCTGATGGTGCATATGTACCATGAGATCGAAAGCCCGTACGAGTTCCTGTGGCGTCTGCGTCCGTCGCTCGCGCCTGAAGGCCAGGTCGTCGTGGTCGACGCCAACCGGCCTACCGAGCAGCACGGCACTCCCCCCGACCTGCTCCAATGCGAATTCGCCGCCGCCGGATACCGCCAGGTGTCGATGCGGCAGATGCCCTCCGCGGGCGGGTATCTGGCGATCTTTCGGGCCGAAGGTGAACGCCCCGAGCCGATGATGATCAAGGCCTGCCGCAGCGGCGCGCGCGCCACGCCGGCGGCGATGCAGCAGGGCTCAGAGTAGCCCCAGCGTCCGGAAGCTGGTGACGCCTCGTGCCGCCACGATCAGGTGGTCGAGCAGCCGTACCTCCAGCGTGTCGAGCGCCCGGGCAAGCAGCCGGGTCGCCTCGCGGTCCGCAGTGCTGGGGGTCGGATCCCCGCTCGGATGGTTGTGCGCCATGATTACCGCGCAGGCGTCGAAGGCGAGCGCATCGGCAGCGATGTCGCGGATCGGAACGGCCATGCTCGCGGTCGATAGCGAGCGGGCATGGCGCAGCCCGAGCAGTCCCCGGTCGCTGCCGATATAGGCAAAGGCCAGCACTTCGACGGCTTCGCCAGCAAGCCCGGCAAACAGCGCTTGCGCCACCGCCGGGTCGGATATTTGCAAAAAAGTAGCCGCACCGTTCAACACCCGCAGGAAGCTGCCAGCCGCAGGCCGCCCCGCGAAGCGCGCTCCGCTCCGTTCCGGATACCGACCTGATCCACAGCGGAGGGATCGACGACGGCCTTGCTCCGTCGCGGCCACAGCCGCTAGTCATGCCACATGCGGCAATATCTTGATCTCATGGAGCGCGCGCTCCGTCACGGTGCGGAAACGATGGACCGCACCGGCACCGGCACGCGGTCGGTGTTCGGCCACCAGATGCGATTTGACTTGAGCGAGGGCTTCCCGCTGCTCACCACCAAGAAGCTGCACCTGCGCTCGATCCTGATCGAGTTGCTATGGTTCCTGCGCGGCGACACCAACGTGCAGTGGCTGCAGGACCGCAAGGTCAGCATCTGGAACGAATGGGCCGACGAGAATGGCGATCTCGGCCCGGTCTACGGCAAGCAGTGGCGCGACTGGGAGACGGCGGACGGCCGCCACCTCGACCAGATCGCCGAACTGATCGAGACGCTGAAGACCAACCCCGCCTCGCGCCGCATGGTGGTCTCCGCATGGAACCCCGGCGATCTGCACGCGATGGCGCTGGCGCCGTGCCACTGCCTCTTCCAATGCCATGTCGCCAACGGCAAGCTGTCCCTGCAACTCTACCAGCGCTCGGCCGACATCTTCCTGGGGGTGCCCTTCAACATCGCCAGCTACGCGCTGCTGACGCACCTGCTCGCCGAGCAGACCGGGTTGCAGGTCGGCGATTTCATCTGGACCGGCGGCGATTGCCACCTTTATTCCAACCATCTCGACCAGGCGCGCGAGCAGCTGAACCGCACGCCGGGACCGCTGCCGCGCCTCGAAATCCTGCGCAAGGCACCATCGATCGACACGTACGAGTATGAGGATTTCGCCATTCACGACTACGTGGCGCAACCCCATATCAAGGCCCCGGTGGCAATATGAGCACGTCTCCAATCCTCCCCGGAACGGGGAGGGGGACCGCGCGCGCCAGCGCGTGGTGGAGGGGGCTTGCCGCAGGCGAGTCCTTCGTGGCTCCCCCCATCCACCATGCTTCGCATGGTCCCCTTCCCCGTTCTGGGGAGGATCGAATATGATCACCTTCCACCTAGCGCGCGCCACCAACGGCGTCATTGGCCGCGACGGTGCGTTGCCGTGGCACCTTCCCGCCGACCTCAAGCGCTTCAAGGCCCAGACCATGGGCAAGCCGCTGGTGATGGGCCGCAAGACGTTCGAGAGTTTCCCCAGCCCCCTGCCCGGCCGGCGGCACATCGTTCTCACGCGCGACCCTAGCTGGTCGGCCGCGGGTTGCGAGATCGCCCATTCGCCCGAGGAAGCGCTGGTCCTGGCTGGCGAGGATGTCGCGGTGATCGGCGGTGCGGAAGTCTTCGCGCTGTTCCTGGGCCGCGCCGATCGCATCGAATTGACCGAAGTCCACGCCGATGTCGAAGGCGACGCCTGCGTGCCCGCGTTCGGCTCCGACTGGCGGGAGGTCGCACGCGAGACCCACGCCGCGCAGGGCGATCGCCCGGCGTACAGCTTCGTCACGCTCGAACGGGCCTGACGCACTAGCGAGCGCCGGCCATGCCCCCTATAGCCACCCGCATGGAGCGGCTGGACGGTGGCTCGGCGGTTCCGCCGCGGCTGAGAGGCGCGATCGTCGCGCTGGGTAATTTCGACGGGTTTCACTTGGGCCACCAGGCAGTGGTGGGCCAGGCGATCACGCGTGCCCAGGCCGAAGGGCGGCCAGCGATCGTCGCCACCTTCGATCCGCATCCCAAGCGCTTCTTCAGGCCTGCCAGCGACCATTTCCGCCTCACCACGCTCGACCAGCGTGAGCGGCTGTTCGCCCAGGCGGGGGCGGATGCGATGCTGGTGTTCCCGTTCGACGAAGGGCTGGCGAGCCTGAGTGCGCGCGGCTTTGCCGAAGAGCGGCTGGTCGCGCGGATCGGCGCGGGCGGTGTGGTAACGGGCGCCGACTTCACTTTCGGCAAGGGCCGCGAAGGCGATGTGGCCAGGCTTGCGGAACTGGGCCGCGAACTCGGCTATTCCGCCGATATCGTCGCAGCGGTCAGCCTGGACGGCGAGACCGTGTCCTCCAGCCGCATCCGCGAGCATCTCCGCGCCGGCCGCCCCCGCGACGCCGCCCGTCTGCTCACCCGCCCCTTTGCGATAGAGGGCGTAGTCGAAGGTGGTGCACAACTTGGCCGCACGCTCGGCTACCCCACCGCCAACATGGTTCTCGCCAACTATCTGCGCCCCGCCTACGGCATCTATGCGGTTCGAGCGCGGCTGCCCGACGGGCGCGCGCTGGACGGCGTCGCCAACCTCGGCATCCGCCCGACCATCGAACCGCCACTGGAACTGCTCGAAAGCTTCTTCTTCGACTTTTCGGGCGACCTTTATGGCCAACGCCTCGAAGTGTCGTTGATCGACTATCTCCGGCCCGAGGCGAAGTTCGACAGCCTCGATGCGCTCAAGGTCCAGATGGACCAGGACGCGGCCCAGGCGCGGAAGCTGCTAACCCAACATCCTCCCCTGTAAGGGGAGGTGGCGCGCGCAGCGTGTCGGAGGGGTGTCACCGGTTGTTCCGGCATAGTTCGTCGATGGGGGGTATCCCACCGTCAGCACCTCCCTTTCCCAGCGGGAGTCAGATTGCTCCCCGAATCGTCAGGCCCGCCAACTCCGCCTTTGCAAGCGCGCGCGCTTCCTTTAATCCGCGCGCACTCATGAGCGACACCAACGACACTCCGCGCGACTGGCGCGACACCGTCTTCCTTCCGAAGACCGATTTTCCGATGAAGGCCGGCCTCGCCGCCAAGGAACCCGCGATCCTGGAGCGCTGGGCGAAGATTGGCCTGTACGACCGCCTGCGCCGCGAACGCGAAGGCCGCGAACGCTTCATCCTGCACGATGGCCCGCCTTACGCGAATGGCGACATTCACATGGGCCATGCGATGAACAAGATCCTCAAGGACATCATCGTCCGCAGCCAGAGCCTGATGGGCAAGGACGCGCCGTACGTGCCCGGCTGGGACTGCCACGGCCTACCGATCGAGTGGAAGGTCGAGGAAGCCTACCGCGCCAAGAAGCTCAACAAGGACGAAGTCGACCCCGTCGCCTTCCGCGCCGAATGCCGCGCCTATGCCGAGAAATGGGTGCAGGTGCAGCGTGGCCAGTTCGAGCGCTTGGGCATCATGGGCGATTGGGAAGACCCATACCTCACCATGAAGTTCGAGGCTGAGGCAACGATCGTCGGCGAGCTGCTGAAGTTCGCCGAGAGCGGCCAGGTATATCGCGGCGCCAAGCCGGTGATGTGGTCGCCGGTCGAGAAGACCGCGCTCGCCGAAGCCGAAGTCGAATATGAGGACATCACGTCCACCCAGATCGACGTGGCGTTCGAGATCGTCACGGCGCCGAATGCGCCGGACGTGGAGGGCGCGCATGCGGTGATCTGGACGACCACGCCGTGGACGATTCCAGTGAACCAGGCGCTCGCCTATGGGCCGGATATTGACTACGTCCTGGTGCACATCAATTCGGCATCGGGAAGTGCAGAACGCCACCGCGCGAGCCACTTCGTTGTTGCCGAACAACTGCTGGAACAGTTCTGGTCGAGGGTCGGCGCGCACGATCATAGCGTTGTCTGGCGCGGCAAGGGCTCGCAGCTGGAAGGCGCGGTCGCGCGCCACCCGATGCACCATCTCGGCGGCTTCTTCGCCAAGCCGCGCCCGCTACTCGCCGGCGATTTCGTCACCACCGACGCCGGCACCGGCCTGGTCCATATGTCGCCCGACCACGGCGAGGACGACTTCCTGCTGTGCAAGGCCAACGGCCTCGATCCCGTATTCGCGGTCGATGGCGCCGGCTTCTACCGCGCCGATTGGGCGTGGCTCGGCGGCCAGGGTTCGGTGATCAACAAGAAGTTCACGGCGTCCGACGGTCCGATCTGCACCGATCTGCGCGAAGCCGGCGCGCTGCTCGCCGCCTCGGACGACTTCAAGCACAGCTATCCGCACAGCTGGCGCTCCAAGGCCAAGGTGATCTTCCGCGCGACGCCGCAATGGTTCATCCCGATGGACCGCGCGTCGCACTCGAAGGAAGAAGGTGTGCCGGAAAGCAACGGCGCCACCCTGCGCGAGCTTGCCCTGAACGCCATCGAGCAGACCCGCTGGGTGCCTGAGCGCGCCGAGAACCGCATTCGCTCGATGGTCGAAGGACGCCCGGACTGGGTGATCTCGCGCCAGCGCGCCTGGGGTGTGCCGATCGCGCTCTACGTCAACCGTCACACCGGCGACTATCTGCGCGACGCCGCGGTCAATGCCCGCATCCTCGAAGCCTTCCGCGCTGGTGGCGCGGACGCCTGGTTCCAGGCCGATCATCAGGCGCTGCTCGGTTCCGAATATGACGCAGCCGATTACGAGGTCGTCACCGACATCCTCGACGTATGGTTCGACAGCGGCTCGACTCATGCCTTCGTGATCGAGGCGCGCTATGGCCAGGGCGTCCGCGCCAACCTCTACCTCGAAGGGTCGGACCAGCACCGCGGCTGGTTCCAGTCGTCGCTGCTCGAGTCCACCGGCACCCGCGGCCGCGCGCCTTATGACGCGGTGCTGACCCACGGCTTCGCACTGGACGGCAAGGGCAAGAAGATGTCCAAGTCGCTCGGCAACGTGGTCGACCCGCTCAAGATCATTGCCGAAAGCGGCGCCGATATCCTGCGCCTGTGGGTCGCGCAGACCGACTATTTCGAGGATGTCCGCATCGGCAAGGAAGTGCTCGCCGGCACCGGCGACACTTATCGCAAGCTGCGCAACACCTTCCGCTATCTGCTCGGTGCGCTGGAAGGCTTCACCGACGCGGAAACGCTGCCCGTCGCCGAGATGCCCGAGCTGGAGCGGTACGTCCTGGTACGGCTGGGCGAGTTGGACGGCGAACTGCGCGCCGCTGCCAACGCCTTCGAGTTCAATCGCTACAGCCGGGCGCTGACCGACTTTGCCAATGAGGACCTGTCGGCCTTCTTCTTCGATATCCGCAAGGACTCGCTCTATTGCGACGCCCCTGGCGATCCCAAGCGCCGTGCCTATCGCACCGTGCTCGACATCCTGTTCCACGCTTTGGTCCGCTACGCCGCGCCGATCCTCGCCTTCACTGCCGAGGAAGTATGGCAGGCCCGCTTCCCGAGCGATGGGGACTCGGTGCATCTGCTCGAATGGCCCGAAGTGCCGGTGGTCGAAGGCGCCCTGTCGGCCGACTGGTCACAGGTCCGCGCGCTGCGCGAGCGCGTGACGGAGGCAATCGAGCCCTATCGGCGCGAGAAGAAGGTGCGCTCCAGCCTGGAGGCCGAAGTCACGACGCCCGACATGCCGCTGTCCGGCGGCGATCTTGCCGAGCTCTTCATCGTGTCCAAGGTCACGCCGGGCGACGCGGTCACGGTTACGCCCACCGATCGCCTTAAATGCGGCCGGTGCTGGCGGCATCTGCCGGAAGTTGCGGAGGACGGCGCGTTGTGCGACCGCTGCGCGCAGGTGGTGGACGCATGAACATGAACCGCAGATTGGGGCTGCTCGTCGCCGCCTCCGTGTTCCTGATCGATCAGGTCAGCAAATATTGGGTGACCGGTCCGCTGGGCCTGAACGTCCAGGACGCGTCGCTTACGGTGCTGCCGATCTTCGATCTGCGCTTCGTCAAGAATATCGGCGTGTCGCTGGGGCTGCTGCCGGCCAGCGGTGCGATGACTCGCTGGCTGCTGGTGCTGCTGACGGGCGCGATCGCAGTCGGGGTGTGCGTGTGGATGCTGCGCGAGAAGAAGCGGCCCGACATCATCGCGCTGGGGCTGGTGCTCGGCGGGGCGCTGGGCAATATCCTCGACCGCACCCGGATTGGCTATGTCGTCGATTTCGCCGACTTGCACTTTGGTGACTGGCGCCCCTTTTTGGTCTTCAATGTCGCCGATGCGGCGATTACCATCGGCGTGCTGATCCTGTTGATCCGCGCCCTGTTCGTGCGCGATACGCCGGCCGGCAAGCCGGCTCCTGTGGAGAATGAAGTCAATGCGTAAGCTGATCACCATCGCGAGCGGCATCGCGCTTGCCGCCTCGCTGTCGGCCTGCGGCAAGAGCGGCATGAACCGCAACCGTCCCGACGAATTCGCCGTCGCGCGCCAGGCGCCTCTGGTGATCCCGCCCGACTTCGCGCTGGTGCCGCCGCAGCCTGGCGCCCCGCGCCCGCAGGACACCAAGGCTTCCGACCAGGGGCTCGACGCATTGTTCGGCGGATCGGCCGCACGCAGCGCCAGCGAGAGCGCGGCGCTTCAGGCGGCAGGCAGCAGCGGCGCCGATATCGGCGCGCGCAGCAATGCCGGCAGCCCGAACACCGCGGTAGTCGACAAGGGCGGCACCACGTCCGAGATCATCGCCGCGCCGGCGGGCAATGGCCGCGACGCAAGTGCGGGCACGGGTGCCGCGGCACCGCAGCCGGCGACGACGCCGGCACCGCAGCCGCAATAAGCTCGGGAGTTTTCGGGTAAGAGGGGCCGGTTCGCGTGTGCGGGCCGGCCCTTTTTCACGCCGTCGTTGCAAGCGCCCGCGTGCGTCAGGCAACTCCCCGCGCGAGGCGGTTCACCGCCCGCGCGTGCCGCTCGCCCGGATCTTCTGCTGCTTGCCGTAGCGCGTCTTGCGCGTGCCCGGCTTGCCTTCGTTCGAGCGGCCCATCACCGGCGCCTTGTGCTCGCTGGCGGGAAGCCCGAGCTCCTCGGCCTCCAGCGAGCGGATCTCGTCGCGCAGGCGGCCGGCTTCCTCGAACTCCAGGTTCGCGGCGGCGTTGCGCATCTTCTTCTCGAGCTCCTCGATATAGGCGCGCAGATTGTGGCCGACCATGTGCGGCCGGTCCTCGTCAATCTCGACCAGCACCCCGTCCTTCGACGCGACATGGGCGATGATGTCGCCGATGTTGCGCTTGATCGTCGTCGGCGTGATCCCGTGTTCGAGATTGTACGCCTCCTGCTTCTCGCGGCGCCGGCCGGTTTCGGCGAGCGCGCGTTCCATGCTGCCGGTGATGCGGTCGGCATAGAGGATCACCCGCCCCTCGACGTTGCGCGCCGCGCGGCCGATGGTCTGGATCAGCGAGGTCTCCGAACGCAGGAACCCTTCCTTGTCGGCGTCGAGGATCGCAACCAGCCCGCATTCGGGAATATCCAGCCCCTCGCGCAGCAGGTTGATGCCGATCAGCACGTCGTACACGCCCAGCCGCAGGTCGCGGATCAGCTCGATGCGCTCCAGCGTCTCGGTGTCCGAGTGCATGTACCGGACCTTGACCCCGGCCTCGTGCATATACTCGGTCAAATCTTCGGCCATGCGCTTGGTCAGCGTCGTGACGAGCGTGCGGTAGCCGAGCGCCGTGGTCTTCTTGCACTCGACGATCAGGTCCTGGACCTGCTCCTCGACCGGCTTGATCTCGACGGGGGGATCGATGAGCCCGGTGGGGCGGATCACCTGTTCGACGAAGACGCCGCCCGACTGCTCCATCTCCCACCCGCCCGGGGTGGCCGAGACATAGGTGGTCTGCGGACGCATCGCGTCCCATTCGTTGAAGCGCAGCGGACGGTTGTCGATCGCCGAAGGCAGGCGAAAGCCATATTCGGCGAGGGTGACCTTGCGGCGGTGATCGCCGCGCGACATGCCGTTGATCTGGCCGATCGTCTGGTGGCTCTCGTCGACGAACAGCAGCGCATTCTCGGGCAGATATTCGAACAGGGTGGGCGGCGGCTCGCCCGGCATCCGCCCGGTGAGGAAGCGCGAATAATTCTCGATGCCCGCGCAGCTCCCCGTCGCCGCGATCATCTCGAGATCGAAATTGGTGCGCTGCTCCAGCCGCTGGTGCTCGAGCAGCTTGCCCTCGGCCTCCAGCTCCTTGAGTCGCTCGGCGAGTTCATGCTTGATCGCTTCCATCGCCTGTTTGAGCGTCGGCCCGGGCGTCACGTGGTGCGAGTTGGCGTAGACGCGGACGCTGTCCAGGGTCGCCACCTTGCTGCCGGTCAGCGGATCGAACTCGGTGATCTCCTCGATATCGTCGCCGAAGAAGCTGACCCGCCAGGCGGTATCCTCATAATGCGACGGGAAGATCTCGAGGCTGTCGCCGCGCACGCGGAAACTGCCGCGCGCGAACGCCGCGTCGTTGCGCTTGTATTGCAGCGCGACCAACTTGCGGATGATCTCGCGCTGGTCGACCACCTGGCCCTTCTTCAAGTCGAAGATCATCGCCGAATAGGTCTCGACCGAGCCGATGCCGTAGAGGCACGATACCGAAGCGACGATGATGACGTCGTCGCGTTCGAGCAGCGACCGCGTCGCCGAGTGGCGCATCCGGTCGATCGCCTCGTTCACCGAGCTTTCCTTCTCGATATAGGTGTCGGACCGGGCGACATAGGCTTCGGGCTGGTAATAGTCGTAGTAGCTGACGAAATATTCGACGGCGTTCTCGGGGAAGAAGCTCTTGAACTCGCCATAAAGCTGGGCGGCGAGGATCTTGTTCGGGGCCAGGATCAGCGCCGGGCGCTGCAATTCCTCAATGACCTTGGCCATCGTATAAGTCTTGCCCGATCCGGTGACGCCGAGCAGGACCTGATCGCGCTCGCCGTTACGCGCCTGCTCTACGAGCTCGGGAATCGCGAAACGCTGGTCTCCCGAAGGCTGATAATCGCTGATCAGCTTGAAGCGCTTGCCGCCCTCGCTCTTCTCCGGACGGTTGGGACGATGCGGGACGAAGTTCTCGCCGGTTTCGGGCTCGGTGAGGGTGGTGCGGATCTGGATTGCCATCGGGAGTCCATATTGGGTGCGGGACGCAGTGCCGCAATCGGCGTGTTCGAGTCAGGTCGACGGTGCCGTTGGCGGATACAGCACCTGCTTCTTGCCGAAGCGCAGGCGCAGCGCTTTCTCGCGGTTGGTAGGGTCCATCTTCTCGACATCGACCTCTTCGGGATATTTGAACGATACCGAAAACGTGCCCTGCTTCACGTCATACTCCATGACCGACCAGCGCCTGTCCTCGGGCTCTGCAGACCAGGCCTCGAGCAGCAACAGGGGGAGCTCGCTGTCATCGGACTCGAGATAGCGGACGACGTCCCCGTCGGGCTTGAACACGCTCGGCGTCACCCATCCATTGCCGACCTCGGCATAGAGGAAGACGCCTTCGGGGTCGCCATCGGCGAGACTGGCCAGTTGCTGGGCGATCTCGTTCATGACCGAGCCCAACAGCTTGAGCCTGGCGCGTTGCATCCGCCGTTCCCGTGCGCGCGCCTTCGAAGCCTGCTTCGCAGCCGCGGCGGCGGCCGGATCGGAGGCTCGCGCTTTCGGCTCCAGCATCGGCGGAGCCTTCAGGACGACCGTCGCTGCGGGTGGGCATTTCTTCCGCCGCGCGCACTGCGCCGGTGCCGCTGGTTCAGAAGGCGTCTGGGCCACTGCGGCCTGAGCCGGCATTCGCGGCGAGAGCGCCGAAGCTGCCGGGGCCATCAGGACGCACAGCACAGCCATGGCCGCCGCCACCCTCGCCGGGCCGCCGGCTAGAGGAACCTTGAAGGATGCCAGCCACCGCGATGCCGAGATCTGCATGAGACTCTCCCCGATTGCTGTAACCCATAGCATCGATATCAGAACATAGCAAGAACATATGCGCCGTTGCAAATTCGCCGCTTTTCGCGTCTGAGAGGGCCGACCAAGATCCAGGGACGAATTCGATGCGCACCATCCTGCTTGCCCTCACGGCGCTAGCGCTGTCCGCCTGTCAGTCGGCCGAAGAGAAGCGCGCCGCCGAGACCGGTGAGATCGACGCGACCGACGCCACGACGGAGGAAGTGTCGACGCTGATCAAGGCAGCGCAGCCTAAGGCGGCGATGACGCCGGGCAAGTGGACGCTGGCGCTTCGGGTCGCGTCGACGGATCTATCGGGACTGCCCGCTTCTGCCCGCGCGGCGCAGGAACAGGCGATCAAGGGGCTCGAGCGTGCGTCGACCGCCTGCCGGACCAAGGACGAGCTGAAGCCGATCGACCTGTCGCAGCTGGAAAAGGTGGCGGGAAGCTGCACCTATCCGCGCTACCAGTCCAAGGGTGGCAAGCTGGACGCGGTCATCGCCTGCAAGAAGGAAGGCGCGCCGGATACGGTGCTCCATGCCTCGGGCACGACCGGGCCCAACGGGTTCGACGTGACGCTGGATCAAAAGACCGGTGCGCCGGGTCAGGCCGGGTATATCGCGCTGACGCTGCGGGCCACGGGGAAGCGCGTGGGAGCCTGTCCCGCCGCTGCCTGAGGTGAAGGGCACGCGTTCCCGCGCCTGACCAGCGCCTTATCGCCGGTGGTAGGCGATGGCCCACATCGCCAGCGCGATCCCTGCGGCCAGGACGCCGAGCAGCCCGGCGGTAAGCAGCGCGCTTACCCAGCGGAACAGCGCCGCGCCGCTGGCCGTCGTCGCCTGATCGAACAGCCCGAAACCATGGGTCTGCGCCCCGACGAACAGCGTGACGGTCAGGACCGCACCGGCCAGCGCGGCGGTGACCGGACCGCGCAATCCGGCGACATGGAGCACGAGCCACAGCGGGCCGGCGACCGCGACCAGCCCCAGCGCCCCCAGCAAAGTGCCCAGGATGAAGCCGAGCGCAAGCGCCTGGGCGCCATGGCGTCCGTCGGGCAGAAGCAGCAACAGCGTGACCAGCCCCAGCATCAGGCTTCCCGCGCCCAGCGCAAGCCCGGCGCGATCGATGCTGGTCTCGTAGCGGCCCGTCATCCGCATCGCTTAGCGCAGGGCATCGAACTGGCCCGCGCGAACACAGGCATCGAGCTTGGCGAAGTCTGGCGACGGACCCGGGCTGCCCATCGGGGCGATCTCCACCGGCCGTCCGATTGCCACTGGCGCAAAGCGGCGCGAGTCGGCACCCGCGCAACGTTGCATCGCCCCGAGAAGCCGCGGCGGCGTGTCATAGCCCTCGCGCGACAGGCGGAACGTGCCCCAGTGGATCGGGATCGCCTGAGGCTGGCCGAGCCCCTGCCAGATGTGCAGTGCGCCGAGTGGGCCGACATGGCTGCCCGCGGCCATCTGCTTCTCTTCGAAACGGAATGCGCCGATCGGTATGGCGGCAAGGCGGATCGGGCCCAGCGCCGCGGCTTCGGCGGGCCATTTGCCGTCACCCAGCCCGGTGTCGCCCGAAAAGAAGAAGTTGCCGCCCGCCAGCTCGACCACGAAGCTGGACCACAGAGCGCGGTTGCGGTCGGAGAACCAGCGGCTGCCCCAATGATGGTTGCGGGTGACGGCCACGCGCATGCCTGGGCGAACCTCCAGCGACTGCCCCCAGTCGAGCGCCCGCGCGGGCACCCCGGCTCCGGCCATCACTCGGTCGTTGCCCAGCGAGGTGACGATCAGCGGACGGTCGCGCAGCCACAGCCGCTTGAGCGTCGCCAGGTCCATATGGTCGTAGTGATTATGGCTGACGAGCACGAGGTCGATCCGCGGCAGATCGTCGAAACGGATGCCGGGCGCCGCCACGCGCGTCGGGCCGAAGCCCAGCGGCCCGGCGCGGTCGCTCCACACCGGATCGGTCAGGATATTGAGGCCGTTGGTCTGGACCAGCAGCGTGGCGTGGCCAACCCAAGTGACGCGCATCGCCTGCCCATCGACTCGCGGGGCCGGCTTGCTCTCCCGCACCGAAACCCGTTCGGGCCACACCGGGCGGCCATCATTGCCGAGCAGATAGCGGGCGAGGAACCCGAACCGGCCGCTGCCCTGCGGCGTACGGAGTCGGTCGTCATCGCCATCGGGATTGAAGAAGCGGGCGCCGTCATAGTGCGCACTCTCCGGCCCCTCGTAATAGATGCGGTCGAGGAAGTGCGGGAGCACCGTCGCTGCCAGGCAGAAGGCGACGACGATCCACAACAGGACGGCCAGGACGAACTTGAAAACGCGCATGCCCCGTCATCGCGGGCGGCGGGCGTGCGATCAAGCTTGATCGTCGGGGCCGCCCTCCCCTAACCCGGCGCGATGACCGCCGAGCTGCCCCGCACCCAGGAAGACGCCGCCGCCGAGCTGGAGCGGCTCGCCGCCGAGATCGCTCGCCACAACCGGCTCTATCATGGCGAGGATGCGCCCGAGATCAGCGATGCCGACTACGACGCGCTGATGCGCCGCAATGCGGCGGTCGAGGCTGGCTACCCCGAACTGGTGCGGACCGATTCCCCGTCGCGGCAAGTGGGATCGGCACCCTCCGGGCACTTGGCCAAGGTCGCGCATGCGCGTCAGATGTTCAGCCTCGACAACGCGTTCGCGGACGAGGACGTCGCCGACTTTCTCGGCCGTGTCCGCCGCTTCCTGAACCTGGGGGACGGCGAGCCGGTGGCGCTGACCGCCGAGCCCAAGATCGACGGCTTGTCCTGCTCGCTGCGCTACGAGAACGGCACGCTCGTCCAGGCGCTGACCCGTGGCGACGGACGCGTGGGCGAGGACGTGACCGCCAATGCACGGACGATCGCCGACGTGCCGCAAACGCTGGTAGGCGCGCCCGAAGTCTTCGAGGTGCGCGGTGAGGTCTATATGGCCAAGGATGCCTTCGCCGCGCTCAACGCCCGGCTGCTCGCAGAGGCCGAGGCTGCAGGCAAGGAGGCACGCCAGTTCGCCAATCCGCGCAATGCCGCCGCCGGCTCGCTGCGCCAGAAGGAATCGGCGGTCACCGCGGCGCGCCCGCTGCGCTTCCTCGCCTGGGGCTGGGGCGAAACCAGTGCGCTGCCAGGCGAAGCCCAGGCCGACATGGTAGCCGCGCTCCGGACGATGGGCTTTCCCGTCTCCGACCTGTTCGCGGGCCCGTTCGATCTCGACGGGGCGCTGGCGCAGTACCGCGCGATCGAGGCGCGCCGTGCCGACCTGCCGTTCGACATCGACGGCGTCGTCTACAAGGTCGACCGGCTCGATTGGCAGACGCGGCTCGGCTATGTCGGTCGCGCGCCGCGCTGGGGGATCGCCCACAAATTCCCGGCCGAACGCGCCCAGACGACGCTCCAGCGGATCGACATCCAGGTCGGGCGCACCGGCAAGCTGACTCCCGTGGCCCGGCTAGAGCCGGTGACGGTAGGCGGCGTCGTCGTCACCAACGCCACGCTCCACAACGCCGACGAGATCGAGCGGCTGGGGGTGCGCCCGGGCGACCGCGTCGTGCTCCAGCGCGCCGGCGACGTGATCCCGCAGATCGTCGAGAACCTCACGCGCGACGAGGTCCGCGAGCTGTGGACCTTCCCGAGCCATTGCCCCGATTGCCGCTCCGAAGCGGTACGCGAGGAAGGCGAGGTCGACATCCGCTGCACCGGTGGGCTGATCTGCCCTGCCCAGCGGCTGGAGCGGCTGCGGCACTTCGTCAGCCGCGGCGCGCTCGACATTGAGGGGCTGGGCGAGAAGACGCTCGTCGAGTTCCTGGATCTCGGGTGGATCGCCGAGCCGGCCGACATCTTCCGTCTGTCCGGACACCGCGACGACCTGCTGGGGCGTGAGGGATGGAAAGAGAAATCGGTCGACAACCTGCTCGCCGCGGTCGAGGCCAAGCGCAGCCCGGATCCCGTGCGGCTGCTGTTCGGCCTGGGCATCCGCCACATCGGCGTCGTCACTGCGCGCGACCTGCTCAAGCGCTACGCCAAATTGCCCACGCTTCAGGTGCTGGCCGACGAACTCGTCGCGCTGCGCGCCGGCATGGCCCCGGTGCTCGGAGAACCTTCCCAGAAGTTCCAGGCACGGCTGGACAAGGCAATCGCGGAGCATATCGGCGTCGAGAATGTCGGCGCCGCGGTCGGCCACGCGCTTGCCGACTTCTTCCACGAACCGCATAACCGTACGCTATGGGACGATCTGCTGGCCGAGGTCACGCCTCCGGACTTCGTAGTGGAAACCCGCGAATCCGAAGTCAGCGGGAAGACCCTCGTCTTCACCGGAAAGCTGGAGACGCTGAGCCGGGACGAGGCCAAGGCGCAGGCCGAATCGCTGGGCGCCCGAGTCGCCGGCTCGGTGTCGGCGAAGACTGATCTGGTCGTCGCGGGGCCCGATGCCGGGTCGAAGCTCAAAAAGGCCGCGGAGCTGGGTATCCGCGTCATCACCGAGGCCGAATGGTGCACGATCGCAGCCGCAGCTTCGTGACTTTTTTGCAACGCAGCACAACCGAATCGGCGCGCAACTCACAGAGTTCATAACGGTTCCATTGACTGTCATAGAGTCGACATAAATCCTTTCCATGGGCCGGGCCTGACGGTGAAGCTCACCGCGTGACAGTGCTCAGCGAGCACACCGAAAGGGACATTTAATGCGCACTAAGCTTTGTGCTGGCGTGGCTTTCGCCGCGCTGATGATTCCGGCGAGCGCCTTCGCGCAGTCGACCGGCACGATCGACGCCGAGGAAACCGAAGTTGTCGTCACCGGTGCCCGCTCGTCGGACGTCGCCGGCGTCCAGATTCCCGACACGTCGAAGACGCGTCAGGTCCTGACCAGCGAATTCATCCAGCGCCAGGTCCCGGGTCAGTCGATCAACGAAGTGATCAACCAGATGCCGGGCGTCAGCTTCCAGAACAACGATCCCTATGGTTCGTCGGGCGGCACGCTGACGATCCGCGGCTTCGATTCGAGCCGCATCTCGCAGACGTTCGACGGCATCCCGCTCAACGACACCGGCAACTATGCGATCTATTCGAGCCAGCAGCTCGATCCCGAGTTGATCGAGCAGGTCAATGTCAGCCTAGGTTCGACGGACGTCGACAGCCCGACCGCGGCCGCGACGGGGTCGACCGTCAATTATCGCAGCATCACGCCGAGCGAAGACTTCCACGCCAAGCTGATCGGCTCGGCAGGTGACTGGAGCATGTTCCGCGTGTTCGGTCTGGTCGAGACCGGCAACTTCACTCCGTTCGGCACGCGCGCCTGGCTCTCGGCGAGCACGCAGTCCTACGAGAACCCGTTCAATCGCGCGTCGAAGGTCGACAAGGCCCAGTACAACGCCAAGCTGTATCAGCCGGTCGGCGGCAATGGCGACTTCGTCGCGGTCGCAGGCCACCTGAATATCAGCCGCAACCAGAACTTCACCTCGGGCGTGCTGCGCACCGATCCGACCGTGATCACGGTCGCAGGCACTGCGCCGAACCAGACGCTGGTCACCACGCCGCGCGTCGTCGGCACCGCTACCAGCAACCGCTTCCCCACATCGCGCGACGAGCGCTTCTATGACCAGGGCCGTTGCCAGATCGACACGGCACAGGCTGGTGTCGCCGACACCCCGAGCGGCTGTGGCACGGCGTATGACTACAGCTTCAACCCGTCCAACACCGCCAACCTGCGTGCAAACTCGCGCTTCACGCTGGCAGATGGCCTGGTGCTGACCGTCGACCCTAGCTACACCTACACGCGCGCCAATGGCGGCAAGAGCGACGTCAAGGGCAATGAGGGCTTCTACACCCGCGCTGCCGGTGCTGCCGGCGCTGCGATCACCACGCCGATCTTCGGCTATATCGGTGGTCAGCCCTATTTCGGCGGCGTGGACCTGAACGGCGATCGCGACATCATTGACGGTTCGGGCCGTAACGTTGCGACCGGCGCGCTCACCAACACGGGCCAGGGCGTCACCGTCTACGCTCCGAGCCACACCGAGACGAACCGCTACATCCTGATCTCGTCGCTCCGTTACGAGCTCAACGATCAGCACACGGTCCGGATCGCCTACACGCACGATTACGGCATCCACAAGCAGACCGGTGAAGTCGGACTGCTTCAGCAGAACGGCTACGCACAGCACGTCTTCCCGAAGCTGACTCCGCTGCTCGACGCCTCAGGCGATCCGATGCAGAAGCGCAACCGTCGGTCGCGTGCGATCCTGGACCAGGTCTCGGGCGAATATCGTGGCCAGTTCTTTGGCGACGCGCTTCAGGTCAACGCCGGCATCCGCGCTCCGTTCTTCAAGCGCAAGCTGAACAACCTGTGCGTTTCGGAATCGGGCAGCGGCATCGGCTTCGTCGATTGCTTCAACGACGCCGCCTCGCAGGCCGCCTTCCTGGCCGCCAACCCGGCCTACGCCGCTCCGCAGCAGCGTGAGTTCAACTACAGCGCGGTGCTGCCGAGCGCCGGCTTCACGTTCGATCTCGCGCCGTCGCTGTCGGTGTTCGCGAACTATTCGAAGGGCCTTCAGGTGCCCGGTACGGATAACCTGTATCAGTCGTTCGCCTTCCCCGTCACCAACGACCGTGCAAAGCCGAACCCGGAGAAAACCGACAATTTCGACGCGGGCCTGCGCTATCGCTCGGGCAAGATCCAGGCACAGCTGGCGGGCTGGTACACGCTGTACAAGAACCGCCTCGCCTCGGCCTATGATCCCGAACTGGACGTGTCGATCTACCGCAACCTCGGCACGGTCGATAAGTACGGCATTGACGGCAGCATCGCCTACCAGCCGATCCGGCAGGTGAGCCTGTATGCCTATGGTTCGTACCTGAAGTCGAAGATCCGCGACGACGTCGTCAGCGGCGAGTGCACCGCCGCCAACGTGACCGCCGGCGCCAATGGCTGCACCGCCATTGGCCAGGCGATCTACGCGGCAACCGCCGGCAAGCGTGAATCGGGCGCCCCGGTCTACACCTTCGGCGGCCGCGCCGAGCTGAACCTGGATTACTTCCAGTTCGGCATCCAAGCGAAGCGCACCGGCGAGCGCTACGTCAACGACGTCAACCTGCCGGTGACGCAGAGCTACACGCTCAACAACGTGGTCACCAACTACCAGGTATATGGCGAGAAGACTCCGGCTTACACGGTTGTCGATCTCGACCTGCGCGTGCCGCTCACTTTTGCGAATGTGGGCGACCGCACCTACCTGCAGTTCAACCTGACCAACCTGTTCGACGAACTCTATGTCTCTGGCTTCAGCGGCAACCTGTCGAACACGAGCGTCCGCAACGCTTATTTCGGCGCACCGCGCACGTTCATGGGCTCGCTGGTCGTCGGCTTCTAAGCCGCACGTCCAACTGAACCAACGAAGCCGCCGCTCCAGCAATGGGGCGGCGGTTTTCGTTTGTGCCCCCTCTTTGCCCCCTGGTGCGCGCAGTGTTAGAGGGCGCCGGTGCGCAACGCAGTGGAACCCGCGCGGCGACTGATGCCGCAAACCGTCAGCCAGCCTGGACTGCTCTCCCGACCCTTCTTCGAAGACAAGTCCCGCGCCTTCTGGATGCTGCAGGCCGCCGGCTGGAGCGGCTATCTGCTGCTGCGCACCGTTTCCAGCATCTCGAACGAGCTCGAGGTCGACCGCATCATCACGGCGATCATCGAATCGATCGTCGGCTATTGCCTGACCCTGCTGCTATCGACGCTGTACGGCTATTACCGCGGATTGCCGCGCATCACCGGCATCCTGCTCACGCTGGGCACGCTGGCACTCGCAACGGTGATCTATGCAGTGCTCGACGCCTTCACCGTATCCTTCATCAAGATGGCGGAACCCGGCATCAGCGTGCGGCTGGTGCTCGCGGCGCTGTTCCTGAACTTTACGGTGCTCGCCGGCTGGTCGGCGCTGTATTTCGGGATCAACTTCTACCTGATCGTCGAGCAGCAGATCGACCAGATGCAGCTGCTGGAGAACCAGGCGAGCCATGCCCAGCTGGCGATGCTGCGCTACCAGCTGAACCCGCACTTCCTGTTCAACACGCTCAATTCGATCTCTACGCTGGTGCTGCTCAAGCAGACCGAGCGTGCGAACGTGATGCTGAGCCGGCTGTCGTCGTTCCTGCGCTACACGCTTGCAAACGAGCCGACGGCGCATGTGACGCTCAGCCAGGAGGTCGAAACACTCAAGCTCTATCTCGAGATCGAGAAGATGCGCTTCGACGAACGGATGCGCCCGCATTTCGACATCGATCCGCGCGTCGCGAAGGCACGACTGCCGTCGCTGCTGCTCCAGCCGCTGGTCGAGAACGCGATCAAATATGCAGTCACGCCGCAGGAAGAGGGCGCCGACATCACCATCACCGCTCGGCTCACCGGAGAACGGGTGCAGATCGCCGTGTCCGACACCGGGCCCGGATTGATCGAAGCCAAACCAAGGCCGACCCTTTCAACTGGCGTGGGGCTCGCCAATATACGGGAACGGTTGGCACAGGCCTACGGGTCTGACCATCGCATCGAGACGCGTACGAACCCTGGGGATGGGTTCAGCGTCGAGATCGAAATTCCGTTCCAGCTTGAGGAACCTAACCGAGAGGCCGCATGACCATCCGTACCATCCTCGTCGACGACGAACCCCTGGCGATCCAGGGGCTCGAGTTGCGGCTCCAGGAACACGAGGATGTCGAGATTATCGACAAATGCTCCAATGGCCGCGAGGCCATCCGTTCCATCAAGACGCACAAGCCCGACCTCGTATTCCTCGACATCCAGATGCCCGGTTTCGACGGGTTCTCCGTCGTGCAGGGACTGATGGAAGTCGAGCCACCGCTGTTCGTCTTCGTCACCGCCTATAGCGATCACGCCATCCGCGCCTTCGAAGCGCAGGCAATGGATTACCTGATGAAGCCGGTGGAGCCCTCTCGCCTCGCCGATACTCTGGATCGCGTACGCCAGCGCCTGACCGAGAAGCGCGGCGTCGAGGAAGTCGACCGGCTGAAGGAAGTGCTGGCCGAAGTGGCGCCCGACGCCGTCGACGACATGGCTGCTGCCGATGGCGGCGGCGAGATGGCGTCGAACCGGTTCGAGAAGCTGATCAACATCAAGGACCGGGGCCAGATCTTCCGCGTCGATGTCGACACTATCGAGCGCATCGACGCCGCCGGCGATTACATGTGCATCTACACCGGCGACAACACGCTGATCCTGCGCGAGACGATGAAGGACCTGGAGAAGCGGCTCGACCCGCGCAGGTTCCAGCGCGTCCACCGCTCGACCATCGTCAACCTGGACCTGGTCAAGCAGGTCAAGCCCCACACCAATGGCGAATGCTTCCTGGTGCTCGATTCGGGGGCGCAGGTGAAGGTCAGCCGGTCCTACCGCGACGTGGTGGCGCGGTTCGTGCACTAAGGTCCTGCCATCACCCCGGCATCTGCCGGGGTGATGGCCAGGCATTAGCCCTCGGCTTCGTCTTGGGCCGCTTCGCCCTCGGCAGGACGCTCGAACCACGCCTCGACCAGGCCGACCAGCTTGATCGTCAGGGGCTGGCCCTTGCGGTCGACCTTCTTGCCCAGGGCAACGCGGATCCAGCCTTCGGAAATGCTGTATTCCTCGACGTCGTGGCGCTGCTGATCCTTGAAGCGGATGCCGATGCCACGCTCCAGCACCTGCTGGTTGAAGTGCGGGCTCTGTGGATTGACCGACAGGCGGTCGGGAGGGGTGTCGCTCATGCGGCTGCCTTTGCCGCTATTGGCGTACGCTTTCAAGGTAACGGTGCAGCGCGGACACCACCACGGATCCCTCGCCCACGCCCGAAGCGACGCGCTTCACCGATCCGGCGCGAACATCGCCCACTGCGAAGATGCCCGGCTGCGACGAACAGAACAGCGTGTGCCCTTCGCTGGTGCTCACGAAGCCGGCCGGATCCAGGTCGATGCACCCGTCCAGCCATTCCGTATTGGGCTCCGCACCGATCATCACGAACACCGCCCCGACCTCGCGTCGCTCGGACTCGCCGGTCTGGCGATCGGTCCAGCGCAGCGCGCGGAGATGTCCCTCGCCTTCCAGTTCGCTGACTTCGGTGAACGGGTGCAGCGTGATTCGGTCGGACGCCTCGATCCGCTCGATCAGGTAGCTCGACATGGTCGCCGCGAGTCCGGCACCGCGCACCAGGACATGCACATGCCCTGCGGTGCGCGACAGGAAGATCGCCGCTTGCCCGGCGGAGTTGCCGCCGCCGACCACGACCACTTCCTGCGACGCGCAAAGCCCCGCCTCCATCGCAGTCGCGGCATAATAGATGCCGTTGCCTTCCAGCTCGGCATAGCGCGGCAGGTCAAGCTTGCGGTAGCGCGCGCCGGTCGCGACCACCACCGAGCGGGCCTGAACGCTGGCGCCGTCGTCCAGCTGCAGCCGATAGGGCTGAACCGCGCAGTCGATCCTGGAGACCGATCGCGACACGAGCAGCCGCGCCCCGAACTTCTGCGCCTGCACCTGGGCACGGCCGGCAAGCGCCTGGCCGGAAATGCCGGTGGGAAAGCCCAGATAATTCTCGATCTTCGAGCTGGTCCCCGCCTGCCCACCCGGCGCGATCGATTCGATCACGATCGTGTCGAGCCCTTCCGACGCGGCATAGACCGCCGCTGCCAGGCCCGAGGGGCCTGCGCCTACCACTACCACGTCATGGACATGCTCCGGGTCGATCGCCACCGTCAGCCCCAGCGCGTCGGCCAGCTGCGCGTTGGAGGGGCGGCGCAGCACTTGGCCGTCGGCGACCACCACCGGCAGGTCCGCTTGCGTCAGCGAGAAGCATTCAAGGAAGCCTGCCGCGTCCGCGTCCTGTTCGGTGTCGATCCGGCGGTGCGGCAGGGCGTTGCGGGAGAGGAAGGTCTCAAGCCGCGCGGTATCCGCCATATGTCCGGGGCCTACCAGCGCCACGCCACCCTCGCCGTGGAGCAGCATCCCCACGCGCCGCAGGATGAAGGCGCGCATCACGATCTCGCCGATGTCGGGCTCGGCGGTCATCAGCCGGCGGAAGTCGCTCCGGCCCACCCGGATGACGCGGGTCCCCGGCAGCGCCCGCGCCGTCACCAGGATCGTGCGGTCGTTGAACAGGTCGAGCTCGCCGGTGAATTGGCCGGGCTGGTGGCGATGCACCATGCGTGCCTCGCCCTTCACGTCGCTGTCGAGGATCTCGATCCCGCCTTCCAGGCACAGGAAGAAGTCGACGCTGCGGTCGCCACGCCGGAACAGCGTCGCGCCATCGGGCAGCGCTTCTTCCTCACCGAAGCCGGCGACGCGCCCGGTCATTTCCGCCGACAGGATCGGAAAGGTCTGGCCGAGCCGCTGATAGGGATCGGCGGCATCGACGGGCGTGGTGGCGGGCGAATCGCTGTGCATGGCCCCAATGTAGCTGCACATCTCCGCAAGCGAAGAGGCCTATACGAAAGAAGGCGGCGCGGACCCTGCCCGCGCCACCCGTTCATGCGCCGCCTGGATCAGCGGCAGTAGCGCACCCGCACCGGCCGGCCGATATACGGGTCGTACATCCGCCGAACGCCGCAGCGCTCCCATCCGCGATACCGCCGGTAATTGTCGCGATAGTAATAGCCGTCGACCGGATAATAGCCGTGGCTGCGATAATAGCGCCGGTCATAGTCGTAGCGGCGGTCATAGCCGCGGTCGCTGGCCAGCGCGGCGCCGATCGCCAGCCCGGCGATGCCAGCCACCAGCGCGGCCCCACCATTGTCGCGGTCGCGATAATAGCCGCGATAGCGCTGCGCCTCGGCGGCAGGCGCCGCTGCGGCAAGGACGGTCGCGCCGAGCACGCTGCCGAGAACCGCCTTCTTCACGAAATTGGTCATCAAAGCCTCCTCTTCATGCAAGCGCCCGATCCACGAAGCGGCTGGAGTCGGACGCCGATGCTTGGTGGATAACGCACATAGGCTGAACCCGTTCGAAATCGGTTGTTCACCCGTCGTTTAGCCGGCTAACGCGCCGCCATGGCGTATTGGCTCCTCCGCTCCGAACCCGATGCCTATGGCTGGGACGACCTGATCCGCGACGGCGCGACCGAATGGAACGGCGTGCGCAACTACACCGCGCGCAATTTCCTCAAGGAGATGCAGCCCGGCGACCAGGCGATCTTCTATCATTCCAACATCCAGAAGGCCGCGGTCGGCATCATGGAGATCACCCGCGCCTGGCAGCCCGATGGCGACGATGGCAAATGGGCGAGCGTTGCCGTGAAGCCGGTGCGCAAGCTGGCCAAGCCGGTGCCCCTGCCCGACATCAAGGCCGAGCCGCGGCTGGCCGATCTGGAGATGATCCGCCAGTCGCGTCTGTCGGTCACGCCGGTGCGCCCCGAAGAATGGGCAGTGCTGCTGGAAATGGCGGAAGGCTAAGCCGGCGCCGCTCCCGCGCTTGTGGCGGTTCGGCCAGAAGCGACTCGCGCGGGCACCGATGGACATCCAACCTTTTGGTTGGATGAGAAAACGCCCGATTCTCGCCGATTTCGGCACTTTCGCACCGTGGTGAAGTTCAGGAAGTTGCGGTCTGCCGCAGCTTTGGGTGAGAATGGCGGAGGCGGGTGTCTCGGGCATAGCCAGATCACAGCAGCGCAAATCCTACTTTACCAGCCCGATTCCCGCAGAGCCGCCCTTACGGCACTGGCGCAGCGTGCGTGACGGTTGCCGGCGCAGCGTCGACGGGCGGCAGGTCGTCCAGGGGGATAGGTACGCGGTTCGACTTGTCCGGCTTCTTCTTGAACGCCCGTCCCACCGCGGAACCGAGATCGCCCACCAGCATGACGGGATTCGTGCCTTCGCCCGGCCGCTCGCAGCAACTGTCCGGATCGATCAGCTTGCCAGCAAGCCGGATCAGCGCCGTGCCCCCGCCGAGCATGTCCACACCGACGGTGCATCCTTCCGATCGCGTGGCACAGGGCGCGGAGGCCACGGCCAGCGCGCCCGCGCCGCTGATGTCGGGGTTGCTTGGCATCGGCCGGTCGCGCGGGCCACGCTCGTCGGGAAGCGGCAGCCGGTCGCTGGTCGCGCCGTCGCGCTGCCCGCACACCACCACTTCATCGGGGCTAAGGACTCGTCCCGAGCATGGATCGGCCAGAACCGACCAGCGCTGGACGCCATCGGCTCTTGTCTCCACGCCCGGACGCGGGGCGTCCTGACCAACCGCCATGCTCAGCATCAAGGCAAGAAGCATCCTCGCCACTCCCGGCTATTCGCCTCCATCAACCACAACCACGAGGCCAAACCAAGGCGCAGCGCATCGAGGAGAGACGCTGCGGCGAAAAGCGGGTTGGCAGCCGCGCCGTGAAGGCAGTAGCGCCGGATGCTGATGATCCTGTTCAACAAGCCCTATGGCGTCCTGAGCCAGTTTACCGACAAGGGGACGGCAACGGCGCGTCCCACCCTGTCCGACTTCATCGACATGCCGGGCGTCTACCCTGCCGGGCGGCTGGACCGGGACAGCGAAGGGTTGCTGATCCTCACCGGCGACGGCAGGCTCCAGGCGAGGATCGCCGACCCCAAGTTCAAGCTGCCCAAAACCTATCTGGTGCAAGTGGAGGGCGAACCCGACGATGCGACGCTGGAGCGGCTGCGCCGCGGCGTGGAGCTGAACGACGGCTACACCCGGCCAGCCGAGGTGGCGCGCATCGACGATCCCGGGCTGTGGCCCCGCGACCCGCCGATCCGGGTGCGGGCGCGCATTCCCGATCACTGGATCACGCTGACCATCCGCGAAGGACGCAATCGGCAGGTGCGGCGCATGACCGCCGCGGTCGGGCACCCCACCCTGCGGCTGGTCCGGTGGAGCATCGGCGAATGGACGCTCGGCGACCTCGCACCGGGCAAGTGGCGCGCGGGGTGAAGGTGTTCTTCGACGGCGGCTGCCGTCCCGATCCGTTCGGCATGGAACTGGCGGTGGTGATCGGCGGGCGGCGCTACCTCCAGCGCGATCTCGGTCCCGGCCTGAGCATGGATGCCGAGTGGCTGGCGCTTATCGAAGCGATGCGGCTTGCTCACGCGCTCGACCTTGTCGACCCGGTGCTGCTCGGCGACGCCGCCGCGGTCATCGGGCAGGCGAACAGCACCGTCCGCTGCCCGCCCTCCTGCGCTGGTCACATGCAGGTTTTCCAGTCGCTGCCCCGGCCGCGGGGACGTGTCCGCATACGCTATCTGCGACGCGCCCAGAACCTTGCCGGCGTCGCACTCAAGCAGTTGCACGACCGCTGACGCCCAGGGCGACGCCCCAAGGCCGCGCGCTATAGCCCCAGCCGGTCCAGCGCCGAGGTCAGCTCTTCGTTCGTGGTCTCGGCGTCTTTGGGGAGCAAGCGGTTTAGTGCGGTTTGCACACGCTTCTGCGCGACCTGAAGAGTCTTGTGCCGCACCTCGCGCGTGGCGTTGGTCCGCCAGGACGGGCTCTCACCCAGCAACGCCGCCCACTTCGCTTCCTCCGCGGCCAGGATCGCCAGCGCCAGCCGCAAGCCGTCGCGCTGGCCGCTCGCATAGTCTTCAGACATCAGGCACCCTCAGTCATGGCTTTGCCCACGCCATAGCCGGGTGGACCGCAGTTCCCAAAGGCGGCGGCAATGACCGTGCTTGGCGCGAACCGCTTGCAACCTTTTGCCTCAGCGGCTTGCCTTACGCACCGCGATCATCACGTCGCTGCGGACCGGGCCGATCGCGACGTGCAGCGTGCCGCCTGCGCTGGTGCAGGGCGGAAGCTCGCGGACCGTCCCCGTGCATGTGTCATAGGCCAGCGCGGAATAGGTGCCCTCGACAAGGCCGGGAATGCGCAAGCTGGCCGGCACAGCCTCAGATCGCTCCATCACCATCCCCTGCTTCGACAAGCTGTCGGTACGCACCAGCCACGCGATCGCCTGCGCATCGTCGCCACAACCGACGACGGCCACGCCGGGATCGTCGCACGCCATCTCGTCCGACAGGTTGCGGCGCTTGAACCGGCTCCAGTCGACCAAGGGGAGGAACTGCGCCAGAGTGCGCTGCGCCTCGCGCATCCCGGCGGTGAGTATATGCGGATGCCGGTTCGGCCACCGCATGCCACCGCCCGCACCGCCGCTCGCAAGGTGCGCCCATTGTATGTGCCGGAAATATTCGTCGTCGAACGGCTCCGGCAAGGTCCGCTTCTTGTCCTTGAAGCTGTGGATCGGGCCGTGCTCGGAATCGAACACCGGGCGGGTGGTGCCCGCTTCGGTGACCGCCGTCCGCATCAGCCGGGCCACCGCCAGCGCCGGGGCTACGGTGTCGCGAGGCGCGTCGATGGTGCCATGCTCGTACAGATGCGTGTTCGCGAAATCGAGCGACGGGTGGCGGAAGATCGTCTCGACCAGCGCGGGGTGCTTGATCAGTTCGGGACCGAACACGGAAACGGTCTGGAGGTTGGCATAGCCGCGCCGCTCGATCTCATGCGCCCGCAGCCAGGGGCCGACATCGTCGAGGTAGCGGGCCGCCGTGGCGGGATCGTCGCCGCCATGCGCGGGGTGGATCTCGTTCCACAGGTCCCAGGCGAACAATGCCGGGCTGCCACCCCAGCGGTCGCTCGCAAAGGCCAGGCGGTCCTTGATCGCGGTGCGCGTGTCGGGACAGGTCAGCCATTTCCGCCGGCTTGCGCAGGGGCCGCCATTCGCCCTGTTGTAAGGATGGTGGCGCCACCGGATCCACATGAAGAAGGTATCGTAGGGCGTCAGCAGGACGCGAAGGCCGACCTTTTCCAGCAGCGCGAACATGTCGTCCCAGAACTGTACCATGTTCGGGACGAACCGGCCTGCGGGGCGCTCGAAATAGCGATGCTCGCCATGGCAATATTCCAGCATCAGCCGGATACAGGTGACGCCGTGATCGCGTAGCCACACCAGGTGCCGCTCCACCGCGGCGGGATCGCGGCGCCGGAACAGCGGCCCGAGTTCCGGCCAGGTGATCGCGTCATTGTGGCCGATCGGTGCCCAGGGCGCGCCGTCGCCGGTGACGAAGTACGGCCCGTCGGACTGGGTGTGGATCCGAGTGCGGGAAGGAGCGGGCTGGTCTGGCGGGGAAAGGAACACGCAGGCGCGCTTAGCCGCGCTTCGAACGCCTGGCCACTAACCACATCAAGCGGCGCATGGGCCCTGCCGAAACCTTTTCCCCGGCGCAGTGCTTCCTCAGGTCGGCCCCAAACAAAAAGCGCCGGAGTTTCCCCCGGCGCCTTTCGCATTCTCAAGTACGACGCAACCCTCAGGCCGCGCTCTTCGACCGGCTGGCGCGCTTGCGCTCATTGGGATCGAGGAAGCGCTTGCGCAGGCGGATCTTGGTCGGGGTGACTTCGACCATCTCGTCATCGTCGATATAGGCGATGGCCTGCTCGAGCGTCATCTTCTTCGGCGGGGTCAGGCGGACGGCATCGTCCTTGCCGCCCGACGCGCGGAAGTTGGTCAGCTGCTTGGCCTTCATCGGGTTGACCTCGAGGTCTTCCGTCTTGGCGTTTTCGCCGATGATCATGCCTTCATACAGCGCTTCGCCGTGGCCGACGAACAGGATGCCGCGCTCTTCGAGCGGACCCAGCGCATAGGACTGCGCTTCGCCATTGCCGTTCGAGATCAGCACGCCGTTCTTGCGGCCTTCGATGTTGCCCTTGTGCGGGCCGTACTTCTCGAACAGCCGGTTCATGATGCCGGTACCGCGCGTGTCCGACAGGAACTCGCCATGGTAGCCGATCATGCCGCGCGACGGCGCGGAGAAGGTGATGCGGGTCTTGCCGCCGCCCGAGGGACGCATGTCGGTCATCTCGGCCTTGCGCAGGTTCATCTTCTCGACGACCGTGCCCGAATATTCCTCGTCGACGTCGATGATGACGGTCTCGTACGGCTCGGTCTTGTTGCCGTTCTCGTCCTCGCTGAACAGCACGCGCGGGCGGCTGATGCCCAGCTCGAAGCCTTCGCGGCGCATCGTTTCGATCAGGACGCCCAGCTGAAGCTCGCCGCGGCCGGCGACTTCGTAGCTGTCGCGGTCCGAGGCTTCGGTCACCTTCACGGCGACGTTGGATTCGGCTTCGCGGAACAGGCGGTCGCGGATCATGCGCGACGTGACCTTGGTGCCCTCACGCCCCGCCATCGGCGAATCGTTCACCGCAAAACGCATCGACAGCGTGGGCGGATCGATCGGCTGCGCGTGCAGCGGCTCGCTGACCGAGGGATCGCAGATCGTGTTGGACACGGTGGCAACGGCCAGACCGGCGAGCGAGATGATGTCGCCTGCCTTGGCCTCTTCGACCGGCACACGCTCCAGGCCGCGGAACGACAGGATCTTCGACGCGCGGCCGGTCTCGATGATCTTGCCATCGTTATCCAGCGCGTGGATCGGCTGGTTGAGCTTCACCGTGCCCGAATTGACGCGGCCGGTGAGGATACGGCCGAGGAAATTGTCGCGGTCGAGCAAAGTCACCAGGAAGGTGAAGGGCACGTCCTCGACTTCGACCTTGGGCGCCGGCACGTGGCTGACGATCGTCTCGAACATCGGGATCAGTGTGCCTTCGCGCGCGTCCATGTCGGTCGAGGCATAGCCGTTGCGGCCCGAGGCGTAGAGCACCGGGAAATCGAGCTGCTCGTCATTGGCGTCGAGGGACACGAACAGGTCGAACACTTCGTCCAGCACTTCCTGGATGCGCGCGTCGGCACGGTCGACCTTGTTGACGACGACGATCGGCTTGAGGCCGAGCGCCAGCGCCTTGCCGGTCACGAACTTGGTCTGCGGCATCGCGCCTTCCGACGAATCGACCAGCAGGACGACACCGTCGACCATCGACAGGATGCGCTCCACCTCGCCGCCGAAATCGGCGTGACCGGGGGTGTCGACGATGTTGATGCGGATGCTCTCGCTCGCGCCCGGCGGAGTCCAGTCGACCGAGGTCGGCTTGGCGAGAATGGTGATCCCGCGCTCCTTTTCGAGGTCGTTCGAGTCCATCGCGCGCTCTTCGACGCGCTGATTGTCGCGGAACGTGCCGGACTGGCGGAAGAGCTGGTCGACGAGCGTGGTCTTGCCATGATCGACGTGGGCGATGATCGCCACGTTGCGAAGGTTCATGCGTATATCCTGGATGCCGCAGAGGTGCGGTGTGCCGGCGCCCATAGCCGAAATGCTGCGCGAGCGAAAGGGCTAGCGAGCCGGAGTCATCCTTAAAGGATACTCCCTGAGCTTGCGGGAAGGAACCATCGATGGGCCTTACCGCGCGTCAAACCCGCCAAATGCCAGCCATCCCCGGCCGGAGGCCTGCACGGCGTAATGCTGCCCGCTCTTGAGCTTCAGGTTAGCAGGCGTGCCGTCGGCCTGCGAGAAGCCTTCCGGTACCTTCGCGAACTCGACTTGCGTGACGCAGCCATCGTCGGGTTCACCCACGATCTGCCATAGTGGCGCGCGGCCGTCGGGCTCGCCTTCATACACTTCCAAGTTGCGGATGCAGGCCTGCCCACTGCTCGAGATCATCTTGGTGGTGAACAGCGTTCGTGCGCCGGTCTGATCGACGATGATCTCGGCGCCCTGCTGGCACCCGGAAAGCGTTGCGCACAACAGGGCGAGCGCGAGCATGCGATCACTGCGCATAGATGCCGGTGCCCTGCAGCTTCGCGCGCAGCCTATCGGCCAGCGCACGGTTGCGCGGCACGTTCAGCGCCCGTCGCGCAGTGCCATATTCGCCGACGATCTGCGCCTGACCCTCCAGCGTCTCGTGCTGCCAGTCGCTGTTGCGCTTGCCATAGTCATAGAGCTTGTTCGCGTCCCAGCCATGCGAGCGCAGCTCCGACGCGTAACGCCGCCCGAACGTCCCGAAGCCCAAGGTCGCATACTGCACGACATGGGTATATTCGTGGAGCAGCATCTCGATCCCGCGCAGCGCCAGCGACAAGTCGCTGTGCGTCAGGTCCTTGAGGTCCGACTTTATGTAGATCGTGTTGCCCAGCGTGATCGCCGGATTGCCGTTGCGAAAGGCGATCGCCGCCCAGGCTGACAGCCCGGCGCCGCGCACGATCCGCACGTCGCCCGGATTGATCCGCCCGCCGAACGCCTCCTGCACCAATTGCGTCTCGGTGCGGGTGAGCGAGCGGGCCGAAAAGCCGCGGTCCAGATCAAGGATCCAATTGGCGGTCCCATGCGGCAGCTTGCCTAGCAGCGTCATGAACTCCTGGATCTTGAGCAGGAACTGGCCGCGCACCGCGCCGGCGGCGGCCGCGGCGGCCGAGCTGCCGGCCTCGATTACGCGCTCGACCAGCTCGCGTTCGGCGCGGTCCAGCAATCGCCGGGCGATCGTCAGGGGATCAGGCAGCATTCGACACTCCGTGAAGGGCGACGCAGGCGTAACAACTCCGCTCCGCGCGATTAGCCGCATCAACTCGTCGCTTCGGTCCTCAGCCTCGCGCCACTTTCAGCGCGCGCCCCCACCACTCCAGCTCGTCGAAGGCGTGGCTGATCCAGCGCAGGTCCTTGTCGTCGCCGGTGAAGCGGCCATCCCTCACCTTGCCCCACACGCCCATGATGTGCACCGACGCCTCCAGCGCCGCCATCTGCAGCTCGCGCACGACCAGCGTCAGCCCCTCGATCGATCGTGCCCCGCCATTGCCGCCATAGCCCACAAAGGTCACCGGCTTGCGGTTCCACTCGGCATAGACGAAGTCGAGCGCGTTCTTCAGCACCGCCGGGGCGCCGTGATTATATTCGGGCGCGATCAGCACATAGCCATCGGCGCTGGCGACCTTCTCGGCCCAGCGCCGCTGCAGTGGATCGGTGTAGTTGCCCTTCGCCGGCGCGTCGGCGAACGGATAGAAAGGCAGGTCCCACTCCTTCAGGTCCACCAGCTCGCAGTCGATACCGTCTCGTCCAGCCGCCTGTTCGCATACCCACCGCCCCACCGGCTCGGCCATGCGCCCTTCGCGCACGCTGCCCAGGACCACCAGAAGCTTCAGCCTGTCGTTCAATCGCCGTCTCCTTCGCCCGCCGTCGTACAAGCGGCAAACCTGCTTTAGCATGGACGATGCGCGACCGCGCCACTCCTTGCCCTGCGTGCGGCTGCTTCGTGCGCGACCGGTTGTTCGGACACCCTCCCCGGGTGTGTCGATGAGACAATACACTTGGATCGCCGGAGCGATGCCCCTATTGTGGCCGGAGATTTGGGAGACATGCATATGGCAAGCGAGACTGCAGTGGCCGAAAAGGAACTGGTGCTGACCGCACCCGACCCGGTGCCGACGGTAGCCCCTGCCAAGGCCGCGGGCCTGGTGCCGGTCGAGGACACCAAGAAAAACGAGCTGGAAAAGCGCGTCGACAGCTTCGTCGACGATCTGGTCGCGCAGGACGTGAACTCGCCCGAATTCGGCAAGCGCGTCGATGCCATCGCCGCGATGGGGCAGAAGGAAATCCGCGAGGCTGCGGGCCAGTCCAATCGCTTCCTCGACCGCCCGGTCAAGGCGATGGACGGCGAAGGCGGCGTGGGTGCCGACCTGATCGCGCTGCGCCGGCAAGTCGAGGATCTCGATCCCAGCAAGAACGGCAAGCTGATCGGCGGCAAGGGCGGCTTCATCGACCGCATCTTCGGTTCGGGCGGCTTCAAGAAGTATTTCCACAAATATCAGTCGTCGCAGACGCACATCAACGCGATCCTGAAGAGCCTGGCCAATGGCAAGGACGAGCTCCTCATGGACAATGCCGCGATCGACACCGAACGTTCGAACCTGTGGAACGCGATGGGCCGGCTGGAACAGATGATCTATCTGTCCAAGGCGATGGACGCGCGCCTGGAAGACAAGGCCAACGAACTCGACCACAGCGATCCCGCAAAGGCCAAGGCGATCCGCGAGACCGCGTTGTTCTATGTGCGCCAGCGCACCCAGGACCTGCTGACTCAGATGGCGGTCACGGTGCAGGGCTATCTGGCGCTCGACCTGGTCAAGAAGAACAATGTCGAGCTGGTAAAGGGCGTCGACCGCGCGTCGACCACCACCGTTTCGGCGCTGCGTACCGCCGTCACGGTGGCCCAGGCGTTGACCAACCAGAAGCTGGTGCTCGATCAGATCACCGCGCTGAACTCGACCACCGCCGGGCTGATCGATTCGACCAGCAAGCTGCTCAAGAGCCAGTCCGCGGCGATCCACGAACAGGCGGCGAACTCGACCATCCCGGTCGAGACGCTGCAGCGCGCGTTCCAGAACATCTACGACACGATGGACGCGATCGACACCTTCAAGCTCAAGGCGCTCGACAGCATGAAGACCACGGTCACCACGCTGTCCAACGAAGTCGAGAAGTCGAAGGGCTATATCGCCCGGGCCGAAGGGGCGACGCAGAACCAGCTTGCCGGCGCGTCCGCCGACACCTTCAAGCTGGAGGCGATGTAAACGGCCATGCCGACCGACGTCGATCGCCAGCTGGCCCAGGCCGACGCGCTGCTGGAGCGTACCCGTGAGCGTTACAACTCGGTCTCCAAGCGCGGGCGCCAGCGGCGCGAGGCGGAGATCCTGCGCCGCGTCGGGCGGATCGCGGCGGCCGACGGGCTGATCATCGCCGTCGCGCTGGTGCTGGGCTTCATCCTGCCCGGCGGGATCGGCATGTTCGGCGCGCTGCTGATGATGGCGCTGCTGATCGCTGCGACCATCACGCTGGCGATCTTCCCGCAATCGGCGCCGCCGCGCGTCGAACAGCTGGCGCAGGTGCCGTTAAAGGCACTGCCTGCCACCACCGAGCGCTGGCTGGAGGCGCAGCGCCCGGCGCTGCCGTCGCCGGTGCGCGGGCTGGTCGATTCGATCGGGGTGAAGCTGGAGATCCTGGCGCCGCAGCTGGCCGCGCTGGACGACCACGCCCCGGCAGCCGGGGAGGTGCGCAAGCTGGTCGGCGAGCAGCTGCCCGAACTGATCAAGGGCTATCAGCGCGTGCCCGAGCCGCTGCGCCGTACCGAGCGCAACGGCCTGACCCCCGACCAGCAACTGGCACAGGGGCTTCAGGTGATCGACGAAGAGATCGCCGAGATGTCGGCGCAGCTGGCGCAGGGCGACCTCGACCTGCTGGCGACCCGCGGCCGCTATCTGCAGATCAAGTATCGCGACGACGGGCTGGCCGGCTAGCGCTTACTACCCACTGCAGCCTCAGCCCGGCTTGCGAGCCGTTCCACCGCCGCGGCATGGATGCCCGGGCTCGAGGCGAGCATGCCGAACGCCTGGGCCGAGGGCGTGTTGAACGCCAGCGGCTGGCCAAAGGCGTCGGTCACCGCCGCCCCCGCTTCGCGGGCGAGCAGCACCGACGCGGCGATGTCCCATTCATTGCCCCAGCGCAGCGTGGCGAGAAGGTCCGCCTGGCCGGCGGCGACCATCGCCATGCGCAGCGCGATCGAATTGGGCTTTGCGACCGGCGTGAGGTCGCGATCGGCCTTGGGAAGCTGGTCGGCCGGCACCCGCGCCCCGGCAAGCACGCTGCGGTCCGAGGCTTGCAGCCGCTCGCCATTGCGAAAGGCGCCCTGCCCGGCCGCCGCGGTCCACACTTCCTCGCGCGCCGGCGCGTCCAGCACGCCGATCACCGGCTGCCCGCGCTCGACCAGCGCCACCGACACGCACCAGCCGGAACGGCCGCGCAGGTAATCGCGCGTGCCGTCGATCGGATCGACCACCCAGATGCGTTCCGAACCCAGCCGCGCGGCATTGTCGATGGTTTCTTCCGACAGCCAGCCGGCGTCGGGCAGCAATTTGCCCAGCCGGTGGCGCAGCATGCCGTCGACTTCCAGATCGACTGCGCACACCGGGTTGCCCGGCGACTTCTCCCAGCGGCGAAAGTCCGTCTGCCACAGCTGCATCGCCAGCGCGCCGGCATCGGCGGCGATCGCCGCGACTTCGGCGGCGAGATCAGGCACCGGCAATGGTCATCCCGTCGACACGCAGCGTCGGCGCGTTGATGCCGAAGCGGAACTCAAGATCGTTGGCCGGGGTCAGCGCCAGGAACATGTCCTTCAAATTGCCGGCGATCGTGATCTCCGACACCGGCCGGGTGATCTCGCCATTCTCGATCAGGAAGCCGGCGGCGCCGCGGCTGTAATCGCCGGTGACGCCGTTGACGCCCTGGCCGATCAGCTCGGTGACCAGGATGCCGCGGCTGATCTCTCCCACCAAGGTCTCGGGCGGGATGCTGCCGGGCTGCATGTACAGGTTCGACGGCGCGACCCCCGGCGCCCCGCCGATGCCGCGCGAAGCGTGGCCGGTGGGCTCCATGTCGAGCTGGCGGGCAGAGGCGCTGTCGAGCAGCCAGGTTTCGAGCATGCCCTCGTCCACCAGCTTCATCGGCAGCACCGGTAGCCCCTCGCCGTCGAACGGCCGCGAGCGCAGCCCGCGCGGGCGGTGGGGATCGTCGCAGATGGTGACGCCCCTGGCGAATATCTGCGTACCCAGCCGGTCGAGCAGGAAGCTGGTCTTGCGGGTGATCGCCGATCCCGCGATCGCGCCCAGGAAATGGCCGACCAGCCCGGAAGACACCCGCCGATCGAACACCACCGGCATCGCTCCGCTGGCAACCTTGCCGGGATTGACGCGCGCCACCGCACGCTCGCCGGCAAGGCGGCCGACCAGCTCGGGCGCTTCGAGCATCGAGGCATAGCGCGCCGAATGCGCGGCATGGTCGCGCTCCATCGCCCCGGCAGGGCCGGCGAGCACGCTTGCCGAGATGCCGTGGCTCGACTGGCCATAGCCGCCGGTAAAGCCATGGCTCGTCGCCAGCGCCATGATCGACCGGCTGGCGCCCGCGCTGGCGCCTTCGCTGTTGGTGACTCCCGCAACGGCACGCGCCGCGGCCTCGGCTTCGAGCGCGCGCTGCTTCAGGCCCTGTGGCTCGACCTCGGCGCCATCGTCCAGGTCGAGATGCGGCGCCGCACCGTGCATCAGCCGCGATTCCGGCGCCAAGCCAGCCCATTGATCCTCAGGCGCCTCGCGCGCCATCGCGATCGCACGCTCGACCAACGTGTCGAGCGCGGCCGAACTCAGGTCGGACGTCGAGACGCTGGCCGAGCGGTGGCCGACGAACACCCGCAGCCCCAGCTCCTCGCTTTCGGAGCGCTCGACATCCTCCAACGCGCCCATCCGCACCGAGACGGAGAGCGATCGGTCGGCGGCGAAGACGGCGTCGGAGGCATCGGCGCCGGCGGCACGCGCACGCGCGACGATGTCGTGGGCGCGCTCGCAGGCTTGTTCCTTGGTCAGCATCGCCGCGACTTAGGTACGCGGACGCCGAAGGTCAAAGAGTCTGGCCGACCACGAAGCACGCGGCGAACATCAACAGTCCGGCATTGCGGTTGGCGCGGAAGCGGCGCAGCGCGTTGGCGCCGTCGGCAGGCACCAATGTCGCGACCTGCCACCCAAGGTGCAGCGCCGCGGGCACCAGCGCCGCCAGCGCCAGCGCATCGGGGCGAAGCTGCCAGAACGCCGCGCCCCACAGCGCCAGCGCCAGCGCATAGAAGCCGGCGACACCAGGACGCACCCTGGCACCCAGCCGGCGTGCGGAAGAGCGGACCCCCACCAGCGCATCATCCTCGACATCCTGCAGCGCGTAGATCGTGTCGTAGCCGATCACCCAGAAGATGCAGCCGGCGTAGAGCAGCAGCCCCGGCAGCCACTCGGCATCGGGTGCTTCGGCCCAGCCGACCAGCGCCGCCCAGGAGAATACCAGCCCGAGCCAGGCCTGGGGCCACCAGGTGATCCGCTTCATGAACGGATAGGCCGCAACCAGCGCGATGCTGGCCACCGACACGGCCATGCCGGTGACGCTGAGCTGGACGAGCACCACCAGCCCGATCGCGCAGAGCGCGAGCAGGAAGAGCCACGCCGCCTTGAGGCTAACCGCACCGCTGGCGAGCGGGCGGCTGGCAGTGCGCGCCACTTGCCGGTCGAGATCGCGGTCGACGATGTCGTTGTAGACGCACCCCGCGCCGCGCATCGCGATGCTGCCGAGCAGGAACCACAGGATCAGGTCCCAGCGCGCGAGGGCGTTGCCGGAGAGCGCGATCGCCCAGGCACCCGGCCAGAAGAGCAGCCACCAGCCGATCGGCCGATCGAAGCGGGCGAGCAGCGCGAACGGGCGCGCGGCGGCGGGCAGCAGCCGGATCAGGCCGCGATGCTCGGTGTCGGGGACGATCGGATCGGGGACAGGCACGGACATGGTTCTTCCATATCAGCGCCCGGCCCGTGCTCAAGCCGGCTGTCATTGCCGTGCGGCTCCACCGCTTCTAGAGCGATGACATGCCCGCTACACCCGCCTGGCCGCCGCAATCCACGCCCCGCCTGTTCGTCGAGGACGCGCTTGCGCCAGGCGAGATCCGCATCGCGGGACCGCAGGCGCATTATTTGGTCCAGGTCATGCGGATAAAGGACGGCGATCCGGTCAAGCTGTTCGACGACATCACCGGGGAATGGCTGGGGATCGCACGCCATGTCGGCAAGCGCGACCTGGTGCTCGAACTGACCGAACGGCTGCGCGAGCGTGAGCCGGTGCCCGACCTGTGGCTATGCGCCGCGCCGATCAAGAAGGGGCGGATCGACTGGGTCGCCGAGAAAGCCTGCGAGCTCGGCGCGGCGCGGCTGGCGCCGGTGCTGACTCGGCGCACCGTGGTCGACCGGCTGAACCTGGAGCGGCTGCGCGCGCACATGATCGAGGCCGCGGAGCAATGCGGGCGCACCGCGCTGCCCGAGCTGGTCGAGCCGGTGAAGCTTCCCGCGCTGCTGCGCGACTGGCCCGCGGATCGAACGCTGTTCTTCGCCGACGAAAATGGCGGGGAGCCGGCGGCGCATGCCATGCGTTCGCGTGCCGGGCCGGCGGCGATTCTGGTCGGCCCCGAAGGCGGTTTCGACGAGGAGGAGCGCGCGGCGATCCGCGCGCTTCCCCAGGCGGTCGGCGTCGGGCTTGGCCCCCGCATCCTGCGGGCCGAGACCGCGGCGGCGGCGGCGATGGCGTTGTGGATGGGGGTTGCCGGCGACTGGCAACCGAACGGTATAGATTGACACTGGCGCGGCCAATCGCCCGCCGCTAAGGGGCCGCGGATGAGCACGAAGACCGGTTCGAACAGCAGCGCAGCGGTCATCGAGCACCGTTCCCAACTCGTCGAATATTTCGCCCGCGGCGAAAAGCCCGCGGACCGCTGGCGCATCGGCACCGAGCACGAGAAATTCGTGTACTGGAAGACGCCCGACCACCGCGCGCCCAGCTATGAGGAGCCGGGCGGCATCCACGCGCTGCTGATCGGCCTCACCCAGTTCGGCTGGAAGCCGGTCTATGAGGGCGAGAACATCATCGCCCTGTCGGGGCCAGATGGCGCGATCAGCCTGGAGCCCGCCGGCCAGTTCGAGCTGTCGGGCGCGCCGCTGGAAGACCTGCACGCCACGTGCGCCGAGACCGGCCGTCACTTGAAGCAGGTCAAGGAAGTCGGCGACAAGCTGGGGATCGGTTTCCTCGGCCTGGGCATGTGGCACGACAAGACCCGCGCCGAACTGCCGATCATGCCCAAGGGGCGGTACAAGATCATGCTGAACCACATGCCGCGGGTGGGCAGCATGGGCCTCGACATGATGCTGCGCACCTGCACGATCCAGGTGAACCTGGACTATGCGTCCGAGGCCGACATGGCCAAGAAGTTCCGCGTGGGGCTGGCGCTGCAGCCGCTGGCGACCGCGCTCTTTGCGAATTCACCCTTCACCGAGGGCAAGCCGAACGGCTTCCTGTCCTATCGCAGCCATATCTGGTCCGACACCGATCCGGCGCGCACGGGCATGCTGCCCTTCGTGTTCGAGGATGGCTTCGGCTATGAGCGCTATGTCGACTACGCGCTCGATGTGCCGATGTACTTCGTCTACCGCGACGGCCAGTATATCGATGCTGCCGGACAGAGCTTCCGCGACTTCCTGGCAGGGAAGCTGCCTGCCTATCCCGGCCAGAAGCCGACCATGGAGGATTGGGCCGACCATCTGTCGACTGCCTTCCCCGAAGTGCGGCTGAAGACCTTCCTGGAAATGCGCGGGGCCGATGGCGGACGCTGGGGCCGCATCTGCGCGCTGCCGGCCTTGTGGGTCGGGCTTCTCTACGACCAGGGAGCGCTCGATGCGGCGTGGGACCTGGTCAAGAACTGGTCGATGGAGGGCCGCGAGGCGCTGCGCAGTGCGGTGCCGAAGCTCGGGCTGGATGCGCCGCTGCCTGGCGGCGGTACGCTGAAGGACGTTGCCGGGCAGGTGCTGGACATCGCCACCGCGGGGCTGAAGGCGCGCGCGCGGATGAACGCCTCTGGCGACAATGAGAGCGGCTTCCTCGATCCGCTTCGCGAGATCGTGCGGACCGGCAAGGTGCCGGCACAGGTGCTGCTCGACCGCTTCAACGGCGATTGGAACGGCGACATCAGCCGCGTGTACGAAGAGGCGAAGTTCTAAGCGCTTCGGCTGCCGCTCAGCTTGGCGAGGAGCCGCGGTACCGGCGCGTTGCGTTCGCTCCACCCGGAATACGCCTGGTAGGCTGGGTCGGCGCCGAGGTGACGCTCCTCGGTGCGCGCCCGCCAATAATAGACGCCGCTGACCGCCGCCATCACGGCGGTGTTGCGGATCGCATCGATCCAGCCGGTGGTGGCGAGGAACGGCATGGTCGAAAGCCACCAGAACAGGTTCTTCGACAGATAGGCCGGGTGCCGGCTCCAGGCATAAGGGCCATGCGTCAGGATGCCGCGATGGGTGAGGTTGGAGAAGCGCAGCCCGAACGCCACGGTCGCCGACGCATAGATGGCGGTGAGCGCCACCAGTGCGACTCCGACGGCTGCCATCAACCAGTCATGGCCCGCCAGCCACTGCGTCCAGTCGGCGCTGCCGGGATGATAGTCGAGCACCCCGCCCTCCCCCATCAGCACGAAGGGCGGATAGCAGATCAGCGCCGCGGCCCAACCCGCCGCAAACGGATTGGCGCTGCGAATGTGCGAGTCGAGCGGGCGGAAGGTGAGGATGTACCCCGCAGTGGCGAAAGCCACGTCGACGACGAACATGAAGGTCACGCAATAGCCGACCAGCGCCAGCGGGTTCTTGAGAAGCTCGCGCGGGTCCGCGGCGATCACCTGCCCGAAACCCGTCGGCACGACGCCGATCATGAACGCCAGGAAGAAGCCCTTCACCGCCCAGCTGCGCAGGTGGTTGTGGATCGCGGCCATGTCATGGCCGGGGACGCCCATCAGCCAGGCGCCGAGCGACCAGGCACCGTCCCTCGGCTCCACCAGCCGCCGGTCGAGCCAGAGTACATAGGGGATCGAAGATACGAACAGCACCGGTGCAGCGAGGCCAAGGCAGGTGAGCGCAAAGGGATAATTGGCGTAGCGCGTATCCCACCACACGCGGAACAGCGCGAAGATCGCCGCCATCCCGCCCCAGGTGAGCCACAGCCCGGTGAGCTTGGTCACCGAGATGTCCCACGTCTCGCGCCGGGGGCGGACATGCGCCCAGTCGATCCCGGTGCTGGCATTGCGGTGCACCTTGTCGACGAGCAGCGACCACAGCACCATCGGCGCAGCGCAGGCGGCGACACCGACCAGCGCCGCATAGGGGCCGTCCATGCCGAAATGATGCGCCACCAGCATCCAGGCCAGCAGGCCGGCCAGCCCGCTCAGGCCGACCCCGTGGCTCACCGCCGAGCGCGGGCGGAGATCGGCCCTGGCGGCACCAGCCAATGCGGGATCGTGATACATGGCCGAAACATCTAGCCGGCAATGGTTAGGGAGCGGTGAAGCGGCGTCACGCGGCGCTTTACCGCAGCCGAATCAAGGGCCTATGTCGGCCGTTCCTTTGAAGACCATAGGGGGTCGCTTCCTGATGCACCGTGCGCTGTCCTTCGCCGCCTTGTTGCTCGCCACCACGACGGCGCCCGCCGCCGCGCAGAACTCCGCGCCTCAGCCGGTCGCGATCGTCGACACCATCCCGGCGGCGCGCGACGTGGATTATCCAGGCACGATCAAGCTCGAGATCGACGCGACCAACACCCAGCAGGGCATCTTCCAGGTCAAGGAAACCATTCCGGTCGCCAAGAGCGGCCACATGGTGCTGCTGTTCCCCAAATGGCTGCCCGGCAAGCATGGCCCGCGCGGCGAGATCGAGAAGCTGGCCGGGCTCCAGATCATGGCCAATGGCAAGCGCCTGCCCTGGACGCGCGACGATGTCGATGTCTTCGCCTTCCATATCGACGTGCCGTCGGGCGCGAAGAAGCTGGACGTGCAATTCCAGTTCATCTCCGCGACCAAGCCCGAGCAGGGCCGCATCGTCATGACCCCGGACATGATGAGCCTGCAGTTCAACTCGCTCAGCCTCTATCCGGCAGGCTATTTCGTGCGCCGCATCCCGATCCAGGCGCGGGTGAAGTATCCCGACGGCTGGTCGGCGGCGTCGGGCCTACCGTCCAGGGCGGTCGATTCCACCGTCACTTATGACAAGACCACCTATGACACGCTGATGGACTCGCCGGTGCTGGCCGGGCGCTATTACCGCGCCTTCCCGCTGTCCGACCGGGTGACGCTCGACGTGTTCGCCGACACGCCCGAGGAGCTGGAGGCCAAGCCCGAGCAGATCGAAGCGCACAAGCGGCTGGTGCAGCAGGCCGTCAAGGCGATGGGCACCCAGCAGTACGACCGCTACCATTTCCTGCTCTCGATCAGCGAGGAACTGGGCGGCATCGGCCTGGAGCATCACCGCAGTTCGGAGAACGGCGTCCAGCCCGGCTATTTCACCAAGTGGGAAGAAGGCCCGGGCTCGCGCAACCTGCTGCCGCACGAATACACCCATAGCTGGGACGGCAAGTTCCGCCGCGGCGCCGAGCTGTGGGCGCCCGATTACCGCACCCCGACCCGCGGCAAGTCGCTCTGGGTGTATGAAGGCCAGACTCAGTTCTGGGGCTATGTCTTCCAGGCCCGCTCCGGCCTGGTGAGCAAGGAAGACACGCTGGAGGCCTATGCCTCGATCCTGGCGAGCCTCGATAACCGGCCGGCGCGCGAATGGCGCCCGCTGATCGACACCACCAACGATCCGGTCATCACCGCCCGCGCGCCCAAGGGCTGGGTCGGCTGGCAGCGCTCGGAGGATTATTACAACGAAGGCCTGCTGGTATGGATGGAAGTCGACTCCATCCTGCGCGAGCGTTCGGGCGGCACCAAGTCGATCGACGATTTCGCACGCCGCTTCTTCGGCCTGCGCGATGGCGATTATGGCGAAGTCACCTACACCTTCGACGACATCGTCAGCACGCTCAACGCCATCCAGCCCTATGACTGGCGCACGCTGCTCAACGAGCGGCTGCACGGCGTCTCCAAGCGCGCCCCGGCCGGCGGGTTCGAGCGCAACGGCTACAAGCTGGTCTACACCGACCAGCCCAACAAGACCGGCCGCGGGCCGACCACCGACCTCGCTTATTCCCTGGGCCTGACGCTCGGCAAGAGCGGGATTTCCAGCGTCGCCTGGGACAGCCCGGCCTTCAACGCCGGCATCGACCTGGGCGACGAGATCGTGGCGGTGAACGGCCGCGGCTACACGCCCGAGCGGCTGGTGAGCGCCGTCAAGCGCGCCAACGACGACACCGCCGCAATCAAGCTGATGCTCAAGAGCGGTGATCGTTTCCGCGAAGTGTCCATCGACTATCACGGGGGGCTACGCTATCCGCACCTCGTGAAGACCGCCTCGGGAGAGGCTGGTCTCGACAAGCTGCTCCAGCCCCGCTGACGCCGGGCTGAGCTTCAAACGACAGGGTTCTACATGCGCATCGACTTGATTCCCGTCGGCGACAATCCGCCGCACACCCTCAACGTGATCATCGAAGTGCCGGTCGGCGGCGAGCCGGTGAAGTACGAGTTCGACAAGGCGTCGGGCGCCTTGTTCGTCGACCGCATCCTGCACACGCCGATGCGCTATCCGGCGAACTATGGCTTCGTGCCGCACACGCTCTCGCCCGACGGCGATCCGCTCGACGCGCTGGTGATCGCACGCTCGCCGTTCGTTCCCGGCTGCGTCGTGCGCGCGCGGCCGATCGCGGTGCTGAACCTGGAAGACGAAGCCGGCGGCGACGAGAAGCTCGTCTGCGTCCCCGACGACAAGACCTTCCCTTATTATTCGGACATCGACGAGAAGGACGACCTGCCCAGCATCGTGATGGAGCAGATCGAGCACTTCTTCACCCACTATAAGGACCTGGAAAAGAAGAAGTGGGTGCGGGTCGGCACCTGGGGCGGCGCCGACGATGCGCGCCGGATCACCCTGGAAGCGATCGAGCGCTACGACCAGGACAAGGCCGCGGCAAAGGAATCGGTCGACCAGACCGGCGTGGACACGCCGCAGGGCTGAGGCTCAGCGGCGCTTGCGCTTGATGGGCGCGCGTTGGCCGGCTGCAACCGCCAACGCCGCCCATTTCTGCATGGCCTCGGGATCGTCATAAACGTCGGACGGCGCGCGGCGGTAGTTCATCGATTTGACCGTGCCGGCGGCTTCATAGGTGAAGCGCTCGCTTCCGGCATCGTCCCACAGCGCGTCGCTTTGCGCGTCCGCCTTGAACCAGAGTGCGTCCTGCGTAACCAGCGCGAACACCGTGCCGTCCAGGTAGAGCGTCGCCCCACCCATCATCCGTCGCAGGGTCACGCTGCCGATCGGCTCCAGCGCCTCGCGCACCCACTCCACGATGCCCTGATCGACCGCCATCAGCCGTTACCGACCAGCCGCAACCCGCCGATACAGGCAATGAGCACCAGCATCAGCGCGATCCGCGCGGCATTGACCGGCTCCCCGAACCACAGGATGCCGACCACCACCGTGCCCAGCGCACCGATCCCGCCCCAGACCACATAGGCGGTGCCCATCGGGATGGTGCGGGCGGCCAGTTCCAGCAGCAGCATCGACAAGCCGGCGGACACCAGGAAACCCAGAGTCCAGGGCAGGTTGCGGAAGCCATCGACGAAGCGGAGGCAGGTCGTGAAGCCCACTTCGAAGCAGCCGCCGAGCAGGAGGAGCGCCCAAGCCATCTTCAGCGCCCCGCCAGCTCGACCAGCGCATCGGCCGCGACGCGCTGCACCCGCCATTCGTCCATGCCCGTAGCGCCCATCGCGCGGTAGAAACGGATCGCCGGTTCGTTCCAGTCCAGCACCGACCATTCGAACCGGCCGCAGCCGCGGTCCAGCGCCAGACCGGCCAGGTGGCGGAGCAGCGCGGTGCCGACGCCTGCACCGCGTGCGTCGGGCGTGACGTAGAGGTCCTCGAGATACAGGCCCCTGCGGCCGGTCCAGGTCGAGAAGTTGTGGAAGAACAGGGCAAAGCCGGCAGGCTGCCCGTCATGCTCGGCTATCACCGCTTCCGCCGCCGGACGGTCGCCGAACAGCGCCTCCTCGAGCATCGGCTCGGTGGCGTGTACGGCGTCGGGCTCGCGCTCGAACTCGGCGAGCTCGCGCACGAAGCGCAGGATCAGCGGCACGTCGGCGGGTAGAGCGGGTCGGACAAGGGTCATGCGGTGGCGATCTCGGCTTCTGGAACAGGTTGGACGGTCTTGCGCGCGGCGAGCAGGCAGCCGGCGACGATCAGCACCGTGCCCGCCACCGTGACCAGCGTCACGGCCTCACCGAAGAACAGCCAGCCCATCACCGCCGCCCAGATAAAGGCGGTATATTCCACGCTCAGCAGGATCTGCGCCTCTGCGCGGGCATAGGCCCAGGACAGGAACAGCAGCGACACGACCGCGAGAACCGCCGCCGCGGCGATCGCCGGCCAATGCCGCGACTCGGGAACCTCAAGCAGGAACGGCGCGGCCAGGCTCAACAGGGCCAGGATGAACCAGTTCTGGAAAAAGGCGATCTCGATCGGCTTGGCATGCTGCGCCTGGTGCCGGGCGATCACCAAATTCACCGCATAGAAGATGGCCGAGGCCAGCACGGCGATCATGCCGAGCGGCGCTTCGGCAGTGTGCGGACTGCCAAGCTGGCCAGCCAGGATGATCGCCACGCCGCTCAGCCCCAGCAGCGATCCCAGCACCGAACGGATGCCGACCCGCTCCTTCAGGAAGAGCGCGGCCAAGGCCAATGCGATCAGCGGGGCGATGAAGGTCAGTGCGATGGCTTCGGCCAGCGGCACCCGGGCGATGCCCCAGAAAAAGGCGAGCGCCATGATGGCGATGATCACGCTGCGGATGAAGTGGATGCGAAGGATGCGTGCCTCGGGCAGGCGCGGCTTGGATAGCGCGAACAGCGGGGTCATGATCGCTACGCCCACCACCAGCCGCCAGAACAGCGCGACATAGGCGCCCATCGCCAGCGACAGGCCCTTCATCACCGCGTCCATCACCGAATAAAGCGCGATGCCCGCGCAAGCGGCGGCGAACGCGGCGGCTACCCGGCTGGCGGGCGTCACTCCGCGGCTTGCGCGGCGGCGATCTCCGCAGCCTCGATCTCGGCGGCTTTCGCTTCGACCAGCCGAGTTATGTGATCGAGCATGTCGGCGTCATTCACCGTGTGATCGGTTACGCCCGACAGATAGACCATGTGCTTGCCGTTGCCGCCGCCGGTGAGACCGATGTCGGTCTCGCGTGCCTCGCCCGGCCCGTTCACGACGCAGCCGAGCACGGAAAGCGAGAGCGGGGTGCGGATGTGCTGGAGCCGTTCCTCCAGCGCCTGCACCGTGCGGATCACGTCGAAACCCTGCCGCGCGCAGCTGGGGCAGGACACGACGCGCACGCCGCGGTTGCGAATGCCGAGCGACTTCAGGATCTCATAGCCGACGCGGATCTCTTCCTCAGGCTCGGCCGACAGCGACACGCGAATGGTGTCGCCGATGCCGAACCACAGCAGCGAGCCGATGCCGATTGCGCTCTTCACGGTGCCGCCGACAAAGCCGCCCGCCTCGGTGATGCCCAGGTGCAGCGGACAATCGACCGCGTCGGCGAGCTGCTGGTACGCAGCGACCGCCAGGAACACGTCGGACGCCTTCACGGCGACCTTGAACTCGTGGAAATCGCGGTCCTGAAGCAGCTTGATATGGTCAAGCGCAGATTCGACCAGCGCCTCGGGGCACGGCTCGCCATATTTCTCGAGCAGGTCCTTTTCGAGGCTGCCGGCGTTGACGCCGATGCGGATCGACGCGCCGTTGGCCTTGGCGGCGTTGACCACTTCGTTGACGCGGTCGGCGCTGCCGATATTGCCCGGATTGATGCGCAGGCACGCGGCGCCGGCATCGGCGGCTTCCAGCGCGCGCTTATAGTGAAAATGGATGTCGGCGACGATCGGCACGCGCGACGCACGGACGATCTGCTTGAGCGCGGCGGTGGATTCGACGTCCGGGCAGGAGACGCGGATGATGTCGGCCCCGGCTTCCTCGCAGCGGCGGATCTGATCGATCGTGCCGCGGATGTCGGTGGTCGCAGTGTTGGTCATCGTCTGCACGGTGACCGGCGCATCGCCACCCACGGGGACGTTGCCCACCATGATCTGGCGGCTGGGCCGCCGCACGATATCGCGCCAGGGTCTTAGGGACATGGCCGCTCATATACGCGCTGGGCGCGGCTACGCCTAGGTCGCGCAGCGCATGCGGCAAAAAAGAAGGGCAGCGGCCGGTAAGCCGCTGCCCTCCAGATACCGGTATGGCGACTTAGAGCCGGATGCGGGCACCGATCGTGAAAGACCGGCCGATCGGATCGTAGATCGTCGGGAAGGTGTTGCCACTATTGTACGACGTGCCGCCGACGCCGGAGCCCACCAGCGGCGGCTCCTTGTCGAACAGGTTGTTCACCGTCAGCGTCAGCTCGATATTCTCGGTCGGCGCAGCCCGGAACGACAGGTCGAAATAGTCATAGGCCGGGATGCTGCGGAAGTCTGCCAGGATCGTGGTCGGGTTCGGACCACCCGGCTGCGCCACGTCACCCGGCAGACGGGCCGCCAGGAACGGCTCTAGGCTGACCCTGCTGATGTGAGTCCAGAGCAGCGACAGGTCGAACCCCTCGATGCCGTAGGTCGCCCGCCCGTTCCAACGCCACTTCGCCCGCGGATTGGTGCAGCCGCCCGCGCTGTAATAGCCGGTGCAGTCGCGGTTGATCGCGTTCGGAGTTGCCTGGAAATAATAGCGGTCCAGCCAGGTCGCGTTGAAGCCGAGCGCCAGCGTTCCGGCATTGGCGAGCCCGAAGTCCTCCAGCTTGATGCGCTGGCTGACCCCGAAGTCGATGCCGGCCGATTCGATCCGGCCCAGATTGGAATAGGTCAGGATCACGCCCGGAGTCTCGCCAGCCCCGTTCAGGCTGCCCGTCAGCGGATTGCGGCCAATCAGGCTGCAGAAGGCGTTGAACGCGAAGGTCGGGTTCAGCGTCGCCGAGTAGCAGCCGTTGAGAATGTCGGCCTGTGCGGGCTGCGTGATCGCCTGATCGATCTTGATGTTGAAGTAATCGATGTTGAACGCAAAGCCCGGCAGCAGCTGCGCCGGCGCGATCACACCGCCCAGCGTAAAGGTCTTGGCGCGCTCGACGTCGAGATCGCGGTTGCCCGAGCTGGTGTTGTTGATCTGCCCCGACGTGGGCGAGGGGATCGAACCGATCGTACCGGCCGGTGCGCCGGTGGCGACACACAAGGCAGCAAGACCGCCCGAAACCGCAGCGCCCTGGCAGGGGTCGACGGTCAGGTTGCCCAGGCCTTGGACCGGCGACTGATACAGCTCCTGGATGTTGGGCGAGCGGACCGCGACCTGATAGGTGCCGCGCAGCTTGAAGCCGGCATAAGGCTCCCAGGTGCCGCCGGCCTTCCAGGTCGTGCTGTTGCCCGTGGTGGTGTAATCCGAATAGCGGATACCGCCTTCGGCCGTAAGGCGATGGAAGAAGGGCTTGTCCTCGATCAGCGGGACGATGATCTCGCCGAACACTTCCTTGACGCTGTACTGCCCGAAGTCGGGCGGCGTGCGCGCGCCGGTGCCCAGCACTTCGCCCTGGATCTGCGAAGGACCATCGGGCTGGCTGGCTGCCGACACCTTGCGATATTCGCCGCCGATCGCGAAGGCGATGTCGCTGGATGCGAGCGGCGAGGCGAACAGGTCGCCGGTGACGCTGCCGGTGATTACCGTCTGCTTCACCTTGCGGTTGATGATCGCATCCAGGTCGATGAAGCCCAGTTGCGCCTCCGTGATCGAGCCATTGGGCCCGAACAGGTTGAGCGGCACGCAGTTATTCGTCGTGTCGACGCAGCGCAGGCTCCCGTCGGTGGCGCGATAAGCGCGGAGCGCCTGCTGCACCTTGCTGAACGATCCCCAATTCTCCCGGGTCTGGTTCTGCGTGGTCTCGCCATATTGCGCCGAGACGTCGTACTTGAAGCCCGGGGCGATGTCGCCGCGAACGCCGCCTTGCACCTGGAACATCTGCGATTCGATGGTGTTGCCGCGCGGCCCATATTCGGTGAAGCGGCGCTGTGCGACGACCGGCACTTCGATATAGCCGGCAGTGCCCGGACCGCCCTGAACGGCTGCCGCCGTGGCACAGGCCGCCGCGCTGATGCTGCGCGCAGTGCACAGCTGGCTGCGCACGCCGCCCGGCAGATACGGGTTGTTGAGCGCGAGCTGATAGGTGTTGCCGAACGTCGCCGAAGAAGCGAGCTGCGTCGCCACCGTATTCCGGTTGAACATCGCCGTGGCGTAGAATTCCGCAGCGTCGCTGAGCTCGTAATGTCCTGCGGCGTAGACGTTCACCCGGTCGAGCGGCGTCTGGAAATAGGTGCCGTTATTGGTGTTGTACGTGTCGGTCGCGGTGGCGGCGCGCAGGCGCCCGGTCACCGGATCGACCACGGCGCCGAAGCTGCTCGCCGGAAGGCCAAGCGCGGCGTTGGTCGGCGACGCGAAGATCGTCACCTGTGCCGCGGTCGCGCCGGAGAACAGGCCGGTGGTCGAACTGATCGGCACCTCGGCGATCTCGCGCGCGGTGTGGAACAGCGGGTCGGCCTTGGTGTAGCCGGCGCTCAGTACGATGTTGCCGCGTCCGTCGGCAAGATCGCCGCCAACGGTGATGTCGGCCTTGAAGCGCGTCGCATCGCCACGCTCGGAAACGCGATAGGTCGCGGTCGCATCGACGCCGGTGAAATCGCGTCGGGTGATGAAGTTGACCACGCCTGCGACTGCGTCTGCGCCGTAGGTCGACGAAGCGCCGCCCGTCAGCACTTCCACGCGTTCCAGAAGCGCAATCGGGATGTTGTTGGTGTCGGTCAGACCGTCGAGGCCGAACGGCACGATCCGGCGCCCGTCGAGCAGGACCAGCGTCCGCTGCTCGCCGATGCCGCGCAGGTTGAGCGTAGAGGAACCGTCGGAACCGTTATTGACGCCCGCACCGATCGACGGGCGGATGGCGGGCAGGCTGCGCAGCAGATCGTCGGCGGTTCCGGGCTGGCGAAACTGGATTTCTTCCTGGCCGATCACGCTTACCGGGCTGGCAAGCTCCAGGTCCGGCCGTGCGATGCGCGATCCGGTGACGAGAACCTCGCCGGTCGGTTCGGTCTGGGCGGTGTCGTCGGCAAGCGCGACCTCCGCCGGTTCGGCGACTTGCGCGTAAACGGGACTGGCAGAAACGCCGACGAATACCGTCGACGCCAACAAGGAGCGTCGGAGCCACTTAGTCATGTATGTTTTCCCCCGGATCAATCCACCGCGTTCCGCGGCGCACGCGGCCCCCGCCGCGCTGCAACATTGATGCATGCGCAGACACATGCTGGCAACATCCATTGCGTGCTGCAGACACAAAACGTAACAAAAGTGACAAACAAGTAACAGTCTGCCTGGGTGTCGAATAACTCGTTGAATATAAAGGGGCGCGCGCTTAGGCGCGCAGCATGAGTCGCTTGCTCCTGCTCCTCGCTGCCCTGATTGGCCTCGCCTCCCCCGCCCAAGCCTATTGGGAATATGGCCACGAGACCGTCGCCGCGATCGCCTATCGCAACGTGACGCCGGAGGTACGCGCGGCAATCAACAAGATGCTCGCCCAGCAGGCATTGCTGGAAACGCCCACTTGCCCGGCGCGCACGATCGAGCAGGCGAGCGTATGGGCCGACTGTGTCAAGACGCTCGGGCCGCGCTTCAGCTACGCGTATAACTGGCACTATCAGAACGTGAGCGTCTGCAAGGATTTCACGCTCAAGGGCAACTGCCCGGATGGAAACTGCGTGTCGGCACAGATCGAACGCGACATGAAGCTACTCAAGGACAAGAGCGTGCCAGTCCGCGAGCGCGTGATGGCGCTGGTGTTCCTGGTGCACTTCGTCGGCGACCTGCACCAGCCGCTCCATGCCGGGGATCGCTCCGACCTTGGCGGCAACAAGGCCCTGTCGACCTATGGCGACTATTCGACCGCCAAGCTGAACCTGCACAGCATCTGGGACGGCCTGCTCGCCGAGCGCGCAATCTCCACCCAGCCGCCGCTGGTCCGCCTCTACACCGCACAGGAGCGTGCCGCAGTGCAGGGCGGCAGCGTAGAGGATTGGAGCCGCGAGAGCTGGCAGGTCGCCCGGGACGTCGTCTACGGCACTGCCTATGGCGATCCTTGCGGACCGGTGCCGCAGCAGGCCAAGCTCGACAACGCCGCGATCGCCAGACTGATCGAGCCTGCGCGCGAGCAAGTGATGAAGGGCGGGCTGCGGCTGGCGCGGCTGTTGAACGAAGCGCTCGCCTGAGCGCTACTTCCGCGGCTTGCGATCGGGCAGCACGACGCTGGCCGCTTCGGAGTTGCGGAAGGCGAGCACCAGATACCCGATCGTCCACACCGCCAGCGCGATGCTCCAGGCGATCCATTCCACTCGATCCAGCTCGCCCCGGACCGGCACCATCGCGAGCAGGACTACCCCGATCATATAGATCCCCGTCGCGATCCAACCCGCCGGTGAATAGGGCTCGAGCCGATAGCTCAGCGGCGTACGCACGCGGAGGAACCAGGGACGCTCGCTCATGCTTCGTCATCCTTCTGCTTGGGCGGACGGCCGCGCTTGGGCCGTATGGGATCGTCCAGCTTGATGCCGCGGCGCTGGAGCGCCTCGCGCAGCAGACACTCGATCTGGGCATTCGCACTCCGCAGATCAGTCGCCGCCATGCGCTCGATCGCTGCATAGAGCGCCGGATCGAGACGCAGGGGAAACGCCTTTTTCTGCGGGGGCTGCGACACTCTTCCTGCCTTATTGGTACAGCGATCCGGCGTTGACCACCGGCTGGGTGTCGCGTTCGCCGCACAGCACCACCATCAGGTTCGATACCATCGCGGCGCGGCGCTCGTCGTCGAGCTCGACGACATTCTTGGCCGACAGCTGGTCCAGCGCCATCTCGACCATGCCCACGGCGCCTTCCACCAGCGTCTGGCGCGCAGCGACCACGGCCTGCGCCTGCTGGCGGCGGAGCATCGCACCGGCAATCTCCTGGGCATAGGCCAGATGCGTGAAGCCGCATTCGTCGACGGTGATGCCGGCTACCGTCAGGCGGGCGATCAGTTCGGCGCGAAGCTCGCTGCCAACCTGCTCGTGATTGCCGCGCAGGGTGACTTCCTGATGCTCGAAGTCGTCATAGGGATAGCGCGAGCCGATGGTCCGCACCGCGGCTTCTATCTGGACGTTCACGAACGCCTTGTAGTCATCGACGTCGAACAGCGCTTGGGCGGTGTCGGTCACCCGCCACACCACCTGCGCCGCCATTTCGATCGGGTTGCCGCGCAGGTCGTTCACCTTGATCCGCTCGGAAATGATGTTGTTGGCCCGCAGCGACACTTTCTTCTTGATCATCCACGGCCAGGTCCAGCGCAGCCCCGCCTTGCGGTCGGTACCGCGATAGTCGCCGAACAAAGTGATCACCACGCCCTGGTTGGGCTGGAGCAGGTAGAAGCCGGCAAGGACGAACAGGAACACGAACGACGCGACCAGCATCCAGCTGACCACCAGTGCGTCGGCCAGTATGTCGATCCGGCTGATCCCGGCCGCACCGGCCACGAGGGCGAGCAGCGCCACCAGCAGCATGCCATAGCCGCTTACGGTACGTGCCCCGGTTTCCCGGCTTTGATCGAGCGCCGGGTTCATGCGGTCCGTCGTCATGTCATCCTCCCCATAATCATGATATCTTATTTATATCGATCAGGAGGATGGTGCAAGCCCGCGAAAAGGAAACGCGAACGCCGCCGAAGCGGGAAGGCTTCGACGGCGTTCCTTGCCTTGGAAGGAGGCTAGCTTCAGCTGATGACGATGGTCACCGCGCGGCGGTTCTGCGCCCAGGCGGCTTCGTCCGAGCCAAGTGCTACCGGACGTTCCTTGCCATAGCTGATCGTGGTAATCCGAGTGGCCGAGATGCCGCGGGCCGCCAGATAGTTCTTGGCGGCGTTCGCGCGGCGATCGCCCAGGCCGAGATTATATTCGCGCGTGCCGCGCTCGTCGGCATGGCCTTCGATCGTGATGCGCGTCGCAGGATGCGCGTTCAGCCATTGCGCCTGACTGTCGAGGATGCGGCGTGCCTCGGGATCGATGTCATACTGGTCCAGACCGAAGCGCACGGTGTCGCTCATGACCTCGCGCTTGAACTGTTCGTTGAGCGCGCTGGAGCCGTACTGATCGGACGAGTCGCCTGCGCCGGCACCGGCGCCCATGTCACCCTCGGTGACAGGCGCGGGCGGCAGTTCGGGCGGGCGCTTCTTGGCGCAGCCGGCGGTGCCGACGAGCGCCACTGCCAGCAACAGACTGGTGGTCATCTTGGCCATGGTTCTATCCTCCTCTTGAACAGGCACCGCATCGACGCGGCGCAATCGATGATTACGGCCGGATCGGGCCCCAGCTCGGGTCCGATCCGTCGAGCGGGGTCGGGATCTTGCGGGCCACGCCCGTCAGGTCGACTGCCCACAGGTCCGGGCGGCCCGACCCCTGGGCGGAGCGGAAGAACATCAGCACGCGGCCATTCGGGGACCAGCTTGGCCCCTCGTCACCCCAGCTATCGGTCAACAGCCGCTCGCCGCCGCCGCTCTGGTTCATCACCCCGATGCGGAATGCGCCCCCCCCAGTGCGGGTGAAGGCGATCAGGTCACCGCGCGGGCTCCATTCGGGTGTCGCATAGCGCCCGCTGCCGAAGCTGATGCGGTGCTGGTTCGAGCCATCGGCGTTCATCACATAGAGCTGCTGCGTGCCGCCGCGATCGCTTTCGAACACGATCTTCGATCCGTCGGGCGAATAGGAGCCGCCGGTGTCGATGCCGGGCGAGTTGGTCAGCCGCTGCGGCTCGCCGCCCGAGGCGCTGATCCGATACACGTCGGTGTTGCCCGCAGTCGCCATCGAAAACAGGATCCAGCGCCCATCGGGCGAGAAGCGCGGCGCAAAGGTCTGGCTGACATTGGAGACGAGCTTGCGGTTCGAGCGCGCCGCCATGTCATAGACATAAAGCGTCGGCTGCCGGTTCTCGAAGCTCATATAGACGACGGCATTGCCGCGCGGCGACATGCGCGGGGTCAGCACGATCGCCTGACCGTTGGTCAGGAAGCGATGGTTGGCGCCGTCCTGGTCCATGATCGCCAGCTGCTTGCGGCGGCGGCCCTTAGGTCCGGTTTCGGCGACATAGACCACCTGGCTGTCGAAATAAGGACCTTCGCCGGTCAGGCGGGCATAGATCGCGTCGGCGCATTTGTGCCCCGCACGCCGCCAGTCGCCCGGCGACACCACGAAGCCCTGGCGGACCAGCTCGGTCTGCGCGGCGAGGTCGTAGAGATAGCAGCCGATGGTCAGCGACCCGTTGCCGTTGGCGCGGACATAGCCCTGCACCAGCGCCTGCCCGCCGCTCCAGCTGGAATAATTGGGCGCAGTCACCTCGGCGATGCCGATGCCGCGGGTGGCGTTGGGGCCCGACGTCTTGAACAGGCCGGTGTTGCGCAAATCGTCGTCGACGATCTGTGCGAGCTTCTGCCCCAGCTGGTCGGTAGATCCGGCGGGCGTCTGCGCGACCTGCGAGGTCGGCATGGCCGGGATCAGGATCGGCAGCGGCGCGGACATGCCGCCCTCGACATCGACCACCAGTCCGTCGTCCGCCTGCGGCGGCTGTTGCTGCGCGGGGGCCGGCGCCGGCGCGTCCTGCGCCCAGGCAGCCTGTGCAGACACCGCCGCGGCCAGCGCCCATGCGATCTTCCCGGTCCGCATCATCTCTCCATCTTTCTCAGCTCTTGAGCCTGTATCGTAGGGTGAAGCTCTTCCAGCCGTTTGGAACGTCATACAGTTCCTCGGGCAGGTTGCGCAGCGGCGAGCAGCCGGCGAAGATCGCCTTCACTGCGTCATCTACGCGCCGCACATAGCGTTCGTTGCCGTCGTCCACGCCGTCATGGCCGGTGATCCGGGGCGGTGCGGCGAGCGTTCCGTCCGGGTTGAGCCGCAGATTGACCACCACCCGGATCTTTTCCGCGCCCGGCCCCGGGCTCACCTGACGGTCGGCGCAGGGCTGAACCTGACGCTGGATCGCCGAACCGATATTCGCGGCCGCCTGAGTCGACATGCGCTGTGCGGGCTGTGCGTTCGACTTGCTCGGGCTCGGCCGGTCGCTCGCGCCGAGATCGAGGCCTTCCAACCGTCCGCTCGGCTTCACCGGCCCGCGCGCCTTGGCCGGCGATGCCGCCGCTGGCCTGGTCGCAGTCGACTTGCCTGCCCCAGCCGTTCGTGTCGGCGGGGCGGGAGCCGCCCGGGCCGGCTTGGCCGGAGCGGCTGGCGCAGGCTTGCTGGGCTTGGCTGGTGCCGCCTTGGGCGCGGGCTGCGGCTTGGGCTGCGGCTGGGGCTTGGGCTGCGGCTTGGCTGGCAGGGGCTTGGCCGGGGCCGGCTTCGCAGGCGCAGGCTTGGGCGGCGCAGGCTTGGGCTGTGGCGCAGGCGCGGGCTGCGGTTCCGGCGGCGCGGGTTCGGGTTCGGGTGCCGGCTCGGGCGCGGTGTCGGGTTCGAGCGGGGCTTCCACCGGCGACTTCTTCGCGGCAGGCGCTTCGCTGCTGATCTCCGGCGCAGCGCTGGTCAGCGCCACATCGTCGGCGAGCGTCACTTCGATCGGCTGCGGCTCCAGCTTGTCCGGATTTGGCGTGGCGAGGAACCCCACCGACAGCAGCCCGAACAGCACGACGTGACCCGCAGCGGCCACGCCAAGCGCAGTAGCTTCGCCTCGAGTCATTCCCATCGCGTCAGCCGTCGGTCGCGTTGGTCAGCAACGACACGCGGTTCAGCCCGACGCGGTTGAGCTCGCCCATCACCCGCATGACCTTGCCATAGCCCAGGCCCTTGTCGGCGCGCAGAAAGACCTGGGGCGGCTTGCCCCCGTCATCGGTGCGTGCCGCGATCGTCTCCAGCGCTGCCGGCAGCGCCGCGTCGGTGACCGGCTGGTCGTCGACGAAGATCTGGCCTTGCGCATCGATCGAAATCTGAGTCGGCTGCTGCTCTTGGTCGAGCGCCTTGGCACGGCTGTCGGGCAGGTCCACCGGCACACCGGCGGTCAGCAGCGGCGCGGTGACCATGAAGATGATCAGCAGTACCAGCATGACGTCGACCAGCGGCGTCACGTTGATCTCGGCCATGGGCTGGCGCCGCCCGCGGCTCTTGCCCGAGGGAAGGTGCATGGCCACCCGTTAGGCCTCCATCTCCAGGCGACGGCTGAGCGTCGCGTGGAAGCCGTCGGCGAAGCGGTTCAGCCGCTGCTCGACGCGGTTCACGCTGTGCGAATAGCGGTTGTAGGCGATCACCGCGGGAATGGCGGCGAACAGGCCGATGGCGGTGGCGAACAGCGCCTCGGCGATGCCCGGCGCCACGACGGCGAGCGACGTGCTCTGCTGCTGGGCGATGCCGGTGAAGCTGCGCATGATGCCCCAGACGGTGCCGAACAGCCCGACGAACGGCGCCACCGAGCCGACCGTCGCCAGGAAGTTCAGCCGATCGGCGAGCCGGTCGATCTCCTGCGCCACCGTCGCGCCCATGGCAGTCGCCAGCCGTTCGCGCGTACCCTCGCGGTCGATGGTCTTGCCCGTGGTGGAGCGGCGCCACTCGGTCACGCCGGCCGAGAACACTCGGGCGATCGGCTGGTCGCGGGTGGCGGAACGGCGGTGAAATTCGTCGATGTCGTCGGCTTCGCGATACTCGACTTCGAACGCATTGATCGCCTTGCGTACGCTGGCCACCCGGAAGCCGAAGCTCAGGATGATCGCCCAGGTCCACAGGCTTGCCAGCAACAGGCCGATCATGACGCCACGCACCACCCAGTCCGCCTGCAGGAACAGGCCAACTGGAGACATGGTCGCGGCGGCAGTGCTGAGCATAAGCATCGTGATACTAGTTCCCCTTCCAGAGCAGCGGTTCGAACTTCGCCACCCAATCCTGCGGTTGCCGGCGTGGACGCCCGGTGGGCGAGACGAATGCCGCCTCGACCTCCGCTTGTGCCACTATGGTTTCCCCGCGCATGACTCTTTGCTGAATACGCACCGACGCGCCGCGCAGTTCAGTCAGCCGGCTGACCACCACCAGATCGTCGCTCAGCCGCGCCGGCGTGCGATACCGGAGGGCGATGTCGCGCACGGCATAGGCGCCCTCGCCCGCTTCGAAGACCGCGCGCTGATCGATGCCCGCGGCGGCAAGCATGTCCGACCGCGCACGTTCCATGTAGCGCAGGTAGTTGGCATGGTAGACGATGCCGGTAAGATCGGTGTCCTCGAAATACACGCGCAGCGCGAAATGATGCTCCAGACCTTCAAACTGACCGATGGCGGCAGGCGCGTTCATGGCCGCCGCAGTAATGGAGCGTTTACCAACGCGAAACCCCCTAGCTGCGGATGACGGGTGAAAGGCGAACCCGTCCGGCGCGCGGATCGCCGCTGCCTGGCGGCACCACCGGCACGTGAAGTTGAGGAAGTTGCGGTCCTCCGCACAAACTTCTCAACTTCACCCTGGCAGCCACCGGCGCGCGCGCCCGCGACAGCGGCCGGGCACACGCCCAGCCGCTTCCATGCAGCACCGGAAATCCTGTTGTTCAAGCCGAAAGTGCCTGCCCTGGCGGCACGGCGAAAGTGGCCGGGATCAGTCGAACAAGCCGTCCTGCCCGCCTGCCGGCGGGTTGAGCCCCAGATGCTTCCACCCCGCCGGGTTCAGGCAGCGCCCGCGCGCGGTGCGGGCGATCATGCCGATCTGGATCAGATAGGGCTCTATCACTTCCTCGATCGCGTCTCGCGCTTCGGAGAGGCCGGCGGCGAGTGTTTCCACCCCGACCGGCCCACCCTTGTAGATGTCGGCGATCATCGAGAGATAGCGCCGGTCCATGGTGTCGAGCCCGAGCGGATCGACCTCAAGCCGATTGAGCGCTGAATCGGCGGTGCGCGCATCGACGCTCTGGACGCCCAGCACATTGGCGAAATCGCGGACGCGGCGCAGCAGCCGCCCCGCAATACGCGGCGTGCCGCGCGAGCGCTTGGCGATTTCGTGCGCGCCATCGGCGGCAATGCCCAGGTCGAGCAGCCCCGCCGCCCGTGTCACCACGCGCTGCAACTCGTCGACCGTGTAGAATTGCAGGCGCACGGGAATCCCGAAGCGGTCGCGCAGCGGTGTGCTCAGCAGCCCCTGCCGCGTCGTCGCACCAACCAGCGTGAAGCGCGGCAAGTCGATCCGCACCGACCGTGCCGAGGGTCCGTCGCCGATCATCAGATCGAGCGCGCGATCCTCCATCGCCGGATAGAGCACCTCCTCGACCACGGGATTGAGGCGGTGGATCTCGTCGATGAAGAGGACGTCGCCGTCCTCCAAATTGGTGAGCAGCGCCGCCAGGTCGCCCGACTTGGCGATCACCGGGCCGGACGTGGAGCGGAAGCCCACGCCCATTTCCCGGGCGATGATCTGCGCCAGCGTCGTCTTGCCCAGCCCGGGAGGGCCAAAGAACAGGACGTGATCGAGCGCGTCGCCACGCGCCTTGGCCGCATCGATGAACACCCGCAGATTCTCGCGCGCCGCTTTCTGCCCGACGAACTCGTCGAGATGCTTGGGGCGAAGCGCTGCATCGACGTCCTCGGGGCGGCGGGATGCAGTGAGGATGCGGTCGGCGTCGGTCACCCATGTTCCCTAGCTGTTCGCAGCCGCCCCTGTCCATGGTTACGCACCTTCCCCATGCGGACTGACACGTATGCGCAGTGACCCGGAGGCGAGACGTAAACGAGCGGTTACCGTGTCTCGCCCAAGACTGGCGCATGAACCACATCGGCCTTGTCGCACAGATGCACCAGCACCACCGCGCGATCGCGGACTATACGGCGGAGGCCGACGCCCTGGTCCGCGCCGCCGAGCTCGATCCGGCAACGGTCAGCAACGCGCGCTGGCGCTTCGTTCGCGTGCTGACTGCCTATCAGGTGTTCAAGCACCAGCAGATCTTCGATCCCATCATGCAGAACGGGTCCCAGCTCGACGCCGACGCGGCCCGCCAGCTCAAGGCCGAGTGCATCATCACGACCGAGGCGTTCCGCAGCTACATCGCCAAATGGAGCACGTCGGGCATCGTCGGCCGCGAGGACGAATATCGCTGCGAGGCGCAGGCGATGATCCTGCGCGTGCGCACGCATATTGCCCGCGAGCGCCGGGGCGTTGAAGCGCTGTTCGCAAGGGGCACGCGCGCGGCTTAGGGCCGTGCCGCCTTCTTCAGCGCCAGCCGTACCAGCGCGTCGAGCGTGGCTGCGTTCCCCAGCTCGTCATTGGCGGCATTGACCGCGTTCGATGCCTCGGCCGGCTTGAAGCCCAAGTTGAGCAACGCCGATACCGCGTCGGCAGCCGCGCCCCCGGAAGGCACCGCCACCGGGCCGCCGCCGAGCACCAACCCTGCCTTGTCCTTCAATTCATTGACGATGCGCTGGGCGAGCTTCGGCCCCACGCCGTTGGCGCGGGCAATGGTGGCCGAATCGGCGCGGGCGACGGCGGTGCGCAGCTCGTCGGGCGCGAGGATCGACAGGATTGCGAGCGCCACCTTGGCGCCTACACCCTGCACGCTGGTCAAAAGCTTGAACCAGTCGCGCTCGTCGGCGGAGGCGAAGCCCATCAGCCGGATCGAGTCTTCCGACACCAGCATTTCGGTATGCACCGTCACGAACTCGCCGGCCGCGCCGAGCGCGGTCAGCGTCTTGGCGGAAGCGCCGACCAGATAGCCGACGCCGCTCACGTCGATCACCGCATAGTCGATGCCCGTGGAAGCGAGCCGTCCGTTCAAATGCGCGATCATCGGATGGACAAGCTCCCCGAAGTTTAGAAAAGTTCAGCCCATGCGCGAGCCGGCCTGCTTCGGCGCACCTGCCGGCCCGGAGCCGCAGCGCTTCCGCTGGTACGTAAGCAGAACATCGCCGTGTAGGAAAGCGAAAACGCGGCTCACCCGCGATGGCGAGCGGAGGCCAGGTGATGCGCGTGGCAGATCGCGACGGCAAGCGCGTCGGCGGCGTCGGCTCCGGCGATCTTCACGCCGGGCAGCAGGCGCGAGACCATGGCGTGAACCTGCGCCTTGTCGGCGGCGCCGGTGCCGACAACTGCCTTCTTGACGATGCTCGGCGTGTATTCGCCGACATCCAACCCGGCGCGCGCGGCGGCGCAGATCACGACGCCGCGCGCTTGGCCGAGCTTCAGCGTCGATTGGGCGTTGCTGTTGACGAACACCTCCTCGCACGCCGCCGCCTCCGGCGCATGGTCTAGGATCACCGCGGCCAGCATCGCGTCGAGATGGGCGAGCCGGCGCGCGAGCGGCGCCTTGGTGTCGGTCTTGAGCTGGCCGTTGGCGAGGTGGCTGAGGCGATTGCCCTCGGCACGGATGATCCCCCAGCCAGTGGTGCCAAGGCCGGGATCGAGGCCAAGAAGGATCATGAAGAGATCCTCCCCGAGCTTGCCCCGGGGAGGCGTGGGATCAACCCAGCTTCTCCATGACTTCGTCGGAGACTTCGTAATTGCCCCAGACGGTCTGGACGTCGTCGTCGTCGTCCAGCGCGTCGATCAGCTTGAACAGCGTCGCCGCGTCATCGGCGTCGACCGCAACCATGGTCTGCGGCTTCCAGGCGAGCTTGGCGCCTTCGGCTTCGCCGAGCACCGGCTCGAGCGCCTTCGCGACTTCGTGGAGCGCGTCCTGCGCGGTCCAGATCTCGTGGCCGTCCTCCGAGCTGGTCACGTCCTCGGCACCGGCTTCGAGTGCGGCTTCGAACACCTTTTCCGAATCGCCGACGCTCTCGGGATAGGTGATCAGGCCCATGCGGTCGAAGCCGTGGCTCACCGATCCGCTGGCGCCCAGATTGCCGCCGTTCTTCGACACCGCGACGCGCACGTTGGTGGCGGTGCGGTTTCGGTTGTCGGTCAGCGCTTCGATGATCAGGGACACGCCGCCGGGGCCGAAGCCCTCATAGCGGATTTCCTCGTAATTCTCCGCGTCGCCGCGCGACGCCTTGTCGATCGCGCGCTGGATGTTGTCCTTTGGCACCGAAGCCGCCTTGGCCGCATTAACCGCCGCACGCAGGCGCGGGTTCATGTCGGGATCGGGGGCGCCCATCTTGGCCGCAACGGTGATTTCGCGGCTGAGCTTGGAGAATGCCGCCGAGCGCTTCTTATCCTGCGCGCCCTTGCGGTGCATGATGTTCTTGAACTTGGAATGGCCTGCCATTGCGCTCTCGTGTGAATTCGGTGGTTGCGTCTCTAGGACAGGCGCGGGGCTGCGGGCAATGGCTGGGGTTCTTCTTTGGTTCACGCGAAGGCGCGAAGACGCGAAGGGTTTTGAAGGTTCGCGCAGAGGCGCAGAGAGCGAAGAGGCGTTTCCCCGCCGCGTCAGCGGCAGGAACTTCATCGCGCTAGAAAGCATGCCGGTGACGCGGCGGGGGCGTTAACCGGGAGAACGACATGTCTGCGCCCTCTGCGCCCTCTGCGCGAATGCCAGTTCTTCGTACCTTCGTGCCTTTGCGTGAAGCAATCGGCCGCCCGAAGATCAGATGCCCAGTGCCTGCTTGTAGGTTTCCAGCAGCATGTCCGCTTCGTCGCGGTGATGCTTTTCCATGCGGCGCAGGCGGATGATCGAGCGCATCGTCTTCACGTCGAAACCAGTCGACTTGGCTTCGCCATAGACGTCCTTGATGTCGTCGGCGATGCCCTTCTTCTCTTCCTCGAGCCGCTCGATACGCTCGATCAGGAGGCGGAGCTGTTCGGCGGAAATCGAATCGGACATGGGGCTTACTCCGTGGGTCTGGCGCCAGCTCGCAGGACGGGCACGCGAATCACGCGAAACCCCGGCGGACGGCGATGAAGATGGAAGCGGCGCGCTTAAAGGAGGCTCGCGCCCCGCTCAAGCCCCACCGCTCACGGATGGTGCTGGTTCAGCGCGACGCTCGCCTTCATCCGCGACAACTGCTCGGGCGTCGCCTCGCTTTGATACTTCGCCTTCCATTCCGCCGCGGGCATGCCGTGGATCAACTCGCGCGCCTCGTCGCGGTTCATCGCGCCGTCGGCTTCCATGACCCAGTCGGCCAGGCAGTTACGGCAGAAGCCTGCCAAACCCATCAGATCGATGTTCTCGGCGTCGTTGCGGTGCTGCAAATGAAGCACCAGCCGGCGAAACGCCGCCGCAGCCGTGGCATCATCCAGCGTGTCGAGCGTCGCCAAGGGAAGTCTCCATAGTTGATCCTTGAGCAATAGAGGTTAGAGGCGTGCGCGCACAAGGCGAGGAGCATTTATATGATACAGGCCGTCAGCCCCCGTTCCCGGAAGGTGCGCGTGCTCGCGACGCTGGGCCCCGCCAGCAACACGTTCGAGATGATCGAGCGCCTGTTCGACGCCGGTGCCGACGCGTTCCGCGTCAACATGAGCCATGGCGATCAGGCATCGAAGGTGCCGGTGATCGAGGCGATCCGCATGCTCGAAACCTCACGCGGGCGCCCCACCACGATCCTCGCCGACCTTCAGGGCCCCAAGCTGCGCGTCGGCAAGTTCGCCGAGGGCAAGGTGATGCTGGCGACCGGTCACGAGTTCGTGCTCGACCGTGACCCGGCGCCGGGCGATGCCACGCGCGTTCAGCTCCCGCACCGCGAAATCTTCGAAGCCGCGCACGAGGATGCCCGCCTGCTGCTCGACGACGGCAAGATGGTGCTGCGCGTGACTTCGGCCAGCCATGACCGGCTCGTCACCCGCGTCGAAGTCGGCGGAAACCTGTCCAATTCCAAGGGCCTGAACGTGCCCGACATGGTCCTGCCGCTCGCCGCCCTGACCGAGAAGGACCGCAGCGACCTCGCCTTCGCGGTCGAGCAGAATGTCGACTGGATCGCGCTGAGCTTCGTGCAGCGCCCCGAGGATCTGATGGAAGCCCGCCGGCTGATCGGCGGCAAGGCCGCACTGCTTGCCAAGATCGAGAAGCCCAGCGCGATCACTCGGCTCGAGGAGATCGTCGAGCAATGCGACGGCGTGATGGTGGCGCGCGGCGACCTGGGCGTCGAGCTGCCGCCGCAGAGCGTGCCGCCGCTGCAGAAGCGCATCGTTGAGACCGCGCGGCGGATGGGCCGCCCGGTGATCGTCGCGACCCAGATGCTCGAATCGATGATCGACTCGCCCTCGCCCACCCGCGCCGAGGTGTCCGACGTCGCGACCGCGGTGTATGACGGTGCCGACGCGATCATGCTGTCGGCCGAGAGCGCCGCGGGCCAGTGGCCGGTTGAGTCGGTCGCGATGATGAACTCGATCGCCGACGCCGTGGAGCGCGATCCCGCGCATGGCGAGCGCGTCCACTTCACAGTGACCAAGCCCGATCCGACCACCGCCGACGCACTGGCCGAGGCCGCGAAGAACATCGCCTGCACGGTATCGGCGGCGGCGATCGTGTGCTTCACCAGCTCGGGATCGACCGCGCGGCGGATTTCGCGCGAGCGGCCGACGGTGCCGATCCTGGTGCTGACGCCTCGCGTCGAGACCGCGCGGCGGGCGGGCCTGCTCTGGGGCACGCACGCCGTCAACACGCGCGACGTAGGGTCCTTCGAGGAGATGGTGGCCAAGGCCAAGCGCATGGCGCTGCGGCACAATCTGGCAGTAGCGGGCGACCGCATCATCGTCACCGCCGGCGTCCCGTTCGGGACGCCTGGCTCGACCAACGTGCTGCACGTGGTGACGATCCTCGGCGACGAACTGAAGAACTATGAGGGGCGGGAGGCGTAAGCTTCCCGGTTCCTGTTTGGGTTCTTCGTCACCCCGGCCTCGAGCCGGGGTGGCCGATGATCAGTGCAACAGCCCCAGCCGCACCAGTTCCGCGCGGAATGCGGGGGCGTCGGTGAACAGCACCGCATGGATGCCCATCGCCGCGGCGGCGTCGATGTTCGCCGCATTGTCGTCGACGAACACGGCTTCACCCGCCGCAAGACCGAAGCGGTCCAGGGCGAGGCGGTAAATGGCAGGATCCGGCTTCACCAGCTTCTCGTCGCCCGAGACGACGATGTCGCGGAAGCGGTCGAAGAGCTCGCGATGGTTCGGCACCCACTCGCGCCAGAACTCGCCGGAGAAGTTCGTGATCGCGAACAGCGGAACGCCAGCCGCGTCGAGTTCCTCGACGAGCTTGGCCATGCCCGCAATCGCCGGGCCAACGCTTTCGTTGAAGCGCGGGCCCCAGGCGGCGATCAGCTCGCGATGATGCGGATACAGCGCCGCAAGCTCCGCCGAAGTCTCGGCGAAGGGACGTCCAGCATCATGCTGGAAATGCCACTCCTTGGTGACAACATCCTGCAGAAACGCGTCGAGCGCCTGACCGTCTTCGATCAGGCGCTCGTACAAGAACCGCGGATCCCAGGAGAAAAGCACGTTGCCGACATCGAAGATGACGGCGCGCGGCTTCTCCATGCGAATCAGCCCTGGCGGGCCTTGAAACGCTTCTGGGTCTTGTTGATCACGTAGATCCGGCCACGGCGGCGGATCACGCGGTTGTCACGGTGCCGCCCCTTGAGCGACTTCAATGAATTCACGATCTTCATGACCGATTCGCTTCTCAAACTAATAGGAATGCCGAAAAAGAGGCGCCCGCCTATAATCCGAGGCCCGCGAAGTCAAGTTGCCCGGCCCCGGCGCGGGAACGAGTCAGCGCGGTCGGGGTTGGAGTCTGCCGAGACGTTCCGCTCTCGAAACAGGAGACTTCGCCCGTGACCAAGCCGATCCGCCTTGCCGTTGCCGCCGTCGCCGCGACGCTGCTCGCGGGCTGTGCAACCACCCCCCGCCAAGGGCCGGTGGACGTCACGCGCTATCATCTGGGCCAGCCGATGGAGCGCACCACCGTCGCCATCGAGCCGCTGACCGGCGGCGGCGTGATGATGGGCCCTGAGTTCCAGACCTATGCCGGAGCCGTCGGCACCGAACTGGCGCGGCTGGGTTATGTCCAGTCCACCAGCAGCATGCCGTCTGCCTATATCGCGGTCGTGTCGTTCCGCTATGGGCCGCGCGGCACGATCCGCCAGCAATCGCCCTTTTCGATCGGGCTGGGCGGCGGCGGCTTCAGCGGCGGACGCGGCGGCGGCGTCGGACTGGGCGGCGGCGTGAATCTCGGGCTCGGCGGCAAGACGCGCGACGTGATCGGCACCGAGCTTTCGGTGCAGCTGCGCCGTCGGTCGGACAACAGCACGATCTGGGAAGGTCGCGCGATCACCGAATCGGTGAGCGGCACACCGGGCAGCGACCCGCGCGACCAGGCGGCCCGCCTGTCGCGCGCGCTGTTCAGGGACTTCCCAGGCGAGTCCGGGGTGACTACCACGGTGAAATGACCGTTCACATCAACGCCGCGTTCGACAGCGGCAACATTCGTCTGGTGCGCATCGAGGGAGACCGCGTCGATCTGGAGATCGCCGCGGATCACCTGTCCGACTTCTACCAGTGGTTCCACTTCCGCGTGGCCGGCGCCAAGGGGCGGACGCTGACCTTCCGCATCCTCAATGCTGGCGGCGCAGCTTATGCGTTTGGCTGGCCAGGATACGCCACGCGCTGGAGCACCGACCGCGAGGCGTGGCGAACGACCGACACCAGCTATGCCAACGGCGTGCTGGAGTTCACCCGCACCATCGACAGCGACGTGATCTGGTTCGCGTATTTCGCGCCATATTCGATGGAGCGACACCACGATTTGGTCGCGCGGATCGCGGCGCAGCCCGGCGTGTCGCACCGCCAGCTCGGCACCAGCCTGGACGGACAGGCGATCGATTATCTGAGCGTGGGCGAGGGTCCCAAGCAGATATGGTTCTATGCTCGCCAGCATCCCGGCGAGACGATGGCCGAGTGGTTCATGGAAGGGCTGCTGGAAAAGCTCACCGACGCCGACAATGCGAACGCGCAGGCGCTGCGCCGGAAAGCCACGTTCCACCTGGTGCCCAACATGAACCCGGACGGGTCGCGGCGCGGGCATCTGCGCACCAATGCCGCCGGCGTGAACTTGAACCGCGAATGGCATACGCCCACGCCCGAGCGCAGCCCTGAAGTGCTGTGCGTGCGCGCCCGCATGGACGAGACCGGCGTCGACTTCGCGATGGACGTGCACGGCGACGAGGCGATACCCGCCAATTTCCTGGCAGGATATGAGGGCATTCCCAGCTGGACCGACGCGCATGGCGAGAAGTTCTACGAATATGGCCGCCGCCTGGCGGCGCAGACGCCCGAGTTCCAGCTCGATCTGGGTTATGAGAAGTCGAGCCCCGGCACCGCCAACCTGTCGATGTCGACCAACCAGCTTGCCGAGCGCTTTGGCGCTGTGGCGATGACGCTGGAGATGCCGTTCAAGGACCATGACGCCAACGCCGACCCCGAGTTCGCCTGGTCGCCGGCGCGGTGCAAGGTGCTGGCGCATGCCTCGATCGACACGCTCGCCGGCATGATCGACGAGATCTGATGGAAGTCCGGGAGGGGGGCCTCGACTATCCCCAGGTGGTGGCGCTGCTGCAGCTGCATCTCGACAGCATGCGCGCCCACTCCCCTCCCGACAGTGTCCACGCGCTCGACACCAGCCGCCTGCAGCAACCGGACATCCGCTTCTGGGCGGCGTGGGACGGTGCGCAGTTGCTCGGCTGCGCGGCGCTGCGGGAGGTCGACGCGGCGCACGGCGAGATCAAGTCGATGCGCACTCACCCGGAGCATCTGCGCCGCGGCACCGGCGCCGCGTTGTTGCGCCACATCCTCCAGGTCGCGCGGGAACGGGGATATACCCGGCTAAGCCTGGAGACCGGCACCGGGCCCGCCTTCGAGGCAGCGCACGGGCTGTACCGGCAATTCGGCTTCACCGACTGCGCGCCGCTGGCCGGCTATCCGGCGGCCGATCCGTTCAGCCGGTTCATGACGCGGGTGATCTAGCCTCTCCCGCGCCGAAGACGCGTCGGCCTCACCAGATGCTCGATGAAGTTGCGGAGCTCGCGGGTGCGCTGCCCGGGATCGGTGACCTGGTCGTCCAGGCCGAGCCGCCAAGCCAGGTCGGCGCGTTCGGGCTCCTCGTGAAGCGCATCGACTTGCGCCGCGAGGCCGTCGATATCGGCTTCGGTCCTTGCCAGCCCGCATTCGAGCAGGTCGCTCGCCTGGCGCCGCAGCGCCGCGGCGACTTCGCGCAGCGATATCTCGGGATGGTACTGGACGCCCCAGAACACGCCTTCGCCGCAGCGTATCTCGGCAGCCTGGACGGCGGTCACGCGATTGCCGGCGAGCAGGGTTGCGCCTTCGGGGAGTTGTTCGACTTCGTCGGTGTGGATCGCCGGGGCATCGTAGCTGGGCGGGCGGCCTGCCAGCAGCGGGTGGCTGCGGCCCGCCTCCGTCGCGGCCAGGCGACGGGCGAAGCCGGCCTCGCGGCGCTTGCCCATCGAACGGACCTTGCCGCCCGCGGCGACGCAGGCGACCTGGAGCCCCGCGCAGGAGCCGAAGGATGGCGTACCCGACGCGAAGACCCTGTGCATGAAGTCGATCTGCCGGCGCGCCTCAGGACTGTCCTGCCACAAATGCAGCGGCGATCCGGTGAGGAACACCGCGTCATAGCCGGTGAGCGTTTCGCGGCTGGGTATTTCGGCGCGGCTGTCGGTGGGCTTCAGCCGGTCGCACTCCGCGCCGGGGGCCAGCTTGTGCAGAACCGCCAGATAGGTTTCGCCCGAACTGCGGCCGACACTTTCCCTGCGCCTCTCGCGCGCTTCGGGCGGCTCGCATTCGGCGACAAGAAAGCGCATCGGCTAAGTTCCTGAAATCGTGGTTTTAGGTGGGTTGGGCGGAACGCCTCCACGGCCTGATAAGTTGCGCATCCATGACTGAAGAACGAAGCGCGACGCTGCACCGGATGGTGCTCCCCGACCATGTCTGCCCCTTTGGCGTGCGCGCCAAGGAGATGCTGGAGGAGCATGGCTTCCAGGTGGACGATCACCATCTCACCACCCGCGACGAGGTCGAGGCGTTCAAGGACGAGCACGGCCTGACGACCACGCCGCTGGTGTTCATCGGCGAGGAGCGGATCGGCGGGTGCGACGACCTGCGCGCCTATCTGGCGCAGCAGTGACGCGCGGGTAGATCAGCCGAACAATTCCTCCAGGAACGCCGTCATCGCCGCCCAGCTGCGGCGGTCGGCGCGCGGCTCATAGGCCAGGTTCGGGTTGGCCCCGCCCTTGCGGTCGACATCCGTGAAGGCGTGGCCGGCATGGCCATAAGCGTGGAGCTGCCAGTCGGCGCCGCTGTCGGTCAGTTCCTGCGCGAGCGCCACCGTCACCTCGGGTGGCGCAATCGGGTCGTTCCAGCCATGGCATAGCAGCAGCTTGGCGGTGATCGGCGAGACATTGGCATAATCGGGTCGGTCGTAAACGCCGTGGAACGAGACGCCGCCCAGGATCGGCAGCCCGGCGCGGGCCATGTCGAGGACGCACTTGCCGCCGAAGCAGAAGCCGATCGCCGCGGCCTTGCCCGGATCGGCCTGGGGCAGCGCGGTCAGCGCCGCGAGCGAGGCGGCGAGCCGGTCGCGGAGCAGTGCGCGGTCGGCGTTGAGCGCATTCATATACTCGGCGACATCGTCGGACTGGTGCGTCTTGCGCCGGCCCTGGCCGAACACGTCCGCGGCAAGCGCGACATAGCCGAGCCTGGCTAGATCCTCGGCCTTGGCGTTGTCGGCTTCCTTCTGCCCCAGGACATTGGGCACGACCAGCACGGCGGGGCGTGGGCCCTCGACCGCGTCGTCCCATGCCGCGACGCCCTCGAAGGGGCCGCCGGGGCCGTCATAGACCATGGTCTGCCGCACGATCGCCATTGTCACCACTCCGCCAGCTTGCCCGCCCCGCCCCAGCCGCTAAGGACCTGCCCAAGTCATTGCAAGGAGGTCCCATGCCCAAGCTCGTCCTGATCCGCCACGGCCAGTCGTCGTGGAATTTGGAGAACCGCTTCACCGGCTGGTGGGACGTCAACCTTACCGAGCAGGGGGAGCAGGAAGCCTGGGCCGCGGGCGAGCTGATGAAGGAGAAGGGGCTCGACTTCGACCTGACCTTCACCAGCTTCCAGACGCGTGCGATCAAGACGCTCAACCTGGCACTGGAGGCGATGGGCCGACTGTGGCTGCCCACCGAAAAGGACTGGCGGCTGAACGAGCGGCATTATGGCGGGCTGACCGGCCTCAACAAGGCCGAGACCGCGGCGCTGCACGGCGACGATCAGGTCAAGATCTGGCGCCGCAGCTTCGACGTGCCGCCGCCGCTGCCCGAAGAAGGCTCGGCCTGGGATCTGGCCAAGGACGAGCGCTACAAGGGCGTGGCGATCCCGCAGACCGAGAGCCTGAAGGACACGATCGCGCGGGTGCTGCCGTACTGGGAGGCGCGCATCGTGCCGGAGATCCGCGCGGGCAAGCGGGTGCTGGTCTCCGCGCACGGGAATTCGCTGCGCGCGCTGGTCAAGCACCTCTCGGGGATTTCGGACGACGAGATCACCGGGCTCGAAATCCCGACCGGGCAGCCGATCGTGTACGAGCTGGACGAGGCGCTAAAGGCGACCGATCGCTATTATCTGAGCGAGCGGTAAGCTTCTAGATCCTCCCCGATACGGGGAGGGGGACCGCGCCCGCAGGGCGTGGTGGAGGGGGAGCGCCACAAGCGTCCTCCGATGTGGAGAGCCCCTCCACCAGCCTGCGGCTGGTTCCCCTCCCCGTTTCGGGGAGGATTTGAAGAGGGGGAGGATTGCCCTCCCCTTCCTCCCCCACTAACAACCCACGCTTCCGCAAGCACGGGGACAGCATGTCGGACGCACCTCTAGTCGGCATCATCATGGGCAGCACCTCCGACTGGGAGACGATGCGCCATGCCAGCGAGACGCTCGACGCGCTGGGCGTCGCGCACGAGACCAAGGTGGTGTCGGCGCACCGCACCCCGCAGCGGCTGTATGATTATGCGACGGGCGCCGTGGACCGCGGACTCAAGGTCGTGATCGCCGGCGCGGGCGGCGCGGCGCATCTACCGGGCATGGCCGCCGCGATGACGCATTTGCCGGTGCTCGGCGTACCGGTGGAGTCAAAGGCGCTGAAGGGTGTCGATAGCCTGTACTCGATCGTGCAGATGCCGGGCGGCGTTCCGGTGGGCACGCTGGCGATCGGCAAGGCCGGCGCGATCAATGCCGGACTCCTCGCCGCCGCGATCCTGGCGACCAGCGACGACGCGCTCGCCGAGCGGCTCAAGGCCTGGCGCGCGGCGCAGACCGACAGCGTCGCAGTGGATCCCCGATGAGCGCGCCTTCAGCACTCCTGCCGCCCGGCTCGACGATCGGCATTCTTGGCGGCGGCCAGCTCGGGCGGATGCTCGCGGTAGCGGCGGCGCAGCTCGGCTACCGCACCCACATTTTAGCGCCCGATGACGAAAGCGTCGCGGCGCAAACCGCTTCCAGCTTCACCCGCGCGGATTATCATAGCCGCATCGTTCTCGACGAGATGGCCGCGCAGGCCGACGTCGTCACCTATGAGTTCGAGAATGTCGCTTTGGGGCCGGTGACCTATCTCGCCGGCAAGGTGCCGGTGCGGCCGGGCGCCAAGAGCCTGGAGATCGCCCAGGACCGCGCGCGTGAAAAGGCCTTCGTCGGCGATCTGGGCGGGCGCACCGCTCCCTGGGCGCTGGTGACGACGCGCGAGGAGCTGCTGGACGCAGTCGCGACGATCGGCGCGCCGGCGATCCTCAAGACGCTGCGACTGGGCTATGACGGCAAGGGCCAGGTCCGCATCCACGATGCCGCCGATGCCGAAGCCGCTTGGGCCGAGATCGGCGAACGTCCGGCGATCCTGGAGGGGTTCGTCGAGTTCAGCCACGAATTCTCGATCATCACCGTGCGCGGGCTCGACGGATCGCTGACCAGCTATCCGCCGCCGTGGAACGAGCATCGCGACGGCATCCTGGCGCGATCGACGCTGCCCGCGCCTGCCGAAATCGCGCGGCACTGGACAGAGGCGGCGGCACTTGCCGGGCGCGTCGCCGATGCGCTCGATCATGTCGGCGTGCTGACGCTGGAGTTCTTCGCCACTCCAGACGGCCCGGTGTTCAACGAGATGGCGCCGCGCGTGCACAATTCGGGGCACTGGACGATCGAAGGCGCCGAGACGTCGCAGTTCGAGAACCATATCCGCGCGATCTGCGGGCTGCCGCTGGGATCGACGGCACTCACCGGCACGCGCGTGGAAATGGGCAACCTGATCGGCGACGAAGCCGATGACTGGGCGGCGCTGCTGGCCGAGCCGGGCGTGCATCTGCACCTGTACGGCAAGGGCGATGTCCGGCCCGGGCGGAAAATGGGGCATTGGACGCGGGTGGTGCGCAGCTAAAGGCTATATTCGGGCGGGGCAGCGTTGGCGTGGGACAAGGAAGAAGCAGAGACCCCGGGGTGACGGCATAGGAAGGTGAAGGTACCAGAGCTCAGCTTCCTTATAGGCTACTCTCCCACTGTCACCCCGGCCTTGAGCCGGGGTCCCGCTTCTTCTGCTTCAGGCGAGTGTGTAGAATAGATCGCGCCACTCCGAGTTGCCGAGTTCGATCAGGGCGAACTTCCACTCGCGTTGCCAGCGTTTATCCGCTTCTTATGGGCTATGGTGATGGACGCGGGCCGCGATGTCGGCCGTAACGCCGACATACATCGTGCCCCGGTAGCGGTCCGCCATGACGTACACCCAGCCGCCATGCCCCATCGGCACAGGAAGAAAGAAGCGGGACCCCGGGTCAAGCCCGGGGTGACAAGAAACCGTGCGCCCGGAACTTCGCACACACCAAAAAGGCCCGCCTCCTTTCGGAAGCGGGCCTGATCGTTTCAGGGCTGAGCGAAGCTCAGGCGCGGGTGCCGGTGATCGGGAAGCTGCCGAACGCGCCCGCGGTCACGGTGCCGTTCAGATTGTCGCCTTCCGCCGTGGCTTCCACCGTCAGGCTCATCGGCATCGGCACGGTGATGTCGAGCGTGAAGGTCAGCGTGTCGCCGTTGACCTTGCCGTCCTTGATGTCGGTCGTGCCGAGGCCGCCCGAGAAGGTGCCGGTGAAGCTGTCGCCGTTGCTCTGGACGCTCAGCGTCGCCTGCTGATCACCCATTGGCGACTTGGTCACCGTGTTCCAGTTGCCGTCCACGTTCGCCATGCTTCTCTCCATTATTTCGATGCGGCGGTGGCGGAGGTCGCCAGCGCCGCTGCGGGAACCACCTCGACAGGCAGGCCGAGGCTGTCAAGCTGCGGCTTCACCTTCGCGGCGTCGCCCACCACAACGTAGACGAACTTGTTCGGGTCCAGAGCCCCGCGTGCCGCAGCGTCGAGCTGCTGCACGGTCATGGTCCGATATTTTTGCGCGACGGTGTCGTAGAAATTGTCCGGGCGGTGGCGCAGGTCGTTTTCCTGCATCGCGCTCAGCACCGCGCCCGAGGTTTCGAAGCGCCCGGCAAGCTCGCGAGTCGTGCCGTTGATCTCGCGCGTCAGCTCCGCTTGAGTCACTCCCTTGGTCGTCAGGAAGCCGCGCACCTGCTCCTGGATCGCCTTGATCGAATCGCCGGTGCGGTCGGCCTGGACCGGCGCGCTGATGGTGTAGGGCACTGCCTTCTCCATCCAGCCATAGCCGCCGCGTGCGCCGTACGACCAATGCTTGTTCTCGCGCAGCTCCATGTTGATCCGCGACAGGAAGCCCGAGCCGAGCACCTGGTTCGCGGTGAGCTGCGGCAGCAGCTCGCTCGCGGGATCGAGCGCAGTCATCTGGCCCGCCATGATCAGCGACTGGGGCGAGTCCGGGCGGTCGATCAGCAGGATCTTGGGCGCGGCCTGACGGGCGGCGACGGTGAACGCCTTCGTGCCCGCAGGTCCCTGCCCCTGCCAATTGCCGAAGCGGGCGTCGAGCGCCGCCTTCACCTCGGCCAGCGGGCGATCGCTGACGACGTAGATCGTCGCCTTATCGGGGCGGATCCAGGCGCGGTAGAAGGCGACCAAGTCGGCGCGAGTCAGCGCCTTGACCGCGGCAGGGTCGCCCGAGCCGGCGGCGAGCTTGGCGTAGGGATTGCCCTTGCCATAGATCAGCGGCGGCAGCGCGCGGCTGGCCAGGCCCTGGGGGCTCGTCAGCTCCTGGGCGATCCCGGCCAGCATCTGCGCTCGCACCCGCTCCACCTCGGCGGGGGCGAAAGCCGGGTTGCGGACCACATCGGCGAACAGGTCGACCGATCCGGCGAGGTTGGCGCTGGGCGTGCCGAGCGTCAGATAGGTCCGGTCGCTGGAGCTGCCCGCACTGATGCTGGCGCCCAGCCGCTCGCGCGCTTCGGCGATCGCGATCGAGTCCTTGGTGGTGGTGCCTTCGTCGAGCAGCGACAGAGTCAGCCCTTGGGTGCCGAGCTTGTTGTCGGGATCGGCGACGATCCCGGCGTCGAAGCTCATCGCCACCTGCGTGATCGGCACGGCCTTGCGCTGGGCATAGACCAGCTCGATGCCGCTCGAGAGCTTGGTGCGGCTGACATCGGGGAAGTCGAGGTCGGTGACCGCGGCGACATCGGGCAACGCGCCGCGCGTGCCATTGACCGGCTCTGCCTGGGCGGCGGGAGCTGCGGGCTTAACCGCGACCGCCTGGGCCTCCTGATACCCCTCGCGCTGGCCGTTCTCGACGATGATCGTGAGTGCCGGGCGCGTCAGCCACTTGGCGCCGGCCGCCTTGACCTGGGCCGGAGTGACGCGGGCCATCGCCTCGAGCTGCTTCTTGAAGAACAAAGGATCGTTCGAATAGAGCTCGCCCGACGCCAGCGCCACGGCCTTGCCGCCGAAGCCGCCGACCGATTCCAGGCCGGCGATGCGCTGCGACACGTTGGTGGTGGCGACCCGCTGGACTTCGTCGGCGGTGGGACCGTTCTGGATCAGGTCGGCGAGGATCTCGTCGAGACGCTTGCTGACGACTGCGGCATCGACCCCGGGCTTCACGATCGCCTGCACGGTGAACATGCCGAGCTGCGACATCGACTGCACCCCGGCCGAGACCTGGACGGCGGTCTTGTCCTTGCGGACCAGCGCGTTGTCGAGCCGCGAGCTGGCAAGGCCGCCCAGCACTTCGCCGAACACGTCGAGCGGCACGGCCTCGGCATCGTTGAGCCCAGGCACCGCCCAGCTCTTCATGATCATGGTCGCAGCGACGCGGTCCTTCATCGTCACGGTCTTCGCCTGCGCCAGCGTCGGCACGGTGGTCGCCGGGAGACGGCTCTCAGGCCCGGCCTTGATGCCACCGAAATACTTCTCGACCAGCGGGCGCGCTCTCTTGGCGTCGATGTCGCCGGCGAGCACCAGCACGGCGTTGTTCGGGCCATAGTGCGAGCGGAACCAGTTCTTCACGTCCTCCAGGCTAGCAGCGTCGAGATCCTCCATCGATCCGATGACGTTGTGGCCATAAGGCGTGCCGCCGAGCAGCTCCTCGAGCACCTTGTAATAGACCAGGCCATAAGGTTGGTTGTCGCCCTGACGCTTCTCGTTCTGGACGACGCCGCGCTGCTCGTCGAGCACGCTTTGGGTGATCGCGCCGAGCAGATAGCCCATGCGGTCGCTCTCGAGGAACAAGGCGCGGTCGAGCGCCTGCTTGGGGACGGTTTCGAAATAGTTGGTGCGGTCGAAGCTGGTGGTGCCGTTGAAATCGGTGGCACCGACCTGCTTGAGCGGCTCGAAGAAGTCGCCGGGAGCGTTCTCGGAACCGTTGAACATCAGATGCTCGAACAGGTGCGCGAAGCCGGTCTTGCCCTGGGGCTCGTGCTTGGAGCCGACATCGTACCAGGTCGAGACCGCGACGATCGGCGCCTTGCGGTCGGTGTGGACGATGACCTTCAAGCCGTTGGCCAGGGTGAAGCTTTCATACGGCACGTCGACCTGCTTCACCAGCGTGGCGACCGGCACCGGCTTGGCCGTCCCCGCCTGCGTCTGGGCGGTGGCGGCGGGTGCGAGCGTGGCGGTGGCGAGCGCGCAAGTCGCGGCGCTGCAGAACATCAGAAACGGCTTCATCGGAAATCCCCCGGGGACGTGTGATGCCCGAGCATAACAGGGGGCGTTGCGTCCGCAAGCTTGCGGCCCGGGATTTTGCGGCTAGCCTGAACGTCCCGCGTCGTGCCGGAGACATTTTGTTGCGTGTGCCTGTCCTGCTCGTGCTTCTGCTCGGCCTTGCCGCGCTCCCCGCGGCGGGCCAGCAGGCGCCGGCGTTCAGCGCCGACGCCGTCCGCAAGCACGTCGAGTTCCTCGCCAGCGACCAACTCGAAGGGCGGGAGGCGGGAAGCGACGGATACGAAATGGCCGCGCGCTATGTCGCCGAGCGATTCGCGGCGCTGGGGCTGAAGCCGGGCGGCAGCGACGGCGGCTGGTACCAGCAAGTGCCGATCGCGCAATTCGAACTGGACGAGGCCAAGCCCGCATCGGTGACGGTGGGAGCCAGGCGCTTCCTCAACCGCGAAGACGTGCTGATCGCGCCGACCCCGCGCTTCGGGAGCAAGACCCAGGCCGTCGAGGGGGCCGCGGTGTTCGTCGGGCGTGGGATGGAGGCGGACTATGCCGGGCTGGACGTGCGCGGCAAGTTCGCGGTCGCGCTGCTCGGCGGGAGCGGCAACAAGGTACGGATCGCCGCCCGCCAGGGCGCGCTGGGACTGATCCAGCTGGTGACGCCACAGGACGAGACCGACCGCTTCCGCTGGGAGGCATCGGGTAGTTATCTGCTGCGGGCCAGGACCGAGTGGCTCGGGCCGGATGGCAATCCGGGGGATGCCGGCCCGGGGCTGCATGCCAGCGCCTATGTGAAGGGCGCGGCGGCGCGGGCGTTGTTCGCCGGCGCGCCCGGCTCCGCCGACCAGGCCTTTTCCGGCGCGCGAGGCTTTGCCTTGGCGCAGCGGGTACGCATCGAGCGGACCAGCCGAGTGAAGCTGCTTCGCAGCGCCAACGTGCTCGGCCTGCTTCCTGGGTCGGACCCCAGGCTGGCCGGCGACTATGTCGTGCTGAGCGCGCATCTGGATCATGTGGGACGCGACCACGGCCGCAAGGGCGACCAGATCTTCAACGGCGCCATGGATAACGCCGCCGGCGTCGCGACAATGCTGGAGGCCGCGCGGGCCTTTGCCAAAAGCGGCGTGCGCCCGAAGCGGTCGATCCTGTTCGCCGCCCTCACCGCCGAGGAGAAGGGGTTGCTGGGGTCCGATTATCTGGCGCGGCACCCGGTAGGCGGCGGCACGGTGGTGGCGGACGTCAACCTGGACATGCCGATCCTGCTCTACGACTTCCAGGACGTCGTGGCGTTCGGGGCCGAGCACTCGACGCTGGGGCCGATCGTCGCCCGGGCCGGCGCGAGCATGGGCGTGGCGCTGTCGCCCGATCCCATGCCGCAGGAGGGGTTCTTCGTCCGCTCCGACCATTACAGCTTCGTCAAACAAGGCGTGCCGTCGGTGTTCCTGATGACCGGGTTCAAGAACGGCGGCGAGGCGGCGTTCCGGAGCTTTCTGAAGACGCGCTACCACCGCGTGTCCGACGAGGCCGGTCAAGGGCTGAACTGGCAGGCCGGAGCCAAGTTCGCGCAGCTCAACTACCGTATCGCACGCGAAATCGCCGATGCCGCGGAGGCGCCACGCTGGTATTCGGGCAACAGCTTCGGCGAGCGCTACGCCAAGGGCTCACCCAAGGCTCCGCGGCCAACGAACTGATCCGATCCGACCCTTGTGTGGCCAAATGGCAACACTACCTTCACCCGGTAACCAATAGGGGGACACATGAACCTCGAGAAATTCTCCGACCGCGCCAAGGGCTTTCTTCAGTCGGCGCAAACCGTGGCCATCCGCATGAGCCATCAGCGGATCTCGCCCGAACATCTTTTGAAGGCACTGCTCGAAGACGAACAGGGCATGGCATCGGGGCTGATCCAGGCTGCGGGCGGCGACGCACGCCGCGCCACTGGAGAGACCGACGCGGCACTGGCTAAGATCCCCGCCGTCAGCGGCAGCGGGGCGCAGCAATCGCCTGGGCTCGACAACGATCTGGTGCGGACGCTGGACACGGCCGAGCAGGTCGCCGCGAAGGCAGGCGACAGCTTCGTCACGGTCGAGCGGATGCTGCTGGCGCTGACGTTGGGCTCGACAACTGCGGCGGGCAAGGCGTTGGCGGCTGCCGGCGTGACGCCGCAGAACCTGAACGCCGCGATCGACAAGCTGCGCGGCGGGCGTACCGCCGACACCGCAGGTGCCGAGGACCGCTACGACGCGCTCAAGAAGTTCGCCCGCGACCTGACCCAGGCCGCACGCGACGGCAAGCTCGATCCGGTGATCGGCCGCGATGAAGAGATCCGCCGCACCATCCAGATCCTGGCGCGCCGCACCAAGAACAATCCGGTGCTGATCGGCGAACCGGGCGTGGGCAAGACCGCCATCGCCGAGGGCCTGGCGCTGCGCATCGCCAATGGCGACGTGCCGGACAACCTCAAGAACCGCACGCTGATGTCGCTCGACATGGGCTCGCTGATCGCCGGCGCCAAATATCGCGGCGAGTTCGAGGAGCGGCTGAAGGGCGTGCTCGACGAAGTGAAGGCCGGCGAAGGCGACATCATCCTGTTCATCGACGAGATGCACCAGCTGATCGGCGCGGGTAAATCGGAAGGCGCGATGGACGCCGGCAATCTGCTCAAGCCGGCGCTGGCCCGCGGCGAGCTGCATTGCATCGGCGCGACCACGCTCGATGAATATCGGAAGTATGTCGAAAAGGACCCGGCGCTGCAGCGGCGCTTCCAGCCGGTGTTCGTCGGCGAGCCGACGGTCGAGGATACGATCTCGATCCTGCGCGGCCTGAAGGAGAAATACGAGCTGCACCACGGCGTGCGCATCACCGACGCGTCGATCGTCAGCGCGGCGACCTTGTCCAACCGCTACATCACCGACCGTTTCCTGCCCGACAAGGCGATCGACCTGATGGACGAGGCGGCGAGCCGCATCCGCATGGAAGTCGAGTCGAAGCCCGAGGAGATCGAGAATCTCGACCGCCGCATCATCCAACTCAAGATCGAGCGCGAGGCGCTGAAGAAGGAAACCGACGCCGCGTCCAAGGATCGGCTCGCGAACCTTGAGGCCGAGCTTGTCAGCCTGGAGGCGCAGTCGGGCGAACTGACCGGACGCTGGCAGGCGGAGAAGGACAAGATCAACGCCGAAGCACGCGTCAAGGAGCAGCTGGACGCGGCCCGGATCGAACTGGAGCAGGCGCAGCGTGCCGGCGATCTCGGCAAGATGGCCGAGCTGAACTACGGCACCATCCCGGCGCTGACTCGCCAGCTAGAGGAGGCCCAGACCACCACCAAGGACGCGATGCTGCGCGAGGAAGTCACGGCCGAGGACATCGCCGGAGTCGTGGCACGGTGGACCGGCATCCCGGTCGACAAGATGCTGGAGGGCGAGCGCGAGAAGCTCCTGCACATGGAAGAACAGCTGGCCAAGCGCGTGATCGGCCAGGCCGACGCGGTGAAGGCCGTGGCCACGGCGGTGCGGCGCTCGCGCGCGGGCCTGCAGGATCCGAACCGGCCACTGGGATCGTTTCTGTTCCTGGGGCCAACGGGCGTCGGCAAGACCGAACTGACCAAGGCGCTGGCCGAATTCCTGTTCGACGATCCGAACGCGATGGTGCGGATCGACATGAGCGAGTTCATGGAGAAGCACTCGGTCGCTCGACTGCTCGGCGCCCCTCCGGGCTATGTCGGTTATGAGGAAGGTGGTGTTCTAACCGAAGCGGTTCGCCGCCGGCCGTATCAGGTGGTGCTGTTCGACGAAGTCGAGAAGGCACATGGCGACGTGTTCAACGTGCTGCTCCAGGTGCTCGACGACGGACGTCTGACCGACGGGCAGGGCCGCACGGTCGACTTCTCGAACACGATCATCATCCTGACGTCGAACCTCGGGTCGCAATATCTGACCAACCTGGCCGACGGGCAGAAGGTCGAGGATGTCGAACCCCAGGTGATGGACATCGTCCGGGGCCATTTCCGCCCCGAGTTCCTCAACCGGCTGGACGAGATCATCCTGTTCCACCGGCTGGCTGCCGACCATATGGCGCCGATCGTCGACATTCAGGTCGGGCGCGTGGCGAAGCTGCTCAAGGACCGCAAGATCGGCATCATCCTGAGCGACGCCGCGCGGGCTTGGCTGGGGCGCGTGGGATACGATCCCGTCTATGGCGCGCGGCCGCTCAAGCGGGCGGTACAGCGTTATCTGCAGGATCCGCTCGCCGACCTGATCCTGCGCGGCGATGTGAAGGATGGATCGACGGTAACGGTCGACGAAGGCGATGGGGCGCTGAAGCTCAGCGTCAGCTGAGCGGCGCCTCGGGATCGTCGAGAGGGAGGCGAGGCTGCAAGCGCAGCGTCTTGCCTCCCCTCCTCTACTGTGGGACGCTGACGCCAGTTCCACGGAGGATCCGATGATTGGCTTTCTTCTTCTCGCCGCCGTTCAGACGACGGCATCCGCAGCACCCGCGACACCGCCCGACGCTCCGAAAATGCGATGCCGCAGCTCCTTCGAGACCGGCTCCAACGTCAAGAAGAAGCGGGTCTGCCATACCGACGCGGAGTGGCGCGCGCTGGACCGCCGCGACGATATCGAACTGAACCGCATGCGCGATCGCACGCCGGTCAATTCGCAACGCCCTGTGGGCTGAACGGGATCCGGCCGCGCCGCGGCGCAGTTCGGAAGCCGAACGAAAAAGGGGCGGACCTTGCGGTCCGCCCCTCTTCGTTTGGGCTTTAAAGCCCGATCAGAACTTCAGCTTCGCACCGAACGCGAAGCGGCGGCCCAGCGCGTCGTAGGTCGACGGATAGGTGTTGCCGCTGTTGAACGAGGTCGAGCCGATGGTGTTGCCGACGAGCGGCGGATCACGGTCGAACAGGTTCGTGACAGTCACGGTCAGATCGAAATTGTCGGTCGCCGCGAAGCGAGTCGCCAGATCGAAATAGTGCGCCGCCTTGATGTGGCGGAACTGCTCCGCGGGCGGATCGGTGTCGGCGTTGTTGTCGCCAAGCAGCTCCTGAACGGCAAGCGGCTCATAGTCCATCTTGTCGACATAGCGCCACAGCAGCGAGAGATCGATGCCGCCGAAGCCCAGCGTGGTGCGCTGGTTGAAGCTCCACTTCGGCTGGATCGAACCCCGGAAGTTGATGCCGGCACCCGGGCTACCGCAGCTGTTGCTGTAATAGCCGACGCATTCACGCTCGACCGACGCCGGGGTCGCCTGGAAGCGCGACGAGTTGGTCCAGTTGCCCGAGAAGTTGAGGTCGAGCTTCGCGAAGCCGATATCGCGGCGATAGTTGACCGTCAGGTCGACACCGTCGGTGCGGATGCGGCCCGAGTTCGAGTAGGGCAGCGGCACAAAGGCTGCGGCCGTACCGAACAGGCCACCCGTGGCCGGATTGCGCCGGATCGCGGTGCAGGCCGGGTTGGTGGCGCTGAGACCTGGGTTGTTCGCTTCGAGGAAGCAGGCGTTCAGCGCATCGCCGAACGACGGCTGGCTGATCGCGTCGTCGACCTTGATGTTGTAGTAATCGGCGCTGATCGTCAGGCCCGGCACGAAGTCGGGATTGATGACGAGGCCCGCGGTCCAGGTCGTCGCCTTTTCCACGCCCAGGTTCAGGTTGCCGCCGCTGCGGTTGTTCGGCTGGGCCGAAGGTTCCGCCTCGATGTTGCCGATCGACGATGCCGGTGCGCCCTGGGCGATACAGATCGCGCGGAGCTGGGCGTTGGTCGTCGGCGCGGAGCCCTGGCAGGGGTCGCTGGCGAAGTTGTCGAGGCCGGTGATCTGCGGGCTGAACAGCTCGCTGATGTTGGGCGCACGTGCCGCCTTCTGGTAGTTGCCGCGGACCTTGAGCCAGTCCGTGGGCTCCCAGTTACCGCCAGCCTTCCAGGTCCAGTTGGTGCCCGCCGTCGAATAGTCCGAATAGCGTGCGCCCAGTTCCAGGGTCAGGTTGTGGAAGAACGGCCGGTTCTGGATCAGCGGGGCGATCAATTCGGCGAAAGCTTCCTTGACGTTATACTCGCCGCGCGAGTCCGGGTTCGCCGCGCCGGCGCCCAGCACTTCGTCCGGGGTCTGGCTCGACAGGTCGGACGTGCTCTCCGCGGTGTAGCGGCGATATTCGGCACCGACGGCAAAGCCGACGGCGTCGGTCGCACCCGGGCTGACCAGGCCGAAGTCGCCCGACAGAACCGCCCGCGCTGCACCCAGCGAGGTCTTGGTCGCCGAGGTGGTCGGGATGTTCAGGTACGCGAACTGCGCGGGCGTGATCGAGCCGGCAGCGCCGAACAGGTTGAGCGGAACGCAGGCCGGATCGCCGTTGAAGCAGCTCGTGGTGTTGCTGGCGAGCAGTGCCGCCTGAACCCGCGATGCCAGGCCCTGGCCGGTGCTGCGCGAGGTGTTCTCGCTCTCACCATAGCTGCCCGACACGTCGAAGCTGAGATGCTCGCTCAGGTCGCCACGCACACCGACGCGACCCTGGAACAGCTGGGTCGTGTATTCGGAGATACGCGAGCCGCCTTCCACGAAACGACGCGACAGCGCGGCCGAGAAGGTATCGGTCGCAGTGACCGGGGCGCAGTTCACGCCCGTGCCGGCGCACTGCGCCGCACGCTGCGCAAGCGCTTCGTTGCGGATCGCGGTCGGCAGATACGGGTTGCTGAAGGGGATGGCGAAGGTCAGACCGAACGTGCCCGACGGCGCGATCACGGTCGAGACCTTGGTCTTCGAGAACAGGCCTTCGCTATACGCTTCGATGCCGTCGGCGAGCTCGTAGCGGCCGTTCACGAACAGGCTGTAGCGCTCGAACGGGGTCTGGAAGACGTTGTACGGGTTGAAGTTGAAGAACGCGTAGGTCGGAACCAGCGCCCCGGTCGCCGGATCGAGCTGGCGGGTGCCCAGGCCGTTGCCCAGGTTCATGCGGATCGGCACGGTGGTGCCCGAACCGGCCTGATCGCCGCTGACCGAGTCGACCTGGAAGATCGAGATGTCGCGGTCGCCCTGGTAGACCGGCTTCGCCTTCTGATAGCCCAGGCTCACGGTCACATTGCCGCGGCCGTCTTCCAGGTTGGCGCCCATGGTCAAATCAGCGCGGAAGACGTTGCCGTCACCACGCTCGGTGATCTGCTCGGAGGCGTTGAGCTCGACGCCGGAGAAGTCCTTGCGGGTGATGAAGTTGACCACGCCCGACACCGCGTCGGCACCATAAGTGGTGGTGGCGCCGCCGGTCAGCACGTCGACGCGCTCGAGCAGTGCGAGCGGGATGACGTTCAGGTTGACCTGGCCGTTGAAGTCGGCCGGCACCAGGCGCGAGCCGTTGAGCAGCACCAGGTTGCGCTGAGGGCCAAGGCCGCGAAGATCGACGAACGACGAGCCGCCATTGCCGTTGTTCACCGACGAACCGATGCTCGGAACCACGCCCGGCAGCGAACGCAGCACCTCTTCGGCCACGTTGCTTTGACGCAGCGTCAGTTCTTCCTGGCCGATCACGTTGACCGGGCTGGATGAGGTGAGGTTCGGGTTGCGGATCAGCGTGCCCGTGACGACGACTTCGTTGCCGGTCTCGGCCGCTTGGTCCTGCACCGCCTCAAGGGGGGCCACCGTGGTCTGCGGTTCTGCGGTGGTGGTGGTGTCCTGCGCGAAGGCAGGGCTGACGGACAATGCGGTCGCGAGCACCAGCGCGGAAAGCGCCGTACCGCAGCGCAAGCCGTGCGTGATTTGAGTTTGGTTCATCTTATCCCTCTTTAGTTTCCAACCGGCGCCTGAGGCTGCCGGAAAGTCTCCCCGCTTCGCACGCCGCACCTTTAGGCAGCGTCCGCAAAGCATTGGGAACCGGATGAAGCGATGTATCGGCGCTGTAAAGCACCCTTGTGTCTATACGACCTATAACACTCGCACTCTGTATCCCAAACGCCACAGTTTGAGCAGCTTTGCTGCGCCGAACCGAGTGCAGCGCTTACCAATCATACAACGCGGCGAGAGGGTGCCCGGTTATTGGGCAGGCATCGACCCCGCCACCAGCAGCGGATCGATGCGGGCATCGTGCCATCGCAAGCCCCAATGAAGATGAGGCCCGGTCGCGCGGCCGGATCGCCCCACGGCGCCGATCGGCTGGCCGCGGCGCACCTGGTCGCCCGGCTTCACGTCGATCCGCGACAAATGGAGGAGGGCGCTGTTGAGACCCATGCCGTGGTCGATCATCAGCAAATGGCCTTCCAGCGTGAAGGGCTGGTCGGCGGCCAGGATCACCACGCCGTCGGCGGGGGCGAGAACCGGCGTGCCGGTCGCGCGGGCGATGTCGATGCCCGAGTGAAAGGCACCCGGCTCACCCGCATAGATGCGCTGCGACCCGAACAGGGTGGAGATGCGGCCGGTGGTGGGCCACGAAAAGGGCTGACGCCAGCCCTGCGCATTGGTCTGGAGCGCGCGAGCTGCCTGGATACGCGCGAGCTCGGAAGGGCGAACGCGCTCGAATTCGGGCTGGGGAACGGGGTATTTCGGCAGCCGGTCCAACCGCGACAGGTTCCAGGCGCGTGGCGCGACCTGCAGTTGCTCCCTGATCTCTCGGCCGTCACCGAGCCGGGCGGAAAGGACCGCGACAGGACCGGCATCCCGGTCGAACGCGACCAGGAACCGGCGATCCTCGGCGAACGCGACAGGCGTGCCGTCGAGTGTCAGTTGCACGGTACCGGGGGGCGCGGTGCCGATCGCCAGCGCGCCCTGGGTAAGCGGCAGCGACAGACCGAAAGCGCTGGGCGCGCGGGCGCTGGCGACCACGGAAGGCAGCGCAGGCGCGAGAACGAGGGCGGAAAGCGCCGCGAGGCGAAGGATCATCCCTGGGCCAGCGCCTTGGCCGCGTGCTGCGCGTCGGCATAGGCCTGCTGGTGCTCGACGCTCCAGTAGCGGAGCTCGTCGAGCGGGATCCGCTCGCCGCTCACTGCGCACGGGACATGGTCCCCGGGGGACAGCACGCGGAAGCTGTTGGCGAGATAATGGAGGCGCGCGGCGCGCGAAGCATTGGACATCAGCATGCGGGGCTCCGTTCGATCTACAGCAGACTTGGCTGCTCGGGCTTGGGCGCGGTGTAGGATTTGCCGCCGCTGCGCTCAACCCGCGCCTCGACCGGACCATCCTGGAAGTGGAGCGTCACGGCCTGTGCCGCGCGGGCACCTTCGGCGGTGCCGATCACCTTGCCGCTGCCGCGCGCTTCCACCCAGGCATAGCCTTTTTCCAGCGGCCGGTTGGGATGGACGAGCGCGAGGTGGCGGGCAATGCCGGTCAGGCGCTCGCTCGCTGCGCGCAGGCGCTGGTCGAGCATCGCCGGGCGAAGCGCTCCCGCCGAACGATCGAGCTGCGAGCGTGCCACGGTGACGCGGCGCTCGAGCGCGCGGTCCAGGCGCGCGCCGAGATCGTCCATGCGCTGGCGCTGGGGCCCCAGCAACGCGTCCCGCCGCGGCAGCACCCGCACCAATGCCGCAAGGCGTTCGGCAGCGCGCTCGTGATAGCGGCGGACGCATCGGTCCGTACGATGCGCGAGGGTGGCGACAGTGTGCCGGACGTCGGCGAGCACCGGCACCGCCATTTCGGCCGCCGCGGTCGGCGTGGGCGCGCGCAGATCGGCGGCGAAATCGCAAAGGCTCGTGTCGGTTTCATGCCCGACCGCCGAAATGACGGGGATCGTGCAGTCCGCGACCGCGCGCACCACCACTTCCTCGTTAAACGCCCACAGGTCCTCGATCGAGCCGCCGCCACGCGCGACGATCAGCAGGTCGGGGCGACGCACCGGTCCATCGGCGGGCATCGCGTCGAAGCCGCGGACGGCGCGTGCGACTTCCGCGGCGGCGCCCTCGCCCTGTACCTTCACCGGCCAGACCAGCACATGACTGGGGAAGCGATCGGCGAGGCGGTGGAGGATGTCGCGGATCACCGCGCCAGTGGGGGATGTCACCACGCCAATGGTACGTGGCATGTAGGGTAGCGGCTTCTTGGTCTTGGCGTCGAACAGCCCCTCGCCGGCCAGCTTGGCCTTGAGCTTTTCGAACAGCGCCATCAGCGCGCCCTCGCCGGCGAGCTCCATGCGCTCGATCACGACCTGATATTTGGAGCGGCCCGGATAGGTGGTGAGCTTGCCGGTCGCGACCACCTCCAGCCCGTCCTGTGCGGCGAACGGGATGGTGGCGACGGCGCCGCGCCACATCACCCCGTCGATCACCGCGTCGGCGTCCTTCAGGCAAAGATAGGCGTGGCCCGAGGCGGCACGCTTCCACCCCGAAATCTCGCCGCGCAGGCGGACATGGCCGAACTCTCCCTCGACCACGCGCTTGAGCCGCTGCGAGAGTTCGGACACGCTCATGGCGGGCGCGTTGTCCCCGGCGACCGGCTCGGCTACGAGCCGCCCGAACGAAGTATCAACAAAGGGGTCGGGCATGAACGTCCTGCTATTGGGATCGGGGGGCCGCGAACATGCGCTCGCTTGGAAGCTGGCACAGTCGCCGCTCCTGGAGAAGCTATACGCCGCGCCGGGCAATCCGGGAATAGCGCAGCACGCATCGCTGGCCGATGTCGCGGTCGGCGATCAGCGCGCGGTGATCGATTTCTGCCTGCGCAACTCGATCGGCTTCGTGGTGATCGGGCCGGAAGCGCCGCTGGTCGACGGGCTGGCCGACAATCTGCGCACCATGGGCATCGGCGTGTTCGGGCCGAGCCGGGCGGCCGCGCAGCTGGAAGGGTCGAAGGGCTTCACCAAGGATCTGTGCAAGCGCGAGAAGATCCCGACCGCGGGCTATGTGCGGGTGCAGTCGCGCGATGGGGCGCTCGCCAGCCTGGAGGATTTCCCGCTGCCGGTGGTGATCAAGGCCGATGGCCTGGCAGCCGGCAAGGGCGTGACCGTGGCGTTCAGTCGCGACGAAGCAGAGGACGCGGTGCGCGGCATCTTTGCGGTGCCCGGCGGCAGCGCGGTGATCGAAGAGTTCCTGGAGGGCGAAGAGGCGAGCCTGTTCGTGCTGACCGACGGCACGCACCTGATGCCGTTCGGATCGGCGCAGGACCACAAGCGCGTCGGCGACGGCGACACCGGGCCCAATACCGGCGGCATGGGCGCATATAGCCCTGCCCCGGTGCTGACGCCGGCGCTGGAGCAACAGGCGATCGACGAGATCGTGCGGCCCACGGTGGAGGCGCTGGCGCGGATGGGATCGCCTTATTGCGGCGTGCTCTATGCCGGCCTGATGCTGACGAAGCAGGGCCCCAAGTTGATCGAGTACAATGTCCGCTTCGGCGACCCCGAGTGCCAGGTGCTGATGATGAGGCTGGAGGATGATCTGCTCGGCCTGATGATCGCCGCAGCCAAGGGTGAGCTGGGCAGCCGCCCTGCCCCGCGCTTCGCCGACGCCACGGCGCTCACCGTGGTGATGGCGGCGAACGGCTATCCAGGCACGGCGGAGGCCGGTGGTGCCATCAACGGCATCGCCGAGGCCGAGGCGACGGGCGCGCGGGTCTTCCAGGCGGGTACGCGGATGGAAGGCGGCCAGCTGGTGGCGAGCGGCGGACGCGTGCTCAACGTGACTGCGACCGGCGCCAGCGTCGGCGAAGCCCAGGCCGCGGCGTATCGCGCAGTGGACGCACTGGATTTCCCGACCGGCTTCTGCCGCCGCGACATCGGCTGGCGCGAAGTGGCGCGCAAAAAGGCCTAGGGTGTGAGCAGTTCCTCCCTCGCGGCGGCGAGGGAGGAACTCGATCAGCGGCTGGCGAGCTGTACGCCGTCGCGGTTGTAGACGTCCTCGCGCAGGACCAGGCGGCCACCCTCGACCCCGGTGGTCAGGTAGGTGATGTAGACCGGCACCGGTTCGGGCAAGTCGACGCGGCGCTCGGGCTTGCCGGTCCCCATGGGAACCGGCTTGCCGAACAGCCAGCGCGCCAGGCGGGGCGCGTCTTCCAGGCGGACGCAGCCGGCGCTGAACATCCGGGTCTCTTCCTTCAGCAGCGTCTTTTGCGGCGTGTCGTGCAGGTAGATGCCAAGCTTGTTCGGAAACATGAACTTCACTCGGCCCATCGCATTGCTCGGCCCCGGCAGCTGGCGCACGCGCAGCTGGACGGCGCTGCTGGCCGCGGCGTTCCAGTCGACCTGGTCTGCAGGCACGACCTTGGCATCGTCCGACCAGTCGGACAGCACCTGATAGCCCTTGGTCTTCAGGTAGGGCGCACCCTCCTGCAGGACGTTGGGAGCGATCCGCTCGGCCACCAGGTCTGGCGGCACGTTCCAATACGGGTTGACGCTTGCATAGCGGATCAGTGCCGCCATCATCGGCGTCTGCTGGTCCGGGCGGCCGACCACCACCTTCATGGAGCCGGCGACGCGGCCATCCTCATACATCCACAAGCGTGCTGCCGCGGCGTCAACGAGAACGTAACGCCGTCCCATATCCGTAGGGAGCGCGCGGGCGCGGTCGAGGTTGAGCCGGACCAGACGCAGATCGGCCTCGGGCGAGTCGCCGCTATACTCGGCCGCGGCGGCGTTGCGCAGACGCGCATAGACCGGGTTCATCCACCCGATCGTTTCGAGGTGCTGGCGCAGCGAAGGCGCGAGCACGGCCTGGTTCAGCAGCGCGTCGGCTTCCATCCGGCGGGCCGCAAGCTCGGCGTCGTTGTAGAGCATGCCGACCTCGCGCGGCCGCTGCATGTCGCGGGCCAGCGCCACGAAAGCGCGCGACAACAGCATCTCGGCCTTGGCCAGGTCACGCGGCGATCCATCGAGCGCGCGGTCGAGCGCCTTGGCGAGCGTATTGGGGCGATAGTTGTCGGGGTTCAGTCCGTCGAGTTCGGCGGTCTCGATCAGCGTCAGCAGCGTCGCGGCCTCGGGGCCGATCATGCCGTCGCGGATCCACAACGGCTCGAAGGCGCGGCTGCGGTAAAAGGCGCGGATCTCGCGCGAGGACGCGTCGGCACCTTCGATCGCGTCGATCAGCGCGGGCGAGGTCTGTGCCGCCGCCGGGCTTGGCGACAGCGGCAGCGCGGCGGCGAGCATCAGCGCCAGCAAAGGTGCGCGCACCCGGCCGACGGGCCGAGCGCGCGCAAAGGTCAAGTTGGTCATGCGTGACTCTTAACGGCCCCGCTCACCGGTGCCAGCCGGTGCCGGCATCGGCGCGGGAGCCGGCGCGTATTCGGGCAGGGTATAGGCCTGGTCGAGATGGCTCTGGATGATCGGCACGGTGCGCGACGCGGCCATGCGGAACGGCTCCATGTCACCTTGAGCCGCGTAATTCTGGTGGAGCATCAGCGCCTGCTGGTGCGCAGCAATCTGCTCACGCTTGTAGGCGGCGTCGAAGTCCATCGGGCCGGCTGCCTGGAGACGCGCCATGGCGTCCATCTGCGGCGGCAGCATCTGCGGCGGGGGCGGGTTCATGCCGGTCTGACGCGCGACCGCCATCAGGTCGGCGGTGGTGCGGGTGTGATGGTCGATCATCATCTGCGCGAACTGGCGCACCTGCGGGTTGCGCGAGCGCTGCAGCGCGAGACGGCTCGATTCGATTTCGAACATGTCGCTACTCGCGGCCATGGCCATATAGCCCGGTGCGCTCAGCGGGGACATCGGATCGGCCGAAGCCATCGGCGCGTCTGCTTCGGTGGTGGACGAACACCCGGCGAGCAACATTGCGGCTCCCGCCGCAGCCAAAAGGGCCTTCATACAAATCTCCCTAGCAACCCGCCCCGCGGACTGAGTACGCGCTCGGGTGACGGTAGTTCCGCCCCGGCAGGACTAGTGCCGCGCATGCTCGAGAATGGAGCGGTAGACGGGCTCTTTTCGGACGTTATGAAGTTGTGACGCTACGGAATTTCTTGAACCCTGGAGAGTGCGCGTGAACGATCAAATGGGCTCGCCGACCCCGGCTTCGATCCTGAACGCCGGCGAAGACTGGCTTACGCTGCCGTTCGTGCTGATCGCGCTGGGCGTCGTGGCGGCACTGCTGATCCTGTGGTGGGGCGCGCGGCTGGCGACGCGACGCCGGCAGGGCCGCCAGGAACTGGAGGAGCGCGGCGAGGTGCATTACGCCGGCACTGCCGCGCCTGCCGCAGATCCTGTGGTAAGCGCGCAGCCGGCAGTTGCCCCTTCCCCTCCACCGATCGCGGACGCCGAGTTGCCGGCCAGCCCTCCGGCCGCTGATGCGGTGCATGATCCTGCGCCTTTTGCCGATGAGGCGATCGCCGCGGCGGGACCGATGGATGCCTCGCCCGCCAGCGTGGCCGCATCCGCGCCTGCGCCGACGGCGGATGAACAGGCGGACGATTTCACACGGATGAAGGGTGTCGGCCCCAAATTGGCCGACCGGTTGAACAGCCTCGGCATCACGCGATTCGCCCAGCTGGCGGCATTGAGCCCGCAGGATGCGGCAACGCTGGACGGGCAACTGGGCAGTTTCCAGGGGCGGCTGCAACGCGACCGGTGGATCGAGCAGGCCAGGCTTTTGGCTGACGGCGACACTGCCGGTTACGAGGCGCAGTTCGGACGCCTCTGAGATTAACCAGCCGGGAGCATTCGGGCCTCAGCCCTGCTGGCGCACCAGCAGCTTGTCGATCTTGCGCCCATCCATGTCGACGATTTCGAAGATCCAGCCCTGCTCGACGAAGCTCTCGCCTTCGTTCGGGAGGTGCTTGAGGACGGCCAGGGCCAGGCCGGCGACCGTCGCATAGTCGCGGTCCTCGGGGAGTTCGAGGCCGATCCGGTCGGCGAGCGCATCCGCGGGCATCTGACCCGACACCAGGTACGAACCGTCCTCGCGCACGATCAGGTTCGGATTTTCACCCGGCTCGGCGTCGGACGCGAACTCGCCGGCGATGGCGGCGAGCAGGTTGGCGGGAGTGACGATTCCCTCGAAATGCCCATATTCGTCATGCACCAGACCCATCGGAACTTCGGCACGGCGCAGCGCGCCGAGAGCGTCCATCGCATCGACCTGGTCGGGCAGCACCGGCGCCGGTCGCATCAGTCGACGCAAGTCCAGCTCCTCGCCGCGAAACAGTGCGGCGGCGATGTCGCGGGCCTGGACTACGCCGATCACCGAATCGATCGAGCCTTCCGCTACGGGCAGGCGGGTGTGGGGCGTCTGGAGCAGCGCCTCGCGGATGCCCGCAGCGTCAAGAGCAACGTCAAGCCAGTCGACATCGGTGCGCGGAGTCATCACCTCGCGGACCGGGCGGTCGGCCAGGCGCACGACGCCCGAGATGATGGAACGCTCATGCTCCTCGATCACGCCCGACTTGGAGGCTTCGGCGACGAGCAGGTGAAGCTCCTCGGCGGTGACCCGGTTTTCCGATTCGCGATTGAGGCCGATGATGCGGAAGACGAGCGCGCTCGATCGATCCAGCAGCCAGACCACCGGCGCGGTGATGCGGCTCAGCCAGAGCATCGGCAGCGCCATGAACGCGGCAATGGGCTCAGGCGATCGGAGCGCGAACTGCTTGGGAACCAGCTCTCCGACGATCAGCGACGCATAAGTGGTGACGGCGATCACCAAAGCGATGCCGGCAGTCTGCGCCGTCTCCGCCTCCAGGCCGAACAGCCCCTGGAGCCGCTGCGCTACCGGCGTGCCCAGGCTGGAACCGGAATATGCGCCCGCGACGATCCCGATCAGGGTGATCCCGATCTGAACGGTGGAGAGGAACTTGCCCGGGTCCGAAGCGAGCCGGATTGCCGTCGCCGCCCCTCGGCTGGTGCGCGCCATGCCCTCCAGGCGAGCCGGGCGAGCGGAAACGATCGCCAGCTCCGACATCGAAAAGAGGCCGTTCACGGCGATCAGCACGAGGATGATCGCGACGTCGATCCAGGGAAAGGGAGCGTTCATGGTGAGGTTCGTCCCATACAGGCAGAGACGCACGGTTCACAACCGCTAGTGCGCACACGCTGGTTGCGCAGCTGGAACAAGCCCGTGGCCAGGCTGGTTCAGCGAGCAGCAAGGCACTCGGAGCGAGCGGAACGCCCGAGAAAAGGAGGAAACACATGGTACGCAAGGCTTGGCTGATCGCAGGACTCGCAGCGTCGACGCTGACGGCGGGATGCGTCACCGATCCGGTGACGGGTGAGCGGCGGGTTGCGCGCTCCGCCATCGGCGGCGGCGTGGGCGCGATAGGCGGGTATCTCCTCGGAGATCTCGTCGGCGGGCGGCGCGATCGAACGGAGAAGATCCTGGGCGCCGGCATCGGTGCGCTCGCCGGAGCGGGGATCGGCGCCTATATGGATCGTCAGGAGCAGGAGTTGCGGCGCCGCACCGCCGGGACGGACGTCCAGGTGATTCGCCAGGGCAACGACCTGGTTCTGAACATGCCGTCGGGAATCACCTTCGCCACGAACCAGGCGGCAATACAGCCGCAGTTCCGTTCGACGCTGGATCAGGTTGCCGACGTGCTGCGGGAATACCGTCAGACCTATGTCGACGTGTACGGGCACACCGATTCCACTGGCAGCGACGCCTACAATCTCGACCTTTCCGAACGGCGCGCAACTGCCGTGGCAGACTATCTGTCGGGGCACGGCGTCGAAACGGCTCGCCTCGCGACGCGGGGATTCGGCGAGTCTCAGCCGATCGCGGACAATGCGACCGAGGATGGCAAGGCCGCCAATCGTCGCGTCGAGATCAAGCTGGTGCCGGTTACGCAGGGAGATCTGGGGTAACGGGCAAACCTTAGCGGCGGGCCTGAAAGAAGGTTTTCAGCAGCCCGCCTGCTTCGGCTTCGCCAATACCGGCGTAGAGTTCGGGACGGTGGTGGCAGGTCGGCTGGGAGAAGAACCGTGGCCCGTGCTCGACCGCCCCACCCTTCGGGTCGCTCGCGCCCCAGTACAAGCGCGCAATACGAGCGTGGGCAATGGCCCCAGCGCACATCGCGCAAGGCTCGAGCGTCACCCACAAGTCGCAATCTTCCAGGCGGTCGCGGCCGAGGAGGCGCGATGCTTCGCGAATCGCGAGTATTTCGGCATGGGCCGTAGGGTCGCGGAGCGTGCGGGGAGCGTTCGCAGCTACGGCGAGGATCTCGCCCGCCCGCACGATTGCCGCGCCGACCGGCACTTCCTGCGCTGCGGCCGCATCCGCGGCAGCCTGGAGGGCGGCACGCATCGGTTCGGGCAAGGGGAACATGGCGAGGGCCTATCGCGGATAGGCCCTCGCGTCACGTTTCAGGCGCTGGCGGGCTGAACCCTGTCGTTCCGCGCCACTGTCCAGAGCGCGAACGCGACCCCTGGAAGATAGCCGAGCAGCGTCAGGCCGCACGCCACCGCGAAGTCGCGCCCCCCGCCGCGGACAAGATACACGCCCAGCGGCGGCAACAGCGCCGCAGCCGCAATCTGGCCCGGAGACGTGCGCCTCATCGCGCCGGGGCGGGAGTCGGCGTTGCGGAAGACCCCGGCGCCTTCTGCACTTCGATGGTCGGCAGGGTGACGGTGGTGTCGCGCATCTCCACGGTCGGCATCTCGACTGTCTTGTTGGTGTTGCCAACGCTGACCTTGCCAGTCTCGGCCGACACGGTGGGCAGGCGACCGCCATAGGCATCCAGGCTGATCATACCGGTAGCCAGAAGGCCGACGACGACAAGGGCGGCGAGCCCAAGCAGGACAAGGATCAGGCGCATGGTTCAGGCTCCCTATCGAAACGATTGCGAAACCAACGCGTCATCGCGCCTGCGGTTGCCTGCAAGGCTTCGCACCCTTAATTTGACGCTGAGCGAGCACGCTAACGGCTCGCAAGGCCGCCGCAGGACGGCGAATCGGTTGACGCGGATTCGCTTTGCCGGTACTGGCGCCACCTTTCCGGCTTAGGCCGCAACTCAGGATCTGAAGCGATGTCGCGCATTTGCGAGCTGACCGGCAAGGGCCGGCAGGTGGGACACAACGTCTCCCACGCCAACAACAAGACCAAGCGTACCTTCCTGCCCAACCTGCAGAACGTGACGCTGCTCTCGGACGCACTGGGCCGCAGCATCCGCCTGCGCGTGTCGACGCACGGCCTGCGTTCGGTTGAGCATAATGGTGGCCTGGACAATTGGCTGCTCAAGACCAGCGACGACGATCTGTCGCTGCGCGCGCGTCGCCTGAAGCGCGAAGTGCGCAAGGCAGCAACTGGCGCCGTGGAAGCCGCCGCCTGATCGGCAGGGACGCCCCTGCGGCGTCCTGCTTTCCATCCTGGATCTTGCGCCCCTGCATTGCGGGGGCGTAGGTGTTTACGCCACCCTGGGCTCTCACAAGGAGCGCGGGGTGTTTTGTGTTGATGGCTAGTCAGCCAGTCTCAGCCTGAACTTGAGCAGGAGCGACTGCTCCCACACCTCGTTATTGTCGTCCGACGCGATCCAGACGATCGTGTCCCTGCCCTCACGAACGACGGCGAGCGCTTCGTAATTGTCGTGAAGCAAAGGCGGGGCGAGCGTCGCAAGTTGGCGCCCGCGCAGAACTTGGTTCGGCTGCAGGCCGCGTGGGTCGATCAGCGTCAGCTTGGCAGTGAACAGGTCGGGGATAGAGAAGCGCCGGTTCAGCACTAGGACGCGGCCATCGGGCAGCTGGGCCATGTCCACCGGATCATAGTCTGCAGGCGGCACGTAGAGAAACGGCGCAGGCTTCTGCCTGGGATCGGTCGGATCGCCGGGGAAGTGCAGCCCCAGCCGAGCAGGGGACTTGGCGTCGCCCCTGGGGCGCCCGTCTTCGCTGAGGACCAGGAAGCTGCTGTCCCGCAGCCGCAACATCGCCTCAGGCCCGCCGCCGCTCGGCCATCGGCGCATCGCTGCGGGCGCCGCATGCGCTTCCGGCCGGCTCAGTGCCCGGTCAAAGCGCCAGATAGCATTCGCCCATTCGAAGCCGACCCATGTCTGGCCGCTTACCGGATCGATCGTGATCGATTCGGCATCGCGCTCATATTTTGCCCAGCCGGTCTCAGGCCCCCCTGGCAGGTCGCCGAACGCCACGTCGCGCGGCTGCCAGTCGGCGCCCATGCGGAAGCGGACGACGTTGCCGTAGTCGCTGAGCAAGGTGAAGCGATCTCCCTCGACCAGCATGGCGGAGAACCCGCCAAAAGCACGATCCTCGCTGGTCAGCCGGACACCGCCGAGCCAAGTGAGCGCTCCGACCTGAGTCAAGCCGGCGTTTTCGGGGTCAAGCACAACGCGATGCGCGGCCATGTTCGGGCGATTGCCTAGCACCCGGCGGATCGTCGCAGTGGAACTCGTCTGAGTAAGCAGAAGGCTAACAGCCACAAGCGGGAGAACGCGACGCATCGATCGCTTTCATAGCCGGTTACGTCCGATCGGCCATCCCTGGAACATGAACCGCGCACAACGAGACGTTCAGGCTTGGGTCAATGCAACTTATGTAAGTTTCGTGCATTGTAGTGTCGTACAGTTTCCCTCGCGTAGCGTATCGAGGGGTCGGGAGCCGGTTCCACGGAACCGGCTCCTTTTTCATTTTTTGAGCCGGCAGCGCTCGGCCACCGATGTCCTTAGTACATGTGCTGGCCACCGTTGATCGACAGGGTCGAGCCTGTGACGAAGCCTGCTTCGTCGGAGCATAGGAACGCAACGCCCCGGGCGATCTCGCTCGCCTGACCGAGCCGGCCGACGGGGATCTTGGCGACGATTTTCTCCAGCACATCCGCGGGCACGGCCGCCACCATGTCGGTGTCGATATACCCAGGAGCGATGGCGTTCACGGTGACGCCCACACGCGCGCCCTCTTGTGCGAGCGCCTTGGTGAAGCCGTGAATGCCCGACTTCGCGGCGGCGTAATTGACCTGCCCGTATTGTCCGGCCTGGCCGTTGATCGAGCCAATATTGACGATCCGCCCCCATTTGCGGGTTCGCATGCCCGGGAACACCGCATGGGCCATGTTGAAGCAACCGCCCAAATTGATACGGATCACGTCTTCCCACATGTCGCGCGACATCTTGAGGATGGTTCCGTCACGCGTCACGCCGGCATTGTTGACGACGATGTCCACCGGACCCAGCTCGGTCTCGACCTGAGCGACCCCCGCGGCGCAGGCGTCGAAGTCACCCACGTCCCACTGAAAGGCCTGAATGCCGGTCCGTTCGGTAAAGGCATGCGCTCTCTCGACGTTGCCGGCGTAATTCGCCGCGACGGTGATGCCCAGATCCTTCAGCGCCAGGCTGATCGCTTCGCCGATACCACGCGTGCCGCCGGTTACGATCGCTACCCGTGCCATAAACCCTCTCCTCCCGATTTTCTTTGACGCTAGGGCAGCCTAGACCCAGCCTGCAAGTTCCCGACGCAAGATTATCTTCAGCATATCGATGCCGCGGTCGCTGGCGTTGAGGCAGGGGAGATAGGCAAAGTCGGTGCCGCCTGCCTGTTCGAAGGTTTCGCGGCCGCGGATCGAGAGTTCCTCGAGGGTTTCGACGCAGTCTGCCGAGAAGCCCGGAGCGACGATCGCGATTCGCTTCACGCCCTTTGCAGGTAGTCCCGCGAGGACGGTGTCGGTGGCCGGCTCGAGCCATTTGGCGCGACCGAAGCGAGACTGAAAGGTGACGAGCAGTTCGCGGCCCAGCGCTTCCGAAAGGAGGCGCCCGGTCTTGCGGCAGTGGCAGTGATAGGGATCGCCCAGGTGGAGGGTCCGCTCGGGCATGCCGTGGAAGCTGGCCAGGATGGCGTCCGGCGTGAAATCGAGGCGGGCGAGAGCTTCCTCCACCGACCCACGAAGCGCTTCGATATAGGCGGGATCGTCATAATAGGGCGGCAGCGTGCGCAATGCGGGCTGCCAGCGCATCCTCGCGAGCCCGGCAAAGGCCATGTCGTTGGCCGTGGCGGTCGTCGCCGCACAATATTGAGGATATAGCGGCGCGAGGAGGATGCGTTCACATCCTTGTGCCTTGAGGGCATCCAGGCGCTCGATGAGCGCGGGATTGCCGTAGCGCATGGCATAATCGACCACGACATGATCGCCGAACGCGCCCTTCAGCGCCTGCGCCTTTTCCCGAGTGATAGCGGCAAGCGGAGAGCCCTGCTCGCTCCATACTTGCGAATAAGCGTGCGCGGATTTCTTAGGACGCGTCGTGAGGATGATGCCGCGCAGGATCGGCTGCCAGAGGATCTGCGGTATCTCGACGACACGGGGGTCCGAAAGGAACTCGCCGAGATAGCGGCGGACCGAACGTGCGTCGGGCGCGTCGGGGGTACCCAGATTGACCAGCAGCACGCCGATGCGCGCAGCGGGGATCGGAGGATGATCGGCGGGCGGGTTCATTCAAGGTCCGATAGCAGAGGTAGGCGACGGAACCGCACGCCGGCGGCGGCTTGCAAGGCATTGGCGATCGCCGGCGCGACCGGAGGCACGGCGAGTTCGCTGACACCGCCGGGTTCCTCGGCGCTGGGTACGATCTCGACGGTGATCTCAGGCGCGTCAGCGAGCGTGGGCAGGCCGAGTTCCGAGATTTCCCGAACATTGGCGACATTCTCGCTGAACCCCGTCGAGCCGCCGGTCGCGGCGGCGAGACCGAAGAGCAGGCCGCCCTCGATCTGCTGCGTGACGAGGTCCGGGTTGATCACGCGCCCGCAATCGACCACCGCCACGAGGCGATCAACCTTCACGCCGCGTCCGCTGGTGAGATGCGCCTCGGCGAGCACGGCGATGTGCGAGCCCCGGAAACTATGGCAGGCGATGCCCTGTGCGCTGCCGGGCTGCCCGCCCTGCCACCCGCCGAGCTGCGCCGCCATCTGCAGGCACCGGGCGAGCCGAGGTTGCTGACCAAGCATAGCCATCCGGAAGGACACCGCCTCCTGCTGCGCGACATGGGCGAGTTCGTCGAGGAAGCTTTCCGTGAAAAAGCAGGTGTAGCTGTGCGCGCCCGAGCGCCAATAGCCGGTGGGCACGCCGATGTCGGCGGGGTGGTGATCCACCGCGAGATTGGGGATCGCGTAGGGCGGTACCGCGCCTGCGACCGCGGCGGGATCGCCGCCGTGCAGCCGCAGCGACGCGGCGGCCAAGGGCTGGTGACCGAGCAGGCGCTCGGACAGTTCGCGGCTGGTCTCCGGCGCGGCGATCTTGGCAAGCCAGCCGGTGATGCGGTTGGCAGCATCGAGCCTGGCGGTCATGCGGCCCGCAGCCGCCGGGCGATAGCGGTCGTGCCGGAAGTCCTCGCCGCGCGGCCAGGTGAGTTGCACCGGCCGGCCGAGATGCTGGGCGATGCGGGCGGCCTGAGCGGCGACCTGCGTCTCCAGCTTGCCGCCAAACGAGCCGCCGGCGAGCGTCGGATGCACGGTGATGACGTTCTCGTTGATCCCCAGAGCATGGGCCGCAGCCGCGCGGGCGAGAGTCGGCGCCTGGCTCGCCAGCCACAGAGTGAGGCGGCCGTCCTTCCACGCCGCCGTGCAGCTCATCGGCTCCAGCGTCGCGTGCAGCGCGAGGCCCGCGCGATATTCGGCGGTGACCAGACGGGCGCCGCGGAAGTCGGCGGACAAGTCGCCGGTCTGGGTGATGCGGGTGCCGGCGCCGTTCAACGCCGACGACAGCGCGTCTTCGATCGAGTCGCTGTTAACCACTTGAGAAGGCGAGCGAAACCGCGGCCGCATCGCGTCAAGCGCGCGGTCGGCGGCCCACCAATGATCGGCGACCGCGGCCACCCAGCTTTCGGTGGTGACCACCGCGCGCATGCCGGGGATGCGGTCGGCGGCGGCGCGGTCGAGCCGGACCAGCGCCGTGTCCCCGGTCGGACCCTGCCGGATCGAGGCGTGGAGCATGTCGGGCAGGCGGATATCGGCGGCGAACAGCGCGGAGCCGTCAACTTTTGGCGGGGCATCGAGCCGCGGCACGGCTTGGCCGGTCAGGCGATCCTCGCCGGTGCGCAGCGGCAATGGGTCCGGCAGGCTCTCCCCCGCCGCTTCGGCCGCCAGCGCACCGAAACCGAGCTTCTGGTTGGCATTGACGACGAACCCGCGCGCGGTGGTCAGATCCTCCCAGCGGAGGCCCCAGCGCCGTGCGGCTGCCTTTTGCAGGAGCACGCGGGCGGCGGCGCCGGCCTGGCGGAGTTGATCCTCGAAGCTGCGGATCGACGTGGAGGCGCCGGTGAGCATCAGCGTGTTGCGGGTGACGTAGGCGTGCCGCAGATTTTCCGGCACGCGCTGCAACGCGGCCTCGAACAGCGTCTCGGCGGCAAGCGGATTGGCATAAAGCGGGTTCAGCGGTGCCGGCTCCACCCCCACCATCTTCCAGTCGGCGCCCAATTCGTCGGCGACGATCTGAGGCAGCGCGGTATAGACCCCCTGCCCTTCCTCCATCTGCGGGACGGCGACGGTGACATGGCCGTCGGTGCCGATCTTGATCCAGGCGCCGAACAGCGTCTCGCCGGGCGCCGCGGTGAGATTGGGGAGATAGGTGCGCGGCCAAGCGGCCCAGGCGACCAGCAGCCCCGCGCCGACGCCGCCGCCGATCAGCAAGGTGCGCCGATCGATCCTCCCCGCGGTGCCGTGGTCTGGAGCCATGGCGGTCGCTGTATCGCGGCAGCTGTGCGCTGGCCAGCGCTTCGGCCTTGGGTTTGTCGCACACCTGCTCTATCGCTGCGCGACACCCATAGCCGGGGAACCGACGATCGTGCTTTCAACCATTCTTGCCGCCGCAGCCGGCAGCCACATCCGCTTCCAGGACCTGGGGCTCGATCCCGTGGCGCTGTCGCTCGGCTTCTTCACGATCAAATGGTATTCGCTGGCGTATATCGCCGGCATCCTGATCGGCTGGTGGTATCTGCTCAAGCTGCTCGACCAGCCAGGTGCGCCGATGGCGCGGCGCCATGCCGACGATCTGGTGTTCTACGCGACCCTGGGCATCATCCTGGGCGGGCGCCTGGGCTATGTCGTCTTCTACGCACCGGACATGCTGACCAAGCCGTTGCAGGTGCTCAAGCTGTGGGACGGCGGCATGTCGTTCCATGGCGGGGTGATCGGCACCACGGTGGCGATCATCATCCTGGCGCGGCGGCACGGGCTCAACTGGCTGCGCGTCCATGATTACGTCGCGTGCTGCGTGCCCTTCGGGCTGTTCTTCGGCCGGCTGGCGAATTTCGTGAACGGCGAGCTGTGGGGCAAGCCCGCCGACCTGCCCTGGTCGATCGTGTTCCGCAACACGGTGGAGCCGGGCCTGATCGAGCCGGCGCGGCATCCGAGCCAGCTTTATGAAGCCGGGCTCGAGGGCATCCTGTTGTTCCTGGTGCTGTGGTTCTTCTTCTGGCGGACCGATTCGCGGTATCAACCGGGCAAGCTCGTCGGCATCTTCGTGCTCGGCTATGGCCTGTGCCGCTTCTTCGTCGAGTTCTTCCGCGAGCCCGACCGGCAGCTGGTGTGGCTGGTCGAGCAGACCGGCCTGCACATGGGCCAATGGCTGTGCATCCCTATGATCGCCGGCGGCGTGTACCTGATCGGCACGTCCAAGCGCCGGCGCCAGCGGGTTGAGCCGATCGCGGGATCGGAGAGCGTGGCGTAACTGCCTCAACGCGTAGGTTGAGGCGTTACCCCGCTTTGTGCCGGGCCCACAGTGTCGCAGCGGCTGCGCTACCGGCCTTTCATGTAGCCGCTGCCGTGCGGTGGACCCCGGCACAAGGCCGGGGTGACAGTGGAAGAGTAGAGAATGTCTGACTCCAGCTCGTCCCCCGAACCGCTGCTGCCCGAGCGGCTGGCGCGTGCCATCACGCTGGGCGGACCGATCCCGCTGTCGCAGTTCATGGCGGCGGCGAACGCGCATTATTATGGCACGCGCGATCCGCTGGGTGTGCGGGGCGACTTCACCACCGCGCCCGAAATCAGCCAGATGTTCGGGGAATTGGTAGGCGCATGGCTGGCCGATCTGGCGGGGCGCGCCGGTGTCGAGAACCCGCGCTATGTCGAGTTCGGTCCTGGACGCGGGACTCTCGCCGCCGATGCGTTGCGGGTGATGAACAAGGCCGGCATGCGGCCGCCGGTGCACTTCGTCGAGACCAGCCCGACGCTGCGCGCCGCCCAGGCCGAGCGAGTGCCCGAGGCCGAATGGCATCTGGACCTGGTGGGGGTGCCCGAAGACCGACCCTTGCTGATCGTCGCCAACGAGTTCTTCGACGCATTGCCGATCCGCCAGCTGATGGCGACGGGCGAAGGCTGGCGCGAGCGGCTGGTGGCGTGCCAGGACACGCTGTTCCTGCCGGTCGCGGGAGATCGCGGCTTCGACATGATCATACCCAAGCAGCTGCGCGAGGCAGCGCCTGGATCGATCCTGGAAACCTCGCCGGCCAGCGTCGCGGTGCTGCGCGGACTGGCCGCCCGGCTCGAGAAGCAGGGCGGCGCCGCGCTGATCATCGACTATGGCTATCAAGGGCCGGCGATCGGCGACACGCTGCAGGCGGTGCGGGGTCACCAATATGCCAACCCGTTCGACGCGCCCGGAGAAGCCGACCTGACCGCGCATGTCGACTTCGGCACGCTGAAGGAAGCGGCCGAGGCCGAAGGGCTGGTGGTGCACGGGCCCGTGACGCAGGGCGCGTTCCTGACGGCGCTGGGCATCGGAACGCGCACCGAGGCGCTGGCGCGCGCCGCGCCCGAACGCGCCGAGCAGCTGGCGGCGGACCGCGACCGGCTGATCGGGCAGGCCGCAATGGGTGATCTGTTCAAAGTCATGGCGGTGACTGCCGCCGGATGGCCGACGCCGGCGGGGTTCGCATGATCGCCTATCGTGACGCCGATGCTGGTGACGTTCCGGCGATCGACGCGGTGTTCCGCGAGAGTTTCGTCGCGACCTTCGGCAACCTCTACAAGCCCCAGGATCTTGCCACGTTCCTGGGCGGGTTCACGCTTCAGGCATGGACGCAGGAGCTGGCCAGCCCGGGCGTGGCCGCGCGGCTAGCCGAAGACCAGGCGGGGCTGGTGGGCTATTGCAAGATCGGGCCGGTATCGCTGCCGGTGGAGGCCGGGCCGCCGAGCGTCGAACTGCGCCAGCTGTACTTGCGCGAGCGCGGCAAGGGCACGGGCGCGGCCCAGGCATTGCTCGACTGGGCGGTCACATCGGCGCGTTCCCGCGGCGCGGCACGGATGGTGCTGAGCGTCTATGTCGACAATCATCGCGCCCGGCGCTTCTACGAGCGCCAGGGTTTCCGCGAGATCGGCAGCTATGAATTTCGCGTCGGGGATCATGTCGACGACGACCGGATCATGAGCCTGGACCTGTGAGTGTCGAGGTCATCCGCGCGCGGGCGCTGGACGGTGTGGCGCATGGCTTTCTGGGGCGGCGCGGCGGCGTATCGGAGGGAATGCATGCCGGGCTGAACGTCGGCGTCGGGTCCAACGACGATCCGGCGGTGGTCGAGGAGAACAGGCGGCGTGCATGCGACGCGGTGCTGCCGGGCGCGCGGCTGGTGACCCTGTACCAGGTGCATTCGGGCGATTGCGTGACGGTGCTGGCGCCTTTCGAGGACCGGCTGCGCCCGCGCGCCGACGCGCTGGTGACCGATCGGCCCGGGCTGGCACTAGGCATCCTGACCGCCGATTGCGCGCCGGTGCTGTTCGCCGATGCGCAAGCGGGCGTGGTCGGGGCCGCGCATGCCGGGTGGAAGGGCGCGATCGGCGGAGTCACCGATTCGACGCTGGCGGCGATGGAGGCGCTCGGCGCTCGGCGCGAGCGCGTGGTGGCAGCGGTCGGCCCGTGCATCGCCCGGGGCAGCTATGAAGTGGATGGCGCGTTCTTCCGCCGCTTTGCCGAAGCGGATCCGGAGAACGAGCGCTTCTTCGCGGATGGCAAGGCGGGACACTTTCAGTTCGATTTGGAAGCCTATGTCGCGCACCGGCTTGCCGCGGCGGGGGTAAAGACCGTCGAGATGCTGGGGCTCGACACCTATGCCGATGCCGACCGGTTCTTCAGCTATCGCCGGGCGACTCACCGCGGCGAGCCCGATTACGGGCGGCAGGTTTCGATCATCGGGCTGAATTGAGTGCCCGCAACCGCGCCGTAGGCGGCGGCCCGGTTCCTCGGCGGAGGCGACTCAGCTGCCATGCAGTTGCGAGATCAGACCGCCATCAAAACGCATCCCGAACCTGGGCCCGGCCTTCGCCGGGGAGCAATGCGGCCGCTCGCGCGCCGCGCCGCCCTGCCGCTGCGAGAGGCGGTGGGTAGAAACAGCGCCGCCAGTCGTTACAAACGTCACTATCCAGAATTGCGGAGACCATCATGACCGACGAAACCGAAGCCGATCTGACCGGCGGCACCCCCCGGCGCCGGCCCAAGGCCAATGTCGAGCAAGTCGGCGGGCGCAAGCTCAAGCCGTCGACGCTGATGATGGGGCATGGCTATGACCCGGTGCTGTCGGAAGGATCGCTCAAGCCGCCCATCTTCCTCACCTCCACCTTCGTGTTCCCCAACGCCGCGGCGGGCAAGCGCCACTTCGAAGGCGTGACCGGCAAGCGTCCGGGCGGCGCCGAGGGGCTGGTCTATTCGCGCTTCAACGGGCCGAACCAGGAGATCTTGGAGGACCGCCTGGCGCTGTGGGAAGAGGCCGAGGACGCGCTGGCTTTTTCGAGCGGCATGTCGGCGATCGCGACGCTGTTCCTGTCGATGGTGAAGCCGGGCGACACGATCGTCCATTCCGGGCCGCTTTATGCCGCGACCGAGACGCTGATCGCGCGCATCCTGGGGCGGTTCGGCATCCACTGGCTCGACTTCCCGGCGGGCGCTACCCGCGCGGAGATCGACGCGGTGCTGAGCAAGGCGGCGAGCGGCAATGTCGCGCTGATCTACCTGGAAAGCCCGGCCAACCCGACCAACGCGCTGGTCGACGTCGAAGCCGTGGCGGCGAGCCGCGACGCGATCTTCACCGGCGCCAACAAGCCGCCGATCGCGATCGACAACACCTTCCTCGGCCCGCTCTGGGCCAAGCCGCTCGACCAGGGCGCGGACATCGTCGTCTATTCGCTGACCAAATATGCCGGCGGGCATTCGGATCTGGTCGCGGGCGGCGTGCTGGGTTCCAAGGAGCACATCAACACCATCCGTTCGATGCGCAACACGATCGGCACGATCTGCGACCCCAACACCGCCTGGATGCTGCTGCGCAGCCTGGAGACGCTGGAGCTGCGGATGAGCCGGGCGGGCGAGAATGCCGCCAAGGTGTGCGAGTTCCTGGCCAGCCATCCCAAGGTGGAGAAGGTCGGCTATCTCGGCTTCCTGGAGCGCGGCGACGATGCGCGCCAGGCCGACATCTATCGCCGGCACTGCACCGGCGCCGGATCGACCTTCTCGCTCTACCTGAAGGGCGGCGAGACCGAGGCGTTCGCGTTCCTGGATTCGCTCAAGATCGCCAAGCTGGCGGTGTCGCTGGGCGGCACCGAGACGCTGGCGAGCCACCCGGCGGGGATGACTCACTTGTCGGTGCCCGAGGCGCGCAAGCAGGCGCTGGGGATCACCGACAATCTGGTGCGGATCTCGATCGGCGTCGAGGATGCCGACGACCTGATCGCCGACTTCGAGGAAGCGCTGAAGGCGGTGTAGGAAGTGTGCGGGGAGGAGGGACGGACTATCCCCTCCCCGTCACCCCGGCCCCCGAGCCGGGGTCCCGCTGCCTCGGGACCGGTAGAAGAAGCGGGATCCCGGCTCGAGGCCGGGATGACGACTTAGTCTATCGGGGACGCCGTAGCCGGGCTCCAGTCTCTGCCGGAGAACCTGCATGGGCCCGATCGCTACCCGCCGATCACCTGTTCCAGCAGGTCGGCCATCGCTTGGTCGTCCTTCAGCGAAGGGTGCCCATGGCAACCGGTCAACTCCAGCGGGCCGAACTTCACCGGCGTGGCCCCCGTTGCCTTCGCGACCGCGGCGACATCGGCGTAGAAGCGCTCCGGCGCCATCAGGATCACGCGTGCCTGAGGCTGCTTGGCGCGCAGTTCCTTGACGAAGGCGACGTAGCGCTCGCGATAGGCTTGGTGGAGCGCGGCGTCGTCCTGCCACGCCTCGCCGGGGTGCAGCGGTGTCGAGAAGTCGTTGGTGCCCAGGTTGATGACGATGGTCTGGGGGCGCCATGCTGCGTCGGGCGCCGTAGCCGCAGGCTCGCCGGGGATGGCGCGAGGATAGAGCACCGGCAGGCTTTCGCCCGGGACGATGCCGTTATAGTTGCGAACCACGCCGCGCCCGGAAAAGGCGATGACGCGGTAGTCGGCGTTCAGGCGCCGGGCGACGACCGGGCCGAATGCCGCTTGCGTATCGGTGCGGTCGTGGACCTGCTCCTCGGTACAGGTCTGTTCGGCGGAGAGATTGCCATACCCTACCGTGTAGCTGTCGCCGATGAATTCGACCTGGCGGGCACGTGCCTCCGCCGCCAGCGCGCGGCCGTGGGTGAAGAAGCCGAGGAAGCGCGAGCTGCCCTGCTGGCTTTCGGTGAGCTTCTCCAGGCGGATGCGGTGCGGGCCAGGCTTCAGGCCGGAGATCGTGAAGCGAACCGTGCCGGGTTTGGTGAGCGTCGCGCGCTCCTTGCCGTCGACCAGCACGCGAAAATGATCGTGGCCGCTTTCCACCGCGACGGTGACGTCGTCTCCCTCGAACCGCCCCTCGAAATAAACGCCGGGCCAGCCGAACCGGCCATCGGCGGTGACGCGGCCTTCGTGGTGCGCGGCAATGGGAACTTCGTCGGCGAGCGGCAGGGCGGCGAGCAGGGCGAGGCTGAGCATCGCGCGATGCTAACCGCTATGGTGCAGGAGGGATAGCCGCCCCCTCCCCCGCAGGCGAGGGAGGGTGAGCGCGGATCAGCCCCAGAGGTGGTTGCGGTACGCCTCGAAGCAGCGCTCGCCGCATTTGAGGCGGATCAGCGCGCCCTCGGCCATGGCGGTGGCGCGGCGGGGATCCTCCTCGACAGCGGGGCGGATCGCTTCGCGGTTCCAGTCCTCGCTATGCTTGATGTCGAGCACCGCGTGGAGCGTGAAGTAGCGGGCTTCCTTGGGCGTCAGGCCGACGCGCTTGAGGCCTTCGGCTGTCAGCGCGGCGCGAGTCGGGGCGGTAAGCTCGATGACGCCGAGCGCGCCGACCGAATGCCAGGCATAGCGGCGGTTCGCGGCCATCGCCGTCATCGCGTTGGCGAGCGACAGGCTTTCCCACACGGTGTTCTCGATCACCGGATCGACCTGGAGGGTGTCGACCAGCGCGTCGAGCATCGGGCCGTGCATGCCCTTTTCGGTGCCATGCCCCATCTCGTCCCAATAGTTGCGGGCGAGTTCGAGCTTGGGGCGCGTGGGCAGCTTGACCTGGGTCATCGCGACGAGATCGTCGAAACCCGCTTCGCCGGCAGCTTCCTGCTCGAAGAACCAGCGCAGTTCCTCCTTGCTCGCGGTCTCGGCGAGCCAGGGGAACAGCGGGTCGCCCTGGCCGGGGCCGACTTGCTTCAAATTCTCGAACCAGGCGATGAAACCCTCGACATCCGTCGGCGCCTGCGCTGCCTCATCGGCGACTTCGGCGCGCAGCTCCTCGAGGAACGCGCCCTCCAGGCGCTGCATGCGCAGGTCGCGGTCGAAGGTGCGCTGCCAGTCGTCGCTCGGGAAACCTGGCTCGAGGCGCTCGCGATTCCAGTGCGCGAGGCCGCGTTGAAAGCTGTCGGTGAGGAATTGCGAACCCGACACGGGTCGGAGTTCGCGGATACGTGTAGCCATGTGAGTTTCTCTCTCCTGCGGCATGTTAAACCGGCAGTGCGGCGAGATGGTTCCCCCATGCGACAGGCGCCGTCGCGGTAAACGCCTGTAACGCAAGTGCAATGTAGCACCCTTGGAACGGGTGCGGGGTCATGCTCTAACCACTGGCATGACCAAGCAGTTCCGCCGTGCCGCGTGCGCGCTCTCCGCCCTGGCCTTCACCACAGCGCCCTTGAGCGCTCAGGAGACCGCGAACACACCCTATGCCTCGGCGGATCCGCTCGTCGGCACCGGCGGCGAAGGCCATACCTTTCCCGGCGCGGTGGCGCCGTTCGGGATGGTGCAGTTGAGCCCGGATACGGACACGGGGTGCCTGATCCGCGAATGCTACGGCCATGCCGCGGGCTATCGCTACGACGATCCGACCATCCAGGGCTTCTCGATGACCCATTTCTCTGGTGCGGGGCACTCGGATCTGGGCGACTTCCTGATGATGCCGGTTGCCGGCGACACCGTCGTGCTGGAGCCTGGCGACGCAAAGCAGCCGGGCTCCGGATACCGCTCGCGCTTCGACCATGCCAGCGAGACGGCGCAGCCGGGCTATTACGCAGTGACGCTGGCCGATGCCGGGGTTCGTGCGGAAATGACCGCGGGCACCCGCGTCGGCGTCCAGCGCTACGCGTTTCCCGCCGGCAAGGCCGCGCACCTGCTGCTCGACCTGCGCAGTTCACTATACAATTATCCCGGCAAGATCCTGTGGTCGACGGTGCGGCTGCGGCCCGACGGCACGATCACCGGTATGCGTGAGACGCGCGGCTGGGCCGCGGGCCGCAAACTGTTCTTCGCGATCCGCCCGTCGGCACCGTTGACCGGCCACGCATTCCTCAACCGCGAGGAGCAAGTGCCGTATAAGGGCTTCCAGGGGCCGAGCCGCGGCGCTGACGATGCCGCGCAATTGCACGGCACCGCTCTGGTCGCGCGACTCGATTTCGGCGTGCTCGATCGGCCGCTCGAAGTGAAGGTGGCGATCTCCAGCGTCGACGAGGACGGCGCGGTCGCCAACCTTGACAGCGAAGTCGGCGGGTTCGACGCCGTGCGCAACGGCACTCGCAAGGCCTGGGAAGCGGCGCTGGGTGCCGTGGATGTCGACGCGCCGGCGGTGATGCGCAAGACTTTCTACTCGGCGCTCTACCACACGCTTGTCGCACCGAGCGTGCTTTCGGATGCGGACGGGCGCTATCGCGGCCCCGACGATCAGGTGCACCAGGCGAAAGGCTTCACCTTCCATTCGACCTTTTCGCTGTGGGATACCTTCCGCGCCGAACACCCGCTGCTGCTGCTGGTCCAGCCCGAGCAGCGCAACGCAGACTTCGTCAACTCGCTGATCGCCAGCCAGCAAGCGAGCCCGTTCGGCATCCTGCCGGTGTGGCAGTTCCAAGGGCGCGAGACCTGGACGATGATCGGCTACCACGGCGTGCCGGTGATCGCCGACGCCTATCTGAAAGGCATTCGCGGCTTCGATCCGGCCAAGGCGCTCGACGCGATGACCGCGAGCGCCCGCTATGCGCCTTATGGTGGCCTGGGCGACTATATGAAGCTGGGCTACGCGCCGATCGACCGCGAGCCCGAGGCGGCGTCGAAGACAGTCGAATATGCGTATGACGATTGGACCATCGCGCGGATGGCGCGGGCGCTGGGCAAGGGCGACGTCGCCGCAGAGTTCGAGAAGCGCGCGGGCAACTGGCGCAACAGCTTCGACGCGAAAACCGGCTTCCTGCGCGCGCGCAAGGCCGACGGCAGCTTCCGCGTGCCCTTCGACCCCACCGCGATCAACTATGGCAGCGACTATACCGAGGGCAATGCCTGGCAATATTCGTGGTTCGTACCGCAGGATCAGGCGGCGATGTTCAAGCTGCTGGGCGGCGACGCGGCGGCGGTCAAGAAGCTCGACGCGATGTTCGAATTCGACAATTCCAAGGTCGATTACAGCCATGCCGAGGATATCGCCGGGCTGATCGGCCAGTACATCCACGGCAACGAGCCGAGCCATCATGTGGCGTATCTCTACAGCTATGCCGGCCGGCCGTGGCGCACGCAGGAGCGGCTGAAGCAGATCGTCGAGAGCCAGTACAAGCCGACGCCCGACGGATTGTCGGGAAATGATGATCTGGGGCAGATGTCGGCTTGGTTCGTGTTCACATCATTGGGATTCTATCCGGTGGCGCCGGGGTCGAACGAATATGTGATCGGGCGGCCGTTCCTCGACCGCGCGGCACTGAACCTGCCGAACGGCAAGCGCTTCACCGTGGTGGCGGACGGACTGTCGGACGCGAACCGCTATGTCGGGCGGGTGACGCTGAATGGAAAACCGCTGGAGCGCAGCTTCCTACGCCACGAGGAGGTCGTCGCGGGTGGCGAGTTGCGGTTCACGATGCAGGCTGCGCCGAACAAGAACTGGGGCACCAGCCAAGCGGCCCGGCCCTTTTCGATGAGCACGCGCTAAACAACTCCTCTTCGTCACCCCGGCCTTGAGCCGGGGTCCCGCTGCCTCGAACCGTCAGAAGAAGCGGGATCCCGGCTCAAGGCCGGGATGACGAGGTACTTCGTAACCTTCTCGGGGCGTCAAGCCTGCCCTGTTAGCCGTCGCCGACGCGCTCGATGTCGGCGCCGACGCCCTGGAGCTTCTCTTCCAGCCGCTCATATCCGCGATCGAGATGATACACTCGGCTGACCTGGGTTTCCCCCTCTGCGGCTAGACCGGCGAGGATCAGACTCATCGACGCGCGCAGATCGGTCGCCATCACTTGGGCGCCGGTCATCTTGCGGACGCCGTGCACTTCGGCGGTGCGGCCGTTGACCGCGATGTCGGCCCCCATGCGTGCGAGTTCCGGGACGTGCATGTAGCGGTTCTCGAAAATCGTCTCGGTCAGCGTGCTCGTACCCTGCGCCATGCACAGCATCGCCATGAACTGCGCCTGCATGTCCGTCGCGAAGCCGGGGAACGGGGCGGTGGACAGCGTCAGCGGCTTGATGCCGTTCGGCGCGGCGACGCGGATGGCGTCGGCCTTTTCCTCGACGGTGATGCCGGCTTCGGTCAGCGCATCGAGCGTCGCGCGCATGTCCGCCGCCGACGCGCCCACCAGATCCAGGTCGCCGCCGGTGATCGCCGCGGCGCAGGCATAGCTGCCTGCTTCGATACGGTCGGGCATAACGCTGTAGGTCGCGCCGTGCAGCCGCTCGCGGCCTTCGATCACCAGCCTGTCGGTGCCGATGCCGTCAATCGAGGCGCCCATCGCCACCAGCAGGTTGCAGAGGTCGACGATCTCGGGCTCGCGCGCCGCGTTGTCGAGCACGGTGGTGCCGCGGGCGGTGACTGCCGCCATCAGCACGTTTTCGGTCGCGCCCACCGAGACGACGGGGAAGCGGAATTCGCCGCCCTTCAGCCGCCCGCCCGGCGCGGTCGCCTTCACATAGCCTGCAGCCAGTTCGATTTCGGCACCGATCGCCTCCAAGGCCTTCAAGTGCAGGTCGATCGGACGGTTGCCGATCGCGCAGCCGCCCGGAAGCGACACCGTCGCTTCACCCGCGCGGCCGACGAGCGGGCCGAGCACCAGGATGGACGCGCGCATCTTGCGCACGATGTCGTAGGGGGCGACCGTCGAACTGAGATTCCCCGCGTGCGCGGTCATGACTCGCCCGAATTCGCTCGGCCGCGTGCCTTCGATCGACGTCGAGGCGCCAAGGACATTCAGTAGATGTCCGAAGCTGTCGACGTCTGCAAGCCGTGGCAGGTTCCGCAGCGTTAGCGGTTCGTCGGTCAGCAAGGCACAGGGCATCAACGTCAGGGCGGCATTCTTCGCGCCCGAGATGGTGATCTTGCCGGAAAGGCGGTTGCCGCCGCGAATGAGAATTCGATCCATGGCCGAGCTTCTACTCGCTCCCGGGCGCGGTGCAAGCGGCAGGCCGTTGACGGGGATTGATCGACTTTAATGCACTGATTCCAAGGTACTGCTTTGCACTGGGCGGTGGGGGAAGCGAGAAGCGTGGCGATTAGTTGTTTCGCTGAAATCTTGAGCGAGCTTGTGGAACTGACGTCGGCCGAGCGCGCGACGCTGGAGAAGCTGGAGTCACGCCAGCGGCAAGTGCGCCGCGGGGCGGTGCTTCAGCGCGAGAACGAGCCGTGCGGAGAGATGTTCATCCTCCGCAAGGGGCTGATGATGAGCTATGTCCTGCTGGACGACGGCAGCCGGCAGATCCTGCGCTTCCTGTTCCCCGGCGACATGCTGGGCATGTCGAGCGCGATTTACCGCGAAGCCCCCGAGACCCTAGCGGCGCTGTCGGACTGCACCGTCTCCCCGTTCGACCGGACGGCATTGGCCGACATCATGATCGCGCATCCGCGGCTATCGGCGATGATCATGGTGCATGCCCAGATCGAGCGCGTGGCGCTGACCGACCGTCTGGCGGCGCTGGGACGGACCAGTGCCAAGGCGCGCGTGGCGGCGTTGCTGCTCGAGCTGCGCAACCGGCTGCGCGGGGCGGACAAGAGCATCGCCAATGTGTTCGCGCTGGGGTTGACGCAGGAAGAGATCGGCGACGCGACCGGGCTGACGGCGGTGCATGTGAACCGCATGCTGCGCCAGCTGGAGGAAGACCGGCTGATCGCGCGCGAGGCCGGCAAGGTCACGCTGGTCGACGAACGCGCGCTGGCGCGGGCCGCGAACTACGTGAACCGGTACGAAGGGCTGGACCTGAGCTGGTTGCCGGCGGCCTGAGCCGACCTGGTCGTCCCCGCATCGCGAGGGACCTCGCCTCGCCGCGTCAGGCCTTTTCCAGCGTGCACTGCAGCGGGTGCTGGTTCTGCCGGGCGAAGTCCATCACCTGGCTCACCTTGGTCTCGGCCACCTCGTAGCTGAACACGCCGCATACGCCCACGCCGCGCTGGTGGACGTGAAGCATCACCTGCGTCGCTTCTTCCATCGTCATCCTGAAGAAGCGCTGCAGCACCAGCACCACGAATTCCATCGGCGTGTAATCATCGTTGAGCATCAGCACGCGATACGGTGTCGGCTTCTTGGTGCGGGTGCGGGTGCGGGTGGCGAGCCCGACCGAAGGATCGCGGCCATTGCCGCCATCATCATGGTCGCCGTCTTCAGCCATCCGGATCATTGTGTTCTCAAGTTCGACCATCAGGAGCGGAAAATATGGATTCGCCGAGAGCGAGGCAAGGCGGCGGATACGCTTATGTGCCGATTCCATGAAACGACAAAGGGCGGCCGCCGGGTGGCGACCGCCCTCGGTCTGTTCGGACGCGACCGGTTCAGGCCGCGGTCTTCACCTTTTCGACTGCGACCGCGACTCGGTTCGACAGCGGCTGCGCCGCGTCGCCTGCCAGCTTGATCATCGCCTCGGTGTTCTTCGAAGTCTCGGCGACATAGGCGTCGAACACGCCGCGCACGAAATCGCTCTGGAACTTGAAGAAATCGGTCGGCGACTTGATCGTCGACAGCGTCTTCATCGCCGAAGTGGCGTGCTCGTACGACTTGCGGCCATATTCGGCGGCTTCCTGGCCGAAGCTCTCAAGCCCCTTGGCGGCGATGCGGCTCGATTCGGCGAGCGCTTCCAAATTGCCCTTGGCGAACTCGCCGGCGTCCTCGGCCAGCTTGGTCGACTTCTCCACGGCCGCGCGGGTGCGGTCGGTGAAGTCGGAGAAAAATGCCTGCGCCTTGGCGCCGTTGGTTTCGATCGTGGTTTCCATGGTGCTTTCCTTGACGATGCTCTCCCGAGCCGCCTCGCCGGCGGTGTCGGCTTCGTTGACGGGGTGCGCGGCGGCGGGTTCAACCTGCTCTGCCACGGCTTCGACGACTTCCTGCGACGCTGCTGCCACCGCCGGCACGGCTCCGGACGCATTGATCGGGGCGTCTGCCTCGATCACGGATTCGGGCGCGAGCTTCTGAACGGGGGCTGCCACAGCCTCAACCACAGGCACTGCCGGCTTGCTGACGCGCGTACCCGGCTTGGGTCCCTTGGTAGCCATACGAGTCGGTCCCTGGATGATTGCTGCGCTGCAATATATATGACGTCATTGCAAAAGCTGCAAGAGCGATGTTGCGCTGCAGCATACTCATTTACGTTAGGGAACTCTATGGTTATCGCGCTTTGACGTAGCTCCCAGGCGCGTCCTCCAGCGCGGGAAGCGGGCCGTTCCCGGGAATGCGTGCAGTTGTTGCATCCACTTGCTCCGGATCGCCGCTGGCGAGCCACACCGCCCAATCCGGCCACCAGCTCCCCTTGATCTCGCTGGCCCCCGCGAGGAACGCGTCCAGCGAGTCCACCTTCGCGTCGTTGATCCAGTGCTGGTACTTGCCGGCCGCCGGGGGGTTCACCACGCCGGCGATATGGCCCGAGCCGGCCAGCACGAAGCGCAGCGGTCCCTTGAAGTGGTGCGTGAGCTTCCACACGGAAGCGGCCGGCGCGATATGGTCTTCGCGGCCTGCCTGGACATAGGCAGGCGTGGTGATCCGGGCCAGGTCAACGGGCGTTCCCCCGATCGACAGCGCGCCCGGGGTCACGAGCTTGTTGTCGCGGTAGAAGTCGGTGAGATAGCTCAGGTGCCACGCCGAGGGCAGGTTGGTGACGTCGGAGTTCCAGTGGAGCAGGTCGAACGGGACATAGTCCTGCCCCATCAGATAATTGTTGGTGACGTAGTTCCAGATAAGGTCGCGGCCCCGCAGCAGGTTGAAGGTCGCGGCCATGTAGCGGCCGTCCAGATACCCCTCGCTGCCCAAGCTGCGGATCAAGGCCAACTGGTCGTCGTCGACGAACATCCGCAGATCGCCCGCCTCTGAAAAATCGACCTGCGCGGTGAAGAAGGTGGCGCTCCTGACCTTGTCCGCCTGCTCCCGCGCGGCGAGCACGGCCAGCGTACCGGCCAGGGTGGTGCCGGCGACGCAATAGCCCACGGCATGCACGCCCTCGACGCCTAGCAGCGCGCGCACGGTGTCGATCGCGTCGATCTGGCCGCGCTCGACATAATCCTCCCAGACCACGTCCTTCATCGTCGCGTCCGCCGATTTCCACGACACGACGAAGACGGTGAACCCCTGCTCCACCGCCCAGCGGATCAGGCTCTTCTCGGGTGAAAGATCGAGGATGTAGAAGCGGTTGATCCAGGGCGGAAAGATGATCAGCGGCGTGCGGTACACCTGCTCGGTGACGGGCGTGTACTGGATGAGTTCGTAGAGCGGCGTGCGCTTGACCACCTTGCCGGGGGTGGTGGCGATGTTGCGGCCGACCTCGAAGGCGTGCGCGTCGGTCTGGGTGATCTGGCCCTTGGCGAGGTCGCCCAGCATGTTCTGAAGCCCCTTGAGCAGGCTCTCGCCCTTGGTCTCGACGATGCGTTCGAGCACCTGGGGATTTGTCGCCGGGAAGTTGGCCGGGCTGATCGCGTCGATGAAGCCCTTGGTGGCGAAGCGGATCTGCTCCTTCTGGCGCGGCTCCACGCCCTCCAGCGCATCGACTCCTTTCAACAGATGATCGGCGACGACGAAGTAGCTCTGGCGCAGGAAGTCGAACATCGGCTGCTCGCGCCACTGCGGCGCCTTGAACCGCCTGTCCTTCGCCTGTTCGGGCGTTTCCTCGAAGGTCTGGGCATGCGCGGGATCGAGGAAGCGCTGCCACAGCTGCATGGTGTCCGCCCAGAAGCCCGCACTCGCTTGCATCGCGGCCTGGGGATCGAACATCGCAGCGTAGGGATTTGCCGTGGGCTTGGCGCCCATCAGGTCGAAGCCGTTTTCCAGCATCATCTGCTGCGCGCGGCCGAGCACCCAGGTCCAGTGCTGGAGCTCCTCAAGGCTGGGGGTCGGCGTGGTGGTGTCGGCCATGCGTTTCTCTCCCGCGTCGCTTTCCAGGGGCGACTTGCAACTCGGCGTTCCCGAAGCTGCCCATATGCCCTATCAACGCAGGGGCGGCGCGATCGGGTGCCGCCCTCTAGCGAGAGTGGACATGTCCGAAGAGTTCTACCGCATCAAGCGTTTGCCGCCCTATGTCATCGCCGAAGTGAACGGGATGCGGGCCGCGGCGCGCGCGGCGGGCGAGGACATCATCGACCTGGGCATGGGCAATCCCGATCTGCCGCCGCCTCAGCACGTCATCGACAAATTGTGCGAAGTCGCGGCCAAGCCCGATGCGCATGGCTATTCGCAATCCAAGGGGATCCCCGGCCTGCGGCGCGCGCAGGCGAATTATTACGGACGCCGCTTCGGCGTGGACGTCGATCCCGAGACCGAAGTGGTCGTCACCATGGGATCCAAGGAAGGTCTGGCGAGCCTCGCCACCGCGATCACCGCGCCCGGCGACGTGATCCTGGCGCCCAATCCGTCCTACCCGATCCACACCTTCGGCTTCATCATCGCCGGCGCGACGATCCGTGCGGTGCCGACAACGCCCGACGACGCTTATTTCGAGAGCCTCGAGCGGGCGATGAACTTCACCGTGCCGCGCCCGAGCATCCTGGTGATCAACTATCCCTCCAACCCGACCGCCGAGACGGTGGATCTCGCTTTTTACGAGCGGCTGGTAGCCTGGGCGCGCGAAAACCAGGTGTGGATCATCTCGGACCTGGCCTATTCCGAGCTCTATTATGACGGCAAGCCGACGCCCTCGATCCTGGAGGTGAAAGGCGCCAAGGACATCGCCATCGAATTCACCTCGCTTTCGAAGACCTATTCGATGGCCGGGTGGCGGATCGGCTTCGCGGTCGGCAACAAGCAGCTGATCGCCGCCATGACTCGGGTTAAATCCTATCTTGATTACGGCGCGTTCACGCCCGTCCAGGCGGCTGCGGTGGCGGCGCTCAACGGACCGCAGGACATCGTCGAGAAGAATCGCGAGCTGTATCACAAGCGCCGGGACGTGCTGGTGGAAAGCTTCGGGCGGTCGGGCTGGGACATCCCGTCGCCTCGCGCGTCGATGTTTGCCTGGGCGCCCCTGCCCCCCGCGCTGGCGCATCTGGGCAGCCTCGAATTCTCGAAGCAGCTGTTGAGCCATGCCAAGGTCGCAGTCGCACCCGGCGTCGGATATGGCGAGAATGGTGAGGGCTATGTCCGCATCGCGATGGTCGAGAACGAGCAGCGGCTGCGCCAGGCTGCGCGCAACGTGAAGAAGTACCTCCAGTCGATGGGGGTGAACGTACCATCGACGAAAGCGGGGTGAGCATGCGCGAGGGGTTCGCCTTCTCGACCAGGTTCCGCGTCCGCTATTCGGAGATCGACGGGCAGAAGATCGTCTTCAATGCCCGCTATCTCGATTATGCCGATGTCGCGATCACCGAGTTCTGGCGCTGGGCGGACCTCCACGACCTGGGCTCCGAGTGGGCGGACGCGGAGTTCAACGTCGCCCGCTCCACGGTGCAGTATAAGCAACCGTTCCGCTTCGACGACATGGTGGAAGCGTTCGTGCGCCTGGACCGGGTCGGCAGCTCGAGCATGACCTTGAGGGTCGAGCTTTGTCACGCGGACACCGGCGCGCTGCATGCGGAGGTCGAGATCGTGAGCGTGCACATCGATTCCGCCGCGCGGCGATCGAAACCGCTTCCGGACACCGTGCGCGCACGATTGGCGGCGCTGCGAGCCTGACGCCGATGCAATTTCGTTGCAAATCAGGCGCTCGCGGCCCCATTTAGAACCCGTGCTGCGCCAATATGAACTTGTAGACCGGGTCCTCTCTTATGACCCTGACGCCGACGAGGCATTGCTCAACCGGGCCTATGTCTTCTCGGTCAACGCCCATGGCACCCAGAAGCGGGCCAATGGCGACCCCTATTTCAGTCATCCGATCGAAGTCGCGGGCATATTGACCGACCTGCACCTGGACGACGAGACGATCGCCACCGCGATCCTGCACGACACGATAGAGGATACGGTCGCGACGCCCGAAGAGGTCGAGCGGCTGTTCGGCGCCAATGTCGCGCGGATGGTCGACGGCGTCACCAAGCTCAGCAAGATCGAGGCGCAGACCGAGAGCGAGCGCGCGGCGGAAAACCTCCGGAAATTCCTGCTGGCGATGTCCGACGACATACGCGTGCTGCTGGTGAAGCTGGCCGACCGGCTGCACAACATGCGCACGCTCCACTTCATCAAGAACGAGGACAAGCGCCGGCGGATCGCCCGCGAGACGATGGAGATCTATGCCCCGCTCGCCGAGCGGATCGGCATGTACGAGTTCATGAAGGAGATGCAGACGCTCGCCTTCAAGGTGCTCGAGCCCGAGGCGTACGAATCGATCACCAAGCGGCTGGACGCGCTCCAGGTGGAGGGCGAGGACCGCATCGCCAAGATATCGTCGGGGCTGAAGCTGCTATTGGGGCGCGGCGGCATCGAAGTCGACGTGACCGGCCGGGAGAAACATCCCTATTCCATCTGGAAGAAGATGTCGGAGCGGCATGTCAGCCTGGAGCAACTCTCCGACCTGATGGCGTTCCGTGCGATCGTCGACACCGAGGAAGAATGCTACCGCGCGCTGGGCGTGATCCATCGCCGCTGGCCGATGGTCCCGGGGCGGTTCAAGGACTATATCTCGACGCCCAAGCGCAACGGGTATCGATCGCTGCACACCACGATCATGCATGCCGGCGATACGCGAGTGGAAATCCAGATCCGCACCCGCGACATGCACGCGCAGGCCGAGTTCGGCGTGGCGTCGCACTGGGCGTACAAGCAGGGCGCCGTGCGGCCGGATACGCAGGTGAGCTGGATCCGCGACCTGATCGAGATCCTGGAACATGCCGAGAGCCCTGAAGAGCTGCTCGAGCATACCCGCATGGCGATGTACCAGGACCGGATCTTCGCCTTCACGCCCAAGGGCGAGCTGATCCAGTTGCCCAAGGGCGCGACGCCGATCGACTTCGCTTATGCCGTCCACACCGATCTTGGCGACCAGGCCGTGGGCGCCAAGATCAACGGCCAGGTGGTGCCGCTGCGGACCGAAATCGCGCAGGGGGATCAAGTCGCTATCCTGCGCTCCAAGGCACAGGAGCCGCAGCCCAACTGGCTGAACTTCGCCATCACCGGCAAGGCGCGCGCAGCCATCCGACGGCACCTTCGCCACAAGGACCGCGACGAGACGGTCGCGCTTGGCCGCAAGCTATATGACGAGATCGTCCAGCGATTGCCGACGCCGCCAGGCGATGGCGCGCTCGGAGACGCACTGAAGCGGCTGAAATGCGCCGACGAGGCCGTGCTGATGGAGGCGATCGCCCGGCGCCAGGTCACCGACGCCCAAGTGATGGACGCCATCATGCCCGGCTCCGCCGACGGAGCCGAGCACGAGCTGCCGCCGCAGAGCCATGCGATCGACATCAAGGGATTGACCCCCGGCGTGGCGTTCCGGTTCTCCGAAGGCTGCCGACCGGTACCGGGCGACCGCATCATCGGCGTTCGCCCGGCGGGCAAGCCGATCGAGGTCCACCGCATCGACTGCCCGGCGCTTGCCGACACCGAGGAAGAGGATTGGGTCGACCTCACCTGGGGCGACAAGGCCGAAGGCGGCACCGCGACGGTGGCGATCACCATCAAGAACGAGCCCGGTGCGCTGGGTGCGGTCGCGACGTTGATCGGGCAGCACAAGGCCAACATCCTGGGCCTGCGCATGGACAGCCGCGACACGACCTTCCACACCAACACGGTCGATCTGGAGGTGCGCAACGCCGCGCACCTGATGCGGCTGCTCGCGGCCCTTCGCGCGGCGGATGCAGTGAGCGAGGCTGAACGGCTTTAACCCTTGCCTCAGCGCTTCTTCGCGTGAAGACTACAAATGTAGTCGTTAGCGGAGGGCCTCATGATCCGACTGTTGCTGTGCCTCGGCCTGCTCGTATCGGCACCAGTGGCGCACGCGATGCCGACACCGACGCAAGGGCAGTGGATCGTCGCCACGGATCGCTGGGGCAACACCGAATATTCGACGCTGAACTTGCAGCGTTCGGGGGAGACGCTCTCGGGCGATTGGGACGGCGACCCCGTCAAAGGTAACGTCAAGCGCGGCCGGCTGCGGATCGCCGTCACCAATGCGCGGGGCGTCCACTATGCCTTCGACGGCACGATGCGCGATGGCAGGATCGTCGGCGAGGCAGACTTCCCGGACAGCAACGATCCCGGCCGGCGTGTCCGGCACCCCTTCGTCGCCCGGGCAGTTCCGCAGCGACCGGCGGGGAATCCGCGCGTCTACGACTTCATACCCTCCAGCTTCTCGAACAGCTTTTCGCCCGACCGTGCGCCGGTGCTGACGATCTGGCCCGGCGATACGGTGCGGACCCATACGATCGATTCGGGTGGCCGCGACGCACAGGGAGTGACACGCGCGCTTTTCGGGAATCCGCAGACCGGCCCCTTCTTCGTGGCAGGCGCGGTTCCCGGTGACGTGCTGGTAGTGCATCTGCGCCAGCTTCGTCTGAACCGCGACTGGGCGGAAAGCCTGGACAGCATCGTCCCCCGCGCGGTGGGGCCCTCGCTGATGCCCGAAGCACAAAAACTTGGCAGGACGGTGCGCTGGCGCTTGGACCGCGCCGCCGGAACCGCCACGCCCGAGGGCGCCGATGGCACCTTGCGAAACCTGCGCCTGCCGGTGCGGCCGATGCTGGGCGGGCTGAGCGTCGCCAGCGGGTTCGGCGCGCCGCCGCTGTCCACCGGCGACACCGGCCGGGGCGGCGGCAACATGGACTTTCCCGAAGTCGCCGAAGGCAACACCATCTATCTGCCCGTGTCTCAGCCCGGCGCGCTTCTGTATCTGGGCGACGCGCACGCCGCGCAGGGCGATGGCGAGACCAGCCAATATGCCCTGGAAACCTCGATGGACGTCGTGTTCAGCGTCGAGCTGATCAAGCGCAAGCCGCTGTCGGGACCTCGCGTGGAATCGCCTTCCGAGTTGATGGTGCTCGGCCAGGCGGGATCGCTCGACGAGGCGCTGAAGCAGGCGAGCACCGGACTGATCCAGTGGCTGCGCCAGGACTATGGCATGAGCCTGTCCGAGGCGGCACAGCTGATGGGCGCCGCTGTGCGGTTCACCGTCCCCAATCTCGCCGGACGCAGCGTGGGCGTGGCGGCCCGGATCGACAAGGCGCTGCTTCCCCCCCGGACCGACCCTGGACGAAGCTTGACCATCGACGGGTCTGCACCGACGCGCTAGACACCGCGCCCATGAAGCGGCCCAAGCTCTCCGTCGTCGTCCCCTGCTACAATGAAGAAGGGTGTCTCGACATGTTGCACGCCCGGATATCCGCGGCGGCGCGCGATGTCGTGGGCGAGGATTACGAGATCGTCCTCATCAACGACGGCTCGCGCGACGGCAGCTGGCCAGTGATGCAGCGGCTGTCCGCGGCCGACCCGCATCTGGTGGCGATCAACCTGTCGCGCAATCACGGCCACCAGCTGGCGCTGACCGCGGGGCTCGACCTATGCGCGGGCGAGGAAATCCTGATCATCGACGCGGACCTGCAGGATCCGCCCGAGCTGCTGGGGCCGATGCGCGAGCTGATGCGTGCCGAGGGTGCGGACGTGGTCTATGCCGTGCGCCGCAAGCGCGAGGGCGAAAGCCTGTTCAAGAAGCTGACCGCCGCGATCTTCTATCGCATGCTCGACCGGATCACCGACACCCCGATCCCGCTCGACACCGGCGACTTCCGGCTGATGACTCGCCGGGCGCTCGACGCGTTCCTCTCGCTGCCCGAGCAGGCGCGCTTCATCCGCGGGATGGTGGCCTGGGTCGGGTTTCGCCAGGTGCCGTTCGTCTATGACCGCCATGAGCGCCATGCCGGCGAGACCAAGTACCCGCTGGGCAAGATGGTCCGGTTCGCGCTCGACGCGATCACCGGGTTTTCAACTGCGCCGCTGCGCTTCGCCAGCCATGTCGGGCTGTTCCTCACCGCCGCCTCGCTGCTGCTGATGCTCTACATTCTGGTCGGCTGGGTGATGGGCAATGCGGTGCAGGGCTGGACATCGACGATGCTGGTCGTGGTGTTCCTGGGCGCCGTGCAGATGTTCGTGCTGGGGTTGATCGGCGAGTATCTCGGCCGGCTGTATGTCGAATCGAAGCGGCGGCCGCTCTATCTGGTCGCCGACGTGGCGGGTCCGGTGAAGGGACACGCGTCGCTTGGGTACCGCTTCGAGGATTCGGGCGAGGTCCGGGTGTCGCCGCAGGCGGTGCGGAGCGAGGTCGTGGAGTAAGGCCTTCTCCGCGACGCTGGGGATAGCTTACTTCGGCGTCGCCAGGACGATCAGCGAAAGGCCCGGCGTCAGCGGCACGCGGCCGACCAGATGACGTTCCAGGCCGAAGATCTTCTCGAACACGGCGTTGAGCGGCTTGGGTGGGGGCGAATCGTCGCTGTCGTCCTTGCCCATCAGCCTGCCGGCGAAGCGCGCCGCGACCGCCACCGGAAACAGCAGCGAGTTGAAATAGCCAAGCTTGTGCGGGCGCAGGCCTGCGGCGTCGAGCGCCCTGGCGAGCGACGCCTTGGAATAACGGCGCTTGTGGTGATTCACTACGTCGTGCGCACTCCACATCCATTGATGCGCGGGGACGGTGATCAGGACCTTGCCGCCAGGCTTTAGCGCGCGGGCAATCGCCTGGAGCGCGGCGACATCGTCCTCGACATGCTCCACCACGTCGAGAACGGCGACCATGTCGTAGCTGCCGGGTTCGACCCCGTCGAGCTCGGGCAGAGGTGCCGATCCGACCTGCTTGCCGAGCCGTTCGCTGGCCTTCGCCGCCGCCGCCTCGTCGATCTCGATCGCGTCGACATCGCCATAGCTGGCGAGCATCGGCAGATTGTGGCCGGTGCCACAGCCGATCTCGAGAATGCGGGCGTGCGCCGGCAGCTTGGCCTCGCGCGCGAGGAAGTCGGAGAGGATTTCGCGGCGCGCGCGATACCACCAATGGGTGGTGTCATGCGCGGCCATGCGATCGTAGACGACGCGGTCCATATCAGCTGAATACCCAGAAACGGTTGAGCGCGAAGGTGACGAGCGGCGTGACGAACAGGATCGGTACCAGCGGCCACCACCAGGGTCCCGCGAGCATCGCATCATCGGTGAGGATCCACACGAACACGGTGTTCAGCCCGAAGCTGACAAGCGACACGACGAAGAAGCGCCAGCTGGTCTTCGACGCCTGGGCCCCGTGCCCCCGGAAGCTCCACTTGCTGTGGAGCAGATAGCCCGAGGTCACTGCCACCAGATAGCCGCAGATGTTTGCGACCTGCTCCGAGGTGATGCCGAACCCTGCGAGCGGCGAATAGACGAGCGTATACAGGCCGGTGGTGATGCCCCCGGCGATGACGAACCGGATCAGCTGGCCGAGCAGGCCGCTTTCCAGCAGGGTTTCCATTCGTCGTTGAACGACTGTCACTTCAGCTTGCCCTCGCGCAAGCCGCCGCCCTAATGCGTGACACCGAGCGAGGGAAGCCACTTTGAAGTTGAAGCCAATCGGCGGGTTCCGCCTGGATCACGAGCTGGACCGCCATTGGCTGGGCTGGATGCTGGCGTTCTGGGGCTGTGTCGTCGCCTGGTACCTGGTTCAGCGCCAGGGCAACATCCATTGGCTCGTGCTCACCGATACCGACGACAATATGCGGCTGGCGCAAGTGCGCGCGCTGCTTGCCGGTCAGGGCTGGTACGATCTGCGCCAATACCGGCTGGATCCGGCACTGGGCGGGTTCGACATCCACTGGTCGCGGCTCGTCGACCTTCCGATCGCCGGACTGATCCTGTTGCTGCGCCCCCTGCTGGGTGTGGAAGCCGCCGAAAAATGGGCCTGCGGGATCGCGCCGCTGCTACCGCTGATCGCCACGATGACGGGACTGTCCCTGACCGTGCGCCGCCTGGTCGCGCCCCATGCGTGGCCAATGGCGATGCTGGTGCTGATGAGCTGTACCTCGACCATGGCGATGTACGCGCCGATGCGCATCGATCATCATGGCTGGCAACTTGCCTGCCTGGCAATGACGGTCGCCGGTCTTGCCGATCCGCGGCGCGCCCGCGGCGGAACGACAGTCGGCATATCGAGCGCGGTGTCGCTGACCATTGGGCTGGAGATGCTGCCTTACTGCGCGATGGCCGGAGGCATCATCGCGCTGCGCTGGATCTGGGAGCGCGGCGATGCGCGGCGGATGGCAGCCTATGGCCTTACTCTGGCGGGCGGGTCGGCGCTGGGCTTCGCGCTGTTCGCCTCGAACGCGAACCAGGTGCTTCGCTGCGACGCGCTGACGCCGGTTTGGCTGAGCGTCACGGTGGCTGCCGGAACGTTGTTGTTCGCGCTGTCGCTGGTGCCCGCCGAGAAGCGGTGGCTGCGGCTCGTACTCGCGGCGCTTGCTGGCGGAGTCATCGTTGCCGGGTTCGCGCTGCTGTTCCCGCAATGCCTGGGACGCCCCGAGCAGGTGTCCGACGAACTCGCCCGGACTTGGCTCAACAATGTCCGGGAGGCACGCCCGATCTACAAGCATCCGCTGAAGAGCGCCTTCCCGATGGCGGCATTGGCGGTGGTCGGCATCATCGGCGCTTTGGTCGCGACCTGGCGGGCGCGGCGCAGCGAGGCGGCCATCGCCTGGGCGGCGATCGCGCTGTTCACCGCTTTTGCAGGGGCCATGCTGCTGTGGCAGGTCCGCGCGGGGCCGGCGGCACAGCTTCTGAGCGTGCCGGGCGCGACGGCGCTCGCCTGGATCGTGATCCCGTGGTGCCTGAAGCGCACGAACCTAGCGGTCCGAGTCTTCGGGTCGGTAGCGGCGTTCCTGGTGGCTACCGGCTTGTTCACCGGGCTGGCCTTGCCACTGCTGCCGGCGGACAAGCCTGGCAAGGGCGTACCCAGCAAGGTGGGCAAGGCGAATGCGGCATGTGGGCGCATGTCATCGCTGCTACCGCTCAATGCCTATCCCAGTGCGATCCTCTTCACGCATGTCGACATGGGGCCGCGGCTGATCACCGTCACGCACCATTACGGCATCGCCGGCCCCTATCATCGCAACGGCACGGCCATCCTCGACGTGCATCACGCCTTTACCGGGCCCACGAGAGACTTCCGTGCCATCGCCGCGCGCCACAAGGCGCAGTATCTGCTGATCTGCCCGGACATGTCGGAAACGACGATCTATCGTTCGCGCGGGCCGAGCGGCTTCTTCTCGCAGCTATATCGAGGGCAGGTTCCCAACTGGCTGGAGCCCATGGCGCTGCCCGCCAACTCGCCGTTCAAGCTCTGGCGGATCCGCTACGACCTTCCGGACGCGCCGGTCAGTGCCCCAGCGCCGCTCGTCCCGCGACCAGCGAGCCGCTGATACCGTCGATCACGAACTGAGCGGCGAGCGCGGCGAGCAGCACGCCGAGCAGGCGCGACACGACTGCTTCGATCTTCGCGCCGACGAGCCGCATAATGGGTCCGGCGGCAAGCAGTGCGACGAGGCTGAGCGCGAGGATAGCCACCATCGCCGCCAGCACGACCACCGTGTTCGTGAGCCCTTGGGTTTGCGACATCAACAGCATGACCGACGCGATCGAGCCAGGGCCGGCGATCATCGGCATGGCCATTGGGAAGATCGAGATGTCGGTGACTTCCTCGTCGGCCTTGATCTTCTCGGCGCGATCCTCCCTACGCTCGGTGCGCCGCTCGAACACCATCTCGAGCGCGATCAGGAAGAGCATGATGCCGCCGGCAATGCGGAAGGCATGAAGGCTGATGCCGAGTGCGTGGAGCAATGCCTCGCCGAACAAGGCGAAGCCGAACAGGATCAAGGCGGCGACCAGCACCGCCCGCACTGCCATCGCGCGGCGATGCACCGCGCTCGCCCCTGCCGTCAGTCCCGCGAAGATCGGCGCACAGCCGGGCGGGTCGATCACCACGAAGAAGGTGACGAAGGCGGAGACGAAGAGCTCGATCATGGCCGGTCGGGACGATCGATGCTTGCGAGGATGTTTTCGGCAAGCGGCACGCCCGCATTGCGGTGTGCGGCGACGAGCGTGTTGCGCAACAGGCAGGCGATGGTCATCGGCCCGACACCGCCTGGAACCGGAGTGACCCCGCTTGCGACTTCCATCGCCCCGGCAAAGTCCACATCGCCGGTAAGTTTGCCATCGACGCGATTGATGCCGACGTCGATCACCGTGGCGCCGGGCTTGATCCAATCGCCCGACACGAAAGTGGCTCGCCCGACTGCCGCGACGACGATGTCCGCCCGCCGGACATGGCCGGCGAGATCGCGGGTGCGCGAATGGGCGACCGTCACGGTACAGCTGGCCTGGGTGAGCAGCGCGGCCATCGGCTTGCCGACGATGTTCGAGCGGCCGATCACCACAGCGTCCAAGCCCGACAAGTCGCCCAGACGATCCTGAAGCAGCATCAGGCAACCAAGCGGCGTGCAAGGCACGAAGCCGTCAATGCCTGTCGCCAAACGCCCGGCATTGACCGGGTGGAACCCATCGACATCCTTGTCGGGGCTGATCCGCAGCAGGACCGCCTGTTCGTCGATATGACGGGGCAACGGGAGCTGGACGAGGATGCCGTCGATCGCAGGATCGTCATTGAGCTGCTCGACCAATGCCAGAAGATCCTCCTGGCGGGCATCGGCGGGCAAGCGGTGCTCGAAGCTTTGCATGCCGGCCTCACGCGTGGCCTTGCCCTTGGAGCGGACATATACGGCAGAGGCCGGGTCCTCGCCGACCAGCACCACGGCCAAGCCGGGAGCGCGGCCGGACGCCGCCTGGAAAGTGGGAACCTGCGCCGCAACGCGGGCGCGAAGGCCCGCTGCGAATGCCTTGCCGTCGATCAGTTCAGCCGTCATGCGTGCCCCCATAGAGGCTGCGAGCGATCTGTTCCAGCTTCTGAGCGTCGCCGCTGACAGCCAGGCGTTTAAGCCGGGCCGTATCGCCGGCGACAAGCCTCACCGCACGGCGAGGAACCCCGAATCGCTCAGCGACAAGCGCCACCAACGCAGCGTTAGCCGCACCGTCCACCGGTGGTGCGGACAGGCGAGCGGCAAAATGCTCGTCGGTTCCGGCTCCGAGGACGTCGCGCGACCCACGCGCAGTCACGCGGACGGCGATCTCGATCCCGTCAGCGCGACGGCGCCATGCGCTCACTCAGCCCGGATAGCCGGGGTTCGCCAGCTGCATCATCAGCCACGGGACAAGATAGTTGTTCAGGATGTAGAGGATCAGCAGCACGACCATGGGCGAGATGTCGAGCGCGCCGAAGTCCGGCAGAACCCGACGGATCGGGCGGTACACCGGCTCGGTCACGACCTTCAGTCCGTTCCAAAGCGAGCGGACGAACTCGTTATACGTGTTGATCACGTTGAACGCGATCAGCCAGGACAGGATCGCCTGGGCCACGATGATGAAGGTGAACACCGTCAGAAGCAGCTGCACGATCTGCAGGAGCATGATCAGGAAGGAATTCAAGATTGTCTCCGCGGAACTCGATTAAGCCGACGATATAGGAAAGCTTGGGCGGGAAACACCCTCACGCGTGGACGAGGGTGCCGGCGCCGCGCCGCGTGAATATCTCCAGCAGCAGCGCATGCGGCACGCGACCGTCGAGGATCACCGCGGCGTCGACCCCTGCCGTCACCGCAGAGACACAGGTCTCCACCTTCGGGATCATGCCGCCGGAGATCGTACCGTCGGCCTTGAGCGCGGCGATACGTGCCGGGTCGAGGTCGGTCACGAGGTCGCCGGACTTGTCGAGTACCCCTGCGACATCGGTGAGCAGGAAGAAGCGAGCGGCGCCGCAGGCGCTCGCAATCGCACCCGCCATCGTGTCCGCATTGATGTTGTAGGTGTGGCCATCCACGCCGAGCGCGACCGGCGCCACCACGGGGATGAAGCCCTGTGCCGCCAGCGAGTGGAGAATGGCCGGGTCGACCGCCACTGGCTCGCCAACGAAGCCGAGGTCGACGTGCCGCTCGATCCCCTGAAGCGGATCGGCGCCGCGGCCTTCAACCTTGCGGGCGGTAACGAGGCCAGCATCCTTGCCGGAGATGCCGACCGCCTTGCCGCCGGCCTGGCCGATCCAGCCGACGATTTCCTTGTTGATCGATCCTGCCAGGACCATCTCGGCAATACGCGCGGTTTCGGCGTCGGTGACGCGCAAGCCTCCGACGAACTGCGACTCGACGCCCAGGCGCTTGAGCATCGCGCCGATCTGCGGACCGCCGCCATGGACGACGATGGGGTTGATGCCGACCGCCTTGAGCAGCACCACGTCGCTGGCGAAGCGGCGCTGCAGGTCCGAATCACCCATGGCGTGGCCGCCATATTTCACGACAAAGGTCGCACCGGCATAGCGCTGGAGGTAGGGCAGCGCTTCGGTCAGCGTCTCTGCCTTGGCCAGCAGTGCGGGATCGGGTCCGTGATCGGTCATCGGCGCCCCTTAGGCGCCGTGCACGCCGCCCGCAATCTTCGTCAGAGCGCGCGCCGCCGATCGAGCGCGCGGCCGATGCCGACGAACAGGTAGATCAGCAACGGAACGAGAATGGCGCTGAGCACCACCTTCGCCAGCATCTGCCCCACGAGCAGCGGGCTGATCGGGAATTCGTTGTAGAAGGCGAGCGTCACGAAGATCAGCGTGTCGACGATCTGGCTGAGTACCCCGGCGATCCCCGCGCGCAGCCACAACAGCTTGCCCTTGCCTGCCTTCAGCGCACTGAAGATCGTCACGTTAAGCGTCTGCGACACCCCATAAGCGACGATCCCTGCCCCCCAGATTCGCCACGTCGCGCCGAGGACGACCTGGATCGCGTCGCGGTTCTCCGGGATCATCTCGGGAGAAGCCGGCAGGGCATAGACCAGCCAGGACAGAGCCATCGAGGTCAGCAGGGGCACGAATCCGAACTGAACCAGTCGGTTGGCGGTGGCGCGGCCGTGCAGTTCGGCAACCGCGCTCGACACCGCGACGAGCAGCAGGAAGGCGAAGATCCCCGCTTCGACCGCGAGCGGGCCGACGCCGGCCCATTCGCCAACCTGTGACAAGGGGCCGAGCGACACCTGCTTGTTGCCGAGCACGCCGGCGATGCACACCATTCCGCCGTAGAAGATTGAAAGCGCGAAAAGCGAGCGGATGCCTGCGGGCCGGGAAGTGTCCATGGAAGGACGCTAGCGGCAAAGCGTGCGGTGCGGCAAGATGCGTGCGACGCCCCTACTAGCGAGAATTCGTGCGGCGTGTATGGTCCCGCTTTCGCTGGCCAATTTCGAGGGGCCGGCCTTGGGACCCGCTTTCACCGCATGAATCACTTCCCGATCGGCATCTTCGGCGTGCTGGCCATCCTGGCGATCGCCTATGCTCTGTCCACCAACCGCCGGGCGATCCGGCTGCGGGTCGTGGGCGCGGCGTTCGGGCTGCAGGTCGTCATCGCGATACTGGTGCTGCGAACCAGCTGGGGCCAGGCGGTGCTGCATGGGATGTCGACCGGCGTCTCGGCGCTGCTCGGCTATGCGGGCGAAGGCACCGCCTTCCTGTTCGGGCCGCTCGCCCGGCCCGAGCTGGGCGGCACCAGCTTCGCGATCGCGGCGCTACCGGTCATCATCTTCTTCGCGGCGCTCGTGTCCATCCTCTACCATCTGGGGGTGATGCAGTTCGTGGTGCGCTGGATCGGCGGCGGCATCGAAAAGGTGATCGGCACCAGCAAGGTCGAATCGCTGTGCGCGGCGGCCAACATCTTTGTCGGCCAGAGCGAATCGCCGCTGGTGATCCGCCCCTATCTAGCGCGACTGACACCGTCGCAGCTGTTCGCGGTGATGAGCGTCGGCATGTCGGGCGTCGCGGGAACGATCCTGGCGGCTTATGCCAGCCTGCTCGGACCGGCATCGCTCCCTTATCTGCTCGCCGCGTCGTTCATGGCCGCGCCGGGCGGACTGCTGATGGCCAAGATCATCATGCCCGACGTACCGGCCCCGCCCGAAGGCGAACTGCCGCTGGGCGACGATCCCGAGGAAGAAACCATCAAGGTCGCCGAGCACGACCTGGAAGAGGAACGCGCGGCCAATCTGATCATGGCCGCGGCGAGCGGAGCTTCGACCGGCGTCAAGATCGCGGTGGCGGTCGGTGCGATGGTGTTGGCGTTCGTGGCGCTGGTGGCGTTGGCAAACGGGCTGCTGGGCGGCGCGGGCAACTGGATCTTCTACGCCAGTGGCAATGCCGACTGGGCGCTGTGGTTCAAGGGCCTGAGCTTCCAGAAGGTCATCGGCACGGTGTTCGCCCCGGTCATGTACCTGCTCGGCATCTCGTGGCACGAAGCGGTGCAGGCCGGCGGACTGTTCGGGACCAAGATGGTGCTGAACGAATTCGTGGCGTTCATCCAGCTGGGCGCCAATCCCGATCTCGCGCCGCGCACCAAAGCGATCATCACCTTTGCGCTGTGCGGCTTCGCCAATTTCAGCTCGATCGCGATTCAGATGGCGGCGACGGGCAGCCTGGCACCCAATCAGCGGGCTATGATCGCCAAGCTGGGTATACGGGCACTGGTGGCGGGCAGCCTGGCGAACCTGATGTCGGCAGCGCTGGCGGGGCTGTTGCTGCCCTGACGCAGCGCCCCGCCGCGCCCCTTTATCCTCACCGCGTCGGCACGGGCTCCGCGCCGGAATAATCGTAGAAGCCGCGCTTGGTCTTGCGGCCGAACCAGCCGGCTTCGACATATTTCACCAGCAGCGGCGCCGGGCGAAACTTGGGATCGCCGGTGCCTTCGAACAGCACGCGGGTGATCTCCAGGCAGGTGTCTAGGCCGATAAAGTCGGCGAGCGTGAACGGACCCATCGGATGGTTGAGGCCGAGCTGGCAGGCGGCGTCGATGTCCGGGATCGTCGCCACGCCTTCGCCGAGCGCGAAACAGGCTTCGTTGAGCATTGGCATGAGCACGCGGTTGACGATGAAGCCGGGCGCGTCGTTGGCGTGGACGATGCGCTTGCCCAGGCGCTGGCCGAACGCCTCCACGGCATCGACGGTGGCATCGGCGGTGGCGAGGCCGCGGATCAGTTCGATTAGACCCATCACCGGCACCGGATTGAAGAAGTGCACGCCCATGAAGCGGGCGGGATCGGGTGCGGCCTGCGCCAGGCGCGTGATCGGGATCGACGAGGTGTTGGAGGCCAGGATTGCGTCCGGGCCAAGCACCTTGCCGACGCTTTCGAAGATCGTGCGCTTGATCGCCTCCCGCTCGGTGGCGGCTTCGATCACCAGGTCGCAAGGCGCCATGCCGGACACATCCTGAAGCGGTTGGATCAGGTCGAGCGCGGCCTGGGCGTCGGCGGCGGTGATCTTTTCCTTGTCGACGGCGCGGGCGAGTTGCTTGGCGATGCCCGCCTTGCCGGCTTCGGCACGGGCGAGATCGACGTCGGAGAGCAGCACGGTATAGCCCGCCTGCGCCGAGACCTGGGCGATGCCTGCGCCCATCTGCCCTGCCCCGATCACACCCACCGTCCGCATCGTCCGTCTCCCTGCATTGCTTTGCGGTGCCCCTACTCCGGCTGCGGCATCCCGGCTAGAGTGACGCCATGCTGACGATCGCCTTACTGCTCGCCTCCCTTCAGATTGGCCCCACTCCTGGCCTTGAGAAGGGGTTCGGCGACTGGGAGGTCGCCTGCGACAACGTCAAGGCGTGCGAGATGACCTCGCTGATCCGCGAAGACGCCGACTGGCCCGAAGATGGCCCGCTCAACGTGTCGATCGCTCGGGAAGCCGGCGCGGCGGCGGGGTTCACGGTGACGATCGACACGGGCCAAGCGAAGGGGCCGGTTACCGTGAAGATCGATGGGGTCGAACTGGTCCGCGCCACGCCGGCCAAAGGCGGCCTTCGCTTTGCGGGGGTGGAGGCGGGACGGATCGTTGAAGCCATGGCGAACGGCGCCGACCTGCGGGTGGAGCATGGCGGCAAGGTCTTGCTGAGCGTGCCGCTCAGCGGATCGTCGGCGGCGCTGCGGTTCATCGATGCGGAGCAGGGACGTGCGGGCACCGTCACCGCGGCAGTGGCCAAGGGTATCAAGCCTGTCTCCGCGGTACCCGGCGTGGTCGCTGCGCCGAGGGTGGTCGCGCTGCGTGCCTCGGGCAAGCCGGCGGTCATCACCGCCGCCCTGCAGGCCCGGATGGAGAAGCTCGCCGAGTGCGAGGAGGAGGAACGGGGAACCAGCGAGGTGACGACGGCGGCACTCGGCGGCGGCGCGACGCTGGCGCTGCTGCCCTGCATGTCGGGGGCGTACAACACGCTGCTGGTACCGTTCGTGGTGCGCGGCGGCACGGTGGCGGTGGCCGATCTCGACTATAGCAACGAAGGGTCGGAAACGGCGCCGATGCTGACCAATGGATGGTGGGAGGCAGACCGCAATGTGCTGAGCAGCCGGGCGAAGGGGCGCGGGATCGGCGATTGCGGCGAGGCGGCGGAGTATGTCTGGGACGGACGCGGGTTCCGGCTGACCGAGCTGCGGTCGATGGAGCCGTGCCGCGGATCGACCAACTGGTTGCGGCGCTGGACGGCGCGGGCGGTGTTCCGCTGATCAAGGGCCCCGCGCGAGCGGCTGCGCCTCGGCGAGGATCAGGCTGAACCAGCCCTGCGAATCGCTCCATTCGCGGACCGGCGTCCAGCCGCCGGCGCGGAGCATCAGCCGGGCGCCGCGTTCGCCATATTTATGGCTGTTCTCGGTATGGATGGTCTCGCCGGCACGCATCGCGAAGGGGCGGCCCTCGACTTCGAAGGCGATGTCGCGGGTAGCCTCCAGGTGCATTTCGATGCGCGAGGCCGAGTCGTTCCAGATCGCGCGATGGTGAAAGGCGTCCACGGGAATAGTCCCGCCGAGCTCACGGTTGATGCGCTCCAGCAGGTTGAGGTTGAAGGCGGCGGTGACGCCCTGGGCGTCGTCATAAGCGGGCACCAGGATGTCGGGCGACTTCACTCGGTCCATGCCGATCAACAGCTTGGCACCGTCGCCCAGCCAGGTCCGCATCGCACGAAGCAGGTCGACCGCCTGATAGGCGTCCATGTTGCCGATGGTGGAGCCGGGGAAGAAGCCCAGCTTGGGCAAGTCCGCGACTTGGTTGGGGAGCGGCACGGGGCGGAGGAAATCCGCCTCGAGCGGGAGCACCTGCACATCGGGGAACGCGTCCGCGAGATCGCGGGCGGACTGGCGCAGGAAGTCGCCCGATATGTCGATCGGCACATAAGCGGCGGGATCGATGCAGCGCAGCAGGATCGGCGTCTTGGCCGAGGAGCCCGAACCGAATTCGACCACCGCCGCTCCCGGCGCGACGTCGAGTTCGGGACAGATCGTCCCGAGAAGCTCGGCCTCGGTCCGGGTGGGGTAATATTCGGGAAGCGCAGTGATCGCCTCGAACAGCTCGGAGCCGCGGCGGTCGTAGAACCAGCGGGCCGGGATCGCACGCGGGCGCGCGGCGATGCCGTTCAGCACATCGGCGCGAAAATGCGGGTCGGCGAGCGTCGCCTCGCCGTCGCCGGGCTCCTGCTTGAGCATGTCAGAGATCCTTGGCCAGGCGAACGCCGGTGAACTGCCAGCGCTGATGGGGGTAGAAGAAGTTGCGGTAGCTCGCCCGGGCATGGCCGCGCGGCGTGGCGCAGCTGCCGCCGCGCAGCACGAACTGGCCGCTCATGAACTTGCCGTTATATTCGCCGACTGCGCCTTCGGCCGCGCGGAAGCCTGGATAAGGCCGGAAGGCGCTGCCGGTCCATTCCCAGACGTCGCCGAAGAACGCCGGGCCGCCGGTGGAAGGGCGCGGCTCGACCGGGCCGGCAGTATCAAGCTGGTTGCCGCCGTTCGAATCGTGTGTGGCAGCCGCGGCTTCCCACTCGAACTCGGTCGGCAAACGCGCGCCGGCCCAGCTGGCATAGGCATCCGCTTCGAAGAAGCTGACATGCGTGACCGGCGCGGCCGGGTCGATCGGGCGGCGGCCGTCGAGACCGAACCGCGTCCACACACCGTCGCGTTGTTCCCAGTAGAGCGGCGCGGCGATGCCCTCCCCCTGCACCCAGGACCAGCCGTCGGAGAGCCAGTGACGCGAGTCGCGATAACCGCCATCGGCGATGAACGCGGCCCATTCGCCATTGGTGACGGTGCGGTCGGCCAGCGCATGCGGATGGAGCAGCGCACGGTGGCGCGGCCCTTCGCAATCGAAGGCGAAATCAGGTGAAGTTGAGGAAGTTGCAGTCTGCGCACGCCCGGCTTCACCCGATTGCCATGGTGAAGTTGAGGAAGTTGTCGTCCTCGCGCGGTTTTTGCCTTCCTTGATGCGTGAAGTTGACGAAGTTGCGGTCCTCGCGCCGATCTCGACTTCGCCGGTGACGCCTTCGATCCAGGCGATCTGGCCCGGCATTGCCACAGGTACCTTGGGCGCGGGTTGCCAGAGCGCCGGCTCGAGCGGATTGACCGAGAAATGGTGAAGAATGTCGGTGACCAGCAGTTCCTGATGCTGTTCCTCATGATGGCAGCCTAGCGCCACCAGCGCCTCGGCCTCAGGCGGCAGGCCGGGCAGTGCGGCAAGCACCGCATCGGTGACGGCGGCGCGATAGCCGAGCACTTCGTCCAGCGACGGGCGCGACAGCATGCCGCGGCGGGGCCGGGCATGGCGCGCGCCCTCCGCCTCATAATAACTGTTGAACAGGAACGGAAAGCGTTCGTCGTGCAGCTGGTAGCTGGGCACGTGATCGCGCAGCACGAAGGTTTCGAAGAACCAGCTGGTATGGGCGAGGTGCCATTTGGCGGGTGACGCGTCGTCCATCGACTGGATCGTCGCGTCGGCATCGGAGAGCCGCGCCACGAGCGCTTCCGAGAGACCCCTTACCCGCGCGAAACGCACCGCAAGAGGTGAAGACTCCAGAGCCTGGCCGCGCTCCGTTCGCATAATGTTCTCCTAACCTGCAACACGCTGCAAGTCAAGCACCAGGCTAGCGGGACGCTCCGGGCACCCACAGAACGTCGCCCCCGCCGATTCGGTTCACTGCGCGCGCGGCGACGAACAACAGGTCGGACAGGCGGTTGAGATAGGCGCGCGGCTGGTCGCCGGCTTGCGCGGAGACGGCGGCGCGTTCGGCGCGGCGCGTGATCGCGCGGGCGAGATGCACCGCAGCGGCGCCGGGTTCGCCGGCGGGAAGGACGAAGCTGGTGAGCGGGTCGAGCGCGGCGTTGAGCCGATCGATCTGGTCCTCGAGCCAGCGTATCTGGGCGGGCACGATGCGGAGTGCGCCTTCGATCCCGACCGGCGTGGCGAGATCGGCGCCGAGATCGAACAAGTCGTTCTGGATGCGGGCGAGCATGTCGTCCATCGGCCCGGCGCCTAGCGCCCCGCGGGCAACGCCGATCGCGCTGTTCGCCTCATCCACGTCGCCGATCGCGGCCATGAGCGGATCGGCCTTGGAGATGCGCGCTCCGTCGGCGAGGCCGGTGGTGCCGTCGTCGCCGGTGCGGGTGTAGATCTTGTTGAGCTTGACCATGGGGCGACGGGTAGCCGGTGTCGCGGCGCGGCGGAAGGCGTTCCGCACTTCTTGCAGGTCCCCGGCGGAGCCCTGGGCCCTGCCATGTTACGGCGGGTGCGGGTTGCCCTCTCTGGCTGTGGCGACGCTGCGCCCCGGCGTTGCGCTGGGTTATTGGCTTTTCCGCCGTTGGGCGCCTGGGCGGCTAGCGTTGGAGGCTCGCTACGCTCGCCACCCACCCCCAACCCCTCCCTTGAAAGGGAGGGGAGGAAGGACGGCTCAGCTGCTTCCGGACGCGAAGAGCAGGATGATCGCGATCAGGCCGATCGCGAGCGCCTGAAGCAGGATGCGCTGCTGCATCAGCTTGTTGGATTTGAGGGCGCGGTCGCTGGGGCCCTCGCCTTCCAGATCGGCCTGGGTGGTACCGGCCATGTTCACCAGCCCCCGAATGAGGACGAACAGGACCGAGAGGATCACGGCCACCAGGAGCAGGACGAGGAACAGGTTCATGAGCGCAAGTCTACGCCTTTGCCGCCGCGAATCCAACCGGAAGCAGCCCGGCGCGGAGACGGTCGGCCAGCGCCCGGCCGTCCTCGCCGGCGAGCCGCAACGACTCCAGGCTGGGCGCGCCGTGGCGCTTGGCGAGGCGCTGTCCGTCGGGGCCGACCAGGAGATGGTGGTGGCGGTACTCCGGAGTCGGCAGGCCGAGCAGGGCCTGGAGCAGGCGGTGGACGTGGGTAGCCTCGAACAGGTCCTGACCGCGGACGACATGGGTGATGCCCTGGGCGGCGTCGTCGAGAGTGACGGCGAGGTGGTAGCTGGCGGGCGCGTCCTTGCGGGCGAGGATGACGTCGCCGTGGGAGTGCGGGTCGGCTCGGACCCAGCCGGCGAAGGCATCGTGCCACCATAGATCCTCCCTGAGCTTGCTCGGGGAGGGGGACCGCTCGCGTAGCGAGGGGTGGAGGGGCGGCGCGGTAGCGCCGGCTTCGCCGGCCCCTCCACCACCGCTTTCAGCGGCGGTCCCCCCCGAGCACAGCTCGGGGAGGATCTTTAGGGCACGGTCCACATCGAGGCGCCAGCTGTGGGGCTGAGTCAGGTCGGCGTCGCTCCGCTCTCGGCAGAGGCCGGGATACACCGCGCCCTCGTGGCCGTGCGGGGCCGACAGGCTGGCGGCGATGTCGGCGCGGGTGCAGGTGCATGGGTAGAGCAGGCCCATCGCGCGCAGGCGATCGAGGGCGGCTTCGTACCGGTGCAGGCGCTGCGACTGAAGGGTCACTTCACCGTCCCATGTCAGCCCCAGCCATTCCAGGTCGCGCAAGATCGCCTCGACATGCTCGGGGCGGCTGCGGGTGCCGTCGATGTCCTCGATGCGCAGGCTGAAGCGGCCGCTCTGGCTCCGCGCGAAGTCGTGCGCCTGGATCGCCGAAAACGCGTGGCCGAGATGCAGCCGGCCGGTAGGACTTGGGGCGAAGCGGGTGTGGATCGGCATGGAAAGCGGGCCTTGACCGCGACTTGCGGGCTGTGCTGTCATGACCGCGTCACGCTTCCTGGCAAGATAGTGGGACGCAACACGTCAGGGCGAGGGAGTGCATGTACCATCCCGATCTGATCCGGCATCCCGACAATTGCCCGGCATTGGTGCTCAATGCCGATTTCACGCCGCTGAGCTATTATCCCTTGAGCGTGTGGCCGTGGCAGACCGCGATCAAGGCACTGTTCCTCGACCGCGTCGACGTGGTCTCCTATTACGAGCGAGAGGTGCGAAGTCCCTCCGCGAAGCTGAAGCTGCCTTCGGTAATCGCGCTCAAACAATATGTCCGACCTTCTCAATTCCCTGCCTTTACCCGGTTCAATCTGTTCCTGCGCGACAAGTTCAGCTGCCAATATTGCGGCTCCCCGCGCGACCTGACCTTCGACCATGTGATTCCCAGGGCGCAGGGCGGGCGCACCACCTGGGAGAATGTCGCCACCGCCTGCGCGCCATGCAACCTGCGCAAGGGCGGACGGACGCCCAAACAAGCCGCCATGCCGCTCCACATCCAGCCGATCCGCCCGACCAGCTGGCAGCTGCAGGAACATGGCCGGCGTTTCCCGCCGCACCACCTGCACGAGACGTGGCGCGACTGGCTGTATTGGGACGTCGAACTGGAGGCTTGAGCGGCACGCCGTATCACTATACCAGCACACCTCGCCGGTTAACCCTTTGAATCCGGGTCGGCGATCTCCTAGGATTGGTGGATGGCGCGTGACTCCGGCTCTGACGACACGAGATTCCCCCTGCGGCGCAGGGTGGCCGAGGAGGAAGCCGGGGAGGTGCGCCCGTGGCGGCCCGTCAGCGCGCCGCGCCCTGAGCCGCTGGACCTGACCGGGGGCCTGCCGTCGTACCGGCAGGCGTTTGCGAACGGCGGCGGGGCGCCGCCTCCGCCGCCTCCGACCGCGCCTCCTTTTCCAGACGCTGGCGAGGCCGAGCCCGAAGGCTATACCACCAACCTGCCCGCGCCGCCCCGGCGGCGGCGGAACGTGCTGCGGTGGATCAGCCGGGGCATCGCCGCGCTGATCCTGTTGTTCTTCGTGGCGGTAGGCTGGCTGGCGGTGACCGCCCCGCTCAACAAGTCGCTCCAGCCGCCGGTGCCGCCGTCGATCACCCTGCTCGCCAGCGACGGCACGCCGATCGCCCGGCGTGGCGGGGTGATCGGCGCGCCGGTCGATGTGAGCAAGCTGCCCGAGCATGTCCGCGATGCCTTCGTCGCGATCGAGGACCGGCGCTTCTATGGCCATTGGGGTGTCGATCCGCGCGGGATCCTGCGCGCGGCGTGGCACAACACCACTTCCGACGGGAGATCGCAGGGGGCGAGCACGATCACCCAGCAGCTGGCGAAGAACGCCTTCCTGACGATGGACCGCACCGCGACCCGGAAGTTCCAGGAAGTGCTGATCGCCTTCTGGCTGGAGGCGTGGCTGACCAAGGACGAGATCCTGTCGCGGTACCTGTCCAACGTCTATTTCGGCGACAATGCCTATGGCCTGCGCGCCGCGGCACAGCATTATTTCAGCGTCGAGCCCGAGCGGCTGACGGTAAGCCAGGCGACGATGCTCGCGGGACTGGTAAAGGCGCCGTCGCGGCTGGCGCCGACCGACAATCTGGCCGGCGCGCGCGAGCGCCAGAAGCTGGTGATCGGGGCGATGCTCGATGCCGGGCTGCTCACCCAAAGCGAGGCGCGGCGCGTGCGGCCGGCAGTGCTCCGCGTCAGCAGGACCAAGGAACTGCCCAACGGCACTTATTTCGCCGATTGGGTGCTGCCCCAGGCGCGCGACCGCGCCGGGGGCGTCGCCACCGAGCAGCAAGTGCGCACCACGCTAGACGCCAAGCTGCAGGCGACTGCCGAGCGGGTGGTGAAGAGCGCGGGATTGCGCGGAACCCAGGTGGCGATGGTGGCGATGCACCCGGACGGGCGCGTGGTGGCGATGGTCGGCGGGCGCAATTACGGCCAGAGCCCGTTCAACCGCGCGACCCAGGCGCGGCGGCAGCCGGGATCGACCTTCAAGCTGTTCGTGTACCTGGCCGCGCTGCGCTCCGGGATGACGCCGGACACGATGGTCGACGACACGCCGGTGACGATCGGCGACTGGAAGCCGGCCAATAGCGACGGGCGCTATGCCGGGCGGATCACGCTGCGCCGGGCGTTCGCCAAGTCGAGCAACGTCGTGGCGGCGCGGCTGACCAACGAGCTGGGCGTGCGCGCAGTGACGCGGGCGGCGCGAGACCTGGGCATCTCGACCCCGATCGGCAGCGATGCCTCGATCGGGCTGGGCACGTCGGGCGTGTCGCTGCTCGAGCTGACCGCGGCCTATGCGGCGGTGGCGAACGGCAGCTATCCGGTGCGGCCGAGCGGGCTCGACCAGGCCGAGGAAGCCGATGACTGGCTGGCCAAGCGGCTGGGCGGGGCGAGCAAGATCCCGGGTGGCGAGCTGGAGGATCTCCGCTCGCTGCTGGCGACGGTGGTGGAAGGCGGCACGGGGCGCAGCGCAGCGCTGCCGATCCCGGCGTTCGGCAAGACCGGCACCACCCAGGACGCGCGCGACGCGCTGTTCGTCGGCTGGGCGGGCGACCTGGTGGTCGGCGTGTGGATCGGCAATGACGACAACTCGCCGATACCCGGCGCGTCGGGCGGCGGGCTGCCGGCGCGGATCTGGCGCGACTTCATGGTGCGGGCGCTGGACCTGAAGCTCCCCCCGCCCCCGCCGGTCGAGGAGGAAAGCGACAACGCTGTGACGCTGGACGACGTGTTGAACGGCGTTGGCGACGTGATCGAAGGCACCGGCATCGATACCCAGGTGATCGACCCGCGCGGCGCGTTCGAGGACGAGGAAGAGGCCGAGGCGCCGCCACCACGCCGCGGCGCGCGCCGGGGTCGCGAGGAAGAGCCGCCGCCCGAGGAGGATCAGGGCTTCTGAGGCAGCGCGCGTGACCGGTTGACGCAGGGTCCGGCGCTGGCCCAAGGGGCTGGACATGCGCTTCTTTTCCGACAACGCCGCTCCCGTTTCCCCCCAGGTGCTCCAGGCGCTGCTGGAGGTGAACCAGCTCGACACCGCCTATGACGGCGATCGCTGGTCGGAACAGCTGGACGGGCGGTTTTCCGATCTGTTCGGCACCCGGGTGCGGGCGCTGTGGGTGCCATCGGGCACCTCGGCGAATGCGCTGGCATTGGCGGCCTTGTGCCCGCCGCATGGCGGCGTGCTGTGCAGCCGCGACGCGCATATCCAGAACGACGAGTGCGGCGCGCCTGAGTTCTACACCCATGGCGCCAAGCTGATGCTGGTCGAGGGCCAGGGTGCGAAGATCACGCCGGATGCGCTGCGCGGCGTGACTGGCAACATCCGCAACGACGTGCACCAGGTGCAGCCGCACGCAATCTCGATCACCAACGCGACCGAATATGGGCTGGTCTACACCCCCGACGAAGTGGCGGCGATCGGTGCGGTGGCCAAGGAGCGGCGGCTGGGGCTGCACATGGACGGCGCCCGCTTCGCCAATGCCGTGGCGCATCTGGGATGCCACCCCGGCGACGTGACCTGGCGCGCCGGCGTCGACGTGCTGAGCTTCGGCTTCGTCAAGAATGGGGGCATGAGCGCCGAGGCGCTGATCTTCTTCAAGCCCGAACTCGCCGACGCGACGCTGTACCGCCGCAAGCGCGCCGGGCTGTTGCTGTCCAAGGGGCGGTATCTGGCCGCGCAGATCCTGGCGATGCTCGACGGCGACCTGTGGCTGGACAATGCCCGCGCGGCCAATGCCGGCGCGCGGCTGCTTGCCGACGCTGCGGGCGCAGACCGGCTGGTCCACCCAGTCGAGGCGAACGAAGTGTTCCTGAAGGTGACGCCCGAGGAAGCCGCCGGGCTGCGCGGCCTCGGCTTCGACTTTTACGACTGGGCGCCGGGCGAAGTGCGGCTGGTGACCAGCTGGGATCAGGCGGAGGCGGCGATCCGGCCGCTGGCGGACGCGATCGCAGCGCTGCCGTGAGGCGGATCCTCTTCCACGCCAAGCCGATCGTAGAGCCGCCGGTCGAGCCGGTGCCGCCACGTTCGGCGCGGCTGGAAGTGCTGGTTCCGTTCATCCTGGTGACGCTGATCTGGGGGTCGACCTGGCTGGTGATCCGCGACCAGCTGGCGGTGGTGCCGCCAAGCTGGTCGGTCTGTTATCGCTTCCTGGTTGCTGGCGTTGTGATGCTCGGATGGGCGCTGCTGCGCGGCGACGGGCTGCGGCTGGAAGCACGCGGCGTGCTGTTCGCGGCGTGCCTGGGGGTGGCCCAGTTCGTGCTCAACTTCAACTCCGTCTACCGCGCCGAGCTGACCATCACCTCTGGCGTGGTGGCGGTGGTGTATGCGCTGCTGCTGGTGCCCAATGCCCTTCTCGCGCGGCTATTCCTGGGCCAGAAGATGGGGCGGCAGCTGATCGCGGGATCGGTCGTCGCGATGGGCGGCGTGGCGCTGCTGTTCGTCCACGAAGCGCGGCTGAGCGCGGCCGGTACCGGCGCGGCGGTGATCGGCATCGGCACGGCGGCACTGGGGGTGCTGGCGGCGTCGACCGCCAACGTCATGCAGGCGACCCGCTGGGCCAAGTCCTATCCGATGTCCACGGCGCTCGGCTGGGCGATGCTGATCGGCGCGGGTGTCGACGCGGCGTTCGCCTGGAGCACCGTAGGCGCGCCGGTGATCGAGATGCGGTGGAGCTACCTGGCCGGCATCCTCTATTTGGGCGTGCTGGGGTCCGCGCTGGCCTTCAGCATCTATTACCAACTGATTCGCGTGATCGGCCCGGCCAAGGCGGCATACACCAGCGTGCTGGTCCCGGTGATCGCCATGCTGCTCTCGACGATCTTCGAGGGTTATCGCTGGTCGCTGCTGGCGGGCGTGGGCGCGGTGCTGGTGATGGCCGGGCTGGTCATCGCGCTGAGAGCGCGCAGGCCCAACCGGTAATCCGGATAGCACGGCTGCCAGCCGAGCACGCGCTTTGCCTTGCCGTTCGCGACGCGGCGGTTCTCGGCATAAAAGGCATGCGCCTGCGGGCTTAGATCGGCCTGGTCGAGCGGCACCAGCGGCGGGACCGGCAGGCCGAGCAGGCGGCAGGCATAAGCGACGACGTCGCTTTGCGGCGCGGGCTGGTCGTCGGCCAGATTGTAGATGCCGGGCGGACCGGCGAAGCCGGCGATCACGCCTTCGACGATGTCGTCGACATGGACGCGGCTGAACACCTGGCCGGGAACATCGATGCGGCGCGCCTCACCGCGCAGCACGCGGTCCAGCGGCGAACGGCCGGGGCCGTAAATGCCCGGCAGGCGGAAGAGGCGCGCGTTCGGCAGCGCGGCCCAGGCAGCGTCGGCGGCGGCGCGGGCGCTGCGGCGGCCGGTGCCGGTCGGCGCGGTCTCGTCGACCCAGGCGCCGGCGGTATCGCCATAGACGCCGGTGGCGGAAAGATAGCCGAGCCATGCCGACGCGCGGGCGAGTTCGGGCCCGTAGCTGGCGAGAACCGGATCGGCATCATCGGGCGGGACGCTGGAGAGGATGTGCGTGGCCTGCGCGATCTCGAACGCCACGCGTTGGTGATCGGCCATCGGAAGTTCGCCGGCTCGAGTGACCGTGGCGATGCGCCAGCCGCGCGGAGCGAGGCGGGCGATAAGGTGCGAGGCGGTGTACCCTGGGCCGAAGATCAGCAGGCGCATGACGCTATGCCAATCGTGCCGTTGGGAGCCGTTCGCCGGAACTGGGCCCCGGCCTTCGCCGGGGAGCAGGTTGGTGCTGTTTGCGCTGGTCCTGGCCGACCGACACGGCGCTAGTTCGCGCCATAGCCGTCGAACAGCGTGCCGAAAAAGTCGCCCTTGTTCCAGCGCGGGCGTTCATCCGCGTCGGCGATCGCGCGGGCGGCAGCGTAGTTCACGCGCAGGAACTTCGCCGCCGACGCCCAGTCGAACGGCAGCCCGATCTGGTCGGAGGGCTGGTGATAATGTTCGGCGAGGAACAGCTTCTGCGCCGCGGCGCCCTGGCCGCCGGGGCCGGTATCGACCGAAACCGCAGGGATCCCCGCCTGGACGAAGCTGTAATGATCCGAGCGGACGAAGAACATTTCCTCCGGGGACGGATCCGCGACGACCTTCAGCCCCTCCGCTTCCGCCGCAGCGGCGACCAGCGGGCCGAGGCTCGACCGCTCGCCGCCGAGCACGACCAAGTCCTGGAGCGGGAAGGTCAGGATCGGCATGTCGAGGTTGAGATCGGCGACGAGCGCCGTCTTGGGCACGGTGGGGAAGTTGGCGAAATAGCCGGAACCGATAAGCCCCTTCTCCTCGGCAGTGAGCGCGACGAACAGGATCGAGCGGCGCGGACGCACCCCTTCGGCCTGGAACCGCCGGGCGACTTCGAGGATGGTGGCAATGCCCGCGGCATTGTCCATCGCCCCGTTGTAGATGCGGTCGCCATCGACCGCCTGCCCCACCCCGACATGATCGAGATGCGCGGACAGGACGACGACCTGGCTCTTGAGCGCCGGATCGCCGCCTTCCAGCATGCCCGCTACGTTTCGGCTTTCGAGCATCCGGGTGCGCGTTTTGGCAGCCGCGCGGAGCCTGCCCGACAGGGGTCCGGTCGGCAGCCTGGCGCCGCGTTCCTCGGCGGCGACCAGATCGCGCCAGTTGATCCGCGAGCCCGCGAACAGCTTTTCCGCGCCGACCCGGCTGACATAACCGACCACCGGGGCTCCAGGCGCGATCATGTGAGTCTTGCCGTCGGGACCGACCCAGCCGGTGCGCTCATAATCCCAGTAAGGCACCAGCGCCTCGAAGGCGTAGTCGGCGCGGCGGGACGCGGATTCGAGGACCAGCACCGCCTTCGCGCCGCGGGCTTGGGCGAGACGTGCCTTCTGGTCGTCATTGCCGAAATGCGCGGCGATCTCGTTCGACAATCCTGCCGGAACGCCCGCAAAAATCACCACGATCCGGCCGCGCACGTCGAGGCCCTTGTAATCGTCACGGCCGCTTGCGGCATCGACGATGCCGTAGCCGGCGAAGATCATGGATCCTTCGGTGGTAAAGTCAGGGACGGCCGGAACGGGCTCGTTGAGAAAGTCGCTGCCGAACTGAAGCGGCACCGTGGCCCCGCCGCGGATCAGCGTCCATTTCGCCTTTTCGGCCGGTCGGTAGGTCGCGAGCCGCACCGGCTGGAACCAGCCCCCGTCCGCTCCCGCGGGCTTGAGCCCGGCGGCGAGCATCTGGGCCGCGACATAGTCCGCGGCGATGTCGAAATCGCGGGTCCCCGCCTCCCGCCCGCGCAGGCTGTCGGCGGCGAGGAACTGGACGTGCGCCTTGAGCGCAGCCTGGTCGGCGGGGAGCTGCTGAGCCGCGACGGGCAACGCCCAGGCCAGCAGCGCCGCCGCCACGCATCCCGCCATCGGCAAGACGCGCACGCCCAGCCGCGTCACTTCGCCCCGGGACCCTTGTAGAGCAGGCCGAAAAAGTCGCCCTTGTTCCACAGCGGGCGCTGATCGCCGTCGGCGATGGCGCGCGCGATACGGTAGTTCACGTCGACGAAACGCACGCCGGACTCCCAGTCGATCGGCACGGTACCGATCTGGTCCGAGGGCTGGTGGTACTGGTTCTTCATGAAAGCGTCGATCGCGGCGCGCCCGGGGCCGCCGGCACCGGGCCACAGGAAGACCGAGGGAACGCCCTTCTTGACGAAGTTATAATGGTCGGAGCGGACGAAGATCGCCTCGCCGGGCAGCGGATCGTCGGACACCGTGACGCCGATCTCCTTGCCCGCCTTTTCGACGATCGGCCCCAGCGTCGAGTGCTGGGCGCCGTACACGACGATGTCCTGGAACTTGTAGGTGATGATCGGCATGTCGAGATTGACGTCGGCGACGATCGTGCCGGGCACGGTGGGGTGGTTGGCGAAATAGCTGGAGCCGACCAGCCCCTTTTCCTCCGCGGTCACCGCCAGGAACAGGATCGAGCGGCGCGGCTTGGTGCCGGCCGCCTTGAAGCGCTTGGCCTCTTCGATCAGCGAGGCGATGCCGACCGCGTCGTCGAGCGCGCCGTTGTTGATCGTGTCGCCCTTCGCATCGGGCTTGCCGACGCCGATATGGTCGAGATGGCCCGATAGGACGACGACTTCGTTCGCGAGCCTGACATCGCTGCCGGGGAGGAAGCCGGCGACGTTGTAGCTGGTGATCGGAGTCAACGCGGTCTTGGAGGTCACCGCCAGCCGAACGGGCAAGTCGATCGCCTTGAACACCGCGGCATCGTTCTCCGACAGCTTGGCGACATTGGCCCACGGAGTTCTGGCGCCCGCGAACAGCTTGGCGGCGCCCGTGACGCTCAGATTGCCGAGCGAGGGCACCCCCGGAACCGCGATCGAACCGGTGCCGTCCGGGTTGCCCCAGGTGACGCGGCTGCGGTCCCACGACCCGCGCATCATCGCCACCGGATAGTTGCCGCGTCCCGAACGCGCCGAATCGAGCTGGATATAGCCGACCGCGCCGTGCCGCGCCGCGATCTCAGCCTTGCTCGCGCCGCTGGAGAAGTGCGCGCGCTCTTCTTCGGGGAAGCTGCCGGGCGCGCCGCCGAAAAAGGCGACGATCTTACCCTTGGCATCGATGCCCTTATAGTCGTCGCGCCCCAGCCCGACGATGCCATAGCCGACGAACACCACCGGTGCGGTCAGGTTGAACGTCGGCGACGCCGGATTGCCGGCGGGAAGATAGTCTTCGCCGAACGTCAGGCTGACCGGCTGGCCGCGCTTGCCCGCCAGCATCATGCTGCCCTGATCGGCGGGCTTGTAGCTGACCAGCGGAACCTTCTGCAGATAGGAGCCCTGATCGCCCATCGGCTTGAGCCCGGCGGCATAGAATTGCGACGCGACATATTGCGCGGCGATGTCGAACTCGGGGCTTCCCGCCTCGCGCCCCTTCATCGCATCGGACGCGAGGAACATCACGTGGCTCTTCAACGCAGCCTGGTCGGCGGGAAGCTCGGCATTGAGGATCGCGTTCTTCTGTGCAGGGCTGGCGTCCTGGGCGAAGGCGGCAGATGCGGGCAGGACGGCGAGAAGGAGCGGCGCAGTCAGTCGGAGCATTCGGCAAGGTCCTCGAAAGGGCTGGACTGGATCACCGGTAGCATCGTGCCGTTCATAGGCAAGCGACCAGTTTTCCTGTGGCAGCGCACGGACTTCGTCCTATATCGCGGGCTATGGCAGACGCTCAGATCGCAACCCAGGCTCCCCGCATCATCCGCCGCGAGGACTATCGCGCGCCAGACTGGCAGGTGCCCGAGATTGCGCTCGATTTCGACCTGGATCCGGCGGCCACGCGAGTCCGCGCCCGGCTGACGGTAACCCGCCGCGGCGCGCATGACCGGCCGCTGGTGCTGGACGGCGACGGGCTTACCGCGCTGCGCGTGCTGGTCGACGGCGCCGAGGCGCAAGGCTGGTCGATGGACGGATCGAACCTGGTGGTGCCGCTGAGCGGCGACGCCCATGTCGTCGAGACCGAGGTCGAGATCGCGCCCGAGCGGAACACCCAGCTCGAGGGGCTCTACGCCTCGGGCGGGATCCTGTGCACCCAGTGCGAGGCGGAGGGCTTTCGCCGGATCACCTTCTTCCCGGACCGCCCCGACGTGCTGACCCGCTACCGCGTCAAGATGACGGCGGACAAGGCGCGCTTTCCGGTGCTGCTCGCCAATGGCGACCCGGTCGCGCAGGGCGAGATCCAGGGCGGGCGCCATTGGGCCGAGTGGCACGATCCCTTCCCCAAGCCCTGTTATCTGTTCGCGCTGGTGGCGGGCGACCTGGTCGCCAATAGCGGCAGCTTCCGGACGATGTCGGGACGCGACGTGCAGCTGGGCATCTGGGTGCGTCAGCCCGACCTTGCCAAGACCGACCACGCGCTGGCCGCGCTGAAGCTGTCGATGGCCTGGGACGAGAAGGTATATGGCCGCGAATACGATCTGGACGTGTTCAACATCGTCGCGGTGGACGACTTCAACTTCGGCGCGATGGAAAATAAGGGACTGAACGTCTTCAACAGCCGCTACATCCTGGCCGATCCGGATACCGCCACCGATTACGATTATGACGCGATCGCCGCAGTGGTGGCGCACGAGTATTTCCACAACTGGTCGGGCAATCGCATCACGTGCCGCGACTGGTTCCAGCTGAGCCTCAAGGAAGGCTTCACCGTCTTCCGCGACCAGGGCTTCTCGGCGGACCAGGGGTCGGCGGCGGTGAAGCGGATCGAGGATGTGCGCGGGTTGCGCGCCAGCCAGTTCCCCGAGGATGCGGGTCCGCTCGCCCATCCGGTGCGTCCCGATGAGTATATCGAGATATCGAATTTCTACACGGCGACCATCTACAACAAGGGCGCCGAAGTGATCCGGATGATGCACACCATCCTGGGTCCCACCAAGTTCCGCGAAGCGACGGACCTGTATTTTGAGCGGTTCGACGGCACCGCCGCTACCTGCGAGGATTTCGTCCAGTGCATGGAGGAGGCGGGCGGCGTCGACTTCGATCAGTTCCGGCGCTGGTACACCCAAGCGGGCACGCCGCGGGTCACTGCCAACCTGGCGATGGACGGGGACAAGGCGCGGCTGACGCTCAGCCAGACGGTGCCGCCGACGCCGGGCCAGCCGGTCAAGGAGCCGATGGTGCTGCCGCTCAAGCTGAAGCTGTTCGGCGCGCAAACCGGGCGGGCGATGTCCGACGAGCAGCTGGTCCTGCTCAAGGACCCGCATACCGAGATCTTCTTCGAGAACCTGACCGAGAAGCCGGTGCTGTCGATCAATCGCGGCTTTTCCGCGCCGGTAGTGGTCGAGACCGACCGTACAGCCGCCGATCTCGCCTTCCTCTCGGCGCATGACGACGATCCCTTCGCCCGCTACGAGGCGATGCAGCAGCTGATGCTGGATACGCTGGTGAGTTCGGTGACGACCGGATCGACGGATCATGATGCGGTGGTCGAAGCGGTGCGCAACACGCTGACCGATGCCGCGCTCGACCCGGCCTTTGTCGCGGAAGCGGTGCTGCTGCCGTCCGACAGCTTCATCGGCGATCAGCTGGCAGTGGTCGATCCGGAGGCGATCTTCCGCGCCCGCGAAGCGCTGCGCCGCGCACTCGGCACCGTGCTGCACGACCAGTGGCGCACGGCCTATGAGAGCAGCATCGCCAATCGCTTCGAATATTCGCCGGCGGCCAAGGGCGCCCGGCGGATCCGCTCGGTGGCACTCGGCTATATCGCCGCCAGCGGCGCCGCGGACGCGCAGGAACTGGCGTTCGATCAGTTCAGCAAGGCCGATAACATGACCGATCGCCAGGGCGGTCTGACCACGCTCGCCAGCGGCGACTCGCCACTGCGCGAACAGGCGCTGGAGGCGTTCTACGCGCGCTATCGGGGCAACGGCCTCGTCCTCGACAAGTGGTTCCAGACGCAAGCGCTGTCCTCGCGCGACGACACGCCGGAGATGGTGGAGCGGCTGGCTGGCCACCGCGACTTCACGCTTGCCAATCCCAATCGCGCCCGCGCGCTGATCGGCGCCTTCAGCGTCAACCAGCGCGCGTTCCATCAGCCCTCGGGACGTGGCTACCGCTTCATGGCGGACCAGCTGATCGCCCTCGACAAGCTGAACCCGCAGACCGCGGCCAAGCTGCTGCCGCCGCTTGGCCGTTGGAAGCGCTTCGACGCGACACGTGCCGCCCAGATGCGCGCCGAGCTGGAACGCATCGTGGCGACACCAGGTCTCAGCAAGGACATGTTCGAGCAGGCGTCCAAGTCGCTGGATTGAGCGGATCGGTCCTAGGCAGAAAGGTCCTGCGGAGTTTGCCTCGGGTCGAGCAGAGCGCCGCGTTCGTGACAGGCGCGCACCGAGCGGCTACGTGAGAAGCCTAGTCGTTTCTCCAGAGCCGATTCATGCTTCGACCATCCCGCCCTCCTTCGTTCAGATGCCGGTGAGCGTCGATTTCCCGGTCCTCGGACTCCGGCGTTTGCCGGCGACGCCGCTTGTCGAAGCCGTGGCCGCGGCACCGCGCTGGCTGGTGCTGCTGTTCGCCGCGATGGTCGCCCGCTGCCTGACCTTCGGCAATCCGCTGGTCCATATCGACGAGAATTTCTATTTCGCAGCGGCGCAGCAGATGCTGCACGGCGCGTTGCCCTATGTCGATGTCTGGGATCGCAAGCCGGTAGGGCTGTTCCTGGTCTACCTGCCCGCGGCCGCGCTGGGCGTGCCTCTGGGGATCTGGGCCTATCAATTGATGGCGCTGGGGAGCGTGGTGCTGACCGCGCTGCTGATCGCGCGCATCGCCGACCGTGCCGGCTGGCGGCGCGGCGCCTTGCCGGCAGCGCTGCTCTACATCTTCATGCTCAATCTTGCCGGGGGACAGGGCGGGCAGTCGCCGATCTTCTACAACCTGCCGATGGCGGCAGCCGCGGCGCTGATCCTGCCGCGCGCGGGCGAGCTACTGGCCGACCGGCGGCGCATCGGTCGCGCGGTGCTTGCAATGGCGCTGGTCGGCTTCGCCATGCAGATCAAATATGCGGCGGTGTTCGAAGGCATGTTCTTCGGCCTGTGGCTGATGTGGCGCGAGCACCGCCTGGGGGCGGGCCCGAGCCAGGTACTGGCCGCCGCTGCGATGCTGGCGGGCGTTGCGATCGTGCCGACCGGATTGGTCTGGAGCTTCTACATGGCGATCGGTCAGGGTGACGCCTGGATCTATGCGAACGTCACCTCGATCCTCACCCGCCAGGAAGATCCGCAGCGGATTTGGTGGCACAATGTCCGCGAAATCACGATGATCCTGGCGCCGCTGCTGACGATGGCCGCGCTTGCCGGTCGCCTTCCGGCGACGTCCGACATCGAGCGCACGCGCCGGCATTTCGTGCTGGGATGGCTGGTCGCGGCAGTGGTGGGGCTGATCGCCTTTGGCGGGTTCTTCACGCACTACGCCTTGCCCGTGCTGGTGCCGGCATCGCTGTGCTGTGCCGGCTTCTTCGGCAATCATCGCGTGGGGCGCATGTTGATGCTGCCGCTGCTGGCGGTTGCGCTGGTGGCGGGTTTCATCGCGACCTACACCTCCAGACTGTCGCGCGGAGACAGTGCGGAGCTTCAGGCGCTAAGCCAGGCCATCGGACACGGGCCCGGGTGCATCTTCCTCTATTCCGGCCCGCCGATGCTTTACAGCTATACCGGCAGATGCGTGACCACCGCGTGGCTGTTCCCGCGACACCTGTCCAGGATCCGAGAGGCGAACGCGATTGGCGTGAACCAGCTTGCCGAGATCCGCCGCATCTTCCGCAGCCGGCCGGCGATCGTCACCGTTGCCGAACCCTATGACGGCGAACGCCAGGACGTGCGGCGCCGGACCTTGCAGCGGCTCGAAACCGACGGCTACAAGCTGAAGGGCGTCTGGCCGATCGGCAATGACAGCGTCGCCGTGTTCGAGGCTCAGGCGATGGCAGCGCCTGCCGCGGCACCGGTGCGGCGGCTTTCCAGCAAGCCTTTGTAATAGGCCATCAACTCGATCGTGTGATCCCGATCGCTGCGGACGCGTGCCGCGGCGGCACGCGCAGCGGCCCGTACGATGCCGGGCTCACGAGCGAACATGCGGCGGATCGCCTCGGCGGCCGATAGCGCGTCGCGCGCGGCATAGGTTTCGGCGAAGAGCGGGTCCGCGAGTTCGGCAAAGCCGCCCTCATCGGGGCCGATAAGCGGCAGGCCGGAGGCGAGCGCTTCCGAAGCCACCAATCCGAAGGGTTCGGCATCCGAGCCGTGGATCAGCGCGTCGCAACTCGCCATGATCCGCGACAGCCGCACGCGGTCGTATACCGGGCGAAAGATGCGGATGTGCGGGCTGCCGGCAATGCGCTCTTCGAGCTTGCCGCGCGACGGGCCATCGCCGATCAGGATCAGCCCCACCGGAAGGTCCGTCGCAGCGGACTCGACGGCGTCGATCACCAGCGGCCAACGCTTTTCCTTGTGGTGCCGGCCCAGGCCGAGCAGCAGATGCCCTTCGGGCGGCAGACCGCATTGTTCGAGCAGCGAGACGCGGAGTTTTTCATCGCGCAGATCCGGCGAGAACCAGCTGCGCTCGATACCGAGCGGCATCGAGGCGTCGACCTTCATGCCCCGGCGGCGGAAGCGCTTGGCAAGCGCGGGGCCGTTGGTGACCAGGACATCATAATGCGCAAGGAAGCGGTTGCAGTAGCGCGTGTACCAGGCGAAGGCCTGTTCGACCTGGATCGGGGTCGCCACGCTGTCCAGCCAGCGCTGCGGATAGGCGCCGATCTGATCGCCATGCGCGAAAAACACCTTGAGGGCGTCGCCCTTCCACTCGGCGACCGTCCAGCCCGGGCGCCAGGGCGAACTGGTCTCGACGATATCGGGCCGGAGCTGATCCAGCAGCTCCCAGATCGGCTCGTCCTTGACGAAGATGCAGTAGTTGCGGTCGAGGATCAGCGGCGGCGCCTTGACCCAGATGATCCGTCCCCCGCCTGGCCGGTCTTCCACTGCGCTTTCCAGCGCCGGCGCGATGACCGTGAGTTCATGGCCCAGATCGGCCATGATGCCCATCTTGCGGTCCAGATAGGTGCGCACGCCCCCGCCGGTCGGCGAGTAGAATTCGTTGACATCGACGATGCGCATGACCGCCTCCGGGGATCAGAGCGGAGCGAAGCCGCCCAGCCCCTTCAGATACTGCGCGCGGATCGTGATCTGCCCTCCCGAGGCGGGAACGTTGACCAGTGCCTGGCGCACCTTGGGACGGCTGCGGCCCAGGCGCTGGTTGCTGGGGAAGCCCGCGCCGTCCTGCCAGAAGTTGAACTTGTTCTTGCCGTCGCGATCATGGGTGAAGAGCACGGCCCATTGCCCGGGACCCGGCGCCCTGATGCACAAGGTAACAGTGCCCGACGCCGGCGGCGTGCTCCAGACGCGGCGGAACGGCTTGCCCTCCGCCTTCAGGTCGCGGTCGTCCTTCAGGAAGTCCGCCTCCGTACCAGGATAGAGCTCCAGCTTCAGGCGGCCCGTATAGTCCTTGAGCCCGACCACGTTCACGCGGAGGCGCGGACCGGGACCCGCAGCACAGGAGCCGTCCTTCCAGTCCTGGGCGGAGGCGGACGCCGGCAGCGCGAGCGCCGCCAGTGCCGTTGCGGCGAACAGGGGAACGTTAAACATCAGCGAGTCCTCTTGAACAGTGCATACACGCTGAAGCCTGCGATCAGCGCGACATGGGCGATCAGGGTGAGCGCCGCGATCAGTGCCATCAGTTCCGACAGCGCCTCGCCCTGGCCGATCACCATGATCGCGAAGGTGGCGAAAACGAGTTCCTTGTTGGGAACGAGCGGAAGCCGCCAGGCAAGCAGGCGCGCGGCGGCGAGGAACAGCCACGTCCCCAACGGCACCTCGGGCATGGCGAAGTGCCAGGCGAGCGCGACGAAGAACGAGCCGGCAAGGATACGCGCGCAGTGGACTCCGAAGATCCACCACAAGGTACCGGCGGGCAGCGAGAACACGCGCTTGGAGAAGATCATGAACGGCACCGATGTGCCGATGATCACCGCGATCGAGCCGAGCACCGCCTTTTGCTGGATCGCCGTGAGCAGGCTGATGCCCAGCGGCAGCGCCACCGCGACCACCGCGAGCGTGACGGCGTTGCCGGCGATCGCCGAGAGGATGGTGACATCCTTGACTGCGCCAAAGGGTGCCGCGACCATCTGGGTCCGTTGGCGCGCCCAGGCGTAGAAATAGGCTTCGCCGGTATAGCCGAACAGCACTTCGTTCGAGATGCGCTTCTTGTGGAGCGCGGCCATTCCGGCCAGCGGGATGCGCCACAGCCGCCGGAAGATGACGTAGTCGAAGGTCGGCGGGCCAAGATAGTAGATGGCAAAGACCACATAGAAGAGCGGGTTCGCCGGCGAGGCCTTGGTGAGCCCGGCAAGGCCGGCATCGAACAGCTCGCGGCAAAGCGCGACGATCATCAGCAGCGTCAGCGCGCCGCCTAGGAACATCGGCCAGCGCCGCTTGATCTTCTCCACGGGCTCAAGGCCTGCGAGATCGGGCGCTGCCGCCACCGAAGGAGCTCCGACAACGCTGGTGTTCACCGAAGCCTCCACAACCGGGCTGTTCACTGATCTTGGTTCCGCCGCCGCAATTCGCCGTTCCCCGCGACTTGCCCGTGCCGATCAGCCCAGACTTCCTTGCGGAAGCGACCAATTGGCAACAGAATGCGGTTTATTGCGGGGACGATTTGGGCCTAAGCGTGGCAAACCGCAAGTGACCATGCCCCACCCCACCCTGCCCCCCGCCCATCACATCCTGACATTCGCGCAGACGCTTCGCGGCGGCGGAGTGGAGCGGGCGATGCTGCGCATGGCGGCAGGCTGGCTGGAGGCCGGGCGGCGCGTGACGCTGATGCTGGGCAGCCGCGACGGTCCACTGGCCGCGGAGTTGCCGGACGGGCTGCGTATCATCGAACTGGGCGACACGCGCTATCGCGGGCTCTTGCGGCTGGCCGAGCATGCGCGGAGAGAGGCGCCCGACCTGATATTCTGCCCTGGCAACCATTATAGTGGCGTGGCCGCCGCGACGCGGCTCCAGCTGGGGCGCGCCGGCCCGGCGATCGTCGGGAAGGTATCCAACGCGCTGGTGCGGCCGGAGCTTGGCACCGTTGCGGCATGGGGATATCGGCGCTGGCTTCGGCTGCACCCGCGCTTCCTGGGTCACGTGGTGGCGATGACGCCGGCCATGGCCGCGGAGGCGGTCGCCGAAATGGGTCTGTCAGCAGGCCGGGTCAGCGTCATCGCCAATCCCCCCGCGCGTCGCGTCCCCGGCGCCGCGCCCGTCGCTTCGCCGCCGGGCCGCTACATCGCTGGGGTAGGAAGACTGGAGCCGCAGAAGCGCTGGGACCGCGTGATCGCGGCGTTGCCGCTGCTCGCCGACCAGGACATCTCGCTGCTGATCCTGGGCGAGGGTAGCCTGCGGGGCGCGCTGGAGGCGCAGGTGACGGCGCTTGGGCTGCAAGGACGCGTGTTCCTGCCAGGGCATGCCGGCGATCCGCTACCGTCCCTGGAAAGCGCGACCGTCGCGGTGCTCGCCTCGGACTATGAAGGCGTGCCCGGGGTGCTTCGCGAGGCGCTGTCGGTCGGCACGCCGGTGGTGTCGACCGAATCGAGCGTCGCAGTCCGCGAGATCGTCCATGCCCCGGACCTTGGCACCGTGATCCCGCGGGACGATCCAGCCGCGCTGGTGGCGGCATTCGATCATTGGCTCATGCCAGGCCGCGGGCGGCCGGCGCCTCAGATCGCCGGCGGCGACCCGATCCGCGAATATCTGGCGCTGTTCGACCAAGTGGCGGCTCAGTGCATCCGGTAGCGCACTCCGATCCACAAGGTGCGCGGGGTCGCCCGTTCGATGATCCCAGGACCGCTGATCGTCGCCTCGACCCGCGCGTCGGTAAGGTTTTCCGCGCGGGCTTCGACGGCTAGCTCGCTCGACACGGGCACCGCTACAAGCGCATCGAAGGTGATGGCATCGGCCAGCGCGCGGCTATTCTGGTCATCCTCGAATTGCGGGCCGATATACCGCGCCGTCAGCGAGGCACCGAGCGCATCGCGGAACCAGGCCAATGTGGTCGACGCCTGATGCTCGGCGGTCTGCGCCGGGCGAAGGCCGTCGAGCGGAGCGGCGACGTTCGAGGCGTGCACGCGCGAGTCGGTGTAGGCGTAGGATGCCGACAGGCTGAATGGCCCGTGCGTCACGCGCCCGTCGAGCTCCACGCCGCGCGCTTCGACCGCATCCAAATTCTGGCGCTGGCGATACACACCGGCCGCCGAAACGAAGCCCACAGAGGGAAAGGTGCCGGGACCATTGGCGATGGTGACGTTGGCGATGCCGTCGTCAAGCCGGCTCCAATGTGCCGTAGCCCGCAATGTCACCGCGTCCACCGGGCGCCAGTCCAGACCGGCTTCGGCGCCGATCAACCGTTCGGGAGCGAGCGCGGCGTTGGCAGCGGTGGCGTCGGCGCCGGCACGGAATGGGCGATACAGCTCGTTGAGGGTGGGTAGACGCCAGCCGCGATATCCGGCTGCACGTACGGTGACGGTCCCTGCGTCCCAGGCGGCTCCGGCACGCCAGCTACCCTCCCAACCGCGACGGTTCGGAAAGGCGATGTCGGTCAGCAGCGGACCGCCGGCAAGCGGTCGCTCGACCAGCGAGCCGCCACTGATCGTCCACCGGTCGATCCGGCCGCCCAGGTTCAGGGTGAGCGGCCCGGCCTGGTAGCTCGCATCGGCAAAGCCGCCGACCGTGGTGCTCTCGCCGCCGGCCACGCGGTTGCGCGTGGGAGCCCCGCCGACGAAGGTATAGAGTTCCTGCGTGCGTCCCGACACGTTGCGCACGTCCCCGCCAAGTCGGAGCGTGATGCCTCCGCCGAGCGGCGGCGCGATTTCGAAGCGCCCGCCGATGCCGGTCGCGGGCACGTTATACTGGTCCAGCGTCGGGCTGGCCGCAGTGCGCGTGTCGTTGACGCTGGCAAAGCCGCTCGCGAAGCTGCGGGTCTGAAGATAAGCGAGCGCCGACCAGCCCCACTTGCCCCGGTTCACCAGCCGGAGGCTGGCATCGGCGCCGTCACTGCGCACGCCGGTATAGTCCACGCCGCGGTCGCGCCGATCCCTGAACCCGGAGAGATTGGCCTGAAGCTCGGTCCCGGCGCCGACATCGAAGACGCTGCGCAGCGCGAGACTGGCCTGCTCGTACGGCGCCGGACGATCGGCGGGCCCACGGTCCTCCGCCACGATCGGCGTGAAGCCGTTGCCGCGGTTATACTGTGCAGCGGCGGTGACGAAGCCGCCCGACAAGTGTGCCGAGGCAACCGCCGACGTGTCGACGCTGTCCCGGCTGCCATAGGCGGCGCGAAGCTGGAGCGGGCCGAGATCGTCTGGGCTGCCGCTGATCAGCTCCACCGTGCCGGCGAGCGCGCCAGGACCGGCATACCCGCTGCCGCCGCCCCGGGTGACGCGGATCGCCGCCAGGCGGTCGGGCAGATAGGCAGGAAACGCCACCCAGCCGCCGAACGGGTCGGTCTGCGGCACGCCGTCCAGGATGACGAGCGCGCGGCTCGACGCGTTGCCACCCAAGCCACGCAGCGTGATGCCTTGACTGGTGGGATGCGCCGAACGCGAGTCCGAGCGGCGGAACTGGGCGATGCCGGCGACATCGCGCAACACGTCCTCAAGCCGGCCACTGGCCGTGTTGGCCAGCCGCCCGCGATCGATCGCGACGACGTCATAGGCCGCTTCGCCCGGTGGCACGTCGAGCCCGCGTCCGGTGACGATGATCTCTTGCGGCTCGGCACGCTCGGCTTCCTGCGCCATGGCGGGCATCGCCAGGAGCATGCCGGCGGAACAGACGATACACTTCATGCAGGAGCAACCTTGTCGGGGTGCGCCGCGGCAAAGGCCGGCAATGCGGACGCGGCAGCATCGGCGGCAACGAGTTTGGGATAGGCGTCGAGCGTGACGCCAAAGCGGCGGGCGTTGAACATTTGGGGCACCAGGAAGACATCGGCAAGATCCGGCGCCGCGCCGCCGAGAAACGGCCCCTTGCCTGTCACCGCTTCCAACGCGTCAAAGCCCTCTGCGATCCAATGGCGTGTCCACTCGGAGCGGCGATCCTCGCCCAGGCCCGCCTCATCCTTCAGCCAGCGCATCACGCGCAGATTGTTCAGCGGATGGATGTCCGCCCCGATCAGCAGCGCACGCGCCAGGGTGTCGGCACGCGCGTCCATATCGCTCGGGATCAGCCGCGGCTCGGGATGGCGTGCGTCGAGCCAGTCGATGATGGCGAGACTCTGAGTGAGGATGCGCCCCTCGACTTCGAGCGCGGGAACGAAGCCCTGCGGATTGCGGGCGATATGCTCCGGGCTGCGCTGCTGGTCCTCGAGTAACAGGATGTCGCGCCGTTCATAGCTGAGGCCCTTCAAGTTCAGCGCGATGCGCACGCGATAGGCCGCGGACGAGCGGAAATAATCATAAAGCAGCATGGCCAGGCCCCTGCGAGTGACTCTAGCTCAGGCGTCGCCTTGCGGCTCGGCCCCGACCGGCAGCGGCGGCTCGCCGGGTTCGCGATGGCCCAGACGCCAGCGGAAACGGCGTTGGCCATCCTGCCGCTGCGCCGCGCGCTCAGCCTCGCTTTCTAACGCAACCTTGATCATCGCCACCATCGGATCGGCGAGCGCCAGGCCCATGACCCCGAACAGCGCGCTCGCAAGGATCTGCGAGGACAGCGTGAGCGCAGGCGGCAGATCCACCGTGCGCTTGGCGACGATCGGGATCAGCACGTAACCGTCAAAGGTCTGCACCGAGAAATAGATGATGATCGCCCAGAGCCCCGTGTCGGCGCCGGCACTGAAGCCCACCGACACCATCAGCACGCCGCTGATGAACGCGCCGATATTGGGGATGAACGCAAGGATGCCGGTAATGATACCGAGCAGCAGCGCCATCGGTACGCCCGCGACCCAAAGCAATATCCAGGTCAGCGCCCCTTCGAACAGCATGCCGAGCAAGCGTCCGGCAAGCAGCACCCGCAGGATCCGCGCCATGCGCCCGATCACCAGCGAGACATGGTCGCGGGCCTCTATCGGCACCAGCCATTGCAGCCCGCGCTCGTAGATTCGCGGCTCCATCGCCACGAACAGGCCGATCGCCATGATCATCACCAGGCTGGCGCCGGCGCCGAGCACGGTGCCGACCGCCGAGGTCAGCCGGCCCACCGAGCCCAGCGCCTGCTGCGCCATGCCCGCCAGATCCGAGCGGCCCGGCATCAGGCCCAGGCTCGAAATCCAGCTGGCTACGCGATTGCCCTGGATCTCCAGCGTATCGCGCAGCTGGTTCGCCTGCTCCGCGATCTGCACCCCTGTCAGATAGAAGGTGCCCAGGATGAAGCCCAGCACCAGCAGCACCACGATCAGGAGCCTCAGGCCGCGCGGAATCGGCAGAACCCGACCAAGCAGGCGGACGCCGCCATCGAGCATCGAGGCGAAGACCAGGCCACCGAAAATGATCAGCAGCGGCTGGATCAGCAGCACGACCAGCGCAATGGCGATCCCCAACCCGAACCACACCGATGCCCGCTTGAGCTCGGCGCGGGTCATCGGATCGCGCAGTTCGTTGGGCCCGGGTTCGCGGGTGACCTGAATGCCTTCAGCCTCGGGAGTGCCGCTCGCCATTATTGGCTCCTGCTGGGGTGAAGGGACATGCCCGCGCGGCCCGGACGGAAGGAGTATGGCCAGGTGAGCGGGTTCAGATCGGCACTGCCGTCGAGCGAGAAGGTGATGAACTCGGCCCGGCCGCCGATATTCTCCCAAGGGACTGGTCCGCCCAGGCCATTCTCCGCCGTGGAGAAACGGCTATCGGCGCTGTTGTCGCGGTTGTCGCCCATCAGGAACACCCGGCCCTGGGGCACGCGTAGCTCGGCGAACTCATCGCCAGGGCTCCAGCCCTTGTCGATCGTGTCGTAGGAGCGGCCGTTCGGCAGAGTCTCGCGGTAGATCGGCAGGCGGCAGCTCGCTCGTCCGCCGGCATTCTCGACGCGCCGTCCAGGATAATGCTCGTCGTCGCAGCGGGTATTCGCATCCGCGGGGATGTCACGCTCGCCCAGGAAGCGGCGGGGAACGGCGTTGCCGTTCAAGTAGACGATGCCGGCGCGCACCGCGATGCGGTCCCCCGGCAGGCCGATCACGCGCTTGATGTAGTCAGTCTCCGAGCCCGGCGGCGTCACGATGACGACGTCGCCCCGTTCCGGCAGGTGGCCGAACAGCCGACCGGGCATGAATGGCAGCAAATGAAAGGTCGGGGTGACGAACGAATAGCCATAGGGATATTTGGTCACCACCAGCCGATCGCCCACCAACAGGTTGGGCATCATCGACTCCGACGGAATGTAGAAGGGCTTGGCGACCAGGCTGTGGAAGCCGAGTACGGCCAGCACCAGCCAGACCACGCCGCGCAATTCGGCTAGCCAGTCGGTGCGCCGCGCTGGCGTGGTGCCGTCCTCGGCTTGAAAATCCTGGTGCGTCAACGCGAACTCGTCCGAGGCCATCAATCGTCCTTCCCGACCGCCAGCGCCTCGATGATCACCATGGCGAAGGCCCAGGGATGATCGTCCGTCAACGTCAGATGTACCTTCGCGACGTGGCCTTCGGGTGTGATGGCGTCAAGCCTTGCCTGGGCCCCGCCGGTGAGCACCAAGGTCGGCGCGCCGGAAGGTGCATTGACGACACCGATGTCCTTGAGGAACACCCCTGCCTTGAACCCGGTTCCCACTGCCTTGGAAAAGGCTTCCTTGGCGGCGAAGCGCTTGGCCAGCGTCGCGGCGCGGGTGTGCGGGCGACGATCGGCCTTGGCGATCTCCGATGGCGTGAAGGCGCGGTTCTCGAAGCGCGCGCCGAACCGGTCGAGCGAGGCCTGGATGCGTTCGATATTGCAGAGGTCCGAGCCGGTGCCGAGGATCACTGCGCCATTCCTCCCCGGCACAGGGAGGGGGACCGCTCGCGCAGCGCGTGGTGGAAGGGCCGTGCCACGCGGGCGATCCTTTGTGGAGATCCCCCTCCACCAGCCTGCGGCTGGTCCCCCTCCCCGTGCCGGGAAGTATTGAAGAGAGCGATCACCGCGCCGAATCCATCAGCGTGCGCATGCGCTGCACCACCGGACCCAGACCGTCGAAGATCGCTTCGCCGATCAAGAAGTGGCCGATGTTCAATTCCATCAGCTGCGGGATTGCGGCGATCGGCACGACATTGTCGAAGGTGAGGCCATGTCCGGCATGCGGCTCGATGCCGTTCTTCACGGCCAGCGCCGCCGCGTCGGCCAGGCGCTTGAGCTCGTCGGCCTGGTCGCTGCCATCCAGTTCGGCGAAACGGCCGGTGTGCAGTTCGACCACGGGAGCGCCGAGGCGAATGGCGGCGTCGATCTGGCGCGCGTCGGGTTCGATGAACAGCGACACGCGGCTGCCATTGTCGCGCAGTGCCGCGACGATCGGCGCGAGATGGCCATACTGCCCGGCCGCATCGAGCCCGCCCTCGGTGGTGCGCTCCTCGCGCTTTTCGGGCACGATGCACACCGCGTGCGGGCGGTGGCGAATCGCGATGTGGAGCATCTCCTGCGTCGCCGCCATTTCCAGGTTCAGCGGCACCGGGAGTTCGGCCGAGAGCCGGGCGATGTCGTCGTCGGTGATATGGCGGCGATCCTCGCGCAGATGCGCGGTGATGCCGTCGGCGCCGGCCTGCGCCGCCAGCAAGGCGGCGCGCACCGGATCGGGATAGCCCGATCCGCGCGCGTTCCGCACGGTCGCGACATGGTCGATATTGACCCCGAGGCGCAGCGTTCCGGTCACGCCGTCACCCGGCTCCCCGGCTTGATCGCCGGGATGGCGGCGAGTTCGGGAGGAAGTTGGTCGGCGGGATAAGCGGGCACGTCGAGCCTGGTCAGCGAAACCAGCGGCACGCCGACATCGGCCTTGCCGTTCGAGCGATCGACGATGCACGCGGCGCCCAGCAGATTGCCGGGGTGCTTGCGGATCGCGGCGATGCATTCGCGCGACGACAGCCCGGTGGTGACGATGTCCTCCACCATTACGACGCGGGCGCCGGCTGGAATCTCGAAGCCGCGGCGCAGCTGGAACTCGCCGTCTTCGCGTTCGACGAACACTGCCTTGCAGCCAAGCGCGCGGGCGGTTTCGTAGCCGGGGATGATGCCGCCGATCGCGGGCGAGACGACGATGTCGATGTTGCCGAAAGTGTCGCGGATGAGGGTTGCCAGCGCCGTGCAGACCCGCTCGCTGCGCACGGGCTCTTCAAATATGCGCATCTTTTGAAGGAAGACCGGCGAGCGGAGTCCGGAGGACAGGATGAAATGTCCCTCCAGCAGGGCTCCCGCGTCCCGGAACTCTTGGAGGATTTCGTCGCCGGCCAAGTCTGCACTCCCATTTTCGCGCTTTGCCGGAGTCTTAGGGACCCCCCAGCGCCGCCGCAACCATGTCCGAAAAAGGTTGAGAATGCCCCCCGGGCCGTATACGCCGCCGAGATCAGGAGAGTTCTTACCTCGCCTATGGCGCCTTCGCGAACAGGGTGAAAACACACGATGCGCATGCTTGGGTTGACTTCATTTTTCCTGGCAGCGGGGCTGGCGTTCGCCGTGCCCGGCCAGGCCCAGAATGTGGCGGCGCCTGCTGCCGCGCCGCAATCTGCTGCCACGCCGCAGTCGGCGGGCACGTCCGCCGCTCCGGCAGGCACCCCCGCCACGGCTGCCGCTCCGGCGCCGGTGACCGCCGACCCGACGCTGGACGCGGCCGGCAAGCCGATCCTTCACGCCACGCCGGGCATGGGACAGCCCACCGCGAAGCTGTGGGGATTGCAGGACCAGGTCACGCCCAATGGCCGCGAGGCGCACTGGTTCCACAACGTGATCCTGCTGCCGCTGATCACGTTCGTCTGCCTGCTCGTGCTTGCGCTGATGATCTACGTCATCGTGCGGTTCCGCCGCGCGGCGAACCCGACGCCGTCGCGCACGTCGCACAACACCATGGTGGAGATCCTCTGGACGCTGCTGCCGGTGCTGATCCTGATCGCGATCGCAGTGCCGTCGATCCGGCTGCTCGCCGCGCAGTTCAAGCCGGCGCCCAAGGGTGCCGTCACGCTGAAGGCGATCGGCAACCAGTGGTTCTGGTCGTATGAATATCCCGACCATGGCGGCATCCAGCTGACGTCGAACATGCTCAAGGAGCAGACCGATGTTGCCGCCGGGCAGCGTTTCCGCACCGATGCCGATGGTCCGCGCCTGCTCGCCACCGACCAGCGCGTGGTGCTGCCGGTCGGCGTGCCGATCCGGCTGGTCACCACCGCGCAGGACGTGATCCACAGCTGGGCGATGCCCGCCTTCTGGATCAAGCTCGACGCGGTGCCCGGCAAGCTGAACGAGACCAGCTTCACCATCGAGAAGCCGGGCCTGTATTTCGGCCAGTGCTCCGAGCTTTGCGGCGCCCGCCACGCTTATATGCCGATCGCCGTGGAAGCAGTGACCCCCGAGGTGTTCGCACGCTGGGTCGCGGCCAAGGGCGGCAAGATGCCCGGCCAGGCAGGCGCCCAGTCGGGCAGCAAGGTTCCCGCGGAACCGGGCAACGACAGCGCCGACGATACCGCGAACGGCACGTCCGACGAAGGCGCGCCGACCATCAACGCAACCGCCGCGCCCGCGGTGACCAACAAGCCAGCCACGCAGAACCCCGCGGGCCTCGGACAAGCGGACCATAGCAATGACTGATACCGCAGTTCCCCACGTCGCGCATGACGCCCATGCGCGCGATTATGATCATGCGCATGATCATCATGACGACCACAAGCTGGGCTTCTTCGCGCGCTGGTTCATGTCCACCAACCACAAGGACATCGGCACGCTCTATTTGATCTTCGCGATCGTCGCGGGGATCATCGGCGGCGCGATCTCGGGGCTGATGCGCGCCGAGCTGGCCGATCCGGGCATCCAGTATCTGCCGACCTGGGCCGGCCTGTTCCATGGCGGCACCCAGAGCCTCGACCAGGCGCTCCACTTCTGGAACGTGCTGATCACCGCGCACGGGCTGATCATGGTGTTCTTCATGGTCATGCCGGCGATGATCGGCGGCTTCGGCAACTGGTTCGTGCCGATCATGATCGGCGCGCCCGACATGGCGTTCCCGCGCATGAACAACGTGTCGTTCTGGCTGCTGGTGCCGGCGTTCGCGCTGCTGCTGGCGTCGCCATTCATCGGCGGAGGCGCCGGTACGGGCTGGACGGTGTATCCGCCGCTATCGACCTATGGCGAGCCTGGGCCTTCGGTGGACATGGCGATCCTGTCGCTGCACATCGCCGGCGCCAGCTCGATCCTGGGCGCGATCAACTTCATCACCACCATCTTCAACATGCGCGCACCGGGCATGACGCTGCACAAGATGCCGCTGTTCGTGTGGTCGGTGCTGATCACCGCCTTCCTGCTGCTGCTGGCGCTGCCGGTGCTCGCCGCGGCGATCACCATGCTGCTGACCGACCGCAATTTCGGCACGGCGTTCTATGACCCGGCCTATGGCGGCGACCCGGTGCTGTACCAGCACCTGTTCTGGTTCTTCGGCCATCCCGAAGTGTACATCATGATCCTGCCGGCGTTCGGCATGATCAGCCAGATCGTCGCCACCTTCAGCCGCAAGCCGGTGTTCGGCTATCTCGGCATGGCCTATGCCATGGTCGCGATCGGCTTCGTCGGCTTTGTGGTGTGGGCGCACCACATGTTCGTGACCGGCCTGAGCGTGACGGTGAAGATGTACTTCACCGCCGCGACGATGGTGATCGCGGTGCCGACCGGCGTGAAGATCTTCTCGTGGATCGCCACCATGTGGGGCGGCTCGATCAGCTTCAAGACCCCGATGGTATGGGCGCTGGGCTTCATCTTCATGTTCACCGTCGGCGGCGTGACCGGCGTCGTGCTCGCCAATGGCGGCGTCGACGACTATATGCACGACACCTATTATGTGATCGCCCACTTCCACTATGTGCTCTCGCTGGGCGCGGTGTTCGGGCTGTTCGCGGGCTTCTATTACTGGTTCCCGAAGATCTCCGGCCGGATGTACAACGAGTTCCTCGGCCAGCTGCACTTCTGGGTGTTCTTCATCGGCGTGAACGTGCTGTTCTTCCCGATGCACTTCCTGGGCCTGCAGGGCATGCCGCGGCGCTACCCGGACTATCCGGACGCCTATGCCTATTGGAACCAGATCGCGAGCCATGGCTATGAGATCATGGCGCTGGGCATGGTGTTCTTCTTCGTGAACATCATCTGGTCGCTGATCTCGGGCAAGAAGGCCGAAGACAATCCGTGGGGCGAAGGCGCGACGACGCTGGAATGGACGCTGTCCAGCCCGCCGCCGTTCCACCAGTTCGAGACGCTGCCGCGGATCGACTGAGCACCGGCTCCTTTGTGAAATCGAGCGCCTCGGCCACCAAGCCGGGGCGCTCTTTTTTTGCCCCTGCTCCGCGACCCTGGAGGCCGGGCTGCAACCCGCCTGGACGGGGCGCGTTTGCAAAGCCGCAACAGGGAGATGGGTGCCATGGGTCAGGGAACCGCAAATACCGGCTTGGGCGTGGTGCTGGCGCTGGTCGCAGCGACGGTGCTGTTGTTCGTGATCGGCATGGTGCTGCGCAAGCGCGGCATGTTGCGCAGTCGCGGCGCAGGGCTGGGCTGGGCCATCCTGACGCTGTTGCCGCTGTTCGGTTCGGGCTTCGTGTTCTGGACCAAGCACCAGGTGGAGAAGGCCAGCGGCGAGACGCGCGAGGGCGTCAACGAAGTGCCGCCTGCCCAGCAACAGGGCAACGCGCTGTAAGCTGGCGTTGCTGTTCCCCGACGGCGGGGACGCTGTGTGGCATCACGCTTCAGGGTCGGGTTTCTGAGCTTTGAAACGGCGTGTCGCGCTTTCGGCGACGCGGCAACTGGGCGCCGGCGTTCGCCGGGGAACTGCAGTGGGATTAGAAATCAACGACTGCCAGCATATCCAGTCCGGGAAAGCGGAGCGCTAAAGATCCCCGCGATGCACGACATGGACCTTGTTGCCGTCCGGGTCGCGCAGATAGGCGCCGAAATAATCGGGGCCGTAATGGTGCCGAGGGCCCGGCGGGCCTTCATCTGCGCCGCCTGCCCGTAGCCCTGCGGCATAGGCGTCTTCAACGGCTTCGGGCGAAGGGGCCAGGAACGCGACCATGCCACCGTTGGCAGCCGAACAGGGACGCCCATCGAAGGGGAGACAGGCATAAAAGCGAGGGAGGTTGACCCCGGGCAAATGCCAGCACCGCGACGGTGGTCCGCCGTCAGGCTCCACCCTGCGCTGGACAAGCCCGAGCGGTGCCAACAGTGCATCGTAGAAGGATGCGGCGCGATCCAGGTCGCTTACGCCCACCGTTACATGGCTGAACACCGGCACCCCTTTCAGATCGCGCCCACGATCGAGGCGATCGCGGCGAATTTGTCGTTGTCGCGGCGGTAGAAGGTCCACTGCCGGATGCGCTTGGCGGTGACGAGCCCGCTGGCCTGCAGCACGCGCATATGCTCGCTGAGCGTGGACGCGTTGACGCCGAGCTTGTCGGCGATGAACTGGCCGCAGACGCCATCCTCCACCAAGTCGCCGTCCCGCTGCGGAGGAAAGTGCGCGACCGGATCGCGCAGCCAGCGGAGGATCTGCAGACGGCGCTCGTTGCCCAGGGCACGGAAAAGGTCGGCCTCACCCATTATGTCGTCGGTTTGCCAATCGACGAAATGCATGTCAATCCTGCGCGAATAGCAGCGGGGATTGCCATGCCTATCTTGCCCTTCTTCACCACGGACGTGTTCACGACGACGCGCTTCGGCGGCAACCCGCTCGCAGTGGTCATGGGTGGCGACACGCTCGACACGGCGACGATGCAGGCGGTCGCCGCCGAGTTCAACCTGAGCGAGACCACCTTTGTTCTGCCGCCCGCCGATCCGGCGCACACCGCCCGTGTCCGCATCTTCAACCGGACCGCCGAAATGGCCTTTGCGGGGCACCCGATGGTCGGCACGGCCTTCATCCTCGCGAGCGAAGACCCCGATCTTCGGGAGGCGGTTTTCGAAATCGGAGCGGGCCTTGTTCGCGTGCGGATCGCGCGGGACGGTGCCGGCGCTGCGGTTGGTGCGGCCATCACGACGCCGCAACCTTTGACGGTAGGAGAGACCCTGCCGCCAGAACTGATCGCCGGGGTTCTACGCCTCGATCCCGGCGACGTCGTGACGAAGACCCACCCGCCGACCGTCGCGTCGAACGGCAATGCCTATGTCATCGCCGAACTCACCCCCGACGCCCTCGCCGGCTGCGCACCGGATATCGACGCCTTTCGCGCGGCGCTGGCGGCGCATCCGCAACACGGCAATCGCTTCTCCGTCCATGTCTATTGCAGGGACGCCATGACGCTGCGCGCGCGCATGTTCGCGCCGCTGGCGGGCACGTGGGAAGACCCGGCGACCGGGAGCGCGAACGCCCCCCTCGCCTGCCTGCTGCTGTCGCTGGATGCGGCGCGCGAGGCGGCGGCATTCACGGTCCACCAAGGCGTGGAGATGGGCCGACCCAGTCTTCTCCAGGTGGAGGCGCGGCGGGAAGCAGGCGGGATCGTGGCCACGCTCCACGGCGCCTGCGTGCCAGTCATGGCGGGGACGATCAGAGTGTGAGGGGATGGCTGACAGCGGCGCGTGCCCCTTTCTTCGGCGGCGCTGCGGCCCTATAGCCCGTAGCGAGTCATGCCCAGCACCCTCGCCTCACCCGCAGCCCTTCCCGCCGACTGGCGCGATTTCCTTGCGCTGACCAAGCCGCGGGTGATGACGCTGGTCGTCTTCACCGGGCTGTGCGGCATGCTGGCGGCGCCGGTGCCGATCCATCCGGTGCTCGGCTTCACCGCGATCCTGTGCATCGCATTGGGCGCGGGTGCCGCGGGTGCGCTGAACCAATGGTATGAGTCCGATCTCGACGCGAAGATGCGCCGGACCGCCGGGCGGCCGCTGCCCGCCGGGCGCATGGACCGCCAGTCGGCGCTGCATTTCGGCGTGGGGCTCGCCGGGTTCAGCCTGGGGCTGATGTATTTCGCGATCAACGTGGCGGCGACGATCATCCTGGCCGTCTCGATCCTGTTCTATGTCTTCATCTACACGATCTGGCTGAAGCGCCGGACGCCGCAGAACATCGTCATCGGCGGCGCGGCGGGTGCCTTTCCGCCGGTGATCGGCTGGGCGGCCGCGACCGGCGATGTCGCATTGCTGCCGGTGCTGCTGTTCGCCTTGATCTTTTTGTGGACGCCGCCGCATTTCTGGGCGCTCGCGCTGTTCGTGAAGACCGATTACGCCAATGCCGGCGTGCCGATGCTGCCGGTGGTGGCCGGCGAGCGGGTGACGCGTACCCAGATCGGCATCTACACCGTGCCGATGATCGCCGCGGCGGTCGCGCCCTGGCTGCTGGAGCTGACCGGGCCGCTATACGGGTGGACGGCGGTGGCGCTGAACGCCGTGTTCCTGGCGCTGGCGCTGAAGGTGGCGACGCGGCAATCGGCTCCGGGCGACGCGATGCTGCCGGAAAAACGATTGTTCAAATATTCGATCCTGTATCTCTTCCTCATGTTCGGCGCTTTGGTCGCCGACCGGTGGTTCGCATGACTGAACGCGACGACGATCTCACTCCGCCCGCGCAGGCACTGACCGACAGCCAGGTGATCCGCGCCCGGCAGCAGAGCCGCGCGCGCGTGATGGCGGTGCTGCTGTTCGCGTTCGTCGGGCTGGTGTTCGCCATTTCGATGGTGAAGATCAGCCAGGGCCACGCGCCGTGAACCGCAACCTTCGCACCGCATTGCTCGCCGCGGTGGGAGTGTGCTCGATGACCGGGCTGGGGTTCGCCAGCGTGCCACTGTACCGCATGTTCTGCGAAGCAACCGGGCTGGACGGCACCACCCAGCGCGGCGACCGGGCACCCGGGCGGGTGGGGCAGAAGATCACCGTCGCGTTCGACAGCAACGTCGCCCAGGGCATGCCGTGGAAGTTCCAGCCCGAGCGGCGCGCCGACACGATCGACATCGGCGGGCGCGACATGGCGTTCTTCACCGCGAGCAACACCGGCAACAAGGCCGTGACCGGCACCGCGACGTTCAACGTGACGCCCACGGTGGCGGGCAAATACTTCACCAAGATCCAGTGCTTCTGCTTCACCCAGCAGACGCTGCAGGCCGGTGAAACCGTGCGGATGCCGGTGATCTTCTATGTCGACCCGGCGATCCTGAACGATCCGGACACGCGCGATGTCGAGGAGATCACGCTCTCCTACACGTTTTACCCGGTGGATTCCGGCAAGACGGCAAGCTAAGCAACGGCAAACCAAGGAACAGGGACGGGCCCATGGCTGGAGCGAAGAACCACCAATATCATATCCTTCCGCCGAGCATCTGGCCGTTTTTCGGCGCGATGGCGGCGCTGGTGCTCGCGTCCGGCGGCATCATGTGGATGCATTCGGTGGCCTCGGGCGGGCTGGTCTTCTTCGCCGGCGTGGCGATGATCGCGATCACCTTCTTCGGATGGTGGTCCGACGTGATCAAGGAAGCGCATCGCGGCGACCACACGCCCGTGGTGCAGCTGCACCTGCGTTATGGCATGATCCTGTTCATCGCTTCGGAAGTGATGTTCTTCGTCGGCTGGTTCTGGTCGTGGTTCGACTTCTCGCTATTCCCCTCGACCGTAGAAGCGGTCGGCGGGCAGTGGCCGCCCAAGGGCATGGAAGTCATCAACGCCTGGGAATTCCCGCTCCTCAACACGCTGATCCTTTTGTGCTCGGGCTGCACCGTCACCTGGGCGCATCACGGCCTGCTCCACAATGAGCGCGGCGGCGCGCTGCGCGGGCTGTGGGGCCTGATCGGCGTCGGCGAGAATGACAGCGTCAAGAAGGGCCTGTGGCTGACGATCATCCTCGGCCTGATCTTCAGCTGCGTCCAGGCGTACGAGTATATGCACTCGCCGTTCCCCTTCAAGGCGGCGAGCGAGGGCGGGTCGAGCTATGGCGGCGCCTTCTTCATGGCGACTGGCTTCCACGGCTTCCACGTGCTGGTCGGCACGATCTTCCTGATCGTGAACCTGGTGCGGGTGTACAAGGGCGACTTCACCCCGCGCCAGCATTTTGGCTTCGAGGCCGCGGCCTGGTACTGGCATTTCGTCGACGTGGTGTGGCTGTTCCTGTTCGCCTCGATCTATGTCTGGGGTGGCTGGGGCGCGCCGGTCCACGCCGGCTGACGTGAACCAAATACCTGACAACAATTCCGGGGGAGGCAGCGCCGCGCTGCCTCCCCCGATCGCTTCCGGGCTTCACGGCATGTGCCCGCGCTGCGGCGCGAAGACGCTGTTCCGCAGCTATCTGGCCTATGCCGACACCTGTTCGAACTGCGGGCTCGACTTCCGCGACTTCAATGTCGGCGACGGGCCGGTCGTCTTTCTGACGCTGGGGATCGGCACGATCGTGACGATCCTGGCGCTGGTCGTCGAACTCGCATTCGAGCCGAGCTTTCTGATCCATATCCTGCTGTGGCTGCCGCTGACGCTGATCATGACCGTGCTCACGCTGCGCATCGCCAAGGGCTGGCTCCTGGCGCTGGAGTTCCGCAACAAGGCACGCGAAGGCCGCATCCGGAAGGACGAGTGATGCGGCGCGTGCCGATCGTGCCGTCGATCCTGGTTGCGCTGGCGGTAGCGGCGATGATCGGCCTGGGCTTCTGGCAGTTGCTCGACCGCTGGCCGCGCAAGGAAGCGATGCTCGCGCAATTGGCGGCCAATCCGGCCAAGCCGGCGATCGCGTTTCCGCGCACCGACGATGACGCGCTGCTGTTCCGCCGCACCTCGGCGATGTGCCTGGAGCCGGTGTCGAGCACCATGGCCGGTGCCGGCGCCGCGGGGTTCCGGCTGATCGTCGAATGCCGCACCGGGGCCGAGGGCCCGGGGGTGATCGTGCAGCTGGGCACCACGCGCGATCCGCTGGCCAAGCCGATGTGGAAGGGCGGGCCGGTGCGGGGCTATATCAGCCATGCGCCCGGCGCGCGCCCGATGATCGCCAGCCTGTTCGACCGCCGCAAGCAGCGGCTGATGCTGGTGGCCGACACGCCGCCAGCCGGGCTGGAGCGCAACGCCGCGCCCGATATGTCGTCGGTACCCAACAACCATCTGGGCTATGCGGTGCAGTGGTTCCTGTTCGCAGCGGCGGCGGTGGTGATCTATGTCCTCGCGCTGCGGCTGCGGGCGCGGAAGCCGCGCTAAACAATGCCTATCTTGTGACGGCCAGCTACGAGCGCTAACCGGTGCCGATGCGCTATCAGAGCACCCGCGGCACCGCGCCTTCTCTCGGCTTTCGAGACGTGACCCTGGCGGGGCTCGCCAGCGATGGCGGCCTGTATGTGCCCGAGCATTGGCCCGAGTTCAGCCGCGACGAGATCGCGGGGCTTGCCGGCCTGTCCTATGTCGAGACGGCGGTGCGGGTGATGCTGCCCTTCGTCCAGCCCGACCTGGACGAGGACGCGCTGCGGGCGCTGTGCACCACTGCCTATGGCCGCTTCGCGTACGCCGCGGTGACGCCGCTGGTCCAGCTCGACGAGCGGCACTGGCTGCTGGAGCTGTTCCACGGGCCGACGCTGGCGTTCAAGGATGTCGCGCTTCAGTTGCTGGGCCAGTTGTTCGAGCGGTTCCTGGCGGGCGGCAGCACGCAGCTGACGATCGTCGGCGCGACCTCCGGCGACACGGGATCGGCGGCGATCGACGCAGTGGCCGGGCGGATCGGCGTCGACATCTTCATGCTGCACCCCAAGGGCCGCGTGTCCGAAGTGCAGCGGCGGCAGATGACCACGGTGCTGGCGCCCAACGTCCACAACATCGCCATCGACGGCAGCTTCGACGACGCGCAGGCGCTGGTGAAGGCGATGTTCAACGATCCCGGTTTCGCCGGACGCTTCCAGCTGTCGGCGGTGAATTCGATCAACTGGGCGCGGCTGATGGCGCAGGTGGTCTATTATTTCTACGCCGCGGTCCGGCTGGGCGCCCCCGACAAGCCGGTCGCGTTCTCGGTACCAACCGGCAATTTCGGCGACGTGTTCGCCGGTTATGTCGCAGCGCGGATGGGGCTGCCGATCGCCAAGCTGATCGTCGCGACCAACGTCAACGACATCCTCCACCGCGCGCTCTCCACCGGCGATTACTCGACCGGCACCGTCACGCCGACCGCGGCGCCGTCGATGGACATCCAGGTGAGCTCCAATTTCGAGCGGCTGCTGTTCGACCTCGCCGGTGCGCCGGTCGGCGACCAGATGCGCGGGTTCGAGGCGGCCCGGGCGATGCAGTTGACCAATGCCCAGCGCGACGGTGCGGCGGGGCTGTTCGCCAGCGCGTCGATCGGGGCCGACACGATGAACGAGGCGATGCGCTGGGCATGTTCGGAGACAGGTCAGGTCCTTGATCCGCATACCGGCATCGGACTTGCCGCCGCGCGGGCGAGCGGGCTGGATCCCGCAATCCCGGTGGTGACGCTGGCGACGGCGCATCCGGCCAAGTTCGCCGACGCGGTCGAGCGCGCCACCGGCCAGCGTCCCGCGGTGCCGGCACGGGTAGGCGACCTGCACCAGCGCGAGGAGCGTTATGACGTGCTGCCCGGCACTTATGAGGCCGTGACCGGCTATATTGCCGAGCGGGCAGTGCCGCGCCCATGAACCTGGTGACGATGACCGGCGAGCCCTGGGCGGACTATGGGCTGATCGACAGCGGCCATGGCCGCAAGCTCGAGCGCTATGGCCGCTTCCGCTTCATCCGTCCCGAGCCGCAGGCGATGTGGGCGCCGGCCTCGGAAGACTGGGATGCCGACGCCGAGTTCATCCCCGGATCGGACGAGGAAGGCGGCGGCCGCTGGCAGTTCGCCCGCGCCGTGCCGCAGGACGGCTGGCCGCTGCGCTGGCGCGAAGTGCGCTTCACTGCACAGAACACGCCGTTCCGGCATCTTGGCTTCTTCCCCGACATGGCGCCGGTGTGGGACTGGATGCGCGGGCGCATCGAAGGCATGGACGCGCCCGAGTGCATGAACCTGTTCGGCTATACCGGCGTGGGCACGCTGGCTCTGGCCGCGGCAGGCGCGCGCGTGACGCATGTCGACGCGTCGAAGAAGTCGGTGGCCGAGGGCAAGGCCAACGCCGCGCTGTCGAACATGACCGACAAGCCGACGCGCTGGATGATCGACGATGCCGGCAAGTTCGTCGCGCGCGAGATCCGGCGCGGGCGGCGCTATGACGGGATCATCCTCGATCCGCCGAAATGGGGCCGTGGGCCCAATGGCGAAGTATGGAAGCTGGAAGAAGGGCTGCCGGGGCTGATCGCCGATTGCCGCCAATTGCTCGACGCCGACTCGCGCTTCCTGTTCCTGACGGTGTACGCGGTGCGCATGTCGGCGCTGGCGATCGGCGAACTGGTGCGCCAGCACTTCGCCGATCTGGGCGGCACGGTGGAAGCGGGCGAATTGACGGTCCGCGAAGAAGCGCGCGGGCTGATGCTGCCGACAGCGATCTTCGCGCGGTGGAGCCGTTAGAGCTCAGGTTGGGGACTCGTAAACGACCGCCTTCGGGGAAAGGGCTAAACGGCCGAAAGTGGTGGTTAGCGGACAGTCTGCTTACAGCGGGTGAGGCACGGGATGCGGACATTGATCACTGGCGCAAACCGCGCGTGGGGCCTAAAACCTGAGCATGTATGATAGCGCCTTGGCAGAGCTACGCGTACGGTGGCGTAGTGGGGACCGTCTAGTTTCGGACGACGACATCGGAAGGTGGTCAAACATCAGCGGTCTTCCTGCCGAAAAGGTGTTCGATCTTCTTTCAGTGGAGTTGGCGGAGGATTTCTTCACCGGCTTTCTTGGTTGGGAATTTGCAGACAGCGTGGCGAACGCTCTTTATGGCGTGTTGTTGGACATCAGCGACGATGTTGAGTGGCCAAACACATTCTTCGAGTTCTACATCGCCTTCGACCACAGCGAGAGGCATGAACCTCGCACCCGTGAGCTAATTCGTCCCTTTCTCGGGAAGCACAGAACTCTCGATCTGCCTGCCTGAACGAGCGTCCGATCGAAGGTCGATTCAGACCTACTGAATGACCGCAACTGGGCGGAAGCCGCCAGTCCGCTTGCAGTGTCCGCTTTGCCGATCACGAACAGCAAAGACTGGGTAAAAAGCGGACATTCCGCTTCCAGGTGGCGCTTAGCGTTAACTGCCACCGCGAGGTGGTGAAACGAACGTTAGCGATTAGCCTGTTGCCCGCCACACGCGGCTTCAACTTTGACCTCGATCGTGGAGGTGATCTCCGTGAACACGAAGGTTGCGCGACCAGTTTCTCCTAACCTATCTTTATCTACATAACCCCGTGCTGAGATGCAAAAGAGTGGAGTCAGGAGCATTGATTCAGGCGTCAATGGATCAAAAAACCTTTTCTTCCACCACGTGACGCGACTGAGATCGAGCTCATAGACTCTCTCGCCGTTTGCATCTTTTCGGACGAAGTGCGGGTACTCCCAATGCATCACGAGCACGCCACGAACGACTTCCGTAGGCTGACCTTGCGCCGGATCTTCACCTTGAGCTGCAGCCTTCTCAGGAAGCGCGAAAAGCAACATGGCTGCGGCAAAAGTTCTAAATTGCATCCTGAAGTCTGACACTAGCAGGAGGTGTCTGCAACTAACTCCGGTGGCTACAATCTACAGATGAATGAAGGGCCGCTACGGGCGCCACGACGATGGACCTGAACGTCCGCAATTGGGCGGAAACGGACTAGCTCAACCTCCGCCGGATCATTGGGAAAGCCACATGATTAAGCAGCGCGAGCGCTGCCAATGCCAGCGCGACGGCTACTACTAATTGGGCGAATGCGACGGTGGACAGTGCGGTAAAGGCGTAAAAAGCCGATCCGATGGCGATAATCATCGCGCCGACCACGACGCAGCAGAGAGCAACCACAAGCACAACTGCTAGGAGAGTTCGGACCAGCTGCATTGCCGACGCATCGCTGAGGAAAGGAATGTCTGCAAGTGGCACTCGCTGCCCTTCCTCCTGAAGCTGAACCAACGTCTGCTCTTGGGAGATGCGAAGGCGATGCTGAATGACTGTCATTGGGCGGAAGCGGACTACCTCAACCTCCGTCGAATAATCGGGAAAGCCACACGATTGAGCGGCGCGAGCGCTGCCAGAGCCACCGCGACGGCGGCCACAAACTGGGTGAGCGCGTAGCAGCTGGCCCCGGCTGTCGCCGGGGAGAAGGTCGGTGCACAGCAGGGTGGATCGAACCCTGGGCGGCGGGACTCCGGCTCGAGGCCGGGGACGGAGGAAGAGCTTGGTTCCCGCTCTAGGACCGGCCCATTCGGATCGCGGCGCCGGCGGCGAGCGGGCAGCCGGCCACCAGCAACAGGCTGACCGCACCGAGCAGCTTCAGCGCGCCGGGTTGGCCCGAGGCGGCGCCGACGCCGAAGATCAGCAGCGGCACCGCGAAGGGCAGCAGGATCAGTCCGGCGAGCGCCCCGGCACCGCGCAGCCCCGCGACCAGGGCGGCGGTCGCCACCCCCAGCGCCGCGAGGCCCGGGGTGCCGATGGCGAGGCTGAGCAGCAGCGCGGGCAGGGCCGCTTCGGGCAAACGCAGCAGCGCGCCCGCGATCACCGTCGCGGCGAGCAGCGGCGGCGCGAAGCCCAGCCAGTGGCCGGTCATCTTGGCGGCGGCGACGGCGCTGTCGGCGATCCCGCGCACCGCGAACTGATCGAGCACACCGCTTTCCAGGTCGGGCGCGACCAGCCGCTCGACCGGCAGCAAGGCGGCCAGCAGCGCCGCGGTCCAGACGGTTCCGCCGGCGACTGTTGCGAGCAGCCGGCCGTCCGGGCCGACGCCGAAGGGGAACAGGATCGCCACCAGCAGGAAGAAGGCGACTGGCAGCAACAGCCCGCCGCTGCTCCACGCCCGCCGGACCTCCCGCCCGACGATCGGCAGCCATGCCGTCATAGCGTGCGCTCCTGCGCGGCGGCGATGCGCAGCGGAACATGGGTGGCGATCAGGGCGATGCCGCCAGCGGTGCGGTGGCGCTCGATCGCGCGCTCCAGCATCGCCACGGCGGCGGCGTCCAGACCGTTGGAAGGTTCGTCGAGCAGCCAGATCGGCGCGCCGCCGGCGATCACGCGGGCCAGCGCGGCGCGGCGGCGCTGGCCGGTGGACAACAGGCGCACCGGCACACGCTCCAATCCGCCGAGCCCGACGGTGTCCAGCGCGTCGTCGACCGCGTCGGCGCGGCCATCGAGCCTGGCCCAGAAGCGCAGGGCGTCGCCTAGCGCGCATTCGGAGTCGAGCGCGGCGGTTTCGGCGAGAAGCGCGCGCTCGCCCGTGCCGCGGATTGCTCCGGCGGCGGGCGCGAGCAGCCCTGCGGCAAGGCGGATCAGGCTGGACTTGCCGACGCCGTTGGGGCCGCGCACCACCAGCGCGTCCCCGGAGCCGAGCGCGAAGCCGAGATGTTCGAACAACAGGCGTCCGCCGCGCAGGCAGGCGACATCGTCGAACGCCAGCGTTGCGGTCACTCGGGCGCGTCCTCGAGCGCGTGCATGTCGTCGTCGGACAGGCCGAAATGATGGCCGACTTCGTGGACGACGACATGGCCGACCAATGCTTCTAGCGAAACGCCGGTCTCTACCCACTCCTCCAGCAGCGCGCGGCGATAGAGATGGATGCGGTCGGGCAACGCGCCGGAGTCGAACGCCGACTTCTCGCCGATCGGGCGCCCGTGATAGAGGCCGGTCAGCTCGAACGGATCCTCGATGCCGAGCGCGTCGAGCGTCTCGTCGTCGGCGAACTCCTCCACCACCAGCACGACATCGTGCAGGTGGGTGGCGAACGGCGCGGGGATGCGGGCGAGTGCGGCGCGCGCGAGGGTTTCGATGGCGGCGGCATCGGGTGCATGGGTTGGCGCTTGCCCGGTCATGGCCAAGTCCATAGGCGGAGGCACGAAGGCGCGGCAAGGAGAGTGTCATGGTGGAGCGGTTGAGCGAGGAAGCACGGGGCGCGGCCCTGGCGCAATTGACCGGCTGGACCCACGACCCGGAGCGCGATGCGATCAAGCGGCGCTTCACCTTCGCCGACTTCAACGAAGCGTTCGGCTTCATGACGCGAGTGGCGCTGCTGGCGGAGAAGGCGGACCATCACCCTGAGTGGTCCAATGTGTGGAACCGGGTGGAGATATTGCTCACTACGCATGACGCTGGCGGGCTGTCGCAGCGGGATGTGGAGATGGCGCAGGCGATCGAGCGAGTGATCGGATAGAGACCGGCGCGCGCTGGTGTTCCCTGGCTGGGCTTTGCCCTTTTCAGCGCGGTAGCCGGTTGCGCATCGTCTTGCGCAGCAGGCCAGGCGCCCAGCGGGCGAGGAACCACAGGCGGTGCGCGGTCTTGCCGACCTGGGTGTGGAGCCGGTTGCCGTGCACGGCGCGCCATGCCGCCTCGGCGACCTGTTCGACCGGCGTGATCTCCAGCCCTGCCGCCCGGACCGCCTGGCGAACCGAGTGATTTCCCGTGTTCACCGTGTGGTCGAGCAGCGGCGTTTCGATGAAGCTGGGCATCAGCGTGCGCACCCGGATGCCGTCGGGGGCCCATTCTCCGTCCAGCGCCTCGGCTAGCCCGCGCACCGCGAACTTGGTCGCCGAATAGGTCGCGGCGCCCGGGGTGCCGTGGATGCCCGCCGCCGACCCGGTGATCAGCATGCATGCGCCGGGCGTCGCCTTGAGGAAGCGGTGCGCGGCATGCGCGCCCTTCAGTACGCCCACCAGGTTGATCGCGACGGCGCGTTCGATCCCAGCCACCTCGCACTCGGTGAGCGGTCCGCTGTGGGGCACCCCGGCATTGTTGAACAGGACGTCGAGCTGGCCGGTCGCGGCAGTGAAGTCGGCAAGCGCGGCGACCCATTGCGCGTGGTCGCGCACGTCCATCGCGTAGGTGGCCGCACCGGGCAGCAGCGCCCGGGCGGACTCGAGGCCCGCCGCGTCGATGTCGGCCAGGCCGACGCGCCAGCCGCGGGCGGCGAAAAGCCTGGCCACGGCCAAGCCGATCCCGGACGCGCCGCCGCTGATGAAGATCGCCTTCTCGCCCGCCATCCTGCCCCTCGTTTTCCAGCAGCACGACAAACTACAGCCCTTGGCCGTTCTGCCAAGCGCGGCGTGGACTTGGCCCGGCGACATCGTCTATCGATACGTCAAATCAATCAGGGAGAGTATGATGCGGCCTGGCATGAAGCTGTTGCTTTCGACCACCATCTTCTGGGCGATGCCCGCTTTGGCGCAGCAGGCGCCGACAGCGCTGTCGGCGGGCCAGACGGTGGCGACCCCGTCCAAATGGCCGGCGGCGCGAAGCCAGGGGCTGATCGATCCGCAGACCGAGAAGCAAGTGTCCGACCTGCTCGCGCGCATGACGCTGGAGGAAAAGGTCGGCCAGATGATCCAGGCCGATATCGGCAGCATCAAGCCCGAGGACCTGCGCACCTATCCGCTGGGTTCGATCCTGGCGGGCGGCAGCTCGCCGCCTTTGTCGGGCGATGACCGCGCGGGCCAGGCCGACTGGGTCGCCACCGCGCGCGCGTTTCGCGCGATCGCGCTCGAGCAGCGCCCCGGCCATGTCCCGATCCCGCTGATGTTCGGCGTCGACGCGGTGCACGGCAACAACAACGTCATCGGCGCGACGATCTTCCCGCACAACGTCGCGCTGGGCGCCGCCAACGATCCCGCGCTGATCCGCCGCATCGGCGAGGCGACCGCAGCCGAAACCGCCGCGGCAGGCATCGACTGGGCGTTCGGCCCTACGCTGGCGGTGCCGCAGGACGACCGCTGGGGCCGCACCTATGAAGGCTATTCGGAGGATCCGTCGATCGTGCGGCGCTATGCCGGCGAAATGATCCGCGGGCTTCAGGGCGACCCGACCACCACCGACCGCATCCAGAAGGGCAAGGTCGCGGCGTCGGCCAAGCACTTCCTGGCCGATGGCGGCACGTGGAACGGCATCGACCAGGGCGACGCCCGCGTGTCCGAGGCCGAGCTGATCAAGACCCACAGCGCCGGCTACCCGCCCGCGGTGAACGCCGGCACGCTGACGGTGATGTCGTCCTTCTCGAGCTGGAACGGCGCCAAGATGCACGGCAACAAGTCGCTGCTGACCGGCGTGCTCAAGGAGCGGATGGGCTTCCAGGGCTTCATCGTCGGCGACTGGAACGGCCACGGCCAGGTTCCCGGCTGCACCAACACCGATTGCGCGGCGACGTTCAACGCCGGACTCGACATGGCGATGGCGCCCGACAGCTGGAAGGGCCTGTTCGATTCGACGCTGCGCCATGTCCGCGACGGCAGCATCCCAATGGCGCGCGTCGACGATGCCGTCCGCCGCATCCTGCGCGTAAAGGCCAAGCTGGGACTGTTCGATGCGTCGCGGCCGTTCGAGGGCAAGCAGGGCGTGCTCGGCGCGCCCGAGCATCGTGCGATCGCGCGCGAAGCCGTCGCCAAGTCGCTGGTGCTGCTCAAGAACAACGGCGTGCTGCCGGTAAAGGCCAGCGCCCGCGTGCTGGTCGCAGGACCGGGTGCCGATTCGATGATGCTGCAGACCGGCGGCTGGACGATCAGCTGGCAGGGCGACGGCAACGGCAATGACGTGTTCCCGAACGGCGAGACGATCTTCTCGGGCATTCGAAAGGCGGTGGAAGCCGGCGGCGGCACCGCGACCTATTCGCCCGATGGCAATTTCACTGCGCAGCCCGATGTCGCGATCGTCGTGTTCGGCGAGCAGCCCTATGCCGAAATGCGCGGAGACGTGCGTACGCTGGAGTTCCAGCCCGGCGACAAGCAGGCGCTGGCACTGCTCAAGCGCTACAAGAATGCAGGCGTGCCCGTGGTGTCGGTATTCCTGTCGGGCCGGCCATTGTGGGTGAACCCCGAGCTGAACGCGTCGGACGCGTTCGTCGCCGCCTGGCTGCCGGGCAGCGAAGGCGCGGGCGTGGCCGACGTGCTCATCGGCAACGCCGCGGGCAAGGCGCGCCGCGATTTCACCGGGCGCCTGTCGTACAGCTGGCCCCGGACCGCGGCGCAGTTCACGCTGAACAAGGGCAAGCCGGGATACAACCCGCTGTTCCCGCTCGGCTATGGCCTGAGCTACGCCAAGGGCGGCAAGGTGGCGACACTGAGCGAAGTGTCGGGGATCGATCCGTCGCTGGCCAACACCAGCACCTTCTTCGCCAAGGGCGCGGCGCCGGCACCCTTCTCGTTCGCGACCGACAGCCGGATCACCCGCCGGCCGGTCGACGGCCCGCAGACCCAGGAAGGCGCGCAGCAGCTGACCTGGCCCGCCGGCCCGGCGACGCTGCGCATCGGCGGCGGCGCGCTGGACCTGACCCGCGAGGCCAATGCCGACCTGTCGCTCCAGATCAGCTATCGCGTGGACCGCGCCGCGACCGGCCCGGTCAAGCTGCTGATGGAAGGCGGCGCCAATACCGGCGCGATCGACGCCACCAGCCTGTTCACCGGCCAGACCGGCAGCTGGCGCACCGCCAACATCGCGCTGAAATGCTACGCGGCGAACGGCGTCGACTTGACCAAGGTCGCCGCGCCGTTCGTGATCCAGGCGTCGGGGCCGTTGACGGTGTCGCTGGCCGATGTCCGCATCGTCTCCGATCCCGCCACCGCCACCTGCCCGGGAGCCAAGTGAGCGACGCCCCGCTCGTCCAGGGCGGCTCCATCGAGACGGTGGAGCTGACCCGCGGGGCGTTCCGCGCCCAGTTCGTCAATCTGGGCGCGGCGCTGCGCATCCTGGAGGTGCCCGACCGCAGCGGCGATGCCGCGAACGTCATGCTGGGGTTCCAGGATCTGGAGGCGTATCGTGGGGCCCCGCGCTTCTACGGCGCGGTCGCCGGGCGCTATGCCAACCGCATCGGCGGGGCGCGCTTCACGCTGGACGGCACCGAGTACCGGCTCGGCGCCAATGATGGGGCGAACAGCCTCCATTCGGGGCCGCTGGGGTTCGACCAGCAATTCTGGAGCGTGGAAGCGCGCGACGAACACTCGGTCACCTACGCGCTGGAAAGCCCGGACGGGTTCAACGGCTTTCCCGGCACGTTGCGCGCGCAGGTCCGCTACACGCTGGAGGCGGACGGACTCTCGATCGAGCTGAGCGCCACCACCGACAAGCCGACGGTGGTGAACCTCACTTCGCACGGCTATTTCAATCTGGCCGGCGAGGCGAGCGGCGCGACGATCCTCGAGCATCTGCTGCAGATCCCGGCGGGGCGATTCACGCCGGCGGACGAAACGCAGATCCCGACGGGTGAAATGCGGGCGGTGGAGGGCACCCCGTTCGACTTCCGCACGCCCCGTGCCATCGGCCGCGACATCGAAGCGGAGGACGAGCAGCTGCGGATCGGCAGCGGCTATGACCATAATTTCGTGCTCGACGGCACATCCGGCGCGCTGCGGCGGATCGCCACGCTGTTCGATCCGGCTTCGGGGCGGGTGATGGACGTGCATTCGACCGAGCCTGGAGTGCAGCTATATACCGGCAACTTCCTGGCCGGCGGGGCGCCGGGCAATAGCGGGCGGGTCTATGCCGCGCATGACGGGCTGTGCCTGGAGCCGCAGCGCTTTCCCGACAGCCCGAACCAGCCGGAATTCCCCTCCGCCCGGCTCGATCCCGGCGAGACGTGCCGGCATGAGATCGCGTTGCGGTTTAGAGTTGCTGAGGATGTTGCGGCGGCGTTCGGGTCGGTTTGAGGGTCGCTGGCTGATCCCGGCGTAAGCGGCTCGGGCGCCATGGTCCGCCCGCACGTCGGAGAGTGCAGGCGTTGAAAACACGCCGTCATCCCGGCCTTGCGCCGGGATTTTGCTTCTTCTTCTACCAGTTTAAGGCAGCGGGACCCCGGCTCAAGGCCGGGGTGACAAAGGAATAGTGTCTCCCGAGGGGCCCCAGCTGGCCGCCCCTTCCTCCCCTCCCTTGCTGGGAGGGGAGGAAGCAGGATTTTAGACCGTAGGCGTGCCGTCGATGCGGCGCGGGATGCCGGCCGCGCCTTCGCGCAGTTCGGCCGGAAGCAATGCCTCGGGCAGATCCTGGTAGGAGACCGGGCGCAGGAAGCGGTCGATCGCCAGCGTGCCCACCGAAGTGCTGCGGCCGTCCGAAGTCGATGGGAACGGCCCGCCGTGCACCATCGCGTCAGTCACTTCGACGCCGGTCGGCCAGCCGTTGCACAGGATGCGGCCGACGAGATGCTCGAGCACCGGCACCAGCCGCTGCGCGATTTCGGTGTCGGCGTCGTCGAGGTGCAACGTGGTGGTCAGCTGGCCTTCGAGCAGGCCGACGACCTTGAGCATCTCCTCGATATCGGCACAGCGCACCAGCAGCGAGCTCGCGCCGAACACTTCCTCGGCATGGCTCGGATCGGCGATGAAGTCGGCGCCGGTCATGGCGAACAGCGCGCCGCGGCCACAGGTCGGACCGCTCGGCTCCTGGCCCTGCGCGACGAGCGTCAGCGCCGGCGCCGATGCCAGCTTGGCGACGCCGCTCTCATAGGCCTTGTGAATGCCTGGAGTCAGCATCGTCGCGCCGGCGGTGCCGGTCATCGCTTCCGATGCGGCTGCCACGAAGCGCTCGAGGTCGGGGCCTTCGAGCGCCAGCACCAGGCCAGGGTTGGTGCAGAACTGGCCCGCACCCATCGTCACCGAGGCGACATAGGCCTTGCCCAGCGCTTCGGCGCGCGACGCCAGTGCGCCGGGCAGCAGGAACACCGGGTTCACGCTGCTCATCTCGGCATAGACCGGGATCGGCACCGGACGCGCCTGCGCCAGCCGAACCAGTGCGAGACCGCCGCCACGCGAGCCGGTGAAGCCCACTGCCTTGATGCGCGGATCGCTGACCAGCGCGCCGCCGATCTCGTTGCCCACGCCGTTTACCAGCGAGAACACACCCTCGGGCATGCCGGTCTTCTCGGCCGCGCGCAGGATCGCACCGGCGACCATCTCGGACGTGCCGGGATGCGCGCTGTGGCCCTTCACCACCACCGGGCAACCGGCGGCGAGCGCAGCGGCGGTGTCGCCACCAGCCACCGAGAAGGCGAGCGGGAAGTTGCTCGCGCCGAACACCGCGACGGGGCCGAGCGGCACCATGCGCAGGCGCAGATCGGGCTTGGGCAGCGGTGCGCGGTCTGGGATCGCATGGTCGATGCGCACGCGCAGGAAATCACCCAGACGCAGTTCCTTGGCGAACAGGCGCAGCTGGCCGGCGGTGCGGCCGCGCTCACCGGTCAGGCGCGGCTGGGGCAGGCCGCTTTCCTGCATCGCGCGCTCGACCAGTTCGTCGCCCAGCGCCTCGATCTCGGAAGCGATGGCTTCGAGGAAGCTCGCACGCTGCTCGCGCGGCAGGTTGGAATAAGGCAGGAACGCGGCCTCGGCTGCGGCACAGGCCGCTTCGAGATCCTCGGGCGTGGCGTTGCTGAAGCTTGGCTCGATCTCCGCGCCGGTTGCCGCGGCGATCGCCTTGAAGCCTGCGCCGTCGCGCTTCACGCGCTTCGACGCGATGAACAATTCCCCAGTCAGCGCCATACCGTGCACTCCAATCTTGACCGTTACCGTTAACAGGATCGCGACTTAGGCCGAGCGGTGCGCGCGTTCAATGCCGCAGCGCGTAAAGTGGCGAGGCGCAGTGCCGCAAGCGCATCGTTGGGGGTGATCTGGGGAGCCTGGCGCTAGCTGGAGGAGACGGAGGGATTCGAACCCTCGATACGGTTTCCCGTATGACGCTTTAGCAAAGCGTTGGTTTCAGCCACTCACCCACGTCTCCGGAAGGGGCTAGAGGTCGAGCGCTATAGCGACGGTTTTTCCACGGATCAACGGGGAGAACGATCAAACGCGAAATCAGTCCTGCCCGGCGCCCGTTCATTGTAGCGTCAGCGGCCCGCCTCTATGATACAGGCGTATTTCGGGGGCTTTGGGGCAAGCAGCTATGCGTATCGGCACGTGGATTTCGGGAGCGGCAGCCGCACTGATCGGGCTGGCGGCGATGCCGGCATCGGCACAGATGACCACCATCGACCCCAACACGGCGATCGATTCGGATCTCGACACGCCGCCTGCACGCCAGGACGGTCCCGCCCCTTCCGATTATGGCCCGTATCGCGAGCAGACCCCGCAGCAGCAACCGCAGCCACAACCTGCGCCGCCGGTGCAGGGCGGTGCCACGTCCGCGGCCAATGCGCGCGAGCGGGCGACCGACACGTTCGAGCGCGACGAACTGCTGAGCGCGGCAGAGGGGGTGTTCGGCAAGGGCGCGTCAGGACTGGCCGGCCTCCTCGAGGACATCCTCAAGGACCAGGGACGTCCCAACGCCTATATCGCCGGGAGCGAGGCCGCCGGCGCGATCGGCGTCGGGCTTCGCTATGGCTCAGGGCGCATGTTCCACCGGATCGAGGGCGAGCGCCCGGTCTATTGGACCGGCCCTTCGATCGGCTTCGACGTCGGCGGGGACGCGAACAAGGTCTTCGTCCTCGTCTATAATCTGTACGACAGCCAGGAACTCTACAAGCGCTTCCCCGCCGGGGAGGGCCGCGCCTATTTCGTCGGCGGCTTTTCGGCCAGCTACATGCGCCGCGGCGATGTGGTGCTGATCCCGGTGCGGCTCGGCGTTGGCTGGCGGCTGGGCGTGAACGCCGGCTATATGAAGTTCAGCGAGAAGCAGCGCTGGCTTCCCTTCTGATCGTTCGGCCTTCCGATCGTCCTGGAACCTAATTACCGCTGATCGGTTCCGCGTTCGCGGAGCTGCATGATGCGGCGATGGGAACCAGATTGACTGCCATTTCAAAGCCCGGCGAATCCGGGACCAATCGGTTCGAATTGCTCGTCCAGAGCGTGACCGACTATGCGATCTACATGCTCGACCCGACGGGGGAGGTAGTCAGCTGGAACGCCGGTGCCGAGCGCTTCAAGGGCTATGCGGCCGACGAGATCATCGGCCAGAACTTCTCGCGCTTCTACACGCAAGAGGATCGCGCGACCGGGCTGCCCGCGCGCGCACTCGCCACCGCAGAGCGCGAAGGGCGGTTCGAGGCCGAGGGCTGGCGTGTCCGAAAGGACGGCACGCATTTCTGGGCCAATGTCGTCATCGACCCGATCCGCGATCCCGACGGGGTGCTGCTCGGCTTTGCCAAGGTCACCCGCGACCTTACCGAGCGCCGGGCGACCGAGGAGGAGCTTCGCCGCAGCGAGGAGCGCTTCCGGCTGCTCGTCCAGAGCGTCAGTGACTATGCGATCTACATGCTGGATCCCGAAGGTCATGTCGCGAGCTGGAACGCCGGCGCCGAGCGCTTCAAGGGTTATACCGCCGACGATATTCTCGGCGCGCATTTCTCGCGCTTCTACACCGATGAGGACCGCGCGACCGATCTGCCGGGCCGGGCGCTGGCGACGGCACGCAGCCAGGGCCGCTTCGAGGCGGAGGGCTGGCGCGTCCGCAAGGATGGAACTCGGTTCTGGGCCAGCGTCGTCATCGATACCGTGCGCGACAGCTCAGGCTCGTTTATCGGTTTCGCCAAGATAACCCGCGATCTCACCGAGCGGCGCCAGTCGCAGCTCGCGCTGGACCAAGCCCGCGAGGCGCTGTTCCAGGCCCAGAAGATGGAGGCGATCGGCAAGCTTACCGGCGGCGTCGCGCACGACTTCAACAACCTGCTGGCGGCGATCATCGGCAGCCTGGATCTCGCCCGCCGCCGCGCGTCCGAGGGCGCCGACATCTCCCGCTTCCTCGACAACGCGATGAAGGCGGCCGAACGCGGCGCGACGCTGACGCAGCGCATGCTCGCCTTTGCGCGCAAGCAGGAACTCAAGCTGGAACCAGTCGACCCGTCTGCGCTGGTTCGCGGCATGGCCGATCTGCTTCAGCGCACGATCGGCGCTGCCATCCGCATCGACACGCAATTTCCCCTGCTGCTGCGCTCGGTGCGGGCCGACCCCGCACAGCTCGAGCTCGCGCTCCTCAACCTGGTGGTGAACGCCCGCGACGCGCTGCCCGATGGCGGCAAGATCTTGATCGCCGCGCATGAGAAGCAGGTCGAGCTCGGCGGCGCGCTGAAGCCCGGCGCCTATGTGGCGCTATCGGTGGTCGACACCGGCTCCGGCATGGACGAGGAAACGCTCGCCCGCGCGACCGAGCCTTTCTACACCACCAAGGGGGTCGGCAAGGGCACCGGCCTGGGCCTGTCGATGGTGCACGGCTTCGCCGAGCAATGCGGCGGACGGCTTCTCCTGCAAAGCCGCCAGGGAGAAGGCACCACTGCCGAACTGTGGCTGCCGGTATCCGGAGACGCGAAGGTCGAGCCGCAAGCGCCAACGCCCGCGCCAGCGCCCGTCGAAACGGCCGAGCGCGACCGGCTCGTGGTGCTCGCGGTCGACGACGACGCGCTGGTGCTGACCAACACCGCCGCCATGCTTGAGGATGCCGGCCACCGGGTGATCCAGGCGAGTTCGGGCAAGCAGGCGTTGCAGCTGCTGTCCGAAAGCCAGGTCGACCTGCTGGTCACTGATTTCGCGATGCCGGACATGAACGGCGTGCAACTCGCCGATGCCGCGCGCGCCGGCTGGCCCGACCTGCCGGCGCTTCTCGTGTCGGGCTTTGCCGAGCTCTCGGACGAGGTCGGCGCCAACCTGCCCCGGCTTGCCAAGCCGTTCCGCCGCGATCAGCTCGTCCGAGCGGTCCGCGAAGCCGTCGCCGCCAGCAAGGGCGCCGGCCAGATCGTCCCCTTCCGCGCCCGGCAATGACACCGCAGAGCCATAGCGGCCTCAGGCGATGGTACTGATTGCAGCGTTGGCGCTGGTTCTGGTGAACCTCTGGACCTTGCGCAGCTTTCGCGAGGACAAGGGCCGGGCGATCGCCGGCAAGCGCCGCATTCCGGAACGGCGCTTGCTGGAACTCGCGCTGATCGGCGGCACGCCCGCCGCCTTCCTTGCGCGGCACCTGTTCCGGCACAAGACTCGCAAGCAGCCTTTCTCGACCTACCTGCAGCTCATCGCGATGATCCAGGTCGGGGTGATCGCCGGCCTTGCCTGGGCGGCGTTCGCCTAAAGGCCGAACAGGCCGCGCCGGCGTCGGGGCGGCGGCGTCGGGTCGGGTGGCAGGCGCTCGACCATCCAGCTATGGCTCTCGACGATCTGTGCGGCTACCGCACGCCCTTGCCGATCGCGCGACGGCTTGAAGCGAAAGCGTTCGCGGATCAGCCGGCATGTCGTGTCGTCCAGCAGGCGGCTGCCGCTCGACGCGGTGATTTCGCAGTCGACCACGCGGCCGTCGCTCCACACCGTGTAGCGAACTCCCACCGTCCCGCCGACCCCGGCCTCCGCCAGCGCGTCGGGGAAATCGGAGTCACGGATGCGGCCGCGCACCCATTGCGGCGGCGTTTCCTCGCGCCCGCCGCCATCACCATCGCCGTCGCCGGCACCGCCGCTGCCCCGGCCATTGCCGGTGCCGCCACTGCCAAACCCCGGCCCGGCGATGTCGGCACTGCCCGCCGAAGACATGGCCCCAGTGCCGGCGATCGGCGCAGCCACGAGCGGCGGTGGCACGGGAAGCGGAATAGTCGGTGTCGGCGCGACCACTTCGGTAGGCTCGGCGCGAAGATTGGGCGGCGAGGCTTCGCCTTCAGGCCTGCCACTGCGCACCCGCTGGGGAACGGGCTTCTGCTTTTCAGGCGGTGGCGCTGGAGGTACTTCGAACAGCGTCAATGCAGGCGGTTCGGCTGCGCCCTGGTGCACCGCGAGGCCCCACAGCAACCCCGCGCCGAGCGCAGCCGTGAGCGCCGCCGCGCCCAGAGCGGCTTTGCTGCGATCGGCAGGACTGGAAGCGATGAACGGCATGCTTGGACCTCAGGCCACCCGACGCGGCCGCGCCGCTCAGATAGGCAGTACCGCCCGCTGCAAAAAGGGCGGGCTCAGCCGAACTCGACCGCTTCGAAACGGATCGGCTCGCCGGTCGCCGCCTGCGCCAGTTCGCCTTCCCACATCACTTCCGCGCCGCGGACGATGGTGCCCATCGGCCGCCCGGTCAGCGTCATGCCGGTAAAGGGCGACCAGCCGCATTTGGATGCCAGCCAGCTATCCTCGATCGTCCAGCGCGCCTTCAGATCCACCGCGGTGAAATCGGCGTCATAGCCGATCGCGATCCGCCCCTTGCCGACAATGCCGAACACCCGCTGCGGCCCGGCGCTGGTCAGGTCGATCAGCCGCTGGAGCGTCAGCCGCCCTTCGGCGACATGGTTGAGCATCAGCGGCAGCAGCGTCTGCACGCCGGGCATCCCGCTCGGGCTCTGCGGATAGGGCTTGGCCTTTTCCTCGCGCGTGTGCGGCGCATGGTCCGAACCCATCACGTCGACCACGCCCTGGCGCAGCCATTCGAACAGCCCGTCGCGATGCGCGCCCGATCGGATCGGCGGGTTCATCTGCGCCCAGGTGCCCAGCCGCGGATAGGCCTCTTCGCCCGCCAGCGTCAGATGCTGCGGGGTCACTTCGCACGTGGCGATGTCCTTGTGCTGCCCCAGCAGCGCCAGCTCGGCCGGCGTCGTCACGTGGAGCACATGGATGCGCCGCCGGGCCTCGCGCGCCAGCCGCAGGATGCGCTGCGTCGCCAGCAAGGCGCTCTCATCGTCGCGCCACACCGGGTGCGAGCGCGGATCGCCTTCGATCCGCTCGTCGGCCCGCGCGTTCATCCGCGCCTCGTCCTCGGCATGGATCGCCACGCGCCGCTTGCCCGAAGCGAGCACGCGCGCGAGATTGGCGTCGTCCGATACCAGCAGGTCGCCGGTCGAGGCGCCCATGAAGATCTTGATCCCCGCCGTCCCGGGCAGCCGCTCCAGCTCGGCCAGCGCGGCGGCATTGTGGTTGGTCGCGCCGACGTAAAAGGCATGGTCGCACCACATCCGCCCCTTGGCGCGCGTGAGCTTGTCCTGGATCGCCTCGGCGCTGTCGGTATTGGGCTTGGTGTTCGGCATTTCGAACACCGCGGTCACCCCGCCCAGCACGGCGGCGCGGCTGCCGCTCTCCAGATCTTCCTTCGCCACCAGCCCGGGCTCGCGGAAATGGACCTGGCTGTCGATCACGCCGGGCAGCACGTCCAGCCCGGTGCAGTCCACCGTCCTGCCGGCGTCGCCGACCCGCCCGATCGCGACGATGCGCCCGCCGGATATGCCGACATCCACTTCGGCGGGTCCGCCGGGCAGATGCACCCGTCCGCCCGTCAGCTTCAAGTCGATCTGTGCCATCTTCGCCTCTTCTCTCCGCGCCCGCCGCCTCCTACCTCTTCACCATGACCGAAACCAGCCCCGGCACCCTGCTTGCCGACCGCGCGCTTCTCCGCATCTCGGGGGAGGATGTCCGCGGATTCCTCCAGGGGCTGCTCACTCAGGATCTCGCTCTGGTCGCGCCGGGCCAGCCGCAATGGGCCGCCCTGCTCACCCCGCAGGGCAAGGCATGGTTCGATTTCATCCTGTGGGCCGATGGCGATGCGATCCTTATCGATTGCGAGGCCGAGCAGCGCGAGGCGCTGGCCCGCCGTCTCACCATCTACCGCCTGCGCCGCCCGATCGCGATCGAGCCGGTCGGGGGCGGCGTGCACTGGTCCCCGAGCGGCGACCACGGCGTCCCGGATCCGCGCCTGCCGGCGCTCGGCCGGCGCTGGCTCGGCGAAGCGGCGGGCGCCCCGGCCACCGGCTGGCGCGCGCACCGCCTCTCGCTGGGCGTCACCGAAGGCGCAGCCGAACTCGGCCAGGACAAGACGCTCTGGCTCGAATGCAATGCCGAGCCGCTGAACGGAGTGAGCTACACCAAGGGCTGCTATGTCGGGCAGGAGAACACCGCGCGCATGCATTATCGCGCCAAGGTCAACCGCCGCCTCGTCGTTGCCCCCCTCGCCGACCCCGGCGACCGCACCCGCGCTTGCTATCCCGATCTCGGCCTGATGGTCGAACTCCGCCGCGTCGAAGCCTTGGGCGACGCCCTGGTGCCCGATTGGCTCGCCCGCGCACTGGCCGCCGACGAGGGTTCAGACGCCTAGCCATTCAAGGCCGCCGGGCAGGTCCTCGGCGGAATGATCCAGTTGGAGCACTCGGCGGCGCTTCGGCTGCATGGCGGGTTCGGACGCGTGCAGGATCGGCGTTGCATAGGCCCAGACATCGCCGCGCTCCGCCAGACAGCTGGAGACGCCACACGCCCTTACCGTCGCATCGATCGCGGCCTCGGCAACCTTGCTGCGGTGCGAGCCAGGCGCGATCAGCAGCGGTGCGTTCGCCGCGTCGACAGGGTCCAGGTGGATGCGCACGGTGATCATTCGAGCGAGGAGAGGAAATGGCGGCGCGACATGGATCAATCCCGCCTGATGGCCCAGGGTCCGAAATCCGGCACCTCGTTGCGTCGGCGTACCGCGACGGTGCGATCCTGATGCCATGCCAGGCCCCAGTTCACGTCCGCGTTCTTGTCGAACAGGATCGCCCGCACGGGGCGGGCGGGCGGGCCGAGATGCCGGCGCGCAACCGCGCCGATCCCGCCGTCCAGCGCCAGCGTGGCCAGCGCAGCGCTGTCGCATATCCGAACTCCGGCTCTGTCCTGGGGCAGGTAGCCCAGCAACGCCTCGATCGCCGGAATTTGCGCTCGCGCCGCGCCGCGGTGCAGTTCCGCGCCATTTGCCGCCATGCGCAACAAATCCGATCCGGTCACTTCGCGACCTGGATCGAGGCCAGCCCCGCGGCAAGCGCGTCGAACACCACGCGGCAGCGGGCGATCGCGCGCAGATCCTCGTGCATCACGATCCAGATCGGCAGCACGAACGCGAAGGCGTCGGGCAGGACGCGGACGAGCGCGGGATCCCTTTGCGCCAGCTCGACCTGGCAGATGCCGATGCCCACCCCGCCGCGTATCGCCGCGAAATGGACGAGATCGCTGTCCGAACGCATCGCGAACGGGATCTGCGTCAGCACCGGCAGCGCCTGCATCACGAAGCGCACCGCCGGAACCATCGTCTCGGGACCGATCACGTCGTGCCCGGCAAGGTCGTCTGCCGACGCGGGAACGCCGCGCCGCTCGAGATAGTCGCGATGCGCGTGCAGCCCCAGCGTCACGCCGCCGACGCGCTTGGCGATCAGCGCCTGTTGCGTCGGCTCCACCATGCGGATCGCGATATCGGCATGGCGCTGGAGCAAGTCGTCGACGGTGTTGGAGACCACCAACTCGCTCGATAGCTCGGGATGCGCGCGGCGCAATGCGGCCAGCAGCGGCGGCAGATGCATCACGCCCACCATCTCGCTTGCCGTGATCCGGACGCTTCCCGCGACCGCGCCGGCATCGGCTGAGGCCGAACGCAGCAGCGCCGCCGATGCCGCGACCAATTGCTCGGCATAGGGCTTCATCGCCAACGCGCGGTCGGTGGGGGAAAGGCCGCGCTGCGAGCGCACGAACAAGGCGCCTCCCACCGATTGCTCGAGCGCTTCGATATGCCGCGATACGCTCGGCTGGGTAAGGTCCAGCGCCCGCGCCGCCGCCGAGAGCGAGCCGGTCCGCAGCACCGCGGCGAAGCTTCGATACAGATCCCAGCTATGTGCCCCGTTCATGCATTTCCGTATAGACGAGCCACGGATTAGGTCAATTTTGAGCGAACCAGGATCCGTCCAGAAGGGCCTCGGTTAGACAGGAGGTTCAGATGGAACGGCAGGCTTTGGTATTGGGTGCGACGGGTGGGATCGGCGGCGCGGTTGCGCGGCGGTTGCTGGCGTCGGGATGGCAGGTGCGCGGCCTGGTTCGGCCCGCGAGCGCGGCGCGGCTCCCCGAGGGGGTGCAGCCGATAGTGGGCGATGCGCTCAACGCTGCGGATGTCGCCGCGGCAGCAGTCGGCGTCACGCTGATCGTCCACGCGGTCAATCCGCCGGGATATCGCAATTGGGGCACGCTGGTGCTGCCGATGCTCGACAACAGCATTGCCGCTGCCCAGGCGCAGGGCGCGCGCATCCTCTTGCCCGGCACGGTCTACAATTACGGCCCCGATGCGTTTCCGCGGATCGACGAGGCCGCGCCCCAGCATCCGCGCACGCGCAAGGGCGCGATCCGCGTCGAGATGGAGCGGCGGCTGCGCAATGCTGCGGAGGGTGGCGCGATCTCGGCGCTGATCGTCCGCGCCGGCGACTTCTTCGGCCCGGGTGCCGGGAGCAGCTGGTTCAGCCAGGCGCTGGTCGCGCCGGGCGCGCGGCCGAAGCGTATCACCACTCCGGGCAAGCGCGGCGTCGGCCATCAATGGGCCTATCTGCCCGATGTCGCCGAGACGATGGTGCGGCTGGCGGAACGCGACGATCTGCCGGCCTTCGCCAATTTCCACATGGAAGGGCAATGGGACCCCGACGGCCGGCAGATGGCCGAGGCCATCGCGCGGGTGCTGGGCGATCCGGCGACGCCGATCAAGCCGCTGCCCTGGTGGGCGCTGCGGGTCGCGGCATTGTTCTCGGTCACGCTGCGCGAGCTGATGGAGATGCGCTATCTCTGGCAGCAGCCGATCCGCATGACCAACCAGGATCTCGTCGCGCAGCTCGGCGCGGAACCGCGGACTCCGCTCGATCAGGCGGTGCGCACCACCTTGCAGTCGATGGGGTGCATGCCGGCATGATCCTGCACCGGAACCTCGAGGCAAAGAAAAAGGGAGGCCGGTTGCCCGGCCTCCCATATTCTTTTCCAGTCCGGATGGACCGGGCAGGATTACATGCCCGAGCCAGGACCGTACGTGATTTCCACGCGGCGGTTCTGGAGCTCGCGGACACCGTCGGCGGTGTCGACGCGCGGACGGCTTTCACCGAACGCTTCGGTCGAGATGACACCGTCGGAGATGCCACGGCCGGTGAGGTAGCCCTTGACCGAGTCAGCGCGACGCTGGGAAAGACCAACGTTGTAGCTGGCCGAACCCGAACGGTCAGCGTGGCCTGCCAAGACGACGCGGGTGTTCGCGCAGTTCTGATAGTTGCTGATCGCGTTGTCGAGGATGCTCGAAGCTTCCGGCGTGATGTCCGACTTATCCCAGTCGAAGAACACGATGTACGGCCCAGGCGTGCAGACCACAGCCGGAGCGGGTGCTTCTGCAACCGGCGGCGGGGTGTACGGCTCGGGTGCCGGTACGGGTGCTTCGGGAGCCGGCTCAGGCGCACCGAAGTTGAACGTCAGGCCGCCCAGGATGCTGTGCGAACGGAAGCGGCCGCTGACTTCTGCGCCATTGGCTGCGACCAGGTCGACGCCAGGAGCATTGAAGAAGCGATACTTCAGCGACACGTCGACATTGTCGGACAGCGGAGCGCGGATACCCGCGATCGCCTGCCAGGCAACAACCGTGTCCGAATCGTCGACCACGTCGCCGCGGCTGCTCAGAGCAAGGCGCGACTTGATGCGGGCAACACCCAGACCGGGGCCGACAAAGCCCTGGACGCCGTCGTCATCGCCGAAGTCCCAGAGACCATTGACCATGAAGCTGAGCGCGGTGGTGCGGCCGCCGGCATAGTCATAGCTGCCAGCCGGAACCGTGCCCGGGAAGCCGGGAAGGGGGACCGACGAGGTCAGGCCGTCAACCGTAGCCGACTTGTAGCCGACTTCGGCTTCCAGACGGAACACGCCCAGGTCGTAACCGACCGTGGCATCCACGTCATAGCCATAGTTGTGATCGACCGACAACGCGTCTTCGGCAGCGCCGACGTTCCAGTCAATGTCTTCGACGATCATCGCGCCGCCTTCAATGCCCACATACCACGCGTCTTCGCGGGCGAGGGCAGGCGTGCTCAGCGCGGTGGTCGCAAGCGCCAGTGTAACGGCAAGCTTCCGCATATTGAAACCCCTTTCTCGAATGTCACTACGGACAGCGACAAACTCAGTATCGAAACGATTGTATCCACGCAAGCGCACAAATCCGGGGACTGTTGCATCATCGTCACAGTTGGTCCGAGGCTATCAGACCGTGCACACGCAATGCTTCCAGTACCGCAACGATTGCGGCCCGCGCTGGCCCATCAACCACCATCCCCCCTGCTGGTTCCGCGACTGCGGGCAATCTTTTGCCAACCACTTGGGTACCCTCGACAAAAACTTTTCCATGGGCCTCTCCCAAGTGCCAAATGCCGTCGCGGAACAACGCAAATCCGCGGTCGGCACTTACCCACAACCGCATGCCGTCGCGCGGCGCGACGAATCTCCAGCCGCCCAGCGTCCATGCTGCGACTGCGTAGGGATGATCCTGCCACGCACCCGCCGGCTGGCTGCCCAGGATCCAGCACTGCCCCGACTCGGCCTCCTGCGGCGGGTCGACGGCGTCCACGCCCGCCACGGCGCCGCCGACCAGGATATCGAGAAGCAGCAGCGCCTCGTTATGCGTCATCTCCTTCTGCGCCTGCCCTGCCGCCAGCATCGGCAGTCCCAGCCGCGGCGTCGCACTATCGTTCATGGTCGTTCCTCCAGGCTTGGCAGCCGCAATTCGGCGGGAGGCGACAGCCCCAGCGCCCCTATTTGCTGCACGATGATCGAACACGCTGCGGCACGCTCATCCGGCCGCAGCTCAAGCTGGGGGGCGCCGACTTCCAGGACGCGTGGGGAACCACCGTCGACCTGCACCGTAACGCGATAGCGCTCGCGTTCTTCGCCGAGCGGGGCATCGACACCATCGGCCCAATCCCACCCGGCCCGACTGCGGCGGATCCACGTTATTTCGGTGGTCTGGTCGCCGCGGCGCCACGCCCGGAGCTGCACGGGTGCCGGCGGCACCAACGCAACCCCACGGACGCGCGTCGCCGCCGCGACGTCGCTCGGGTCTCCTGCGCCCCTGGCGAGTACCTGCACCGCGCCGCCGACCAAACCGGACGGCAAGTCGATCAGCGCGATCGTGTCGCGCGCCAGAAGCACGAAGCGGTCGCCGGCGCGTTGCAGCCCGATCGCCCCCTCCGTCCCCCGCCGCCCCCGCCACAGCCGCGACAGCATCCAGAGACCACCGCCCAGCGCCCGCGCCCGGCCAAACTGGAGCAGCTCCTCGCCCACCATCGCCAGGTTTTCGCCGGCATGCAGCGCCTCGTCGTCGGCGTCTGCCAGCATCATGCCGGCATGCGCCAATTGCACCGTGAGCACCGAGTGCCGATCCTCGCACCACGCCGGCCCCGGGCCCGGCGGCGCCTCCAACTGTCCCAGTGTCGCTGGTGCCGCGCTCGTTCCGGCGCTTGTCCAACTCGCGCCGCCATCCGGACTCCACAACAGCGCCGCCCCGCGCCAGCCCGGCTCGGTGCCAGCCGCCGCGATCGCCAGCTGGGGCACCAGCGGCGTGCCCGCTCCTACCAGCGGCAGCTCGAAGGCATGCACCACAGTGCGGCCGAGCTTCAGGTCCGGCGCGGCAAGCACCCGGCCTGCAGTTGCGACCTGGATCGGCGGCGGCGGCGCGATGCCCACGCAGTCGAGCGTCAGCACCATCGCTTCCAGCGTCCAGCGCTCCACGCGCCACGTCCCACCCTCGCCAGCGATCCGCACCCGCGCGCCCGGCCGCACCTCCAGCGCCGTCCAGGGCAGCGCCAGCGTCCGCCGCGTTCGCTCCAGCCCCAGCCGCGCAAGCCCCGCGCTCGCCAGCGTCTTGGCCGCCGCCGCGTCGATCGCGGCCGGCAGCTCCATGCGCGCCTCGCGTCCGCCGCCGCCGGGCCGCGCCGCGCGCTGCACTCCCGCCTGATAGTCGCGCGCCGGATCGTAATAGCTCAGCGTCAGCACGCCCGGCACAGCCTCGCCCGATCCGATCGCGCGTACCCCGCGGGCGCCGCCCCCGCTCCCTGCGGCCGTTCCGGCGTCCGCCAGCGTCACCGCTGCGCCGTCGCCGCTCCGCAGCACCAGCCCGCCCTCGGCCGTCTCGAACCATCCGCCCGCCGCACCCGCCAGCGTCTCGCACGCCGCCCGCACGCTAGCCCCCTGAGCGGCGAAGCCCGTCACCGGGGCCGTCCCCTCCGCGGTTACTTCGCCCGCGCTCAGTGCCGCGACGATCGCCCCCATCTCGATGGGTCCTTCATCCGCCACCACTTCGAAGCTCAGCGACGGGATGCGATTGCCATAGTCGGCCAGCGCCATGTCCTCGAACACGGCATAGGCCATCCCGCGATGCGAGGGCGCCAGCCCGGCGCCCTCGACCGCGGCGATCAGTGGGTCGGGCGCCTGGTCCTCGCCGCCCAGATGCAGGCGAAATCCCGTCGCGCTCTTCAGGTCGCCCGCCGCGCCGCGGAGCAGCTTCCCCTCCGCCCAGATCCGCCGCACCGCCCGGATCGGCCGCCCCGACAGCGCCACCGCGAACGACGCGCTATACGCATAGCTGGTGGTGTCCGGTCGACCCTTGCCCCCCTGGGTGCTGCGATGTTCCTGCAGATCGGTCGCCCAGATCACCGATCCCGCGACTCGCATCGTCCCGAAGATCCGCGGTATCTGCGTGCCGTAGGAGGACGTCTGGACCCGCAGCTCCTGGAGCCGCGGCCCCTCGCGTCCGCGCGGCTTGAACAGCACCTCGCGGTCGAGCGCCGCGCCGGCCATTCCGCCGATCGCCGCCCCGATCGGCCCGCCGAAAAATCCCCCGGCGACCGTCAGCACCACCGTCGCCATGTCAGTCCTCCTCCTGTGGGCGCCAGCGCGCCACCACTGGCCAGGGCACCGGCCCCGGCCGCTCCACCACGCGGCGCAAGCCGGCATCGGCGTGGATCACCCCGTCCTCGCTCGCGATCGCCAGGTGGAGCTGTCCCGGCCCGCTGCGCACCAGCAGCAGGTCGCCCGCCCGCATGTTCTCGACCCGTACTAGCCCGGCGGCTTCGACCGCCTGTGCCACGCCATCCGCGGTGCCGCTGCGCATCCGGTACCCGCTGGGCACCGCGCATCCATAAGCCAGCCCCGCCAGCCCGACACAGTCGAGCCCTTCGGCCACGCGCCGCCCATGCAGCCGGAACGGCGCCCCCACTGCACCGCGCGCCGCCGCCAGCGCGCGCTCGCCCGCGGTCATGCGCCCGGGTAGCGCGTCAGCAGGTCGATCCCCGGCAAATACGGCTCGCCGCGGAAGTTCACCGCATTGCCGAACCGCGCCGCACAGGTCGCCAGCGTCTTGTCGCATCCTTCGATCAGCTCGATCAGCGCGCCCGCCCCGTTGAAGCGCGGCGGCACCGACAGCGTCACCCGCGCGCCCTCCGAAACCGCTACCGCGTCCTCCAGCCCCGAATTCGTCCCCCCGAACCAGCGGAGCAGCCCGCCACCATAAGCGTTGCCCACCGGCTCCACCGCGTTCAGCGTCAGCACCGCTCCAGCCACCTCGATCACCCGCGCGAACCGCCGCCGCGGCGCCATCGCCACGCGACAGCGCCGGTCGCCCAGCATCGCCCGGCAGTCGGGCGAGGTCTCCTCGACCACTGCCCGCTCCAGCCGCGCCGCGGCCCCGCGCAACTCGGCGGTCAGCATCCCCCCGCGCGTCTCCACCGCCCCGATGACCCCTTCGCCCAGCCCCACGCCGGCGTCGGGCGCCGTCCAGTCGGTCGCGAACAGCACCACCCGCGCCCCGTCCCAGCGTCCGGCAAGCAGGTCCGCCTCGCCGATCGCGCTGCTGGTCAGCGCCCCGCTCACGTCCATGCTGTCCGCTTCCAGCCCGGCGCTGCGGCTGATCGCGCTCGGCGTCATCCCCGGCGCAGCACGGTACACCAGGCCGCCGATCTCCAGATCGCGGTCATGCGCAGTCAGCCCGATCGTCACTCCGTCGCGCCGCTCGATCCGCCAGCACAGCGTGATCGTGGTCAGCGGTCCCTCCAGGGCGCTCATTCGCGTATCTCCACCAGCGGCACCGACGCCGCGGCGCCCGCAAGGAACGTCGCGCGGCTCACTTGCAGCCGATCCTCTGCGAAGCGCACCGGCACATCGAACGCGAAGCTCGCGCTGACCACCACGCCCGCCCCGGGCGCCGCGTCCAGCGTCACCATGCCCGCGTCGCCCAGCATGAAGCCCCGCGTTTCCACGCCATCCAGATAGACTCGCACGCTCTGCGCGTCCGGCCGCGTGATCCGCCGCACCACCTCGTCATAGCGCTTCACCAGTTGGAACTGTCGGGCCGTGCCGTCGCCCGTGGCGATCCGCTCGCCCAGCCCGCGCCAGTCGAATGGATCGCGCAGCCGGAATCCCCGCGCCGGCCCCATCCGCGCCCGAAAGAACCCCAGCAACGCGGCGATGTCGGCTTCCGAGCGCACTCCCGGCCCGACATCGTAGGACGTCCGCGCCTCGGCCCAGTCGGCATTGCGCGCTTCCTGCCCGCCCGCGCTCGTCACGATCGCCGTGGACGTTTCGGGCGCCACTTCCGCCTCGCGCCCCAGCGCCAGCGGAAAGCGCACGTCATCGAATGGCTGCACCGCGTCCTCCCCTTCCCAATGTACGAAGCCGTCGCGCAGTATCTGCGGCAGCGCCCAGACATAGGTCGCCGCCACGCCGCGCCGCCGCCCCCGCGCAGCCGCCTCGGCGATCGGGCGCCATTGCCCCTTGTCCTCGGGCCGCAACACGAAGCCCGCCAGATAATGCTGTTCCCCGACCGGATAGCCGAGCCGCGCCTGCGCGAGCGCGACGCCTTCGCGGCTCGCCGCGGTCAGCCCCGCCGCCGCCCAGTCATAGTCCTCGAGCTGCAAGACATCGAATGCCGGCCGCGCCCAGCCCAGCGGCAGGTTCGCCGCCACCGCCGCCGCGCTCGCGGTTACCGTGGGCGGATACGCGAGCAGCATCACCACCGCCCCGGACGCCGCCGCCTTCACTGCGTCGCGCAGCGCCAGCGTCGAATTCGCCAGCAGCTTACCCGCCGCCGCGGGCACGTCCGCCGCTCCCGCCAACGCGGCCTGGGCGGCGGGATCATGGATGCACAGGCTTCCGTCGGGCATCGCCCACCACCAGGGCTCACCGACCTGGAACTTGACCGGCAATCCCGCGCCCTGCGCGATCCCCACGAAATCCAGCGCCACCGCGCGCAAATACGCCATAGCCGCGCCATTGGCGGGCGACAGCAAGGCCGAGGGTGGATCCCACCCGGTCAGTCCCGGCGCGCCATTCGCCGCGCGCTGCTTCCAGTCGTTCCAGCAATGCTGATCCAGCAGCTCGTACGACAGCGACCAGATCACGCCGTAGCCCAACGCCCCGGCGCGCGCCGCGAAGTCGCGGTGCCACGCCGCGCACGCCACGTTCAGCGCGCTCGCGCCCAGCGCGACATAATAGCCGCCATATAGCGCCTCGAGCCGGAAATAATGGCTCATCCCGACATAGTGCAGGATGTCGCCGCGATAGCCGAGCTGCACCATGTTGCGCAGCACCCGCTCGGGCGTCAGGTGATAGCTGTCGTCATAGCCATTGGCGATGCCCAGCGCATGCTCGGGCGCCACCACATCGCCGATCGCCAGCACCGCGCCGGGTCCTTCGCAGGCGATACCGCTCAGCTCGACCCACGCTTCCACCGGCGCCGCCAGCGGCACCGCCTCGCCAGTGAACCCCGGCGCCACCAGCGACACGAACATCCGGTCGACATCACCCGCCCACACCGGATCGGCCTCGCCCGGCAGCGTGAAGCCGCCCCTCACCGTCGCGAAATCGATCGCTACCTCGGCATCCTCGGGCGTGCCCGTCGCATAGTTCCACAGCCGCACATACCAGGCGCGTGGCGTGCCGCCCGCGTCGCGCCCCTCGATCGTCAGCACCGGGCCGTTGACTGCATCCAGCGGCAACACCCCCGAAGACCGCCAGCGAAAGCGCAACCGGCAATCGCGATAGTCGCGGCTGGTGTCATAGCGCAGCAGCGGGTGATCGTGCCGGTCCTCCGAAGCCCAGATCAGCCCCGCCAGGTCGTTCCTGCGCAGGAACACCGCGTCCACCCGCAGCGCGTCCGGCGCGGTGGTTACTACGCTGGCCATCATCGGCCGCGGAAAATCGACCGTCCAGTAAGCCGGATCGAACCGGGACACGAACCCGGAGGCCTGCCCCCGCCGCTCCCCACAAAGCCACCACCCCATATCTCCCTCTCCCCGCTTGCGGGGAGAGGGTCGGGGAGAGGGGCAAGTGCCACGCACTCGCCACCGCGTCCCTCTCTCCCCAGCCCTCCTCGAAGGGTCGTCAGCCCATCACTCCGCCGCCAAAGCAGTCCGAACCGCCCTGGCCACCTGCCGGCTCGACTGCGCCAGTGCCCGCGGCGCCTCGCCCCTCGACGCATTCACCGTGATCGAAACCCGGACCTCGCGCGCGCCGGCCGGCACGTTTGCCGTGACCTGGCCCGCGGCCGTCGGCACGAAGAGTTCGGGCCCGCGCTCGCCGACCCAATAAGGCCGCCCGGGGCTCACCGGCCCACCGGTCGCGCGCCCCGGCGATCCGCCGAACAGCGACCCGATCAGCCCCGCCAGCCCACCGCCGCCCGCGCCGCCGCCGCCGCCCAGCAGCGCACCAATCCCGCCGCGCAGCGCACTCGACGCGATCTCGCCGATCACGCCCAGCGCCACTCCGCGCAGATCCTCGAACCCCAGCTTGCCGGTCCGCACCGCGCGGCCCAGCGCCGTCTCGATCGCCTGCCCCGCCCGGGCGACGCCGGTTTCCAGCGGCCCTTCCAGGCTGCCCCGCATCTCGGCCACGTCGCGCGCAAAGGCGCGCGTATCGGCCCGCACGCTGACCACCAGCTGCTCGATCTCTTCATCCATCGGGAAAAAGCTCCTTCAACCGCGCAATCTCCGCCGCCCCAGGCGGCTCGGCACTCTCGCCGCGCGCCGCCGAAACCAGCGCCGCAAGCTCAGCCGGCGTAGCGTTCCAGAAGGTGTCGGGCGTCCACCCGAACACCAGCCCGGCCAGCCCGGCGAGCCGAAGCGCGCGCCCACAAAAATCCTCCCCGAGCTCGCTCGGGGAGGGGGACCGCTCGCGAAGCGAGGGGTGGAGGGGCGGCGGACGCAGTCCGCCGGCTGCCGCCGGCGGCCCCTCCACCATGCTGCGCATGGTCCCCCTCCCCGAGCCTAGCTCGGGGAGGATCTGCTCGACCTCCATCACCGCCCCGCCAGGATCTGGCCGATCAACACCTTGAGCGCCGGCGTCGCCGCCACCAGCCCACCCGCCGCCACCGCTTCGGAAAACACCCCCGGCCCCCCGGCGAACGGCTCGCGCAGGCAATGCCAGAACAGCCCCACCATTTCGCCCAGGCCAAGCCGCCCTTCCGCCGCCCGCTCCACCAGCGCGAACAACGGCCCCAGCTCCGCCTCCGCTGCCACCAGCGCCGCAAAGCTCGGCCGCAGCACGACCGTCTCACCCGCAACGATAAACCCCGCCTCGCCGCGCGCCCCATTCGGGCTCCCCTCCCTGCAAGGGAAGGGCTGGGGGTGGGTGCGAGCGGAGCGAGCTCCTTCCTCAACCCCGCTCATGCCGCCACCACCGCGCCGGAACTCTCCAGGCTCAGCGTGTAGCTGCGCTCCCCATTGAAATCCCCGGCATAGTCCAGCCGCGTTACCAGGAACCGCCCGGTCATCGTCTCGCCGCTCTCGAAGCTCAGGCGATACTCGTCGAGCACGCCGCTCAGCGCGTTCGCCTTCAGCCGCGCCTCCGCCGCCGATCCGGTGAACACCCCGGCCCCAGACACGCTGACGCTCCGCACGCCCGCGCCCGACAGCAATTCGCGCCAGCCGCCCGAATCCTTGTTGGTCACCACCACTGCTTCGCCATTGACGCTCAGCTGCGTCGTGCGCAGCCCGGCAACCGTCGCCCAGGCCACCGGCACCGCGCCGTTCCCGATCTTGAGCAGGAACGCGCTCCCCTTTTCCGCCGCCATAACCCTCTCCTTCACTGTATCTGCAGCATCCGCACCCGGAACTCGCACAAGGCCGTCCAGCGGCCCTCGCCCTCGCGCAGCACTCGGCTGCGCACCATGCTCAGGCTCGCCACGCGCCAGCCTTCGCCCAGCATCCGGGGAAGACCCAGCACCGCGGCCTCGACGTCGTCGACCAGTCCGCGCAGCCGCTGCGGCGACACGCCCTGGTCGCGCAGCATCACGCCGATACGCCCCTCGCGCCCCATGAAGTCCTTGGCGCTCCAGTCGCTCAGCACTGCATCCTCGATCTCGGCATAGGGCCGCACCGCCCGCACCGGCGGCGCATCGAACACCTTGCTGATCGCCAGCATCAGGCTGTGATGGTCCTCCAGCGCGGCGACCAGCGCCGCTACCAGCACCCCATGCGCGCTCATCGCAGCAGCCCCCCCAGCCAGCGCAGCGCGGGGTCGGCCAGCATACGCCGCCCCAGTCCCCGCCCGCGCACCACGACCTGCTCGGGCGCCACCTCGACGCCAAGCTCGGGATAGGCCTCGCGCAGCCGCGCTCCCAGCCGCGCCGCCGCGTCCGCCGCGGCGCGCTCGCTCCGGTCGCGCCCGCGCGCCTCCAGCCGCTCCATCACAGCCGCACCCGGCGCCACGGCCGCCACAACGCCGCCACCGCCGCCGGCGGTGCGCCGCCCAGCGCCCGAGCCTCGAACAGATGGACCGCCAGCAGCACCACGCCGTGCGCGATCGGCGCCGGCAGCGCCTCCCAACTCTCGGCCAGCCCCGCCCGGAAGCCGACCCGCACCAGCCGCGCCGCCCCCGGCGCCGTCACCCGCACCCAGCCCTGCCCGACGGCGTCCAGGTCGATCGCATAGCCCTCGGCCGGCAGCGCCAGATCGGCGCCGTCGGGCTCGATCAGCGTCACCGCACCGATCGCCGTCACCCCCGCGACCTTAAGCCGGCGCCACTGCCGGTCGGCGGGCAGCACCTCCTGCCAGTCGCGCACGATCAGGCTGGTGCCGGTAAACGCCTCGCACAGCGACAGCGCCGCCGCGGCATGCGCGCGCAGCGCGTCGTCTTCGGCGTCGCCCGCGATGCGCAGATGCGCCTTGGCGGCGTCACGCGCGGCGGCCAGCGCCGCCGCCGGAAATGGCGGTGCGTCCATAAACCCCTCCTGTTGCCGAAATCGAAAAGGGCCGCGCCGTAGCCCCCGCGCCGGCGCGGCCCGCCGCGGCTCAATCGGCCGCGAACGTCATCACGTAACCACCGCTCCGATCAGGAAGCAGAGAATTTGAGCAGCTTGATCGCCTCGGAATTGCTCACCATCCCGCCGACGCGCTTGGTCGCGTAGAAGTGGACGAACGGCTTGTTGCTGTACGGATCGCGCAGGATCTGCGTCTCCTGCCGCTCGGCGATCAGATACCCGGCCTTGAAGTTGCCGAACGCCACCGCCAGCGCGTCCGGGCCGATGTCGGGCATGTCCTCGGCTTCGACCACCGGATAGCCGAGCAGCGTGCCCGGCTGTCCCAGCGCCAGCCCCGGCGCCCAGAGCAGCCCGCCGTCGCTCGTCCGGAATTTCCGCACCCGCGCCAGCGTCGCCGAGTTCATCACCCAGCTCGCCCCCTGGCGGTATGGCGAACGCAGGGCATGCACCAGGTCGATCAGCCGCTCCTCGGGATTGATCCCGAACGCGCCCGCCGCTCCGCTCGCCAGATACTGGATCGTCCCGAACGCCCGCACCGCGTCATTCTGCGCCGAAACCGGCCCTGCCAGGAAGCCCTTGGGCTTGTTGACGCCATTGCCGCGCACGAACGCCGCGCCCTCGGCAACCGCGAATTCGCGCGCCACTTCGCCCGCCAGCCACGCCTCGACGTCGAACGCCGCGTCGTCGAGCATCGCCTGGCTCGCCGCGGGATTGGCATAAAGATCGCCCGAGGGCGGCGCGACTTCGTTGAACACCGGGGTGTCGGTCTCGCCGCGCGCCGCGGTCTCCGCCGCCCAGCCGCTCTCGAAGCCGCCGCTCGCCACCAGCTTTCGGTATCCGCTCGTCCCCACCTTGACGACATTGGCGATCGCCCGGATCGGCGAGATCCCCTTCAGCGTCGCGTCGATCTGCCCGTCGATCTCCTCGGGCACGGCATAGCCGCCCGAAGCGCCGTCGACCCCCGACATCGCCTTCACTTCCACTGCGCCATGCCCAGCGCGCAGGAACCCCTCGAACGCCGCGCCACTCGTCGGCCGTCCGCCCGCCAGCATCGGCCGCGCCACCACGCCCGCCGCTTCCACGGCGTCAAAGCTCGTCACAATCCCGTCCATCACCATCTCCCCACCAGAAATCCTCCCCGAAACGGGGAGGGCAACCACTCGCGCCAGCGAGTGGTGGAGGGGGCCCGCCGCGCGCGAACCCCATCGTCTCTCAGAAAGTCTCCACCGCATGCACCCGTGCCAGCGGCTGCATCGGCTGCGCGACCAGGCTGACCTCGACCAACTCGAGCCGCCGGATCTCGCGCCGCACGCCGTGCCGCGCCTCGGCCACGCGGTATCCGAACGACAGCCCGGTCACCTTGCCCGAGCCCACAAGCCCCGCGAGTTCCGGCTCCTCGACCGAACCCACCACCCGCAGCCCGCGCTTGTCCTCGCCCAGCAGCTCGATCCGCCCCACCGGGCGCCCGTGATGCTGCCACAGCAGCGGTACGCGCCCCGGCGCCCCGAACGCGCCGGGCCGCAGCACGTCGCCGCCGCGGTCCGCCACGCCGAACACCGCGGCATAGCCGGCGAAGCGCACCCTCATTTCAGCCAGCCCGGGAACCCCAGCTTCACCGCCAGCCCGACCAGCACCAGCGCCGCCAGCATCCGCCCGAACGATCCGAACGCCGCCTTAACCGCCGACTTTTTGGCGTCGCGCCACGCGCCCAGCAGCTCGCGCAGCTCGGCCATGTCCTTGGCGGCACTCACATCCTCCAGCCCCAGCCGGGCCAGCGCCCGCCGCGCCCCCAATTCCCCCGATTCCTCGGCGATCGCGCGCAGCGTACCCACGCTCGCGCCGTCGCCCCGCGCCTGCTCCATCAGCTGCGCCAGCACCGTTCCGTCTTCCATTGTCCTGCTCCCGGTTGCGGCGCCCCGCGGCCGCGCCTAGGCCGCGTCCATGCGCCGCTGGTTGTTCCCCTTGGCCGTGCTCGCCACGGTCCTGCTCGCCGCCTTGCTCGTCTGGCTGTGGCGCACCGACACCGTGCTCGTGCACAAATGCGCCGCCGCCGGCGGCCAGTGGAACGCCGAGACTCGCATCTGCGACGTCGGCACGCTCACAGCCCCAGCATCGCCCGCTTCTCCGGATCGCTGAGGAACGGCGCCGCCGCCACTTGCCGCCACAGCCGCTCGCGGTCTTCCGCCAGCGCCGGCACCCGGTTCAGGTCCACGCCCACCCGCGCGCCGTCGAACCAGGCACTCAGCGCCCCGCTCAGCGACGCGAAGATATTCTCCGCCAGCGGCAATATCGCCAGCCGCCACAGCGCCCGATTGGCCTCGCGGTAATTGGCATAGGCATTGTCGCCCGGCAGCCCGATCAGCATCGGCGGCACCCCGAACGCCAGCGCGATCTCGCGCGCCGCGGTCGCCTTCAACGCCACGAAGTCCATGTCGGCCGGCGTCATGCTCATCGACTGCCATTTCAGCCCGCCTTCCAGCAGCATCGGCCGCCCGGCCTGCGCCGCCCCCGAATAGCCGTTCTCCAGCTCGGCCTTGAGCTGGTCGCGCTGCCCGGGCGACAGCACCCCGCCTTCGCCGGGATCATAGACTAGTGCGCCCGAAGGCCGCGCGGCATTGTCGAGCAGCGCCTTGTTCCACCGCGTCGCCGCATTGTGGATCGCCACCGCGCCCGCCGCCGCACCCAGGCACCCCAGCCCGTGATGATCGTCGAGCGGGTGGAACGCCTTGATATGCACCACCGCCGGCCGCCCCGCGGCGTCCTCGGCGGGAAGCCGCGTGACATGCGCGCCGACCTTGTAGCGATACGCCACCGGCCATCCCTGCGCGTCCGCCTCGACGCTCACCCGCTCGGGCCGCAGCGCGTACAGCTCGCGCACCCGCCCCTCGCCGTCGCTCAGCAGCTGGACATAGGCGTTGCCGTGCAGCAGCAGCTGCGCCGCCACCACTTCGCTCAGCACCTGCCCGCCCGACCGCGCCCGCACCAGCGCCAGGATCGCCGGGTCCGACGCCTCGACCGGCGCCCCGCCAATCCCCTCGCACACCAGCTTCACCGCCCGCTGCGCCACCGGATTGCGCAAATACCCGTCGCGCACCTGCGCCTCATATCCCAGCGGCCAATCCCCACCGCCGCCAACACCCCATCCACCCGCCAGCGGCGCCCGCACGCCCCCCCGCGCGGACTTGCGTCCCCACCACTTCATTTGAGTCTCCTCTAAAATCCTCCCCGGAACGGGGAGGGGGACCAGCCACAGGCTGGTGGAGGGGGCGCACCACAAAGGACCAGCGTGGTGGAGAGCCCCCTCCACCACCGCTTGCAGCGGCGGTCCCCCTCCCCGTTCCGGGGAGGAGCGGAAGCCGCTACCCCCGCGTCCCGAACCAGATCACATGCCGCGGTCCCTTGCCGTTCTGCCGCGCCTTCACCGCGACTTCGTCGACGTCGAACCCGGCGTCGCGCATCCGCTTGGCGAACCGCGCGTCGGGCGCCGCCGACCATACCGCCAGCACCCCGCCGGGCTTTAGCGCCGCCTTGGCGATCTTGAGCCCGGTCATCGAATACAGCCCGTCATTGCCCGGCCGCGTCAGCCCGTCCGGGCCATTGTCCACGTCGAGCAGGATCGCGTCATACACCCCCTGCGCGCGCCCGATCGCCCGCGCCACGTCGATCAGCTCGACATGCGTGCGCGGATCGTCCAGCCCGCCGGCGGTCAGTTCGGCCATCGGCCCGCGCGCCCAGTCGATGATCTTGGGCACCAGCTCGGCCACGCTCACCACGGCGTTCGGCCCCAGCAGCGTCAGCGCCTTGCGCAGCGTGAAGCCCATCCCGTACCCGCCGATCAGCAGGTGCGGGTCCTTCCGCCCCAGCCGCGCGATCGTCATCTCGGCCAGCGCTTCTTCCGAGCCGCTCATCCGGCTGTTCATCAGCTCGTTGCGTTCCAGCACGATCATGAAGTCGCTGCCCCGCCGGAACAGCCGCAGCGGCTCGCCACCCGGCACCTCGGCGGTGTCTAACAGTTCACGCGGGACCAATTGTCGAACTCCTGAGCAAGTCGCCCCCACTTACAGAAAGGTGACCCGCGCGCCACGCGCTTTCCCGGTGGTCAGCTCGCTCAGCGCCCAGACCAGCGCGTCGCCGCGGTCGGGGGAGCGCCCCGGCCCCTGATAGCCGCCGCCCATCTGCATCCCGCACAATTCGTCCTCCAGCTCGGGGAACGCGCCGACATGGAATATCTGGCCGCGTTCATATTTCAGCGAGATCGGTTCGGCCCGTGCCGACTTGTTCTTGGCGGCATAGGCCTTGCGCACCGGCAGCCCGGCATCGGCGCTCAGCAGCACGCTCACCACCATGTCGCCGCCCTGGTTGGCCTCCGCCACCACGCAGTCCGCGCCGTGCCTTGCCGCGCACGCCGCCACCGCCCGCGCCCAGCCTTCGGGGGTCAGCCCCGAAACGCTCGCATCCTCCAGCACATAGCCGTTGCCGTCGCGCCCCAACCCGGCCGCGACGATCCCGCACGCGTCGCCAGTCGCGCTAGCCGGCGGGTCGACGCCCACCACCACCCGCGCCAGTTCGGGCGCCCGCCGCGCCCGCTGCCGCTCGATCAGGTCGCGAGTCCACAGCGCCCCCTCCACATCCTCGATCAGCTCGCCGTCCAGCTCCTGCCGCCCCAGCCGGGTGCCGGCATAGCCGTCGCGCATCGCCTCCAGGAAGTTCTCCGCCAGATGCGCGCAATTGCCCGTCGTCCGGCCATAGGTCTTGCGGACGCGGTCGTCGGCGACCAGCCGGCGCACCAGCCGGATCGGCCGCGGCGTGGTGGTCGCCACCACGCGCGCCGCCCCGGCGCGCAGCGTCATCATCAGATTGTCCCAGCTCTCCAGCGGATAGGGCCATTTGGCGATCTCGTCGGCCCAGGCGATGTGATGCTGCGGCCCGCGCAGCCGCTCGGGCTCGTTCGCCGAATAGACAAAGGCCTCGGCGCCCCCCGGCCAGGTCAGCTTGCCGACCGAGGGTTCCCATTTCGGCCGCATCACGTCGCTGGCGATCGCCAGCAACCCGCTCGGCCCTTCCACCATCACCCGGCGCACTTCGTTGTCGGTCGCGCCGACCAAAGCGATCTGCAGGCCCGGCTTGCTTTCGGCCGCCGCGCGCACCCATTCCGCGCCCATCCGCGTCTTGCCGAAGCCGCGCCCGGCCATCACCAGCCAGGTTCGCCAATCGCCCTCCGGCTCGCGCTGGTCGGGTCGCCGCCATAGCGTCCACAGCCGCTCCAGCCGTTTCAGGTCCGGCTCCTTCATCTTCAACAGCTTCTCGCGCCCGGCGGGACTGGCGAACTTGCGCTCGATCTCGGACCAGCGGCTGTCCGGCTTCTCAGCCACGTGGCTGGTCCCCTGTTCGCGCATCGGCGCCGGGTTCGGGATTAGCCTTGAGCCGCCGCTCCATCTCCAGCAGCTTCTTTTCCAGCCGCTCGCGCGCGGTCTGCTCGCTGCGCAGGATCTCGATCCCGCTCAGCGTCTCCGCCCGCGCCTTGCAGTCGCGCACGGTCTGGCGGTGCTGGTTCAGCAGCGCCAGCATGCCGCGCTCGCTCAGCTTCTCCAAATGGCTGGCGTCCCCCGGCGCCGCCGCCTCGCCGCCGAGCCCGACGATGCTGCGCTCCAGCAGCAACATCTCCACCGTTTCATACGCCACGCAGACCGAGCGTATCCAGGCGTCGGCGAAAACCGGATCGCGCTGCCGCAGCGCATAGGCGCTCTGGAAGGTCAGCCCGACCGACGCCGCCGACGCCCGCACATTGGCGGTCCGCGCCAGCTCGGCCAGGAACGCCTCGCGCCTGGCCTTGGTCCAGCCGCCCTTCTCGGCACGCACCTGCGCGCCCCCACCCTTGCGCCGAGTGGCGACCTGCTCCCCCATCGCTCCATCCCCCAAGCAAAAGGGCCGCAACACCCCCCGGTGCTCCGACCCCGTTCAAGCCACCCGGCCCGACTCGCAATTCTTCAGCGTTCCTGTTATGTACCTGAAGAGCGTGACGATGTCAAGCCTATTTAGCCTATTTGGTTAGCTCAGAAGAAGAGAGTGGTTCACGCGAAGGCGCGAAGGCGCGGAGGAGTGCAGCCGCCGCGTCAGCGGCAGCGATATACCGCAGGCAAGCGGAGTGGTTGGCGATAGTCTCCCGACGAAGCAGCGAGCCAAGCACCTCCGCGCCTCCGCGCCTCCGCGTGATCCCGACCTTCTACCTTCGCGGACTTCGCGCCTTCGCGTGAAACAAAGATCTTCGAAAACGACCCGAGCACATCCGACAGGCACGCCCAACCCTCACCCGACCGCGGAAGGCTCCAGCAGCGGCCCCAGCAGCGACATCACCTTGGCGCCCTTCAGCGGCTTCTCCACCCGCGGCGCGCCGGTGAAGCGCTCGGGCAGCGCCCATTGATCGTAGCCGGTGGCGAAGGCGAACGGCACGCCCCGCGCGCGCAGCGTGTCGGCGACCGGAAACACCATCTCGCCGCGCAGGTTGATGTCGAGCACCGCCGCGTCGATCAGCGCCTCGCCGGCGATCAACGCCTGCGCCTCGCCGACGCTCGGCACCGGCCCCAGCACCACGGCTCCCGCCTCGGTCAGCGCGTCGCGCAGATCGTCGGCCAACAGATATTCGTCTTCCACCACCAGGATCCGCATCCCTTCGAGCGCCGGTTCAGCCATCGGTTTTTCTCCACTCGCTCTCTTCGGGAACCGTCACTTCGATCGTGCAATGCACGCCGTCCGGTTCGAATGCATAGCTGGTCCGCGCGCCCAGTTGATAGGGCAGCGCCCGCTCGATCAGTTCGCGGCCATAGCCGCCGCCGCGCGGCTTCGATCCCGGCGCCGGCATGTCGGCCACGCCGGATTCGCGCCAATCGACCCATAGCTTCCGCGCATCGGCCTCTTCGCGCACATTCCATTCGACGTTCAGATGCCCGTCGGGCGCCGACAGCGCGCCATATTTGACCGCGTTGGTCGCCAGTTCGTGCAGCGCCAGCGCCAGCGTCTGGACGATCGTGGAACGCAGCGGCACGCCCGCCGGCCCGCGGATCGTCACATGCTCGGCCTTGCCGTCGCCGTCCAGGTCGACATGCGCCGACAATTCCTGCCGCAGCAGCGTGTCGAACGTCACCTTCAGCCCGCCGTCGCGCTGCGACAACAGGCTCTGCACCCGCGCCAGCGCTTGGAGCCGGTCGTCGATGCACGCGCGGAAGTCCGCCAGCGTCGCACTGCCCTTCAGCGTGCGCAGCGTAACTGCCTGCACCACTGCCATCAGGTTGCGGGTGCGATGCTGCAATTCGGTCACCAGCACGTCCTGCTGATGCTGGAGCTGCAGGATGTCGTCGACGTCGGTGGAAGTGCCGATCCATTCGGTCGGCTGCCCTTCAACCTTCTGCACCGGCAGCGCGCGGGTCCGGAAGTGGCGGTAGCGCGCATCCAGCGCGTGATGGATCCGCCCTTCCAGCTCCAGCGAGCCCCTGCTGGCAGCACAGCCCCAGGCGGCGAGCGCCTTGCCGCGGTCGTCGGGGTGGAACATCGCCAGCCAGCCCATGCCATGGCTGTCGGCTTCGCTCTGCCCGGTATAGGCGGTCCATTGGAGGCTGGACCATGTCCAATGCCCGCCATCCACCGCGCGCCACACCAATTGCGGCATCCCTTCCACCAGCGTGCGGAAGCGCAATTCGCTCTGCTGCAGCGCTTCCAGCGCGGTGCGCTGGTCGTCGATGTCGGTGCCCGCGACGAACCAGTTCACGATGCGGCCACCGTCGCGCATCGCCTCGGCGCGGATCAGGAACCAGCGATAGCGCGCGTCGGCACCCTTGATCCGGAATTCGCGCTGGAAACTGCCGCCGCCGGCGACCGCGCGCTCCCACTCCGCCTTGGCGCCCACCCGGTCGTCGGGGTGCACCGCCTGCAACCAGCCCAGGTCGAGCGGCTCGTCGCCGCGCTGGCCGGTATGATGCGCCCAGCGCTCGTTGAACCACGTTGCCCGCCCGCGCGCGTCGGTGCGCCACAACAGGTCGGGGACCAGGTCGGCGATCGTGCGGAACGATGCTTCGGTGGTGCGCAGCACCGCGTTCACTTCGGTAATCCGCCGAGTCCGCTCCTCCACCCGCGCATCCAGCCCGCGGTTGATCCGATGCAGTCCGCTGTTCGCGACCTCCAGTTCCTCGGTCAGCACCTGCAGTTCTTCCAGCGCGACGCGCAGCTCTTCCTCGGTCTCGCTCTGCCGCTCGCCGGCCATCATCGCGCCCGCCGCCTGGCGCTCGGCGCTCGCCTGCACCGCGCGCCCGGTGCGGAGCTCGCTCGACAGCACGGTCATGGTGCGCATCAGCCGCTCGATTTCCTCGGCTTGCCGGGAATTTTCGTCCAATGCGGACTCGAGCGACGTGCGCAGCTGCTCGTTCTCGTCAAGCAGCCATTGCGGTCCCTGATCGCGACTGGAGGCGCCTGCGTGGCTCATGCTGTCCCCTGTTTCTTCAAAGGTAACGCATGTTCGCAAGAAAAGGGGGCCGATTTATTTGCCGGATCGTGCACCTTAGTACAGATGGCTCGTTACACCTGTGAATAGAGGTGCCGAATGCAGCATAAGAACGTCATCGTGATCGGATCGTCCGCCGGCGGCGTGGACGCGCTTCAGCGCCTCTGCGCGGCGCTTCCCGCCAATCTTCCCGCGGCGGTGTTCATCGCGCAGCATGTCGCACCGGCGGCGCGCAGCATGCTCGCCCATCTGCTCGACAGGGTGTGCCCGCTCCATGTCACCTCGCCGGTCGACGGGCAGGAGATCGAGCACGGCCACGTCTATGTCGGCGTGCCCGACCGGCACATCCTGCTGCGTCCCGGGCACATCCTGATGCGCCGCGGCCCGTATGAGAACCGCACCCGCCCGGCGGTCAACGCGCTGTTCCGCTCGGCGGCGGTGCATTATGGCGCGCGGGTGATCGGCGTGGTCCTCACCGGCCTGCTCGACGACGGGACCGAGGGGCTGATCGCGATCAAGGCCGCCGGCGGCACGTCGATCGTCCAGCATCCCGACGACGCCGAATGGCCGTCGATGCCGCGCAACGCGTTGCAGCGCGACCATGTCGACCACGCGCTGCCGCTCGCCGAGCTGGGCGCGCTGCTCGGCCGGCTCGTGCGCGAGGAGGCGGGGCCCTCCACGCCCCTGCCCGAGGAATTCCACATCGAGGACCGCATCGCAGCGCAGGAGTTCGCCGTGGCCGAGACAGAGATCATCACCCCCGGCAGCCCCAGCCGCATCTCCTGTCCGGACTGCGGCGGCGTGCTCAATCAGATCGTGGTGCAGGACGAACTGCGCTTCCGCTGCCAGGTCGGCCACGCCTTCACGCCCCTGGGGCTGTCGGTGGCGCAGAACGAGGAACTCGAACGCGCACTCGGCGTCGCGGTGCGCACCCATCGCGACCGCATCCGCCTGTTCGGTCAGATGGGCGACAGCGCCAAGACGCGCGGTCTCGCGCATGCCGAGAAACGCTGGGAAACCGCTTCGCAGGAAGCCGAACAGTTCGTCAAAGTGCTCGAGGAAGCGATGACCAATCTGCGCAAGAGCGGGGCCGAAGCCGAAAGCGACGCCTGAGCCTCAGGCGCCGCGCCTCGCTCGCTTCTTCCGGCGCATGGTCCTGCGCCGCATTCTCCTGCGCGCGTTCGACCAGCTTGTGGGTGTCGGCGACGCGCGCCTTCAGGGCCGGCATCTGCTCGGCCACCCATTGCAGTAATTCCCTGGCATCGCTGGACATGACACTATTCGACTTTCACCATGAAATTCTGCTGATACCCCCATCAGGGTTAACCGCGCATTAGGGCGCCGTTCGCGCCGCGTTCACTTCCCCCCGTCCGCGTCTTCGCCCGGCTGCTCGTGGACCAGCGCCGCCAGCAGCGGCTGCAAGCCCTCGCCAAAGCTCTGGATGCGCACCGTCGCGGGAAAGGCCCGCCCGTCGCTCGCGCGCATCGTGCAGCGAAGCTCGACTTCGCCCGAGCCGCCTCCCGCCAGTGGCGCGACCAGCTTGTGGACATCGCCCGCGGGCACGTCGGCGATCACGTCGGGCAGCGCGATCTGCGCCAGTTGCTCGCCGGTATAGCCCAGCTTGTTGCGCCCGCCCTCATTGGTCAGGACGAAGCGCAGCGTCACGCGGTCGACCAGATAGGTTTCGACTCCCGCGCCGCTCAGCTGCCGCCCCAAATGGCGCGCGAATTCCTCCGAAACCCGTTCCTCGGTGACGTCCTGGAACACCAGCACCAGCCCCTGCCCATTGCCCTCCTCGGCCGGCAGTCCGCCAACCCGGACCCGGCACACGATCCGCCGCCCGCGCCGGTCGACGCCTTCCAGCAGCACCTCGGATACTTCCTCCTCGCCCGATTCCACCCGCGCCAGCGCCTCGCGCAACCCTCGCACCGGCAGCCCGATGTCGAGCGCCTCGAACGTCGTGCCGATCACTTCCTCGGCGGGCAGCCCCCAGGTATTCTCGCTCCACCGGTTCCAGCTGTTGATGCGGTGCTGGCGGTCCATCACCACGACGCCGCCGTTCATCGCGCGCAGCACCGAGTCCATGTACAGGCGATAGCTGCTCGCCTGGTCGGCACGGATGCGCAGCTCCTCGTTTACCGACTCCATCTCCTCATAAGAGGTGCGCGCTTCCTCGTTCAGCGTCTCCAGCTCCTCGTTGGTGGACTGGAGTTCCTCGTTGGTGGTTTCCAGCTCCTCGTTGGTCGACTGGAGCTCCTCATTGGTGGTCTCCAGTTCCTCGTTGGACGATTGCAGCTCCTCGATCGTGTGCTCCAGCGTCTCCTGCGCCGCCTCCAGCTCGCGCTGCAGCGTCGCGATCCGCGTCTGGTCCTGAAAGGTCAGCAGCACCGCGTACACGCTGGCGTCGGAGCGCTGGAGCGGCCGCAATTCGACGTTCAGCCGCATCAGCTCGGTCTGGCTGCGGCGATATTCCTGGTCCTCCAGCCGGACCGCGCGGCCCTGGCGGAACACCTCGTCGATCGGCCCGCGCAGCTCGATCGGGCGATAGGAAACCGGCAGGTCCTGGAACGGCCGCCCCAGATCGGCTTCGCCCACGCCCAGCAGGTGGCGCGCATGGGTGTTGGCGATCGCCACCGCGCCATTGGCGTCGATCACCAGCAACGCGGTGCCGACTTCGTTGATCACCGATTCCAGCATCTTGAGATCCGCCGAGGGTTCGCTGCGCGGCCGGCTTGTGCTGAAGCTCGCGGTCGGCGGCCGCCGCCATTCCTGCGGCACCTTGGCGAAGATGCGGTGCTTGGTCTCGACCGGGCGGAACAGCGGCGACCGCGCCAGCTGGGTCTCGGCCTTGCCCAGGAACAGATACCCCTTGGTGTCGATCGCGTAATGCAGCCGCGGCAGCACCACGTTCTGCGTCTCGGCCTCCAGATAGATCAGCAGGTTGCGGCAGGTGAGCAGGTTGATCCGCGAGATCGGCGCGTCATGGACAATGTTGTGCTTGCCGAAGATCACCGACTTCCGCAGCTCGCGCTCGAACACATAATGGTTCTTCGTCCGCTCGAAATATTTCTCGAGCAGCGCCGGCGGCACATTCTCCACTTCGCGCGGGCTATAGGTCGCCGCGCGCGCGATCTTCAGCGCCTCCTCGTCCAGGTCGGTGGCATAGATCTTCACGCGGTTGCAGAACTCGCTGACGCCCATCGCCTCGGCCATCAGCATCGCGATCGAGAACGGCTCTTCTCCCGATGCGCAGCCCACGCTCCAGATGCGGATGCCGCGCTCGTCGGCCTCGGCGATGATCGCCGGGATCACCTGCTCGCGCAGCACTTCCCATGCTTCGGCGTCGCGAAAGAACGACGTCACGTTGATCAGCACCGTGTTGAGCAGCGCCTCGAATTCGCTCGGCTGCGCCTCCAGCTGCGCGCGATAGGCGTCGAAATCCTCGACCTCGACTGCTTCCATCCGCAGGCTGATCCGCCGCTTCAGGCTGGTGCGCTTATAGCCGCGGAAGTCGACGCCGCGGCTTTCCTGGATATAGGACAGCAGCGCTTCGAAAGCGGGGTCGGGAGCGGTCTTCTCGGCCATGGCGGGACATCTCGTGGGGCGGTATTCTGCAGTGCTACGGCGTGCTCGCCGCCGCGTCCACCGCTCGAATGGAACCGCCGCCAATTCGCTTCGGCGCCGCCCGGATCGGCGGTGGGCAAGCGATTGTTGCGGCTCCGCGAATCTTTCTCGGGTCTTTCCCACCACCAACGCGTTGTTTCTTCGGCGCTTCTCCAAGGACGGGCTGCATGAATCTGTATCGCAGTGATTCGATGAGCCCGGAACGGACCGCAGGCGATCTGGCCACGCGGCCCGACGGCGATCTGCGGGCCGCGCTCGCCGCCGCGCAGGAGCGCGAGATGCTGTTGCGCGGCGAACTCCAGCACCGGGTGCGCAACATGCTCGCGGTGGTGCGCTCGATCTTCGCGCGCACCGTAGCTGCGGGCGGCAACCTCGACGATGTCGCCAATCATTTCCAGGGCCGGCTCGACGTGCTCGCCCGCTACCAGGCCGCCGCCGTGACCGGCACGCACCGGACGGTCGATTTCGAAACCATGATCCACGACGAGCTCCAGAGCGTGCAGGCCGCCGGCGATCCCCGCGTCACCTTCGCCGGGCCAGAGGTGGGGGTGCCGCCGGATACCGCCCTGCTTATCGGCCTCGCCCTGCACGAACTCGTCACCAATTCGATCAAGTTCGGGACATTGTCGCTGCCGCCCGAGCGCGGCACGCTCGCCATCGGCTGGACGATCGAAGGCGATCACCTCGACATCGATTGGGACGAGCGCGGGATGCCGGTGCTGGGCGCGGCCCCGCAGCGGCACGGTTTCGGGCGCACGTTCATCGAACAGGCGCTGCCCTATCAACTCGGTGCCCAGACCCGATACCAGATCGGGCCAGGCACGATTTCATGCTCCATTCGCGTGCCGCTTGCGCGTGGAACGGCATCGGACGGAGAAGCACAATGAGCATCAACACGTTGAAAACCCCATGAGCGCCCTCCTCAAACCAGAGTCCGCCAGCTTCGCCGCGGTGACCCGGTTCTCCGCGCTCGCCCGCCTGACCGAGGGGGAGCGCGACGCGCTCGCCGATCGCGAGCGAAAGCGCCGCGCGCCCGCTCACCGCGAGATCCAGAGCGTCGGCAAGCCGGCCGGCGAACCGCTGATCCTGCTGTCCGGCTGGGCCTGCCGCACCCGCACCTTCTTCGATGGCCGCCGGCAGATCCTGAGCATGCTGTTGCCCGGCGACCTGATCGGCCACGCGTTCCGGGAAAACGCCGTGGCGGTCACCACCGTGGTCGCGCTGACCGAGGGTGTTGTCATGCCGGCCCCCGCTCCCGCCGAAGGCAGCGGCCTTGCCCAGGCCTATGCCGCCGCCGCCGCGCTGGAGGAAGTCTATCTCTACCGCCAGATCGCCCGGCTCGGCCGCCTGAGCGCCTATGAACGCCTCGCCGACTGGCTGCTGGAAACCCGCGACCGCCTCGCAATGGCCGGGCTGGCGTCGGGCGACAGCTTCCCGATGCCGCTGACCCAGGAGGCCCTGGCCGACCTGCTCGGCCTCACCAGCGTCCACATCAACCGAACGCTCCAGTCGATGCGCCGCGACGGCGCGCTCGATCTGCGCGGCGGCACCGCCTGCCTGTCGGAGCCCCGCCAGCTCGCCGACCTCGTCGACTACCGCCCGGCCACGATCAACCGCTAGCGACGCGCGCCGCCCCTTGAGCCGGGCGGCGCAGCGCTTCGGCCACTTGCCGCACCAGCGCCCGGCGCATCCCGGGCGGCGCCGATTCCAGCGCATCCTCCAGCTCGGCTGCGCGGTCGCCCAGCGCCCGCTCGCGGAACATCGCCGCCGATCCGGCCAGCTTGTGCAGCTCGGCGCGCAGTTCGGCGATCTCGTCGTCGGCGAACGCCCCGCCCGCGCCGATCCGCTCCGCCAGCGCCAGCAGCTCGGCCTTGCGGCTGTCGTAGCGCGCCTGCAGGCTCGCATCGATCAGCGGCTTGGGCTTGGCCAGCACCGCCGCCGCCGGAACGGCGGGTGTCCACTGCCCGATCGCCGCGGCCAGTTGAGTCAGCTGCACCGGCTTGGCCAGGTGCGCCTGCATTCCCACGGCCAGGCACGCCGCGACATCGTCGGCATAGGCGTTCGCGGTCAGCGCCAGGATCGGCAGCGCCTCGCCCTCGGCGCGCAGCACCCGTGTCGCCTCCAGCCCGTCCATCACCGGCATCTGCATGTCCATCAGCACCAGGTCGAACGGCGCACCCGCGTCGCGGGCCTCGCGCACCGCCGCCACCGCCCGCGCGCCGTCCTCGACCACGCGCACGCGGTGGCCCAATTGGGCCAGCATCGCCTGCATCAGCATCTGGTTGACGTCATGATCCTCTGCCAGCAGCACCTGCAGCGGCCGTGCCGCGACGCCCGGGGTCGGAGTCGGGGTCGGCGCCGCTTGCGCGTCGGGGGCTGCCACTTCGCGCAGCGGCAGCCGCAGCAGGAAGGTCGTACCCGTGCCGGTGGTGCTTTCCACGCTCAGGCCGCCGCCCATCAGCGCCGCCAGCTGGTTGCTGATCGCCAGCCCCAGCCCGGTGCCGCCGAAGCGCTGCGCGGTGGAATTCTCCGCCTGGACGAACTGTTCGAAGATCGCCGACAGCCGCTCGGGCGCGATGCCGACGCCGGTGTCCGACACCGCGATCTCCAGCGTGCCCGGGTCGATCCCCGCCTCGCCCTCGGCGTGGCGCGCGCGGAACGTCACCTCGCCGCGCTCGGTGAACTTCACGGCATTGGCCAGCAGGTTCAGCACGATCTGGCGCAGCCGCAATCCGTCGATATGGACATGGCCCGGTAGCTCCGGCGCCACGTCGAAGCACAGGCGCAATCCCTTCTGCTCGGCAGCGGGCAGCATCAGCTTGAAGCAATTGCGCAGCGCATGGCGCAGATCGACGCGCTCGGGAGCGATCTGCATCTGCCCGGCTTCGATCTTGGACAGGTCGAGGATGTCGTTGAGCAGCCGCATCATCGCCTTGCCCGAATCGACGATCAGCTGGACGTGGCGCTGCTGCTCGGGGCCAAGGTCGCCGTGCAGCAGCAGGTCGGCAAAGCCCAGCACGCCGTTCATCGGCGTGCGGATCTCGTGGCTCATATTGGCCAGGAAGCTCGATTTGGCACTGACCGCCGCCTCGGCGCGTACTCGTGCGGCCTCCAGTTCCAGCTCCAGCCGCTTGCGCTCGGTCACGTCGCGCAGCGAGGCCAGGATCTCCACCGGCTCGCCCGTCTCGGGATTGCGCACCAGCCCGCTATGCGCCTCGATCCACACCGCATCGCCCGACCGGTCGAGTTTCTGGGCGCGATAAGTGACGACGCCGCGCTCGATCGCGCCGGTCGCCAGCAGGTGGTGGAATTCGACCAGTTCGTAGCGGTGCTCGGCATCGGCATCCATGCCGATCGGCAGCCCCACCAGCATGTCGGGCGTCGCTCCCAGCACATGCTCGCTCGAGGGCGAGGCATAGGTGCACACACCGCTCAGGTCGATGCGCAGCACCGCGTCGGTCGCGTTCTCGGCCAGCATCGCCAGCTGCGCTTCCACCACTTCGCGCCGGGCGATGTCCGCCTCCAGCTGTTCCTTGGCGATGCGCAGCGCTTCCACCCGCTCCTGGCGTTCGCGCGCGATCAGCCAGGCGAGCAGCAGCACCAGCAGCGCGCTCAGCCCGAACGCGATCTGCACCGGCTGCTGGTATCCCACCGACCGCTTCTGCCGCTGCGTCAGCAACTGCCGCTCGCTCGCCTCGGCGGCGTCCATCAGCGCCACCCATTGCTCCAGCCGCTTGCGGCTGCCTTCGCCGGCGATCAGCGCGGTCGCGTCGCCGTGGCGGCCGGCGGCCTGCAGCGCGATCGTCTGGCGGATCTCGTCCAGCCGCTCGCGCAGCAGCACTTCGATCCTGGCCAGCCGGGCACCCTGCGCCGGATTGTCGGCCACCATCGCCTCCAGTCCCTGCAGTTCGCGCAGCATCCGCCGCCCGATCGTTTCGGCTCCGTTCCGGCTTCGCGGATCGCCGGTCAACAGATAACCGCGCCGCGCCACTTCGCCGCGCAGCATCAGGATGCGCACCCGCGACAGCTCGTGCGACACCTCGGACGTGTGCCGCACCCAATTCTCCGCCTGGTATTTCTGCACTGCCAGCCACATGCCGGATCCTGCGCAGAGCAGCAGCATCAGCAGGCCGTTGACCAGCAGGATCAGGGTCCGCCGCTTGGAAACTTCCTTCAACACGCCCCTCACATGCGCCGCATTCCTTCCCGTTATAGCAGGTTCACTGGGCGGGCAGCCTTTTCGGCGCGCGGGCATGCGAAAATCGTGCGGCGGCCACGTCTGCGCACTTGCGCACGCGTTCAGAATGGAAAATGGCGCTTGCCGATAAACAGAAAATGGGTCGAACTGCATGGCACGCATCATCATCGCCGACGACGACGAGATATTGGGCTCGATCGCCCGCGACGCGCTGATCGCCGCCGGCCACGGCGCCGGCCTGGTCACCGACGGCGCGGAGGCGCTTCGGGTGATCAAGGCGCGCCGCCCCGATCTCGTCATCCTCGATTGCAACATGCCGGGGCTGTCGGGCGTGCTGCTGGTCCAGGAACTGCGCAAGCTCAATGACTTCGCCTTGCTCCCCGTGATGATGCTGACCGGCCGCCGCAGCAGCCGCGACGAGGAACTGGCCCGTTTCGCCGGCGCCAACGAGTATATGAAGAAGCCCTTTGATCCCGACGAACTCGTCTTCCGCGTCAACGAGATGCTCGCAAAGGGCTGAGCAACGCCACTGGCACCGCGCCGGCCTCTGTTATACGCTCGGCCAGGACGATCAGGAGTCAGGCGATGCTCAACACGGCGCTTCCCCTTTCGATCTTCGGTGCCGCACTGTTCCTGGCGCCGAGCGCCCTGGCCCAGGACCAGCCGCTCCCTTCCGGCACCCCCCAGGTTATCATCGAGGGCAGGAAGAACCTCGACAAGGACATCCGCGACTTTGTCGGCGCATTGACCGCAAGGCCTGGGGTCCGGGTACTCAGCCGGTTCGAAGACGGCGTCTGCCCGGCGTCCATCGGCCTGAGGCAGGTTCCACGCGATCAGATCGTAAGGCGGCTGCGCCGCGTGGCGGAGGCCGCAGACATACCGCTGGCAAGTGCCAGGTGCCGCGCCAACGTCGTGGTGGTGCTGACGCCCGACAAGAACGCCTTCCTCCAGGCGCTTCGCAAGAAATACCCCAATTACTTCGCCGGCGTCCCCAAGTCCGAAGTCCGCCGCCTTCTGGATACGCCCGGCCCGGCGGTTGCCTGGCAGTTGCCGGGCGTTCCGCTGAGCGATGCGGGCGTCGCCTCCGATCCAGTAAACGGCGCCGTGGTCACCAACCCGTTCCAGGCCACGCGCCTCGCTCCATCGGTACGACTGCCCTTTTCCGCCGCGGTGGTCGTGATCGAGAGCGGCGCGGTGAACGGGCTGACGACGGTGCAACTTGCCGACTATGCCGCGATGCGCGCCTATGCGGATGCCGATCCCGCGCGTCTCGAAGGAACGGCAGCACCGACGATCCTCACCATGTTCGATCCCGCGCGGCCCGGCCGTATCCCCGCCACGTTGACCCGCTGGGATATCGGGTTCCTGCGTGGCCTCTACCGCGGCGACCGGGCGGTCTATGCCGGCTATCAGCGCAACACGATCCGCAAGGAAGTCGAACACCTGCTAACCGCAGCCGGCGAGAAATAGCCGCGAACGCCGCGGCGCGGGGATCGCCGCCCGCGGTCCGGCGTTGCTCCGCCTTTCGCGGCAGGAAGAACAGCAAGTGTCGGGCGCACTCACAGCAGGGTTATGGGGATTGGTGGGCGGCTCTGCGCTCGTCGTCGGGGCCGGTATCGCCTGGTTGGTGGCGCTGCCGCAGCGGCTGATTGCCGCGGTCATGGCGATCGGCGCGGGCGTGCTGATATCGGCCGTCGCGTTCGATCTGATGGATGAAGCCTATGCCCGTGGCGGCTTCGACTCCACGGCGCTTGGCTTCCTCGCCGGCGCGGCGGTCTACACGTTCGCCAATGTCCTGCTCTCCCGCCAGGGTGCGCGCCACCGCAAGCGCTCGGGCACCAACCCCGGCGCCACCCAGCAGAACGCCGATCAGGGCTCCGGCCTCGCCCTGGCGGTCGGCGCGCTGCTCGACGGCATACCCGAATCGGTGGTGATCGGCACCAGCCTGCTCGGCGGCAAGGGCGTCAGCCTGGTCACCGTCGCCGCGGTCTTCCTGTCGAACGTTCCCGAAGGCCTGTCGAGCGCCGCCGGCATGAAGCGCGCCGGGCGGTCGGCGGGCTATGTGTTCGGGGTTTGGGGCGGCATCGCGCTCGCCTCGGGTCTCGCGTCGCTGTTCGGCTATTCGATGCTCGCCGGCGTCTCGCCGGACGTGCTCGCGGCGGTCACCGCGGTTGCCGCCGGCGCGATCCTCGCGATGCTCGTCGACACGATGATCCCCGAAGCGACCGAAGCGAGCCACGACTATTCCGGGCTGATCGCGGTCTTGGGCTTCCTCGCCGCCTTCGTCCTCACCAAGCTGGGCGGCTGAGGCCACCCACCGGCACCCAAGGCCTCAGACCAGCGCCGCCAGCGCGGCGCTCCACGCCGCCGCTTCGTCGTCGCGCCGCGCCTGTATCACCGGCACCACCGCCCGCGCCGCCGCGACATCCACCTCGACACGCGCGTCATACAGGAAGCTGGCGTTGCCGGAGATGGTGACGACGCGATCCGCATGCGCCTGCCCCCGGACCATGCCGCCCTTGTTGAACACGCGCACCTGCGTGTCGAACGGCACCCGGCAGGTGAGCCCCGCCGCCAGCACCGACGCCGCCATCGCGCTGCCGCAACTGTCGGTCAGCCCCACCCCGCGCTCGAAGGTCCGCACGAACAGGTCGGCCGGCCCGCGCACCTCCACGAACGACACGTTCGCCCGCGCCGGGATCAGCGCCGGTCCCGCCTCGCACCAGCTGCCCAGCGCCACCAGCTCGGCCTCGTCGACGTGATCGACAAAGGTCACCAGATGCGGATTGGGCATCGCCACCGCGGTGAAGGCGCGCGCGCTAGGCAACCCGGGCACCGCCGCCTCGATCACCTGCGCCGCGCCGATCTTCAGCCCGACATCGCCCGCCGCGACCGAATTCGGCCCCACCACCGTTCGCACCGTGACCACCCCCGGCGCCAGCTCGGCGTCACGCGCGACCTCGGCGCGGCTGGTCTTGAGTCGCACGGTCGCGCGGTCGACGCCCAGCGCCTCGAACCCGGCCCGCGCCACGCAGCGCAGCCCGTTGAGGCAGGTCTCGGCCTCCGAGCCGTCCGCGTTGAACATCCGCATCCCGAACGCGCACTCGCCGTCGCCCGCGGTCAGCAGCAGCAACCCGTCGCCTCCGACCGGGCCCGCCCGGTCCGCCAGCGCCCGGGCGGTCCCGGCCCATTCGGCATCGCTCAGCGCCAGCGCTCGCGCGTCGATCAGCGGAAAATCGTTGCCGGAGCCATGACATTTGAGGAACGAGAGCTGCATGCCCGCGATGTAGGCGACCGGGCTCCGCTTGGCTACTCGCTAGGGGTCGAGCGCGCTCCCCCCACCGGCCCGCCCAGCGCCGCTACCAGCGCCTCGTCCTGCGCGAGGATCGTCGCGAAGCTCGGTCGCGCCAGGATCGCCTTCAGCCACGCGGCGGTCCGGGGATATGGGTCCTCGCCAGCCCGTACCCCGACGCAGCCAAGCGTCGCGAGCGGGCTGGCCACCGCGATGTCCGCCAGCGTCAGCCGGTCGGCGACGAGATAGCCGCTGTTCGGGATCGTCCGCTCCAGATACGCGAATAGCGGCGGCAGCAGCTCGCGTTCGGCACGATCGGCGATGTCATGGTCGCACCCCTGCTTCAGGACCCGCGGCCGCACGAAACGCTGACCGAAGATGGCGCTGCCCGCGGCCATCATCAGCGTGTCGGCGAACTCGTCGAACCAGATCGTCCGAGCACGATCCTCGGGCGAAGCCGGGATCAACGGCGGCTCGGGATATTTCGCCTCGAGATAGGTCACGATCGCGGTGGAGTCGGCGATACGGAAGTCGCCATCCTGGAAGCCGGGTATCTTGCCGAACGGGCTGGCGGCCGCGAAGTCCTCGCCGCCGCGCCCCAGCCCCGCGGACTTCAGCTGCAGCGTCAGGCCTTTTTCGGCCCCGAACACCATTACCTTGCGCACATAGGGCGACAGCGTCGAACCAAATACGATCATCACGCATTCCTCTCGCAAGCATGACCGACGCGACGCCCTTACCGAGCCGGCCTCGAAACCATCCCCCGCGACAGGGGCATCCGGCTGTGCCAAGACGGTTTCGGTGAACGCTCTCACGCTCCTGATCGCCCTGGGCGCCGTCGCGGCCGTTATCTCGGTCCTGCGAAGGCTTCGGATTGTGGAACAGGCGCTGACCCGCGTCGAGTCCCGTCTCGCCGACCTCGAACAGCAGGACCGCGCGCCGGTGGCCGCAGTGGAACGCCGCGCCACGCCCCTCAGCGCGGCGCCCCCCGCCGCCGTCAGGCCGGTGCTGGCGCCTGCGCCTGAGCCCGTATCCGCGCCGGCTCCCGAACACGCGTATCCGTCCGAACCCCGTCTTACTCTGGAATCGCTGATCGGGGGCCGGCTGCCGATCTGGATCGGCGGCGCCGCGCTGGTGCTCTCCGGCTTCTTCCTCGTTCGCTATTCGATTGAGAGCGGCCTGCTCGGCCCTGGCACCCGCACGGTGCTCGCCGCGCTGTTCGGCCTCGTGCTGATCGCCGGGAGCGAAGCCGCGCGCAACCTGTCTGCGACCCGCGACGATCCCCGCGTAGCCCAGGCGCTGGCCGGTGCCGGCATCGCCAGCCTCTACGGCACGCTCTACATGGCGGCCGCACTATACCATCTGCTGAGCCCGCTTTCCGCCTTCGCCCTCGTCGTCCTGGTCACCGGCGCCGCCATGGCCCTGGCGCTGCGCCATGGCCCGCCGACCGCGGCGATGGCGCTGGTCGGCGGCTTCGTCGCGCCACTGCTCGCCGGCTTCGACGCCGCCGGGATCGGGCCGCTGCTCGTCTATCTCGCGCTGTTCATCGCCGCCCTGTTCGGCCTCGCCATCCGGCGCGGCTGGGGCTGGCTGGCGCTCGCCGCGGCGGTGGCGGGGTTCGGCTGGATCAACTTCCTCATCGCCGCACTGCAGGATCGCCCGGAGGCGCTGTCCGCGGTCGGCGCCTTCACCATGCTGCTCGCCGCCTGCGCCAGCATCGCGCTGCCCGCCACCGGCACCCGCAATCCGTGGCTGCGCCTGGCGCCGCTCGTCGCCGGGTTCGTCCAGCTGGTGGCGCTCGCACCCTCGCTCGAGTTCGGCGCGCTCGCCTGGAGCTTCTACCTGGTCCTCGCCGCCGCTGCGCTGTTCCTTTCCTGGCGCGAGTCACTCTATCTTCCCGGCGCGCTGGCCGCGCTCGGCTTCCTGCTCGTGCTCGAGGCGATCGCGCTGCTCCAGCCCGAACACAGCGCCACGCCGCTCGCCGCGGCCGTCGCCACCCTGCTCTTCGCGGTGCCCGGGCATCTGCTCGCCAACCGCAGCCCGCGCTGGGCCGAGCTCGCACTCGGCGGCACCGCGGGGCCCCTGCTGGTCGCCCACGCCCTTGCGCCGTCGCTGCTCTCGGCCCCGGTCTGGGGCGTTTTCGAACTGCTCGCCGCCGCAGCTTGCGCGCACCTCGTCTGGCGCCGCCGCACCGCCGCCGACGAGCCCGCACTCGTCCTCGCCAGCCTCGCCACTGCGCTCCTCGCCGTCCTCGGCACCGCCCAGTTCCTGCCCGACGCCTGGCTCTCGGTTCCGCTGGCGCTCGCCATTCTCGGCCTCGCCCAATGGGCCCGCATCACCGGAGCCCGCGCGCTGTTCCCGCTGCCCGCGCTCCCCTATGTCGCCGCGCTGCTCGCCGCCGCGCTGCCGCTGCTCGCCCTAACCGAGCTGGTCACGGCATCGGCGATGGGCGACCGCCTGCCCTATCTGCGCCTGCCGCTGCCCGGCCTGCTCTTGCGCGAGCTGGCTCTCCCTACCGCCGCGCTGGTTGCCAGCTTGCTCGACCCGCGCATGCTCGGCCGTGCCCGACGCCTGATCGGCAGCGTCGCCATCGCCGTCGCCGTGATGCTGCTCTACGCGGTCGCCAAGCAGCCCCTCGCCATCGCCACGATCGATCGCTTCACCGACGTCGGCTTCATCGAACGCGCCCTGCTCACCCAGGCTTGCCTAGCCGCGGGCTGGGTCCTTCTGCGCCGCGCGCTCTTCCCCAGCCTGGGCGGCGTGCTGCTCACCCTCGGTCTTGCCCGTTTCGTCTGGTTCGATCTGCTGCTGCTGTCGCCGGTCCTCGTGCCGCAACAGGTCGGCGGCATTCCGCTGCTCAATGCCGCCGTGCTGCACGCCGCGGCGGTCGCGGCCTGGGCATGGACGCTGGCGCCGACGCGCCCGATCCGCACCGGCGCCGCGCTGGCCACGCTCGTCGCGCTGCTGGCCGCGGTCCGGCAGGCCGCGCATGGCAGCCTCATGACCGGCTCGGTCTCCACCGCGGAAAATGGCGGTTATTCGGCGATACTGCTCGGCGCCGCGTTGTTCTGGCTGTGGCGCGGGATCTCGAGCGGCGCGCGCGACCTGCGGATCGCCGGCCTGGTCCTGCTGACCGTGGTCACGTTCAAGGTCTTCCTGATCGACGCGGCCGCGCTGGATGGCCTGTTGCGCATCCTGTCTTTCCTGGCACTCGGCATCGCGCTGATCGGCATCGGCTGGGCATACAGCCGGTTCCTCGGCGGGCACGGCAAGACGGCGGCGCCAAACCCAGGCGCCGCCGTCTCGTCACCGTTATGAGCGAGGCTTAGAAGCTCGCCCAGTCATCCTCGCCCCGCGGCGTGATCGACACCGGCAGCGGCTTCACCGGCGAGACATAGCCGCCCGCCATCGCCCTGGCTTTGGGTGCGACCGGCTTGAACGACTTCGGCGCGGCGGCGCCGCCGGTCTCGAACTTGCCCGCCTGTTCGGCCAGCGCCGACACTTCGCTCGACAGGTTGCGCGCGGCGGCCGAGGTCTGCTCGACCATCGCCGCGTTCTGCTGGGTCGACTGGTCCATCGTCCCGATCGCCACGCTGATCTGGCTGATCGCCGTCGACTGCGCCTGGTTGTCGGTCGCCATTTGCGCCAGCAGGCTGTGGACCTCGGCGACATCGCCGGAGATGTTGGCCAGTGCGCCATCGACCTTCTGGACCATCTCCACCGCCGAGACGATGTCGGTCTGGGTCGCGGTCAGCTGGTCGCGGGCACGCGCGGCTTCCTCTTCCGAGCGCATCGCGAGTGCCGACACCAGGTCGGCGACCACCGCGAAGCCGCGCCCGGCCTCGCCGGCACGCCCGGCTTCCACCGCCGCGTTCATCGCGAGCACCCGCGTCTGGAAGGCGATCTTGTCGAGACCCTCGATCACGCTGTCGATCCCCTTGGCACCGTCGGCGACGCGCGCCATGGCCTGCACCGCTTCGTCGGCGATGCCGCGCCCGCCCTGCACCGTCGAGATCGCGCCATCGGCACGCTCCACCGTGCGGGTCGCGGCCTGCGCCGTCGCCTTCAGGCGCCCGTCCATCTGCGTCACCGCTGCCGAAGTCTCCTCCAGGCTCGCGGCATTGGCTTCGGTGCGGCGCGCCAAATCTTCCGACGCCTGAGCGATCTCGCCCGAGCCGGTGCGGATCGCCGCCGCGCTCTCGCTTACCGATCCGATCAGGCTGCGCAGGCTGGTCATCGCTTCGTTGAAGTTGGTCTTCACCGACTCATAGCTCGCCGAAAAGCTCTCGGTGATGTTCGCGCGCAGGTCGCCCGCCGCCAGCTTGCTCAGATTGGCTTCCAGCGTCGCGACCACCCGCCGCTGCTCGGCATCGGCCTCGGCCTTGGCGGCGTCGGACTTCTGCTTCTCGATCGCGGCATCGCGGAACACCAGCACCGCGCTCGCCATTCCGCCAAGCTCGTCGCCGCGCGTGCCGCCGTTCACCTGCACGGCGTTGTCGCCGCTCGCCAACGCCTTCATCACGCCGGTCAGTTCGCTGATCGGCTTGGCGACGTTGCGCGACAGGAACCAGGCCAGGAACAGCGCCAGCCCGACCGACAGCACGCCGCCGATGCCGATCGCCCGCTGCGATGCGCTCGCCGCGGCTTCTTCGACCGCTATGTTTTCCTCGACGCGCTTCTCCTGGACCTCGGCCAGCGCCTTCAGCGTCGCGCGGATATCGCCCAGCATCTTCACGCCGGTCCGCTGCTGCGCCGCGGCCCGCGTCCCCGGATCGCGCGCCAGATCGATGATCTCGTCCAGCTTGCCGCGCAGCGTGCGGACATGCCCGGCCAGCTGATCGGCGCGTGCCTGCTGCTCGTCGGACTTGGACACTTCCTTGAACGCCCGGATCGATTCGAAGAACTTGTCGCCATTCTCCTGATAGGTCTTCAGGAACTCCGGCTTGCCCAGGATGGCAAAAGCGCGCGCCGCGTTCTGCTGCTCCAGCACCTGCGACATCATCGTCTCGCTCAACTGCAAGGCGCGCAGCGAGCGCTCCTTGCTCTTGGCGGCGTCGGTCAGGCTCGCCAGGTTGGCGAACACCAATCCGCCGACCACGGCGAAGATCACGATGATCGCGGCGAACGATCCCGCCAGCTTGCGGGAAATCGGTAGTCTGTTCAGCAACACGGCGCTCCTTACCCGAGCGGGGATTTCCCCGTCTTCCATTCTCTTTTCGCAAGACCCGGCAAAGCGAGATCTCTCGCTCGAACGGGTACATCTTCTCTTGTAGGAAGAAGTGCGTGCCGACTCCGCGCGCCGACTGGATTCAACTCGTAGGATTCCCCTCCGGAATTCTACCTAGCTGCCGCCCCAAGCCGCCCAAGTAGCTGGCCCGAAAGCGAAACCGCCGGAGAACGGCGGGCTGGACGGGACCGGTCCCGCACAGTATCTGGCCCCGCTTCGCCGGTCTCCGCCGGCACCTCGCGCCTCGACCTCTTCCGGGTTTCCGGTCAGCGCGCGCTTTCACGAGCCCGCATCCAGGAGAAATCCCATGGCGTGGCTCATCCTCGGCGTTGCCGTCGTTACCGAGATCATCTGGGCGCTGAGCCTGAAATGGGCGGCGGGTCAGGGCACCCTGGCGGCTTCCGCGATCCCGATCACGCTCAGCTTCGTGAACATGGGGCTCCTCGCCCTCGCGATGAAAGGTCTGCCCGCCGGCACCGCTTATGCGGTGTGGACCGGCCTCGGCGCGGTCGGCGTGACGATCTTCGGGACCTTGCTCTTCGGCGAGAAGCTCAACCTCATCCAGGCCGGCTTCATCGCCCTGATCATCGTCGGCGTGGTCGGCACCAAGATCTTCGGCGACGCCTGAGCGCGACCGCCGGCTTCCGCGTCAGTCCAGCACGGTGCGGCCGCGAGCATTCCCGGCCGGCACCGCAGGTGCCACCGTCGGGTTGCTCGGGTAAGAACGGCCATCGAACCGCAGCCGCACGTCATAAGCCGGCCCGATCCCGCCTCCGCCCACGCGCACGCCCAGATCGCGCCAGCCGCGCGTCGCGGTTTCGAGCACCCGGATCGGCGGACGCGTCACCGTCAGCCTGGTGACGGTTCGGTAAGTCTGCGCGTCCGGCGTGAGGATGAACAGCGTGCATCCCCCGCTGCCGCAGCGTCGCGGCCCGTCAGCGTAGACGATGATTTCCGGGGAACCGTTGCCGTTCAGATCCGCGGCCGCCGCGCGATACTGCTCGAGGTTGAGCTGCTCCCGAATGAACCGGTCGGCCCGCGCCGGCACCCCGCCGGGTTGCGCCGCGACCATGCCAACCGCCAGGAGCATCATGCTCACGGCGTCGGCGCTTCTTCGGGGATCAGCCCCTCGGCGCGCAATTCGTCCCACACCGCCGCCGGCACGGTCGCGGTCATCAGCCCGGCATTCTCGCGCACCTTTTCGGCCCGCTTGGCGCCGGGGATGATCGCCGCCACCACCGGATGCGCCGCGCAGAATTGCAGCGCCGCCGCGCGGATGTCGGCGCCGTGGCGCGCGCACACCGCGGCGATCGCGTCGCGCTTGGCGATCATCTCGGGCGGCGCGTCGGCATATTCGAAGGTCCGCCCGCCCGCGAGCAGCCCCGAATTATACGGGCCGCCCACCACCACATGCACGCCACGCTTGGCGCACATCGGGAACAGCGCCTCCAGTGCCGGCTGGTTGAGCAGGCTGTAGCGCCCGGCGAGCAGGAACACGTCCGGATCGGCCTGCTCCAGCGCACGCACGCACGGCTCGGTCCGGTTCACCCCCAGTCCCCAGCCCCCGATCACGCCCTGGTCGCGAAGCTCGGTCAGCGCCCGGAACCCGCCCTCGCGGGCGACCTCGAACGCGTCGAGCCACGCCGCGCCCAGATGGTCCTCGGCCAGGTCATGCACGAAGGCGATGTCGATCCGGTCGAGCCCCAGCCGCTGCAGGCTGTCCTCGACCGATCGCATCACGCCGTCATACGAATAGTCCACCGCCACGCGGAACGGCAGCCCGTCCTTGAACGGCGGGTTCTCCGGCCGGCTGGCATCGGGAACGAGCAGCCGCCCCACCTTGGTCGACAGCACGAACGCGTCGCGCGGATAGCGCCGCAGCACATTGCCGAAGCGGTGCTCCGAAAGCCCGCTGCCATAATGCGGCGCAGTGTCGAAATAGCGCACGCCGCTGTCCCATGCCGCCGCCAGCGCCGCCTCGGCACTGGCATCGTCCACCGCCTCGAACATGTTGCCCAGCGGCGCTCCGCCGAAGCCGAGCGGTCCCGGCGGTACGAAATGCGTCATATCCCGTCCTCGGTTCTGCGGGCCGCTACCATGCGACGCCGATCTTGCCGAAATGCGCCGCGCTCGCCTCGTATCGGAAGGCGTCGGCCAGTTCCTCCAGTGCGAAGGTCCGGTCGATCACCGGCCGGATCGCGCCGCCGTCCAGCGCGCGGACGAAGTCGCGCTGCTGGCGCCGGCTGCCGACGATCAGCCCCTGGAGCCGCGCCTGCTTGGCCATCAGCGCCGCGGTCGGCACTTCGCCCGCCCCGCCGGTCAGCACGCCAATCAGCGAGATATGCCCGCCCAGCCGCACCGCCTCGATCGACTGCGCCACCGTGCCCGGCCCGCCGACCTCGACGACATGATCGACGCCCAGTCCGCCGGTCCAGTCGCGCACCGCCCGGCCCCATTCGGCGGTCTCGCGGTAATTCACCGTGAAGTCGGCGCCCATGCCGCGCGCGCGCTCCAGCTTCTCGCCCGACGAAGACGTGATCGCCACGCTGGCGCCCATCATTTTGGCGATCTGCAGGGCCCAGATCGACACGCCGCCGGTGCCCAGCAACAGCACCGTGTCGCCGGGCTTCAGCTGCCCGTCGCCGATCAGCGCCCGCCAGGCGGTCAGCCCCGCGGTGGTGATCGCCGCCGCCTCCACCGCGCTGAACCCCTTGGGCGCGCGCGTGAAGAACCGCGCCGGCACCACCACCGCTTCGCGCGCATAGCCGTCCAGCCCGTCGCCCGGCGTCCGGCTGAAGTCGCCCAGCGGCGCGACGCCGTCCTCCCAATCGGGAAAGAAGCACGACACCACTGCATCGCCCACCGCGAATTCGGTCACGCCGGTGCCCACCGCTTCGACCACGCCGCCGCCATCGGCCAGCGGTATCCGGCCCGGCACCGCGCCCATCCGTCCGGTCACCACGCCCAGATCGTGGAAGTTCAAGGTGCTTCCCTGCAACCGCACCCGGATCTCGCCGCGCCCGGGCTGACCCGGATCGGGCCGATCCTCCAACCCGAGTTGATCCAGCCCAACCGGGTCGCGTAACGCCATCGCCTTCATCATCAAGCCTTGCTGTTCTCGGGGAATGCATTGTCTTCGACGCCGCCTTCGGCCTCCGGGTCGGGCGGCGACTGGTCCGCCGCGCCATGCGCTTCGGCAAAGGCATTGCCGGAGCTTTCCTCCACCGTTACCGTCCGCTCGCCAAGATCGACGTCGCGCCGCATCTCGGGCCGTTCGACGCCGCGGTCCTCGGTCCGCTCGCCGGCCAGGCCCTGTACGCCCACGCCTTGCTTGTCGCTGTCGCCGACCCGATCGGTGGGCATTCCGGTGCGTCTGTCAGTCATGTCCGTCTCCTGTCGGTGCCGAGCAGCGCGGCGTGCGCCGCCGCCCGCGTCTCCCCCTTCAACGGGCAAGCCGCCCAGTCGGTCCCGCTGTCGCGGCCAAACCCTTCTTCCCACAGCCGCCGCGCCACATCCTCCAGTTCCTGCGCGGAGGGAGCCCGCGCTTGGGCGATGCAGTCGATGATCGATCGCTCGAACAGATGCTTCATGAGATCCAGGCCACTATGCCTGCCGTCGCGGCGACAGCTTCATCGCGTTAACCCTCCGCCCCTGCGCCGGTTGCGCCGCGATCGGCCCAGCCGAGCCGCCGCGCGACGAACCGTTGCCCCAGGCAACCCCCGGCCGCTTTCCGAGTTACTTGCTTGCCCAGCCGCGCTCCGCGGCGAATCGCGGAGGACGCATGACTCACGACCCCAAGCGCGCAGCGACCATCGCCGCCCGGCTCGGCTTCGCCGCGCGCGGCCTGGTTTACCTGCTGGTCGGCTGGTTCGCGCTCGACGCCGCCCGCCGCGGCAGCGCGCCGGTCGACAACCAGCAGGCGATGGGCTCGCTCGCCGAAAAGCCGCTCGGCCACGTCCTGCTCGCCCTCATCGCGCTGGGGCTAGCTGGCTATGCGCTGTGGCGCTTCAGCGAAGCAGTGCTCGATCCGGACCGCCGCGGCACCGATGCCAAGGCAGTGATCGAACGCGTCGGCTTCGGCTGGAGCGCGGTGGTCCATCTTGGCCTGGCATATTACGCCGCGCGGCTCGCCCTGGACCTCACCAGCGGCAGCGCCGCGGGCAACAGCGACGCGCGCGCCCGCGACTGGTCCGGGTGGATCATGGACATGCCCGGTGGCCAGTGGCTGCTCGGCGCGGTCGGCCTGCTCCTCGTCGCCGGTGCCGGTGCGCAAGCCTGGAAGGGCTGGAGCAAGCGCTTCGCCAAGGATCTGAGCGGCGACGTGCCGGTTCCGCGCTATGTCTGCCTCGCCGGCCAGATCGGCTACATGGCCCGCGCGCTGGTGTTCCTGCTGGTCGGCTGGTTCCTGCTCGCCGCCGCCTGGCACGCCCGCGTCTCCGAAGCTGGCGGCACCGTCCAGGCGATGCGCACGCTGCGCAGCCAGCCCTACGGCCCGTGGCTGCTCGGCCTGGTCGCCGCGGGGCTGATCCTGTTCGGCGTGTACAGCCTGGTCGAGGCGCGGTTCCGGCGGATACGCGTCGGGAACTGACGCGCCGCCGAAGGCGACTCGGTGCCGGCCCTCAGGCCGGCACCGCCACCTTTCGGCACGGCACGCCCAGCCGCGCACTGGCGCTGACGATCAGTGCGTCCTGAATGCGCAGCACCTGCTCGACGACCGCGTCGGAAAGCGCGCGGGTGAACTCGACGCCGAAACGCCGCCCCTCGACCCAGGCGACTCGGCCCGGACCCAGCGGCAGGCTGCAGCGCAGCTGCACCTCCTCGCCCAGTACCGGAACCGCCTCGCCATAGACCAGCGCACCGCTGGTCGACAGGTTGAGCAAGTGGACGCGCGACTCGTCGCCCCTGCTGCGCATCTCGGCCGGCTGGAAAAGCTTCGATCGCGGCGCCTGGCGGCGCTCTTGGTTACGCGAAGACATGATGTACCCCCTCAAGAAGCAGCCATAATCGCATATCGTCCTGCTCCGGTTCCTGGAAATTGAAGGTTAACTGGACCTTGTCTTCCTTGTTGGTCGATTATTTAGTTGCCAGTCCGTAATGACTTGCCAGCCGATCCAGCGCCAGTCCCAGCACGAGCTTCCCCGCCCGCGCCGGCCAGCCGAGCGATTTCTCCGCCACGGCCAGCCCCTCGCCCGCGCACACCACGCGCCACATCACATCCTCCAGCCCCGGGCCCACCGCCGCCACCGCGGCATCGAACCGCCGCTTGGCCGAGATCTGCGCCAGGCTCGGGTCCAGCGCTTCCGACGCGCCGCGCCTCCCGGGCGCGCGCGGGCTGGTGTCCCACCGCATCGTCACGCGGGCGCCCAGCGACGCGGTCTCGTAATCGGCGCGCAGCCGCTCCCCCGCTTCGAACTGCCGCGCATCGATATGCCCGCGCGCGCGCAGCCACGACAGCGGCGACTCCGCCACATTGACGCGCACGCGCCGCTGGCCCGCCCGCGGCGGCGCCGCCTGCACCCGTCCGTCTTCCCATCCCCGATCGACCAGCTCGCGCATCTTTCTTCTCCGTCCGAGTCGCTTTCTCTTGCCACACAGGCTGGTGTGTAGGAAAACGAAAAACCAGATGGGTTAAAAGGGGCGTTTGATGATCACTGCGATACGCGAAGTCCGCCGCGCCAAGGGTCTGACGCTGGAGGAGGTCGCGGCGCGCTGCGATCCGCCGACCACCGCCCAGACCGTCGGCCGGCTGGAAACCGGAACGCGCACCGTGTCGGTCGGCTGGCTCAACCGCATCGCCGCCGCGCTCGGCGTCGACTCCGCCGATCTCGTCCGCCTGCCCGAGCGTCCCGACATCGCCGTCGCGGCCACGCTCGACGCCAGCGGCGCGCACGCGCCGCGCCGCGCCGCCTCGGTCGTCCCGCCCAAGAGCGCGCCGGGCATGATCGCCGTCACCGTCACCGGCGCGGCCGGTGATTATCGCGCCGGTGACGAGATCTGGTGCCAGCCGCTCGATCCCGCGCATTTCGGCAAGGCGATGAACCGCGACGTGCTGGTGCCCCGGCCCGCCGGCCGCTTCCTGTTCGCCCGGCTGATCGGCCGCGAGGGGGGCAAGCTCCACTTGCTGCCGCTCGGCGCCGGCAGCCGCCAGCAGGTCGTCACCGACCCGGCCTGGATCGCGCCGGCCCAGCGCCTCGTCCGCACGCTGTGACGCCGCGGCCGTCCGGCCCACGCTCGGGGTATGTCGATGGGGAGGATGGTGGGCGCTGACGGGCTCGAACCGCCGACCCTCTCGGTGTAAACGAGATGCTCTACCAACTGAGCTAAGCGCCCTCGCTCCCGCCGATGCCAAAAGACTGCCGCCGGGGCAAGTCCCTCGTCACACCAGCGGCAGTCCCGCGCGCTTCACTGCCCCGGCATAGCTCTTCATCCCCTCGATGCCTTTCGCGCTCAGCCCGATATAGGCCCGCCGCCGATCGCTGGGGTCCGCCTGGCGCTCGAACAGCCCGGCATCGTGCAGCGTGCCGATCCAGCGCAACGCGGTGGTCGGCGGCACCGCCGCGGCGATGCACAGGCTCGATACCGACACCCGCCGCCGCTCCAGTCCCGCCGCGAACAGGTCCAGCAGCATGTCCCAGGCCGGGTCGGCGAACAGCTCGCTCCCGAAGAACTGGCCGCGCATCCGCCGGGCGCGGATTACCGCCCGCACCTGCGGCGCGTCGATGTCGACGGCGGCGGCCTCGTCGCCCGGCCCGCGATAGCCGCTGACCGGCCCCCGCACGCCCGCATGCTGCTGCCGGGCCTCTTCGCGGACCAGCCGTCCCAGCGTGTCGGCCAGCCGCGCGACTTCCTCGTGCAGCCGCTGGAACGGCATCACGTCGGCGTCGCGCGACACGTCATGCACTTCGCCGCGCGCCATCCACTTGGCCGCCGTGACCGCCGCGACCCGCTCGCTGTCGCTTGGCATGCACAGCAACTGGACACGCGGGCCCGACAGCAGCGCCGCAGCCGCGTCGATCTGCTCGGGCAGCACCGCCGCCACGATCCCCAGCGACCGCTCGCGCGCCATCGTGTCGGCGCGCGCCAGCACCACGTCCAGCAGCGGGTCGGGCACCCCAGCAGCCTCGATCAGGATCACGTCGGCAACGCCATGGCCGCCAAAGTCATGCGCCGCTGCGGCAAAGGACAGCGGCGGACGCGTCTCGCACCCCGCCAGCGCAGCGGCATGCAGCGCGGCGCGCGCGCCCTCGGCCGCATCCGCGATCACCAGCGCGCGCGGCGCGCTCACGTCATATCCGCGCGCAATCCCCTCGTTCAGCATCGCCAGCTTCCCCCTTCGCATGGCCGAAGTTCATCATCTGTTCTTAACTTGCAGCAATATCCCGGCGTGGCTGAGTCGGAACGCCTCCACTTCGGACGTTCGGCGCGGCGATCCGGATGCTATGGTTAACGACGCATCCATTACGGAGCGATCACAGCACGTCCCCGGGCTCAACCAGAGGCTCATCCTGCGCGGGAACCCGCCTCGCCAGCAGATCCTTCGCCGCACTCGCCACGCCGCCCGACCACATCGCCAAGATCACGCTGGCGATCACAGTCCCAACCACCAGCATGGCGACGACCTGCACCGGCGTCGGCGACACGCCCGGCAAACCCATCGGCTGGAACATCGTCATCCACCGCCCGCCACGGCCGATCGCCTCGCCGCTCTGCAGCCCCAGCGCGACCAGCGGCACGACCGCCAGCGTCAGCACCAGCATCGTCATCAGCGCGATCAGCACATAGGCGCCAAGCAGCGACCAGAAATGCCCGCGCGTCAGGTCCCACGCCGCGTCCAGGCTGATCCGCCGCCGCACCAGCACCAGCGGATACACCACCGACAGCCGCACCAGCACGAACACGATCAGGCACATCAGCCCGACCCCGGCCGCAAAGGTGAGCGCCGTCGCGACACCCGCGTTCCCGCCCGACAGCAAGCCTGCAAGGCTGCCCAGGAACACGATGCCAAGCCCGCCAATCAGCCCGAACACAAGGCTCAGCACATACAGGATCAGAGTCAGGCCGATCATCCGGACCTCGTCCATGCTCAGCCGGAGCGAGGCGAGGCCGCGATCCTCGGGCCACAGCACCGCGCGAAACGCCGCCGCCGACAGGATGGTCGACAAGGCGAGCGACAGGAAGCCGAAGAGCACGCTGGCGGCGAACCCGCCCGCGCCGAAACCGCCCGCAGCCCATTGCGCGGCCAGCCCCGGCTCGGCAGCACCGATCACGCGCAATTGCGCATAGTTCAACACCGCGCCGCCGACCGCCGACAGCGCGCCCCAGCACAGCACCGCCCCCGGCCTGCGCCGCATCAAGTCGAACCCACCGCCGACGATCGCCCCAATGTTCGCCATGTTTCCCCCTTTTGAAGCCGCTCTCGAGGGCTTGCCCCAGGCCCGTCAGTCGAGCGACTTGACGATCTCTTCCACCATCTTCTTCGCGTCGGCCAGCAGCATCATCGTGTTGTCGCGGTAGAACAGCTCGTTGTCGACGCCGGCATAGCCCACGCCCCCCATCGATCGCTTGATGAACAGCACGGTCTTGGCCTTCTCCACGTCGAGCACCGGCATGCCGTAGATTGGCGACGACTTGTCCGTCTTCGCCGCCGGGTTGGTGACGTCGTTTGCGCCGATCACGAAGGCGACATCGGTCTGCGCGAATTCGGAGTTGATGTCTTCCAGCTCGAACACGTCGTCATAGGGGACGTTGGCTTCGGCCAGCAGCACGTTCATGTGCCCGGGCATCCGCCCCGCCACCGGGTGGATCGCATATTTCACCCGCACGCCATGCGCCTTGAGCTTGTCGCCCATCTCGCGCAGCGCGTGCTGCGCCTGTGCCACCGCCATGCCATATCCGGGCACGATCACGACCTGCTCGGCCTGGCTCATCAGGAACGCCGCATCCTCCGCCGATCCGCGCTTCCACGGCCGGTCGCTCGCCACCGCGCCTGCCGGGCCGCCGCTGTCGCCGCCGAAGCCGCCCGCGATCACGCTGATGAAGCTGCGGTTCATCGCCCGGCACATGATGTAGCTCAGGATCGCGCCCGACGATCCCACCAGCGCGCCGGTGATGATCATCGCGCTATTGTGCAGCGTGAACCCCATCGCCGCCGCCGCCCAGCCCGAATAGCTGTTGAGCATGCTGACCACCACCGGCATGTCCGCCCCGCCGATCGGCACGATCAGCAGGAAGCCGATGACGAAGCTCAGCACGGTGACCGTCCAGAACGCCGTGGGCGACTGCGTCTGGGTGAAGCTGGCGATCAGCGCGACGATTGCCACCAGCAGCCCCAAATTGATCGCGTGGCGCATCGGCAACAGGATCGGCTTGCCGCTCATCGTGCCATTCAATTTGAGGAAGGCGATCACCGATCCCGAAAAGGTGATCGCGCCGATCGCCACGCCCAGCGCCATCTCGACCCGGCTGACCGGGTGGATCGATCCGAACGGTTCGCCGATCATCGGCACCACCATCTCGGCGATCCCGAACGCTAGCGGATTGAGGAACGCCGCCGCCGCAACGAGCACCGCCGCGAGCCCCACTAGGCTGTGGAACGCCGCCACGAGCTGCGGCATCGCGGTCATCGCGATGCGCCGCGCCGTCACCAGCCCGATCGCCGCGCCGATCCCGATCGCGGCCAGGATCTCGCCGATCGAGAGCCAGTTCGGCACCATGGCGCCGACCGCGCCGACCGCGTCGGGCACGCCCGCCATCGGGACGTGCGTCACCAGCGTAGTCACCACGGCGATTGCCATGCCGATCATGCCCAGGCGATTGCCACGCTGGCTGGTCACTGGGCTCGAGAGCCCGCGCAGCGCGAGGATGAAGCACACGCCCGCGACGAGATAGGCCAGCGCTACCCAGGGATTGGCTGAAACGGCATGGTCCATCTCAGCGCACCTTCTTCTTGTACATCGCCAGCATGCGCGCGGTCACCGCAAAGCCCCCGAAGATGTTGATGCTGGCGAACACCACCGCAAGCAGCCCCAGCCACTTGGACACCGTCCCGCCACTCCCCAGCCCCGAAGCCGCCGCCGCGATCAGCGCGCCGACGATGATGACCGAGGAAATGGCATTGGTCACCGCCATCAACGGCGTGTGCAACGCCGGCGTCACCGACCACACCACGTAATAGCCAACGAAGCACGCCAGCACGAAAATCGACAAAATCGCGATGAAGTCCATATTCTACCTTTCGTCGTCGAGCCGCTGCGCGGCTCTTTCGACGATGCCGCGCATCACGGCATCGCAGTCGCGCAGCACCTCGCTGGCCGAGATACGCATTACATCCAGGCCGCGTCGCCGGAACCAGCCGTCCCGGGCGGCATCACGAGCCGGGCGATCTCCACACCCATGCGTGCCGCCATCGACCTCCACGACCAGTCGCGCCGCATGGCAATAGAAGTCGGCGACATAGGGTCCGGAAGGATGCTGCTTACGAAACTTCAGCCCCCCAGGGCGCGACCGCAGCGCCGTCCAGAGCATCACCTCAGGTAGCGACATTTCCCCGCGCAACTGCTTGGCAAGCAGCGTTGCTTGAGCCGTACCCTGCAACATCAAATCCTCCCCTGGAAGGGGAGGTGGCGCGCGCAGCGCGACGGAGGGGTATCTCCATCCGCCAGCAGGGCACGCGCCACAAACGTCGACACCCCTCCGTCAGCCCTGCGGGCTGCCACCTCCCCTTCCAGGGGAGGATTGTTCACGCGAGCAGCCTCGGGTGCACCACTTGGCCGCCCCGCGTCAGTCGTATCGCGTCGCCGATCTCCTCGTCGAGCACCGGCCGCCCGGCCTCCTTGTCCCAGAACGCGTTCAGGAAATTGAACAGGTTGCGCGCGAACAGCGCCGACGCGTCCGCCGCCAGCCGCGACGGCACGTTGCGGTGCCCGACGATCTTCACGCCGTGCCGCGTCACCACCTCGCCCGCGACCGCCCCCTCGACATTGCCGCCCTGCTCGACCGCAAGATCGACGATCACGCTGCCGGGGCGCATGCTTGCCACCTGCGCGTCGCTGATCAGCCGCGGCGCCGGCCGCCCGGGGATCAGCGCGGTGGTGATCACCACGTCCTGCTTGGCCAGGTGGCTGGACACGAGCGCCGCCTGTGCCGCCTTATATTCGTCCGACATCTCGGTGGCATAGCCGCCGCTGCCTTCGCCTTCGATCCCGGCGACATTCTCGACGAAGATCGGCTTGGCGCCCAGCGACTGGATCTGCTCGCGGGTCGCTGCGCGCACGTCGGTGGCCGAGACCTGCGCACCTAGCCGCCGCGCGGTGGCGATCGCCTGCAGCCCGGCGACGCCGACGCCCATCACGAACACCCGCGCCGCGCTGATCGTGCCCGCCGCGGTCATCATCATCGGAAAGGCGCGGCCATATTCGGCGGCGGCGTCCAGCACCGCCTTATATCCGGCCAGGTTCGACTGCGACGACAGGATGTCCATCGACTGTGCGCGGGTGATCCGCGGCATCAATTCCATCGCCAGCACCTCGGCGCCCAGCGCGGCGTAACGGTCCACCCGTGCGCGCTCGCCGAATGGATTCGCCTGCGCAACGATCCAGGCGCCGGGCTTCAGTCCCGTCAGGCTGTCCGGGTCCGGCCCCTGCACGGCGAGCACGATCTCGGCGTCAACAAGAGCGTCTATCCGCCCACCGATCGTTGCGCCCGCATCGGCATAGGCCTGATCGGCGATCGTCGCGCCTTCTCCCGCGCCCGCTTCCACCGCGATCTGCGCGCCGAGCGCGGTCAGCTTCTTCACGGTCTCGGGCGTGGCGGCGACCCGCCGCTCGCCGCCCGCATTTTCCTTCAGGACCGCGATCTTCACCTCAGCTCGCGATCAGAAAGACGACCAGCGCCGCCAGCAGCACCGCCACGGCGGTGCCGCGCATCATCAGGACCGTGAATCCGGAATAGGTCGCCGCGTGCGCTTCGATGTCCGTGACATCACCCGTGTCCGCCATCCATCATCCCCTTGCTCTTCCGTTGGGGCGGAGCTTAGCGCCGCCACCGCCTGCCCTCAAGTCCGCGAGAGCGCTCGCGGTTCCCGCCGGACTTAAGCCGGCATTTACGCATGACGCGTAGACGATGTGACTTGATTTGGGACATTCGGGACACGGGAACGCATGCGATGACGCGGAACGGCCAGCGCCTCCTGATGCTGATCGACGACGAACCGGCCCAACGCCGGCTGGTCGCCGCGATCGCCGCGCGTCGGGGATGGCGAACGATCTGCGTCGGCGACGACGAGACCGCGATCGCCACCTTGGGCACGCCCGACGGCATGGCGCTCGATGCGATTCTGCTCGATTCCGCCGCCTCGGATGCCGACACCGCCGCGCTGCTCGGCGAACTGCGCGCCCGCCGTCCGCAGCTGCCGATCCTGGTGCTGACCGCGAACAGCTCGGTCTCTGCCGCGGTCAGCGCGATGCGCGCCGGTGCCACTGACTTCCTGGTCAAGCCGCTCGCCTCCGAACGCCTGCTCGCCGCGCTCGACGCCGCGGTCGGTGGTCAGGGCGACGGCGAGCTTCGCCCCCTCACCGAGAAGCTTACCGCGAGCCTCGGCTTCGACGAGATCGTCGGCTCAGCGCCGCAGTTCCGCGCCGCGCTCGCCATCGCCGCCAAATCCGCACGCGCCCGCGTGCCGGTGCTGATCGAAGGCGAAAGCGGCGTCGGCAAGGAAGTGGTGGCCGAGGCGATCCACGCCGCCTCTCCCCGCAACAAGAAGCCGATGGTCACGCTCAACTGCCGCGCCATTCCCGCCAACCTCGTCGAATCGGAACTGTTCGGCCACGAGAAGGGCGCGTTCCCCGGCGCGTTCGAGCGCAAGATCGGGCGGTTCGCCGACGCCGATGGCGGCACGCTGTTCCTCGACGAGGTTGGCGAGATGCCGCTCGACGCGCAGGTCAAGCTGCTGCGCGCGCTCCAATCGGGCGAGATCCAGCCGATCGGCGCGCGCCATGCCCGCGAAGCCGACGTTCGTGTCCTGGCCGCCACCAACAAGAGCCTGACCGCCGAGGTCGAGGCAGGGCGCTTCCGCGAGGACCTGTATTACCGGCTGAACGTTGTCCAGGTAACGATCCCGCCGCTCCGCGAGCGGGTCGGCGACATCCCCGCGCTCGCCCGTCACTTGCTTGCGCGCATTGCAGAGCAGCCGGGCCTTCGCGAACTGGGCATCACCGACGACGCGCTCCAGCTGCTCCAATCCTATGAATGGCCGGGCAATGTCCGCCAGCTCCAGAACGCGCTGTTTCGCGCCGCGGTGCTGTGCGACGGCGATGGTCTCACCCGCGCCGACTTCCCCCAGATCGCCCAGCTTGCCGCCGGCCGGCCAGACGTCGCCGGGCCGGCGCAGCTCTCGGGCAATGCCGGCGTCACTCTGTTCCGCGCGGACGGCAATCTGCGCGCGCTCGAGGAGATCGAGGCCGACGTCATCCGCCTCGCCATCGGCCATTATCGCGGCCGCATGACCGAAGTCGCGCGCCGCCTCGGCATCGGCCGCTCGACACTGTACCGTAAGCTCGGCGAACTGGGGATCGATCAGAGCGCCGCGTGATCGCGCTCAGCGTATCGCCGCCAGCCGCGCTTTGGCGATGTGCCAGCGCGTCTGGCTCGCTGGCGCGCCGGTACCTTCGACCACGCGATGCAGCGTGTAGCGTCCCCGAAAATGCTGGCGGCGGCCGTTCTTGAGCACTGCATAGACCTCGACCGGAACATCGACCCAGCGCTGGCTCATGCCCGCGTCCCCATCGACCGGCGTGCCCGTCACGACGCGGCTATGCGCCGTCGTGGCAAAGCCCTGGCGGAACTGGGCGAAGCGCTTGCCGCTCGCCTGTCCCTCGCCATCCCAACTGCGATAGGCCGTCGCGAAGTCGCCGCGCTCGATCGCCGCATAGTAGCGCTCGATCACTCGCCGTGCCGCAGCCGGACTGGTGTCGACCGGCTGCGCGGCCGCAGGCGCGGCGATCAGGGCCAGCAAGGCGAGTACGCGCATCGTCAACTCCTCGGACTAGCGAACAGAAGCGCGCGAGCCCCTGCCGCGTTCCTCAGCGCGCGATCAGCGCCGCGTCCTTGCACCCGCGCCAGACCCGGAGCGCCTGCCCGGTTTCGAACACGTCGTGAACCCGGATCAGCTGCGCGCCCAACTCCGCACCCTTGATCGCCAGCGCGATCGATCCACCCAGCCGCGCATCCGCCGGCGCCTCGTTCGACAGCGCCCCGATCATCCGCTTGCGGCTGGCGCCCAGCACGATGCCGCAGCCGATCCCGTGGAACAGCGCTAGCCCGTTGAGCAGCGCGAGATTGTCCTGCAATCCCTTGCCGAAGCCGATGCCCGGATCGATCAGGATCTTCGCCCGGTCCACCCCCGCCGCCGCCACCGCGGCGACCCGCGCCTCCAGCCAGTCATAGACCTCGACCAGCACGTCGCGGTATCCGCTGCCGCCATGCGGACCGCTGGCGGGGTCCGGCGAGTGCATCAGCACCACCGGGCAGCCGGCCCGCACCACCACCTCGAGCGCGCGTTCGTCGTGGAGCAGCGCCGCCACGTCGTTGACGACATGCGCCCCCGCCGCCAGCGCTGCTTCCATCACCGCCGCCTTGCGGGTGTCGACCGACACCGCCGTGCCGCTGCGCGCCAGCCGCTCGATCGCCGGCACGACGCGGGCGATTTCGTCGCCTTCCCACACGCTTGCCGAGCCCGGCCGCGTCGATTCGCCGCCGATGTCGATGATCGCCGCGCCGGCCACGCTCATGTCGACTCCCACCTGCGCAGCGCCGGCGGGATCGCCGACATGGTGCACCCCGTCGGAGAAGCTGTCCGGCGTGACGTTGAGGATCCCCATCACCTGCGGCTGGTCGAGCCGCAGCACCCTCTCGCCCAGCTCGAGCGGCGCGCGCGGCGCGGTGATGCGCGCCGAGATCGCCGCCAGCCGCTCGTCAGCGGCAACCTGCGCCAGCGACACGTCGCGCTGCGCCACGCGGCGGCCGCCCTCGACCGCAATCAGCTCGTAGCCCGCAAACCAGCTCAGCCCGCCCGCAAGCCGCGCCGCCTCGCCATCGCGCCCCACGGGCGAATCGACGAACCGCGTGGGACGCAGGTAAAGCTTGGCGGAAGCGGGGATGGTCATGCCATGCCTCTACGCAATCTCCGCCGGCACTGGGAGGCGCTAACGCTCAGGGCTGCGTCGCGAGCAAATAGGTCTGGCGGATCGTGTCGATCGGCTTCAGCTTGCCCTCGACCTCGTGGTGCCAATAGGTCCAGCCATTGCACGACGGCGCACCCTGCAGCGCCGCGCCCAGCTTGTGGATCGATCCCGCCTCGTCGCCGCAGCGCAGCGACCCGTCCGCCCCTACGACTGCGACATGCTTGCGCTTGGCATCGGTCAGCACCGCGCCCGGCGCCAGATAGCCATTCTCGACCAGCTGCCCGAACGCCACCCGCGGCGCCGCCTTGGGCGCCTGCATCGTCTTCAATGCCGATTCGTCGAGCGGCAGCGCCGCGGCGATGCGCTCCATCGCCGCATCGACATAATCCAGCTCGCGCTCGATGCCGATCCAGTGCCGCCCCAGCCGCTTGGCAACCGCGCCGGTCGTGCCGGTGCCGAAGAACGGATCGAGCACCACGTCGCCCGGCTTGGTCGACGCCAGCAGGATGCGGTACAGCAGCGCCTCGGGCTTCTGGGTCGGATGCACCTTGTGCCCGTCCTTCTTCAGCCGCTCCTGCCCGCCGCAGATCGGGAATTCCCAGTCGCTGCGCATCTGCAGCTCGTCGTTCAGCGTTTTCATGCTGCGATAGTTGAAGGTGTATTTCGCCTTCTCGCCGGTCGACGCCCAGATCAGCGTCTCATGCGCGTTGGTGAAGCGCGTGCCCTTGAAATTGGGCATCGGATTGGCCTTGCGCCAGATGATGTCGTTGAGGATCCAGAAGCCCAGGTCCTGGATCGCCGATCCCACCTTGAAGATATTGTGATAGCTGCCGATCACCCAGATCGTGCCGTCATCCTTCAGGATCCGGCGCGCCTCGGCCAGCCAGTCGCGGGTGAACTTGTCGTACACCGCCAGGCTGTCGAACTTGTCCCAATGATCGGTCACCGCGTCGACATGGCTGCCGTCGGGGCGATTGAGATCGCCGCCCAGCTGCAGGTTATAGGGCGGATCGGCGAAGATGCAGTCGACCGACTTGGCTGGCAGCGAGCGCATTGCGGCGATGCAGTCGCCCATCAGGATCTGGTCGAGTGGAAGCTCCGCCGGCGCCACCGGGGCGGCCGCGCGACTCCGCGTCCTGACCTTCTCCAACACGCCCATTCCGTCTGCCCCCATTGCCCAGTCGCGCGATGTCGCCGGGGGCGGACTCCGCCGTCAAGCAAACATTGGTTAACCCGAATGCCTGCCAATTCATGCGGATGGCGGAACATTCGGGCACTCGCCCAGATGTTGAGTCAAGAAGTTATCCACAGGCTCAACCGCTGGTGGTGTGACTCAAAAGACTCAGTCTGTCGAGTTATCCACAGGCGCGACAGGTTCGAGCGGGCCATCGGCTCGGCCGCTCGCAGCTACAAACCGCCCACAGCTTTATCCACAGCGTTGTCCACTGAACTGCCCCCAGGCGCTGCGTTCGGAGCGAATCACGCGCGCATCGGTTGAGCTGCCGAACCTGGAGGAAGCCGATGCTCGAACATGTCCCCCACTGGCTGGGCAGCGCGCTCAAGAACCTGCGCGCGGGGCCCGAGAAGCTGGCGATCGCCCATTCCGAGCTCGGCAGCTTCGAATCGCTCGATCTCGCCAGCCCCGCCTTCGCCAACGGCGCCCGCCTTCCGGAACGCTTCACCGCCGATGGCGAGGGCGTGTCGCCGCCGCTCTTCTGGACAGGCGTGCCCGAAGGCACCGAGCGGATGGCGCTGATCGTCGAGGATCCCGACGCGCCGGCACCCCAGCCGCTGGTCCACGCCGTGATCTGGAACCTGCCGCCGCACGACGGCGAGTTGAAGGAAGGTATGATCCGGGCCGATGGCGAGGGCAGCATCCGGGGCAGCGATGTCGGCCGCAACAGCTATCTCGGCGAAGGCTGGCTGCCACCCGATCCGCCCACCGGCCACGGCGAACATCATTACGCCTTCCAGCTGTTCGCGCTGGGGCCGGGCCCCGACCTCGCCACCAATCCGGGCCGCGGCGCCATGCTCGAAGCCATGGCCGGCCGCGTCCTCGCCGCCGGCCTGCTCACCGGCACCTATTCGCGCGGCGAGGAAGCACCCACCGGCCTGGTAGGCGCCGCAGCCCCGGCGTGACGCCCGTTCGCGGCATACGCCTGTTTTCCTCCGTCATCCCGGCCTCGAGCCGGGATCCCGCTCCTTCTGTAGGCGTGAACAAGCGGGACCCCGGCTCAAGGCCGGGGTGACGAAGAAGAAACCAATCCTCCCCTGCAAGGGGAGGTGGCGCGCGCAGCGCGACGGAGGGGTGTCCCGGCTGGTGAGCGCATACGCCATCGCCACGTGGACACCCAGACGTCACCCTGCAGGGGGAGGATCAAGGCCTCAACCGTTCACCACCGTCCCGCCATTGGGATGCAGCACCTGGCCCGACATGTAGCTGGCATCCTCGCATGCCAGGAACAGGAACGCCGGCGCCACTTCGTTGGGTTGGCCGGGACGCCCCATCGGCACGTCCTCGCCAAAGCTTTCCAGCTTGTCCGGGCTCGCGCCCCCCATCGGGTTGAGCGGCGTCCAGATCGGTCCGGGCGCGACCGCATTCACGCGAATGCCCTTTTTGATCAGGTTCATCGACAGGCTGCGGGTAAACGCAGTGATCGCACCCTTGGTCGAGCTGTAGTCGAGCAGTTCGGGCTCCCCCTGGTACATCGTGACCGAGGTGCAGTTCACGATCGCCGCGCCTGCCTTCAGATGCGGCATCGCCGCCTGCACCATGAAGAACTGGCCGAAGATGTTGGTCTGGAAGGTGCGCTTGAGCTGCGCCTCGGTGATGTCGGTGATCTCCTTGTCGGGATGCTGCTCGCCGGCATTGTTCACCAGCACATCGATGCGCCCGAACTTCTCGAACACCTGCGCCACGGCGGCGTTGCAGAAATCCTTGTCGCCGATGTCCCCGGCGATGGTCAGTGCCTCACGTCCTTCGCCCCGCACGATGTCGGCGGTCATCTGCGCATCGTCATGCTCGCACAGATAGAGGATCGCGACATGCGCGCCTTCGCGGGCATAGAGCGCGGCGACCGCGCGGCCAATGCCGCTGTCGGCGCCGGTGACGATCGCCACCTTGTCCTTGAGACGGCCCGAGCCGGGATAGCGCGGCTCCCAGTCAGGCTTGGGTTCGAGGGCGCTCTCGTGTCCGGGCAGCGCATCCTCGTGGATCATGTCGATGGTTTCGGTTTCGCTCATCGGCTTCGCTCCTGAAGGGATCTGCCGAAGAAACCGGTGCGGAATGCCCGAAGTTCCTCGCTTTGGCTTGGGTTAGTGAAGCAGGGTTCAGCCGAACAAGGCCGAACCCTGGGTGCCTGTGACCAGGATGGTCGCGGCGGTCAGGCCGAACGACACCGCCCCGATCAGGATGCTGCGGAACATGGTGATACCTCCCGTGCTTGCCTGCATGATCATGCGATCGGAACGACGGGGGTGGAGAGCACGACCAGCGCAACGGTGAAGAACACTGCGCCGAGAGCGGCGACCGAACGATGAAGCGAGTCGAGACGTGCAGTCATGATGTATACTCCCTGAAGTGCGGCCCCGAACCGTTCGGCTGCCGATATTCGCTACTTTGCAGGGAGTGTGCCAGTTTGCTAAGTGCTTGAAATTGTTACGCCGGTAGAGTTTGCGAACGGAGAGTTAGCAATCTCTGCGCTGACACTTGGCAAAACCTGCCAATGCATGGGGAGCCGTTCAGCCGATCCGCAGCCGATTTCGCCCGGCCGACTTCGCAGCATATAAAAGCCGGTCCGCCCGGTGGAAGGCGGTGCCCAGTCGTTCCGTGTTCTCCGCGCAGGTCAGCCCGGCGGAGAAGGTGATCTCGCCAAGCGGTGCGTCCGTTTCTCGAAGCCGGTATCGCTTGGTGGAAACCGTCGTGCGCGCCGTCTCCATCAGCGCGCGTGCCGCGTCCACCGTCACGCCGGAAAACAGGATCGCGAACTCCTCGCCGCCGTAGCGGGCGACGAGATGGCCTGGGCAGCTCTGGCTCAGCGCCTCGCCGATCGCCTTGAGCACTCGATCACCGACCGCGTGCCCGAAGCGGTCGTTGACCGACTTGAAATGGTCCACGTCGCAGACCGCGATGCACAGCGTCTCGCCTGCCGCCGCCTGGACCGTGAAAGCTTCCTCGAACGCCCGGCGGTTCGGCAATTCGGTCAGCGGATCGCGGCGGGCATTGTCGCGCGCCTCCTCCAGCTTCTCGCGCAACTCGCTTGCCTCGCGCGTCGCCGTCTCCAACTGCGCTTCGGCGGTACGGACGCGGGCGATCATCGTCGCGGTGATCCGGGCTATCTGACTGGCCGCCAGCGCTTCGCCCTTGCCGAGATCGGTCGAGAGCGTCATCGCCGCGGCGCTCGCGGCCAAGTCGCGGCCGAAACCTTCGGTCTCGACGCGCATCGCGGTCACCATGTCGGCGAAACCCTCGACCTGCATCTGGGTCCGCGCGACGAGACCATCGGCTTTCTTCGCCGCATCGGGTCGCTCCTGCGCCTGAACGTCGAGGTTCATCGCATCGACATCGCTTTGGCTGATCCGGACGCCGCTTTCCGTCAAAGCCTCCACGGCACGGGCGACGGGCCCCTTGGGCGAAGCGATCAGGTGATAGGCGAAGGCATAATTGGCGGGCGTGGGATCCAGCCGATGGTCGCGCAGGAACGATCCCACGCGATCAAACAGACTGGCGGTCCCCGCCTCCTCGGTCATGCGCACGGCCCTAGCTGCGGCCATAAGTCTCGAAACCCCTACCGTTTTCCGGCTCTCTTGCGGTCCCGTCCGCATATCTCTGGGATCGGGGATAAGGGCGAAACGCTAAAATCTGGTGAGCGGCTGCAGCCGCAATTCACCGCCGCTTCTGCGCGTAACCTCGGACTGCCTCCAGCGTCAGCCGCACATGGCCTGCAGGGCTCATGTCGCTATGCGCGAACACGACACGGCCGTTCGGCGCGATGACGTAGCTCGTCCTGCTGGTGATCGCGGTGGCGCTGCCATCCGGCTTCTTGAGCAGCACATCGTAGCTGCGAACAACCTGGGGGCTGGCGGCGGCAACCGCGAACTTGCCCGCGCAGTGTTCGGCCGAGAATTTCTGGAGCTGATCGACATTGCCGGCGGTCATGCCGATCACCGTTGCGCCGGCCTTGGTGAAATCAGGCAGCGCCTCGGCAAAGGCGTGCGCCTCTGCATTGCACCCGCCGGTGTAGGCGGCCGGGAAGAAATAAAGCACCACCGGCCCCTTCTTCAGTGCCGCGGCAAGATGGACGCTGACGGGCTTGCCCGCGACCGCACCATTGGCAGTGAAGTCAGGCGCCCTGGCGCCCGGGGCGAGTGCCGCTTCCAGCGGCATGGAGAGAGGAAGCAGCAGGGCGGCGAGCAACAGGCGCTTGCGCATGAGAAAGTCTCCTTGAACGCGCCGGATTACCGGGTCAGCGCGATCCCGATCCTGGCATGGGTATCGCTTCGGCGATAGTCGTCCAGCGTCTCGGCATGGCCGGCATAGGCTTGGCCGAACAGATAGAAGCCGATACCGCCACCGATCGGCGCCAGCGGATAGGATGCGAACAGCTCGGCCGAGCCCTTGCCGGTCTCGACGTTGCCACGGGCGGTCAACGAAAGCTTGAACCCGTCCTTCTGCTGGATTGCGGCGGTCAGCGCGGTGTAGCCATAATAGTCGGGAACATCGTGCGCGGCACCGCTCGAACCCACATAGAACCAGGCCATCGGCGCCACGTCGAGCCGCCAGTCGTTCCCCAGGTCGAACTGCTTCTCGACCCGCGCGAAGATCCTGTTGAGGTCGACCGAGTCGAGATCGCCCCGCCCGTTCGAATCGTGCCGCCAGCCGATCGCGACGCGCGTGGTGTCGTTCAACGCGGAGTCGGTATAGACTTCGGGGCTGTAGATCGTTGAGCGGAACGGGCCCGAAGGCTGGTCGATCGCCCAGAACATCGTCTGGGTATAGGCGAAGCGCAGGTTGCCGAGCTTGGCCGGCGCGTCCTCGGCGAAGGGACGGAAGCTGAAGCTCACCTGGAGCTTGCCGCCGGAGTCGCCAAGCCCGAACGCGCCGTAGGTCGGCTCGTGCGGCTCGAAACGGTCGGTGAAAGCGGCGGACGTGCCGGTCGAGCTTTGCACCACCGTCTCTTCCGCGGGAATTCCCGCGGGCGAATGTTGCCCGGAAGGGGGCACGGTTACGGTGGCGATCCCGACCGGGATGTACCGCGCCTTGGCGAAGCCGCCCGGTGCGATCGTCCGGGTAGGTCCCGGTGCCCGTTCGAGCACCAGCCGGCTGCCGTCCGCGGCGGTGAGTTCGATCTGGCGGGGGCCGGCGTCCGCGACCGGGGCTTCGGTTTCGTTGATCAGAAACACCTCGACCCCGCGCAACGCCGCCTGTTCGGAATCGGGCTGCGTGGGCACTGCCCGGATCTGGGCGGAAGTTGGCGTAGCGGCGATCAGGCCGGCAAGAACGAGCATCGAGCGCATCGCCGCGAGGACTGGCAGCGCTTTGTGACCTTGGCGAGTCTAAATCGGCTGGCTAGGGCAAGGCATGGCCGTAACCGACGCAGACATCGCCCTCGCCCTTCGCCTCGCGGATGCCGCCGGCGCGGCGATCCGCCCGCGCTTTCGCGCCGAGCACGGCCTCGAGGCGAAGGAGGATCAGTCGCCCGTTACGCTCGCCGATCACGAGGCCGAAGCGGCCATGCGCAAACTTATCATCGCCGAACGTCCCATGGATGGCATCATCGGCGAGGAATTCGGCGTCCGCGAAGGCACCAGCCCTCGGCAATGGGTGCTGGATCCCATCGACGGCACCCGCGCCTTCATATCCGGCCGCGCAACTTTCGGCACTTTAATCGCCCTCATAGAAAACGGCTGGCCGCTGTTCGGCATCATCGACCAGCCGATCATCAACGAACGCTGGCTGGGTGTGATGGGGCGTCCGACATTGTTCAACGGCAAGCCGGCAAGCACGCGCCGCTGCCGCGAGCTGAAGCAGGCGATCCTCGGCACGACCTCGCCCGCGTTATTCACCGACGACCAGCTTCACGCATTCGAGCATCTCGATGCGGAGGTGATGAGCACCGTGCTGGGCGGCGATTGCTACGCCTATGGCTGCATCGCCAGTGGCTGGATGGACGTGGTGGTCGAGGCCGGGCTCAAGCTCCACGACTTCGCCGCACTGGTGCCGGTAGTCGAGGGAGCCGGCGGCCGCATGTGCGACTGGCAAGGCGACCCTCTACATGCGGGCAGCAACGGCGAGGTGATCGCAGCGGGCGATCCTGCGCGCGTCGAAGAGATACTCGAAATCTTGGCCTGTCGAGGGCACTGAGCCCGCCTCCACGCGGGCGCGGCGCTTCAGAAGATGCCGAGGAACTTCTTACGCTGCTCCTTGCGCTCGCCCTTGCTGCGCTTGCCATCTTCGGATTTGGCAGTGGTTCCCTTACCAACGTCGTCGCGAGGCCGGCCTTTATCGTCGCGCTGAGCGCGCGCGTTCGCGCCGGCAAGGACTGGGCCGCAGGCCGCATCCTTTGCGTCCCCGACGTCGACGAAAGCCGCCACTGCCGCAACCGGCGATGCGACCAGCGCCAGCCCCAAACCGACGCCAGCGCGGGCCAGCAGTTCGGGAGTTATCACGTTGATCGAAGGCTGAGAGAAATAGCCGCCGATCCCCACCGGAGATTGTCCGGCAAAGAGGCTGAACTTCTTCGAGTCGGCCCGAAAGGCGAGGTCGAGCGTCTCGTTCTTGAAGGAGAAGCCTCCGCGGCCGAGCATCACGTTCTTGCTCGTATCGATCAGGATGGGATCGGCGGCGGCCACGCCGTTCCGAACGGTGAAGCCCAGCAGCCCGCAATTGATCTGCACCGGTTCCTTGAGCTTCTTCTCGAACATCTTCTGAACGAAGGTGCCGACATCGATTTCCGAAAGCTGGATGTTGCGGGTCCAGAAGCTGCCCTTGGGCAAGATGATGGCGATGCGGCCGTTGGAGTTGGCGAGAGAGTCGCGCACGCTGTTGCCGACCCCCGTCATCTTCACCCGGGCCTTGACCGTGCCGCTGGTGCCCGCCTCCTCCACGCCGAACCCGGCGAGCAGGACGCCCATCGGCGTGGGCGAGAGGCGGATGTCGTAATCGGTAAAGACCGGGTTGCGCCGTGCGTTGATGATGATGTCCGAGGTGACTGTGCCACGCGCCAGGCTGAAATTGAGCGGGCTCAGCTTCAGCAGCCTGTTGTTCAAGGTCAGGCCTAGTTTGATGTTCGACATCGGCAGCCGGTTGGCGCGCACGCGGTTGACGTTCCAGTTGACGCGCGCGTCGAAGTTTTTGAGCGCTTCGATACGCAGTGGAGCGTCGGGGAGAATGCGCGGCGCACCGCCGACGCGCTCGATGGTGCCGGCCCCGCCCTGCGCCTCGATCTTGTCGGGATTGTAGCCGATGAAGGGAGCGGCATCGATGATGTCGAGCGTGCGGGTGGCAAGATCCGCGGTGAGCAACAGGCGCGGCTGCTTCATTGCGACGGTGAAACGTCCGCTTAGATCGCTGTCGCCGAACCGCCCTTTGAGGCGAGTAAATCGCCATTCGTCGCCGCGCCTGGTAACCGCGGCGTTCATCCGATAGCTGCGCGTGTCAGGAACCGCGATGCCGAACATCAGGAAGATGTCGGCCAGGTTGCGGCCGCGCATGATCATGCGCAGGTCCGCGCCTTCCAATTGGGTGAATCCAGGCAACGTTCCGGCAAGGTCGACGCTGGTACGCACAGCCTCCGCGTGGAGCTGAAGCTTGTTCTCGCCGCCGGAGACCGTCGCGTTGGGGGACAGCAGCGAGCCCGACATGGTGAAGCGCGTGCCCCGCGCAGTGCCGTTTCCGTCGAAGCGGATGCTGTTCTCGACCCGCGTGTCGCGTGCTTCCACGGTGTGGACGCGGATGGCCGCTTCGATCCGCATCCTGGGATCGAGATAGCGGACCATCGTGCCCTGGACGATGCCTCGCCGGATCGCCGGCAACTCGAACGGGTCGCCGCCTTCGTCGCCGGACTTGAACGTCCAGGTGTTACGCCGCCCCGCCCTGTCCCACTGCAGGTCGACATGGGCGTCCTGCAGGCCCAGCCAGTTGAACCGGTATTTGTGTGTGACGATGCTCCAGGTGGAGATGCGGCTGTCCACCTTGGCGGCCGAGAAGAAGTTGCCGCGGCCGGCCCAGTCCGGGTTGGACACGGTGATGCGCTCGGCCACGAACTTCACGTTGATCGGCGCGAAATAGAGCTGGAAGTCGCCTGCCACTTTGACCTGGCGGCCGCTCTGCGACGAAGCGATCCGCTCGAAGCTGTGCTTGAGGAACCGGCCCTTGGTGACGAACAGGATCGTCCAGGCTAGTACCAACAGCCCAATCACGGTCGCAACCGCCGACAGAGTGGCGGCAAGCGGCGTCCCGAGCGCACGGCGCGGCCGTCCCGCCGCGGACGGAGCCGGTGCAGGGTGCGTTGCGGTGGGGGACGGAACGTCTTCGGCCATGAGGGCGTAAATCCCGTGACGCAGGTGAGTTCCGACTCAGTTGCATTGCGGCAAGGCTTCGGTTATGCGCCCGCCTTTCCGCGATCGAGGGACCGTCCGGCTATCAAGGGCTGCCGCGGCTGTCTGCAATCGTCGAACCATAAGGAGACGAAAATGCCCAAGCTCAAGACGAAGAGCGGCGTTAAGAAGCGCTTCAAGTTCACCGCCACCGGCAAGGTGAAGCATGGAGTCGCCGGCAAGCGCCACCGACTGATTTCGCACAACGCGAAGTATATCCGTACCAATCGCGGCACTTCCGTGCTGGCCGATGCTGACGTCGCGCGCGTTGTCGCGTGGGCGCCGTACGGCCTGAAGTAAGGGAGGCCTAGAACATGGCACGCGTAAAACGGGGTGTTACCACCCGCGCCAAGCACAAGAATATCCTGGAACAGGCGAAGGGCTATCGTGGCCGTCGCAAGAACACCATCCGCATCGCGCGGCAGGCCGTCGAAAAGGCCGGCCAGTACGCGTATCGCGACCGCAAGGTTAAGAAGCGGACGTTCCGGGGTCTCTGGATCCAGCGCATCAACGCCGGCGTCCGCGCCGAAGGTCTGACCTATTCGCAGTTCATGCACGGGCTCAAGCTCGCCGGCATCGAACTCGACCGGAAGGTCCTGGCCGACATCGCAATGCACGAAGGTGAAGCGTTTACCGCCATCATCGCGCAGGCGAAGGCGGCTCTGCCCCAGGCCGCCTGAGCGACCTGTAGCAGTTGAGCGACAAAGGGGCGTCGGTGGCAACACCGGCGCCCTTTTTGTTGCCTCACCCGTCACCCCGGCCTTGTGCCGGGGCCCACCGGGAAGCTGGGCGAGAAGCAAGAGGCGCTTAGCGTCTCGCGTGAGGCACCGTGGATCCCGGCACGAGGCCGGGGTGACAAAGAGGACGGGCAGAAATGGCACTCCACACCTGGTGGCTTTACGTCACCGCCGTGTTCCTGATCGCCGGCACCCCCGGCCCGAACATGCTCCATGTGATGGTGCAGAGCATCCACCACGGCCCGCGCCGGGCGCTGTTCTCGATGGCTGGGCTGATGAGCGCGGTGCTGCTGTGCCTGGTCGCCTCCGCAATGGGGCTGGGCGCGCTATTGAAGGCGTCGCCGCGGGTGTTCGACGTGCTGCGCTATGCCGGCGCCGCTTATCTTCTCTGGCTGGGGATCAAGGCATGGCGCGCGCCGGTGAGCGCCGGCACCGACGCCGATCCGCATACCCGCCCCCGCGCCGGTGCACTCTACGTCGCGGGGCTGGGCACCGGTTTGTCGAACCCCAAGCTCATCATCTTCGCGGCCGCGCTGTTCCCGCAGTTCCTCGACGTGAGCCGCCCCTTCTGGACCCAGTTGGCGATCCTGGTCGTCAGCTTCGCGGTGATCGAGGGCGGCTGGTACGTCACGTACGCGCTTGGTGGCCGCTCGCTGGCCCGCTGGCTGGCACCCGCACACCGCCAGCGACGGTTCAACCGCGCGACGGGGGTGATGTTCATCGGCTTTGGCGGTGCGTTGCTGCTGAGCCGGGTATAGGCTTGACGCGACGCCGCGACTGGGGTTCGGCCCTTCACGACATAACGAACGGAATGCGATGACCACCGATCTGAACCAACTTCGCCACGACCTGGTCGCGTCGATCGACGCGGCGGCGGGGCTCGACGCGCTGGAGGCGATCCGCGTCCACGCCCTCGGCAAGCAGGGTGCGGTCACCGGCCTGCTCAAGACGCTGGGCGGCATGAGCCCCGAGCAGCGCCAGGCAGAAGGTCCGCGCATCCACGGCCTGCGTGAGGCGGTGACCGGCGCCTTGACGGCACGCAAGGAATCGCTGGAGGCGGCGGCGCTGGACGCCCGGCTCGCATCCGAACAGCTCGACATGACCCTTCCGGTCGACGGCGTGCCCGCAGGCAGCATCCACCCGGTCAGCCAGGTCATGGACGAACTCGCCGAGATCTTCGCCGACCTGGGCTTTGCGGTGGCGAGCGGCCCGGAGATCGAGGACGACTGGCACAATTTCACTGCGCTCAACATCCCCGAGACGCACCCCGCGCGGGCGATGCACGACACCTTCTACCTCGCGGGGGAGCATGAGCGGCCGATGGTGCTGCGGACCCATACCTCGCCGGTGCAGATTCGCACGATGATGGCCAACAAGCCGCCGATCCGGATCATCGCGCCAGGCCGCGTCTATCGCAGCGACAGCGACGCCACCCACACGCCGATGTTCCACCAGATCGAAGGGCTGGTGATCGACAAGGGCATTACCCTTGGCCATCTCAAATGGACGCTGGAGACCTTCCTCAAGGCGTTCTTCGAGCGCGACGACATCGTGCTGCGCCTGCGCCCGAGCTATTTCCCGTTCACCGAGCCCAGCGCCGAAGTCGATGTCGGCTTCACCTGGACCAACGGCAAGCGCGTGATCGGCGGCAGCGGCGATGCCGTCGGCGGCGGCTGGATGGAAGTGCTCGGCTCCGGCATGGTCCACCGCAAGGTGATCGAGGCCGCCGGGCTCGACCCCGATGAATGGCAGGGCTTCGCATTCGGGACCGGCGTCGACCGGCTGGCAATGCTCAAATACGGGATGGACGATTTGCGGCCCTTCTTCGACGGCGATCTGCGCTGGCTCAAGCATTATGGCTTCTCGGCGCTCGACGTACCCACGCTGAGCGGGGGAGTGGGCGCATGAAGTTCACGCTGAGCTGGCTCAAGGAGCATCTGGAAACCGAAGCCTCGCTGACACAAGTCGTCGAGGCGCTGACCCGTGTCGGACTCGAAGTCGAAGGTGTCGAGAACCCCGCCGAGAGGCTGACCGGCTTCCGCGTCGCGCGCGTGCTCACCGCCGATCGTCACCCGCAGGCCGACAAGCTCCAGGTGCTGAGCGTCGACACCGGCGACGGCGCACCGCTCCAGGTGGTGTGCGGCGCCCCCAACGCGCGCGCCGGGCTGATCGGCGTGCTCGGGCTTCCCGGCGCAACCGTGCCCGCCAACGGCATGCAGCTAAAGGTCTCGGCGATCCGCGGCGTGGAGTCGAACGGCATGATGTGCTCGACGCGCGAGCTCGAGCTCGGCGAGGATCATGACGGCATCATCGAATTGCCGCAGGATGCGCCGGTCGGGACCGCCTTTGCCGACTATGCCCAGCTTGGCGACCCGGTCATCGACGTGTCGATCACGCCGAACCGCCAGGATTGCATGGGCGTGCGTGGCATCGCCCGCGACCTTGCCGCTGCCGGCCTCGGCACGCTCAAGCCGCTCCAGGTATCGCCGGTGGACGGCGAAGGCGCCGGTCCCGACGTCCGCACCGAGGATGCAGGCTGCCCGGCCTTCTTCGCGCAGAGCGTGTCCGGCGTCACCAATGGCGAGTCCCCCGAATGGATGCGCCGCCGCCTGACCGCGATCGGGCAGAAGCCGATCTCCACGCTGGTCGACATCACCAATTATGTGATGATCGACCTTGGCCGTCCGCTGCACGTCTATGACCGCGCCACGCTCAAGGGCGGTCTGGTTGCGCGCAAAGCCACGGCGGGCGAGCAGGTGCTGGCGCTGAATGGCAAGATCTATACGCTCGACGAGACGGTGACGGTGATCGCCGATACCGAGACCGTGCACGACATTGGCGGGATCATGGGCGGCGAGCATTCGAGCGTGCAGCCGACCACCACCGATGTGCTGATCGAGTGCGCGTACTTCGAACCCGAGACCATCGCCCGCACCGGCCAGAAGCTCGCGCTGACCAGCGACGCCCGCCAGCGCTTCGAACGCGGTGTCGACCCGGCGTTCCTGGAAGACGGCCTCGCCATCGCCACCCGGATGGTGCTCGACCTGTGCGGCGGCATCGCCAGCGGCATCACCCATGCCGGCCAGCCGCCGGTGGCGACGCGGACGATCGCCTATGATCCCGCGCTTGCCGAGACTTTGGGCGGCCTTGCCGTGGATCGGGATCGCCAGCGCGACATCCTCACGCGCCTCGGTTTCACCGTGGGCGACGACTGGCAGGTGGTGATCCCCACCTGGCGCCGCGACGTCGACGGCCCGGCTGACCTGGTCGAGGAAGTGATCCGCATCGAAGGCATCGACAATGTCCCTTCGACCCCCTTGGAGCGCACGCCCGGCGTCGCGCGTCCTACCGCCACGCCGGAGCAAAAGCTCGAGCGCAAGCTGCGCCGTACCGCCGCCGCGCGCGGCCTTAACGAAGCGGTGACCTGGAGCTTCATCTCCGAACGCGACGCCGCGGTGTTCGGTGGCGGCGCGTGGACGCTGGCCAACCCAATCAGCGAGGACATGAAGGTCATGCGGCCTTCGCTGCTGCCCGGGCTGCTCGCAGCGGCCGAGCGCAACCTGAAGCGCGGCGCCACCAGCGTGCGGCTGTTCGAGCTCGGCCGGCGCTATCTTGCGGACAAGGAGCGGCTGACGCTGGGCGTCGTCCTCGCCGGCAGCCGCACCCCACGCGGGTGGCAGAACGGCAAAGCGCAGGGCTTCACCGCCTTCGAGGCCAAGGCCGAGGCACTGGCGCTGCTCGAAGCCGCCGGCGCGCCGGTGGCCAACCTCCAGGTCATGGGCGAGGCGGGCGGCGCCTATCACCCCGGCCAATCGGCCACGCTGCGGCTTGGTCCAAAAACCGTGCTAGCCGCGTTCGGCGCGGTGCACCCCAGCGTCGCCAAGGCGTTCGACCTGGCTGGCGACGTCGTCGCAGTGGAACTGTATCTCGATGCGCTCCCAGCCAAACGCGGGACGGGGTTCATGCGCCCCGCCTTCACGCCGCCGGCGCTGCAGGCGGTGACCCGCGACTTCGCCTTCCTGGTGCCCGAGGCACTGGTCGCCGGGGATCTGGTGCGGACCGTGAAGGGCGCCGACAAGGCGCTCATCACCGATGCGCGGCTGTTCGACGTGTTCGTCGGCCAGGGCGTGCCCGAGGGGCAGAAGTCGCTTGCAGTCGAAATCACGTTGCAGCCGGGAGAGAAGAGCTTCACCGACGCCGACATCAAGGCGGTGACCGACAAGGTCGTGGCGGCGGCGGCCAAGCTCGGCGCGATGTTGCGGGGCTGATGTGATCGAGCGGTTCCTCGACGGACTTGCGGCGAAGATGGAGGAGCCGCTCGACACCCGGTACATGATGATCGTGCTGCCGGAGGATCTCGATCCGATGGAGCGGCATCTGCGGTATAGCGTCTCGCTCGACGCCGAACTGCGGCTGGCCGGGCTGGGATGCAGCGAGGGCGGCGCGGCGATGCTGAGCGAAGCCGACGTGGACGGCGGACGCGAGGTGCTGTTCACCGTGGTGGATGTCGACGCGACCGACATCGACCGGGCTCGCGCATTGCTGCGGCTGCATCTGCCGGAGCTGGGCTGCCCGCGCGGTACGCTGGTGCAATACGACCAGCTGGAGGACCGCTATGATGGCGAACGCTGGCTGCTGGCGCAGCCGCTGAGCGTGATCGAGGAATAGCGACAGGGCGTGCCGCCGCCTGGCCGATCCTAATCTAAGTGACTGAAAGCGTTTGGAACTGTGCCTTTGAGAGCCGCGTTTTCAGGCGGTCTGTTACGGAGGTTTGGCATGGCACAGAAAGGCGCGGGCGGTAACCCGGGAGCGATCACGACCAAGGGCGGCGACGGTGCGCGCGGCAGCCTGGGCACCGGGCGCGGTGGCGGGTCGGACACGGGTGCGAAGAAGACCGCCAACAAGAAGTCGCCCGAGGACGGCGACAATGCCGGGCAGAAAATCAGCGGGGCCTAGGCCCACACGGCTGTCGCGGGTGCGTCACCGGGTGTAGCGGCGGCGCACCAGATGAAAGACCAGCCCCAATACCGCCGCCGCGGCGAGGCCCGGCAGGACAAGATGGGCGGTGTCGCGGATGCGGCCGAAAGCGGCTTCGATGGCCTGGCCGAACCAATAACCGAGCGCGACGAACAGCAGGCCCCAAAGAGCCGCAGCGGCGGCGTTGAGGAGCAGGAAGGTGCGGGTGCGCAGCCGGGTGGTGCCGATCGCGATCGGGCTCACTGTGCGGAGGCCGTACAGAAAGCGGAAGGCGAAGACGAACGCGACGGGGTGCTTGTCGAAGGTGCGCAGCGCACGGGCGAAGGCGGGGCGCTGCTGCATCCGCTGGACGCGCGGGTGATCGCGAAAGCGGCGGCCGAGCAGAAAAAACAGCTGATCGGCGACGAAAGAGCCACAAGCCGCGGCGGCGGCTGCCGGCCAGAAGGGCATCAGGCCTTGATGCACCATCGTGCCGCCTAGGAGGACGATCGTCTCGCCTTCGATGCCGGCTCCCAGGAACAGCCCGACCAGACCATAATTCGTGATGATCTGTTCGAGCGTCATCGGAAAGCCTTGCCGGTTGGCGTCTTGGACGCAGTGCCGGCGCAGGAAGGACTCCTTGCGCCGGCACTGCGGTTACCAGATGCGGACGCGGTCCGCAGGGGCGAGATACTGCTTCTGGCTAGGGTCGATCTTCCAGGCGGCATACCATGCGTCGACGTTGCGCAGCGGGTTCACCGCGCGGATCTGACCCGGCGAGTGCGGATCGCTGACCAGTTGCTGGCGGAGTGCCTCGTTGCGGAACAGCGTACGCCAGACCTGGCCCCAGCCGAGGAAGAAGCGCTGATCGCCGGTGAAGCCGTCGATCACCTTGGCCCGCTTGCCGTTCAGCGAGGTGTGATAGGCGTCGAGCGCGATCAGCACGCCGCCGAGATCGCCGATATTCTCGCCCATCGAGGCGCGGCCGTTGATGTGGACGCCGGGGAGCCCCTCGAAGCTATAGGCCTCGTACTGAGCGCCGAGGCGGACAGCCTGCGCCTCGAACTTGCTGGCATCCTCGGCGGTCCACCAGTCGCGCAGCACGCCGTTGCCGTCGGACTTGCGCCCCTGATCGTCGAAGCCGTGGCTGATCTCGTGCCCGATCACCCCGCCGATCCCGCCATAATTGACAGCGTCGTCCGCCTTGGGATCGAAGAACGGGGGCTGGAGGATCGCGGCGGGGAAGACGATCTCGTTCTTGACCGAGTTGTAATAAGCGTTGACCGTCTGCGGGGTCATTCCCCACTCGGCCTTGTCGACCGGCAGCGCGATGCGGTTGCGGCGGTAATCCCATTCGAAGCGGCTCGCGCGCTCGGCATTGCCGACCAGGTCGCCGGGCTTGACCTCGAGCGCGGCATAATCGCGCCACTTCTCCGGATAACCGACCTTGACGGTGAAGCCCTTGAGCTTCGCTTGAGCCTGAGACTTGGTGGCGGGACTCATCCAGGGAAGATTGTCGATGCGCCCGGCAAGCGCGACGCGCAGATTGGCGACGAGCGTGTCCATCTTCGCCTTGGAGGCCGGCGGGAAGTAGAGCGCGACATAGTCGCGGCCAATGCCCTCGCCGATCGCCCGCTCCGTGAAGGCGACCGCGCGCTTCCAGCGATCGCGCTGTTCGGGCTGGCCGTTCAGGAACTTGGAGCGGAATTCGAACTGCGCGTCGACGAAGCGCTTGGAGAGCAGCGGCGCGATGTCGTCGGCGGTGCGGAACGCCTGCCACGCCTTGAGCGTGTCAAGATCGGTGTCGGCATAGAGCTTGGCGATCGCCGGGAAGGCGGTGTTCTGCGCCACGATGATACGCTCTGCCTTGGCGATGCCCGCAGCGTTGCGGAAGGCGTCCCAGGGGAAGCCAGGCGACTGCGCCTGGAGCTCGGCGAGAGTCATGAGGTTGTAGGTCTTGTCGCGGTCGCGGCTCTGGGCGCGGGTCCAGTGCGCCTGGGCGAGCTTGGTCTCCATGGCGACGACAGCGCCAGCAGCGGCCTCGGCATTGGGCCAGCCAGCCATGGAGAGCATCTGCGCAACATATTGGCGATAGCGCGCGACCTGAGGGGCGAACTTGGCGTCGAGATAGAGTTCGCGGTCACCCAGGCCGAGGCCGGACTGGCGGAGATAAAGGGCGTACGTGTCGGGTTGCTTGGCGTCGTCATTGACGCCGGGCGCGAAGAAGCTGGCGCCGAAGCCGCCGAGCGACGCGCCCATCAGCCGGGCGATGTCCTGTTTGGAGGCGGCGGCCTTGATCGGCTGGAGCCGCTGGGTGAGCGGCTGGGCATCAAGGCGCTCGGCAGCGGCTTCGTCGAGATAGCCGCTGTATAGGATCGCCGCCTTCATCCGGTCGGGATGCGCAGTATCGGCGGCGTCGTAGCCCGAGATGAGGCTGCGCAGCCGCATTTCGGACAAGTCGCGCAGCACCGCGAAGGCGCCGTAGGACGAGCGGTCGCCGGGAATCTGGGTCTTGGCGGCCCAGCTGCCGTTGACGAAGCGGAACCAGTCGTCGCCGGGCTTCACGCTGCGGTCCATGCCGGCGATGTCGAAACCCCAGGCGCCATAGCTGGTGGCGGCGGTGGAGTCTGCGGCGGGAGTGGCGGGCGCAGGTGCCGCCTGCTGGCTGATTGCCGGGGCGGCGAGCGCGGCGGCAGATAGCGCAGTCGCCAGCAGGATGTGCTTCAGGTTCAAGGAATCGTCTCCGGAATCAGGCGCTTATCCGCCTTACCCGGGCAATCTACACAGCCGCGGGAGCTTGGCAATCGGCCCCGCGCGTCACCACAGCACGCCGGCCTTGTCGGGGACCATCGGCTGGGGCGCCTCATCGCCGATCGACTGGAGCAAGTCGATCTCGATCGTGCGGCACATCGCCGCGAGCGGCAGGTCGTGCACCGTGTTGGCAAACGGGTCGACCAGATCGTCGCCGATCGCGAGCACGATCAGGAACATCAGCCCGGCGATCGTCGAGCCGAGCGGGGTGGCGATGCCGAGCGATTCGACCAGCCCGATCGGCAGCAAGATGCAGAACAGGTGCGTGAAGATCGTCGGGAAGAAACGGTACTGATTGGGCAGCGGTGTGTTCTTGAGCCGCTCCATTCCGCCTTGGGCATTAGCGATGTCGACCAGCACGCCTTCCATCGCAGTCTGCTGGATGGTGTCGATCCACCCGTTCTGCCGCGCCAGGTTGATGCGGCGGCTGGTGCCGTCGACGATGCCGTTGGCGACGTTGGTGCGTGCAAGCGCGAAGTCCGCCTCGCCGCGCGACAGGAAGCGGTGCACCTCCTGGTCGACCGGCTGGCGGCGCAATTGGCAGCGAAGCGCGTTCACATAGGCGATCTGGCGCAGCACGATGGTGCGCTTCATGTCGCGCGCCTCGCCATCGGGCAGGAAGTTGCGGGCCTGCCGCGCAAGGTTGCGGCTGGCGTTGATCATCAGCCCCCACAGCCCCCGCCCCTCCCACCAGCGCTGGTACGCCGAGTTGCTGCGAAAGCCGAGAAACAGCGCAAGCGCCGAACCAAACAGCGTCAGCGGCAGCGAAGGCGCGCGGAACGGCAACAGGATATAGGTAACGGTGACGATCACGTCCCACACGAACAGAAGCGCGAGCGGCTTCCATATCTCGCGGACCACTTGTTTGAACGACGGGGCGGCGGTGACGATCATGGCAGGATTATACGCATGTTTGGACGAACGGCTCCCGGCTCAGGACTGTTCGGCCGCGGGCAGAGTGCCGGCGTTCGACATGGCGGCGGCGGTGCCGGAGACCGGGCGCAGCTCGAACCATTCGGGACGGTCGATCGCGACCAGGAAGGCAAGCGTGGCGAGACCGAAGGCGAGCATGATCAGCGATGCGCGGAGCTGTTCGAACAGCGACTTCTTGTCTTTGGACTGCATGGGCGACCTCGTTCTTCGTTGGGACGTTCGATCTAGGGGCGCTGACCTGTCGATGTATGTGCGGGACGTAACGTAGTTTTGCTGCGGTGCAGCGAACTGGGGGCATTCAGTGCGTGGCTGATATGGAGACGGGTTGCGCGAGCTGCGATAGCGGGTAAACAGCGGGCCATTCGCAAGGACCCGGTGTAATTCCGGGTGGCTCTTCTGGCCGCCGATCCGCCAGACAACCGCACAAGTGCTCAGCGATCCACCGCTCTCTCGCAGCCGCGTGGTGCTTGTGCCGAATGCATGGTTCTCCTCATGACCGATACGCTGTCGCCCGCCCGCGCAGAATGGCTTCCGAGCGGCGTTCAGGCGCGCCGCGACATCCTGGCGGGCATCGTCGTCGCGCTAGCGCTGATCCCCGAGGCGATCGGCTTCTCGATCATCTCCGGCGTCGATCCGCGCGTCGGGCTCTACGCCTCGGTGGCAATCGCGATCGTCATCTCCTTCCTAGGCGGGCGACCCGGGATGATCTCGGCAGCAACCGCCGCAGTGGCAGTGGTGGTGACCCCGCTGGTGCGTGACCACGGCGTCGATTATCTGTTCGCCGCGACGATCCTCATGGGGGTGATCCAGATCGCGGCCGGGCTGCTGCGGCTCGACCTGCTGATGCAGTTCGTGTCGCGATCGGTGATCACCGGCTTCGTCAACGCGCTCGCCATTCTGATCTTCCTCGCGCAGGTGCCGCAGCTGATCGGCGTGAGCTGGCACAGCTATGCCATGATCGCGGCGGGGCTGGCGATCATCTACCTGGTGCCGCGGGTGACCAAGGCGGTACCCTCGCCGCTGGTGGCGATCCTGGCGCTGGCGGCGATCAGCATCGGCATGGGCCTGCCGGTGCGGACCGTCGGAGACATGGGACAGCTCCCCCAGGGACTGCCCAGCCTGGCACTGCCGCACGTGCCGCTGACGCTCGAGACGCTGCGGATCATCCTTCCCTTTTCGCTCACGATGGCAGCCGTGGGCCTGCTCGAGTCGCTGCTGACCGCGCAGATCGTCGACGACATGACCGACACCGACAGCGACAAGCGCCGCGAGTGCATGGGCCAGGGCGGCGCCAACATGGTCGCGGCGCTCATTGGCGGAATGGGCGGCTGTGCGATGATCGGCCAGTCGGTGATCAACGTGACTTCGGGCGGGCGGGCGCGGCTCTCGACCTTTACCGCCGGTGCGTTCCTGATGTTCCTGCTGGCGGTGCTCGGCCCCTGGGTCGGGCAGATCCCGATGCCGGCGCTGGTCGCGGTGATGATCATGGTGTCGATCGGCACCTTCAGCTGGAACTCGATCCTCAATCTGCGCCGCCACCCGCCGACATCGTCGGTCGTGATGCTGGTGACAGTAGGAGTGGTGGTCGCGACGCGCGACCTGGCAGAGGGCGTGCTTGCGGGGGTGCTGCTGTCGGGGATCTTCTTTGCCGGCAAGGTGCGGCGGATGTTCGCGGTCGAGCGTGACATCAGCGAGGACGGCGGGACGGTGACGTATCGCGTCACCGGCGAGATCTTCTTCGCCTCGGTCGACCGCTTCACCCGCGCGTTTCAGGGCGAGGCCGGTGCGCGCGTCCTGATCGACGTGTCGGATGCGCATTTCTGGGACATCTCCGGCGTGGGCGCGCTCGACAAGATCATCGCCAGGCTGCGGCGCGACGGCAGCGAGGTCGAAGTGACCGGATATAACCGCGCCAGCCGCGACATCGTCGATCGCTTTGCCCTGCACGACAAAACCGGCGTCGAAATGGGTGTGGTGCCGCACTGAAAAGCGCATGTTGGCGGTTGGCGGCTGCCCGTGCGATCCCCATAGATCGGTGCGCACAATCAGGAGTTCGAGCATGCCGACAGTTTTGGTGACCGGCGCGACCGCGGGAATCGGCGCGGCGACGGTCCGTGCGTTCGTGGCCGCGGGCTGGCATGTGATCGCCACCGGCCGCCGGAAGGACCGGCTCGACTCGCTGACGACGATCATCAGCGAGAACCGCATTCATCCCCTCGCCTTCGACGTGCGCGACGAAGCGGCGCTGGATGAGGCGCTCGCTTCGCTGCCCGAGCCGTTTCGCGACATCGACTTGCTGGTCAACAATGCCGGGCTGGCGCTGGGCACCGAGCCTGCACAGGACGCTAAGCGGTCCAACTGGCAGACGATGATCGACACCAATATCAGTGCGCTGGTGACGGTTACCCACAAGCTCCTGCCGCAGCTGGTGGCGCGCAAGGGCGGGATCATCAACCTGTCGTCGGTGGCGGCGAGCTACCCCTATGGCGGCGGCAATGTGTACGGCGCGACCAAGGCGTTCGTGCGCCAGTTCAGCCTGAACCTGCGGACCGACCTGCTTGGCACCGGCGTCCGCGTGACGTCGATCGAGCCAGGCATGGTCGAGACCGAGTTCACGCTGGTGCGTACCGGCAGCCAGGAAGCGTCGGACAAGCTGTATGGCGGGGTGAACCCAATGACTGCGGAGGACATTGCCAAGACGATCCTGTGGGTGGCCGAGCAGCCTGCGCACCTCAACATCAACACGCTGGAGCTGATGCCGGTGAACCAGGCGTTTGCGGGCTTCGCAGTGCACCGCGATAGCTGATCCTTGTTAGAAGGCTGAACCGCTTTCCCTTCGCTTCGTTGGCCCGGACGAAGGGAGAGCGGCCTTGAAGATCCATCATTTGAATTGCGGGACCGATTGCCCGCTGGGTGGCGCGCTGTTCGACGGACGCAGCGTCGGAGTGACCGGGCGATTGGTATGCCATTGCCTGCTGCTCGAGACCGACGCGCATGGGCTGGTGTTGATCGACACCGGCTATGGCCTGCGCGACGTGGACCATCCCCATCGCGACCCCGCCCGGATCACCCGCGCGATGCGGACCATGCTCAACATCCAGCTGCGCGAGGAAGATACCGCGCTTCGCCAGATCCAGGCGCTGGGGTTCACCGCGCAGGATGTGCGGCATATCGTGCTGACGCATCTCGACTTCGACCATGCCGGCGGGCTGGAGGATTTTCCCTTCGCGACCGTGCATGTGATGGACAAGGAGTTCGCCGCCGCGACCGGGCCGCGCACCGGCTTCGTACCGCGCAACCGCTATCGCCCGGCACAGTTCGACGAGGTGCAGAACTGGCGCCACTATGCGAGCACGGGGGAGCCGTGGTTCGGGTTCGACGCGGTGCGCGGGCTGGAGGGACTGCCGCCCGAAATCCTGATGGTGCCGCTGCCCGGGCATACTTGGGGGCACGCAGGCGTGGCGATCGACCGCGGGCGCGAAGGCTGGCTGCTCCACGCCGGCGACGCCTATTTCTACCGCGGCGAGATGCGGCAGGCCAAGCGGCACTGCACGCCCGGGCTGCGCGGGTATCAGACGCTGATGGAGGTTTCGCGCGAGCACCGCATGGCGAACCAGGCGCGGTTGCGCACGCTCTCGATCGAGCAAGCGGACGCGGTGAAGCTGGTGTGCGCGCATGATCCGGTGGAGTTCGAGCGGGCGGTGGCGGGGAAGTTGATGTAAGTCGCCCTCAACTCCTCCCCATGCCGGGGAGGATTGGGCACCGAACCCGGTCGAGGCGTTTACGCCTCCATGATCGTCTTTCTCGACTTCGAAGCTTCGTCGCTGTCCAAGCACAGCTATCCGATCGAAGTCGGCTGGGTGTTCGAGGATGGTCGCTCCGAGGCGCATCTGATCCGGCCCGCACCCGAATGGACCGAATGGGACCCGGCTTCCGAGGCGATCCACCATATTCCGCGCGCGCAGCTGGAGCGCGACGGCACACCGCATGACCACGTCGCGGCGCGGATGATCGACATGCTGGCCGGGCACGAATTGTTCGCCAGCGCACCTTCGTGGGACGGCAAGTGGCTGAGCACGCTGCTGCGCGCGGCGGGGCTGCCGCGGCATAGCCTGAGGCTGCGCGACAGCGACGATTTGTTGCTGGAGACGGCGCGCGAAGCGCTGCGGCCGCGAGTGATTGCGGCGCGGCTGGAGGAGGAAGCGGCCAATCTGGTGGCGCTTGCGCAAGTGCGTGCGGCGGATGCGCCGCCGGCACACCGGGCGCTGGCCGATGCCGCGGAGGAGCGCGAGCGGTGGCTGGCGGTGCGGGCTGCCGGCCAAGCCGTGGGATAGGCCGGCGGCTTGCTCCGAGGCGTGGCAGGGGGTAGCGACGCGCCATGACAGACTCGGCCATGCCTCTGAACTACGTCGACACGCATATCGACGCCGCGCTCGATCGCCTGTTCGCGCTGATGCGCGTGCCTTCCATCTCGACCGATCCGGCTTTTGCCGAGCATTGCCGGACTGCCGCGCAACTGCTCGCCGACGAGCTGAGCGGGCTGGGCTTCGACGCGCGCGTGGCGCCGACGCCGGGGCATCCGATGGTGGTGGCGCATCATGACGGCCCGGAGAATGAGCGCGCGCCGCACGTGCTGTTTTATGGCCATTATGACGTCCAGCCAGTCGATCCGATCGAGCTTTGGCGGCGCGACCCCTTCGATCCGGCAATCGAGACGCGCGCCGATGGCGCGAAGATGATCGTCGGGCGCGGCGCATCGGACGACAAGGGCCAGCTGCGCACCTTCCTCGAGGCGTGCCGCGCCTGGAAGGAAACCGTTGGCACGCTGCCATGCCGGGTGACCATCCTGTTCGAAGGCGAAGAGGAATCGGGTTCGGAAAGCCTGGAGCCGTTCCTCCACGCCGCGGCGGACGAGCTGAAGGCGGATTTCGCGCTGATCTGCGACACGTCGATGTGGGACACCGAGACGCCCGGGCTGACCATCGGCCTGCGCGGCATGGCCGGGGGCCAGGTGACGGTGCACGGCCCGAGCCGCGACTTGCATTCGGGGCTGTATGGCGGCCCGGCGCGCAATCCGCTCCAATTGCTCGCGACGATCCTGGCCGATCTGAAGGATGCCGAGGGCCGGGTGACGCTGGACGGCTTTTATGACGGCGTTCCCGAGCTGAGCGCCGACGTGCAGGCGAGCTGGGACGCGCTGGGCTTCGATGCCGCGCAGTTCCTGGGCGATGTGGGGCTGAGCGTGCCCGCCGGCGAGACCGGCTATGGCGCGCTCGAGCAGAGCTGGGCGCGGCCGACCGCCGAGATCAACGGGATGTGGGGCGGCTATATCGGCGAAGGCTTCAAGACCGTGATCCCGGCCGAGGCGCATGCCAAGCTGAGCTTCCGGCTGGTCGGCGACCAGGATCCGGACCAGGTCTGGGACGCGTTCCAGGCGCATGTCCGCGCGCGGCTGCCGGCCGACTGCACCGCCACGTTCAAGGCACGCGGCGGATCGCGGGCGATCAGCCTGGCCAGCAACAGCGCGCCGGTGGCCGCCACGCGCGCGGCGCTGGATGCCGAGTGGGGCAAGTCCGCGCTGCTGGCGAGCGGCGGATCGATCCCGGTGGTCAATTCCATCAAGACGGTCCTGGGGATGGACAGCGTCATGGTCGGCTTCGCGCTCAACGACGACCAGATCCATTCGCCCAACGAGAAATACGACCTGAAGAGCTTCCACAAGGGCATCCGATCCTGGGTGCGCATCCTGGAACGGCTGGGCGCGATGCAGGCTGCGGAGACGCAGGAGGCCGTGCCCGCCTGACGCGCGGGATGCTTGACAGCATGGCCCGGCGCGGCGGATAGGCGGGACATGGTTCCCCTTTCGTTCGCCGGTCATGAGTTTCGCGCACTGGCGCAGGGCGCGCTGTATTGGCCGGCGCGCGGCGCGCTGCTGGTCGCCGACCTGCATTTCGAAAAGGGCAGCTGGTTCGCGAGCAAGGGGCAGATGCTGCCGCCTTATGACTCGCTGGCGACGCTGAGCGAACTCACGGCGCTGGTCGAGCGCGTCGCGCCGCGCGAATTGTGGTGCCTGGGCGACAGCTTTCACGATTCGGCGGGATGCGAGCGGCTGCCGGCGCAGGCGCGCACGATGCTGACCGGGCTTACCGGGCGGCTCGACTGGCACTGGATCACCGGCAATCACGACGCGGCGCTGGTCGATCATTGCGGCGGGACGATCCATGACGAAGCCGTGATCGACGGCGTGGTGCTGCGCCACGAGGCCGATCCGCGCGACCCCCGCCCTGAACTTTCGGGGCATTTCCATCCCAAGCTGCGCGTGACGGTGCGTGGGCGGCAGATCGCCCGGCGCTGCTTCGTGGCGACGGGCACCAAGCTGATCCTGCCGGCTTTTGGCGCGCTGACCGGCGGGCTGGACGCGCATCATCCCGAGATCGTCCGGGCCGTGGGCACCGGCGCGCAGGCGCTGGTGGCGCTGGAAGACCGGCTGCTGCGCTTCCCGATCGCCGCCTAGGGCGTGGAAGCGGGCGCGCGGGGCTTGTTGCCCTCGCAGGTGACCGGACCGGGGCCGCTGGTGGTGCAGCGAGGATGGCCCGATACCAGGATCGCGCCGGTGCCCAGCGCGGTGGCGCGCGCGGTATAGCGGACGCCGACGCGGATGCCGCCATCGCCCTGCGCGACGAGATCGGCGTCTTCCGCCGTGAGCGCAGCAGCGTCGAAACTGCCGGTGCCCAGGTTGCGGACGCGCAGGCGCGCCGATGCGCCGGCGAGGGACATGGCGCCTTCCCCGGTCAACGTGGCGCGGACGTCGTCGGCAAGCAGCGACGCGACGTCGAGCGTGCCGAGCGCGTTGACTGCCAGATCGAGGCGGCTGGCGCGAAGCTCGGCGATGCGGACCTTGGCGCCGCCGGTGATCGTCACGGCGCGCAATGCGGGTGCGCCGATCCGGATTTTCGCGAGGCCCGCCGAGCGGGCGCCGCCGGTCACGCCGGTATTGACCACCAAGGTGCCGGCATCGACACGGATCGAGAGCGCGTCGAGCGTGCGGCGGTCCCCGATCGCCGCCGCGCGCGGCGATCCCGCGACGACTTCCACTTCGAACGGCCCCTCGACGCGGAGCCGATCGAAGCTGGTGATCATGTAGCTGCGTTGTTCGGCCGGAGCGGCGGCGGCGAGCGTCAGCAGGGGAGCCAGAGCGAGGATGCGCATGCCGCAACCCTTGCGCGGGGCGGCGGACCGCGCAAGCGCGGATCAGCTGCAGCGCGCCTCGCCGGCGCCGAGCGCGCTGGTCTTGCAGCGCGCGCCGCCAGTCAGCTCGACATCGCCCGAACCGATCAGCGAGACCGAGACATCGCCCTTCACGCGGCCGCGGAGGCTGCCCGAGCCGGCGACCGACACGTCGCCGCTGGTGGCGGTGAGCCCGGTGGAATCGACGTCGCCCGAGCCGGCGATATTGACCACCAGCCGCTGCGTGCCGCCGGCGACCTTCATGTTGCCCGAGCCGGCGATCGAGAGCTCGGCGTCGGTCGCCTGCATCGCGCCGATCACGAGATTGCCCGAACCGGCGATCGACGCATCGACATCGCCTTCGACCCGGTCGACGCTGAGATTGCCCGAACCCGCGATGGTAGTGTCGCTGATCCGCGGGGCGACGACATGGATGCGCACGGCGCCATTGTCCTTGCCGAACCAGGTGCTGCCCTTCTCGCGGCCGATCCGCAGATCGCCATTGACGACCCGGATGTCGAGAGTATCGAGCACGGCCGTATCGCCCTCCGCCGTGACCGAAAAGCGCGGGCCGACCTTCACGTCGACATCGTCGGGGCCGCGCAAGTCGATGCTGTCGAAATTGGCGACGCTGAAGCTGCGCGTGCCGCCGGTTCCCTGCGGCTGGGCGGCATGGCCTTCCTTGCGCTCGGCATTGGAATGGCAGGCTGCCAGCGGCAGCATCGCGGCGATCAGCAACAGGCGCATGGTATCTCCCCGGACGTGTGTTGACAGCGCAATACACCAGGTGCGCGGCAAAGAAAAGGGCGGCCGTTGCGGGCCGCCCCTTCCGATCACGCGGTCCGCGGCTCAGGCCGGGACCTTGTCCTTGTTCCAGATCGCTGCGGACTTGCGCAGGATATCGAGAATCTTGTTGAGCGCGGCCGGCTCGTCGGTCTCTTCCATCGCGGCAAGCTCGCGGGCGAGGCGCGAGGCCGCACCTTCGAAGATCTGACGCTCGGAATAGCTCTGCTCGGGCTGGTCCTCGGCACGGAACAAGTCGCGGACCACTTCGGCGATCGACACCAGATCGCCCGAATTGATCTTCGCTTCATATTCCTGGGCGCGGCGCGACCACATGGTGCGCTTGACCTTGGGCTTGCCCTTCAGCGTCTCGAGCGCTTCACGCAACGTCTTGTCGCTCGACAGCTTGCGCATGCCGACGCTCTCGGCCTTGTTGGTAGGCACACGGAGCGTCATCTTTTCTTTTTCGAAGCGCAGGACGTACAGCTCGAGCTGCATGCCCGCAATTTCCTGCTTCAACAGTTCGACAACACGGCCTACGCCGTGCTTGGGGTAAACGACATAATCGCCGACATCGAAGGACAGCGCCTTGGCAGCCATGTGCGAGGAACCTTTCGTGTAACCGGCCCCGAACTGTTGCGGTGTCGGTCCGCCGCGCTCTTAGGCGGCGGACAGGCGTTTCCGGGGCGACTCGTATTCTTCTCCGGGCGGAGGCGAAACTCGCCTACGTCGTGGCCCATTTAACACGGCCGTAATAAAATTACCAGCCAAAGGTCACCGTTCGCGCAGGAAAATGCGCGGTTCGGCACCCGGCAATGGTCAAGCGCGGCCCGTGGCGGACCGTCAAGCAGCGTCAGGAACCGCTGCCGGGCTCCGCCGAGAAATACTTGTCGAACTTGTCGGTTTCGTTCTTCATCGCGTCGGCATCGGCGGGCGCCTCGCCCTTCACGGTGATGTTGGGCCACTGCTCCGAATAGGTGCGGTTGAGCTCCAGCCACTTTTCCAAACCGTTCTCGGTATCCGGAAGGATCGCCTCGGCCGGGCACTCGGGCTCGCACACGCCGCAATCGATGCATTCGCTGGGATTGATGACGAGCATGTTCTCGCCCTCATAGAAGCAGTCGACCGGACAGACTTCGACGCAGTCCATGTACTTGCACCGGATGCAGGCGTCGGTGACGACATAAGTCATGGGTGTGCGGGCCTCTGCTCGAACGTCTTGAAGGCCGCCCTGCTATGCGCGGGCGGGTGTTCCGTCAATCGGATGCGGCATCCTGCGACACGTTTGCACCCTCGCCCGCACCGCTGACAAGATCCTGATAACAGGCGCGGCCTTCGGCGGGAGGGCCGCGGCGCGCCGGCAGCTGCTCGACTCGGACCACGCGGATCGCGCCATATAGCGGGAAAGCCAGCACCGATCCGACATGCACGGGTGCCGCCGAACGTTCGACCCGACGCCCGTCGATCCGCAAGGTGCCCTTTTCCGCAATCGCCTGCGCGGCGCTGCGAGTCTTCACCAGTCGCGCGAACCATAGGAAACGATCGACACGCATGGTGCCGGACTTATCCATCGCGCAGTCCGGCTAGCGCGGCGAAGGCGTTGTTGCTGGGCGGCGCCTGGGGCTTGGCGACGGGAGTCAGCCCCTGCCAGATCCAGCGTGCAGGCTCGCCTTCCTGCGTCTTGGCGGTGCGAAAGCCGAGTTGTGCCATCAGCCGGGCAAGCGTTTCGGGCTTCACGCCGATCGACGTGGCAAGCGCAGGATCGGGGGTGAAGGGCTTGCGTCCCTGACGGCTGTCATGCGCGGCACGGGCGATACGCTCGACCAGGTCGACGCGCACCGCCTGAGGGCCTAGCGGGCGGAAGCCGTGCGGCAGATCGGCGCCCGGAGCGCTGCGGGGCAGGACGGTGGCGCCGTCGCGCGGCGCCTCGGCCAGGCCCATCAGCTCGCGTCGCCAGCGCCCCGCGGCGGGCTTGAGCAGTGCAGGGGCGAACAGGTCGAGCGTGCCGATGGTGATGCCGATCTTGCGCAGCCGCTTGCGGGCGTCGCCGTCCAGCGCCTCGACCAGATGCGCAGCGGCGCGGCGCGGCATCAGCCCGCCGGCATCGAGCAGGGCATGGGCGAGCGCACGCAAGGGAGCACCGGCCTGCGCATCGCGCAGCGTCGCGTCGAGGTTGGCGAAGACGGGCAGATGCCGAGACAGTTGCTCGGCGAACCAGCGCTCCAGCCGCGCTTGCACTGCAGCACGCAAGGGCGCGTCGAGCACGCCGAGCGCGCGGTCGAGCACGATCTTGGGGCGCGCAATGCTGGCCCCGGTCTTGAGCTCGGCGACGCCAGTGCCGTTCCAGCTGAGGATAGTGCCGACCATCGACAGCGCCTGATCCTCCACCTCGGCCAGCGCCTCGCCGCGGCGGCGAAGCTCGCTCGCCAGGCGCTTTTCAGCGGCGGCCAGCAGCATGCGCTTGTCGGCGGCGCGTGCATCGGGCGCGACGGTGAAGCGGAAGCCGGCGAGCTTGCCGAGCGGATGCTCCTCGACCGTCACTTCGCCTTCGGGCCCGATGGTGACAGGAAGGTCACTGGCATCGGCACCGATCTGACGGAGCAGCACGGTGGTGCGCCGGTCGACGAAGCGCTGGGTCAGGCTGGCATGGAGTGCGTCGGACAACTTCTCCTCGACGCCGCGCGTGCGCTCGGCCCAGTGGAGCGGATCCTGCAGCCAGTCGGGGCGGTGGGCGATATAGGCCCAGCTGCGCGCGGCGGCGATGCGGCCGGCAAGGACCTCGACGTCGCCCGCCATGTTGTCGAGCCGCTGAAGCTCGTCGGCAAACCATTGGTGCGGCACATGGCCATTGCCTTCGGAAAGGTGCCCGAAGACGCGGCCGACGAAGCGCGCGTGCGGATCGGCGCCGAGCTTCCGGAAATCGGGCAGGCCGCACGCTGCCCAGAGCCTGGCGACCATGCGCGGCGAGCGGACGCGATCGCGGACCCAGGTCTCCTCCGCCAGCCGCTTGAGCACCAGCAGGTCGATCGCCTGGGGTGCGGGGCGGAGCACCTCCGCGTCGGGCTTCGCCTCCAGGCTGGCGATCAGCGCGTCGATGCTGGCATGATCGGGCTGACCCTGCCGCCAGAAGAGATGTTCCAGCCGGGCCACTTGATGCCCCTCGATCGCCAGCACTTCCTCCGGCGCGAAGGCGCTTGGGCCTTCCTCACTGAGCGCGCCAAAGGTGCCGTCGCGCTGATGGCGGCCGGCGCGGCCGGCGATCTGTGCCATTTCGGCGACCGTCAGGCGGCGTTGGCGGCGACCGTCGAACTTGTGGAGCGAGGCGAAGGCGACATGGGCGACGTCCATGTTGAGCCCCATGCCGATCGCGTCGGTGGCGACGAGATAGTCGACCTCACCGGCCTGAAACATCGCCACCTGCGCATTGCGGGTGCGTGGGCTGAGCGCGCCCATTACCACCGCTGCGCCGCCACGCAGACGGCGCAGCGCCTCGGCCACGGCATAGACTTCCTCGGCGCTGAACGCGACGATCGCCGAGCGGCGCGGAAGGCGAGAGAGTTTCTTCGCGCCGGCGTAGCTGAGCGTCGAAAAGCGCGGGCGCCCGATCACCTCGGCGTCGGGCACCAGCGCCTTGAGCATGGGCTTGAGGCTCTCGGAACCGAGGATCATCGTTTCCGCGAAACCCCGGGCGCGCAGCAGGCGGTCGGTGAAGACATGGCCGCGCTCTGGATCGGCGCCGAGTTGGGCCTCGTCGAGGCCGACGAACGCGACTTCGCGTTCGAGCGGCATGCTCTCGGCGGTGCACAGGAACCAGCGCGCCTTCGGCGGCAGGATCTTTTCCTCGCCGGTGATCAGACCGACATTTTCGACGCCCTTCATCTTGACCACGCGGTCATAGACTTCGCGCGCGAGCAGCCGCAGCGGGAAGCCGATCATGCCGCTGGCATGGCCGCACATCCGCTCCACCGCGAGATGGGTCTTTCCGGTGTTGGTCGGGCCCAGCACGGCGGTGATGGGAGAACGCGCGAACTGGCTCATGTCCCGCACAAGATCGTTCCGAGTCAGCCCTTAAGCAACACCCCCTGATTGCCGAAAAGCGTTAACCTTCTAACTTTTAGCCAGATTTGTTGTGGCATCTTCCTTTTATCGCAGGCCCGAACCGGCTCGGCGTATGGAAGCTGCATGCTTTGGCTGCTTAATTTGACTTTAAGCCCGTTGCTCCACAGTGATTCGCCTCGAGCCGGGGGTTGCGGCTACAGCGTAACGAGTGGGGGCGTGACGCCTTGTTCCTGCGGAACGACCATGAACTGAATCCAGGTGGCGGCGGCACGGCAGCGTTGGCGCGTGCGCATGTGCCCGCCAGCGTGAGCACTGCTCTGATCGTGCGGCCGCGGATCGGTACGTTCGACCTCGCGCCGGACCTGGGCGCGCAGATCGGTTCGTTGACCTGGTTCCGCGGCGTTGCGACTTGTATCGGCCTGTGCACGCTGACCTGGCTGTTGGCGCCTGGCCTCGAGAACCCGATATATGGCAGCGTTCCCGCGCCCTTGAAGGGCGCCGATTGGGAAGCCGCCCAAGCCCAGGCGATCAAGCCGCTGGGCCAGGGCGCCACCACCGGCTACCGCGTCGCCGCGACGCGGCTGGTAGCGCCGCTGACCGACACGCCAGAACGGCCGATCCTGGAATCCACCGCCAAGCTAGCTTCGGGCGACGCTCTGCTGGGCGTGTTGCAGCGATCCGGAGTGGGCAAGGCCGATGCCGCACGGGTCGGCTCGCTGGTAACCGAAGCCTTGGCGTTGGGCGAGATCCAGCCCGGCACGTTGCTGGACCTGACGCTGGGCCGCCGCGCCGACAAGACGCAGCCGCGGCCACTGGAAAAGCTCGCCTTTCGTGCCAAGTTCGACCTGAAGCTGGAGGTCGCGCGCGGCGGCAGCGGGCTTTCGCTCAAGCAGATCCCGATCGCGATCGACCATACGCCGCTGCGCATTCAGGGCGCGATTGGCGGCAGCCTGTACCGCTCGGCTCGCGCTGCCGGCGCACCGGCCAAGGCAGTCGAGGCCTATATCAAGACGCTGGCGAGCCGCGTCCCGGTTTCGGGTCTCGATTCCGGTTGCAAGTTCGACATCATCGTTGGCCAGGCACGTGCCGAAACCGGCGAAGTGCAGCTGGGCAACCTGATGTATGCTGGGCTGTCGGGCTGTTCGAGGAAAGTGCAGCTTCTGCCGTGGCAAACCGGCGGCAAAACCGAATGGTTCGACGGGCTGGGCCGCGGCAACAGCAGCGGCATGATGGCGATGCCGGCGCCCGGCCGCTTCTCGTCGAGCTTCGGCATGCGCAGGCATCCGATCCTCGGCTATGTCCGCATGCATCGCGGCGTGGACATCGCCGCACCCTGGGGCTCGCCGGTGTTCGCCGCAAGCGACGGAACCGTGCAGGTCGCCGGACGCAGCTCGGGCTATGGCAACTTCATCAAGGTGAACCATGGCAACGGCTTCGGCACCGGCTATGGCCATCTCAGCCGGATCCTGGTGCACAGCGGTGAGCATGTCCGCAAGGGCCAGCAGATCGGCGCGGTCGGCAATACCGGCCTGTCGACCGGTCCGCACCTTCATTACGAGATGTACAAGAACGGCGTCGCGGTGAACCCGCGCTCGGTGTCGTTCAATTCGATGCGCCAGCTAAGCGGCGACGATCTGGGCGCGTTCCGGGCGAAGCTGAGCCATTTGCTGGCCGTGCCGATCGGCCGGGGCGCGCAGAAGGACGAGGACTGAGGCTCGTTAGAGCCGGTCGTTCCGGTTCAGGGGTGTCGTGCCGGCCGATCGCTGATCGACAGTGCGTGGCGCCGAACCCTCACCCCTACCCTCTCCCGCAAGCGGGAGAGGGAGAAGCGGTCCTACTTTCCTTGCGAGCGCCAGCGGCGGATGGTGCGGTCGAGCATCTGGTCCTCGCCGCCGGTCTCCCGCCATAGCTGCGAGAAGAGCGGATCTTCGGATGCCGGGCGCTTGGATTCCTCGAGCGCATCAAACAGCAGGCGCACCGGAGTGGAGACGCCCTCTCCCACCGCGATGCATTCGCGGTTGCGGAGCGCCGGGATCGAGTCGAGGAAGCCGCGCGCGCCCTCAGGCATCGCCGCGCGCACGAATGCCTGGTCGCGCTCGTTGTTGAGGCGCATCGACAGAATGGTGCCGCATTGAGAAAGCACGCCCTCGGCTAGGTCGGACGGGCGCTGCGTGATCAGGCCGAGCGACACGCCGTACTTGCGGCCTTCCTTGGCGATGCGGCTGAGGATGCGGCCAACCGACGATCCGTCGGCATTACGTTCATTGGGCACATAGCGGTGTGCTTCCTCGCACACGAGCAGCACCGGCCGCTTGGACTCACCGCGCGACCAGATCGCGAAGTCGAACACCATGCGTGAGAGAACGGCGACGACCACGGAAGTGATCTCGCTGGGCACGCCCGATACGTCGATGATCGAGATGGGCTTGCCACCCCCCGGGAGGCGGAAGATGCGCGCCAGGAATGCGGCCATCGAATCGGCTACCAACATGCCGGAGAACATGAAGGCGTAGCGCGGGTCCGATTTGATCTCGTCGATCTTGCTGCGCAGGCGCAGATAGGGCGCAGTGTCCGTCGCCTTGTCCATCTTGCCCATTTCCAGCTGGAGGATCTGAGTAAGGTCGGACAGGAGGTACGGGATCGGCGCGTCCACGGTGAGCTTGCCGATCTCGGCGGCAAGGCGGTTCTTGCCCTTGGCGAGCAACAGGCACTTGGCGAGGATGTCGGCATCGACTTGGCGGTCAGCACCGCGCGTGGTCACGAAGACCTCGCAATGCTCCTCGAAGTTCATCAGCCAGTACGGCATCTGCAGGTTGGAGACGTCGAACAGGGCGCCCGTCGTCTTGAACGCGCTGGCATATTCGCCGTGCGGATCGATCATGACGATGTGCCCCTGCGGCGCCAGTTCGCATATGCGGTGCAGGATCAGCGCCGCGGCAGTCGACTTGCCGGTGCCGGTAGAGCCGAGCAGCGCGAAGTGCTTGCCGAGCATCGCGTCGATGTACAGCGCGGCGCGAATATCCTTGGTCGGATAGACGTTGCCGACCTCGATATGGGCACGGTCCTCTGCGGCGTAGATCTGCTTGAGATCCAGCGTCGACACCGGGAAGATCAGCGCGCCCGGCGTCGGGTAGCGGGTGACGCCGCGGCGAAACTTGTAGAGCTTGCCGGTGAGCTTCTCCTCATCGCCTTCGCCGAGGAAATCGATCTGAGCGACGATCCGATCGCCGCTGCCATCGAGCTTCATCGAGCGGACATTGGCGATCAGCCAGGTGCCCCCCACGCGCACCTTGACCTGACTGCCCATCTGTCCGGCATGGGCGACCGCGGCATCGCTGCTGCCCGCGAGTGCGTCCAGTTCGGCAGGGTCGAGCATGATACGGCTGGACGAGCCAGCGACTTCGATGACGGCACCGATCGGCTTCAGCACGCGCGCCGACAACGCCTCCCCTGCAGGGTGTGCGTTCGCCGGATCGAAAACGCGTCCGCCGAAATGACCGTCCATCGGATACTCCCACACGATTCGGCAGAGTTATGACGTCGGGAAGTAAAGATTGGGTTTGGTTAGCGCGCTAGAAGCGGCGCCATAAGGCGCCAGCACCCCAGCCGAGCAGCACCGACAAGAGCACCGCGGTCAGTCCATAGGCCAACGAGTGGCGGTCGGCCGAGCGAGCGACGAAGCGCTCGAACCCGGATTTGCGGATGTCGATCGGCCGCACCGCCGCGGCGAGTACCCTGCCGTCGCGGATAAGAAAGGTCTCGGCGGTGAACTTACCGACGGGAACGCGTGCCGGGATGTGGAGCCGGGCGCGATAAAGTACCCCGTCGGTGATCTCCACCGCCCTGGAGGCTTCGTAATACAGGCCGCGGCGGCTGCGCAGGTCGACCATTCCGGCGTCGAACCGGGACTGGACGTCGGGGGAGGCACCCGAGGCTGGGGAAAGCTGGAGGCTGTCGAGGCCCAGCTCGTAGATTGCGCGGGTACGGTCGTCGACCAGCTCGCGGACCGGTCGCGACGATGCGATGGCATAGAAACTGGGTGCCGACCGATAGCGCATGCGATCTGCGTTCACCCAGATGCCCGCGAACTTCTCCTTTTCGCGGACAAGCACCGATTCGGTCGGTCCCTTCACCACGATGACGATGTCGGCACCCGCACGGTTATGATCGGGTGCGGGGCTGTCGGGATAGAGAATGGCACCGAAGAGCAGCAGCTCGGCGCCGGTGAAGCTGTAGGCTATCTCGATAGCGCGCTGCGACACGTCTGGAACGAGCACCGGCTGCGCCTGCCCCATCAGCAAGGGCGCGGCGGCTACCGCAAGCCACGCCCGCCTCATGACAATTCGACCGAGTAGATTTCATCCGGCCGCCAGACGAGGCCGAGGAACATCCGCAGGGCGACGATCAGCACCATCACGGCGAGGGCAAGGCGGAGATATTCGGGCCGCATCTTCTGGGCGAAGCGTGCGCCGAGCTGGGCGCCGGTGACCGAGCCGAGCAGCAGCAATGCCGCGAGCACGATGTCCACCGCCTTGGTGGTAGTCGCGTGGACCAGAGTCGCCGCGGCAGTGACGAACAGGATCTGGAACAGCGAGGTGCCGACCACCACCTGCGTGCCCATGCCGAGCAGGTACAGCATGGCCGGCACGAGGATGAACCCGCCACCCACGCCCAGCAACACTGTCAGCACGCCGGTGCAGAAGCCCAGGATCAGCGGCGCCAGTGGCGAGATGTACAGCCCCGACCTGTAGAAGCGCCACCGTAGCGGCAGCATCGCCACCAGGGGATGATGGCGCCGCTTCCGCGGCTTGGCAGCGCGAGCACCGCGTGCGACCCGGACGGCGCCGACCGATTCCTGAAACATCAGCCCGCCGATCGACCCGAGCATCAGCACGTAGAGGATGCCGATCACGGTATCGATCTGGCCGCTTGCCTGAAGCATGGTGAACAGCCCAGCGCCGGCGATGCTACCGAGGACGCCGCCGACGACCAGCACCGCGCCCATATGGACGTCGACGCCGCCACGGCGGAAGTGCGCGAACACCCCCGACACGCTGGCCCCGGTTACCTGGCTTGCCGCAGATGCGGCCGCCACCGTGGGCGGGATGCCGTAGAAAATCAGCAGCGGAGTCGTCAAAAATCCGCCGCCGACTCCGAACATGCCGGAGAGCAGCCCGACGCCCAGACCCAGGGCGACGATGACGAGCGCGTTCACCGACAGATTGGCGATAGGGAGGTACAGGTCCATTGCACGCGGAGATACCGTGTTTGGCCCCGCTTGCAAAAGCCGCACGCGATCCGGATGGCCGATCGGCTAGAAGTCGCCCCCGAGGGTGAGCGCCAGGCCCGAACCCGGGCGGGCATCGCCGGCGACACGCTGTCGCCAATCCAGTGCCATTCGCACCGATCGGCCCCTGATGGGCACTCCCACGGTCACGGACGGTCCGACATCCAATCGTGCGGCATCACGTTGCGCCGCACCCCATAGGCCGGCACCGACCGCAAGCCTCAAGGGCCCAACGCGACCGACCCGTCGCGTGAGGCGCGCCGCACCATCGGCATAAGGCTCGATCCGGTCGCGGCGGATCGCGCCTGCCTGCCCGTAGCTCTCCAGGTGAAAGCTGGGGGCGATCTCGCCATCGGTCCCCCCGACGACCCCTGCGCCGAAACCTCCGCGCGTTCCATCCAAACCGACGCGGCGCTCGATCACCAGTCGCAGCGGCGCTCGGCTGGGTTGCCATTCGAGCCCGAGTGCGGCCTCCGCGCCACGGCCGCGCATCGGGGTGGTAGCACGTCCAAAAGCGGCGATGCGCGCAGCTGGCGCGATCAGCCACGCCACGCGGACTCCCGCCTGGCTTCCTCCGAGCTGGCCACCGCCAGGAGCTGCGCCCAGACCCGCACCCGGGCGCACTACGGCCCAGGCGCTTACCGACCACCGGTCCGGCGAAGGTGGCAGGCTGGCGGGTTGCGCAAGGAGCGTCGGCGACGGAGTGGGTATCGAGGCGCCGAGGATGATCCGCGGCAATCCTGGCGCCGTCTTTCCAATGAATGTGATGAGGGCGCGAGATGGCTTTGCGAAGGCGCGGGTGGGCGTGGCAAGTTGGGTGGAGACGAGCGCCTTCGATGATGGCAGCGTCAGCGCCGGCGCCCGTTCGGCTGGGAGTGTCTCCACGGGGCGAGGCATCCGAAGCCGCGGTCGCGCTTCTGCCGATAGCGGCAAGGGAGACAATGCCTTTAGCCCGTCGGGCAGCGAAGCGCCGTCCGGCCAGCGCTCTACCGTGCGGAACCCGATCCACCCGCTCAGGATCAGCGCCAGAAAGCGCAGCGGCCGGCCGCGGCCGGTCACGCTTCGGCAAGCTTCGTGTCGTCCGGAAAGTGATGCGCGGTCTTCTCCCATCGCGGCGCGCCACCCGCCAGGATGCCGAGGTACAGGAACAACGCGCGCCTGGCGGCGAGAAGCGCAATGTAGTTGGCCACCATGGTGCGTGGCACCGACAGGGCGGCTTCGCGCCATCCATAAGCGCGGTACACGAACAGCGCCCGCACCGCCGTCCGCCAGGCAAGCAGCAGCGCGTTGAGACGCAGGACCCAGGCGAGCGCGGGCGGCACGTTCGGACCAGCACCGCCGAAGAGCGCATGCCCGGTCCAGGACAGCCCCCACAGCACCAGGGCGCAATAGGCGACCACCAGCACCGGGATCGCCAGCGTCGTCCGCCGGTCGCGCATCCGCATCCAGTGATCACCAAGGTGCCGGGGCGGTGCCCAGCCCGTCCGGTCCCAGCCGGCAAGCGCGATTCCAGTCATCCACCGCGCCTTTTGTCGGACCGCCGCATGTACCTGGTGCGGGAAATACGCCCGGACGGCGACGAGATCGCCCGTATGGGGATCCGCCACCCGCGCGAGGATCGTTCGCCCGCCCATTGCGCCGATAGATAGCCCAAGCTCATAATCCTCGGTGAGACTGGAGGCGTCGAACGGAATGCCGCCGCGGTCTGAGGCGATCGCATCGATGAAGTCCCGGCGGATAGCGCAACCTACACCCGCGAGCGGAAGTCCCGCGCCGATCGCCTGGCGCACCAGCAGCTGCTTGCCATGGGCTTCCGCGAACTCATCAAGATAATGGCCGGACACGAACAGCGAGCGCGGATGACGCAAGGGTAGCACCGGGATCTGCACGGCGGCGAAGCGATCGAGCAAGCCAGCCACGACCGCGAGCTCGCGCGGATGCACCACATCCTCGGCATCATGGAGCATGACGGCGGCGAAGCGATCGCCGTCGCGCGCTTCATCCGCCCTCATGGCGAACCAGATGGCGTTGAGGCAATCGGCCTTGGTGGTCGGTCCAGGCGTCGGGCCGATGACCATCCGCACCCGGGGATCGGCGGCCATTACGTCGCGTACGACTGCAATCGTCTGCGGATCGTTCGGGTAGCAGCCGACGTAAATCCGATAATCGGCATAGTCGAACCGCGACAATGTTGCCCGCAGCATCTGCCCGATGACAGCGGACTCATCCCAAGCCGCTAGAAATATCGCGATCCTCGCGGGCGCAGGCTGCAACTCGGATAAAGCGGCGACCGGTCCTCGTCGGGTAGAAGTCGGCAGCCGCAGTATCAGCAACCGTATACCAAAGATGATATCGACCAACAAATCATCGATACCACCCAAGATGAACCACACAGCGGCAAACAGCGTTGCCTCACGTGCCGCAGCATCTACGACTGTCATGATCATGGTCCGCCCCTCGACCGTTGATCCGATTCGGAGGCTATTTATCTCGCCAGTCCCGCGTCGTAGCAAGTCGATTCACGCGCCAGGTATTACATCTGTCTATTTCGGACATATTACATGGCTTAACGCGGCGGTCCGTATCTTGATTTCGAGTCGTTTGCGGGGGCGAGAGAAATCACGAAAAGCCGTGGCTGCCGGACCGAATTGCTTAGCAGCGCGTTAGGACCACCGGTCCTTACCCTTTTGGACTGTGTCGAACAGGACACCGGCCGCGCCGCCCGCATCGGCGCGGCCGAATCCCCGGGCGGCGGACACCGCCCGGGTGCACCACTTACCAGTAAAAGCCGGGCAGAACGTTGACGACGACCCCGCGGCGCGTGTCGATCAGCAGCACGTCATTATAGTGACGCACCCAATTCTGGTACCGACCCGCACGCGGCAGGTGATAGCGCCAAGGATCGGCGATCACATACCGTCCGCCATAATATGGCGCACCGATGCGGGCCCCTGGGCGAAAGCGGGTGTAGCGGAACGGGGCATTCCAAGCACCGCGGGCGAACACGGTGCGATTGTTGGAACGGTAGCCGCGCCAATCGTCACGGCCCCAGTTGCGGTTCCGGTCGCGCAAATCCTCGCGATACTCGCGGTGCGCTTCGCGTACGTCGCGCCGCTCCTCGCGGATATCGCTGCGATCGCCGCGGCGGTACGCGTCTCGCAACTCGCGGCGTTCCTCGCGAATGTCCTGGCGGTCGCCACGCAGCTCGCGGCTGGACTGAGCGCTGGCAACGCCCGGCATCGCTGCGGCAGGCAGTGCGACGGCGGTGAGCAATGCCGCCGTGATGAATTTCCTCATGTCATCCTCCTTGCATGACACCGGCGGTTTCGCCGGCACCCCGCGTTCCTGGAGGATCGACGCTGAACGACGCGGGAACGCAACCGTCAGCTATGAGACAGGAAGATTATTGGCCGCCGCCCCCGCCGCCAGCGCCGCCCCCGCCACCCATGCCGGGTGCACCGACGGTGCCGATATTGCCGAACAGGTCCTCGAAGAACCCGCGCTCGCGGCCCAGCGTCGGCGTGGTCTTGCCGTAGGTCCCCACGTTCGCAATCAGCTTTTCGTCCATACGATCGACGCCCAGGACGTTGCCCGTGTCATCGAATCGCACGCGCAGGGCCATCTGCGTGCGCGCCTTGGGATCCTGAAAGCCGAAGTTGCTGCTGTCGCGAGAGACGTAATACCATTCGCCCTTGTTGAACTGGCTGGTCAGGGTCGGCTGGCCCAGCGTCTGCAGCACCGACTGGCGATTGTCGATGCCGGGCTGGATGGCGTCGACCAGCTCCTTGTCCACGACATAACCCTGATGCGTACGGGTCGGCGTGCAGGCAGCAGCGCCCAAGGCAGCGGCGAGCAGCGCGGTACTGGCGGCCAGGCGGACGGGGTTCGGCATCAGAGTCTCCAGACGATCTACGCGACAGCACGCGCGTGCGGATTGCATCGCACGCCATTCGCCTCAATATGCAGCAAAATGCGGCCAAACAAGGCCGCTTCCCGTTCAGGTGGACAAGACACGACGATGCGCATGTTCCAGCGGCTGTTCGGCAAGCCAGACCGCGGCACCGCTCCGCTTCTCTACGATCAGGTCGTGGCGCTTGGCCGCGCGCCTCACTGGTATCGCGAGGGTGCCGTCCCCGACACGATCGACGGGCGCTTCGACATGATCGCGGCGGTGCTGGCGATGGTGTTGCTCCGACTCGAAGCCGAGCCGGAAGGGATCGCATCCAGCACCGTGCTCGCCGAGTGCTTCATCGAAGACATGGATGGGCAGTTGCGCGAGATCGGCATCGGCGATGTCGTCGTCGGCAAGCACATGGGCAAGATGATGGGCATGCTCGGCGGACGTCTGGGCGCGTTCCGCACCGGACTGGCCGAAGGATCCTTCCGCGCCGTGATCGACCGCAACGTGTATCGCGGGCACGTGCCGGACGAGGCAGCGCGCGCGCATGTCGAGGGGCAGTTGCTGGCGCTTCGCGACCGGCTCAACGCCACCTCCCTTTCCACTTTGACCGCTGGCGAGTTGCCCCGATGACCTCCGACGCTGTGAACCCCGAATTGTCGCGCCCTCTCCGCCTCGACCAGATCGGCGCAGGCGAAAGCAAGGTCGATATTCATGCCGAGCCCGAGGAACGCGCTGCGCTCGCCCGGCGGTTCGACATCGTGTCCGTCGAGAGACTGGAAGCGCAGTTCACCTTGCGCCGGGATGCCGCCGGCGTGGTCGCCCGTGGGCATGTCTCCGGCGCGGTTACTCAGGCATGCATCGTCACCGACGAGCCGCTGCCGGTGCGTATCGAGGAAGATTTCGCCATTCGCTTCGTGCCCGAGCCGAGCGATGGCGCGGCGGGCGAAGATGAGTTCGAGTTGAGCGCCGACGAGTGCGACACGGTATTCTACACCGGCGGCACCATCGATCTGGGCGAGGCGGCCGCCGAAACGCTTGCCCTGGGTCTCGATCCCTATCCGCGCAGCCCCAACGCCGCCGCGGCGTTGCGCGAAGCCGGGGTGATCAGTGAGGAGGAGGCCAGGCGCCAGGCGGCGGAAACGGGCCCGTTCGGCGGTCTAGCTGCGTTGAAAGACAAGCTGGGAAAAGCTTGAGCGCCGGCCGCGCGGCCAGACCGCTTAAGTAGAGCTCCGCACGGGAAACGCCCGGGCCGGTACTGTTCCGAGGCGCATTTGTCCCGGATCGCGTCCGCGACGGCCCTCGGCCATATAGCAGGGGTTCCGAGGGCGCAGCTCTTCGGGTCGCACGGGAGCCGGATGGCCGCGAGGCTGTCCGGCTCTTTTCGTGTCAGCGCTCGCGTGTCGCGGCGAAGGTCACCTTTGAATAACGGTCGGCGATATAGCCGACCTCCCAGGCGGACTTCGCAAGGAACACCGGATTGCCGTCGCGATCCTTGGCCATCGCCCCGCGATTCAGCTCGGCGAACTCCTTGAGCGCGGCCGGATCGTCGCTGGAGATCCAGCGCGCGGTCTCGAACGGCGCCATCTCAAGCCCTGCCGCTACCTTGTACTCGGCATCGAGCCGGCTGAGTAGCACGTCCAGCTGGAGCTGTCCGACCACGCCGATGACCCAGTTCGAGCCGATCTCGGGATAGAAGACCTGGGTCACGCCCTCTTCCGCCATGTCGTCCAGCGCCTTGCGCAACTGCTTGGTCTTGGTCGGATCCTTTAGCAGCACGCGGCGCAGGATCTCGGGCGCGAAATTTGGCAGGCCGGTGAAGCGCACATCCGCCTTTTCCGACAGCGTGTCGCCCACGCGCAGCACACCGTGATTGGGAATGCCGATGATGTCGCCGGGATAGGCTTCGTCGGCAAGTTCGCGCTCGCGGGCAAAGAACAGGATCGGCGAATGGATCGCGATCGGCTTGCCGTGCCCCGTGGGCGTCAGCTTCATGCCGCGCTTGAAGGTACCCGACACCAGCCGCATGAAGGCGATGCGATCGCGGTGATTGGGGTCCATGTTCGCCTGAACCTTGAACACAAATCCGGAGACCTGGCCGGCATCCGGCGCGACTGGCGCGGGCTCGGCAGGCAGGGCGTGCGGCGGAGGCGCGAACTCGGCAATCGCCTCGATCAGCGAATCGACTCCAAACTCCTTGAGCGCGGATCCGAAATACACCGGCGTCAGATCGCCGTTACGGTACGCTTCGCCATCGAATTCGGGGTAGCCTGCCTGGGCCAGCTCGACATCGTCGCGCAGCTTGGCGAGGTTTTCAGGACTGACGATTGCGTCGAGCTGTGGATCGTCGAGGCCGCTGGTCTGGATCACCTTGCCCTGGAACTCGCGGCTGTCCCCTTCGGGAAGCAGCAGGCGGTTGGTGGCGAGGTCGAAGATCCCTTCGAACGTGCCGCCCATGCCGACCGGCCAGGTCATCGGCGTAACGTCGAGCTGGAGCAGGTTCGCCACTTCGTCGAGAATGTCGAACACCTCGCGCCCTTCGCGGTCGACCTTGTTGACGAAGGTGATGATGGGGACGTTACGAAGCCGGCAGACCTCAAACAGCTTCCGTGTCTGGCTCTCGATGCCCTTCGCGACGTCGATCACCATCACCGCCGAATCGACGGCGGTGAGAGTGCGATAAGTATCTTCGCTAAAGTCTTCGTGGCCCGGCGTATCGAGCAGATTGAAGGTGATCCCCTGCCGCTCGAACGTCATCACCGAGCTGGTGACCGAGATGCCGCGCTGCTGCTCGATCTTCATCCAGTCCGAGCGGGCGCGACGCGCCTGGCCGCGCGCCTTGACCTCGCCGGCCAAATGAATCGCGCCACCGAACAGCAGCAGCTTTTCGGTGAGCGTGGTCTTGCCCGCGTCAGGATGGGAGATGATCGCGAAGGTACGGCGGTCTTGGGGGGAAGGCATCGCGGCGCTGTAGCGGTTCACGCCGCCAACGTCACCTGCATGCTGAACGTCCGCGCCTCGGCCGGTTCAAAGCGAAGCATGCCAGGCTTGTCCCATATTTCGCCGTCGAAACCTTCGGGGTCAGCGATGCCGTGCCACGGCTCGACGCAGATGAACCGCGCCCCGGGCTTGGTCCAGATGCCGAGCTTCGGCATGCCTTCGAAGCCGATGTCCAGCCCTGGCCCGCTGCCGCCGTCATAGCGCAGCTTGCGGCTTTCGAGTTCGGTCCAGACCAGCGCGTCATGGGCGAACAAGGCATCGTCTAGCGGCAATTCGCGGGCATGCAGCGGCGACGGAAGTCTTTGCGGGCCGATCAAGCCGCCCGGCACGATCGCGGCGAGTCCGGCGGGCTCCGGCTTTTCGAACAGTATCCGGTGGGCCTCGCGCGGAAGGCCGAACGGCAACGGCCAGGCAAAGGCCGGATGGAAGCCGAAGCTGGCCGGCATCGGCCGGTCGTCACGATTGGTGACGGTCACGTCGATCGCCAGCGTCGCGCCGTCGAGCGTGTAGGCCGCGTCGAACGTGAAGGCGAACGGATACACTGCGCGCGTTGCATCATTGTCGGTCAGCCGTAGCACTGCCCGCGACGCACTTTGCGCCGCGACTTCGAACGCCTGTCGCCGGGCGAAGCCATGCTGCGGCAGGGCATATTCCTGACCATCGAGCCGATATCGATCCCCGGAGAGCCGTCCGACGATGGGGAACAACAGCGGCGCCCGCCCGGTCCAGAAAGCGGGGTCGGCATCAGTCATCAGCTCTCGTCCGCTGGCGTCGCGCAGGTGCGACAACTCCGCGCCGAACGGGTTGATGGCGGCGCTAAGCTGGTCCGAAGCAATCTCGATCATCGCGAAGTCGGTCATGGAAGCTCCTTGGCGCTGCAAATGATTTTGGCGGTGCCCGGCCCGCGAGCGCCGCGCGTTTACTATCATAGCTATATGGCCAAAGCCCTTTTCTACCTGCCGGTGGTCACCCCCTGGTGGTTCGACAACAACGTTGCCCCGCTGATCAAGAGCCTTGCCACCGAGGCTGAGGTCCACATCCTCGTACCGCCGTTGTGGCGAAACACCGGCATCGCGCCTGAACAGCTGAAGGGGTTCGATTCAACGCCCGGGCTTCATTGGCATATCGTCGAGGGGGATAGTCACGCGTCGCTCAGGACATACCCGGCGGATCCAGACGGCCTGGTTCAGTTCGTCCATTCCATCGGACCTGATTACGTCCTGTGCAGGAGCGCGGATGTCAGCCTGCGCTTTCCCCGGCAAGGTGGTCCACCTTCTCGAAGCGGGCGCGAACCCGTTCGTTTCTCCGTCCGCGAGCATCATCCTTCAGCAAGATGTTCGGGATTGGCACACCAAAGCCAGCGTTCGGCATGGATGTTTGACCGCAGGATGGGCGGCGGCGTCTCCGACAGGTTCGTACCGAAGATTGTTGCTGGTGCACCCGACAAGATTCGAACTTGTGGCCTCTGCCTTCGGAGGGCAGCGCTCTATCCAGCTGAGCTACGGGTGCGTCCGCCAAGCGCCTAGCAAAGGCTGGCAGGTGGCGCCAGTCGATTTATGGTTGCTCGACAGGCTTCGATGCGCGCGGGGTGCGGGTCGTGGGCGGCGGCGTCTTGGGCTTGTAGGGGCAAAGGTCGACGACGGCGCAGCGCCAGCATTCCGGCGTCCGCGCCTTGCACGTGTAGCGGCCGTGCAGAATCAGCCAATGATGCGCATGCAGCCGGAAAGGCTGCGGCACTGCTTTTTCGAGCTTCAATTCGACCGCAAGCGGGGTCTTGCCGGGAGCGAGGCGGATGCGATTGCAGACGCGGAAGATGTGCGTGTCGACCGCGAAGGTCTCGCGTCCAAAGGCAGAATTCAGCACGACATTCGCCGTCTTGCGGCCGACGCCCGGCAGCGCTTCGAGTTGCTCGCGCTCGGCAGGCACTTCGCCACCATGCTGCTCGATCAGGGCGCGGCTCAGCGCAAGAACGTTTTTGGCTTTGGTGTTGTAGAAATTGATCGTCTTCAGCCGGTCGCGCAGCGTCTCTTCACCCAATGCCGCCATCTTCTCGGGCGTGTCGGCTTCGGCGAAGAGCCGACGCGTCGCCTTGTTGACACCGGCGTCGGTCATCTGGGCCGAGAGCACCACCGCCACCAGCAGCGTGAAGGCGTTTACCGATTCGAGTTCGGTTTTGGGGTGCGGATTGTCTTCGGCGAGGCGTGCGAAGAATTGAACGACCTCCGCCTTCTTCACACGCCGAGAACCTGATCCATCGTGTAGCGGCCGGGAGCACGGCCGGCGAGCCAGAGCGCGGCACGCACCGCGCCCCGGGCGAAGATCGCGCGGTCGTCGGCGCGGTGGATGAGTTCGATCCGCTCGCCGGCGGTGGCGAAGACGACGGTGTGATCGCCAACCACCGATCCGCCGCGAAGCGACGCCATGCCGATCGTGCCGTTAGCGCGCGGGCCGGTCAGCCCGGCGCGCCCTTGCACGCCGGCTTCGCTCAACGTCGTGCCAATGCCCTTGGCTGCGGCCTCCCCAAGCATCAGCGCCGTGCCAGAGGGGGCATCGGCCTTGTTGCGGTGGTGCATCTCGACGATCTCGATATCCCAGTCGGCACCGAGCCGTGCCGCGGCTTCGCGCACGAGGTGCGAGAGCAGGCCGATACCCAGCGAGGTATTGCCGGTCTGGAGTACGGCGATGTCGCGCGCAGCTTCGTCGATCAGGGCGTGGTGCCGGGCGCCAAGCCCGGTGGTGCCGATCATGATCGGGGTGCCGGCGGCTCGCGCAGAGGCCAGATGCGCCTCCAAAGCCGCAGGAGCGGAGAAGTCGACCAGCGTATCGGCCTTGCGGGCAAGTGCGTCGGCGTCCCCACCCATATCGCACCCGCCGGCGACTGGCGCGTTCAGTTCGGGCGCGACCTCCGCAATCGCCTGTCCCATCCGTCCCATGCTGCCAAAGATACCGATGCTAGTCATGGCCGCGCTTTTGCACCAGCGAACGGCCAAGCGACAGGGTTATTCGTCCTGGTCCTTCTTCTTGCCGAACGGCATCTTGAGCGAGAACATCACACCGGGAACGCTAGCGCCGGGAAAGGTCCGCTGCACCGCCTGCACATCGGCCTTGCCAACCCCGCGAAGGTCGAATTCGGCCCGCAGCGGCTTTTCGCGGTAGGGATCGGCCTCGATGGTGCGGACGCGCAAACGGTCGGGATCGGCCTTGCCGCAGACCACCACGTCCTCACCCGCTACCGGCTGGCAGCTGCGTTTGGGCAGGACCGGCGGGATCGTCTCGTCCCCGCCCGGAAATGCCCTGGGTCGGTCCTGCACGGCGGACGAAAGCAGCAACGCGACAATCAGCATGACCCGGCGTCCCCAGCGGTTCAGCGGGGAAGCTGCGGGGCGATTGCGGCAGCGGCGTGGCGACCGGCCCAGCGACCCACTACCTTTGCAGCCATGGGCGACATTCAGAACATCGTGATCCTCACCGGCGCCGGCGTGTCAGCCGAGAGCGGCGTGGCTACCTTTCGCGGTCCGGGCGGGCTGTGGGAAGGGCATCGGGTCGAGGATGTCTGCACGCCCGAGGCGCTGTGGCGGCAGCCCGAGCTGGTGCACCGCTTCTATGATGACCGGCGCGCGAAGCTCGGCACGGTTCAGCCCAACGCCGCGCACGAGGCGCTGGCGCGGCTGGATGCCGAGTGGCCGGGCGGGCTGCTGCTGGTCACGCAGAATGTCGACGATCTGCACGAGCGCGCCGGATCGACGCGCATGATCCACATGCATGGCGAGCTTACTTCAGCGCTGTGCGCTTCGTGCGGGACGCGGGTGCCGTGGCAGGCGCCGCTTCCTCCCGGCACCCCCTGCCCCGCCTGCCAGATGGCGGCACTGCGGCCCGACATCGTGTTCTTCGGCGAGATGCCGTACCATATGGACGCGATCGAAGCGGCGTTGGCACAGGCTGACCTGTTCGTGTCGATCGGAACCTCAGGCGCGGTCTACCCGGCCGCGGGGTTCGTGCGGACCGCCAAGCATCACGGCGCGCAGACGCTTGAGCTTAATCTTGATCCCTCGGAGGGTAGCATCTGGTTCGACGAGAGCCGGATGGGCACAGCCGGCACGCTGGTGCCGGCCTGGGTCGAAGGCGTGCTGAGCAGCTGAGCGGCTATTCGACCCAGTCGAGCCCGATCTCGCGGTAGAGCGAGCGGTCATTCTCCCAGCCCGGCTTCACCTTGACGTGCAGGTAGAGGTGCACCGGAACTCCCATGACCCGCGACAGCTCGGCGCGGGCGCGGGCGCCGATTTCCTTGATGCGCGTGCCGCCCTTGCCGAGCACGATCGCGCGCTGGGTGTCGCGCTCGACGAGTATCTGCTGGTGGATCTCGACCGAGCCGTCCTCGCGCTCACTGTACTTCTCGGTCTCGACTGCCGAGGCATAGGGAAGCTCGGCGTGAAGCTGGAGATAGAGCTGCTCGCGGGTGACTTCGGCGGCGAGCATGCGGTCGGTGGCATCGGAGACCTGATCCTCGGGAAAGTGCCAGGGCGCCTGGGGCATGCGCGCGGCGAGCGCTGCCTTCATCTCCTCGACGCCGTCGCCGGTTTGCGCCGAGACGAAGAAGGTCTCCTCGAACGCGAATGCCTCGTTAAGCTTGGCGGCGTGGCCGAGCAGGCGCGGCTTGTCGGCGACATCGACCTTGTTGAGGATCAGGATCTTGGGCTCGGGACGCGCGGCCAGGCTCTCGATGATCGCCTGGACCTTGCTGCCGACGCCGGCCTTGCCGTCCACCACCAGTGCAATCACATCGGCATCCTTGGCGCCATCCCAGGCAGCGGCGACCATCGCTCGGTCGAGCCGCCGCTCTGGCGTGAAGATGCCGGGAGTGTCGACCAGCAGCAGCTGGGTCTCATCTTGGATCGCCAGGCCCATCAGCCGGGTACGCGTGGTCTGCGCCTTGGGCGAGACGATCGCGACCTTCTGCCCCACCAGAGCATTCACCAGCGTGGACTTGCCGGCATTCGGCGCGCCGACGATCGCGACCAAGCCGCAGCGTTGGGTTTCAATGTTCATACATGCATTCCTAGCGTTCCCTCCCGCTGCCGGGAGGAACGTGTCACTTTTCCAACTGCTTCAACAGCGCTTCCGCCGCTTCGGTTTCGGCTTCCTGCTTGGAGGTGCCTTCCCCCGTCGCCTCGGCGAACTTGCCGATAGCAACCTTCACGGTGAAGCGTGGGCTGTGGTTCGGGCCGGAGCGGTCCACGACCTCATATTCGGGCGCGCGCCGGTTCTGCGCCGCAGCCCATTCCTGAAGTGCCGATTTGGGGTGCTTCGGCGCCTTGGCATGGATGTCGACGCGATCGCTCCATGCCTTGCGTATGAAGTCTCGCGCGGCCTCCAGGCCCTGTTCCAGGTAGAAGGCACCGATCAGCGCCTCCATCACGTCACCCAGCACATTGTCGCTGTCGGCGGCGCCGTCATCGCGCGCCTGCTTGCCCAGGCGGAGATGCGGCACCACACCCATTTCGCGCGCGACTTCGGCACAAACGGGACCGGTCACCAGCGCGTTGAGGCGGCGGGACAATGCGCCTTCAGGCTCCTGGGGAAAGCGCTCGAACAGCCATTCGGCGATGCACAGCCCCAGTACCCGGTCGCCCAGAAACTCCAGCCGCTCGTAATTGTCGGCGGCCTGGCTGCCATGAGTCAGTGCCCGCTCATAGCTGCTCAGAGCAGCGGGCTTGCGGCCGAACGTCTTGGCAAGCCAGTCCGCCAGCGTCGGCGTACTCAGAAGCCTTCTCCGATCCGGTTCCAGCGCGCGGCGGTGAACCAGGTCCACGGGAGCAGCCAACTGGCGCTGCCATCGGTCGACCAGAAGTTGACGATCGCCTTACCCTCGATGTTCTGGAGCGGCACGAATTCGATGCCGCCCTCTTCATGGCTGAAGCGGCTGTCCATCGAATTGTCGCGGTTGTCGCCCATCATGAAGACGTGGCCGGCGGGCACGGTGTAGACGCCGGTATTGTCCTTGGGCAGCATGCCCTGGTCGAGCACGTCATATTGCTTGCCGTTCGGCAGCGTCTCGCGGAAACGCGGGATCGCGCAGACGGCGTTGCCCTGCGCATCGATCTGCTCGAACTGCGGCTGGCAGCGCTGAAAATTGGGCGTGATCGGCAGCACGAAATTGGCGACATGCTGCTTGGGGACCGGCTTCCCGTTCAAGATCAGCTGGCCGTCGACCATCTGCACGGTATCGCCCGGCAAGCCGATGACGCGCTTGATCCAGTCCGTGTCGTTGCCCGGGGGCGCCTTGAACACCACCACGTCGCCGCGGGCGGGCGTGCCGGGGAACACCCGGCCCGGGATCAGCGGAAGGCTCCACGGCAGCGAGTGCTTGGAATAACCGTAGTTCCACTTGGTGATGAACAGATAGTCGCCGATCAGCAGCCGCGGCAGCATCGATTCGCTGGGGATCGAAAAGGGCGAAAAGATGAAGCTGCGCACCACGAACACGATCAGCGCCAGCTTCACCAGGAAGGAAGCGAGATCCTTCCATTCCGACTTGGGCTTCGCCGGAGTCGAGGCCGCGCGTGCGGGCTGGTCGTTGGGCTCGGCAGGAGGCGCGTTTTCCATGAGGCTGCTCTGCTTGGGCTGAAGGGTGGCGTCAAGCCGATGAATACGGGTGGCCGCGACCGTTTCGGGCGCGTAGGGGCGTGCGGCAGATGCTGCCCTACAGGAGATGAACATGGCATTGCCCGACTGGTCGCCCATCCGGAACCTCGAGCGCCGCACGCTGGCGCAGTTGTTCGAGGGCGATGCCAACCGCGTCGCCACGCTGTCGGCAGATGTGGCGGGCATTCATTTCGACTGGTCGAAGACGCATCTCACGCCCGAGGCGGTTCAGGCTTTCGCGGCGCTCGCCGAACAAATGGGGCTGTCGGCCAAGCGCGACGCGCTGTTCGCGGGTGAGGCGATCAACGTGACCGAAGGCCGCGCGGTCGAGCACACCGCGCAGCGCGGCGAAGGATCACCTGAGAGCGTCTCGCTGGCAAAGGGCTTTCACGCCCGCATGCGCGCGCTGATCGACGCGATCGAAGCCGAGGCGCTCGGCCCGGTGCGGCACATCCTGCACATCGGCATCGGCGGCTCGGCACTGGGGCCTGAGCTTCTCGTTGACGCGCTGGGACGTGAGTCCGACCGCTATGACGTGGCGATCGTGTCGAACGTCGACGGCGTGGCGCTGGAAGAAGCGGTCAAGAATTTCGATCCTGCCGCGACCATCGTCGCGGTCGCGTCGAAGACCTTCACCACTACCGAAACGATTTTGAACGCCGAGAGCGCCCTGGCCTGGCTGGCCCAGGGCGGCGTCGAGGATCCCTATGGCAAGGTGATCGCGCTGACCGCCGCGCCGGAAAAGGCAATCGAGTGGGGCGTCGACGAGACCCGCGTGCTGCCTTTCTCCGAGTCAGTCGGCGGGCGCTATTCGCTATGGTCGTCGATCGGCTTCCCGGCCGCGCTGGCGCTGGGATGGACCGCGTTCGAAGAAATGCTGGAAGGCGCCGCCGAGATGGATCGCCACTTCCGCCTGACGCCGCTGGCGCAGAATGCCCCTGCCCTCGCCGCGTTCGCCGACCTCTATTACACGCAGGCGCTGGGCTGCGAGACCCGCGCGATCTTTGCCTATGACGAGCGGCTGCGGCTGCTGCCCTCCTACCTCCAGCAGCTGGAGATGGAGTCGAACGGCAAGCGCGTGACCGCCGAAGGCCAGCCAGTGGATTGGCCGACCGCGCCGATCACCTGGGGCGGCGTCGGCACCGACGCGCAGCATGCGGTGTTCCAGCTGCTCCACCAGGGCACGCGGCTGGTACCGGTGGAGTTCGTCGGCGTGATCGAAGCGGGCGACGTGCTTGCCGAGGATCATCACCGCCAGCTGCTGCTCAACATGTTCGCGCAAGGCGCCGCGCTGATGGCCGGACGCGACGCCGAGGACAAGGCGCGCGCCTATCCCGGCAACCGCCCGTCCTCGACGCTGCTGATCGACGACCTCGATCCGCGCACGCTGGGTGCGCTGCTCGCCTTCTACGAACAGCGCACCTTCGTGAACGCGGTGCTGCTGGGCATCAACGCGTTCGACCAGTTCGGCGTGGAGCTGGGGAAGGAAATGGCCAGGGCCGCCGACCAGGGCGGCACCTTCGACGCGTCGACCACCGATCTGATGCGCCGGGCATTCGGCGCATGAGCGACGAGGACTATGTCTATGACGAGGCGAGCGGGGAATGGGTCCCCGCCGGCCAGGCGGCTGCAGCGGTGGACACCGGGGACGCGGTCGAGGTGCGCGATTCGGTCGGCAACCTTCTGCAGGACGGCGATCAGGTCACGCTGATCAAGGACCTGACCGTCAAGGGTGCGGGCCAGACGCTGAAGCGGGGCACGCTGATCAAGTCGATCCGGCTGACCGGCGATCCGCAGGAAATTGACTGCAAGTATGACGGCATCAAGGGCCTGGTGCTGCGCGCGGAGTTCGTCCGCAAGCGCTGAGCCCGGCTCGCATTTCCCGTCACTTCCACCCATATCCCGTGCTCACGCGAAGCAGGATTCAAGGATCGCCATGGCCGACTATGACTATGACCTATTCGTCATCGGCGCAGGATCCGGCGGCGTTCGTGCCTCGCGCGTATCGGCGGCATATGGCGCCCGGGTGGCGGTTGCGGAGGAGTACCGGGTCGGCGGCACCTGCGTCATCCGCGGCTGCGTGCCCAAGAAGCTGCTGATCTTCGGCGCGCACTTCGCCGAGGATCTGAAGGACGCGCGCCGCTTCGGCTGGGACGTGCCCGACTGCCGCTTCGACTGGGCGACGCTGCGCGACAACGTGCTGGCCGATGTCGACCGGCTGAACGGGCTGTATACCCAGACGCTGCACAACAACCAGGTCGAGGTCTTCAACGAGCGCGCGACGGTCAGCGGGCCGAACGAAGTGACGCTGGCGAGCGGGCGCAAAGTCTCGGCCAAGCACATCCTGATCGCCACCGGCGCGCATCCGCTGGTGCCGGAATTCCCCGGCAGCGAGCTGGGGATCACCTCGAACGAGGTCTTCCATCTCGACAAGCTGCCCAAGCGCGTCCTCATCGCCGGCGGCGGCTATATCGCCAACGAATTCGCCGGCATCTTCAACGAGTTGGGCAGTCACGTCACGCTGGTGAACCGCACCGACGTGATCCTGCGCGGCTACGACCATTCGATCCGCGACCGGTTGCTGCAGATCTCGATCACCAAGGGCATCGATTTCCGGTTCCATTCCGAGTTCCGCAAGATCGAACAGATCGAAGGCGGCGCGTTGCGCGTCGAGCTGAGCAAGTTCGAACCAATCGAAGTCGATTGCGTGCTGTTCGCCACCGGCCGCAAGCCCAACACCGCGGGCCTGGGGCTGGAGGAAGTCGGAGTCGAGATCGACGACATGGGCGCGGTCAAGGTCGACGACGAGAATCGCAGCTCGGTGGAGAGCATCTTCGCAGTGGGCGACGTCACCAACCGCGTGCAGCTGACGCCGGTGGCGATCCGCGAGGGCCAGGCGTTCGCCGACACGATCTTCGGCAACAAGCCGCACAAGGTCGATTACAGCTGCATCCCGAATGCAGTGTTCAGCCACCCGCCCATGGCCGGCGTCGGCATGACCGAGAGCGAGGCCAAGAACAAGCTGGGCTCGATCGCGGTCTACCAGTCCGATTTCCGGGCGATGAAGAACGTGCTCGCCGACCGCAACGAGCGCGCGCTGTACAAGATGGTGTGCGAAGGCACGACCGGGCGCGTGGTGGGGCTCCACATGATCGGTCCCGATGCGCCCGAAATCCTGCAGGCCGCTGCGGTGGCGGTGAAGGCGGGGTTGACCAAGGACGCGTTCGACCAGACGGTGGCGCTGCACCCGACGATGGCCGAGGAGCTGGTGCTGCTGAAATAGCGGCCTGGCTCGACGCGGCGCGTAGAAAGCGTGTTATTCCCCGGCGAAGGCCGGGGCCCAGTATGGATGCGGTTTGTGAGGTGGCTTTGCGCCTCCAACGGGTGGCAGCTGGGCCCGGCCTTTGCCGGGGAAGTGCTTGACCCCTAGGACTCCTGCGCGAGTACCGCGTCCGCATGGTCGCGCGGGACGTCACCGGCGCCACGCGACAGCCAGACGGTCGCCGCCAGGTCCCAGGTGACGTTGCCGACGGTGCGCATGATGTCGGGCAGCGTCTCGACCGCGACCAGCAACCCGAGCGGCGTGATCGGCGCGCCGATCGTCGCCGCGACCGGGGAAATGGCGCTGACATAGCTGACCGTGCCGGGCAGGCTGACCGACCCCAGCGAAGTAAGCGCCGCGACCACTGCGCCGACCATCAGGGTGGCGGGATGCAGCGGTACGCCGAACCATTTGGCGACATAGATCGCCACTGCGAAGTTCATCGCCGGGCCGGTCGCGCGGAAGATCGCCACTGCCAGCGGCAAGGTGACGCCGGACACGGCTACGGGAACGCCGACCGCGGCGGCGCCCTCGATCATCACCGGCAGCGTCGCGAGCGACGATTGGGTGCTGATCGCCACTGCCTGGCTGGGCATCGCGGCGCGGATGTAGCGGCCCAGGCCCACCCTGCCGCCGATCACCGCCACGGGATAGGCGAGGACCGCGATGACCAGGCCGACGCTGGCGACGATCAGGATATAATGGAGCAACGCGCCGAACGCGCCGGTGCCCGCCTTCGCGCCGACGACTAACGCCAGCGCGAATACCCCGACCGGACCGATCCACAATACCCAGTCGATCACCACCAGCATCACGTCGCGGATGGCGACGAAGAAGTTCGTCAGCAGCGTGCGGGCCTCCTGGCCGACCCGCGTGATGGCGAAGGCGAAGACCAGCGAAAAGATGATCAGCGAGATGAACGCGTTCTCCGCCGCCGCCTTGACGATGTTGGCCGGGATGATCGCGGCCAGAAACTCGCCGAGCGGGGGCACCGGGCCGATCTTCTCGGCGTTGGTCAGCGCAGCGCGCAGGCTGGCCGCAGATTCCTGGGGCAGCGGCGCGATCTGGAGGAACAACGGCGTCAGCAGCCCGGCGATGGCCGCCGACAGGAACAGCAGGAGGACGTAGAGCGCGATCGCGCGTCCCGCCAGCCGGCCCGCCCGCGCGGCCTCTGCCGTCGCGGTGACGCCGGTGACCAGCAGCGCAACGACGAGCGGGACGATAGTCATCTGCAGCCCGTTGAGCCATGCCTGCCCGACCGGCTGCGCCCAGCCGGCGACGGTGAGGCCGGTTTGCGGCGAATAGGCCGCGAGCATCGCGCCGATCGCCAAACCGACCAGCAAGGAAAGAAGAATACGCGTCGGTTGCGACATGCTCGCCCTTTGAGGTTTTCGCCGCTATCACGGCGGGCACATAACGCGACAAGGGCGTGAGAACGCACGATATGGCAAGAAAATATTTCGGCACCGACGGGATCCGCGGCGCCACCAACGCATCGAACATGACCGCGGCGATGGCGATGAAGGTCGGCATGGCTGCGGGTTGCCACTTCCTGCGCGGCGACCACCGTCACCGCGTGGTGATCGGCAAGGACACGCGGCTGTCGGGCTATATGCTCGAAAACGCCATGGTCGCCGGCTTCACTAGCGTCGGCATGGACGTGGTGCTGGTGGGGCCGATGCCGACCCCGGCGGTGGCGATGCTCACCCAGGCGATGCGCGCCGACATGGGCGTGATGATCTCGGCCAGCCATAATCCCTATGCCGACAATGGCATCAAGCTGTTCGGCCCCGACGGCTTCAAGCTGTCGGACGCCGACGAGCTGGCGATCGAGGCGCTGATCGATGGCGATGTACAACTCGCGCCGTCGAGCGAGATCGGCCGCGCGCGGCGGGTGGACGATGCCGGCGGGCGCTATATCCATTTCGCCAAGTCGACCTTTCCCGCGGATCTGCGGCTCGACGGCCTCAAGATCGTCATCGATTGCGCCAATGGCGCGGCCTATCAGGTCGCGCCCTCGGCATTGTGGGAACTCGGCGCCGAGATCATCGCGATCGGCGTCACCCCCAACGGCAAGAACATCAATGACGGTGTCGGCTCCACGTCGCCGCAGACGCTGTGCGAGACGGTGGTCGCATCGGGCGCGCATATCGGCATCGCGCTGGACGGCGACGCCGACCGGCTGATCGTAGTCGACGAGACCGGCAAGGTGGTCGACGGCGACCAGCTGATGGCGCTGATCGCCGGCGGCTGGGCGCGCCAAGGCCGCCTGGCCGGCGGCGGGCTGGTCGCGACGGTGATGTCCAACCTCGGGCTGGAGCGGCATTTGTCGGCGCAGGGGCTGGGGCTGATCCGCACCAGCGTCGGCGACCGCTACGTGCTCGAGAAGATGCGGAGTTCGGGCTATAATGTCGGCGGCGAGCAGTCGGGGCACATCATCCTGTCCGACTATGCCACCACCGGTGACGGTCTGGTCGCGGCGTTGCAGGTGCTGGCCGAAATCGTCCGCGCCGGGGCGCCGGCCAGCGAAGTGCTGCACCGGTTCGACCCGCTGCCGCAGCTTTTGAAGAATGTGCGATTCCAGGGCGGCAAGCCGCTCGACGATCCGCGGGTGAAGGACGTGATCGCCGCTGCCGAAGCCGAGCTGAACGGCAATGGCCGGCTGGTGATCCGCGCCTCGGGCACCGAACCGGTGATCCGAGTGATGGCGGAGGGCGACGACCAGGGCCAGGTGGAGACGGTGGTCGACCGCATCTGCAACGCCGTGCGCGAGGCCGCGGCCTGATGCTCGAAATGCGCCCCGATTGCGAACGCTGCGGCGTCGACCTGCCGCCGGACGAGGCGGGCGCGTTCATCTGCTCGTTCGAATGCACCTTCTGCGCGGAATGCGCCGACCGGCTGGACGAGCGCTGCCCGAATTGCGGCGGCGAGCTGCTCGACCGCCCGGCGCGCGTCGACGACGCGCTCGAGCGTCATCCCGCTTCCACCCAGCGCCGGTTCCAGGGCTGATACCATGACGCCACGCGTGCTGATCATCGCGGGATCGGATTCAGGCGGCGGCGCCGGGATCCAGGCCGACATCAAGACCATCACCATGCTGGGCGGCCATGCCATGACCGCGATCACCGCCTTGACGGCGCAGAACACGGTGGGGGTACAGGCCGTGCACGCGGTGCCTACCGACATGGTGCTGGCACAGATCGATTCGGTGGTGCGCGACATCGGCGTCGATGCCGTGAAGATCGGCATGATCGGATCGGCGCGGACTGCGCTGGCAGTCGCCGAGAAGCTGGCCGAGCTGCCCGGCGTGCCGGTGGTGTTCGATCCGGTGATGGTCGCCTCGACCGGCGCGCGGCTGGCCGACGAAGCGACGATCGTGGCGTTCGAGCGGCTGATGGACCGCGCCACGGTGGTCACCCCCAACTTGCCCGAGCTGGAGGCGCTGGGCCGCGATCCGCTGGAACTGGTGCGCGCGCATGGCTGCGCGGTGTTGGTCAAGGGCGGTCACCGCGCCGGGGCCGACGTGACTGATCGGCTGTATTCGGTCGATCCCGAGGATCCGCCCGAGATCGCCTGGACCGAACCGCGGATCGAGACCGATGCGACGCATGGCACCGGCTGCACGCTGTCTTCGGCGATCGCCTGTGGATTGGCGCAGGAATGGGATCTGCCCGAGGCAGTGACGCGCGCGCGCCGGTTCGTGCGGATCGCGATGCGCGAAGCCCCGGGGCTTGGTCGCGGGCATGGCCCGATGGGACAGCAGGCGGTGCGCCTCGACAGCAATATGAGCTTTTTCGAGCCGATGCTGAACCAGGTGACCGTGCCTGCCACCGACCTGGCCGCCAGCGAGCGCTTCTATCGTCTCCTCGGCATGCGCCAGGTGGTGCGCGCCAGCCCACGCTATGCCCGGTTCGAGACCGAGGGCGGCGCGACGTTCTCGGTGGCGACCGACCCGGTCTATACCGCGCCGGTGGTCTATCTCGAGTGCGGCGACCTGGACGTGACCGTCGCCTATCTCCAGCAGCAGGGCGTCAAGTTCGACCAGGAGCCGCGCGACGAGAAATGGGGCTGGCGCGAGGCGCGGCTGACCGATCCCGCCGGCAATGCCATTCGTCTCTATCAGGCTGGCGAGATGCGGCGCTTTCCGCCATGGCGGCTGGACGATGCTTAAGCGTGCCGGGCCTGACCTGAAGTTCGAACGTAGATACAAGCGCTTGCACAAGGGGCTTGTTGCCGGCGTCGATGAGGCCGGGCGCGGTCCGCTGGCCGGGCCGGTGGTCGCCGCCGCTGTCGTGCTCGACCCCAAATGCATCCCCGAGGGAATCGACGATTCCAAGGTGCTGACCGCGGCCAAGCGCGCCGACCTGTGCGCGCAGCTGCTCGCCTGCGCCAAGGTGGGCGTGGGCATGGCCAGCGTCGAAGAGATCGACACGATCAACATCTTCTGGGCGACGATGCTGGCGATGCACCGCGCAGTGGACGCGCTCGGCTTCCGCCCTGCCTTCGTGCTGGTCGACGGCAATCGCTGCCCCGACTGGGACCATCAGAGCCAGGCGGTGGTGAGCGGCGACGCGCTGTGCCTGTCGATCGCCGCGGCATCGATCGTCGCCAAGCATCGCCGCGACGGCATCATGGAAGAACTCGACGCGCTGCACCCGGGCTATGGCTGGAAGTCGAACAAGGGCTATTCGGCCAAGGTCCACCAGGAAGCGTTGCGCGTCCTGGGGCCGACGCCCCACCATCGCCGCAGCTTCGGGCGGGTAGCGCAAGCCGAGCTGGATTTCGGCCCGGCGATCGCGGCGGAATAGGCCGCCCGCTGTTCCCGGCGAAGGGCGGGGAACTGGCTGACCCTCAATCGATCTTGTCGAGCTGCCTGAGCAAGGCATCGAAGCTGTCGTCCGCTTCGGGCTCGCGGAAGCTGGCGTCTAGCGCAGTGGCCATCGCGGTGGCGCCGAAGCCGAGCCGGCGCTTGGTGCTTTCCAGCAGCGCGAAGATCGACACCCGCTTGCCCTGACGCGCGCGGATGAGGTCGCCGCCGGGGAAGGCGACGCCGATGCGCAGCCCGGCCACCGACGAGGCGTTGCGCAGGGTGCGGCGTGCCGAGGTCCAGACATGGCCGACCACTTCGCGCCCCTCGACGGCCCCAGGCTCCTGGATCGCGGTGAGACGGTGGAGCGTGTAGAGGCCCAACAGCGCGGAAAGGAGGAAGAAGAACTCCCAGTGCGTGAACACCAGCCCGAACAGCGCATTGGTGCCGCTGGGGCTCACCCATTCCAGGTTGAGGCGTAGCTGGCGCTTGGCGAAGAAGTCCGCCGCCCAGCCGCCGACGATCGGCGCCGAGCCGGCTGCGACGGCACTGATCAGCGCATTGGCCGCCATGTAGCTGGTGGCGATCCCCTCCGGGCTCAGCTTCATGACGATGTTGCCCGAAGCAAGGCCGACCCCCGCCCCGGCGGCGCCCATGACGATGTGCAGCACGACCAGATAAGCGGAGCGCGCAGTGGTGCTCTCGAACTCGCTGGCGAAGGCCATGCCGGCGATGCACAGCAGGAACAGCGGGGTCGCGACCGACAGCACCGACTTGTTGGCGAAGCGGTCGCTGAGCTGGCCCCAGCCACGCACCACGCTGACGCTCGCCAACTGGCTGACGACAGTGAGGATCAGCACGAAGCTCATCGAAAAGCCGAGTTCGCGGACGAAATAGACCGTAAAGAACGGCGTCGCGAGGTTCACCGCGAACTGCCAGCTGGCGAGATAGCGCAGCATGTTGCGGAAGTTGCGGTCCTTGAGCGGCTGGAGCAGCAGCTTGTATAGCGATGCGGTGGGGCCACCGCGCGGCATCTGCGGTTCGGGCACCATTGCCAGGAAGGCAGTGCTGATCAGCCCGAAGACGAATCCGACCAAATAGAGGGCCGAGTAGATGCGGTCGCCCAGCGCGTGCGAGCCATCGGCCCATTCGAGCGCCACGGCCGCGCCAACCGTCGCGACCGTGCTGACCAAGGTTCCGTACACGCCGCGCCGCGCGAAGAAATGGCCCAGCCGCTCGGGCGGGAGCAGGTCGCGCATCCAGCTGTTCCAGCTGCACGCGCCGACCGCGTTCAACCCATAGTGCAGCAGCGCGGCGGCGAGCAGCACGCCGGCCGCGACATCGCGGTCGGGAATGAACGGGACAGCGGCATAAGTCGGCAGCGCCAGCCGCGCGAAGAACACGCAGGTGACCGAGATCAGCCGGCGGCGGCGCAGCCGCTCGACCAGCTTCACAGTGGGCGCCTGAAGGATCTGCGTGAGCAGCGGAATGGCCGCGAGCAGGCCGATCTCGCTGTTGGTCGCGCCGATATGGATCGCCAGCGCCAGCAGCACCACGCCCGAATTGAGCGCGCCGATCGCGGTTGCGGCCGCGGCGTCGATCAGCAGGTGACGGGCGGCCCTTTCGCGTTCCTCGGGCGTGATCGAGGATTGCGGTGCGAGCATCTCGATGTTCCGTCTCCCCGGTTGAAGGGCCCCAACCGGGGCCTTGCCGAAGCGTTCCCTAGCTGCACGACCGCGACGCCGCCGCCCCGCAAAACCCCGGGTCAGGACGCGCCCGTTACAGGTCGAGCTTCTCGTAATCGGCAGGCGGGGCGATGCCTTCCATCCGCTCGGACAGCAGCGGGCGGAAGCTCGGGCGGCTCTTCATGCCGATATACCAGCGTTTGGCCTGGTCGTGGCTCTTCCAGTCGATGCCGCCCAGATAGTCGGCGATCGAGATCTGCGCGGCGGCGGCGAGGTCGGCGAGGCTCATCGTCGCACCGCCCAACCATGTGCGGTGATCGAGCAGATAGTCGATATAATCGAGATGGCCGACCGCGGCCTTCATCGCCGCGCGCAGCACCTGCCCATCGGGTGACTGCTTGTAGACCAGCCGTTTCAGCATCCGTTCCTGAAGCAGGGGCGCGGTGATCTCGCTGAAGAACTGCGTGTCGAACCAGATGGTCAGCCGGCGTATCTCGGCGCGGTCGACGGCGGTGCCGTTGAGCATCGCCGCCTTGTCGACCGTTTCCTCGAAAAACTCGCAGATCACCGCCGAATCGATCAGCGTGACGCCGCGTTCGGTGTCGACCATCACCGGCACCTGGCCGGCGGGGTTGAGGTCCATGAACTCGTCGCGGCGCATCCACGGGGATTCACGCACCGGCTCATACGCGACGCCCTTTTCGCCCAGCAGCAGGCGAACCTTACGCGAGAAGGGGCATAGGGGGAATTGAAGGAGCTGCCACATGCGGTTCTATTGAGCCGCGGCGCGCGGCGCGTCCAGCGCTTCCGCGCATCAATCGCCCGCGTCGAGCATCGCAGTCAGCGGCGCCAGCGCGGCCTGGAGGCGGGCAGCAGTCCGGCCGAGTTCGTCGCCCATCGCCAAAGCGTCGTTGGCGACAACACCGGCGGTCCGGACCGCGTCGCGGGTGCCGGCGTGCAGTTTGGCCTGGAACTGGGGATCGCGGCGGCGCTGGACATCGCCCAGCGTGTCGTTCGGGCGTACATCGCCTTCGGGGTCGACATACCGGGCGAGCGGACCGACACGGGTGTCGAGGACGATGCCTGCGACCTGATCCACCATCATCGCGACACCTTCCTGGACGAGCGGATTGCTCAGCGCACGCGCGGCAGCTTGCGCCTTGCTATCGGTCTGCGCAGCGGCAGGCGCGGCGATAGCGCAGAGCGCTGCTGCGGCAATGGAAAGGGAACGCATACCATTCTCCCGAGTCGGCAGGATGTGCATGTACATGCATTCCAGCGGCTTAGCACCGGATGAACGAACACGCTCGCGATCTTCTCCGCTGGGGAATGCCGGCCCATCGGCACTCAGATCCAAAGACCGGCGGGTGACGCCCGCCGGCTCCCGTCTGTCGCTTACCCTACCGTCATTCGGCCGGCTTCATCCAGCCGTGCATGGTCATCCAGCTGGCGAAGGCGTTGAACCAGCCGGTGCTGGTCGTCGTCTTTGGATACATGCCAAAGCCGTGCCCGCCCTGTTCGTAGAGGTGGAACTCGACGGGCCTCTTCGCCGCCTTCCAGGAGTCGATCAGGCCGAAGCCGCCGTTCGCGAAAAAGGGATCGTCGGAAGCCAGTGCCACGAAGAGCGGCGGCGCGTCGGCGGGAACGGTGACGCTGGCGAGCGGGCCGTAGATGTTGGCGATGAATGCCGGCTTGGCATCCTGTCCTGCCATCGCGGTAGCCATGGTGAGCATCGCACCGGCAGAAAAGCCGACCATGCCCACGCGGTTCGGGTCGACGCGCCATTCGGTCGCACGGCGTCGGATCAGCGCAAAGGCAGCCCGCGCGTCGGCAATCTGCGGCGCAAGGCCGGCCATCATCTGCTCGGGATTGGGCCGGGGCGGGCGTGCCGCGGTGGTGGAGAACATCTCTGCCATCGATTTCTCAAAGGCAGCCATCTCCCGCGGGGTTTGGTTCAGGCGATATTTGATGACGAAGGCGGCAACACCCTTTGCGGCAAGCGCCCTGGCGACGTCCCAGCCTTCATTTTCCATTGACAGGGTGCGGAAGCCGCCGCCGGGCGCGACGACTACCGCCGTGCCGGTCGCCTTGGCAGGATCGGGGAGGAACGGCGTGAGCGTCGCGACCACCACGTTGCGGGCGAAGACGCTGCCATATTGGCTGTGCCAGGATTCGGGCGTGTTTCCGCCCGGAAGCGGACCGGTGCCAAGCTCGATTGCATTAGGCTGCGCCGGGATCTCGATCGGGCGCATCTTGTCGTCCTGCGCGAAAGCCGGGACGGACAGTGCACAGGCGAGTGCAGCACCGACCAAGGCGGCACGCCGCCGGAGGAAGCTGCGCGGGCTGCCTGATGCTCGCTGGTTGATGCTGTTCGCCACTAGACCTCTCCTGTCGTTCAGCCCCGTTTGCTTGGGCTCTCTATGTGTTTGCGGGTCACCTGCTGCGCTGAGTGAGCTGCGATCCTGCATTGGCGAGCGCGATGTACATGGCGCCTTCGGGCACGACATATTCGTTCTCGCCCCAGAAGAACGGCCAGTCGTCACGGTTCTCCGGATAGTCCGGCTTGAGCAGCAGGACTCCGGGCACCACGCCGCCGGGGATGAAGGAGAAGTCGGCGCGGTTGCTGCCATAGGCCACTTCCTTCGACACCGCGCCCACGCCGGAGACGAAGGAGCGATCCGACGCCGGGTGATGCCCGTGCAGGAAGTCGAGCGCGCGCGTCACCGGCGCGGTGTCGACGATATCCGGAAAGGCCCGATGCAGCGCATAGGCGGTCAGGCCGAAGTTCAGCACCGCGCCGCTGCCGGCCCAGCCGCCGGTGGTGATGGGCACGCCAAAGGGATTCTCTTTCAGCGCCGCCTGCGCCTTGGCGGCCCATTCGCGGGCTGCGGGCTCGAGTGCAGTTCGGTAGCTCGCCGGCATGTACGGGATGGCCTTGGCCATGGTCGTCGCGGTGAAGGCGAAGCTTCGCAGCATCGCTGGCGTCAGCGCCTGCACGCGCTCGGCATAGCGCTTGTCGCCAGTGGAGACGAGCAGCTCCACCGCGGCAGTGAATTCCTCCACCTCCAGCGGGCCGCCGGTGGTGTTTCCATGCTGGAACATGTCGGGCGCGTGGCTGTGCTCGTCGGTCCAGATCTTCTGCGCAAGGTCGAGGCAGCGCTTGGCGAAGGCCGCATCGCGGTCCTTCCAGGCCCGGTAGCTCGCGGCGAGCGCGGCGGCCGAGCCATAGTCGAGCGCCGACGCCTTGCTGGTGAAGGCCCAGCGATCGTCGGGCGTGCCGCTGCGCCCGCCCTGCTTGTCATAGGCCTGCTCGTACGGCTTGAGCTTCGGATCATAGATGAGCCCGTCGGTCTTGCTCGCGGCGTCGCCCAGATGGGTATACTGGCCGACATCGGGCTCGACGATGCCGTGGATCGCATGGCCGACCGCAGCATATTGTGCGAGCAATTGCAGGCTGCCGTGACGGATCTGTTGGAGGATGTCCGGCGTGCCATCGGGCACATGGATCTCCACCCGCCGCGTGGCCCAGTCGACCGATACGGTATCGCGGTCGATCCCGAAGGTCTCCCATGCGTCGACCAATTGGCGGATCACCTGATATTGCGTCTGGGTGCGGATGTCGAAGTCGCCGGCATCGAGCCAGCCGCCGACCGCCAGGCCCGGGATATGCTCGCCGGGCTTGAAGGGCGTGTCGGTGGTCGGGCCCTGGCGGTACAGATCGATGTGCTCGTGATCGAGCGGCGCCTGACGGGCGTCGTCACGATGAGGGTCGCCATGCCAGACGCGGTAGGCCTCGTTCACCGCGACATGATCCATGGCGATCGGAAAATAGACGTCGTTGGTCAGTTTCCAGCTATCGTGCAGCACGCCGGCTTCGATCGGGAAAGGCGCGGTGCGGGTATCGCCATATTCGATCGCGTAGGTACCGGGCGCGGTGACCTTGCTGAAGTCCAGCTGCACATAGCGGTAGCGCAGGTAAGTGCCCCACTCGCGCGCGGCGAGCGAACCCACGGCCGTGAACGTACCGGCGGCATTCAGTTTCAGGAGCCGTGGCTGGAGCTTGCGGCGGTCGTCGCGATCCAGCTCGACGGTCGCGATCTTGGCGCCGCCCGGCGTATAGCCGACCTGCGAGTGGCCGATCACCGGCGGGCGCAGCCAGCCCGGCACGCTGTTGGCGTCCAGCGTCCATTCGATCACGCGACCGGTGCGTCCGCCAGGCAGCAGCTGGCGCGCCACGAACCAGCCATTCTGCGCCTGGTTACGGCCGTCGAAGAGGGAGACGCTGCCCTCGCGCGTGGCGATGCTGACGCGCCGCGACGGATCCTCGGGCGCCAGTACCAGGCTGCGCCCGGTGGCGAAGGGAAGCGGTTCGGCGCCGGGCCCTTCGCTCCGGCCGCTGGCCAGGTTTCGCTCCGAAGTCAGCGTCATCAGGTCCGCAGGATAGCGCGGGAAGAGTGCTGCCTTCCCGTCAGCGGTGTAGCTGTGGCGGAAATACGCCGACGGGACGAACTCGAGGTTGAGCCCGGCCTTGCCCACCTGTTGAGCGGGGAGAGGCTGGTCGAGCAGCACCGACAGGATGATGCTGCCCCCGCGGCGTTCTGCCCGCACGGTGTACTGAAAGTCGGGGTACTTCATGACCGCTTCGATCACGCCGTTGGCCTTGTCGACGCGGCGGCTGACGAATGCGGCGGCCGGATCCCACTGGCCGGGTGTGGCGGCGAGACGGACATCCCCATTGGTGGCGGTGCGAATGCCCTGCTGGATCAGTTCGACGCCACTGATCTTGGCATCGGCGAACAGCCCTTCGTTGACGTTCGAGAAGACGAGCCAGTTTACTCCTGGAGCCTCGAAATAGTCCGACCTGTCCAGCCGCAGGGTTTCTTGCGCAAAGGCCGGCATGGCCGATGAAAGAAGCGCGGCAACAACCACGGCCTTACGACGCAAGCGCATCGGCTATCCCCTCTGATATTCTTCTTATGTGAGCGGTACCATAGCCGGCGGTTTGCGGTTGGCAACGCCCTGCTTCTATTCCGGCAGATCAACTCCAGACCGCGCCGGGCTGTTCGGGGAGGCGGCAGTGGTTCGGACGAGTGGGCGCCGCGCGCTTGTCAGGGAACGGCGATCTCGAAGGTGCCGACCGGCAGGCGAGCCTCGTCCGCCAGGTTGGTGGCGGGAGCGTCCGCCCAGGCATAGCGCACCCGCGCGACCGGCTTGCCATCGCCGCTGACGAGGACATCGCTGCCGCTGGTTCTGGCCGATGCGTAGCGGCAGCTGCCGGGGCCCGTGCCGCAAAGCTCGAAGCCGATCGCCTGGTCCGAACTGGCGGTGCGCAGCGTGCCCTTCACGCCGGTGAAGTGCAGGCGGACATTGGCGCCCTGGCGCTCGGCCGACGCAATGGCAGGACCCGAACGGCCCTCAGGCGCGCCGGCGAGCGCCGCGCGCATCGCCTGGGCGAGCCGCTGCCCGACGAGACGCTTCTCTCCCGGATGAATGTCCGCCGCGTCACCGATGTCCAGCGTCACGGCCATGCCGACATGCGGGTCCGCCACGGCGACCCGGCGCTGCGCGTCGCGTACATCGCCCCAGCCGCTTTCCGAAGGCGCGCTGGCGGGCGTGCCATAATTGGCGAGCTGGGCGATGACGAAGCCGGTCGCCGGGCTGCCGAAGCGCGTGCGCCAGTCCTCGATCAGCGCGCGCAGGCGGCGATCATAGCCCGGGATGCCGGTGTCGGATTCGCCCTGATACCAGGCGACGCCGGCGAGGCGGATCGGCCCGAGCGGGGCGATCATCGCGTTGAACAGGGTGCCCGCGCCGTTGATGTCGTCCCACGGCACGCGCGGCGCGCTGCCCGGCACGCGCTTGGCGATGGCGTAGCGCCACTCGGTTCCAAGCGGCACACTGGTGCCATCGGCAAAGGTCAGCCGCATCGCTTCCACCGGGCCGAGCATGCCGCCGAACGCGTAGACGTCGTCATCGTTGACGGTGATGACGTTGCGGCCGGGCTTGAGCGTGCCGGCGGGGAGGACGTAGACGCGCGGTGCGCCGGCCAGGCTGGTGCCGCCGACACCGACGCCGTTGACCCAGCTGCGGTCGGCATCGTCGATCATCCCGAGCGACAGGGTCGCGGCACCGCGCGCCTGCGCCTGGGTGAGCTCGACCGTGCGCTGATACCAGAGCATGCCGTTATAGTCGGCCAGTTCGGGAACGCCCCAGCTTTCGAAATTGGTGAAGGCGGGAACAGGCCGCCATTCGAGCGCTGCCCCCGGCTGCCAGGGTTCCTTTCCGGCTGCGTCACCGGTACCCGCGCGCCACCAGCCTTCCCAGATGGCCGAGGTCCGGCGCGTCGCCGCGACCGGATCGCGCGCGTAGAGGGCGAGCAGGTCCGCCTGGTCGCCAAGGCCGCCCTTGCGCAGGGCCGCATCGCTCATCCAGGCGCTGATCCGCGAGCCGCCCCAGCTGGAATGGATCGCCCCGACCGGCACGTCGGAATCCCGGCGCAGCGACTGAACCATGTACAGGCAGGCCGCGGAGAAGTTGTACGCGGCTTCGGGGCTGGCGATTTCCCAGGCGGGCACCGTGTCGAACTGGCTGGCGGGCGTGACCGCGGTCTTCTTGGCGACCGTCAGCAGCCGCAGCCGGGTATCGAGCGGCGGATGCGCTTCCGGGAACAGGCTCTGCGCCTCGCGGACCTTCATCTCCATGTTGCTCTGGCCCGAGCACAGGAAGACGTCGCCGATCAGGATGTCGTTGAGGATCGTGGCGCCGCTCGCGGCAGCCAAAGTGAGGGTGTAGGGGCCACCGGCAGGCAGTGCCGGGAGCTGCGCCTTGAACCGCCCGTCGCGGTCGGCGGCGATGCTGACGCTGCGCCCTGCCAGGCTGATCATCACCGTCTCGCCGGGGCTCGCGCTGCCGGCCAGCGTAATGGGCTGGTCACGCTGGAGGATCGCATGGTCGCCAATCGCGCTGTCGAGCCGGGGCTGGGCATAGGCGCCGGAGGCCGTGAGCAGTCCGGCCAGCAAGGCGGCGAGCGCGGTGGGTCGGCTGGGCATCGTTTCGCTCCGCGGTTCAGATTGGCTGGAGGCCATGTTGGACGATCTTGTCGATCAGCACATGGTGGTTTGGCAAGCCATGCAGCGAGCGACAGGCATAGCTTGTTCTAACTCCATAGTCTGCGATTTACCCCAGAGCGCCCCAACCCGAAGGCGAGCCGCCGCCAAGGATCAACTGAGGCTCCGTCACGCGCGATTGCCGCATGTCCGTGCTCAACTCCAAGATGCCGGCAGCCGTCGCCCAGGCAGTCGCGCCTGCTTCCACGAGCCTCGCCGCGTCGGCAAAGATCGTCGCGTCGAAGGCAGATCCATCGTCGCCACTCAGCGACGCCAGACGCAGGTCGCGCCCCGACCAGAATTGCCGCACGTCCACATGGCCTGGCAGACTGCGACGGCCTGAGAAGTCGACGAGCCCGGCCAATTGGGCGGCGCCGTCGGCCTCTGAAGACATCGCCATGACCGTCGATGGCAGCATGGCGGACGGTGCGAAGTCGCCATCCGAAAATCGAAGGAAGTCGATGTTCTGAACCGTGTCGGTGCCGTCACGGCCCGTGATCGTATCGGTTACCTGATAGATCCCGTTGCTCAGGGCGGTGACTTGATACTCCACTGCCGCACCGGCATAGGAGGCGATGTCGGTACCTCCATCGATCCCTTCAGCGACTGTCTCATACAGCCGGACGTTGTCGAGCGACGCACCGGCGTTGTTCTCAGAACCGGTGCCCACAAACCGAAGCGTGTTGCCACCGGCTGCGGCGGTCACGTTGAAGGATTCGCCGACCATCGAACTTCCAGTTTCGCTGCCGTAAGAGGCCAGAAGCGCGCCGTTCCAGTAAACCTGCAAGCCGCCGCTCGCCCCGGCGCGGTTCGCATGATCGAATTGAAGACGAAGCACCTGTCCGTCAGCGAGGCCCTGGAAAGCCTGGCTGACATCCATGTTGCTGCCGGCTCCTCCGCCCGAGTCCATGTCCAGCCAATACACGCCCTCGGTCGGCGCGACGCCGTTCCCGGAATTGGCCTGCTCGAAGGGTTGGCTGTTCGCCTTGGCCCAACCGGGCAGGCTCGAATTCGCCATGCCCCAGCTGCCGCTGCCGCTGACGGTTCCGGACTGCTCGAAGCTGCCGTTGACGACGAGGTTGGAGCCGACAGGAACCAGGCCCCCTGTCGTTGCCGATCCTCCCTGGATCGTGTCGTTGCCGGCACCGCCCTCCAGAACGTCGTCGCCCAGTCCACCGGCCAGGATATCGTCGCCTTGCTGCCCGTGCAGCGAGTCCGCGGCCGAGGAGCCGGTAATCCTGTCGTTCCCCTCCAGCGCCCAGATCTCGCCACCTGCGGCGGGCAGCTGCACGACATCATCGCCGTTCGTGGTCCCCTGCAGCAACGCGTCGACGGCGGCCTCGCTGAGGATCGTTCCGTCCGCGAATTCGAATTGCGAGATGCCCGCGTCGCGCCAGGTCTGGTTCTCGATCAGTATCGACCCGGTTCGATTCTTGAAGGTGAGCCGGAGATGGCTGCCGTCCGACGTTACTCTCGAGGCGATGATGTCGGTGGCCGCGATCCCCGCGCCGAAGACCAGCCTGTTGAAGCTCCCATACCAGCCGACATAATCGTTGATGACGTCGTCGCCGTCCCCGGCAGCATAGACGAACGTGTCGTCCCCTTCATGACCGACAAGGCGGTCATTGCCCAGGCCGCCGATCAGCACATCGTTGCCCTGCCACCCGTTCAGGACGTCGTCGCCTGCGTAGCCGTTGATCGTTTCGCCTTGCCCGCTTCCATCTATGGTCTCGGCGGCGGATGTGCCCTGCGAGGCGAAGAAGGCAGCGTTGAGGTAGGCCGCGTCCCAAGCCGTGCCGTCCGCGAACTGGACCAGGTCGATGCCCCACTCACGACCGCCATAGAATTGATTGTCGAGTGTGATCGAGCCACCGGCCTGACCGAAGCTAAGCACCAGATCACCGTTGTCGCTGGATCGGCCGAAACTGACCTCCAGCGGAGTGACGGTGCCACTGATCTGCACGACGTTCCAGCTGCCGTAATAGTTCGTGTATTCGCTTATGACATCATCGCTGCCGTCGGCGGCGTAGAGGTAGGTGTCGTCCCCGTCGCCGCCCTCCAGCCGATCGTTGCCGCTTCCCCCATTCAGCGTGTCGTTACCGCCATTGCCGCGCAAGATATCGTTGCCCGAGCCGCCCGCCAGAGGATCGGCGAAGCCGCTGCCGTCGATCACGTCGTCGCCGGAGGTCGCCTGGCTCGCAAAGAACATGGTGTTGATCGTAGTGCCGTCCCACTCCGTTCCATCGGCGAAGTGGATGAGATCGATGCCCCATTCCCTGCCGCCGTAGAGCTGGTTGTCGAGCGTGATCGACCCGCCACCCGCGAGGGAAAGGACGATATCGCTGCCATCGAGGGCCGAGCGCGAAAAGACCACGTCGCCGGCTGCGATCCCCGCGCCGATCTGCACCGTGTTCCAGCTGCCATAATAGTTGGTATAGTCGCTGAGGAAGTCGTTGCTTCCATCAACGGCGTAGAGGAACGTGTCGTCCCCGGCGCCACCCTCGAGCCGATCGTCTCCCGAGCCGCCGTCGAGAACGTCGTTGCCGTCATTGCCGCGCAGGATGTCGTTACCCGCTCCGCCGTTCAGGGGATCGGACTGCCCGCCGCCGTCGATGATGTCGTCGCCCGCGGTCGTCAGTGAAGCAAAGAACCGGGTGTTGATCGCAGCCGCGTCCCACTCCGTCCCATCGGCGAAGTGGATGAGATCGATGCCCCACTCCCTGCCGCCGTAGAGCTGATTGTCGAGCGTGATCGACCCGCCGCTTGCGAAGGAAAGGACGATGTCGTTGCCATCAAGGGCCGAGCGCGAAAAGACCACGTCGCCGGCCGCGATCCCCGCGCCGATCTGCACCGTGTTCCAGCTGCCATAATAGTTGGTGTAGTCGCTGAGGAAGTCGTTGCTTCCATCAACGGCGTAGAGGAACGTGTCGTCCCCCGCGCCGCCCTCGAGCCGATCGTCTCCCGAGCCGCCGTCGAGAACGTCGTTGCCGTCATTGCCGCGCAGGATGTCGTTGCCCGCTCCGCCGTTCAGGGGGTCCGACTGGCCGCCGCCGTCGATGATGTCGTCGCCCGCGGTCGTCAGCGAAGCGAAGAACCGGCTGTTGATTGCAGCTGCGTCCCACTGCGTCCCATCGGCGAACCGGAGCAGGTCGACACCCCATTCCCTGCCGCCATAGAGCTGATTGTCCAAGGTGATGGAACCGCCGTCGCTAAAGGAGAGGACGATGTCGTTGCCGTCGTTCGCGGAGCGCGAGAAGCCCAGGTCGCTCACTCCGATCCCGGTTCCAAGCTGGACGACGTTGTAGCTGCCCCAATAGTTCGCATAGTCGCTGATGAAGTCGCTACCGCCTCCGGTGCCGTAGTTGTAGACGTCGTCGCCCTCGCCGCCCTCAAGGCGATCGTTGCCGATGCCGCCGTCGAGGGTATCGTTGCCGCCTTGGCCGCGCAGCGTGTCGTTCCCGGCTCCGCCGAACATCTGATCGGCCAGCGAGGTCCCGTCGATCACGTCGTCTCCGGCCGTCGCTGCGCCGCTCGTCATCAGGTTGGCGAGATCCGCCGCGCTCCATACGGTCCCATCGGCGAACTCGACGAAGTCGAGCGTCCATTCGCGGCCACCGGTGATCTGGTTCGTAAGCGTGACGCTGCTTGAACCCCCTTTGACGCCCAGCACCATGTCATTGGCGTTGGTCGTGGAGCGCCGCACGGTCACGTCCGCAACCGCGATGCCCGCGCCGAAGACGAGGCGGTCGTCGCCGCTTCCCCAGTAATTCACATAATCGGAGATGACATCGTTTCCGTCGCCGATTTCATGGATGTAGGTGTCGGCGCCGCGGCCGCCCTCCAGCACGTCGTTGCCCAATCCACCGTCGAGAAGGTCGTTCGTGTGGAAGCCGATCAGGCGGTCGTTCCCGTCGGTGGAACGGAGCAGTTCTGCCTGGATGTCCAGCTTGGTCTTGGTCGTGCCATCGGCGAAGACGAAGTTCTCGACATCCCACCACGTTGCACCGCTCGTGTCCGTGATCGTCGTCCATTCACCGCCGACGGTTACGCTATCGCTGGTTCCTGCAATCGTGATGGTAAGTGCGTCGCCACTCCGGCTGAACTGCAGATCGCTCCAGCTCACGTCCGGAGTGAACCTCAGGGTATCATCCTCTGAGAGATTGCCGTCCGTCAGCGTCTCGCGGATCTCATCATGGCCATAGCCGCGGCCGAACACGTACGTGTCGCCTCCGTCGCCGCCTTCCAGCACGTCGTTGCCGGCCCCACCGTCTATCGTGTCGCCGGTCATGAACCCGAGGATGTGGTCGTCACCGGCGGTCCGAAGGCCCTCCAGGACCACCTGCTGGATCTCCTGTCGCACCAGCGTGGTGCCGTCCGCGAAAAGGAAACGATCGACGTCCTGCCAGGTGAACCAGCTGCCGTAGTTGAACTGGCCGCTTATCTTGAGGGTGTCCTCCGTGCCGAGCACCGTGATCAGGAGATCGTTGCCCGAGCGGGTGAAACCCAGGTCAGCCAGCGTGATCCCGGGCCCGAAGCGGAGTTCGTCGTCTTCGGACAGGTTCGCGGTCGTCAAGGACTCGCGAATCTCGTCATGGCCGTAGCCGCGACCGAACACGTAGATGTCGGCACCGTCACCGCCTTCGAGAATGTCGTCACCGGCGCCTCCGTCCAGGACGTCGGACCGGAAGGTGCCGACGAGGTGATCGTTTCCGGACGTGCCTCCAAGCATCGCCGCGGCGATCTGGACGTTGGTGAGCGTGGTGCCGTTCTCGAAGACGAACGATTCCACATCCTGCCATGCGAACCATTCGGCGAAGCTGAACTGACCCGCGATTCTCAAGGTGTCACTGGAGTTGGCGATCGTAATGACCAGATCGTCGCCATCGCGTGCGAAAGCGAGATCTTCCGGCAGCACGCCAGGACCGAACACGATGGTATCGCCTTCGCCCACATTGGTGTTGGACACACCCTCGACGATCACATCCCGCCCCGAACCTCTCCCGAACCGATAGGTATCGCTGCCGTTGCCGCCCTCGAGGATATCATCGCCGGCACCGCCATCTAGGATGTCGTCGCTGTCGAAGCCGACCAGATGGTCGTTTCCTGACGTGGCGGTGAGCAAGCGGACCTGAACGTCGTTCTTCGTCCACTCGGTCCCATTTGCGAAGCGGAACAGCTCGACATCGTTCCAAGTGAACCAAGCCGAATAGCTGAACTGTCCCTCTATGGTGAGCGTGTCGCCGCTACCGGCAAGCGTGAGGATCAGGCTATCGCCAGCGCGCGACAGCAGCACGTCCTCTGGCAACACGGTCGCCCCGAAGGCGACTATATCCTCGTCCCCATAGAGCACGTTGGACACGCTTTCGCGTATCGTGTCATGGCCCGACCCCACCCCGAACGCATACGTGTCGCCGCTTTCGCCGCCGATGAGCACGTCGTTACCTGCGCTTGCTTCGAAGCGGTCTGCGAGGGTGAAGCCCTGCGTGACGTCGTCGCCGCTAGTGGTGAAGCTTGCGATAACCCGGCGGTTCAGATCCTCCCACGTCCATATGGTGCCATCGCCGAACCGCACCTCTTCCACCCGGCTGGTCGGTATCGCCCCGAACACGCCGGTCTGGACGTAGTCATCCTGGCCCGCAAGGATCACCCGATCGCCGGAGCTGCCGATCACCAGCGTGACGGTCGTGCCATCGCGCTCGAAGGTGATGTCCGCCGGGGCGATCCCGGTGCCCAGCACGAGTTTGTCCACCGTGCTGTCGACCTGCAGAAAGCCATCGCCGATGAAGGTCTGGTTGTCGTCGCGGATCGTGTCCCTGCCGTCCCCGGCATTGAAGACGTAGGTGTCGCCCCCGGCACCGCCCGAGAGCAGATCATCGCCGCGTCCGCCGACGAGCCGATCTTCGAGGATGTCTCCCCGCAGCCGGTCGTTTCCGTCGCCGCCGGTGGTCACCACGGCCGTCACGTCCTTCCAGGAGAGACGGATGCCGTTCGCAAACTCGAACCACTCGACGCGGTCGAACCATTGCGCCCCAAGCACGCCTGTCTGGAAGCTGTCGAACTGGCCGACCACCGTGATCGTCTCGCCGGTTGCCGAATTGGTGACCGTCAGATCGGTGCTGTCGTAGGAACGGGCGAAGACAAGCGTAGCAGGGTCGATGCTGGCATCGAATTGCAGCGTGTCGGCCCGGACGGTGAGGCTTATACCGCCCAGGCCGACGCTCACGTCGATGTAGCGCGCCCGCTCGTCGATCCTGTCGTTTCCGGCGCCAGCACTCCACACATAGGTGTCGGCTCCGTCCATTCCGACCAGAAGGTCGTCCCCGGCGCTCGCGCCGAACACGTCGTCGTCGCCAAACCCTAGCGTCTGGTCTGCTCCCGCCGTGGTGGCCTGGCCGATGAGGAGCTGCTGAAGGTCCTTGTTCGACCATGCCTCGCCATATTCGCGGAATGCAAAGGCCTCGATCCGGCTGTTGAGCGCGAACTTGTCGTTATATCCAAGGACGGAATAATTGAACTGCCCTTCGATCAGCACCGTCTGTCCGTTCGTGCCGATCGTGACCAGGAGGTCGTCACCCTGCGCGCCGGAGCGGGAGAATAGGAGATCGCCCGGAGCGACGTTGTCGCCGAAGACCAGGACGTCGGCCGCGCGAAGCAGGACAGTCGACTGGATGTCGGAGATCACGTCGTGACCTTCCCCGCCATTCACCACGTAGAGATCGGCGTCGTCCCCCCCTTCAAGACGGTCGTCCCCGAGACCTCCGAGGAGGACGTCGGAATGCATCGTGCCGATCATGTGGTCGTCGCCGTCGGTGCCCGTTCCCACGGCGCTCATGATTTCGGGCGTCTCGAAGACCGTGCCGTCGGCGAACTGGATCTCCTCGACGCCCTTGTTGGTGCTCAGAAGCACGTCCGACGACAAGGGCACGACTGGTGCGAACTGGCCCGTCACGCGGATGGTCTCGCCTGTCGCGTCTACGGTGACCAGCAGGTCGTTGCCGTCGCGGGCAAGCGTCACGTCGCCAGGGTTGAGGAAGGCGAAGCGGATGCGATCGCCCGCCGGCTTCGCCTCCTCGTCGTTGATCGTGACGTGGCCTACGTCTCTGCCGAACAGGTAGACGTCCTGTCCGCCACCTCCAGTGATGCTGTCCGTGCCGCCACCTGAGACATAGATCGCTGCCTCAGCAGCATTGCCGCGGGAAAGGGTGTCGTTGGCTGCACTCCCGATCCTCAGGTCTCCGATGCCCAGTGCTCCTGACAGGGCCGCAAAATCCAGAGGCTGCGCAACACCGTCCATCGCCCGAAGGAGCTGAACGGCGATGAAGTCCGATCGGACCAGGTTGGCATCGGTCCGGCGCATGCCGTCCGCCATCGCCCCGAGCAGAGGAGCCCAGCCCTCCCATTGCTGAAGCGCCTGCTGCGGATCAGCAGGGAGATCGGCCAGCAAACCTGCATACAGGTCTGCGAGCGCGCTCGGAGTTTCTGCCACGAGCAGGTCGAGATCCTCGCGATAGCGAATGCCGGCGAACGCGTCGGCCATCGGGCCCTGCACGATGAGCCGCAGCGTCAGCCGCGTGACCTGATCCGACCAGAGCGCCTCAATTTCCTCGAGATTGTCGGTCTGCACGGTGCCCGCGCCATCGCGCGGCATCAGTGCGTAGCCGCTGTATTTCTCCAGGAAGGCGAGCTTGCGAGCGTCGAACCCGTTCGTGCCGATCGCGTCTGCCGCAACGCTCCCCACCCCGCTCCACGCGTAGAGGATGGCTTCCGCATTCGCCTTCAGGGTGCTCAGGTCATTGGTGGTGAGTGCAACGAAGTTCCCGACGAGCCCGCGGAGGGCCGGATCGCCCGTCATCGCGACTCTCAAATCCTTCAGCTCTCCGAAACCCTTGAGCTGCGGAAGTGCCGCGGCGGCGGCGCTGACCGCGCCATCCCCGAGCCAGCGGCTGGCGGTCTCGTTGATCTGGAACGCGACGTCGGCAACGCCTCGCGTCGTACCGTCCGCCCGCGTGAAGCTTCCGGTGCGAGCGATTGCGTTTCCGCCGACCGCCGTTGGAGACCCGGGTGCTGCGCTCGCAAGCGAAATGGAAACGATTCCGAGTTCGGCCAGCGACTTGAGCTCGCCGGTGTCCGAGACGCCATCCTGGTCCAGGTCCTGCCACACGCGCAGGCTGGCGTAGACAGAATCCGATCCGTCGATCCTGCCATCCGCATTCGCGTCGAACGCCGCGAGTGCAGTGAAACCCGACAGGGTTCGGTTGCCGAACAGCTCGGTGACGTTGTCGATCTTGCCGTTGCCGTCGGCATCGAGGGCGAGCAGGCCATCGTCGCTGCGCACCCATCCGGTCCGCTCGCCAAAGCCATCCGCATCAAACTCGAAATAGGCGTGGCTATTCGCCTCGGTGGTAAGCTCAAATCCGTCACCGTCGAGATCCAGCACCAGCGGATCGAAGCCGCCAAGTCCCACCCCGAAACCGGCCTTCAAGGCCAGATTCACGAACTTCTCGATGCGGCCCAGGGACGCGCCCGAGCCATCCCCTACCCCGGCTTCGAAGACCGTGATCCCCGCCGTTCCGACGCCGCTGTCGAGATCCATGTGGTAGTCATGCACCACACCCGGCGCCGTCTGCCCCCAGAGGTCGATCAGCAGATTGCCGCCAGCGTCCAGCTTGTAGCGGGCGAATTTCATGGTCGCGACGTCGATGAAGAACGCCGCGGTCGTCAGCAGCGAACTCCCGACGACAGGGAACGCCGCCAGCAGGGTCGAGAAAGGCGACCAATATGCCGTGCCCCCTTCCATCCACCACTGCTTCACGCCCCCATAAAGCGAGATGCCGCCATAGCTTGCCACGTCTTGGCTCTCGCCATCCTCAACATGGGTGTTGGACCGAATTTCGAACCGATCCGAGCCCGTGCCGCCGTAGAGGTGCGACTCCCATCCGCCGCCAACGAGCAAGTCGTTGCCGCCTCCTCCGTAGAGTGCGGAATACCCTTCGCCGTCCTCCCGCCTTCCTCCATTCGCGATCAAAGCATCGGAGTAATCCGTGCCGATCGCCGAGTTGGCCCCTTTTATCTGGATGTCGGTCGACTCGAATGCCACGCCTGCGAGCGCTCCGACCCAGCCCAGCAAGCCGCGATCCTTGGTCTGGTCCAACCCGACAGCATTCCCTGTGCCAAGGTTGAAATAGATGCCCGTGGTCAAATCGGAGGCATCCACTTCGTCTTGATGGAACGCGACGGCGGCGCCGCCCATCTCGACTATGGGTCCCGCTCCATCGAAATCGTCCAGGTCACCTTTCAACGTGAGTCGGTCGGATTCCTCGGTGAGTTCGATGCGCTCGATGCTGACGGCGCGGTCGACCTCGCCGCCCGTGGTCAGTTCAAAGGTCGCGCGGTCCTGATCGTTGGTAGGGGCGATCGGAGTCAGCGTGAGTTGCACCCCGCCCGATCCTGCTTGCAAGCCCAGATCCAAAGTGTCGGTTCCCGCCCCTCCCGCATAAAAGTCGGCCCCGGGACCACCCTCGAACACGTCATCACCGTCTCCGCCGGCGAGGATGTCATCGCCCGCACCCCCGATCAGCTTGTCCTTGCCACCCCCGCCGTAGATGAAATCATCGGAGCTCGAGCCCGTGACTTGATCTGCACCTCCTCCGGCTACGAAGAGCGTCAAGCGATCACTGGGAGCGCCAGCGGCCCGCCCGGGGATCGTGCCCACGAACGAAGTATTGGTTAGCTGGAAAGCCACACGGTCGATCAACTGATCAACTGGTTGCCCGGACAGGCCCTGCCGGTCCGCATACCAGCGCAATCCCGACGTCAGGTCCGATCGGATCTGGGCGGCGCCGCCCGAGACGATCTGGCTCAGATCGAGCCGCAGCTCGGACAAGGCCCTCGCGATCAGTGTCTCTCGGCCAACTATGGATGTGTGAGCAGCTCCCTTGCTCCACAGCGCATCTGAAAAGTCGACGGTGAGAACGTCGTCGTTGTTGGTCACGACGCCCTTGGTGGCCGTGGCATCCTGGCCGATAAGGACCTTACCTAGGGAGAGCTTGCCTGCATATTGAACCAGGATGTCTGCAATCGACTGAGCCGATCGAGAGAGCGATGTCGAGACATCTCCGAGTTTCAAGGCCTTGCCTAGATCGGAGCCATCATCGAACATCGCCCTTATGGCGGCATCCCCAAATGGTCGCTCGCCTTCATCTATTGCGGAATAGGCAATGGTGGTCTGCAATTTGGTAGCTGCGGAGGACGCGCCGGGTAGCGCGGAAAAGCCAGTGGCATTCCCGATGCGTTCACTGAACAGGGAAGGTAGAAAGAACTGCGCGGCCGATTGCCAGTCAGCTGATCCGGTCCACTCCTTCTGCCCAAACAGCAACGTCGTCAGCAATGCTTGGCTATGACGATCGATAGCCGCGACCAATCCGGGGAAGTCAGCGCCATAGGTCGACATCATGGATGGGACCTGCGTCGCGAGAAGTGCTCTCAGCGAATAAAGAGCCTCGCCCTCCGTGGCGAAAGCACGAAGTTTTGCGGAACTCGGAAGCCAAGGCTCGAGGTCACGGTATACTTGAGAACGGATGCTTCCTGGACTCCCGGCCGCCTCCAGTTCCGCAATCCCATAAGTTGCAACGGCAGCCGTCTCGAACGGCATATGGTCGAACAGCACGCCTTCCAGCCCGTAAAGGCCTGCCACCAGTCCGGCGAGACCACCGCCGAGCGAATGACCGGTGATCGCGACGTTAGCCGCGCGTGGATCACCCGAAGGATAGATCGCATTGAAAAAGTCTACGGCTAGCTTGCCCTGCACCTCGATGGGAGAACCAGCTCCCACGGTCCATCCGTTTAAGACATCCGCGAAGATGGATTGAAAGCTATTGGTGTTCGTCCCCCTGTAGCTTATCACTTGGGATCCATCGGAGAGCATGTATGCTTTCGCATAAAAGCCACTCCCTTCTGTATCTGCCAATAGGTCCTGACTGTCGCCTATTATGGTGGCGGTCCCGAGGCTACCAACGTCCGACATTACGATCCCAGCGTCAGGATCGCTCCCATTATAGGAGTCGAGAGCGAGGAGCGACATCAGGACGTCTCTGTTCATTTGATTGATCCTTGAATGAAGGAAGCCTCGTTTATCCACGCTGAGAACGGTCGGTTCGATAAAGGAGTTTTAAGGTCTGGCTTTGTTAAAGCCCCGCGTTGCTCCTTCAACCACGGTATTACATTGTATATATTTTGAGTTATGTCGGCATCGACTATCTTAAGTGCAATTTTGTCTATGGAGTATCCCTGTGTGCCGTCTTCAGGATCACCACTATTCACCTGCTGCACGGTCGAAGGTTCTTGCAGATCTCTAAACATCGCGAAATGAGGGTAGATCTTGGCGTCCAAGACAACCTCCGCGCCTATCATTCTTACGAGTTCATCCAAAACCTTAGCATTGACCATGTCTACTGTGCCAAGTTGTTTAGATAATGCATAATGTGGCATGATGCTTGGCCAAGCAGTCCCCCATATTTCGCTACTAAGCAGCGTGAATAATGGCTTCTCTCCGGGAAGATCGACAACTATCGCCTCTCCGTTTATGTTTGCGCCAATTCCAGTGTAGCCCTTCGACCGCACGATTTCGATTACGCCTGATCCTGATCGGGTGTCTGCTCCTCTCACGAGTGAGACCGTGAGACGGTAGCGGTAGCGCCACTGCAGACCCACCAACTCACATCCAGTCGCCAGCAACCCGCCTGCTCCCAGTGCTGCCATCATGGCGGCGCGACGTGACAACCCAGAGTTCACCGCTCCCTCCCTGCTTCCTGCCTGGCAGCGTCGATCGGACTCATCAGATATGAAAGGATGCTTCGCTTGCCGGTGCGCACGTCAGCGGTGGCGGCCATGCCGGGAGCCAGCGAATGGACGTTGCCGGCGCGACCAAGCACCTGCCTGTCGAGCACGATGCGTGCAGAGTAGACGAGGCCCATTTTCTGATCCTCGACAGCGTCCGAGCTGATGCTTTCGATACGGCCGCTCACCGTTCCGTAGCGCGTGAACGGGAAGGCCTCGAGCTTGAGCGTCACGTCCTGCCCTGCGCGCACGAAGCCGACGTCCTTGTTGAGGAGCTTCACCTCGGCGATCAGCTGGACGCCGTTCGGCACCACCACCATGATCGGCTTGGCCGGCTCGACAACGCCTCCCAGCGTGTGCACGCCCAGCTGCGTGATGGTCCCGTCGACCGGGCTGGTCAGCACCTGGAGATTGGACCGCTTGCGCGCCTTGACCAGCTCCTCCTGGCGCAGCCGAGCCTCCGCATCAGCCTTCGCCAGCTCGCCCAACACCTGCGCGCGGGACTCGGCGGAGGACTGCGCGCCCCGGCCTGAACTTCCGGCTATCTGCGCGCGGGCTCTACGCACAGCTTCCAGCGCAGCATCTCGGTCACGCACCGTGGCAAGGCGCTGACGGCGCATCTCTATGACGCGGAGCCGAGAAACATAGCCTTTGGAAAGCAGCTGCTCGTTGGCCGCAATCTGCTCGTCGAGCAGCGGGAGCGTCTCGGTCAGCTTCCTGGCCTGCGCCTCCGCCTCTCCAAGAGCTGCGACCGTTCCCTGACGGTCGGCGAGCTGCGTGGAGCTTCTGGCCAGGAGGTCAGCGAGCTGTGCACGCGCGAGCGCGATCTGAGTCGCAGCGGTCTCCGCCGCCGTGCCCGGGGGGGCCTGGAAGTGGAGCGCACCTCCGTCGAGCGCCGACAGCACCGCGCGCGCGCGCGCCGCGTCGAGGCGGGCAGTCTCCAGCGCGCTTTCTGCCTGAACCGCGTCGGCCGTCGAGACGGTAGGATCGAGCTCCACCAGCGGCTGACCCTTTCGCACCCGCTGCCCATCGCGCACGAGGATGGCTCGGACCGTGCCCGCCTCCGACGGCTGCACGAGCTTCACGTTGTCGGCAGGGATCAACCTGCCCGACGCCGACGCAATGACATCCACTCGACCAAAGGTCAGCCAAGTCAGCGTCAGGACGAGGCCGACCAGGAGGACCCACGTCGTGGCACGCGCAGTGGGCGACACGGGACGTTCGACGATTTCGAGCGCTGCCGGAAGGAAGGTGACTTCCTCGACGGGGCCAAGCCCACGCCCGCGTGCCTTCTCCTGCGCGACCGCCGCCCGGTACACGTCCCAATGGCGCGCGACCGCGTTCATGCCGCGCTGCCCACGGCAGTCCCCATCTGCCGCTGATGCAGGCTGGCGTAGCGACCGTTCTGCCGCAGCAGATCGTCGTGCGTGCCGAACTCGACGATTCTACCTCGCTCCAGCGTGAGTATGCGGTCACACTGTCGAATGGCGGAGAGCCGATGCGCGATGATGATCACGGTTCGACCCCGCGCCATCGCCTTGAGGTTCCGCTGGATGATCTCCTCGCTTTCGGCGTCGAGCGCGGATGTTGCTTCATCGAAGATCAGAAGGCGAGGCTGCGTGATCAATGCACGCGCGATCGCGATCCGCTGGCGCTGCCCGCCTGAAAGGTTCGCGCCGCGCTCCTCGATTTGCGTGTCATAGCCCTGCGGCAGCTCCAGGATGAACTCGTGCGCGCCGGCGAGCTGGGCAGCTGCCATCACCTGCTCTAGCGGCATCGCCGGATTGGCGAGGGCGATGTTCTCGCGCACCGAGCGATTGAACAGCAGGTTCTCCTGCAGAACCACCCCGACCTGCCGCCGCAGCCAAGCCGGATCGATCTGCGAGACGTCGACGCCGTCCAGGAGAACCCGTCCTGCCGCGGGCGTGTAGAGGCGCTGAAGCAGCTTCGTCAGCGTCGACTTGCCGGACCCCGAGGATCCCGCAATGCCAAGCGTCCCGCCTGGCGGTACTTCGAAGGTGATGTCCTCCAGTGTCCACGGCCCATCGAGAGCGTAGCGGAAGCGGACATTCTCGAACCGCACCTGCCCCTTCATCGCTGGAAGCGCAGTGCGCGAGCCGGCGCCCGGTTCGACCGGCGTGTTGAGGACGTCACCCAGACGCGTGATCGAGATGCGGACCTGCTGAAAGTCCTGCCACAGCTGTGCCATCCGGATCACCGGGCCGGATACCCGTTGCGCGAACATGTTGAACGCGATCAGCCCACCGACGGTCAGCGCGCCTGCGATCACCTGCTCCGCGCCGAAGTAGAGGATGGCCGCCAGGCTTAGCTTGGATACGAGCTGCACGGCCTGGCTGCCGGTGTTTCCCAGGTTGATGACCCGCTGGTTCGCGGCACTATAGCCTGCCAGCTGGCGCTCCCAGCGGTCCTGCCACTGCGGCTCGACTGCCGCAGCCTTGACGGTTTGCATGCCTGACACGCTCTCGACGAGCAGGGCGTTGTTCGCCGCGCCTCGCTCGAACTTCTCGTCGAGACGCCGGCGTAGCGGACCGGTCACGACGAGGGAGATGACGACATAGGCCGGGATGGTCGCGGCAACGACCCAGAACAACGTAGGCGAATAGATCCACATCGCCACAAGGAAGACCACCGTGAACGCAGGATCGACCAGCACCGTCAGCGAAGCATTGGTCAGGAACTCGCGGATCTGCTCAAGCTGCCTCACCCGCATCACCGTGTCGCCCACCCGCCGGTGCTCGAAATAGGAGAGCGGCAGGCCCAGCAGGTGCCGGAAGAGCTTGGCGCCTAGCTCGACGTCGATCTTCTGGCTCGTCTCCGAAAAGAGCCGCGTGCGAAGCCAGCCGAACACCACTTCCCACACGGAAACGGCGACGAAACCGACGGCCAGGACCTGCAGGGTGGCCAACGTGTTGTGCACGAGCACCTTGTCGACGACGTTCTGGAAGAAGAGCGGAGCGGCCAGGCCGAGAAGGTTGAGCGCCAGCGTGATCAGCAGCACCTCGCCGATCAGGCGCCGGTAGCGGACGATCTGCGGGATGAACCAGGTAACGTCGAAGCGTCCCGCGGTGCCACCGACGCTCTCGCGCGTAGTGACGAGGATCAGTTCGCCCGACCAAAGCTGCTCCAGCGCTGCCCTGTCGACGCGCTCCACGGCGCCGGCCGATCGTTGCAGGAGGACCTGACCGCCTTCGACTCGGCCGATGATGAACCACCCTTCCGGCCCGTTGGCGAGGGCGGGAAGCGGCAGGCGCGCCAATCGGTCGAAGCCGGCAGTGACAAACTTCGCGCGAACACCATCCATGCCTAGCGCGAGCCGCACCAAGTCCGAGGGCTTCACAGCCTCGGAGTGCCCCAGCGAGTGCCGCAATTGGGCCGGATCGACGGCTATTCGATGGATCGCCAGCAGAGTTGCCAAAACGCGCAAGCCAGCGTCTGGATCACCACTACCATCCCGCCGCGCATCATCACGCACCCGACACCCCCCAACTGAACGCGTCAGTGAGCGAGTATTACTGATTCTTGCGACAGTTCAATGGCGATTCAAGCGCCATCATGGCTTTTTAGATTAAGGCGCGCGAAACTATTATGCCTCTTTTCCAGACCATTCGGATCTGACGCATCATTCAAAGTTCGGCGCGACTCTACGACGCCAAGTCCGAACCTCGACCTGCCTTCCCGTTTCAGCTTGGCTGTTCGTGTGGCGGACGGGTTTCCCGCATCTTGAGAAGAACGGGCAACACACCCAAGGCCACGGCGGCGATCATCACCCCCGGCATGATCGGCCGCCCGCTTGCCTGCGCCAGCAGGTGGGCGAGATAGGGAGCTAACCCGCCGAACAATGCTGTCGCAGCCGTCACGCCCAGAGCCAGGCCAGTCAGCCTGCCCTCGCCCGGAAACTGCTCTGCAGTAGCGACAGCCCCAACGGCGCTGACGCTGCCGCCCACCGCCGCCAGCACCAACGCTCCGCAGAGCGCCCAGCCATACGAACCGCCCGCCATCAGCGAGAACATCGCCACAGGGAGCACGGCGGCACAGCCGCACACGCCGATCAGCACGGGCTTTCGACCGACACGGTCGGACAGCGCTCCCGTGAAAGGCGTCACGAGGATAACCACAAGAGCCGCAGCGGTGGTCAGCCACAGAGCCTCGGCTTCGGACATCTTTGCGGCGCTGGCGAGGAAGGCCGGCACATAGGTGATCCCGACATAATAGGTGATCGAGCCTAGTGCCGAGATGGCGAACCCACGTGCAATGCCCGCCCGGTGGTTCGTCAGGGTGTGACGCAGCGGATTGTCAGGCACGGTGCCACCTGCTGCTTGCCGTTCGAAATCGGGCGACTCCTCCATCACCGATCGAGCGAGCCAGACCGACGCCGCCAGACCCGCGCCGACCAGGAATGGGATACGCCATCCCCAGATATCGAGATCGCCAACACCGATCGCGCCGACCGTGAGAGCAGCGATGCCGGCGGCGAGCAGCCCGCCCACTTCGCTAGCAGCCGCCGCCCAGGACACGACGAGCCCGCGCCGGTTCGTGCTGGCACCTTCCAGAAGATACGCGACCACCCCAGTGTATTCGCCCCCCACCGAGAAGGACATCACGCAGCGAAGCAGCAGCAGGAGCCCCCCCGCAGCGGGGCCGATCTGCGCATAGGTCGGCAACATCGCCGTTGCCAGCATAGCCGCCGTCATCAGCGCCATCGACAGCAGCATCATGCGCCGGCGGCCATATCGGTCGCCCACATGGCCGAACACGGCCGCGCCAAGCGGCCGCATGATATAGGCGATCGCAAATCCACCAAGCGTCATGCCGAGGGACGCGGCGCCGCCTCCGAAGAAGACCCGCGACAGCACCGTGGCCAAGTACAAATAGAGAGTGAAATCATACCATTCCACGACCGTCGAGAAGGCCGCCACTACCATCGAACGACGCGAAATCCCCGAGCGATCGTTCACGCCCATCTGGATCATTGGCGGAGCCATAGCGCCGAAAGCTTCCGTCGAGAGGGTCCTGCTGTCGGACATCAAAGCGACTCCCGCGAGATAGATTTCCGGGGCGGTAAAGCAGATCGAGGATACCCCTGCACCACCGCGCTTCAGAACGTTGCACCGGCCGGCGTCAAGCCGTTGCTCGCAGCCAGAGGCTGATCGAAGCGCTCACCCCGCGTCTGGAACGTCCGAATACCCGGAGCTCGAGGTTGAGGCAGCCGGCGTGGCCGCATGCGGGATCCAGCGCTGAAAAGCTAAATCGATCAGTGCTTTGGGAGGGAAGTACTGGATGCCCCGTGAGGATTCGAACCTCAATTGACGGAGTCAGAGTCCGTAGTCTTACCTTTAGACGACGGGGCATCAAGAGGGGCGCGCATAAGCCGCTGTTTTCGCGCTGTCAACGCCATCCTGCGACCTTGCTTGCCCTGACCCGGTAGCTGCGCTAGCCTTGCGGCCAAGCACCGGCGGTTCCGTTTGGGAGCCGTGACGGAAGAACATAAGTGAGTGAAATCATGGGGGATGGCTCAGCCAGACTGCCCCGCGGCCGGAGAAACGTCTCGCCCCGGCCCGCGCCCAAGCCGACCGAAGAGCGGCAGACCCGCGCGCGGATGCCGGAACTGCGGCATTATGCCGCGCTCGATCTCGGCACCAACAATTGCCGCCTGCTGATTGCGCGCCCTGCGGGGTCGGCGTTCGTCGTGATCGACGCCTTTTCGCGGATCGTCCGGCTGGGAGAAGGACTGGCCGGCAGCGGCAAGCTTTCCGACGCGGCGATCGAGCGGACGCTGGCCGCGCTGCGGATCTGTGCCGAAAAGCTCAAGCGCCGCAACGTCGCGCTGGCCCGCTCGGTGGCGACCGAAGCATGCCGCCAGGCCTCGAACGGCGCCGCCTTCATCGAGCGGGTCTATCAGGAAACCGGCATCGCGCTCGACATCATCACGGCGGAAGAAGAGGCGCGGCTGGCCGTGCTGGGCTGCCATGCCCTGCTCGAGCCCGGCGACGGCCCGGCATTGGTGTTCGACATCGGGGGCGGTTCGACCGAACTGGTGCTGGTCGACTCGCGGGCTCCGGTGCCGCGCATTCTCGACTGGCACAGCGCTCCCTGGGGCGTGGTGTCGCTCACCGAATCGGCTCGCGCGCCCGATACGCCCGAGGGCCGCGCCCAGGCCTATGCCGCGATGCGCGCCCGCGTGGCGGAAAGCTTCGCGCCGTTCGTCGCCCGGCTGCGCCAGCCGCGCGGCACGCGCCGCCTGCTCGGCACCAGCGGCACCGTCACCACCCTGGCCAGCGTCCATCTCGGCCTCGCCAGCTATGACCGGTCGGTGGTCGACGGGCTGATCGTCCCGTCGGCAGCGATGCGCGACGTCAGCGCCCGCATCGCCGGCATGAGCATGGCGGAGCGCAGCCAGGTGCCGTGCATCGGCGGCGAACGCGCCGACCTGGTGGTGGCCGGCTGCGCTATCCTCGAGACGATCCTCGATCTATGGCCGGCCGAGCGGCTAGGCATCGCCGACCGCGGCATTCGCGAGGGCATTTTGCGTCGATTGATGAACGGGGACGGATTGTGAGCCGAGGCGGAGCACGGGGTCATACGCGGGTAAAGACGGCGCGCAGCCGCACCGCGCAGTCGACGCGCTGGCTCGAGCGCCAGTTGAACGACCCATATGTAAAGCGCGCCAAGGCCGAGGGCTATCGCAGCCGCGCGGCGTACAAGCTGACCGAGCTGGACGAGAAGTTCGGCTTCCTGCGCGGATCGAAGCGGATCATCGACTTGGGGCTGGCCCCGGGCGGCTGGACCCAGGTCGTGCGCAAGCGGTTGCCCCAGGCAAGCGTGGTCGGCATCGACCTGCTACCCGTCGACCCGATCGACGGCGCCACCATCCTTGAAATGGACTTCATGGACGATGCCGCGCCCGCGCGCCTGATCGAGGAACTGGGCGGCGCGCCCGACCTGATCCTGTCCGACATGGCCGCGAACACCGTCGGCCATCCCCAGACCGACGCGCTGCGCACGATGGGGCTGGTCGAGGCCGCGCTCGACTTCGCGCTGCGGACGCTCGAACCCGGCGGCACCTTCGTGTCCAAGGTCTTCGCCGGCGGCGCCGATTCGAGCCTGGTGGCCGAGATGAAGCGAAACTTCACCACCGTGAAGCACGCCAAGCCGCCCGCCAGCCGCAAGGGCTCGGTGGAATGGTTCGTCGTCGCGCAAGGCTTCAAGGGCGTCCGCCCGCCGGAGATAGAGCTGGAAGCCTAATCCTCCCCCGGAGGGGAAGGGGAGCCAAGCGCAGCTTGGTGGAGGGGTAGTCGCCACGAGCAACATATCGTGAGGAGATTCCGATCCCGCACCAAGACCGCGCCCCAAAGAAAAGGGCCCCGGATCGCTCCGGAGCCCCTAATCTTTAACGTCCGAAAGCCTCAGCCTTCGTAGTCGGCACCCAGATTCTGGTTGCGCGGCGGCGCGGCGGCGGTGAGGCGCAGCGCTTCGGCCTGGGCCGACAGCGAACCCACTTCGTCCGGCGCTTCCTCGTCGTCGATCTGCACGCGCTGCAGGCTCGACACCACGGCCTCTTCCAGATGATCCGGACGGACGGTCTCTTCGGCGATCTCGCGCAGCGCGACGACCGGGTTCTTGTCGCGGTCGCGATCGATGGTCAGGTCGGCGCCGCCAGAGATCTGCCGGGCACGCTGCGCCGCGAACAACACCAGGTCGAACCGGTTGGAAATCTTGTCGACGCAATCCTCGACGGTTACGCGCGCCATTGAACGCTTCCTTGCCTATGGTGTCCGGAAAGGCGAGGCTCCTATCGGAAGACCGCCGAAATGTCAAGGAAACGCGCTTTGCCGGCGTGGTTGAACCGCATCGCCGCTTGGGGGTAGGATGGTTTCAGTCGCGTATCGGCAACAGGACCATAGCTATGTCTTCCCAGCCGGGCGCGCGCCTAGCCTCTGACGATACCGGCCCGGAGGCGGCCATGCCGCGGCCGCGGCAGCCCGGCTTCACCGTCGAAGGCAACCGGCTGACGCTGCTGCCCGACGGTCCCGAGCGGCTTGCGCTCCTCCTCGGGCTGATCCGCTCGGCCACCCGCACGCTGCGGGTTCTCTATTATATCTATGTCGATGACGATGCCGGCGCCGCCGTGCGCGAGGCGCTGATCGGCGCGGCGCGGCGCGGTGTGAAGGTCCAGCTGATCGTCGACGGCATGGGCAGCGAGCCCGCCGCCAGCCACGACTTCTTCGACCCATTGCGCGCGGCGGGCGTGAGCGTGTGCCGCTTCGTGCCCCGCCTGGGCCGCCGCTATTTGATGCGCAACCATCAGAAGCTCGCGCTGGCGGACGAGGCGCGGGTGATCATCGGCGGCTTCAACATCGAGGACGATTATTTCGAAACGGCGGCGCAGGCCGGCTGGCGCGATCTGGGCCTGCTGGTCGAGGGGCCCGCCGGCGCCCGACTGGCCGGCTATTTCGACGCGCTGGCGGAATGGACGCAGCGGCCACGCGCCTCGATGCGGTCGCTTGCCCGCACGCTGCGGCGCTGGAGCGAACCCCTCGGCGCCACCCGCTGGCTGCTCGGCGGCCCGATGCAGCGGCTCTCGCCCTGGGCGCGCGTGGTCAAGCGCGACATGGAGCGATCGCGCAGCATCGATCTGATCGCCGCCTATTTCGCGCCCAACCCGGCGATGTTGCGTCGGCTCGACAAGGTCGGAAAGCGGGGCCGCGTCCGGCTGGTGCTGCCCTCGAAGCTGGATCACGGCGCCGCGATCTGGGCGGCGCGCTTCACCTATGCCGGCTTGCTCCGCAAGAAGGTCGAGATCTACGAATATCAGCCGACCAAGCTGCATACCAAATTGTTCGTGATCGACGACGTGGTCCATATCGGATCGGCCAATTTCGACATCCGGTCGATGTTCCTGAACCTGGAACTGATGCTGCGGATCTCAGATCCGGCGTTCGCGGCCTATGTCCGCGGCTATGTCGACGGCGAAGTCGCGCAGTCGGAACGCATCACGTCCGAGTTGCACAAATCCCGCACCCGCCCCTGGACGCGGGTGAAGCAGTTCGGCGCGTATTTCGTCATGGCCGTGCTCGACTATAACGTGACGCGCCGGCTGAATTTCGGCCCGAGAAAGTAGGAAGCCTCCAGGAACCGGCGGATCAGGCACGAAAAACCCCGCGAACCGTCTCGGCTCGCGGGGTGTTCAAGCCAGCCGCCGAACTCTCGGCGACCTGCTTACATCTGGTTCGCGGCCTGCTGCTCGACGCGGGCGTCGTCATTGTCGTCGGCCTTGTCGGCCAGGTCGTGACCATTGTCGCGAACGGCATCGGCCTGATCTTCCAGCGCGTCCTCGACCTGCCCGTTCTGGGCATTGTCGGCCTGCGCATCGAGCACGTCGGCGCGGTTGTCCGCTGCCGCTTCGATGTTCTCCGCTGCCTTGTCGTCGGCGTTTCCGCCACATGCGCCCAGTGCCAGCAGGCCCGCGGCAGCCGCCGCCTTGATCACAAACTTCATGGTCACCCCTTCAGGTCGTTGCACCAGCGACATCAAGCGCGGAAACCTAACCTAAGTTCCACACGCCTTACCGCAACAGCGCCGCCGCGCCTTTGAGGTCCTCGACGAACGCCGCAAACTCGTCTTCCACCCGCGCCTTGTCCGGCATCCGCAGCAGGAAGCTGGGATGGATGGTGATCCACCCCTGCCCGCCATCGGGCAGCGCGATCGCCCGGCCGCGCTCGCGACCGATTGTCACTGTCTTCCCCAGCATCTGCCGCGCCGCGGTCGCGCCCAGCGCCACGGTGATCTCCGGCCGCACGAGCAGCCGCTCCTGCTCGTACCACCAGCGGCACGCGCTGATCTCCCCGGCATCGGGCTTGGCATGGATCCGCCGCTTGCCCCGCGGCTCGAACTTGAAATGCTTCACCGCATTGGTGACATAGACGGTGCTGCGGTCGATCCCGGCCTGCGTGACGGCGCGGTCGAACACCTGCCCCGCAGGGCCCACGAACGGCTTACCCGCCAGATCCTCCTGGTCGCCCGGCTGCTCGCCGACAAACATCATCCGCGCGTCGACCGGCCCTTCGCCGAACACCGTCTGGGTAGCGTGCTGGTACAAGTGGCAGCGAGTGCAGCCCATCGCCTCGTCGCGCAGCGCCGCCCACGCGGTCTGGCTGTTGCTGCCCTCGGTGTTCCGCGCCACCGTCTCCACCATCGCCGTCTCCCGAGCCCGTGCGCCTGCGATCAGTTCCTTCACCAGCGCCGTCTCGGGCATGTTCTTCCAGTATTTGCGCGGCATTTCCTTCAGCATTGCGCCGGTCTTCAGCCGGGCGGGATTGAAGATCGACGCGTAATAGGTCTTCCACACGTCCTCGATCGGATCGCCCTCGGGCGCGTCCGCCTTGGTCGCCGGCGGCCCTTCTCGCAGCGTTTCGCCGTCCCAGTGCAACGACAGTTCGGGGGTGAGGATCGACCAGCGCATATTGGTGAAGCGGTCGACGAAGAACCGCGCATTCGCCCGCACGATGTGATGCTCGGGTTCGAACCAGGCGACGAACCGCGCGCCGCCATCCTCCTCGGTCTCGCGAAAGCGGACAAAGGCGCGCATCTTGTGGATGTCGCGGCGCACCGCCTTCGCCATCTCTTCCAGCCGCCGCACCAGCGGATCGGCGCGATCCTCGATCCACCGCGGCTGGTCGATCAGTCCGGTCAGCAGCGTGTAGAGCAAGGCGAAGCGCTGGGGGTCGGCGTGGAGGATGGCGGTCTGCGCCAGATCGACGAATGCGCGGGAGACCTTGAACGGGGCCGGCGAGGCGGGCGCCAGCACCGCCTCGTCCCCGAACAGGTCGGCGGGTGCGTCGCCGACCTGCCAGATCACTTCCGAAGCGGGTATTCGCGCCTGCACCAGCGCCCGCGCCGCGTCGCGCCAGCCGTCGAAATCATCCTCGGCAACCAGGCTTACGACGCGCAACCGGCGTTATTCCCGCTCGTCGCCCGGCTTGTGCTCTTCGGCGCGCTCCAGCTCGGCCGGCTTGCGCTCCTCGAACTTCTCGCCCAGCGCCTCCTCGACGGCGTCGGACAGATGCGCGTCCGCGGTCGGGAACATCTCTTCCTCTTCCTCGTCGATGTGATGCTCGTAGCGGTGGCGCATCTCGGCGAACTTCGCGTCCCACTCGGTCGTGCCGAACTCGAGCTCGAGCAATTCGCCCAGGAAGTCGTCGACTTCCTTGTGCTCCGAAACCGAATGCCGCGCGTCCTCGCGCAGCTCCGGATCGCCGAGCATCGTCGCATAGAGCGATTCCTCCTCGGCGGCGGCATGCGCCTGCAGGTCGAGCCGCAGCGTCTCGAACGCGTCCTTGCGCGGCTGATCGGTGCCGGGATGGTCGCCGACTCGCTTGAGCAGCGCCCGCTGGCGGTCGTGATCGGTCTTCAGCACTTCATAGATATTCGGCATGTCGATTCCCTTCGCGCACCAAACGGCGTGCGGGTCCGCATGTTTCTCCTGCGAATCGTTCGCTTCGGTATCAGGCGGCGAACAGTTCCAGCTGCTCGCGCTTCGGCGCAACGATCGGGCGGAGTTCGGCCTTGTCGGCGAGCGCAATCGGCCGCCAATCCTCGGCAATCAGGAACGGCCGCATCTTGGTCACCGACGCAGTCAGCCGCGCCACATCCGCCAGCCGCAGCCGGCGCCAGCGCCGGGTGGCGAGGATCGCATCCACTGCCTTCACTCCGAGCCCGGGAACGCGCAGCAGCGCCTCGCGCGGCGCGCGGTTCACGTCGACCGGGAAGCGATCGCGGAACTTGAGCGCCCAGGCGAGCTTGGGATCGATGTCGAGCGGCAGCATGCCCGTGGTGACATCGGCCGCCGCCGCGACTTCGCCCGGCTGATAGTCGTAGAAGCGCATCAGCCAATCGGACTGGTACAGCCGGTGCTCGCGCATCAGCGGCGGGCGCTGGAGCGGCAGCACCGCGCTGGCATCGGGAATCGGGCTGAATGCGGAATAATAGACTCGCCGCAGCTTGAACCGGTCGTACAGCCCCGCCGCGCGGCCGATGATGTCGCCATCGGTCGCCGCATCCGCCCCGACGATCATCTGCGTCGACTGCCCCGCCGGCGCGAACTTCGGTGCCGACTTGTAGCGCTTCTTCGCGTCAGAGCCGTCGTCGATCGCAGTGCGCACCTCCTGCATCGCCCCCTCGATGCGCGGCGCCGACTTCTCCGGCGCCAGCCGCGTCAGCCCGGCGACGGTCGGCAGCTCTACGTTGATCGACACGCGGTCGGCATACATCCCGGCCTGATGCACCAGCTCGGGATCGGCATCGGGGATGGTCTTGAGGTGGATATAACCGCGGAAATCATGCTCCTCGCGCAGCAGCTTGGCCACCCGCACGATCTGCTCCATCGTATAGTTCGACGACGCGATGATCCCCGAGGAGAGGAACAGCCCCTCGATATAGTTGCGCCGGTAAAAGCTCAGCGTGAGGTCCACCACCTCTTCGGGCGTGAACCGCGCCCGCCGCACGTTCGAACTCTTGCGGTTGATGCAGTAATGACAGTCGAAGATGCAGCTGTTGGTCAGCAGGATCTTGAGCAGGCTGATGCACCGCCCGTCCGGGGCATAAGCGTGGCAGATGCCCATCCCCTCGGTCGAGCCCAGCCCCTTGCCGCCCTTATCGGACTTGCGCTTGGACGTTCCCGACGACGCGCAGGACGCGTCGTATTTGGCGGCATCCGCCAGGATCGCGAGCTTCGAGCGGACATCCAACTGCGCCATCCGTTCCATCTATGTTCCAGCGCGCGCAAAGTCCAGCGCAAGTGGACGCGCTTCGCCGCAGCCGGTAAGCGGTTCGGCATGCAACAAGGCTCTGCGCGACTGGATTGGCGGTTGGCCGCCTTGTGGATCGCGCTAGCGCTGACCTGCTTCGCCGGCTGGGCGTTCAAGAGCCACTGCATGCCCGGCGGGTGGCAGGATGCCGAGCAGTACAGCACCGGCTGCTACAGCGACGTGGTGCCCTTCTGGCTCGGCCGCGAAGTGGCGCAGGGCAAGCTGCCCTATTTTCAGACGCGCATGGAATATCCGGTGCTCACCGGCGCGCAGATCTGGGCGGAGGGCGCCGTCACGCGCGCGCTGTTCGGCCGCGGCGCCAACGACGTCCGCTTCCTGGCGGTCGTCAGCCTCGCCAACGCGCTGCTCGCCGCGCTCATCCTGCGCATGTTCCTGCGCGCCGGGGTCGATCGCCGCCGCCTCTGGGCCTGGGCCGCGGCGCCGCCGCTGGTGCTGTATCTCGGCCACAATTGGGACCTCGCCGCCGCCGCGCTCGCGGTCGGCGCCCTGCTGCTCGCCCGCTCGGGCCGGCTGGCATCCGCCGCCGCGCTCGCCGCGCTCGGCGCCGCCGCCAAGCTCTTTCCCGCGCTTGCGCTGCCTTTGTTCGGGCTGCAGGCGCTGTTCGGCCGGGGTGGATGGCTGGTCCGCCTGCGCAGCGCGGCGCTGGTCACTGCGGCGGCGGTCGGCGCCTGGGCGCTGGTGAACCTGCCGGTCGCGCTGCTCGCCCCCGACAATTGGAGCGAGTTCTACCGCTTCTCGCAGGAGCGCCAGGGCACCGCCGGCGCCAGCTGGGAAGTGCTCGCCAACACCGGCCTGTGGTTCACTTGGATCGAGCAGCGCAACCTCTACGCCGCCGCGCTGTTCCTCGGCGGCGCCGCGCTGATCGTCGGGATCGGCTGGCGGCAACACCGCGATCACCTCTGGGTGCTGTTCACCCCGGTGCTCGCCTGGTTCATGCTGACCAACAAAGTCTATTCGCCGCAGTTTGACCTGTGGCTCTATCCGGTGCTGCTGCTGACGGCGCCACGGCTGCTGCCGGTGGCGCTGTTCGTGCTGGGCGACGTCGCCGCCTATTTCGCAGAATTCTGGTGGTTCGCCGGCATGGAGGGTGGCTGGCCAGCCACCACGCCGACTCACATCGCCTATGCCGCGGCGTTGCGCGGTGCGGCGATGCTGTGGATCATCGCGGACTGCGTGCTGCGCCGGGCGCCCCACTGGGTACGCCCGCCGCGCTAAGCCTGCTCAAGGCAGCGGCAGGTCAGTCTGCGCCTCGCGCCGGGCCCGGGACTCCGCCTTGGACTGCCGCGCCTGGCGCACGAAGCACCCGGTCGATCCGCCCGCGCCCACGGTGGAGCAGCTGCCGGTGCCGAACTGGCCTTCCTCCAGCGCGCCCTGCGAGCGCACTGCCCAGCTTTCGGTCTGCTGCGGCGGACCGGGCTGCTCGCGCAACGTCTTGGGAATGCGAAACCGCTCGGATTCGTCCAGCCGGCGGCAGATCACGACTTCCTCGCCGTTGCTGTTGGTCGGGCATTTGTCTTCGCCATAGATCACCAGCACGCCGTTCTGCGCCGCATTCTGCGCCTGCGCGGCGTTCGGAGCCACCAGGGTAGCGGCGGCGAGGGCCGCGACGAGGGCAATGCGTTCCAGCATGATCTACTCCTTGAACCCGCCTTTTGACGGGGCAACGCTTAATCTAGCCTGTCATATCCGTTCGCCACCCGAAGTCATATCCGTTTCGACGACGCAATGGCCACGCGGCAGCCCAGCCGGATCAGCGCCGATAGCACCGGATAGCCCAGCGCGTTCTCCGCGCCATGGCCCAGCGCGGTGTCGCGATGCTCCAGCTCTTCGGCCTGGAACTTGAGCACTGCGGTGCGCAGTTCGGGATCGTCATCGTCCCGAGCCAGTTCATCGACCTGCTGCTGGTAATGCTTGTCGATCTCGGTCTCGACCGCGGCGGTACACGCCATCGCCGCCTCCGGCCCCAGCGCCGCCGTCACCGCGCCCAGCGCGAACCCGGCCACGTTCCAGAAGGGCTGCAACGCCGTCGGGCGAATGCCCCGCCGCGCGAGCACGCCGTCGAAGAACGCGCGATGCTCCTCCTCCTGAAGCGCCATGCCGTTGATCATCCGCGCCATCGGCGTGCGGTCGCCCATGATCGCCAGCTGCCCGGCATAGATACGGGTGGCGCCATATTCGCCGGCCTGGTCGACGCGGACCATCATGTCGCGCGCCTCGCGTCTGTCTCCGGGCTTCCAGCTCATCGGCGTGGCCTCCTCGCCGCCAGGATGAAGATCGCCACCGCGCCCCCCAGCGACAGGATCGCGTTGAACCCGGCCAGGCTGATCCCGAACAGCGACCATTGCGGCACGTCGCAGCGGATCAGCGGCTTGCCCAATGCTTCCTTCAGGATGTCCATCGGGTCGCCATGCGCCAGGCTGGTGGTGCAGGCGGTGATCCCCTGCCACCAATGATATTCCACGCCGGCATGGAACACGCCGATGCCGCCGCTCACCGCGATCAGCACGCCGGCGAACAGCACGAACAGCGTCCGAACCACGCGCGGCCGCACCACGAAGCTCAGCGCCGCTACAATCACCGCCGCATAATGTGGCCAGCGCTGCCAATGGCACATTTCGCACGGCACCAGCCCAAACAGCTGCGATCCCCAGGCGCCCGCCAGCAGCGCCGCGGGCAGCAACAGCGCGATCCAGCGCGCGGTGCGAAGTCCGTCCCTGCGCATCGCCTAGCGGGCCTTCGTCGCGACCTGGCCCTTGGGGCCCGTGCGCGAGATGGTCTGCAGCGCGTAATGCAGCTGGAAGTCGTCAATGCCCTGCTTCTTCAGTTCCTCGGGCGTCGCCGAGAAGCGCGGATCGGTGCGGGCGTCATCCTCCAGGACCGAATCATCGACCTTGTCCTGATTGATCAGGTGACGGCGCAGGTCGGCCTCGCGCAGCACCGGCCGGGTCTTGTAGTCGGGGTCGGAGATCTGCGGCACCAGCAGATCGGGCTTGATCCCGCCCTCCTGCACCGAATGGCCCGACGGAGTGTAATAGCGCGCGGTGGTCAAGCGCAGCGCGGCATGCTCGCCCATCGGCAGGATGGTCTGCACCGATCCCTTGCCGAAGCTGCGCGTACCCATCACCAGTGCACGGTGATGATCCTGCAGCGCGCCGGCGACGATCTCGGATGCCGAAGCCGTGCCGGCATCCACCAGCACCACCAGCGGCAGCCCGCGAGTCAAGTCGCCCGGCACCATGCTCTCGGCATAATAACGCTCGACGTCGTTCGTCTCGCGCCCGCGCTGCGAGACGATCTCGCCATGGCTCAGGAACACGTCGGACACCGCGATCGCCTCGCTCAGCAGCCCGCCGCCATTGGCGCGCAGATCGATGACATAGCCGCTCGGCTTGTGCCCCAGCTGCTTCTCGATCCCCTGGATCGCCTTGACCGTGTCCGCGCCGGTCTGGGCCGTGAAGGTGTTGATGTTGATATAGCCGACGCCGTTCTTCACTTCCCACTTCACCGGCTTCTGCACGATGATCTCGCGGGTCAGGGTGAACTGCAGCGGCTTGTCGGCGCCCGGGCGGATGATCGTCATCGCGATCTTGCTGCCCGGCGCGCCGCGCATCTGCTGCACCGCTTCGTCCAGGCTGCCGCCGACGATGAACTTGCCGTCGATATGCGTGATATAGTCGCCGGACTTGATCCCGGCGCGCGCCGCCGGCGTATCTTCGGTCGGGGCGATCACCTTGACCGCGCCGTCCTCCTCGGTGACGGTCAGGCCCAGCCCGCCATAATTGCCCTGGGTCTGGATCTGGAGATTGTCGTATTCCAGGCCGTCGGCATAGCTGCTGTGCGGATCCAGCGAGGCGAGCATGCCCTGGATCGCGCCTTCCATCAGCTTCTTGTCGTCGACCTTGTCGACATAGTTCGCCTTGACCTGGTTCAGCACCGCCAGGAACGTGTCGAGCTCACGATAGCTGCTGGTATCCACGCCGGCCATCGCGCCGGAGGCGATGGGAACCAGCGCCAGCGCGCCCACGGCGGCGGTGACCTGAAGAAACGAACGCAACATCGACACGAACTTTCAGTTCTGGGGAATTGTCCCGAATATGGGGGAAGATAGCGGCGTTTTCACGGCCTGTCAGTCGAGCAATTGTACAAGGTCGACGGGGGTTCCGCGCCGCCGAAGCTCCACCGTCACCCGCGGCTCGTCACTCTTGCCCGCGCGGCCGATCGGCGCGGCCTGCGCGACCCTCTGCCCCAATCGGACGGACACGGACCCCAGGCCGGCGACCAGCGAGGTCCAGCCATTGCCATGGTCGATGATGACGACCCCGCCATAGCCGCGGAACGGCCCGGCATAGGCGATGCGTCCGCCCGCCGGCGCGCGGACCGGCGCATCGGCGGCGCAGGCCAGCGTCAGCCCGCGGGCGCGCACCCCAGTGGGCGACAATTCGCCGAACCCGGTCGCCAGCCGTCCCCATACCGGCAGCAGATAGGGACGGTCGCCGTCCACCTGCAGCGCCTGCGGCCGGCCCTCCGCGGGGCGCGGCAGCGGTCCCTCCAGCCCGGCCAGCGCATCGCGGACCTGGGCGACGGTTCCGGCATTCTCCATCTGGTCGGCGATCTCGCGGGCGCGCTCGCCCATGGCGATGGCGCGATCGCTTTCCACCAGTGCGGTGCGGCCCAGTTCCTCCGAACGCAGCCGGTGCTCGGCCTCCAGCTGCACCAGCGCCAGCCGCTCGTCCTCCAGCCGCGCGCGGCTCTGCTGCAGCCGGGCCGCTGCGCTGCCGGCGGTTGCGCGCAGCGCGCCGGCGCGATCCAGCTCCGCGCGCACGGCTGCGGTACGCACCTCCACCAGCGGCAGCGCGGCACCGAGTGCGGCCCGGACATGCACCATGTCGGCGGTCGATCCCGGCTGGATCAGCCCCAGGATCGGCGGCCGGCGCGCCATGGACTGCAGCGCCGCGAGCAGCTTCAGGATCGGGCTTTGCTGCGCTCCCAGCCGCGCACGCTGCGCGGCGAGCAGCCGATCGACGATCGCGATCCGCGCGTTCGCCGCGGCGATATCGGCTTCCGCCGCCTTGATCCGCTCGGCCGCCGCGGCTTCCTCGCCCTGCGCCTGTGCCGCCCGGTCGCGCTCGGCCGCCGCCGCGCGCTCCAGTGCATCTGCCCGCGCACGCGCCGCCCGCGCCTGCGACGACGCCGATTTCAGCCGCACCTGCTGGTCGCCCAGCGTCGGCGCCTGCGCTCCGGCCAGGCTGCCGGTCACCAGGATCGCGGCGAGCGCCAGGGGGACGGCCAGGATGCGCGCGCCCATCACCCTTCCCGGTGATACGGATGGTTGGCCAGGATCGACGAAGCCCGCCACAATTGCTCGGCCAGCATCGCGCGGGCCATCATGTGCGGCCACGTCGCCTTGCCGAACGACAACAGCATGTGCGCGTCGCCGCGCTGGGCATCGTCGAAGCCATCGGCGGCGCCGATCAGGAAGCGGGTTTCGCGGATCCCGTCGTCGCGCCAGCGGCCCAGCCGCTCGGCCAATGTCCTTGAGGGAAGGTTCTCGCCCGTCTCATCCAGCATGACGATGCGGGTAGCGGGCTCGACCGCCGGCATTTTGCCGCCGATATCGGGAAGTTCGGTGACGCGGGTGGGCCAGCCGACTCGCTTCAGATAGCGCTCGACCAGCTCGGCTTCGGGTGACCGGCCGATGCGCCCCCGCGCCACGATGTGGAGCAGCACCGGTCGTTACGCTCAGGCCTGAGCGGCCGGCGCAGTGTCTCCGAACGCCCACATCCGCTCCAGATTGTAGAAGGTGCGGACTTCGGGGCGGAACAGGTGGACGATCACGTCACCGGCATCGATCAGCACCCAGTCGGCGGTGGCCAGGCCTTCGATGCGCGGATTGCGGCCGAACTCGGCCTTGATCTTCTCGCCCAATTTGGCGGCCATCGACGCGACCTGCCGCGTGGACCGGCCGCTCGCGACGACCATGTAATCGGCGATGCTCGACTTGCCGGCGAGCGGGATCGAGACGGTCTCGACCGCCTGATCGTCCTCCAGCGAAGTGAGGATCAGCTTGTGCAGCGCATCGGCGTCGTCGGCGATCGCCTGCACATGGGGGGTAGTTGCCAAGATAGCTCCTTAAGGTTCCAACACGCCTGTGCTCGGACGTGGGTTCGGCACGGGCACGGTCGATATGGGGTGTCGAGTCGCATCCGAAAAGTGCCGTTGCCAGGCGGGGTCCGCAGCCCGAAGGCGCGTGGCGGAGGTCGGATCGGGGCGAAAGCGCAGCAACACGAGGGCCGGCAAGCTCCAACACGTCCAATGCTTTGCCTGGCCTGCGGGCCGCACAGCGCGCCGCAGCCAACTCATCGCAGGACTTGCGTGAGCCCGTGCACTATAGCCCGGACGCGCAACAACCGCAATCGGAACGGTGCGCGCGATCTTCCGCCAATCGCGCCACTGGTGGAATTGGGCGAGATTGTCTCCGCCCATCAGCCAGACGAAGCGATGCTGCGGGTAACGCCGCACCAGCTTTTCGAGCGTGTCGGCGGTATAGCGCGTCCCCAATTCGGCCTCGATCGCGCTCGCCCGAATCGGCGCATGCCGCGCCGCGTGCCGCGCCGAGGATAGCCGCACCGCCAGCGGCGCCATGCCGTCCTCCGGCTTGAGCGGATTGCCCGGCGAGACCAGCCACCACACTTCGTCGAGCCCCAGCGCGCGCAGGGCGTTGAGCGACAGCCGCCGATGCCCGAGATGCGCCGGATTGAACGACCCGCCGAGAAGACCGATGCGGCTCACAGCGTGCCAGACCGTTCCTGCGCGCCGTGCAGCACCCGCAGGATGCGGACATGGTCGCGCTCGATCCGATAAAAGAGGATGTAGCTGGTGCGGGCGACGCGCCATTTGCGCCGGGCGCCATGTTCGGTCGCCGGTCCGGCTTGGGGCAAGTCCCCCAGGATCCGCGTCGCGCCGACGATCCGTTGTAGGATCTCGGCGGCCAGCTCTGGATCGATCGCCTGGTGGTAACGCGCGATCCGCTCGGCGTCCGCTTGCGCCATCAGCGCCCAGCGTATGTCCGCCACTCAGGCGGCCGCGCTGCGCTGCAGTCCGGCCACCCAGGCCTCCATGTCCGCCTGGGTCTTGTATTCGCCGCGGTCGATCTGGCGGTCGGCCTCGTCGAGCGAATCCATCAACTCGCTCTCGGACAAGACGAACTGCTCCACCGCCCGTGCGACGATCCAGGCACGCGATCGATCCATCCGCTCCGCGAGAAGATCAAGCTTGGCCGAAGTCTCCTCCGCCACGCGTCCGCTGATGACCGCCGATTTGCGCATGCAACGAATGTATACAATGGGAACGCCTGCTTCAAGGCCGCGCCTGGCCGGTCCCGCGCACCACCCATTTATACGTGGTGAGCCCTTCCAGCGCCACCGGCCCGCGGGCATGCAGTCGCCCGGTGGAGATCCCGATCTCCGCCCCCAGCCCGAACTCGCCGCCATCGGCGAATTGAGTCGAGGCGTTCCACATCACGATCGCGCTGTCGACCGCCGCCAGGAAGCGCTCGGCCACGCCCGCGTCCTGCGTCACGATCGCATCGGTATGCCCCGAGCCATGCCGGGCGATATGCGCCATCGCCTCGTCGGGCCCCTCGACCAGTTTCACCGAAAGCACCGCGTCGAGATATTCGGTATCCCAATCCTCCGCCTGCGCCGCCACCACCCGCGGCTCGATCGCCTGCACTTGTGCATCACCGCGCAGCTCGCACCCTGCGTCCGCCAGCGCCGCAAGCACCGCACCCGTCCCGCCAAAGCCGCGATCGACCAGCAAGGTCTCGGTCGCTCCGCAAATCCCGGTCCGCCGCATCTTGGCGTTCAGCGCCAGGTCGCGCGCCATCGCCGGGTCGGCGGCGGCGTGAAGATAAGTGTGGTTGAGCCCGTCGAGATGCGCCAGCACCGGCACCCGCGCCTCGGCCTGCACCCGCGCCACCAGCCCCTTGCCGCCGCGCGGCACCACCATGTCGATCATGCCCGCAGCGGTCAGCATCGCCCCCACCGCCGCGCGGTCGGTCACCGGCACCAGCTGCACCGCGTCGGCCGGCATGCCCCCCGCCGCCAGCCCCCGCGCCAGCGCCGCATGGATCGCCCGGTTGCTGCGGATCGCCTCGGATCCGCCGCGCAGGATCGCGGCATTGCCCGCCATCGCGCACAAGGCACCGGCATCGGCGGTGACATTGGGCCGGCTCTCATAGATGATCCCGATCACGCCGATCGGCACGCGGACCCGGCTCAGCGCCAAGCCGTTGGGCCGCTCGGCCCGGTCGAACACCGCCCCCACCGGATCCGCCAGCCCGGCCACTGCGGCGACGCCGTCCGCCATCGCCGCGATCCGCCCGGCATCGAGCCGCAGCCGGTCGAGCATCGCCCCCGACAGGCCCGCCGCCTGCGCCGCGGCCATGTCCTCGCGGTTCGCCGCCTCGATCGTCCCTGCGGCGTCGCGCAGCGCCTGTGCGCCCGCCAGCAGCGCCTGCCGCTTGGCGTCGCTCGGCATGCCCGCCAGCACGCGCGCTGCATCCCGCGCCCGCGCGCCCATCCCGGCGATCAGATTTAAGGTCTCGGCATCGGCCATGCGCCTCTGCTAGCATGCCCGCGGGGAAACGGTACAGGGCGGGACGAATGGGGGGAATGGAGGCAGCAGGCGAGCTGGTGACTGGCGCGCTGCTCGGGCGGGCGATCGACCGCCCGGACGCGGCGCATGCGCACGGCGCGCATATGTGCCTGAACTGCGGCACCGCGCTGATCGGCGAGCATTGCCACCATTGCGGCCAGCCCGGCCACGTCCACCGCTCGCTCCACGCCGTCGGGCACGAGATCGTCCACGGCGTCTTCCATTTCGAAGGTAAGTTCTGGCGCACGCTGCCGCTGCTCGCCTGGCGCCCGGGCGATCTCACCCGCCGCTACGTTGCGGGCGAGCGCACCCGCTTCGTGTCGCCGATGGCGATCTTCCTGTTCTCGATCTTCGCAATGTTTGCGGTCTTCTCCTGGGCCGGCGTCACGCCGTCGACCAACTTCAAGACCGGCGGCGGCGCCAGGCCGCTCGCCGCGATCGAGGAGGACCGCCAGTCGGTGCTGAAGGATCGGCAGGACGCGATCGCCGACCGCGACAAGCTCGCCGCGGGCGATCCCGACCGGATCGACGAGCAGGAGCGCATCGACAAGGACAATATCAAGCTCAAGGCGCTCGACATCGCCGCCGCGCCGCTACGCCAGGTGGGCGAGCGCCCGGAGGCCGAGATAAACTACACCGGCATCGCCTTCATCGATCACGGCATCGAGAAGTGGCACAAGAATCCCTCGCTGATGGTCTACAAGCTCCAGTCGTCGAGCTACAAATTCTCGTGGCTGCTGATCCCGCTGTCGCTGCCGTTCCTGTGGCTGCTGTTCTTCTGGAAGCGCCAGTACAAGCTCTACGACCACGCGATCTTCATCATCTATTCGATCGCCTTCATGTCGCTGCTGTACATCGTGCTGTCGCTGGCAAGAGCGGTGGGCGTCTCGTCCGGGCTGCTCCAGGTGCTGGGGCTGGTCGTGCCGTTCGTCCACATCACCCGCCAGCTGCAACAGGCCTATAGCCTCGGCTGGTTCTCGGCGATCGTCCGCTCGGTGCTGCTCGCGCACTTCATCGGCATCGTCCTGGCGCTGTTCCTGGTGATCCTGTTGGCGATGGGGGCAACCGGCTAGGGCCAGCCGATCGGCGGGTCCGGATCGGCAATGCACGGCCGCGGGCGCCGGGTATCAATCGCCGGGAAAAGCGTTAAGCCACAGGGGTCTAACGGAGGCGCCTCTTGAAACTTTCCCCTGCGATTTTCCGCGTTGCCTTGCTGCCCGCCGTCGCAGCATTCCTTTCTGGCGCCGGCAACCCCGTCCCCGCCATCCGGCTGAACCAGGTCGGCTTCCTGCCCGACACGGCGAAGCGCGCAGTGGTGGCCACTGCGTCAACCAAGCCGCTCCGCTGGCGGGTCGTCGACGCCGGCGGCAGGATCGCGGCCCAGGGATGGTCGAGCGTGATCGGCGCCGATGCGGCTTCGGGCGACCATGTCCATCTCGTCCGCTTCGACCAGGTTACGGCGCCCGGCATCTATCGGATCGAGATTGGCGGCCAGACCAGCCGCGCCTTCGTGGTGCGCGCGGGGCTCTACGCCCCGCTGGCATCGGCGGCGCTCAACTATTTCTACCAGACCCGCGCCGGCATCCCGATCGAGGCGCGCTATGCCGGCGGCGCCCTATGGGCGCGGCCCGCCGGGCACCCCAAGGAAATCGCGCCGTGCTTCAAGGGCGCGGATGAGCGCGGCACCGTCTGGCCGGGGTGCGGCTACACGCTCGACGTGACCGGCGGCTGGTACGATGCGGGCGACCAGGGCAAATATGTCGTCAATGGCGGCATCGCGCTGTGGACGCTGCAGAACCTGTACGAACGCCAGGCCGCCACCGGGCGTTTCGCCTTCGCCGATGGCCGCGCCCGGCTTCCCGAGGCGGGCAACGGCATCGACGACCTCCTTGACGAGGCGCGTTGGGAGATGCGGTTCCTGTTGTCGATGCAGGTGCCCGATGGCACCCGCGCGCAGGTGCCGGTGGGGCCGCTCCAGCGCGGCGCGCCGCTGACGTTCCACGCCATCGACGCAGGCGGAATGGCGCACCAGAAGGTGGCCGACCGCAACTGGACCCCGCTTCCGACCCGGCCGCACGAGGACAAGGAAGACCGCCTGCTCTATCCGCCGACGACCGGCGCGACGCTCAACCTGGCCGCCACCGCGGCGCAATGCGCGCGGATCTGGCGAGGAATCGATCCGGCATTCGCGGCAACCTGCCTGAGCGCCGCCAAGCGCGCCTACCAAGCGGCGCTGCGCAATCCGCAGGTATATGCGACCAACAGCTTCACCGGCAGCGGCGGCTATGGCGACAACGATCTGTCGGACGAGCTTTATTGGGCGACCGCGGAATTGTGGGCGACGACGGGCGAGGCCGGCTATGGCGAAGCGCTGCGCGGCATGCCGGCCCATGACGCGGCGGTGCGCGAGCCCAATTGGGGCAATGTCGCCGCGCTCGGCACGATCACCCTCGCCAGCGCTCCAGGCATTCCACAGGCCAAGGCCGCACGCGCCAAGGCGGCGCTGGTCGCCGCCGCCGACGGATTCCTCGCCGAGGAGGCGCGCTCGGGGTACCGCATACCCTATGCGACGCTCGCTTATCCTTGGGGCTCGAACTCGTCGATCCTCAACCGGGCGATGATCCTCGGCCTCGCGCACCGCTTCACCCGCGACGCACGCTATCGCGACGGCGCGGTCGACGCGATGGATTATGTGCTCGGGCGCAACCCGCTCGACCAGAGCTATGTGTCGGGCTTCGGCGCGCGGCCGCTGATGAACCCGCATCACCGCTTCTGGGCACGCCAACTCGACGCATCGCTCCCCGGGCCGCCGCCGGGCGTCGTATCCGGAGGCCCCAATTCGACGGGGATGACCGATCCGGTCGCACTGGCCATGAAGGGCAAGTGCGCGCCCCAACGCTGCTGGAAGGACGAGATCACCGCCTATGCGCTGAACGAAGTCGCGATCAACTGGAACGCGCCCTTGCTGTGGGTGGCATCCTATCTCGACGGCAATGCCTGAGGCTCAGTGCCGGGCCCACGCGGTATTGCACTTCCACGCACAGGGCAGGAAGTGGCGAAGATCTCCGTTTTCTCGTAACACACCGAAACTAGCGTCGCGTTGAACTCCCAATCGAATTGCAGAGGGTCGGCATGCGAATCACTACAGTTCCCGCGCTTGGATCCTTGCTGCTGATGTGTGCGCCTGCTCAAGCCGCACCACGGAAAGCGGAAGCAGAAACCTACTCGATCAGGATGCAAATCTATGATGGCGACGAACTAATCGGCCGACCTCAGCTCACCGCGAAGGAGGGACAACCGTTCACTGTCGAAGCGGTTCTGCCGACGGGGAAAGGCTACACCGTTGCAGCGGCGCTGACGCGGACGACAAGCAACACTGTCGCCATCAAGGCTCGGATAGAGGTTCTATCCCCCGGTGTGCGCCGATCGATGTCGCCGGAAATGTCGGTCACGCTGGGAAGTGCCGCATCCTTCACCAAAAGCACTGAGGGGGCGCCGCCGATCCGGGTCATTTTCGAAGTCGGCACGGACCAGACCGCAAGCAAGTCGTTGGGGAAGCCGGAGTGATCCGGCTGACCTAATCGCGTTCTTTGCTCTTGGTGCTTGCACCACAGGCGGTCACCGCCGCCCTGCCGTAGACCAAGCGGCTCTCTGGGAAGATCAAGCTGACGCGGTGGCAGAGCCTCCCAAAAGTGCGCCGCTCCTTCTGACTTGTAAGTGATCGAAGGGCGGCATGGCAGAAAGGCCGCCGACTACCGCTGCCGCCCCATCAGGCCGCCGGATTTGTAAAATACAAAGTCGCCAAAAGAAAAGCCCTTCTCCGGCATCCCGGAGAAGGGCTTTTTCTTACCGCCGGTCCCGATCCGGTCAGGCGCCCTGCGGCGCCGGGTTCCCGAAGGGCCCCTTGGGCTTGCGGATCTTGGGGATCGAGGTTCCCGCGGTCGCCACCACGGTCGCCTTCGCGCCCGGGTCGGCGCGGTCGATCTGGTCGCCAGCCAGGATCCGCTTGATCTCATCGCCCGTGAGCGTCTCATATTCCAGCAGCGCCTGAGCCAGGCCGTGCAGCTGGTCGATATGGTCGGTCAACACCTGCTTGGCGCGGTTGAGGCCGCCCTCGACCAGCTTCTTGATCTCGGCGTCGATCAGCAAAGCAGTCTCGTTCGACATGCTTGCCGCGCGGCTGCCGCCATAGCCGAGATAGCCCTGCTCCTCTTCGGCATATTCCAGCGGACCGACCGCTTCGGACATGCCCCATTTGGTCACCATCGAGCGCGCGAGCCGCGTCGCCGACTGGATGTCCGAAGACGCGCCCGAGGACACCCGGTCGTATCCGAAGATCAGTTCCTCGGCGACCCGGCCGCCCATCGCGATCGACAGATGCGCATACATCTGGTCGCGGTGCATCGAATTCTGGTCGCGCTCGGGCAGGCGCATCACCATGCCCAGCGCGCGGCCGCGCGGGATGATCGTCGCCTTGTGGATCGGATCGGATGCCGGCTCGTGCAGCGCGACCACGGCGTGGCCGGCCTCGTGATAGGCCGTCATCCTTTTCTCGTCCTCGGTCATCAGCATCGATCGGCGCTCGGCGCCCATCATCACCTTGTCCTTGGCGTCCTCGAACTCGCTCATCGCCACCAGCCGCTTGCCGCGCCGCGCCGCGAGCAGCGCCGCCTCGTTGACCAGATTGGCCAGGTCGGCGCCCGAGAAACCGGGGGTGCCGCGCGCGATCGTCCGGCTGTCCACGTCGGGCGCCAGCGGCACCTTCTTCATATGGACTTCCAGGATCTTCACGCGGCCTTCGATGTCCGGACGCGGCACCACGACCTGGCGGTCGAAGCGGCCCGGACGCAGCAGCGCGGGATCGAGCACGTCGGGGCGGTTGGTCGCCGCGACGATGATGATGCCTTCGTTCGCGTCGAAGCCGTCCATCTCGACCAGCAGCTGGTTCAGCGTCTGCTCGCGCTCGTCATTCTGGTTGCCCAGGCCGGCGCCGCGCGAACGGCCGACCGCGTCGATTTCGTCGATGAAGATGATGCACGGTGCCGACTTCTTGGCCTGCTCGAACATGTCGCGCACCCGGCTCGCGCCGACGCCGACGAACATCTCGACGAAGTCGGAGCCCGAGATCGAGAAGAACGGCACGCCTGCCTCGCCGGCGATCGCGCGGGCGAGCAGCGTCTTGCCGGTGCCCGGCGAGCCGACCAGCAGCGCGCCCTTGGGGATCTTGCCGCCCAGCCGGGCGAACTTGGTCGGGTCCTTGAGGAACTCGACGATCTCCTGGAGCTCCTCGCGCGCCTCGTCGATGCCGGCGACGTCGTCGAAGGTGACCTTGCCTTCCTTCTGCGTCAGCAGCTTGGCGCGGCTCTTGCCGAAGCCCATCGCCCCGCCCGCGCCCGAATTCTTCTGCATCTGGCGCACCACGAAGAACGCTATCCCTAAGAACAGCAGGAACGGCAGCGACTGATAGAGGATGTAGAACCACACCGACGGCTGCTCTTCGGGCCGCGCGTTGATCGTGACGTTCTTCTCGCGCAGCGTCTGGATCAGCTGCGGGTCATAAGGGGCGTTGGTGCGGAACTTGGCGTCGCTCGACAGCGTGCCGGTCACCGTGCTGGTGCCACCAGTGCCGCCGGTGACGTTGACCGACTTCACTTCGCCCGCCTGCACCTTGTCCAGGAAGCTCGAATAGGCGATCGAATCGCCCGCCGCGGCCGTGCTGCGGCCGTCGAACATGGTGACGAACAGGGCCAGCGCCGCAAGGATGCCCACCCAGATCAGCAGGCTCTTCATCCACGGGTTGCCGCCGTTTTCCGGACCCTGCTGCTTGTCGTTGTCGTTCATGTGGTGCTCGGTACCTTTCCGACGCTCAAGATAGGAGCGTCCAGGTTAATCGCAATGGAACAACGTCTATCAGTGTGATCGCCGCGGCGGAGCCACGCTGAACTCCCATGTCGCACCTTTGGCGACCGCCTTCACCCCCGCAATCGTACCGGAGCCGCCAGCATCGAGTTTGCGCACCAAAGCGTCAAGGCTGCGCAATTCGGGGTTTTTGGAAAGGCTTGAAACTTCAATGACTTGCAGGATCGCTCGCCGCGCAAGCCGGCGGCGCATCTCGTAAGGCATTGAAATCATTGAAACCGAAATGCGGTAGGCGTCAATCAGAGGATCATCCTGCGCCCGCACGCTCCATTCACGCTCGGCAAAAAACGCCAGCGCCTCCTCGGCATGCCGCAAATTGCCCGCCGCCAGTGCCAGTCGCGCCGCCTCGAACTCCCCACTCTCCGCGAGCAACTGCCGAACCCGCGCCCGGTCGAAGCGCGGGTGCCGATTGGATGGATCCTCCACCGCCTTCAAGCCCGCGCCCTCCACCAGCGCCGCCAACTCCTTGCGCGGCCACCCGAGCAACGGCCGCACCAGCGTCAGCCCGGCGCGCAAGGGCCGCTGCGCCGCCATCGCCGCTAGGCCACCCACGCCAGCCCCCCGCCTGGCGCGCATCAGGAAAGTCTCGGCCACGTCGTCCTGCTGGTGCGCGGTCCCCAGCCACGCCGCCTGGCCCGCCCAGCGTGCCAGCAGCCGGTACCGCAGCCGCCGCGCCGCCTCCTGCAGATTGCCGGTCATGCTGTGATCGGCGCCCGGACGAAGCACAGCATGCGGCACGCCCAGCCGGTCGCAGACCCACCCGACGAACGCCGCCTCCGCCGCCGCCTCCGGGCGCAGGCCGTGGTCCACCGTTGCCGCAACCACCGCGCCAGGATACGCCGCCGCGCCAAGCAGAAGCAGCGCCAGGCTGTCACCCCCGCCCGACACCGCCAGCGCCAGCCGGCGCTCCGGCATCGGCGCCGCGCCGGTCAGCGCTTCCAGGGCATGCCGAAACCGCCCGACGATTTCGGCGGGCGGAGTCAGCTCACTTGCACTTGTTGGTGGCACGGCCCTCTGCAACTCCGGCCTTCATCTCGGCCGAGAGGCGGTCGCCGTACAACTGGGTCAGCTCGTTATAGACCTTGCAGACCTCGTTCGACGGCTTCTTCAGCTTGGTCAGCGCGTCGGCCAGGTAATAGAGGCTGTCCGGCGCCCGCTCGCCATTGGGGTTCTTCTTGTAATTCTCGTAAAACGCCACCGCCGCCAGACTGGGCGCGCCCGCATCGAGATAAGCGCGGCCGAGCAGGTTCTGCGAATAGCTGGCGCGGCGGTGCTGGGGGTATTTGTTGACCACCGTCTCGAACTGGGCCCGAGCCTCCGGGTACAGCTTGGCCTGCCACAGGCGATAGCCATAGGTATAGGCATCCTCGGCCGGATCGTTGCTGCTTGGCTTGGCGACCGCGGCAACCTGCTGCGCCCGCGCACCCGTAGGCTTCGCCGCAGGCTTCTCGGTAGCCGGCGCGGGTCGACCGGCAGACGCTGGTGCGGGCTCGTCAAGCGTCGCGGTATCGCCAGCGACGGCCGCGCCAGGAACCGACGGCCGGCTGCTCGTCTCGACGCCCTTCAGTCGGGCGTCGGTCGCGCTCTTATAGGCGTTGAACGCCTCCTCCAGCTGACGCAGGCGGTACTGGCTCTGCTCTACCTGCCCGGTCAAGGTCGTCAGCTGCCCCTCGAGCGCAGACACGCGCTGGGTGAGATCGGCCACGGGGCTGCTCGCCGGCACGCCGGGTATCACCGTGTTCGTCTCCGGCGTGATCTGCGGCTCCACGGTCTGGCCGGCCCCGCCCGGAAATACCTTGCGCTGCACCGCGCGCATTTCGCGCTCCAGACGGTCGACCCGGCCTTCGACATTGCCGCTCTGGGCATGCGCCGCGCCGCCGGTTCCAAGCGCCGCAGCGGCGATCGCCACAGTCATCAACATACGCATCAGGTCACACCCCCCGGTGGATTCGCTGAAAGGACTTACAGTTAACCGCCATAGAATATCGGCGAACGCTTGTCGCCCCGTTCACTGGGCGGTGGGGGCAGCGACGTTGCCGCCGTCCGCCGCAGCGCTGCTCCGCGCCTGAAGCGCCTCGGCGCTCACGCCCACGTCCACCGTCTCCACGCCGGTGCCGAGCGGCGCTACCTGCGATCCATTGATCAGTACCTGGACGCGGTCGGGTCGGCCGGTCCGCGCCACCGGATCCTGCGCATCGCGGGGAACGTCAAATCGCTCGCCAGGCGCCATTTCCTTCTCGAACAGCCGCTTGCCAGTCCTGTCACGCACGCGCAGCCAGACCGTTTCCGACGCCACCAAGGTTACCTGGCCACCCGCGGCCGGCGCGGCAGCAGGCACCGCGGCTACGCTCGCGTTCGATGCGCTATCAGCCGACGCCGTGCCGGTGGATGCCAGTACATCCTCAGCTGGCGTGGTGCCCCGGAACAAGTCGGTGCCATACCAGAGCCCGACGCCCACCAGCACAAGCAGCGCGACCACCAACGCGACCCACGCAAACCCTCGCGAGGGCATGCGCCCGGATTCTTCAAGCGGGTAGTATTGCGGCGGCGCCGATCGCTCGGGCAGCGTGCCCAGCTCACCACGGATGTCGTGCGCCACGGCGACTTCGTCGGCACCCACCGCCCGCGCATAGGCCTTGGCGAAACCAATGGCGTAGGTGGACGAGGGCAGTCCCGAATAGTCCGCGTTCTCGATCGCTTCCAGATGGCGTTGGGGAATGCGCGTGCGCACCGCGATCTCCGCCAGGTCCAGCCCCTGGGCCTCACGCGCTGCGCGCAGCCTAGCTCCCGCACCCGCGGGGGAAGCATTGGCGTTCGAGGCAGTATCGCCTTCCATCCTGGTCTCCGGGCAAGGCGTCGGCACCGCTGCCGCGCCTTCTTGCCGGGGATGTCCTCTACGCTGCCCTCGGTGTCAACGCCGCGCCGCGGTAAATCGGCGGATAATCAGGCGAGTTCGACGGATCGTTCCTCGGCCCAGGCGATGAGCGCCGCGCGCAAGGGGGTGCGGGGTTCCGCCAGCAGCGTGGTCATCGCGGCGATCACAGCCTTCCGATCGAGCGAGCGCACCATCGCCTTGATCGGCCCTACCGCAGCAGGTGTGATCGACAGGCGCCGGATGCCGAGCCCGATCAGCGCCATTGCCTCCAAGGGCCGGCCGCCCATTTCGCCGCACACTGTCACCGGCACGCCTGCGGCATCGGCCTGCTCCACCACCCGACGAATGAAGCGCAGGATCGAAGGGCTGAGCCAGTCATAGCGCAGCGCCAGCTTGGGGTGCGCGCGGTCGGCGGCGAACAGGAACTGGGTGAGATCGTTGGTGCCGATGGACAGGAAATCGACCTCGGGCAGCAGGACGTCGAGCACCTCGGCCAGAGCCGGAACCTCGAGCATCGCGCCATAACGGATTTCGAGCGGCAGCTTCTTGCCCCTGGCGGCGAGCCAACCGCGCTGCGCCTCGAACAGCGCCTTGGCTTGGTCGAACTCCCAAGGCTCCGACACCATCGGAAACATCACGCTAAGCGTACGCCCTCCCGCAGCTTCGATGAGTGCGCGCGCCTGCGCCTTCATCAAGCCATCGCGGTCAAGGGCGAGCCGGAGCGCGCGCCAGCCCATCGCGGGGTTTTCTTCGTCGCCCTCTTCATCGTGATTGAGATACGGCAACGCCTTGTCGCCGCCGATATCGACAGTGCGGAACACCACCGGACGGTCGCCCGCGGCTTCGAGAACGTCCTTGTAGAGTCGCCGCTGCGCCTCGCGCTGGGGCAGGGTCGCCGACACCAGGAACTGGAACTCGGTGCGAAACAGCCCGATGCCATCGGCGCCGGTAAGGTCGAGCGCCGCCAGATCATCGCGCAGCCCGGCATTTACCATCACGGCCAGGCGCTCGCCGTCACGGGTGATCGGTACCTCACCCTTTAGCTGGGCGAAGGCGGCCCTGCGCTTCTGGCTGAGCTCCAGCTTGGCCTCGAACGCTTCTTGCATCGCTTGGCTTGGGCGGATGAACAGGCTCTCTTCGGCGGTATCCAGCAGCAACAGGTCGCCTTCCGCGATCAACCGACGCACGTCACGCACCCTACCCAGCACCGGCACGCCCATGGCCCGCGCGACGATGGTAACGTGCGCGGTCAGGGAGCCCTCTTCCAGAACCACGCCCTTCAATCGCCGCCGGTCATATTCGAGCAACTCGGCTGGTCCGAGATTACGGGCGATAAGGATTGCATCCTGACGAAGGCCCATATGCGCCGCGGTGCCGAGTTGACCGGATACGGTGCGAAGCAGCCGGTTGGATAGGTCCTCCAGGTCGTGCATGCGGTCCCGCAAGAGCGGATCGTCGATCTCACGCATACGCTGGCGAGTCCGCTGCTGGACCCGCTCGATCGCGGCCTCCGCGGTCAGGCCGGAATCGATCGCCTCGTTGATCCGCCGGCTCCAGCCTTCATCATAGGCGAACATCTTGTAGGTCTCGAGCACCTCGTCGTGCTCGCCGCCGCCGCCGAACTCGGCCTGGCTCGCCATGCGCTCGATCTGATCACGCATCTTGTCGAACGCCGCATAGACGCGGTGGCGCTCGGCCTCGGTATCCTCAGCGACGGTGTGCTCGATGAAGATGCGCGGTTGATGGAAGACCGCGACGCCGACGCCCATTCCGTCGACCAGCTTGAAACCGTGAGCATGACTGGCAGCAGTCGATTGCGGCCGAGTGGACGGCGCACCAGCCGTGTCGATCAGGTCGGCATTGGCGATCAATTCCGACAGCACCATCGCCACCGTTTGCAGCGCTTCGATTTCTATGTCGGCATAGCGCCGCGGCTCGGCATGCTGCACCGCGAGCACCCCCACCGACCGCTCGCGCCGTATGATCGGCACGCCAGCGAAGCTGTGAAAGCGATCCTCTCCGGTTTCCGGACGATAGGCGAAGTCTGGATGCGTCGCGGCCTCATCGAGGTTCAGCGTCTCGACATTGGCGGCGATCGTGCCGACCAGCCCCTCGCCGAGCGCGAGTGTCGTGACGTGCACTGCTTCCTGTGCAAGGCCGCGCGTGGCGAACAGCTCTAGCACCCCTTCGCGCAGCAGGTAGATCGAGCAAACCTCGCTGTTCAGCGTGGAACCGATGACTTCCACCACGGCGTTCAGCTTCGCTTGTGCGGGCAGCCGCTTTGCCATGACATCGTGGAGGCGCGTGAGTATCTCGCGGGCGGAAGCAGCTGCGGTCATGGCCGAGCGCTAACAGATTGCGCCAGCGGGCGCCACGGCTTGGCGTGTCAGGCTACGTACGCCGCGCGATCAACGCGCCTCGGTTAGAAGGGCCGCGGCATCGGGGCCGGCCCAATCCTTCTCACCGGACGCCCGCCAGACTTCCTTGCCCGCTGAATCGAAGAGGATCGTAGTCGGCAGGTTGGCGCCGAGCCCGAGGCTGAAGGCCGCATCGGCATCGATATAGGGCTGGAGATGCTTGAAGCCGTTCTTCTGGAAGAAGGGGACGACCACCTCCTTGCCCTTGAAGTCCTGGCTTACCGCGAGGACGTGGAGCGCCGCCCCCTGGCTGCCGGCGAGCGCGTCCAGCGTCGGCATTTCCTTGATGCAGGGGATGCACCAGGTCGCCCAAAGGTTGAGCAGCACCGGCTTGCCCTTGAAGCTTGCCAGCGTCACGGTCTTGCCCGCGGCATCCTGGAAGGCGATCGAGGGTGCGGCCTCGCCCTTGTGGCTGCGATCCACCGTACCCGCCCCGGGTGCGGCAGCGGTGCTGTTGTTCTGGGTCGCTTGCTGCGGAGGCTGCGAAGGCCTATCGCAGCCGCCGATTGCCACCAAGCCTGTGAGGAGAAGCGCGATAGCTGGGCGCAAGGACAGCTCCAATGCGATGTGGGGTGGGCGGTTCGCCGAAGGACCGTCGGCCGTGATGCGTGAGATAAACGCGTCGATCCCCTTCGACAAGCGGATGTGGCGGCAGGATATCCGCGGCAGCCAGGCGCATGTCGCGATGCTGGGCAAACAGGGCATCGTCGCGGCCGAAGATGCCGCGCGGATCGCGCAAGGGCTGGAAGAGGTCGCTGCGGCGTTCGAGGCGGACGGTGTTCCGGAGGACCTGGCGCTCGAGGACATCCACATGCTGACCGAAGCGCGGCTGTCGGATCGAATCGGCGCGGTCGCGGGGCGGCTGCACACTGCGCGGTCGCGCAACGACCAGGTGGCGACCGATTTCCGGCTGTGGGTGCGCGATTCGATTGATCAGGTGGACGCGGCGCTTGACGTTCTGCTTGACGCGCTGATCGTGCGTGCCGAGGAGCATGCGGCGACGGTGATGCCGGGGTTCACGCACCTCCAGACCGCCCAGCCGGTGACGCTCGGCCATCATTTAATGGCCTATTACGAGATGGTTAGCCGGGACCGCTCGCGCTTTGCCGACGCCCGGGCGCGGATGAACCTGTGCCCGCTGGGATCCGCCGCTTTGGCCGGGACGGGGTTCCCGCTCGACCGCGACGCCACCGCAAGGGCGCTGGAATTCGACGGACCGACGCGAAATTCGCTCGATTCCGTGTCAGATCGCGACTTCGCGCTCGAATATCTGACCTGTGCGTCGCAATGCGCGCTGCATCTGTCGCGTTTGGCGGAAGAGTTCGTGATCTGGGCGAGCCAGCCGTTCGGCTTCGTCAGCTTGAGCGATCAATGGTCGACCGGCAGCTCGATCATGCCGCAGAAGCGCAACCCCGACGCGGCCGAACTGGTGCGCGGCCATTCGGGCCGCATCACCGGCGCGCTGGTCAGCCTGATGATGACGATGAAGGGCCTGCCGCTCGCTTATTCCAAGGACATGCAGGACGACAAGCCGCCGGTGTTCGAGGCGCACGACCTGCTGGGCCTGTCGATCGCGGCGATGACCGGGATGATCGAAAGCGCGACCTTCCGCACCGAGCGGATGCGCGCGGCGGCGGAAGCGGGCTTTTCCACCGCAACCGACCTGGCCGACTGGCTGGTGCGCGAGGCCGGAGTGCCGTTCCGCGAGGCGCACCACATCACCGGACGGGCAGTGGCCAAGGCGGAAGCCGACGGCGTGCGGCTGGACCAGCTGCCGCTCGACGCGCTCAAGGAGATCGACGCGCGGATCGACCAGCGCGTATATGACGTGCTGAGCGTCGACGCATCGGTGTCGAGCCGCACCAGCTTTGGCGGCACGTCGCCGGTGCGGGTGCGCGAGGCGATCGCGGCGGCGCGGCGGGCGCGCGAGGAGAACGGGCGATGAAACGACTCTTGCTGATCGCAGGCTTGGCGGCGCTGGGCGGCTGCGGCGCGCGCGGCGACCTGAAGGTCGCCGAGGGCCAGGCGCTGCCGCCCGCGCCTTATGGCGCCACCGCGACGCCGACGCCGGGCGACCTGTTGCAGCCCGCGCCGCAGACGCGCCCGGCGCGCAGCGACGACCTGATCCAGAGCTCGGAGCGCCGCCGCAGCGACGAGTTCGACCTGCCTCCCCCCAACTGACCGGAACCGATGGACCATTTCACGCTGATCGACGGCGAACTCCACGCCGAGAACGTCCCGCTTGCGCGCATCGCCGCCGAGGTCGGGACGCCGGTCTACGTCTATTCCACCGCCACCTTCCAGCGCCACGCGCGCGCTTTCCGCGACGGACTGGCAACGGTGCCGCGCGCGCGCGTCGCGTTCGCGATCAAGGCGAACCCGAACCTGGCGGTGCTGCGGCTGCTGGCCAATGAAGGCTTTGGCGCCGACGTGGTGTCGGGCGGCGAGCTGGCACGCGCGCTGGCCGCGGGAATGCCGCCCGAGAGCATCGTGTTTTCAGGCGTGGGCAAGAGCCGCGCCGAGCTGGACCAGGGACTGAGCGCCGGGATCGGCCAGTTCAACCTGGAACTGGAAGAGGAAGGCGTGGTGCTGTCCGAACTCGCGGCGGCGCGGGGGCTGCGCGCGCCGGCGACGTTGCGAGTCAATCCCGACGTCGATGCCGGCACGCATGAGAAGATCTCGACCGGACGCGCGGAGAACAAGTTCGGCGTGCCGATCAGCGAGGCGCGGGCGATCTTCGACAGGCTGGCGCCGCTGCCCGGGCTGAACCTGCGCGGCGTGGCGGTGCATATCGGCAGCCAGTTGCAGAGCCTGGAGCCGCTGGAGCGCGCTTATGCCCGCGTCGGCGAGCTGGTCGCCGAACTGCGCGCGGCGGGTCACCCGATCACCCATGTCGACCTGGGCGGGGGGCTGGGGGTGCCGTACCGCACCACCGACACGCCGCCTTCGCCTGCCGAATTCGGTGAGATGGTGGCGCGCGTGACGCGCGACTGGGACGTCGAGCTGATGTTCGAGCCCGGGCGGGTGATCGCCGCCAATGCCGGCGTGCTGCTGACGCAAGTGCTGTGGGTGAAGCCCGGCGTCGTCCACCCCTGGGTGATCGTCGATGCGGCGATGAACGACCTGGCGCGGGTGGCGCTGTACGACGCGTATCACGACTTCGTCGCCGTGAAGCCGAGCGGCGCGACGATGACCGCCAATGTGGCCGGGCCGGTTTGCGAATCGAGCGACGTGTTCGCCAAGGGGCGGGAGATCGACGTGGTCGAGGCCGGCGACCTGGCGGTGCTGCGCAGCGCCGGCGCGTACGGCGCGACGATGGCGAGCACCTATAACAGCCGGCCGCTGGTGCCCGAGGTGCTGGTGTCGGGCGACACCTACGCGGTGGTGGCAGGCCGCATATCGGCCGAGACGATCATGGCCGAGGAGCATGTGCCGGACTGGCTGAAATGAGCCTGCCCGCCCTGCCCCTGTTCGTGAAACTGGCGGGGCGGCCGGTGATCCTGGCCGGCGAGGGCGAGATGGCCGACGCCAAGAGGCGGCTGCTGGAGCGTGCCGGCGCGCGCATCGTCGGCGTGGAGGACCAAGCGAGCCTGGCGATCGTCGCGCTGGACGAACCCGAAGCGGTGACGGCGGCGCTGCGCGCGCGCGGGGTGCTGGTGAACACCGTTGACCGCCCCGATCTGTGCGACTTCACGCTGCCGGCGATCGTCGACCGCTCGCCGGTGCTGGTGGCGATCGGCACCGCCGGGGTCTCCGCGGGACTTGCCGCGGCGTTGCGGCAGAAGCTGGAGGTACTGCTGCCCGCAGGGCTCGGGCGGCTTGCCGAGGCGCTGGGTGGCGCGCGCGCGGCGATGCGCCTGCGTTGGCCCGATGGCGGGCAAAGGCGGCGCGCGCTGGGCGAGGCGCTGAACGGCGCGCTCGACCCGTTGATGCCGCACGACGCGGACGCCGTCGCCGCCTGGCTGGAGGGCGCCCAGGGGGATGCCGCGCCAGCGATGCTGCGGTTCACATTGCACTCCGCCGATCCCGACGACCTTACGCTGCGCCAGGCGCGCGCGCTGGCGCAGGCGGACCGGGTGTTCCACCGCGCGGACGTGCCGGCGGACCTCCTCGACCGGGCGCGGGCCGACGCGGTGCGGATTGCCTGCGCCGCGCCGCCGGTGCATCCCGGCACCGGCGTGTCGGTGGACCTGGAGATGGCGAGTTGAGCGGCTTCGCGTATGTCGTGCATCAGGGTCAGGCGCGAAAGGTCACCCTGCGGGATGCGTTGCGCGAAGAGGCCGACCTCAGCTGGACGCATCTCACGACCAACGACGCCCGGGCCAAGGCGTGGCTGGAGGGCGAGGCGAAGCTGGGGCCGTTCGTGCTGGAATCGCTGATCGCCGCCGAAACCCGGCCACGCTGCGACGCGGTCGGCGACGGCGCGGTGATCAACCTGCGCGGGCTTTCGTCGGAGGCGCTCGCCACTTCCGATCCGCTCGCGTCGATCCGGATGTACGCGCATGGCGGGAGGGTGTTCTCGGTCACGCGAAAGCCGCTCAACGCAGTCGATCCGGTGCGCAAGCAAGTCGAGGCCGGAGAGATCCTCGATCCCGGCGACCTGATCGCCGCGATCGCCCAGGCGATCACCGAGGAACTCGATCCGGTCGTCGCCGACCTGGGAGACTCGCTCGACGATTGCGAAGAGCAGATCGCGTCGCGGCAGATCTTCGACCTGCGCCGCGGCGTCAATCAGGCGCGGGTGCAGGCGATCGGCTATCGCCGCTTCCTGAATCCCCAGCGCGCTGCCTTGGAGCGGCTGGCGGCGCTGCCCGGCGAATGGCTGCGCGACGACGATCGCCTGCATCTCAACGCCGCCGCCGACCGGGCCGCGCGCATGGCCGAGGAACTGGAAAGCATCCGCGAGCGCGCCGGGCTGATGCACGAGACCCTGACCGACCTGCGCGCCGAGCAGATCGACCAGCGATCGCTGGTGATCGCAGTGGTGGCGATGGTGTTCCTGCCGCTGACCTTCCTCACCGGGCTGCTGGGCATGAACGTCGAGGGCATTCCCTACGCGCATGCGGCCTGGGCGTTCTGGGGCGTCGTGGCGGTGTGCGTGGTGATCGCCGCCGCGATCAGCTTCTTCTTCGTGCGGCGCCACTGGTTCGAGGGTTGAGTGCCTGGGTTCACCCAGAAGCAGCAACAACCCGTTGAACTACTGTCATCCCGGCCTTGAGCCGGGATCCCGCTTCTTCTGTCGATTTCAAGCCAGCGGGACCCCGGCTCAAGGCCGGGGTGACGAAGCAGGAATACGCGTTCTCAAATCAGCGCCCGAGGAACGTGAAGATCTGGTCGACCATGGTATCGATCGGGCCGCTTGCGCGCGTAACCGCGTCGCCGGGCTCGGCGGTGTTGATCACCAGCCCCAGCGGCGTGGGCCAGCCGCGCAGCGAATGGGTGATGGTCCGCAATGCCGTCAGCGTCGAAACGGCGGCCTGCCACCCCGCCGCCGTGGCGATCAGGCCGACCGGCAGCCCGTCGAAATAGACGCGATCGTCGCCGCGCAGTTCCTCGACATAGTCGAGCGCGGTCTTGACCAGTCCCGAGAGCGTACCGTGATAGCCGGGCGAGCCGACGATCACTGCGTCGGCAGTACGAAGCGCATCGAGATAATGGCCGATCGCCGGGTTACCTTCGCACGCCCCAGGCTCGTAATGCGGAAAAGCGATGGCCTCCCCGGTCAGCAGCGTGGTGCGCGCGCCGCGCGCCTCCGCCTTGGCAAGCGCCGCGGCGAGCAAGCGGCCAGTCGTCGATTCGGTGCGAAGCGTGCCGCCGAGCGCGACGATGTGGGGCTGACTCATAGCCCTGGCGCTAGCCCAAACCCCCGCGATACACCAGCACCGCGGGGGATCCGGCGATCAGAAGAACAGCTTGCGCACCGTAAGGCGCACGGTGCGCCCGGTGGGATCGAGCAGGTTGGGCTGATAGGCCAGCGGCACCGCGCCCGCCTCGTCGGTCACGCGCCGGCGCGCGTCGAGCAGATTGTCCACCCGCAGGCTGACGCGCGTGCCGCGTAGCCAGGGATGCTTGAGCAGCAGGTCGGTCTGCTGGCCGAGATCGGCCTGCGCCACCAGGTTGAAGCGCGCGAGGCTGCCGAAGCTCAATTGGTCGCCGCTGCCCAGCGTGCCGGTCGCGACCTGGGTGCCGCTCTGCCAGCTGCCGTCCAGCCGCAGGCGGAAGCCGTCGCGCTGGATGCCGCTCTGGAACTCGATGCTGTGCGCGGGGGTGCCCCCGCTTGTGCTGTTTGCCGCGGCGCCGTTCAGATAGTCGAGGACCGGAAGGCCCTCGCGGATCAGCCGGCGATCCTCGAACACCCAGGTGTGGTAGAGGCTGAACTGCAGCATGTTGCCGCCGCGCCCGCCACCACGGCCGCCCCCGCCGCCGCCAAAGCCGCCACGGCCGCCGAAGCCGCCACCCGGGCGACCTGCACCCGGCGCACCGCCCGCACCCGGCCCCTCACCGGGAGGTGGCGGCGGAGGCGCATTGCCCGGTGCTGGCGCCTGGCCCTCTGGCGGAGGCGCGGCTTCCGCCTGACCGCGTGCGCCAGCGGCGCGTTCCGGGCCCCCTCGCGAACCGCGCTGATTGCTTCCGAACAGGCTTTCCTGCTGACCTAGGCGGCGGAACTGCTCCATCTGCGCCGACATCTCGGGCGGCAGCGGCTGGCCGGTGCGCCGCGATTCCTGCATCGCCGCGCGGAATTGCGTCATGCGTTCCTGCTGGCGCTTCTGCGCGGGCGAGGAGATGGGGAGGAACAGGTTGAACCCCCAGCGCAGTTCCTTGTGCTCGTAGCGGGCGAAGTTGATCGGTCGGAAGTCGACGCTGGTGAGGACGCCACTCGCGTCCCGCACGAAGCGGTCGGGGAACGCCGCCTCGACCTCGGCGGTGGCGCCGGGGAGGCTGCCGGTCGTGTTGCGATACCGCTGGTTGGTGTAGTTCGCGATCAGGTTGAGGTTGGTCTCCTTGAGCGGGCGGACGTTCAGCCCGAGCTTGAAGACCCGCCGGCTGTCCGCCTGAAGCAGCGGGTTGCCGCCGGTGATCGAGGTCACGTCGACGCTCTCCCCGCGCACATAATCGAACACGCGGACATTGGGCGTGACCAGCAGCGGATCGCCGAGGTTGCCCGGGCTCGGCGCGTTGCTGTCCTGCGTCCAGCTGACGATCGCGCGCACCGGCTCGATCGGCGACCAGTTGAAGCCATAGCCGGTGCTGGTCAGCCGGCCGAAGTCGGAGAGCTGCTCGGCTTCGAAATTGGCGTTGAGCGAGAAGTCGCCGATCGCCCCCAGCACTTCGCGGCGGCGGCTGGTGATCGGCAGGTCGAGATTGCCGCGCACACTGCCGGCATCGCGGGCGATGTCCGCGGTGCGGCCGATGCCGTTGCGGAAGGACTCGCTCGACAGGTCCTGGAAGCGGCCGCGGACGCGGATGCTGGCGTTGACGTCGCCGGCGGGCAGCTTGAACAGCGCGCCGTTGGTGAGCAGGTCGACGCGGCCGTCGCCGTTGCGCGAGTGGCTGGTGTCATCGGGCCGGAAGCCGAGCACGCCGGGCACGACCGGGCCGAACGGATTGAACCCCGGATTGCCGGCGTCGAGCAGTGCCTGCATCGCCAGGGGGTCGATGCCGCGATCGGTGGTCGAATCGCTGGTCGACAGGTCGTAGCTGGCGTTGAGCGACCAGCGCCAGCTGTTCGCCCAGGGCGTGCTATCGCCGTTCACGGTCACTTCGCCATGATAAGCGCGCGAACTGTTGGCGCGCGTGAGCGGCGTCCCGCCGTCATAATAACGCAGCAACTGCACGTCGCCCGCGAACGGCGAATAGGGGCTGCCGGCGGGCAGGCGCAGCGTGTAGCTGGGCAGGCCGAGCAGCGCGCTGCTTTCGGTGCCCTCGACGCGGAAATTGGCGCTTGCCCGGATCTTGTCGGACAGCGGGCGGCTGTAGACGCCGCCGATCGCCAGGTTCTTTTGCGGGTTCACCAACGTCCGGAAGCCGGTGATGTCGGTGACGTTGGGCTGGCCGGCGGAGGCCACGAAGGCGCCGAGCGCCTGCGGGCCGGACGCCGCGGCGGCGGGCACGCCGGCGACGGTCACGGTGCTGCCCGCGAGCGCGCTGAGCGCCGGATCGATCTGCGCGCCGCCGATCCCGGTGATGTTACCGGTCAGGTCGTAAAGCGTCGCCGCGGCGCGCGAGACGCCCCGCTCGCTTTCGAGGATGCCCGAGGACTGGTCGTACTGAAGCGTGACGTTGAAGCGCTCGTCGCGGCGGATCACGTCGACCTTGGCTTCGCCGCGGCCGCCGGCGTTGCCGCCCGCGGTGGGCGCGCGCCCTTCGAGCTCGGTGGAGAGCGCGGCGAAGCGCGGGCGCAGGACGAAGTTGATGACCTTCTGGGTGGCGGTGTAGCCATATTTGAGCGCGACTTCCTCCGGCAGGATGTCGACGCGCTCGAGCGCTTCGGGCGGGATGTCGCGCACTTCGCTGAAGCTGGAGCGGCGGCCGCTGAGCAGCACCACCGGCTGCTCGCCGCCGCGGCCCTGGCCGGTGCCGAGCTGGGCCGAGAGCTGGCTGATCAGCTCCGACACGCTGGAGGCGCCATAAGCGCGGATTTCCGCGGGCCCGAGCTGTTCTTCGGGCTTGATGTCGCCCGGCACCGCACCCTTGAGCGTGCCGGTGACGACGATCTCCTCGCCCATGTCCTCGGGCGCGGCGGCTTCCTCGGGCGCGGCGTCCTGCGCGGGCGCGGCCGGCGTGGCGGGCGCCTGCTCCTGGGCCAGCGCCGCCATCGGCCAGGCGCCGACCATCAGGCCCGCCACCGCGCATCCCAATTTACGCATCACCAACTCCCAATAAAATCGCACGCGGCCAGTGGAGGCCCTGCCTGTTGCTGCGGGCTACAAGCGAGTTGTCGCAGAATTGTGCCATGGCCGAAAAAAGAACGGCGCCCCGCAGGGCGCCGTTTTTGGTTTCTGGTGCGGTCGAGAAGACTCGAACTTCCACGGCCTTTCGGCCACAACGACCTCAACGTTGCGCGTCTACCAGTTCCGCCACGACCGCACGTGAAACTCCGTCGGAGGCCCCGACGGCTGGTAAGGCAGCGGCCCCTAGCAAAGGGTCCAGGGCATGGCAAGCGGGCAAGCACGCTTTCCTGAATCATTTCGAGCCCCTAAGCCCGCCTGCCATGCAGCTGCCCCCCACCCTTCGCGCCGAGATGCGCCGCATCCTGGCGCTGGCCTGGCCGGTGATACTGACCAGCCTCAACTGGACGATCCTGCACGTCACCGACGTGGCGATGGTCGGGCTGACCGGCGAGCGCGAGGCCGCCGCGCTGGGCGCAAGCCGGGCGATCACCTTTCCGGGCATCGTCATGGGACTGGGCGCGCTGACCGGGATCCTGGTGCATGTCGCCCGTGCCGACGGGGCGGGCGAACTGCGCGAGACCGGGCGGCTACTCCATCAAGGCACCGTGCTGGCGGTACTGCTGGGGCTGGCGAGCGCGGGCATCCTGTTCGCCTTCCCCGAGCCGATGCTGTTGGGGATCGGCGTGGCGCCCGCGACCGCGCCCGCCGCCGCCGCGGTGGTGCGGGTGATGGCGCTCGCCTACCCGTTCCAGCTGGTCATCCTGGCAGGCAGCTTCTTCCTCGAGGGCGTGAGCCGGCCCCGCCGCGTGACGGTGGTCAATCTGGCGGTGCTGCCGATCAACGCGCTGCTCGCCTGGGCGATGTCGGGCGGTCACCTGGGGCTTCCGGCGCTGGGCGCGGTCGGTGCGGCGGGGGCGACGGCGATCGCTTCCGCACTGGGCGCCGCCGGCATGGTCGCCGCCGCCTGGACGCTTCCCCGGGCGCACGCACGCGGCGTGCGCGACCTGTCCGGCTTCGCCACCGCGGAAACCTTGCGGGGCGCACTCGGCCTGCTGCGCTTCGGCATCGTGCCGGCGATCGCCTCGGGCCTGGAACTGGTCGGCTTCGCGATCCTCATCGCCTTGTCGACCCGCCTCGGCGACGTGCAGGCGCATGCCTTTCAGATCGTGTTCTCGATCCACAACGTCACCTTCGCCGTCGCATTGGGGCTGGGATCGGCGGCAGGCGTGCGGGTCGGCAATGCCGTGGGCGAAAGGGTGCCCCAGGCGGCAGCCGGCCGCACCGCGATCGCGGCCGGACTGGCGGCGCTCGCCACCGGGTTCCTCGCGCTCCTGCTCGTGCTGGTGCCGACGCCCCTCATCCAGATCTTCCCGGCGAGCCAGGAGACGCACATGCTCGCCATGTCGATGCTGGCGGTCTGGGCGCCGTTCATCCTGTTCGACGGAGTGCAGGTGGTGTTCGTCTACGCGCTGCGCTCGCTCGGCGATCAGGTCGCCGCCGGGATCAACGGCACCCTCGCCTTCTTCGTCATCACCGGCGGCGCGGGGCTGTGGCTGGTATCCATCGGCATGGGGCCGACCGGCCTGGTGCTCGCCTCCGGAATCGGGATGGTCACCGCCGCGCTGCTGAACGGCGGCCGCTTCGTGTGGATCAGCCGCCGATCTCGCTGGCAAAGCTGAGCTGCACGACCTTGGCATTGGCGGGCACGTCGACCTTGGCGCCGGTGAAGTCGAGCAGGCCGCCCGGGGCAAGCTGCCGGTTCTCGGGAGTGATCCGCCAGCTATAGACCAGATCGTCCGACGCGTTGCGGAGCTCCACCCGCACGTCGGGCACATGCTGCTGACTGCCGCTGGGGTTGCGGATCTTGCCCGAGACGACCAGCGCCTCGCTGCCATTGGGCATGGTCTTCAACTCGACGCTCTTGTCGGTGAACAACAGCGGCGTGTCGACCGCCCCGCCGATACCCAGGCCTAGTTGGCCGGCGATGCCCGGCGCACCCCAATACAGGATGGCGGCGAGCCCGAGCAGCATGGAAACGCCGGCGACGATCGCCGCGGCGGTCCACCGCCGTGCGGGATTCCTGCGCGGGCGAAAGGGCGGACGCGGCGCGAACGGATCATAATCGGGGCCCGCATCGGCAAGCGGATCTTCATACAGCCGGGGGGCGGGCTGGGTGGCCGCGGGTTCGGGCCGTGCCCGGCGTACCACCGGTTCCGGATCGGGACGGGCCGGCTCGGCCTGAGGCCCAGCTTGAGGCTCAGCTCGAGATTGGGCCTGGGGCTGAGGCTTGGGCTCGGGCCGTGTCGGCTCGGAAGCGGTGCGCGGTGCCTCGGGCGGCGCGGGGCGGGGTGCCAGATCGGCGATCGCAGGCGCCTGGAACCAGCTATGCTTGCAGTTCGCGCAGCGCACCGTGCGGCCTTCGGCACCGACGGCGCTGTCAGGAACGAGGTACCGCGTCCGGCACTGGCTGCATTCGAGGATCATCAAGCGTCTCAAGCGCCGGCTTGCCCACTGGCCGGTTGCCGGGAGCCTAACCCGTTCGAATCGGGCTAACAAGAGTCCCGGCCCGGCATGGCTGGCCTAAACCCGGCCGGAACGCCGCCGAACCGGGCCCGTCGCTTGAGCGGGCGGGTGGGACGTGCAATGGCTGGAGACGAGCGCAGCAGGGAGCCCGCGGCCGATCCTATGGCCAATATCGTCCAATTCGAGAATGTCGGGCTGCGCTATGGCAGCGGCCCCGAGACGCTATCGGACGTCAGCTTCACGCTGAAGAGCGGCGCTTTTTATTTTCTCACCGGCGCGTCGGGCGCGGGCAAGACCTCGCTGCTCAAGCTGCTATACCTTGCCCAGCGCCCCTCGCGCGGCGTGGTCAGGCTGTTCGGCGAGGATGCCGGGGTGCTGCCGCGTGCTCGCCTGCCCGGTTTTCGCCGGCGCATCGGCGTGGTGTTCCAGGACTTCCGGCTGGTTCCCCATTTGTCCGCCTATGACAATATCGCGCTGCCGCTGCGCGTGGCGGGCGTTCCCGAGAACGATGTCGAAGCCCCGGTGCGCGAGATGCTAGCGTGGGTCGGGCTGAACGAACGCAGCCGCGCCAAGCCGGCGACGCTGTCGGGCGGTGAGCAGCAGCGGATCGCGATCGCCCGTGCGGTGATCGGGCGTCCGGAGATACTGGTGGCCGACGAGCCGACCGGCAACGTCGATCCGGCGATGGCCGAGCGGCTGCTGCACCTGTTCGAATCGCTCAATCGCCTGGGTACGACGGTGGTGGTGGCGACCCACGACTTCCACCTCATCAACCGCATTCCCGCCGCGCACATGATGCGGATCGAGAAGGGGCAGCTGAACGACCCGACCGGCGTGTTGCGCAACCCGCCCCCGGCGCACGCCTGATGGTCGATTATGGCCCCGGCGCCCGCGACCGCCGCCTGCTCGACCAGGGCAAGGCGACGCGCGTCATGACCTGGATCATGGCGATCATGCTGTTCCTGACCGTGCTCGCCGGCGCGCTCGGGCTCGGCATGTTCGCGGCGACCGCGCAGATGGACCGGCAGCTGACCGGGCGGCTGACCGTGCAGATCGTCGAGGCCGACGCCGGGCTGCGCGACCGGCAGACGGCGGCGCTGGTCGCCGGGCTGGCGCGTACGCCGGGCGTCGCCAGCGCCCGGGAAGTCGACCGCGCGCACCTTGCCGAGCTGTTGCGGCCATGGCTGGGCGATGCCGGCCTGGACTCCGACCTGCCGATGCCGGCGATGATCGATGTCGAGACGAGCGGCGATGGCGCCGCGCTGATCGAGCGGACGGTGCGCCAGATCGCGCCGGGCGCGCGGGTGGACCGGCACGCGCAATGGCTGTCGCCGGTGCGCAGCTTCATGGTGACGATGAGCTGGCTGGCGGTCGGGCTGATGCTGCTGATCGCCACCGCCACCGCGGCGGTGGTGCTGCTTGCCACGCGTTCGGGGCTGGACACGCACCGGGACACGATCGATGTGCTGCACATGCTCGGCTCCACCGATGTCCAGATCGCCCGCTTGTTCCAGCGCCGGATCGCGTTCGATACGCTGATGGGCGGATTGGCGGGCGCGCTGCTTGCGCTCGGCGTGGTCTGGTTCCTGCAGCGCCGGACTGCGGCGCTGGGGTCGGAAGTGCTTTCGGGGGTCTCCCTGAGCGTGCGCGACTGGGCGCTGCTGTTGCTGCTGCCGCTGCTGTTCGCGTTGCTGGCCACGGTGTCGGCACGGGTGGCGGTGCTGCGTACGCTGGGCAAGACGCTGTGATCTGGCGGACGATCCTGCTCGTGCTGGTCGCCTGGGCGGTCGGGTTCGGCATGTTCATGCTGTCGCTGGGCCGGCCGCTCGACGACCGCAAGACCGACGGGATCGTCGTCGTCACCGGGGCGCCCGGCCGGATCGATCGCGGCCTAAAGGTCCTGCGGCACGGCGACGCCGAGCGGATGCTGGTGAGTGGCGTCGACGTCGACGTGCGGCCAGTGGAGTTCGCCGTCGAGTATAAGATCGACCGCAAGCTGTTTTCCTGCTGCATCGACCTTGGCTGGCAGGCGGTCGACACCCGCTCCAACGCGGAGGAGACCGCCGCCTGGGTCAAGCGCCACGACTTCAAGTCGGTCCGGCTGGTGACCACCGACTGGCATATGCCGCGCGCGCGGATGGAGTTGGTGCACACGCTGGGAAGCGGCGTCGAAGTGGTCGGCGACGGGGTTCGCAGCACCACCGGCTGGCGCGTGCTGCTGCGCGAGTACAACAAATATCTGGTGCGGCGGATCGCGCTGTGGCTCGGGGCGAGCTGATGGGCCGGCTGCGCGAGCGCGTCTTCAAGGCCGTCTTCTATGGCGGATCGGTGCCGATCGTGCTGCTGGCGCCGGTAATGGCGTTGTTCGGGCAGCGGATATTTCGCGGCTGGGTGGTAGGCTGGACCCGCTACCATGGCTGGTGCGCGCGCAATCTGATGGGCATCCGCAATCGGATCGAGGGCCGGCAGCTGGACGGGCCGGCGCTATATGCCGCCAAGCACCAATCCTTTTACGAGACGTTCGAGCTGGTTCGCCTGCTCGACGCCCCGGCGGTGGTGATGCGCCAGGAATATGCGCGCATCCCGGTATGGGGATGGGCGGCGCGACGCTACGGGGTGATCGTGATCGACCGCAGCGGATCGGCATCGGCGCTGCGCCAGATGATGCGCGAGGCCAAGGCGGCGGGCGCCGCGGGGCGGCCGGTGGTGATCTTTCCCGAAGGCACCCGCGGCCGCATCGGCGAGGCGCCGCCGCTTCAGGCCGGGTTGGCGGGATTGTACCGCGCCGTGGGGCTGCCGCTGGTGCCGATCGCGCTCGATTCAGCCAGGGTGTGGCCCAAGCATGGCGCGATGCATTCAGGGATCGTCACCTTGCGCTTCGGAGAGCCGATCCCGGCGGGTCTGCCGCGAGCCGAGATCGAGGCGCGGGTGCTGCGCGAGATCAATGTACTCAACGATCCTCCCCTGCAAGGGGGAGATGGCGGCCCGCAGGGCTGACGGCGCGGTGTCGCCGGCTTGAAGGGTGCGCTCCGGTCGAGCCGGTGAAACCCCTCCGACGCGCTTCGCGCGCCACCTCCCCTTGCAGGGGAGGATTTGAACCTACTCGTGTGAGCGGCCGAAGTCGGGCCGGGCGTCGTCCTGGCCCTGGTCGATGATCGAGCGGCGGACGGCGCGGGTGCGGCTGAACAGTTCGAACAGCTCGTCGCCCTTGCCCCAGCGGATCGCGCGCTGGAGGCTGGTCAGATCCTCGGTGAAGCGCTGGAGCATGTCGAGCACCGCCTCTCGGTTGCCGAGGAACACGTCGCGCCACATCGTCGGATCGGACGCGGCGATGCGGGTGAAGTCGCGGAAGCCGCCCGCGGAATATTTGATGACTTCCGACGCCGTGACTTCCTCGAGATCCGAGGCGGTGCCGACGATGGTGTAGGCGATGAGGTGCGGCAGGTGGCTGGTGACCGCGAGCACGCGATCGTGATGCGCAGGCTCCATCGTCTCGACCATCGCGCCCAGCCGGCGCCAGAACTCGCAGACGCGCTCGGTGGCGAGGGCATCGGTGCCCTCGGGCGGGGTCACGATGCACCAGCGGTGCTGGAACAGCGAGGCGAAGCCGGCCTCCGGGCCGCTATTCTCGGTCCCCGCAACCGGGTGCGCGGGCACGAAGACGGCGGACGGCGCCGCGGCGCGGACGGCGGCGATGACGCTTTCCTTGGACGACCCGACATCGCTGAGCACGGCGTCGGCGGGCAGGTCGGGTGCGATCTCCCCGGCGACGTCGCCCATCGCGCCGACCGGCACGCAGAGGATGACGAGATCGGCGTCGATCACCGCCGCGCCCGGCGTGTCGGCGACGTCGTCGCAGAGCTGGAGGCGGAGGGCGGTCTCGCGAACCTGAGGATCGCGGTCATGGCCGGTGATCCGCACGTTGGGCATGTGCTGGCGCACCGCGCGCGCGATCGACGAGCCGATCAGGCCGAGCCCGATCACGCTCACGCGCGCGAAGGGCAGCATCAGGCGCCGACCAGCCGGCGCAACGCTTCGACCACGCCGCGCATCTCGTCCTCGGTTCCGATGGTGATGCGCAGGCCGTGGGCAAGGCCCTGGCCGGGCAGCCAGCGGACGATGTAGCCGGCGTCCATCAGCGCCTTATACGCCCGTTCGCCGGTAACGTCGCCTTCGAACAGGACGAGCTGGAAGTTGGCTTTGGACGGGACGGCGCGCAGGCCCTTGTCGCCCATCGCGTCGATCTGCTGCGCGAACCAGGCGCGCATCGCCTTGTTGTGGCTGCGGCTGCGCTCGATGAATGGCGCGTCGCTCAGCGCGGCGATCGCGGCGCGGCCGGCGCCGATGCCGAAAGCGAAAGGCGCGCGGATGCGGTGCATCGCCGCGATCAGGTCGGGATGGCCATAGCCCCAGCCGACCCGCTCGGAAGCCAGGCCGAAGATCTTGGAGAAGGTGCGGGTGACCAGGACATTGGTCTGGGTGCGGGCGAGCTCGAGGCCGCCATCGTCGTCTTGGGGGTCGAGATACTCGGTATAGGCCTGGTCGAGGACGAGCAGCACATGGCTGGGCAGGCCGGCATGCAGCCGGGCGATTTCCGCGCGAGGCGTATAGGTGCCGGTCGGGTTGTTGGGGTTGGCGACGAAGACGACGCGGGTCTTGTCGGTCACCGCCGCCAGGATCGCGTCGACGTCGGTGGCATAGTCCTCGTCCGCAGCGACGACAGGAGTGGCGCCGATCCGCCGCGCGGCGATGTCGTACACCGCGAAGCCGTAGCGGACATAAATGATCTCGTCGCCCACGCCCGCGAAGGCGCCGGCGGCGAGGTGCAGCACTTCGTCCGATCCGGTGCCGTAGACGATCCGGTCCGCCTCGATCCCGTAATGCGCGGCGATCGCGGCGCGCAGGTCGGCAGCACTCGCGTCGGGATAGCGCTCGAGCTCGGCGGCGGACATCGCATAAGCGCGCCGCGCGGCTTCGGGGGTGCCGAACGGGTTCTCGTTGGAGGAAAGCTTGGCGACCTTGCGGCCGTCGTCGGTGGTGGCGCGCCCTGGCACATACGGCGCGATGTCCATGATCCAGGGCTTGGCGACGGGAGCGTTCATGGCCGCGCGGATTGGCCCAATGGCCGGGGCTTGGCAAGGGCGGCGCTTGAACCCGAGCCCGCGCGCCCGTAACGCGGGCCCATGCAGGAGGATGCGCGTTTCGGCCTGAGCCGCACTGTGACCTTGCCGGGGCCGCTCCGGCTGGATGGCGGAGTCCTGCTGTCGCCGGTCGACATCGCCTATGAAACCTATGGCACGCTGGCGGCGGACGGGCGCAACGCGGTCCTGGTCTGCCATGCGCTGACCGGGGATCATCACCTCGCCTCCACCCACCCACGCACCGGCAAGCCCGGCTGGTGGGCGCGGATGGTGGGCCCGGGCAAGCCGATCGACACCGACAGATATCTGGTGATCTGCGCCAACGTGCTGGGCAGCTGCCTGGGCTCCTCGGGGCCGGCGAGCGTCAACCCGGCGACCGGCAAGCCCTGGGCGATGACGTTTCCGGTCATCACCATCCGCGACATGGTGCGCGCGCAGGCGATGCTGCTCGACCACCTGGGCATCGCCCGGCTGTTCGCAGTGGTGGGGGGGTCGATGGGCGGCATGCAGGCGCTGAGCTGGGCGGCGACCTTCCCCGAGCGCGTGTCCGCGGCAGTGGTGATCGCCAGCGCGGCGCGGCATTCGGCGCAGAACATCGCCTTTCACGAAGTCGGGCGGCAGGCGATCATGGCCGATCATCGCTGGCGCGGCGGCGACTATTACGCCGACAACGATCCCCCTGCCTCGGGCCTGGCGGTGGCGCGGATGGCGGCGCACATCACCTATCTGTCCGAAGCCGGGCTGACCGCCAAGTTCGGCCGGCGGCTGCAGGCGCGCCCGGAAAAACCCGACGGGGCCAAGACCTTCGGCTTCGACGCGGACTTCCAGGTGGAAAGCTACCTACGCCACCAGGGGCTGAGCTTCGTCGACCGCTTCGACGCCAATTCGTACCTCTACATCACCCGCGCGCTCGATTATTTCGACCTGGCCGAGGAGCATGGCGGCACGCTGGCCAACGCGTTCCGTGGCGCCACCCGCTTCTGCCTGGTGAGCTTCGACACCGACTGGCTCTATCCCACCGGTGAGTCGCGGACGATCGTCCACGCGCTGAACGCCGCGGGCGCGCCGACGAGCTTCGTCGAGCTGTCCTCACCATTCGGGCATGACGCGTTCCTGCTCGAAAGCCCGGAGCTCGACCGAGTGATCTCCGGCTTCCTGGGTGCTGAAAGATGATGGTCACGCGAAGGCGCGAAGGCGCGAAAAGAAGAAGTCTGGAGGTTCGCACGGAGGCGCGGAGGCGCGGAGATTTCGCTGCTCGGCGTCGGGCGGGAGACCCACAAGGCACGCAGTCGGCGCATGCCTGGGGTAGAATCCCTGCCGCTGCTTCGGCGACTGCCCTTCTCCGCGCCTCCGCGCCTCCGCGTGCACCAACGAAAGCCAGCCGATGAGCCTTCGTCCCGACCTGTCTATCATCGCCGCCAATGTGGAGCCGCGCAGCCGTGTGCTCGACGTGGGCTGCGGCGACGGGGCGTTGATGGCGGCGCTGCGTGACCGGCACGGATGCGACGCGCGCGGGCTGGAGCTGGACGCGGGCGACGTCGCCGCGGCGATGGGGCGCGGGCTTTCGGTGATACAGGGCGATGCCGATGTGGATCTCGCCGACTACCCGAACGACAGCTTCGACTATGCGATCCTGAGCCAGACCTTGCAGACGACGCGGCGGCCCGACCAGGTGCTGGAAGAGCTGCTGCGGATCGGCCGGCGGGCGTTCGTGTCGTTCCCTAACTTCGCACATTGGCGCGTCCGCACGTCCTTGCTGTTCGGGGGGCGGATGCCCGTCACCCGGCTGCTGCCGATCGAATGGTATGCCACGCCCAACATCCACCACGTGACGATCGACGATTTCCGCGCTTTCCTCAAAGGCCGGGGGATCGTGGTCGAGGGTTGCTGGTTCCTGAGCGGAGACCAGCGCACCGGATCGGCGATGGCGAACCTGTTCGCCGAACATGCGGTGTTCCTGCTGCGGAGAGCGATATGACCGAGCGCACCATCTCCAGGCTGCACCAGGCGCGGCGCGACGATATCGGCGACCTCGTCACCCGGCGGCCGGTGCCGGGGCCGAGCGTGGAGCATGTCGGCGCGTTCCTGTTCCTCAACCATCATGGGCCGCAGGTCTATCCGTCCAACAACCGCGGGCTGCCGTTCGGGCCGCATCCGCATCGCGGGTTCGAGACCGTCACCTTCATCCTGGAAGGCGAACTGGCGCACACCGACTCGGCGGGCAATGAGAGCGTCATTCGCGAAGGCGGTGTACAGTGGATGACGGCCGGGCGCGGGCTGGTGCATGCCGAGATTTCCCCCGACAGCTTCAAGCGCGCCGGCGGCCCGATGGAGATACTGCAGCTCTGGGTGAACCTGCCTGCCCGGCTGAAAATGTGCCCCCCGCGCTATGTCGGGGTTCAGGCGGACGCGATCCCGGCGGTGCGTAGCGCTGGCGCGACGGTGCACCTCGTCTCCGGAGACTGGGGTGGCGAACAGGGCGCGATCGAGTCGCTGACCGGTGTGTTCATGACCTGGGTCGAGCTGGCGGAGGGCGGCAGCGTGACGTTTGACGGGCTGCGCGGACGCGACGTGTTCCTCTATGGCGCCCGCGGCGCGTTCGAGGTGGCAGGTATCCGCGTGCCGCAGTTCACGCTGGCCGAGCTTGGCGAAGGCGACGCGGTGACGCTGACCGCGTCGGAGCCGGCGCTGCTGCTTTTCAGCCATGCCGAGCCAATCCCGGAGCCGATCGTCTCCCACGGCCCGTTCGTGATGAACAGCGTGGAGGAAATCCGCCAGGCGTTCGCCGACTATCAGGCGGGCATGTTCGGCACCGCCGAGATCGTGAAGGGCTAACGCCCGATCCTTACCGAACCGGACCGCTCCAGTTCACCGTCACCCGCGTGGCGCCGTTATACGCCTCCGACACGATCATCAGCTTGCGGCCTTCGGACACGCCCGTGGTGAGCTTGTCGCCCTGCACCGCGGCGTCGATGAAGCCGGCAGCCTTGGCCTGATCCAGCGACCAGGCGCGTATGTCGTTGGGGCTGGTGTGCGTGGTGTAGACAATCGAGCCGCTTACATGGCGCGGCTCGCCGTCTGGGCCGGAAATGCAGCTGGTGACCTGCGCCTCGCGATAGATGGGCACGAAGTCAGGCTTGTTGCTGCAATCGGTGGCTGCGGCGACTGCGGCGGGGGTGCCATTGGCAGCGGCCTCCGCGACGTTCTGAGCAGTGGGATCGTTGGTCGTTGCGACCGTCGCGTTGCCGGTGCCATCCCCTTCGCCGCTGCACGCGGCCAGCAGCAGCGACAATCCTATCAACCCGTTGCGCATCGTCGATCCTCCCGTTCGAAGAGGATCAACGAGCGCGGGGCAGGCGGGTTGCTTAGAACGGAACGTCGTCGTCCAGATCGTCGGGGAAGCCGCCGCCCTGGCCGCCGCCCGCGCCGCGCTGGCCGCCGCTGTTGAAGTTGCCGCCGCCGGCACCGCCGCGAGCCGGCGCACCGCCGCCGAAATCGTCATTGCCACCCCAATCGTCGCTGGGGCCGCTGCTTCGGCCACCACCGCCAGCGCCGCCGCCGCCCTGGCGGTCGCCGGGACCGTCGAGCATGGTCAGCACGCTGTTGAAGCCCTGGAGCACCACTTCGGTCGAGTAGCGGTCGTTGCCCTGCGGGTCCTGCCACTTACGCGTGGTCAGCGCACCTTCGATATACACCTTGGAGCCCTTGCGCAGGAAGCGCTCGGCGACGTTGGCCAGGCCTTCGTTGAAGACCTTGACCGTGTGCCACTCGGTCTTTTCCTTGCGCTCGCCCGAATTGCGGTCCTTCCAGCTTTCGGAGGTGGCGATGCGGAGCTCGACCACCTTGCCGCCGTTCTGGAAGCTGCGGCTTTCGGGATCGCGCCCGAGATTGCCGACCAGGATAACCTTGTTGACGCTGCCGGCCATGGAAACTCCAGTTTAATCGATTGGGCGCCGGGCGTGCCGGCGCTAAAAGAACGTATGGCCGAGATCATTAACCTGAACAGGGCTCGTAAGGCGAGAGCCAAAGCGACGGCGGACGTCAAGGCTGAAGCCAATCGCGTGAAGTTCGGTCGGAGCAAGGCCGAAAAGCAGGCCGAGGCGGCGGAACGGTCCCGGGCGGAGCGGGAACTCGACGGGGCGAAGCGGGACTAAAGATCCTCCCCCGGAGGGGATGGGGGCCGCGCGACGCAGTCGCGTGGTGGAGGGGTGTCCCGCTATCTAAAGGGATACCCCTCCGTCAGCGCTTCGCGCTGCCACCTCCCCTTCCAGGGGAGGATTGAAGGGTCAGAGCCCCAGGGCCACGGCCGTCCAATAGGTGATTCCGGCGGAAATGTACGCAATTCCGAACAGGTATCCGAGCATGAAGAGCGGCCATTTCCAGCCGTTCGTCTCGCGCCGCGTGACTGCGATCGTCGAAATGCACTGGGGCGCGAACACGAACCACATCAGGAAGGCAAGCGCGCTCGGCAGGCTCCAATGCGCCTGGAGATTGTCGCGGATCGACGCCTCGCCCGCTGCGTCATCGGGATTGTCGACCGCGTAGACCGTGCCGATCGCCGCCACCGCGACTTCGCGCGCGGCCATGGCCGGGATCAGCGCCAGCGCCATGTCGCGGTTGAAGCCGATCGGCGCGACGATCGTCTGAAGGCCGTTGCCGATGCGCCCGGCAACCGAATAATCGACCGGCGACACGGCCGACCCTTCGGGCGGCTTGGGGAAGCTGAGCAGCGCCCACAAGACGATGGTGGTCACCAGGATGATCGTGCCGGCGCGCTTGAGGAAAATCTCGGCGCGCTGCCACAGCCCCAGGCCGATGTCGCGCAGGCGGGGCATCTGGTATTTCGGCATTTCCATCATGAAGCCGCTGGTCGCGCCCTTGGTCACGGTGCGGCGCAGGACCATCGCGGCGATGAAGGCGCCGGCAATGCCCAGGATGTACAGCGCGAAGAGGATGAGGCCTTGAAGCCCGATGCCCGGACCGACCGTCCGGTCCGGGATCAGCGCGCCGATGATGATGGTGTAGACCGGCAGCCGCGCCGAACAGGTCATCATCGGCGCGATCAGGATGGTGGTGAGCCGGTCCTTATCGTCCGAAATGGTGCGCGTGGCCATGATGCCGGGCACCGCGCAGGCGAAGGAGGACAGCAGCGGAATGAAGGCGCGCCCCGACAGTCCGACCCCGGCCATCAGCCGATCCATCAGGAAGGCGGCGCGGACCATGTAGCCGGTCGCTTCCAGCACCAGGATGAAGCCGAACAGGATCAGGATCTGCGGCAGGAACACGATCACCGCGCCGACGCCGGCGATCACCCCGTCGACGAGCATCGAGCGCAGCAGTCCCTGGGGAAGCGCGTCGCCGACCGCGCCGCCGAGCCAGGCCATGCCCGCCTCGATCCAGCCGATCGGCGCTTCGGACCAGGCGAACACCGCCTGGAACATGACGAACAGCAGGGCGAGCAGCAGGATCGGGCCGGAAACCGGGTGCAGCGCGACTGCGTCGAGCCGGTGCGTCCAGCGGCGCGCGGCGGTTTCCGAAACCGTCACCGCCGTGGCGATCTGGCGCGCGCGGCGCTGAAGCAGGGTGATGTCGTGCGGCACGTCGCTGCGCGGCGGCGCCTTGGCGGTACGGGTGACTTCGGCGAGGCGGTCCTTGAGCTGGTCGAGGCCGCGCCGGCGCACCGCGACCGTGGGGACCACAGGCACGCCGAGCTCGCGCTCGAGCTTCTCGGGATCCAGCGTGAGTCCGTCGCGCTCGGCCAGGTCGACCATGTTGAGCGCGACCACGATCGGCAGGCCGAGCGCGATCAGCTGGAGCGTGAAGCGAAGATGGTTGTCGAGGTTGGACGCGTCGACGACGGTCACGATCGCGTCGGGCAGCCGCTCGCCTGCCTGGCGGCCGAACAGCACGTCACGCGTAACCTGCTCGTCGGGGCTCGACGGATCGAGGCTGTAGGTGCCGGGCAAGTCGATCAGCTCGACCGGGCGGCCATCGGGCAGCGCCATGCGGCCCGAATGCCGCTCGACGGTGACACCGGGGTAATTGCCGACCTTCTGGCGCGCGCCGGTGAGCGCATTGAACAGCGCGCTCTTGCCGGCATTGGGATTGCCGACCAGCGCCACCAGTGGTGCGGGGTTCATGGAGTCAGCCAGCGCTCGGGGCGACGTGGATCGCGGCGGCGACGTGACGGCGCAGCGCCACGGTCATGCGGCCGATCCGGCAGGCGATGGGTCCGCCGAACAGGCCGGCGCGGTGGAGCAACTCGACCTCGACGCCTTCGTCCAGCCCGAGCTCGCGCAGGCGGCGTGCCTCCGGCTCGGAGAGATGGCTCCAATCGACGTCAGCCACGGTGCCGGGCTTCATTCGCGGAAGCTGGGCGAGGCGCACTGGCACGGGAATCACTGCGGCCATGTTCATGATGCGACTGATTATCAATAAGTGCGGAACAAGGCCAGAGTTTATTGAAGACCCAGGCACATGCGTAGCCGGTCGGCGCGACGCTTGACCCGGCACCCGCCGCTGCGGATGGTGCAGCATGGCCGCGCTGTCCCTCTTCCTCGAGATCCGCGGCCTCGAGCAGCTCTGGGCGCAGTACAGCCTGCGCGCGCGCCATGCCCCACGCCAGGACCAGCGCGACCGGATGCTGTTTGATCTGCTCGGGATCGGGCTCGAACAGGGCATGCGCCACCTCGCGAGCGAACGTCCGAGCTTGGCGGCGTTCGCCGACTGGGTGGTCGCGGCTGCGGGGCCACCCGATCCGGTTGCGGTCGCGCGCTATCATGCCTGGCTGGATCGGGCGCCGCCACCGCCCCCTGTACAGACGCGGATCGCCGCGATCGAAGCGATGCCGCCGGTGCTCGACTCGAGCGATCTCGCGCAGTGGGACGCGCAAGGTTGGGTGATCCTGCGCCACGCGGTGCCGCCCGAGACGGCAGCGGCGGCGGCGCGCTTGCTGTGGACGCGCGTCGGCGGCGATCCCGAAGACCCCGCCAGCTGGTACGGCGAGGGGCGCCAGGGGATCATGGTCCAGCAGTTCCAGCATCCGGCGCAGGCGGCGGCACGCGACGCGGTCCGGATCCACAAGGCATTCGCCCAATTATGGGGCAGCGCCGACCTGTGGGTCGCCGTCGATCGGATGAGCTTCAATCCCCCGGAGACCGCCACCGCGCCGTTCCAGGGGACGCCGCTGCACTGGGACGTCAGCCTGGCCTGGCCGATCCCGTTCGCGACGCAGGGCATCCTGTACCTGACCGACACCGCGCCGGACCAGGGCGCGCTGCGCCTGGTGCCGGGGTTTCACCGCCGCATCGAAGCCTGGCTGAACGATCTGGGGGATCGCGATCCGCGTGCGGTCGACCTCACCGGCGAGACGGTCGCGATCGGCGCGGGCGTGGGCGACCTGGTGATCTGGCGCCAGGACCTCCCGCACGGAGCGAGTCCCAACCGCAGCGATCGGCCACGGCTGGCGCAATATGTGAACCTGTATTCGCCCGATCTGGTCCACCATCCCGAGTGGCGCTGACCAGCAGTCGCGCCGCTCAGGACAACCAGCGGTCGCGCATCCAGCGGTCGGCGACATGGCGGGTACGCTCGGCATAATCAGGGGTTTGGGGACCTAGCAGCGGCAGCCCGAAGCCGGCGACGGTCCGGGCGATGCCGGCTTCGTCCAGCGCCCGCCCGTCGCGAACGGCGTGGCGGGCGATCTCCATCTCCTGCCCCCAGAAATAGATCGAGCGGGCCCGCACATTGGCCTGCATCCGCGCCACTTCGCCGACCCGGTCGCCGCCCACCAGCGGCAGCCAGATGTCGGGCATGAGCAAGTCGACGGCAGCCTCGGGGACATAGCGCAGCGCATCGCCCTGGACGACGCGCAGCTTCGCGTGCGCCTGGTCGGGGAGCTGCGCGAGCGTGCCGAGCGCCTGGTGCAGCGCGATCACGTCGGCGTCCCGCTCCACTACCGTCACCTGCGTCACCGCGGGCAGCATCGCCGTCGCCGCCGCCGACCAGCCCATCCCCATGCCGAAGATCAGGACATGACCATGCGCCAGGCGGATGCCGATCTCCTGGCTCTCCATCTCCATCGGCGTCATCGACATCCAGGTGGACCATTGGCCGGTGGAAGACCGCCGCTTGAGCACCGCGACATCCTGCACCAGCCGCGCGGGGCTCCAATAGCCCGGCGCGACCAGCATCGGCACCAGCTCCAGCGCCCAGTCCCCCCGCGACATCGGCGCGTATAGCGGCTGGAACAGCGCCCCGGTGTACGGGTCCGGCGTCGCTGGTCCCTGCGCTGCCGGAACGCTCACGCCGCGCCTCCCGCCCGCGCCGTCATCGTCAGAACTCCTTGGTGACCTGTGCCCGCACCGACCCCGAGCGCTGGCCCGAGGCGCCGCGGAACACCGTTTCGAAGTCGAACGACCAGAGGCTGGGAAGCAGGAAGCGGGTGCCGAGGCTCAGCTGGAACTGCTCGCGCGACCAGCCCTGGGTCTCGATCCCGTACAGCGCGCTGCCCGGAATGTCGGCATAGTCGAGCCGCTGGGCGTCGGCGTCGGCGAACTCGTGGTTCCACTCCGCCCGGACCCGCGGCATCACCGTGCCGAACACATAGTTCTGCTTCAGCTCGAACCGCGCGCCCAGCGTACCGGTGACCGAGGTCAGCTTGCGCTCGTCGAAGCGCAGGTCGAACCGGTCGGCCCCGCTCTCCACATAGGCTCCCAGCGTGGCGTCGAGCACCTCGCCGCGGCCGTAGAGCGACCAGTTGAACCCCTCGCCCTGACGGTCGATGCCGACCGCCAGCGCCCCGACGCGGAAGTCGCCGTCGCGGCTGCCGACCGCCGTCGCGTTGGTGTCCGGCACCACGCGGCGGGTGCGGAAGCGCAGGTCGCCCAGCCCGATCATGCCGTCGATAAAGGCATGCTCCACCGGCACCAGGCTGGCATAGGCCGCGACCATCGTGCTGTCGGAGCGGACGCGCGCGGCGCCGCCATCGATCCGGCTGAGGTCGTTGCCATAGCCACCCCCGAGTCCGACCGTCACGCCCTCAGCGAGCTTGAGGTCGGCGCCGGCGCTCAGCCCCGCAGACGTCGCGGTGATCTTCGACCGATCGGTGGTCTCGTCCTGCGTGCCGATGTCGATCGCGCCCCCGCTCCAGATGCCGATCGAGCCGATCCGGCGCACGCCGTCGCCGCCCTGTTCGTCATCCTGCGCCAGCGGCTGGACCGCACCCGCGACGCCCGACGCCTTGCGCGCTGCGTTGCGCTCGGCGGCGGTCATCTCGGTGATCGCCATCGTCGAGCCGAGCTGATCGGCACGGTTCCAGCGCAGCCCCTCGCGGCTGCCGAGCACCCGGCCGAGCGCGGGATCCTCTGCCGAAGGCCGCATCCGCTCGGTGATATCCAGCGCCGAGGCGTCGAATGCCGGCGTCGCCTGGACGATGCCGCCGCCGTCGCGCGAGTTGAGCGTGACGTTCGACTGCGCGCCGCCGGTCCCGCTGCCGCTGCCATGAAGCTGCTCGGTGCGGCGCATGAAGTTGCCGACCTGCGCACGCGCGAAGCGGCGGGTGGCTTCCGCCTGGGCGTCGCTGATCGCGCGAACATTGGGATCGTTCGTGGGATCGGGCCGCGCGGTGACCGTCACCGTCACGGTGGCGGGCGCCGAGGTGCCGTAGGCGTTGCTCAGCGTGTAGGTGACCACCACCGTGCCGCCGAACCGCGCCGCTGCCTTCACGTCGAGGCGATAGGCCTGCGTCGCGCCCGAACCGCTCGCGACGATCGTCGCACTCGCCTGGTCGGCGGGGGTTACGCTCACGATCGTCGCCGCGGTGAACGGCCCTTCGCGCGCGCCATCGGTGAGCATCACCGACACCGTCTGTCCGTCGCCGATTCGCGCCGTCTTGGGCAGCGCCACCGGCAGCTGGCCGACCACCGTGACGCTGACCGTGCCAGGTGCCGAGCTACCGCCCGGGCCGACCGCCACGAAGGTGAAGCTGTCGGTGCCGACGAAGCCGACCGCCGCGGTGTAGGTGGCGATGACCCGCGGGCCGGTTGCCGCCTGGGCCGCGAGTGCCGCCCGCGCCGCCGGATTGCCGCGCAGCGTCACTGTGCCATGTGCCGGCTGGGTGCGGATCTCGATCCGGTCATAGGTGCCGGTCACCAGCGCCGAGAGATCGACGTCGACGCTCTGGGCTCCCGTGGTCGCGGTGGATCCGGCGACGCTGCCCGCGCCGTTGCCGGCCTGGGGCGGCGGTGGCGGTGCCACCACCAACCGCACCGTCGCTGGCGCCGAGGTCCCGCCAGGGCCGGTCGCGGTGTAGGTGAAGCTGTCCGCGCCGTAATAGTCGGTGGCCGGGATGTACGTGGCCACGGAGCCGGCGACCGTCACCGTGCCGTGTGCCGGGGCCGCTGCGACGGCGATGCCGGTATAGACGCCGCCGATGTCGCTCGCCAGATCGATCGCCGTGCCCGCGCTGTTGTACGGGATCGCGACGTTGCCGCGGTCGGTGACCGTCGGCACCGGCGGCACCGCCACCTGGAGCGTGACGGTCGCCGGGGTCGACGTGCCGCCAGGCCCGGTCGCGGTGTAGGTGAAGCTGTCGGTTCCGTAATAGCCGGCCGTGGGGATGTACGTCACCACGTCGCCCGACACCGTCACCGTGCCATGCCCGGGTGGCGTGGCGATTGCGGTGCTGGTGTGAATGCCGGTGATCGCGCTGGTCAGGTCGATCGCCGTGCCGGTGCTGCCATAAGGCACCGCCACGTTGGGAACGTTTGCCGCACTGGGCGCCGGCGGCACCGCGACCTGGAGCGTCACCGTCGCCGGGGCCGACGTGCCGCCCGGGCCCGTCGCGGTGTAGGTGAAGCTGTCGGTCCCGTAATAGCCGGTCGTCGGGATGTAGGTGACCACATCGCCGGCCACCGTCACGGTGCCGTGCCCCGGGTTGGTGGCGATGGCGGTGCTGGTGTGGACGCCCGAGATCGCGCTGGTCAGGTCGATCGCGGTACCGGTGCTGTCATAGGGCACCGCCACGTTGGAGACGTTCGCCGCCGTGGGTGCCGGGGGCACCGCGACATTGACGCTCACGATCGCAGGTGCGGAGGTCCCGCCAGGGCCGGTCGCCGTGTAGGTGAAGCTGTCCGTGCCGTAATAGCCAGGAGCCGGCGTGTAGGTCACCACGTCGCCACTGACGCTGGTCGTACCGTGCGCCGGACCGCCGGTTACGGCGACGCTGCTATGCACGCCCCCGATCGAGGTCGACAGATCGATCGCCACGCTGCCCTGATACGGCACGGCCACGCCCGAGCGGTCGTTCGCGGTCGGCGCCGGCGGCACGGCCACGTTGACGCTCACCGTCGCCGGCGCGGAAGTCCCGCCAGGGCCGGTCGCAGTGTAGGTGAAGCTGTCGGCGCCGTAATAGCCAGCCGCCGGCGTGTAGGTCACCACGTCGCCGCTGACACTGGCCGTGCCGTGCGCCGGGGCGCTCGCCACCGCGACGCTGCTATGCACGCCGCTGATCGAAGACGACAGGTCGATCGCCGCGCTGCCCTGATAAGGCACCGCCACGCCCGAGCGGTCGCTGGCAGTCGGCGCCGGCGGCACTGCGACATCGACACTCACCGTGGCAGGCGCAGAGGTCCCGCCAGGGCCGGTCGCCGTGTAGGTGAAGCTGTCGGGCCCGTAATAGCCAGCCGCCGGGGTGTAGGTCACCACGTCGCCGCTGATGCTGGTCGTGCCATGCGCCGGGCCGCCGGTGACGGCGACGCTGCTATGCACGCCGCCGATCGAACTCGACAGGTCGATCGGCGTGCTGCCCTGATAGGGAACGGCAATGCCCGAGCGGTCGCCCGCGGTAGGTGCCGGCGGCACCGCCACATTGACGCTCACCGTCGCCGGCGCAGAGGTCCCGCCGGGACCGGTCGCCGTGTAGGTGAAGCTGTCTGGCCCATAATAGCCAGCCGCCGGGGTGTAGGTCACCACGTCGCCGCTGATGCTGGTCGTGCCGTGCGCCGGAGCACTCGCCACCGCAACGCTGCTATGCACGCCGCCGATCGAACTCGACAGGTCGATCGCCACGCTGCCCTGATAGGGCACGGCAATGCCTGAGCGGTCGCTCGCCGTGGGGGCCGGCGGCACTGCCACGTTGACGCTTACGGTGGCAGGTGCGGAGGTCCCGCCAGGGCCGGTCGCCGTGTAGGTGAAGCTGTCCGTGCCGTAATAGCCAGGAGCCGGCGTGTAGGTCACCACGTCGCCACTGACGCTGGTCGTACCGTGCGCCGGACCGCCGGTTACGGCGACGCTGCTATGCACGCCCCCGATCGAGGTCGACAGATCGATCGCCACGCTGCCCTGATACGGCACGGCCACACCCGAGCGGTCGTTCGCGGTCGGCGCCGGCGGCACGGCCACGTTGACGCTCACCGTCGCCGGCGCGGAAGTCCCGCCAGGGCCGGTCGCAGTGTAGGTGAAGCTGTCGGCGCCGTAATAGCCAGCCGCCGGCGTGTAGGTCACCACGTCGCCGCTGACACTGGCCGTGCCGTGCGCCGGGGCGCTCGCCACCGCGACGCTGCTATGCACGCCGCTGATCGAAGACGATAGGTCGATCGCCGCGCTACCCTGATAAGGCACCGCCACGCCCGAGCGGTCGCTGGCAGTCGGCGCCGGGGGCACTGCGACATCGACACTCACCGTGGCAGGCGCAGAGGTCCCGCCAGGGCCGGTCGCCGTGTAGGTGAAGCTGTCGGGCCCGTAATAGCCAGCCGCCGGGGTGTAGGTCACCACGTCGCCGCTGATGCTGGTCGTGCCATGCGCCGGGCCGCCGGTGACGGCGACGCTGCTATGCACGCCGCCGATCGAACTCGACAGGTCGATCGGCGTGCTGCCCTGATAGGGAACGGCAATGCCCGAGCGGTCGCCCGCGGTCGGGGCCGGCGGCACCGCCACATTGACGCTCACCGTCGCCGGCGCAGAGGTCCCGCCGGGACCGGTCGCCGTGTAGGTGAAGCTGTCCGGGCCATAATAGCCAGCCGCCGGGGTGTAGGTCACCACGTCGCCGCTGATGCTGGTCGTGCCGTGCGCCGGAGCACTCGCCACCGCAACGCTGCTATGCACGCCGCCGATCGAAGACGACAGGTCGATCGCCACGCCGCTGCTGCCAAAGGGCACCGCTACGTTCGATACGTCCGTCGTGGTCGGGGCCGATGGCGTCGCGACGGTGACGCTTACCGTTGCCGGGGCCGAGGTGCCTCCGGGACCGGTCGCGGTATAGGTGAAGCTGTCCGCGCCGTAATAGCCGGTCGCGGGCGTGTAGGTGATGACGCTGCCGCTGACGCTGGTGGTGCCGTGCGCCGGGCCGCTTGCCACCGCGATGCTGCCATAGACGCCGGTCACCGAGGCGGAGACGTCGATCGCGGTTCCTGTGCCATTATAGGGAATCCCGACCCCGGACACGTTGGCCGCGCTCGGCGCCGCAGGCGTCGCGACAGTCAGGCTCACCGTGGCCGGCGCTGACGTGCCGCCGGGACCGGTCGCGGTGTAGGTGAAGCTGTCCGCGCCATAATAGCCGGCCGCCGGGACGTAGGTCACCACATCGCCCGTTACCGATGTCGTGCCGTGGGCCGGCGCCGTCGCCACGGCAATGCTCGAATGCACCCCGCTGACCGATGCGGAAAGATCGATCGCCGTTCCCGTGCTGCCATAGGCCACCGTCACGCCAGTGCGATCGCTCGCTACCGGAGCCGCAGGCGTGGCGACGTTCAGCGACACCGTCGCCGGTGCCGACGTGCCGCCAGGGCCGGTCGCGGTGTAGGTGAAGCTGTCCGCGCCGTAATAGCCGGCCACCGGGACGTAGGTTACCACATCGCCTGAAACCGATGTCGTGCCGTGGGCCGGCGCCGTCGCCACGGCAATGCTCGAATGCACGCCGCTGACCGATGCGGAAAGATCGATCGCCGTGCCCGTGCTACCATAGGCCACCGTCACGCCGGTGCGGTCGCTCGTTATGGGAGCCGCGGGCGTGGCGACGTTCAGCGACACCGTCGCCGGGGCCGAGGTCCCGCCCGGACCCGTGGCGGTGTAGGTGAAGCTGTCGGCGCCGTAATAGCCCGCCGCCGGAACGTAGGTCACCACATCCCCTGAAACCGACGTCGTGCCGTGTGCCGGCGCCGTCGCCACGGCGATGCTCGAATGCACCCCGCTGACCGAGGCCGATAGATCGATCGGGGTTCCGGCGCTGTTATAGGCGATCGTGACGCCGGTGCGGTCGGCAGCGACGGGCGCGGCCGGGGTGGCGACGGTGAGGTTGACGGTCGCGATGTTTGACGTGCCGCCGGGTCCGGTGGCGGTGTAGGTGAAGCTGTCCGCTCCGAAATAGCCGGTGGCCGGGGTGTAGGTCACCACGTCGCCCGCCACGCTGACCGCGCCGTGCGCCGGTGCGCTCACCACGGTGAGGCTGGAATGCACCCCCGAGATCGAGCCCGAAAGGTCGATCGCGGCAGCGGTGTTGTACGCGACGGCGACGTTGCGGTCGGCGGCGACGGGCGCGGCCGGGGTGGCGACCGTGAGGCTGGCGGTCGCGGTGTTCGACGTGCCGCCAGGACCGTTCGCGGTGTAGGCGAAGCTGTCGGCGCCGTAATAGCCCGCGGCCGGCGTGTAGGTGACCACGTCGCCTGCCACGCTGGTGGTGCCGTGCGCAGGCGCGGTCGTCACGGTGACGCCGGAATGCACCCCGGTGATCGCGGAAGAAAGGTCGATGGCGGTGCCCGAGCTGCCATAGGGCACCGCGATACCGCTGACATTGGCGGCTGTCGGGGCAGGGGGCGGACTGACGGTGATGCTCGCGGTCGCCGGGGACGAGGTGCCGCCCGGACCGGTAGCGGTGTAGGTGAAGCTGTCGGCGCCGATATAGCCCGGGGTCGGCGTATAGGCGATCGTCGTGCCGCTCGCAGTGGCAGTGCCGTGCGCCGGCGCAGACGCGATCGCCACGCTGCTGGTCGCTCCGCCCGAGAGCGTGGGCGTGATCGGATTGTTCGTCGAGTTGTACGCGACCGTCGCGCTCACCGCGCCGGCTACCGGCGCCTGAGGGGCGATGGTCAGCGAGTAGCTGTTGCTGACCGAATAGGGCCCGCCGCTTCCCGCCGAGGAGGAGTCGGTTGCGGTGACCGTGAAGTTGAACGTCCCGGCTGTGGTCGGATTGCCCGACAGCACCCCGCCGGCCGAAAGGCTCAGGCCGGTAGGAAGCGTGCCGGCGCTGGTGAAGCTGAAAGGCGGCGTACCACCGCTGGCGGTGAACGTCTGCGAATAGGCCGTGGCGACGGTCCCGCCGGGCAGCGCGCCTGCCGCAGGCGAAAGCGTCAGCGCCGGAGCGGACACGACGAGCGTCAGCGTACCCGTTGCCTGCGTGAACGCCGGGGTCGAGCTGTCGGTGACGTTTGCCGTGAACGAGAAACTGCCGCTGGCCGCGGGGGTGCCGGTGATCGAGCAGTCGGCCTGGAGGCTGGTGCCTGCGGGCAGCGCGCCCGATGCAAGCGTGGTCCCGCAGCTATAAGGCTGCCGGCCGCCCGCCGGGATGATCCGCACGTTCGACAATGGAGCGCCACGCGTGCCGCTACCCGACAGCGTGCCCGACAATGCCGGATTGGCGACCGACACGGTTACCGTCGCAACGTTGGACGTCCCGCCGGCGTTGCTCGCCGTGTAGGTGAAGCTGTCGCTGCCCCGGAAGCCGATCGCCGCGATGTAGGTGACCACGCCGCTGTTGTTGACCGACACCGTCCCGCCATTGGCCGACGTCGCGGAACCCACGGCATAGCTGGTCGGGTTGTTCGACACCTGTCCCGCGATCGAGAAAGCGGTCGCTGTGTTGGCACCCGCATTATAAGTGATCGCCACAGGCAGGGTATAGTTGCTGGCGACCGGCGCCGGCGTGACCGTGAACGTGTTCGTTCCCGACGTGGCGCTGCTCTGGCTCTGCGCATTGGTCGCGAAGGCGGCCACGGTGTGCGAGCCAGCGGCGAGCGCGACCGGCTGAGCCTTGGTCCAGGTACCGCTTCCCGTCGCGGTGGTCGTGCCGATCGACGCGCCATCGATCAGGACGGTGATCGTCACGCTTGCGTCCGACACGCCCTGGTAGGCCGGCGTGGTCGACCCGGTGACCGCGCCGTTGGCAGGCACCGTCACTACCGGCGTGGACGGCGGATCGCTGTAGACGAACTGGTTGCCCGCCGCGGTGGGACTGGCGCCCGCCGTGGTGGTGACGACGACATAGACCGCGCCGCTGCCCGAGGGCGAGGTGGCGGTGATCTGCGACGCGGAGTTGCGGGTGTAGGCGGCCGCGGCGTTGCCGCCGAAGCTGACGCCGGTGACGTTGTAGAAATTGGTACCGGTGATGACGACCGAGGTGCCGCCGGCGGTGCCGCCAAGCGCGGGCGCGAGGCCCGTGACCGTCGGCGCGCTCTGGGTGATGACGAAGTTCGTCACCGCGACATTGGCCTGCGTAAACGGCGACGCGGTCCCACCATTGGCGCCGGTGACCGAACTGTCGGTGATGTCGACGTTGAAGCTGTAGGTGCCGGGCGTCGTCGGGGTGCCGGTGAGCGTGCAATTCGAATTAAGGGTGACCCCGCCTGGAAGCACTGCCGATCCTGCATTCAGCACGCAGCTATAGGGTGCATTGCCGCCGGTGGGTGTGACCGCATAGCCCGACAAGCCCGAGCCGACCGTGGCACCTGAACCGGTGAGGCTGGCGGTGATCGTGGGATTGCCGACGGCGAGCGTGACTGTGGCCGGGGAGGAGGTGCCTCCGCCGTTGGTGGCGCGCGCGAAGAACGTGTCGGTGCCGCGATAGCCGATGCGCGGCGTATAGCTCGCCTGCCCGGCGCTGTTGATTGACACCGTCCCGCCGCCGCTGGTCGCCGCGCTGCCGGCGAAGGTGCCCCCCGGCGCGTTCGAGACGCTGTAGCTGGTCGGTGAATTGGTGGGGCTGCCCCCGGTCGCGACGTCGATGTTGGTCGCGGCGGCGCCGCCGGGATTGTAGCCGACGATGCTGCCATAGGTGAAGCTGCTCAGCGTCGGCGCGCTTTGCGCCGGCGTGCAGGTCATGCTGGCGACGATCGTGCCGCTGGCGCCGGAGGCGCGGCCCGTCGTCAGGCCCACCGCGGTGGTGCCGGCCGGCAGGGTATATTCAGCGGTCGAGAAGCTCCCCGACGCGCTGGTCAGGATGGACGCCTCTGTGATGTTGCTCGCTGCGGAAGTACCGGAACCCAGGCGCAGGCGCAGGCGCAGTTCGGTGCCGGAGGTGGCGGTGAAGTTGCCGCTGACGATGACCCTGTCGCCTTGGTCGAAGGCGTAGAAGGTCGTGTTGTTCGGGACATAGTTCATCGCCGGATCGAACGGATCGGTCCAGGCGGCTGAAGACCGCGCCGTGTTGTAGGTCGCGGTGGAATAGCTTGCAGCGGCCGTCGTGCCGGCGCTGGGGGCGCCCGACGCGTAGACGACCTGGTGATTCAGCAGGCCCGAATTGATCGCGGTACAGCCAGTCGAAGCCTGGGCGGCGATGCTTCCGAACGAGGTGAGCGCAAGCGCCGCGGCGATTGCCACCTGCGCGCGGCCGAGCCGCGTGGTGGTCTTCGCCTGCGATGCGCGAGGCTCACCCGATTCGGGCATACTCGCCCAACAAGTGCGCAGCTCACGCACGAGACGAATCGCGCCTGCCATGCGAACGATCACCGAAATTCCCCCAAAGCCCCGACTGCAGTAATATTCAGAAATCGTGAACAAACAACCCGGTTTTTAGGACGATCCAGTAGAATCGGCGCGGTTTCGTCCGATGATCCAGCTAACTAACCATTGTAAAACTACGTAGATTTTCTGCTTGCCGTCGCGCGTGGCTGATCGTGTTGGCATCTCTGTGCCAGTTATCTCGCAAGTGCGGCATCTTTGGCCCTGACCCTAGTCAGCGGCCTGACTCGATCTGCCCCTAGGCCAAGTCGATCCTGACGCTTTACATGTCATCTCCTGAAATAAGGTGACGCAGGCAGAACGATGACTTACGCTATTGCAATCGCAATGGTGGGGAGATGATTGTGGAAGCATTTATGGGCCAGATCATGCAGGTGGCCTTCAGCTACGCGCCGCGCGGCTGGATGACCTGCCAGGGCCAGATCATGAGCATCGCTCAGCAGTCGGCGCTCTTCTCGCTGATGGGCACTACGTTCGGCGGCAACGGTCAGTCCACCTTCGGGCTTCCCGACGCGCGCGGCCGCACTTTCGTCGGGACCGGTCAGGGCCCCGGCCTGCAACCCTATAGCATGGGCCAGATCGGCGGCACCGAGAACACGACGCTACTGATACCCAACATGCCTGCGCACAATCACGCGGCGGTGTTCACGCCGTCTGGGGGCTCGTTTTCCGGCCAGGTACAGGCGAAGAGCGGGATCGCTCAGGCGCAATTGTCCGACACGCCGACCGATGGCTGCTTCCTCGCCAACACGGCGGATCCCGAAGTCAGCGGCACGCCGCTGATCTATGCGCCGGCAGGCTCGGCAGGCACGCCGGTCAACATCGGCGGAGTCAGCGTGACCGGCAGCACCGGCGGCAGCGTCACGGTCGGAATCAACGGTGGATCACAGCCGTTCAGCACCCTCTCACCCTATCTCGCCCTTACCACGATCATTGCGGTCGAAGGCATCTTCCCGTCACGTAACTGACCGCCCTTTTCGACGCCGGCCGTTCGCAGACGCGCGCGGCCGGTGTCGCAACTCGCTTGCGGGTCAGTTGAACACCGCCTGATAGTGACGCAGGGTTGCGGAAGGCACCAGTTGGGTGATGTGGATCGCGTGCGGTCCGCCCTTGCCGCAGTCGAACTCATAGGTGGCGTCGAGCAGATACACTCCAGCCGGCGCGTCAAAGAACAACGAGAAGGGCTCACGGAAGTCGAGACCCGGGGCCAATGCCGGGCGGCGCTCGATGCGTTCGAGTGTGACCTCGACTGCCTGAGGCACCGTGCTCACGCGAACCCGTCGCCCGACCCAGGGTTCGAAATCCTCCGGTGTCAGCAATGGCATCTCAGTAGCCCCTCCTTGTACTTTCTACGATACTGCCGCGGTTGGCGGTGATTGGAAAGCACGCGAACCCATGTTTCAACGTGATCTCAGACCGGTGGACTGCGCCGCCCTTCCCGCCTTCCCGCCTGGCACCGCCTTGCCCCAAAGCGCGCCGCTGAGAGCCGCCGGCCTGCGGCTTCGCCCGGCAACCGCCGACGACCTAGATTTCCTGCGCCAACTTCATGCCGCGTGGCGCATGCCCGAGCTGCTGTTCCTGCCCTGGACTGCCGCCCAAAAGCAGGCGTTCGCCGACGATCAGTTCCAGCTGCAGCACTGCCATGTGGTGCGGCATTTCCCGGACGCCGACTTCTGGATCGTCACCGATCGAGATGCGCGTCCCATCGGGCGGCTATATCTGGACAGGGCGCATGCCGAGTGGCGGCTGGTCGACATCCTGCTGGCAAGCAGCGCGCAAGGACAGGGGCTGGGCACCCGCCTGATCGAATGGATCCAGCACGAGGCAGGGGGCACGCCGGTAAGGCTGCACGTCGCGCTCAACAATCCGCGTGCCCATGCGCTGTATCGGCGGCTGGGCTTCGCCGACGTTCCGGGTGCGGACGGCATGCACCGGCCGATGCTCTGGCGCTCCGAGCCGGAAGACTGCTCCTTAAGGTCAGGCTGACGCCAGCGCCCGCAGCGCCGCGTGCGGGGCCGCCAGGTGCACCGCCGCCGCGCGCCGGATCGCAGCGCTGGCCTGCTGCCGTTTGTCCCGATCATCGGCGGTAAAGCGCACCCCCGGGGCCTTGGCGTCGCGCGCGGCACGATCCGCAACCGCGCGGCGCTCCGCGTCCGAAAGGCGCAGGCCGAAATGCGGAACGATGCGTGCCTCGAATGCCGCGGGCAGCGCGGCATAGTCGACCGCCAGCCCGCCTTCGCCTTGCAACGCCTGGATCGCGGCCGCGTGATATTGCGCGAAGATGCGCGCGCACAGCATCTCGGGACCCGACGTCTCGGCATCGCCCAGATCGTAGATCCCCTTGGGCATCAATGCCGGGACCGTCTGGTAGCCGCGCATCCGCATCTGCGACACCAGCACTTCGACGGGATCGCGGAACAGGTAGATCCAGGGAGTCCTGGGAAAGGCCTCGCGAAACAGCGGCAGCGCCAAGATGTGCCAGCTGTCGAGCTTGAGGAAACAGCGCCCGCCCGTTCCTCCCCGCGCCAGCGCACCGGCCATGCCGCGCAGCAACGCAATGCGGCGCGCACGGGGAATATCGCTGCGCCCAAGCGCGAGGCGCAGCGCCGAATCGAACGGTTCGGGCTCGGACAGGGCAGTCGTCGCCTCCAGCGCGCCGAGCATCTGCGCCACCAGAGTCGATCCACACCGCGACATATGGAAGACCAGGCCCGCAGGCGGCGTGATCGGCTGCGCCGCCGCCGCATCGATAAAGGCGTCGAGCGCGGTCTGGTGCCGGAACACCCGGTTGAACGGGCGACACAGGGCTTCCCGTACCGAGTCGGTGAAGAAGCTTCGGGTGAGCGGGACGGCGCCGAACCGTGCCCAGTCGATCACGGCCCCGCCTTCGCTTTCGGTCACGCCGGCTGGAAGCCAGGTGGGCGGCGCCCAGTCTGCGGATGGGGGAACCCGCCCGATGCGGGCACGGGGGCGAAGCGCATCGGCATCGAGGTTCAGTCCGACCGCCTCGGCTGCTCGCGCCGCGCGCCCGGCGAAATCGTCGGGGTGGATCGTGGTGTCGAGTTCGGCTTGCAGCGCCTGGTCGGCCAGGACGATCCGCTGGAAGCTATCGAAGTCGCTTGTCACGCCGCCTCCCTGATGCATGATCGCCGAGAGCCGAGGCTAGCATGACGCGGCGCGCGGGAGGAAACACAGTGAGCGAGGCGGCGCGCTATCCTGACCGAGTGCGGCTTCCGATCGCGTTCGATCCGCTGCGCCTCGTCGCCGACCTGACAGCGCTCGAAGATACGCAGTGGACGCCGCATTTCGTGCCGCGCAACTATGTGGGGGATTGGAGCGCGATGCCCCTGCGCGCACCCAAGGGCGCCGAGCACCCGATCCTGATGATCGTGTCGCAGCCCGATGGCGAGTGCGTCGATGCGCCGGCGCTGCGCCGGACCCCCTATTTCCGCGCGGTGCTGGGCGCGCTCGACTGTCCGTTGCGCAACGTCCGGCTGATGCAGCTCGCGCCGGGCTCCTCGATCCTGGAGCATCGCGATCCCGGGCTGTGCGCCGAGGAAGGCAGCGTGCGGCTGCACATTCCGGTTCTGACCAATCCCGGCGTGCGGTTCTACGTCAACGGCACCAGCGTGGCGATGGCACCTGGCGAGACCTGGTATCTGCGGCTCTCCGACCCGCACCGGGTGGATAATTTCGGCGACGGTCCCCGCGTTCACCTGGTGATCGATGCCGACCTCAGTCCCTGGCTGATCCGCCAGTTGGACGATGGCGCAGGGCTCAGGGCCGCCGAGGCATCATCGCGCAGGATTGACGAGTGATCGCGTGCCCGTTTTCGGCTAAGGCGCTGGAGTGACCATATTTCTAGCCATCGCCTTGTCCGCGCTTGCCATGACGGTGATCGTCGGCGTGCGCTATCTGCTGACCAGCGGCGCCTTCGCGCTGGCGACGCGGTGGAAGCATCCCGGGCTCTATGCCGGGCTTGACCGGCAGATGCTCAAGGAAGTGCGCTGGAGCCTGGCATCCGCCGCGATCTATGGCGTGCCTGCCGGGGTGGTCGCCTGGGGCTGGCAGAATCTCGGCTGGACTCGGATCTACACCGATGCCGCGGCCTATCCCCTCTGGTACCTGCCAGTGTCGGTGCTGCTGTTCCTGGTCGCGCACGACAGCTGGTTCTACTGGACGCACCGCTGGATGCACCGCCCGAAATGGTTTCGCATCGCCCATGCCGTCCACCACGCCAGCCGTCCGCCCACCGCTTGGGCCGCGATGAGCTTCCACCCCGTCGAGGCGCTGACCGGCGCGGTGGTGATCCCGGCCTTGGTGTTCCTGATCCCGATTCACATCGCCGCGCTGGGCACGGTGCTGGCGATCATGACTATAATGGGTGTAACGAACCACATGGGGTGGGAGATCTTCCCCAGGTTCATGTCCCGGGGGCCGTTGGGGGCGTGGCTGATCACCGCGAGCCATCACCAGCGGCACCACGAACTATATGGATGCAATTTTGGGCTTTATTTCCGCTTCTGGGATCGCCTGTGCGGCACGGACAAGGGGCTCGGCGATTTCGCGCGCCGCGCTGGGCGCGGCATGCCTCGCGCTGCTGCCGGGGGCAGCTCCGGTCGGCCAGCTTGACGTCGCGTTCACCGGGCTGCGCTCGAACAAGGGCATGCTGCGCATCTGCGTGACGCGCCGGCCCGCCTCCTTCCCCAGCTGCCGCGACGATCCCCAGGCGATCAAGCGCAACGTCCCCGCCACCGCCACTTCGACTCGCTTCGACGCGCTGCCCACCGGCGACTATGCCGTCGCGGTGATCCACGACGCGAACGGCAATGCCAAGCTCGACACGATGCTCGGCATCCCCAAGGAAGGCTTCGGCTTCTCGCGCAATCCGGCGATCGGCTTCGGCCCGCCGGCCTTTTCCAGCGCGCAGTTCCCGGTGACCACTGGTGCGGAAATACAACAGATCCGGATTCGCTACCTCCTCTAGGAACCGCAAACAGGCGATGGCGTTTCGCAGGTGCAACATTCCTAGGAACGCAGATATGTTTCTCCGCACGCTGGCGCTGCCGCTGCTCGTACTCGCCGCCACCCCTGCCCTGGCCCAGGTGCAGGAGCCGTCCCCGCCCGCCGACACCGGCGGCGACTTCGCCATCGTCGGCGCGGGCGCCGGCATCCTCCCCGACTATGAAGGGTCGGACGATTATCGCTGGTCGCCGGTTCCCGCCGCGATCGGCCGCGTCTCGGGCTTCAACTTCCAGCTGATCGGCAACCGGCTGAGCGTCGACCTGATCCCCGATGGCGGCGGCACCGGGCTCGACTTCCAGGCCGGCCCGATCGGCGTGGTCAATTTCAACCGCTCCAGCACCAAGAGCATCGACGATCCGCGCGTCAAGGCGCTGGGCGAGCTCGACACCTCGATCGAGCTCGGCGGCTATGTCGGCGTCGGCAAGACCGGCGTGATCACCAGCGATTACGACCGCCTCTCGGTCAGCCTGAGCTACCGCACCGACGTGAGCGGCGTGTCCGACGCCGGCATCCTCACCCCCTCGGTCAGCTACATGACTCCGCTCAGCCGCAAGGCGCTGGTGACGCTGTTCGCCTCCGCCGAGCGTGCCGAGAACGGCCAGATGGACGCCTATTTCGGCGTCACCCCCGGCCAGTCGCTGGCGAGCGGCCTGGCCGCGTACAACCCCGATGGCGGCTGGAAGAGCTGGACGCTCGGCCTGGGCACCGCGGTGTCGCTCACCGGCGACCTAACCCACGGGCTCCAGCTCGTCGGCGGCGCCACTTATCGCAAGCTGACCGGCGACGCGGCGGATTCGCCGATCGTCCGCGACGCGGGCGACAGCAACCAGTGGATGGGCGTGGTCGGGCTCGCCTTCTCCTTCTGATCCACATCAGCAAGGGCGGGGGTTACGCACCCCGCCCAACCTGCTAAGACTCACGCCATCCCCGGGGGAGCGCTTCGTCGCGCTTGAGAGGGAGGCCGCAGCCTCCGACCCGCTGAACCTGATCCGGTTGACACCGGCGTAGGGAGGGAGGCGGCCAGTCCAAATCCGCCCTCTCCATGCGACACTGGAGAGAACGCATGGCTGATATCCCCGCAAAGACCGAAATCGGCGTCACCACCGGCCCGATCCGCGGCTCGCGAAAGATCCATGTCGGTCCGCTCGGCGTCGCGATGCGCGAGATCCAACTCGAGCCAGGCTCGGGCGAGGCCCCGGTCCGCGTCTACGACACCTCCGGCCCTTACACCGACCCCAACGCGCGCATCGACATCATGGGCGGGCTCCCCAGGCTGCGCCACGACTGGATCATCGCCCGCGGCGATGTCGAGGCCTATGACGCGCGTGAGATCCGCCCCGAGGACAATGGCCAGCTCGGCCCCGACCGCTCGGGCGGCGTCCCCCAATTCCCCAACGTCGTGAAGCGCCCGCTGCGCGCCAGGGCCGGCGCGAACGTCAGCCAGATGCATTACGCCCGACAGGGCATCATCACCGCCGAGATGGAATATGTCGCGGTCCGCGAGAATCTGGGCCGCGAACGCCTTGCCGAGTACATCCGCGACGGCGAGGCCTTCGGCGCCGAGATCCCCGATTACGTCACCCCCGAATTCGTCCGCGACGAAGTCGCCCGCGGCCGCGCGATCATCCCCAACAACATCAACCACCCCGAATCCGAGCCGATGGCGATCGGGCGCAATTTCCTGGTCAAGATCAACGCCAATATCGGCAACTCCGCCGTCGCCTCCAACGTCGCCGCCGAAGTCGACAAGATGGTCTGGTCGATCCGCTGGGGCGCGGACACGGTGATGGACCTCTCGACGGGGCGCAACATCCACGACACCCGCGAATGGATCCTGCGCAACTCCCCCGTGCCGATCGGCACCGTCCCCATCTACCAGGCGCTGGAAAAGGTCGGCGGCATCGCCGAGGAGCTGACCTGGGAGATCTTCCGCGACACGCTGATCGAACAGGCCGAGCAGGGCGTCGACTATTTCACCATCCATGCCGGCGTCCGCCTGCCCTATATCCCGATGACCGCCAAGCGCGTCACCGGCATCGTCAGCCGCGGCGGCAGCATCATGGCGAAATGGTGCCTCGCCCACCACAAGGAGAGCTTCCTCTACGAGCGCTTCGACGAGATCACCGAGATCATGAAGGCGTATGACATCGCCTACAGCCTCGGCGACGGCCTGCGCCCCGGCAGCATCGCCGACGCGAACGACGAAGCCCAGTTCGCCGAGCTCTACACGCTGGGCGAACTCACCCACCGCGCCTGGAAGGAAGACGTCCAGGTGATGATCGAGGGCCCGGGCCATGTGCCGATGCACAAGATCAAGCAGAACATGGAAAAGCAGCTCGAGGCGTGCGGCGAAGCGCCCTTCTACACGCTCGGGCCGCTCACCACCGACATCGCCCCGGGCTATGACCACATCACCAGCGGCATCGGCGCCGCGATGATCGGCTGGTACGGCACGGCGATGCTCTGCTACGTCACCCCCAAGGAGCATCTCGGCCTGCCCGACCGCGACGACGTCAAGGTCGGCGTCGTCACCTACAAGCTCGCCGCCCACGCCGCCGATCTCGCCAAGGGCCATCCCGCCGCCCAGGTCCGCGACGACGCGCTGAGCCGCGCCCGCTTCGACTTCCGCTGGCGCGACCAGTTCAACCTGTCGCTCGATCCCGACACCGCCGAGCAATATCACGACCAGACCCTGCCGGCCGAAGGCGCCAAGAGCGCGCATTTCTGCTCGATGTGCGGCCCCAAATTCTGCTCGATGAAGATCACCCAGGAAGTCCGCGACTTCGCCGCCAAGCAGAACCAGCCCGCCAACGCCTTCCTGGCCGCCACCCCTCTAAATACCTCCCCGAGCGCGCTCGGGGAGGGGGACCGTTCGGCGCAGCCGAATGGTGGAGGGGCCGCACCGCTAGGTGCGGAAACCCCGCTCGGCCCACAAGACGCCGAAGCCGGCATGGCCGCGATGAGCAAGGTGTTCAAGGAAACCGGCAGCGAACTGTATATGGGCGCTGGCGGGCGGGAGCATGACTGATCAAGTTGCTACAGGTTTGTCTAGCAACATCCTGCAAATTTTTTGAAACTTCGCATAAGATGCTGCGACTAATATGATGTAGATGGTTCGGCGCCCAGCAAGAGGACGCGACCGTGCCGACCATCTTACGCCTCGACGGATACCGCTTCTACTTCTTCAGCCATGAGCCGAACGAGCCACCGCACGTCCATGTCGATCGCGACAGCGCGACGATGAAAGTTTGGCTCGACCGGGTTGAACTCGCGCGCAACCGCGGGTTTCGCCCGCGGGAGATCAATGCCATATTGGGGCTGGTCGAAGCGCATCGCACTGCGCTGTTGGAGGCATGGCATGAATATTTCAGCTAGGATCGCCGACGAGCGCGTTGCCGATGTGCGCTGCGACGATGCCAGCCTCTCAGTCGATCTGATGGACGGCCGCACGATCTCGGTACCCCTCGCCTGGTATCCCCGCCTCCTCCACGCAACCCCCGAGCAGCGTGCCGTCTGGGAGCCATGCGGCGGCGGCTATGGCATCCACTGGCCGCAACTGGACGAAGACCTGAGCACCGAAGGATTGCTGCGCGGGGCACCGGCACCGAAGGCTGCTTGACGCGACGGTCATCATGTTTTGGACGCCGAAGCGGGGATGGCCGTGATGAGCAAGGTGTTCAAGGAAACCGGGAGCGTAACTCTACATGAGAGCTGGTGGGCGGGAGTATGATTGAACGCTTCGCTGGGCATGTTAGTCTGCCGCTAGCCGGCTGCAGGAGAGTACATGGCTTGTGAGTGCGCAATATGTTCGCTGAAACTGAGCTTTGAACTAGATCCACATTTGTTGGACGAGATCGAAGCGGGACGATGTGTCGTCTTTGCTGGCGCGGGGGTCAGTACAGAGACGAGGGGAGCTCACGCGTTTTCTTTTTACGAGCAAATCGCGCAACTGTCTCCCGCTACGGGGAATGAGACCTTTCCGGCGCTAATGGACTTGTTTGAAAACCGTCCTAACGGACGCCAAAAATTGATTGAGCAGATCAAGGCTCGATTCGACTATATTAACGGATTTCGTGATCTCAGACAAAATGCTACAAGATTTCATCGGAGCTTATCGATTGCGCCGTATTTTCGCGTTATCATTACGACTAATTGGGACAGGTATTTTGAAGACGTACTTCATGCCACACCATTCGTCTATGATGAAGACTTGGCGCTGTGGGAGGGGTCTAAAAGACCGTTAATTAAAATCCATGGATCGATTGACAATCTCTCTACCATTGTAGCGTCAACGCCTGATTATCTCGAGTGCGAAGAAAGACTGAAAAGTGGTAGGCTCGGCGACATACTGCGCCACATTTTTGCAACGAAGACGGTAGTATTCTTTGGTTATTCCGCGACGGACAGCGACTTTCTTAGCGTGTATGGCGCCGTACGGGAAAGCATGGGAAGATTTGCCCGGGCCCACTACCTTGTATCACCATTTATAACTGACATCGATTTGGATAAGTTAGCCAACCTAGCGATAAAGCCCATCGCTACCGATGGTTCTCACTTCGTAGAAGTCGTAGCCGAACACATGCGTGCGAAGTTTTGCTATGCTTATGAGCAATCTTATGACATAATTTCTGAGAAATTAGCGAATGTAACTCAGGTTCATCGAGAATTTGTCGATAGCTATGCCGTGGCAGATGAACCTCATCTGATTTTTGCGACGGCTTATCAAGATGGCTTGATACACTGCTTGCAGCGCATAGTAGACAGGCGGTTTGCTGGGGATTTCGCTGATCTACATCACGTCCGACGCCAGATTTCATTGTATCAAGATAAGATAGAACAATATCAGAGGCGAAGAGATTACTGGAACTCATCGTATTTTGTCGGTTACCAGACCGGCCTGCTGTTTTTCGATTTCGTCAACGCGGGCCTTGATCCCGCTCAAGATATCAATCCTGAACTCTTGGATCTTCCACTTTTCTATCATCCCAAGCTCGACCGAATGGATAAGGAGACCTATGGAACTGAGGTTCGTGGGCACCCAGAAGTTCATAAGGCGTCTCTTAAGCAAGCTGCGCGGTTCGCAAAGAAATTCGAGGATTCTGACGGTATCGTTGCTCAGCACACCCCTTTTGGATAACGGTGCCCCAGCTCGCCCACATCACCCTGATCGTCCGCGACTATGACGAAGCGCTCGCCTTCTACGTCGGCAAGCTCGGCTTCACCCCCATCGAGGACACACTGGTGCCCGAGCAGGGCAAGCGCTGGGTCACCATCCGCCCGCCGCACGCGCCGGAGAACGCCACCACCCTCCTCCTTGCCCGCGCCGCCACGCCCGAACAGCACGCCGCCATCGGCAACCAGGCCGCCGGCCGCGTTTTCCTGTTTCTCGACACCGATGACTTTGATCGCGACTTCGCCGCCTATACGCAAGCCGGCGTCCGCTTCGTGCGACCGCCCGCCGTTCAACCCTATGGCAAGGTCGCGGTGTTCGAGGATCTGTACGGCAATCGCTGGGACCTGATCGGGCATAGCGCCTAGCGCGCATGCATGCGCCCTCCCCCTCGATCCGCACCGCGTAAATCACGCTTTCAAAATAGGATTTCGCCTGATCTACTCTGGCGCATGGGCAGACACTCGCATTCCCGCACCTTCGCACGCGCATGTCGCAACGCGCCGCTCAACCAACCTTTTGGTTGGCTGACGCTTTCCGATTCTGGCCGGGCAGGCGCTCGCATGCGGCTATTTCCCAACGCGACCAAGGAGATAAGCGCAGACCCGTGAAGTTGAGCGCCAGGCGTTTGGACCGCAACTTCCTCAACTTCACGACACACATTTACAAGCGGCTTTCCCCTTGCGCGCATCGCCAAGCTAGGTCAGCCTCCGCCACACAAGGACTTGAAGTCAAAGGAAGAACGCGTGGTCAAGCATAGCCGATTCGGAGCGCTTCTCTCGGCCGTGGCGCTGTTGTCCGCGTGCGGCGGCGGTGGCGGCAGCGGCAATGTCGCGGTGGGCGGCGGCACCGGCGGGGGCGGCACCACCGGCGGCAGCCCCACCCCGACGCCGACCGCGGGCTGCACACTGCGCGACCGCCAGAACTGGGCGTTCTCGGTGCTCAAGGAATGGTATCTGTTCCCCGAAACGCTGCCCGCGAGCCTCGACCCTTCAGGCTATGCGACGCTCGAATCCTATGTCGACGCGCTCACCGCCACCGCGCGCGGGCAGAACAAGGACCGCTACTTCACTTACGTGACCTCGATCGCGCAGGAGAATGCCTATTACAGCACCGGGTCGAGCGCGGGCTTCGGCTTCCGCTTGTCCTATGACACCAATGGCGGGCGCGTGTTCGTGGCGGAAAGCTTCGAGGGCGCACCGGCGCTCGCCGCGGGGATCGATCGCGGCGCCGAGATCCTGGCGGTCTCCGGCCAGCCGGTGTCGACGCTGCTCGCCAATGGCGGGCCACAGGCAGTGGTCAACGCGTTCGGCCCCGACACCGCCGGCACGTCGCGCGTGCTGCGTATCCAGGACAGCGCCGGCGCCCGCGACATAACCGTCGCCAAGGCCGACTACACACTGACGCCGGTATCGAGCCGCTATGGCGTGAAGATCCTCGACAATGGCGGCCAGCGGGTCGGCTATGTCAATCTGCGCACCTTCATCGACACCGCCGACCCCGCGTTGCGCGCGGCCTTTGCCCAGTTCCGTGCGCAGGGCATCACCAATGTGATCGTCGATCTGCGCTACAATGGCGGCGGGCTGGTCTCGATCGCCGAGCTGATGGGCGATCTGCTGGGCGCCAATCGCACCAGCTCGGACGTGTTCAGCTTCACGACCTTCCGCCCCGAGAAATCGAGCTTCAACGACGTCGATTATTTCGCGCCGCAGCCGCAATCGATCGCGCCGACCCGCGTCGCGTTCATCGGCACCGGCGGCACCGCCTCGGCCAGCGAGCTGACGATCAACGGCATGCTGCCCTATCTGCGCGCGAACGAGGCGCTGGTCGGCGGCAACACCTATGGCAAGCCGGTCGGCCAGATCGCAGTCGACAAGACCGCCTGTGACGATCGGGTGCGGGTGATCGCCTTCGCCACCGAAAACCGCGACCACCAGGGCGCTTATTATGACGGGCTCGCCAGCAAGATGGACGTCACCTGCCGCGCCGCCGACGACCTGAGCCGGCCGATGGGCGACCCCGCCGAGGCCTCGACCAGAGTCGCGCTCGACTTCCTCGCCGGGCGCAGCTGCACCCCGATTCTGGGCGCCGCCGCCCAGCTGCGTTCGCTCAGCGCGAGCAGCGCGGCGCGCGAGCCGCTGATGCCTGATCGGCCGAGCACCGTGCAGCGCGAGGTACCGGGCGCGTTCTGATCGCCGCCGGGCCTCCGCGACGAGCCGTTGCGGGGAAAGGGCGGGCGAACGGGCTTTTTGTTGGATCGTACCAACCGCTTGGGCTAGGCGCGGCCCATGTCGGCAAGGATCAGTTGTGACGTCGCGGTGGTTGGCGGCGGCCTTGCGGGAGGGCTGATCGCGCTGGCGCTCCGCCGCAGGCGACCGGATTGCGACGTGCGGGTGATCGAGAGCTCGGCGCGGCTGGGGGGCAACCATCTCTGGTCGTTCTTCGCCTCCGACATCGATCCCGCGCACAGCTGGCTGGTCGCGCCGCTGATCGGGCATGGCTGGGCCGGCTATGACGTCGCGTTTCCGGGGCATTCGCGGTCGCTGCGGGCGCGCTATTACTCGATCGAGTCGCGCCATTTCGACCGGGTGCTGCGCCGCACCCTGCCGCGCGAGGCACTGCTGCTGGGCCGTGAAGTGACGACGGTGACGCCGACCAGCGTCCAGCTTGCCGGCGGAGGGCTGGTGGAAGCGCGCGGCGTGATCGATTGCCGCGGCGCCGCGGATCTGTCGACGCTCGAGCTCGGCTGGCAGAAGTTCCTCGGCTGCGAATTGGAGCTGACGGAGCCGCACGCGGTGGCGCATCCGGTGGTGATGGATGCGACGGTGCCGCAGCTCGACGGCTACCGCTTCGTCTACACGCTTCCGTTCACGCCGACCCGACTGTTCGTGGAGGATACCTATTACAGCGACACCGCCGATATCGACACTCCCGCGCTGCGCGAGCGCATCGCCCTGCACGCCGCGCGCCAGGGTTGGCAGGTCGAGCGGGTGGTGCGCGAGGAAGCCGGCGCGCTGCCGGTGGTGATGGGCGGCGATTTCGATGCCTATTGGCGCAGCGGCGGCGAGGGTGTGGCCAAGGCTGGCGTCCGCGCCGGGCTGTTCCATCCGCTCACCAGCTATTCGCTGCCCGACGCGGTGCGCACCGCCGCGCTGATCGCCGACACGGCCTCGCTGGAGGGCGCGGCGCTGCACGAGCTCCTGCATGGCTACGCCCGGCGAACGTGGCGCGCGCGCGGTTTCTACCGCATGCTCAGCCGGATGCTGTTCAAGGCCGCCGATCCCGAAGCGCGATACAAGGTGCTCGAACGCTTCTATCGGCTGGACGCAGGCCTCATAGCCCGCTTCTATGCCGGACAGTCGACTGTGTGGGACCGGGTGCGGGTCCTGAGCGGAAAGCCGCCGGTACCGATCGGACGCGCGGTCCAAGCCTTGCGGGGAAGAACATGAAGCGGGTTGCAATCATTGGCGCAGGGTTTGGCGGGCTTGCGCTCGCGATCCGGCTGCAGTCGGCCGGCGTCGATACCGTCATCCTGGAGGCCCGCGACAAGCCGGGCGGCCGCGCTTATTATTGGGAACGCGACGGCTTCACTTTCGACGGTGGTCCCACCGTGATCACCGCGCCCGATGCGCTGGCCGAGCTGTGGCGCCTGTCCGGGCACGACATCGCCGAAGACGTGACGCTGCTGCCGATTTCCCCCTTCTATCGCCTCTCCTGGCCCGACGGTACGATGTTCGACTATTCGAACGACGATGCGCAGCTGGCGGCGGAGATCGCCCGGCTCAACCCGGACGATGTGGCGGGATACCGCAAGTTCCTGCGCTACTCGGAGGAGGTGTACCGCGAGGGCTATGTAAAGCTGGGCCATGTCGCGTTCCTCGACTTCAGCGCGATGGTGAAGGCGGCGCCGGCACTGATGAAGGCGCAGGCCTGGCGCTCGGTCTATTCGATGGTCTCCAGCTACGTGAAGAACGAGAAGCTGCGCGAGGCGCTGTCGTTCCACACGCTGCTGGTCGGCGGAAATCCGATGGCGACCAGCGCGATCTACGCGCTGATCCACAAGCTGGAGCGTGACGGCGGCGTCTGGTTCGCCAAGGGCGGCACCAACCAGCTCGTCGCGGGCATGGTGCGGCACTTCGAGCGGCTGGGCGGCGTGCTCCGCTTGAACGATCCTGTCGCGGCGATCGACACGCTGGGCGACCGAGTCACCGGCGTACGCACCGAAGGCGGGTTCGAGCTGCCGGTCGATGCGGTAGCCAGCAACGCCGAGGTGGTGCACAGCTACCGGCACCTGCTCAAGGACTCGCGCAGTGCCCAGCGCACCGCGGCGCGGCTGGAGCGCAAGCGCTTCTCGCCATCGCTGTTTGTGGTCCATTTCGGGGTGCGTGGCGCTTGCCCCGAGGTGCCGCATCACTCGATCCTGTTCGGCCCGCGTTACAAGGGGCTGCTCGACGACATCTACAAGCACGGGGTGCTGAGCGAGGATTTCTCGCTGTATCTCCATCACCCGACCGCCACCGATTCCAGCATGGCGCCGGAGGGTCACTCGACCTTCTACGCGCTGGCGCCCGTGCCGCATCTGGGCAAGTTCCCGGCTAACTGGGACGAGGTCGGACCGGTGCTGGAGGAGCGTATTCTCGCCGAAATCGAGCGCCGGCTGATCCCCGGTCTGCGCGATCGCATCGTCACCAAATTCTCTTACGCCCCGCCCGATTTCGAGCGCGACCTGCGCTCCCATCTCGGCTCCGGTTTCAGCCTCGAGCCGGTGCTGACCCAGAGCGCCTGGTTCCGCGTCCACAATCGCGACGAGGCGATCTCGAACCTGTATTTCGTCGGCGCCGGCACGCACCCGGGAGCCGGCATCCCCGGCGTGGTCGGCAGCGCCAAGGCTACGGCGGCACTGATGCTGGAAGGAAATCGATGAAGCGCGTCGCGGTTTATTGCGGATCGGCCACCCCGGCCGATCCGGTCTACATCGAGTCCGCACGCATGGTTGGCCGCAGCCTGGCGGAGCGCGGCATCGGCGTCGTGTATGGCGGCGGCAAGCTGGGATTAATGGGCGCCGTGGCCGACAGCGCACTGGAAGCCGGGGGCAAAGTCATCGGGGTGATCCCGACAGCATTGGTCAATGCCGAAGTCGCGCATCGCAACCTGAGCGAGCTCCATGTCGTCGACACGATGCACGAACGGAAGGCGCGCTTTACCGAGCTTTCAGACGGGTTCCTCACCATCCCGGGCGGCACCGGGACGATGGACGAATTGTGGGAGGCAATGAGCTGGGCGCAGCTTGGCTATCATGCCAAGCCGGTCGCGCTGCTCAATGTCGCCGGCTTCTACGACGGTTTGTTGGAATTCGTGGCGAAGATGGGCAGCGTCGGCTTCCTGCGCCCGCAGCACCAGGGCATCCTGCTCGCCGACGATGATCTCGATCGGCTGCTCGAAAAAATGCGCGGCTTCGAACCTACCACGCCGATCATCCACATGAAGCGCGACGACCTGTGACCCCGGGCCGCGACGCGATCGTCGCGACCGCGGGGGAGTCGATCGGACGCGGCTCGAAGAGCTTCGCGGCGGCCAGCCGGCTATTCGACCGCGCGACGCGTGAGCGTGCCTGGCTGCTCTATGCGTGGTGCCGGGCGTGCGACGATCTGGCCGACGGGCAGGATCATGGCCATGGCATGAGCGCGGTGGCCGATCCTGCCGAGCGGCTGGCGGCGATCCGCATCCGCACCGAAGCAGCCCTGGCAGGGCAGTGGGTAGGCGACGCGGCGTTCGATGCGTTGCGGATCGTCGTCGCCGAGACGAACATGCCGCACCGCTTCGTCCACGATCTTGTCGACGGGTTCGCACTCGATGCGGAGGACTGGCGACCGCGCAGCGAAGACGACCTCTACCGCTATTGCTATCACGTCGCCGGCGCGGTCGGGTGCATGATGGCGGTAATAATGGGCGTTTCACCTGACGACGACGCGGTACTCGACCGCGCCTGCGACCTGGGCATGGCGTTCCAGCTCTCGAACATCGCCCGCGACATCGAAGAGGACGACCAGGTCGGCCGGTGCTACCTGCCGGTCGAGTGGCTGGTAGAGATGGACATTCCGTCGGGGCAGCACATGAAGCCGCCCTTCCGTTCGCGGCTGACGGTGCTCGCTCAAAGGCTGGCCGAGCGCGCGCAGGCGTTCGAGCAAAGCGCGCGGGGCGGGACTCCCGCCCTCTCCTTCCGGTCGGCCTGGGCCGTGCTCGCCGCCGCCGGTATCTATGGCGACATCGCTCGCAAGGTCGCCGTACGCGGCGAGCATGCCTGGGATCACCGGGTCACGACGTCGTCGGCCGAGAAGCTGGGTTGGATCGTCCGTGCCTATGGACAGGCGCGTGCACGTACGAGCCTCTATGGAAACGTCGCTCGCCCTGACGATCTCTGGACGCGCCCGCGTTGAGGCTCAGCCGCCATTCTGGCGGCGATTGCTTTCGTTGCGGGCATATTGCGGCCCATCGCGGCGACAAGTCGCGCTGATTACCGGAAAGGAAAGATCGGCGTTGCGCTGAAGTGCGACCGGCATCGCCTCCTGGCATGCCGCTACCGAAGTGTAGCGCACCGGCTCCACGCGCGCCTGCTGACAAAGCCCCGCATCGTCGCCGCAGCCCATGATCGCCAAGACGTAGAAGATCTGGTCCATTGCACGTTCCTTCCGATCATTAGAACGAAGCGAAGTCCGGCCCGTTCCGACGAAACGTTGCGCGACGGCGCTCGAGCCCCCAAATCCAGGGTTAATGCCTCCCCTGAATCAAACCTCCGCGCCCGAGCGGCCCTTGCTCGGCACCATGAAGCGTTTCTTGCCCTATCTGTGGCCGCGCAACGCCACCGAATTGCGCGTGCGGATCGTCGTCGCGCTGGTGCTCGTGCTGATCTCCAAACTGGTGCAGGTCTATGGCGCGCCGTTCGCACTTCAGGGCGCGATCGACCATATGGCCGATGGATCGCGTGACGCGCTCTGGCTCGTGATCGCGCTGGTCGCCGGCTATGCCGCGGCGCGGCTGGGCGCAGTCATCTTCGACAATCTTCGCAATGCGGTGTTCGAAAAGGTCGGTCAGGACGCGTCGCGCCGTTTGGCGTCGGACGTGTTCCGCCACCTCCACCAATTGTCTTTGCGCTTCCACCTGGAGCGGCGCACCGGAGCGATCACCAAGGTGGTCGAGCGCGGCACCAAGAGCATCGATACGATGCTGTATTTCCTGCTGTTCAACATCGCCCCGACGATCCTGGAACTTGGGCTGGTGCTAGGCATCTTCGGCACGCGGTTCGGCATGTGGCTGGTTATCGGCACCTCAGTGATGGTGGTCGTCTATATCGCCTTCACCCGCTGGGTGACCGACTGGCGTTCGAAGCTGCGCGAACAGATGAACGACCTGGATACCGGCGCGGTCGCGCACGCGGTCGACTCGCTGCTCAACTTCGAGACGGTGAAATACTTCAACGCCGAAGCGCGCGAGGCGCAGCGCTACGACCGGGCGATGGCGGCGTACATGAACGCGGCGGTGACGTCGGAGAACTCGCTGGCCTGGCTGAACATCGGCCAGGCCGTGATAACCAACCTGATGTTGGGAGGCGGCATGGCGCTGATCGTGTTCGGCTGGAGCTCGGGCCGATTCAGCGCCGGCGACGTCGTGCTGGTATCGACGCTGCTTAGCCAGTTGTTCCGTCCGCTCGACATGCTGGGCTGGGTGTATCGCACGATACGCCAGGGTGTGATCGACATGGGCGCTATGTTCGACCTGATCGATACGCCAGCCGAAGTGACCGATGCTGTGGACGCGCAGCCCCTGCGCGTGGCGCGAGGCCACATTCGCTTCGAAGATGTCGCTTTCGGCTATGATCCCGACCGCCAGATCCTGAAGGGCATCGACCTCGATATCCCGGCGGGTGCGACCGTCGCAGTGGTCGGGCCTTCGGGCGCAGGCAAGTCCACGCTCGCCCGGCTGATGTACCGCTTCTACGATGTCACCGGCGGGCGGATCACGATCGACGGTCAGGATGTGCGCGAGGTGACCCAGCAGTCGCTTCGCTCGGCGATCGGCATCGTTCCGCAGGATACCGTGCTGTTCAACGACACGATCGGCTACAACATCGCCTATGGTCGCGAGGACGCGACATCGGAGGACATCGCCGATGCCGCACGCGGCGCAGCCATTGCAGGGTTCATCCAGGCGCTGCCGGAAGGATTCGACACTCGGGTCGGCGAGCGCGGGCTGAAGCTTTCGGGCGGCGAGAAGCAGCGCGTCGCGATCGCACGCACTTTAGTGAAAAATCCGCCGATCCTGATCCTGGACGAGGCAACCAGTGCGCTCGACAGCCGTACCGAGGCGGATATCCAGGCGACGCTGGAAGCGATCGAGCGCGGACGCACGACCATTGTGATCGCGCACCGGCTTTCCACGGTCGTTCATGCCGACCGGATCGTCGTGCTCGAAAGCGGCCGGATCGTCGAGCAGGGCACCCACGCCGAGCTGATGCGGCGCGGCGGCCTGTATGCCGAAATGTGGACTCGCCAGGCGCGGGAGCGCGAAGAAGGTGAAAACCTGGCCGCCGAATAAGCGGTCAGGCGCGCAGATCGCCCCATTGGGGATGCTGGGCGATATAGCCGGCGACGAAGGTGCAGAGCGGCCGCACCCTGCCCCCGGCGGCCCGGACCTGGCTCAGCGCGCCTTCGACCAAGCGTGAGCCGACGCCCTGCCCCCGCAATTCCGTGGGCGCGACCGTATGGGTAAACACCACGATGTCGCCATCCTTGTCGTACGCGGCGAAGGCGGTGTGCCCATCGACTTCGAGTTCGAAACGCTGTTCTTCTTTATTGTCGATCACGTTCGTCATCGGGCACCTTTGCTTGCTGGCGCGTTGCTGCTGAAGAACCCCTAGTGCTTCCAGGCGCGTGGCGGAAGGTTGATGCGAACGATGCTGTTACCTCTTGGGATCGCGGCGGTGGCGGGCACCGGGCTCGCCAGCTGGTCGGCTTATGCCGGGCGCAAGGCCGAGGAACTGGTGCCGCCCGACGGCCAGTTCATCGACGTGCCCGGCGCGCGGCTGCATTATGTCGATCTGGGACCAAAGGACGCGCCTGTGCTGGTGATGGTGCACGGGCTGATGGGGCAGTTGCGCAACTTCTCGCACTCGCTGACCGAGCGCCTCACGACCGACTACAGAGTCATCTTGGTGGACCGTCCCGGGTGGGGTCACTCCGCACTGGATGGGCCACGGCCCGGCATCACGGCCCAGGCCAAGATGCTGGCGGCGCTGATCGAGCAGCTCTCGCTTCATAAGCCTCTGGTCGTGGGCCATTCACTTGGGGGCGCCGTCGCCCTGGCGCTTGGGCTCGACCAGCCTGATCTGGTGCGCGGGCTGGCGCTGATCGCTCCGCTAAGCCAGCGCGTCGAGCGCGTTCCCAGGCCCTTTCTGGGGCTGCTCGCGCCGCCGCCGGTTCGTGGCGCCATCGCCTGGCTGCTCGCAGTTCCCGCCGGTACCCTCAGCAGCGCCAAGACCGCCCAGGCTGTATTCGCGCCCGATCCAGTGCCCGCTGATTTCGCCACACGCGGCGGTGGCGCACTGGCGCTGCGGCCGAAAAGCTATCTGGCCGGGTCGTTCGAGCTGCTGCAGGCGTCACCGGAAATGTCGAAGCTGCAGGCCCGCTACGCCGATCTGCAGCTACCGGTGGCGATCCTGTTCGGGCGCCAAGACCAGGTGCTCGATCCCAAGCTGAACGGTGAGAAGACCACCCGCGAGATCCGCGGCGCTTCGCTGACGCTGATCGATGGCGGGCACATGCTGCCAGTGACGCATGCGGCCGCCACCGAAGCTTGGCTGCGCAATCTGCCGGTCTCACCGGAACGCTTCAGTTCGATTCGGAAGGCTGCGTCGTCCAGCCAAGCCGAGGGATCGTGATCGATCGTTTTCCGGCTAGATCGATCCGCGTGACGAACAATTCGCGGCTTTCGATATATTGCAGCAGCCGGCGGACCCGACCGAGCGAGCTGGTCCCATAGGTCGCGGCGATTTGAGTGTCGCTGGGGCACGGCTCCCCCTCGCGCGCAGCACGGGCGACCAGCAGGAAGGGACCCAGCATATCGTCGGGAAGAGCCTTTGCCGCCTCAAGCGCTTGCGCCCAGTCCGCGTCGGGATCGCCGTGGATGCCCGCCCGGGCGGCGGACAGGCGGCGCGTAAAGGCTGAAATATCCAGTGGCGGGCGGGCGAGCCCGACCATCCGGCAGCGGACCAGGAAGTCCTGGTAGAGCACCGAAGGCGAGCGGAACGCGGATTCGGCGTCCGATACGATCGCCCGCAGCACGTCGGTCACATGACCTTCGGCTTCTTCCGGCTCCATGTCCGGGGTAGTCTCGGCGACAGAGGGCACCGACCGCGCCAGCGCCTGGAGCAGGGTTTCGGAGCGCGCCTGGGCGGGCACCGCTGGTGCGGATGGCTCGGGCGGAGACCAGCTGGGCTCGGCGGGGGCGAGCAACAGCTCCTTCATGTCCTCGCTCGCCGGCTGGGGCAGCGGGGTAAGCTTGGGACTGGAGCTGCGCGCGGAGGTTTCCACCGTGCCGATGCGGATCGCTACGGGGCGGCGCGCGACGGCAGGGCCCAGCGCAAGGAAGGTGCCGCGCTGCAGGTCGCGGATCGCCTCGGCCTGGCGGCGTTCCATGCCGAGCAAATCGGCGGCGCGGGCCATGTCGATGTCGAGAAAGGTACGGCCCATCAGGAAATTGGACGCCTCGGCAGCGACGTTCTTGGCAAGCTTGGCGAGGCGCTGGGTGGCGATGACGCCGGCGAGGCCGCGCTTGCGGCCGCGGCACATCAGGTTAGTCATCGCCGACAACGAGGCACGACGGACATCCTCGGCGACTTCGCCGCCGCCGGCGGGTGCGAACAACTGCGCTTCGTCGACGACGACCAGAGCCGGGTACCAATGCTCGCGCGGCGCATCGAACATGCCGTTGAGAAAGGCTGCGGCGCATTTCATCTGGCCTTCCGCCTCCAGCCCTTCGAGGCTTAAGACGACGGAGGCGCGGTGTTCGCGGATACGCGCGGCGAAGCGGGCGACGTCTCGTTCGCTATGTTCGGCGGCTTCGATGGAGAGGTGGCCGTAGCGGTCGCTCAGCGTGACGAAATCACCTTCGGGGTCGATGATGACCTGCTGAACGTGTCCGGCACTCTTTTCGAGCAGGCGGCGCAGGAGATGCGACTTGCCGGATCCCGAATTGCCTTGAACCAGAAGACGGGTGGCGAGGAGTTCCTCAAGGTCCATGCCAACGGACGCCCCGCCCTGGTCTACCCCCATGTCCACGCTTACCGTCATTATCCGCTGCTTTGGCGGGCGCGGCGCGCAGCGGCAAGGGCACTGCGGCGAAAAGCTGTGAGTGCCCGCTGCCGACACCCAAGCGGCGCCTCGACAGCATCGCTGCGCAGCCCTAGTTCATGCCCGATGGCCGATCCGCTCGATATTCTACGTTCCACCTTCGGCTTTCCAGGGTTCCGCGGGGTCCAGGAGCAGGTGGTCGGGCGTGTCATGCGGGGTGCCAACACGCTGGCGGTAATGCCCACCGGGGCGGGCAAGTCGCTCTGCTATCAGGTGCCGTCGCTGGCGCTCGAGGGAACGTGCGTCGTCGTCTCGCCCTTGATCGCGCTGATGCACGACCAGCTGCGCGCGGCGGAAGCGGTCGGTATCCGCGCCGCCACGCTGACCAGCGTCGACGAAAATCGCGAGGAGACGATCCAGCGCTTTCGCGCGGGCGCCCTCGACCTCCTCTATGTCGCACCCGAGCGTGCCTCGAGCGAGTATTTCCGCAATCTGTTGGGGCAGGCGCGCCTGTCGCTGTTCGCGATCGACGAGGCGCATTGCGTTTCCGAATGGGGGCATGATTTCCGCCCCGACTATCGCCTGCTGCGGCCGCTGCTCGACCGGTTCGAAGGTGTGCCACGGCTGGCGCTGACCGCGACCGCCGACGCCCACACCCGCGCCGACATCTGCGAGCAGCTCGGCATCCCGCACGAGGGCATGATCGTCGCCGGGTTCGACCGCCCCAACATCCGCTACACGATCGCGCCGCGCGAGAACACGACGCGCCAGGTCATGGACGTGATGGCCGACAATCCCGGCCCTGGCATCGTCTACGCCCAGACCCGCGCCGGCGTGGAGAAGCTGGCAGAGAAGCTGGCGGAAACCGGACGCTCCGTTCTCGCTTATCATGCCGGGCTCGACGCGCAGGTAAGGCGACGCAACCAAGCCGCGTTCGTGGCTTCCGAGGACATGGTCATGGTCGCCACCGTCGCGTTCGGCATGGGGATCGACAAACCCGACGTGCGCTTCGTCGCGCATGCCGGGCTGCCCAAGTCGATCGAGGGTTACTACCAGGAGACCGGCCGGGCCGGGCGCGACGGCGATCCCGCGGTCGCTCACCTGTTCTGGGGCGCCGACGATTTCGCCCGGGCGCGCCAGCGGATCGGCGAAGTGGAGCCTGGGCGGCAGCCGGGCGAGCGCGCGCGCCTGACGGCGCTGGGCGCCTTGGTCGAGACCGCCGAGTGCCGGCGCCGGATCCTGCTGCGACACTTCGGCGAAGAGAACACGCCGGAGCAGTGCGGCAATTGCGACAATTGCCTGTTGCCGCCCGCAGCCGTGGACGCGGGCGTGGTCGCGCAGAAGTTCTTGTCGGCCGTGTTCCGCACCGGGATGATGTTCGGCACCGGCTATATCGAAAGCATCCTGCTGGGCCAGTCGAGCGAACGGAGCCTGATGAACGGACACGAGAAACTCTCCGTGTTCGGCATCGTCGATGGCGAGGAGGCGGCCCTGCTCAAACCGGTATCGCGCGCGCTGCTGCTGCGCGACGCGCTGCGCACGAACGCGCATGGTGGGCTGGAGTTCGGGCCGGCCGCCAAACCCATCCTGAAGGGCGAGGCCGGGCTGAAGCTGGTGGTGCCGCCCAAGCGCGAGCGCCGGTCGAAGCGCGGAGCGGCCGGTGGCGGGGCCAATCCGGTCGGCCATCCGCTGTTCGAGGCGCTGCGGGCCAAGCGGCGCGAGATCGCGCAGGAGACCGGGCTGCCGCCCTATGTGATCTTCCATGATTCAGTGTTGCGCGACATGGCGATGAGCCAGCCGGGAAGCCTGGCGGAGCTGGGCCGCATCTCCGGCGTTGGCGCGCGCAAGCTCGAAGCCTATGGTTCGGCCTTTCTGCAAGTGATCCGGGAGGCGGCATGATCCGCAAGATCGACGACGAGATTTCGGTGGCGCCCCAGATTTCGCCGGAGGAGGTGCCTGCCCTCGCGCAGGCCGGGTTCACGGCGATCATCAACAATCGCCCCGACGGCGAGGAGTTGAGCCAGCCTGCGGGCGATGCGATCCGCCAGGCAGCGGAAGCGGCGGGGCTTGCCTATTCGGAAATCCCGGTGACGCATGCCGGCTTTTCGGCGGCGCAGGTCGAGGCGATGGCCGAAGCGCTGGAGCAGGCGAAGGGGCCGGTGCTGGCCTATTGCCGGTCGGGGACACGGTCGTGCAACCTCTGGGCGCTGGCGCAGGCGAGCCGCGGGGGCGATCCCGACGCGCTGACTGCCAAGGCGGCGGGCGCAGGCTACGACATCGAGGGTATCCGGCCGCTGCTGGACGTCTTGGCGGGCAGCGCGACTATCTAGTTGACGCCAAACGCAGTCTTCAAATCCAACAAAAAAAGGGCCGGTGGCGTAAACCACCGGCCCAGTATGTCCGCAGGAGGAACCTCAGGTGGGACGCCGCGCGGCAGGAGATGCGCGGCGCCCCGAACTCGTCAGTAGTTGTAGGCGCGCTCGCCATGCTCGCCGAGATCAAGGCCTTCGACCTCGACCTGGGGCGCGACACGGCCGCCGGTGACTGCCTTGGCTACGAAATAGGCGATGGCGGTGCCGACTCCGGCCCAGACGATGGTGGTGACCACCGCTTCGATCTGAACCAGCAGCTTGGCACCCATGTCGTAATCGGCCGCGCCGGGGCCACCCAGCGAGGGGGCGTAGACCACCGCCGTGCCGATCGCGCCGACCATGCCGCCGATGCCGTGGATGCCGAACGCGTCGAGCGAGTCGTCATAGCCAAGCTTGGGCTTCACCACCGTCACGAACACGAAGCAGACGATCGACGCGATGGCGCCGAGCACGATCGCGCCGAACGGACCCGAATTGCCCGCCGCCGGAGTGACCGCGACCAGCCCGGCGATGATACCCGAGCAGAAGCCGAGCGCCGAACCCTTGTGACCCGAGAAACGCTCGGCGAGCATCCAGAAGAGGCCTGCCGACGCGGTTGCGACGAAGGTGTTGATCATCGCCAGCGCGGCCGAGCCGTTGGCTTCGAGCGCAGAGCCCGCGTTGAACCCGAACCAGCCCACCCAGAGCAGCCCGGTGCCGACCATGGTGAGCGTCAGGCTGTGCGGCGCCATGCGCTCGGTCGGATAGCCGAGCCGCTTGCCCAGGAGCAGCGCCAGCACCAGCGCCGACACGCCGGCATTGATGTGCACCACCGTGCCGCCGGCGAAATCAAGCGCGCCCATCTTGAAGAACAGGCCGCTGGCGGCCCAGACCATGTGCGCGATCGGGAAATAGACGATCGTCAGCCACACCAGCGCGAAGACCATCACCGCGGAGAACTTGATGCGCTCGACCACCGAGCCCAGCACCAGTGCGATCGTGATCGCGGCGAAGGTCATCTGGAAGCTGATGAACACATATTCCGGGATTTCGACGCCGGCGGTGAAGGTCGCCGCCTGCGACGCCGGTGTCACGCCCTTGAGGAAGAGCTTGTCGAAGTTGGAAATGACGTTGCTGAGGCCGGAGGTGTAGTCGGGACCAAAGGCCATCGTGTAGCCCCACATGACCCACACCAGCATGGCGAGCGCGGCGACGGCGCCGATCTGGGTCATCACCGACAGCATGTTCTTGGTGCGGGCAAGGCCGCCATAGAACAGCGCCAGGCCCGGCAGGATCATCATCAGGACCAGGATGGTCGAGGTCATCATCCAGGCGGTGTCGCCCTTGTCGACGGTCGCGGCCGGCGCGGCGTCCTGCGCCCAGGCCGGCAGCGCCGCGAACAGGGCGAGCCCCGCCCCGGCGGCCAATTTGGTCGATAGCTTCATGGTGCCCCCCTTCCTCACAACGCGGTCTCGTTCATCTCACCGGTGCGGATCCGCACCGCCTGCCCCAGATCGAGCACGAAGATCTTGCCGTCGCCGATCGCGCCGGTGCTGGCCGCCGCCTGGATCGCCTCGACAGCCCGGTCGGAAAGGTCCGCCGCGACAGCGACTTCGATCTTGATCTTGGGCACCATGTTGGTGCTGTACTCGGCACCCCGATAGATCTCGGTCTGGCCCTTTTGCCGGCCGAAGCCCTTGACCTCGGTGACGGTCATGCCGGTGACGCCAACCCCCGTTAGCGCCTCCCGCACCTCGTCCAGCTTGAACGGTTTTATGATGGCGATGATGAGCTTCACTTCGCCCCCCTTGCTTTTGTCCCGGCGAACACGTCGCAAGGAGTGTGCCAGTTCGGGCGGGAGGTGCGTCAGGCGGCGAGCGCCGCATGCAGTGGGATATCGACGCGTCAATTTCGCGCAGATGCGAAGGGTTGCCTAAAAATGTGGCAGGTCAGCGATCTGTGCGAGCCATAAAGAAAGGGCGCCTCTTTCGAGACGCCCTCCCCCTTTTCGTGCGGCCGAACCTCAGAGCTTCTCGGTCAGCTCTGGGATGATCTTGAAGAGATCGCCGACCAGGCCGATGTCGGCGACCTGGAAGATCGGCGCATCCTCGTCCTTGTTGATGGCGATGATGGTCTTGGAGTCCTTCATGCCGGCAAGGTGCTGGATCGCGCCGGAGATGCCGACCGCGACATAGACTTCCGGAGCGACGATCTTGCCGGTCTGGCCGACCTGATAGTCGTTGGGGACATACCCCGCATCGACCGCGGCGCGCGAGGCGCCCACCGCCGCACCGAGCTTGTCGGCCAGCGGCTCGATCAGCGCGTGGAAGTTCTCCGAATTGCCGAGCGCACGGCCGCCCGAGACGATGATCTTGGCGCTGGTCAGCTCGGGGCGGGCATTCTCGGCGATTTCCGACCCGACGAAGCTCGACAAGGCCTTGTCGCCTTCGCCCGACACGGTTTCGACGCTGGCGGAACCGCCCTCGCCTGCCGCCTTCTCGAACGCGGTGCCGCGCACGGTGATCACCAGCTTCTTGTCGCTGGTCTGGACGGTGGCGATGGCGTTGCCGGCATAGATCGGCCGGGTGAAGGTGTCCGCGCCCTCGACCGAGAGGATGTCGGAGATCTGCATCACGTCGAGCAAAGCGGCAACGCGCGGGGCGACGTTCTTGCCGGTGGTGGTCGACGGGAACAGCACCGCGTCATAACCCTGCATCAGCGTGGCGACGAGCGGCGCGACGTTTTCGGCGAGGGCATGCTCATAGGCTGCGTCGTCGGCGAGCAGCACCTTGCCGGCGCCAGCGATCTTGGCGGCGGCATCGGCGACGCCCTGCGCGCCGCTGCCGGCGACGAGCAGATCGACATCGCCCAGCTTCGATGCGGCGGTTACGGTGGCGAGCGTCGCGTCCTTGACGCTCTTATTGTCGTGTTCGACCCAGACGAGCGTCTTCACTTGGCGACTCCCATACCCTTGAGGCGTTCCACCAGCTCGTCGACCGAGCCGACCTTGACGCCGGCCTGGCGCTTGCCGGGTTCGGCGACCTTGAGCGTCTTGAGGCGCGGCGTGACGTCCACGCCGTAATCGGCAACGGTCTTCTTCGCGACCGGCTTCGACTTGGCCTTCATGATGTTGGGCAACGTGGCGTAGCGCGGCTCGTTGAGGCGCAGATCGGTGGTGACGATCGCCGGGATCTTGAGGTCCACGGTCTCCAACCCGCCATCGACTTCGCGCGTGACATGGACACGCTCGCCATTCACTTCGACCTTGGACGCGAACGTCCCTTGCGGCCAGCCTAGAAGCGCCGCCAGCATCTGGCCGGTCTGATTGGCATCGTCGTCGATCGCCTGCTTGCCGAGGATCACCAGACCAGGCTGCTCTTCCTCAACGACCTTGGCGAGCAGTTTGGCCACGCCGAGCGGCTCAACTTCGTCCTCGGCGGCGATCAGGATCGCACGGTCTGCGCCCATCGCGCGTGCCGTGAGCAGCACGTCGGTTTCGGCCTTGGGAACCCCGATGGTGACCACGACGACTTCGGTGACGGTGCCCTTCTCCTTCAGCCGGACCGCCTCTTCGATGGCGATCTCGTCGAACGGATTGAGGCTCATCTTCAGATTGGCGAGGTCGATCCCCGACCCGTCCGCTTTCACGCGGGGCTTTACGTTATAGTCAAGCACGCGCTTGACCGGCACGAGTACCTTCATCAGCTCATCTCCTCGGCGGCAATGTCGTTACCGCTTACGTTAACGTCAAGCGGCAAAACGCAAGACCAACGTGTGAGCCGCCCGCTATATCGTCGAAAAAGAAAAGGGGCGCGGAAGCCTTTCGGTTCCCGCGCCCCCTTTCGGATCGAATCAGGCCGCCTTCTGGACTTCGGCGACGATCTTCTTGGCGGCGTCGCCCAGGTCGTTCGCGGGAACGATGGCGAGGCCGGAATTGGCGAGGATTTCCTTGCCCTGCGCGACGTTGGTGCCTTCGAGGCGGACCACCAGGGGAACCTGCAGGTTCACTTCCTTGGCGGCCGCGACGATGCCCTCCGCGATGATGTCGCAGCGCATGATGCCGCCGAAGATGTTGACCAGGATGCCCTTAACGTTCGGATCCTTGAGGATGATCTTGAACGCAGCGGTGACCTTTTCCTTGCTGGCGCCGCCGCCGACGTCGAGGAAGTTGGCCGGGAACATGCCGTTGAGCTTGATGATGTCCATCGTCGCCATCGCCAGGCCCGCGCCGTTGACCATGCAGCCGATGTCGCCGTCGAGCTTGATGTACGCCAGGTCGTACTTCGATGCTTCGAGCTCGGCGGGATCTTCCTCGGTCTCGTCGCGCAGCTCGGCGATGTCCTTGTGGCGGAACATCGCATTGCCGTCGAACGCCACCTTGGCGTCGAGGACCAGCAAATTGCCCTGCTCGGTCAGCGCCAGCGGATTGACTTCGATCTGCTCGGCGTCGGTTTCCAGGAACGCGTTGTAGAGCGACTGCGCGACCTTGGTCGCCTGCTTGGCGAGGTCGCCGGTCAGGCCGAGCGCGCCGGCGACGGCGCGGCCATGGTGCGGCTGGAAGCCGGTCGCGGGATCGACCGCGAAGGTGTGGATCTTCTCAGGCGTCGAGTGGGCGACTTCCTCGATGTCCATGCCGCCCTCGGTCGAGACGACGAAGGCGATACGGCCGGTGGCGCGATCGACCAGGAGCGCGAGGTAGAACTCCTTGGCGATGTCGGCGCCGTCGGTGATGTACAGGCGGTTGACCTGCTTGCCGGCGTCGCCGGTCTGGATCGTCACCAGCGTGTTGCCGAGCATGTCGGTGGCGTGGGCGCGCACCTCATCCAGGGTGAAGGCGAGGCGGACGCCGCCCTTGGCCTCGGGCGACAGCTCCTTGAACTTGCCCTTGCCGCGGCCGCCGGCATGGATCTGCGACTTCACGACGTAGAGCGGCCCGGGGAGCTGCTTGGCGGCCTCGACGGCCTCTTCGACCGTGAACGCGGCGTGGCCGGCGGCGATCGGCGCGCCGAACTTGGCCAGGAGTTCCTTGGCCTGATATTCGTGGATGTTCATGGGAGCACGCCCCTTCATCATTGACGGATCGGGAAAAACTGCCTTTGCCCAAAGCACAGTGAGGCGGAGGAATCCACCCCTATTCGGCTTAAGCGCGGGTGCGAATTAGTTGCAATAAGCGCTGATGGCCTCTCAGTTCTCGTCGCTCGGCTATTCTGTTCGCTGGGGCATGACGGAAGGGGAGGCCGCGCCTATATTCAGGCGATGACCCCGCTTGCCGGAATCCTGCTGTTCGTCGCCACCGTCGCCGGGATGGAGGCGTTCGCCTATGGCGCGCACCGCTGGATCATGCACGGGCCGGGCTGGTTTCTGCACAAGAGCCACCATGAGCCGCGCTCGGGCAATTTCGAGCTGAACGATCTCTACGCCGCCATCTTCGCGGTTCCGTCCTTCGTCCTGCTGCTCGGTGGCGTGCAGCTCGGCTGGTGGCCGGGATACGCCTGGATCGGCGCCGGGATCGCCGCTTATGGCGCGATCTATTTCGGGTTTCACGACATCATCGTGCACAAGCGGCTGACGCACCGCTACATCCCGCGCTCGCGCTACATGAAGCGGATCGTCCAGGCGCACCGGCTGCATCACGCGATCCACGGCAAGCATGGCACGGTCAGCTTCGGATTCCTGTGGGCGCCGCAGCCGGCCAGGCTGAAGCAGCAGCTCAAGTTGATGCGGATCAAGGCGAAGGCGGATTGACGCGCGGGCACCCGCACCACACATGATCACCCCTATGGAACAGCTGAACCTGTCCGAGTCCGAGTGGCGCAAGCGCCTGACTCCGGAACAATATCATGTCCTTCGCGAAGCCGGCACCGAGCGGCCGTTCGCGGGCCGCTACAACGACAACAAGGCCGACGGGATCTACCGCTGCGCGGCGTGCCAGCTCGACTTGTTCGACAGCGTCGACAAGTACGATTCCGGCTCGGGCTGGCCGAGCTTCACGCAGCCGATCGCCGAGGACCATGTCGTCGAGCATGCCGACAACAGCCACGGCATGCGCCGGGTCGAGGCACGCTGCGCGCGCTGTGACGGGCATCTCGGTCACGTCTTCCCCGACGGCCCGCCGCCGACCGGTCTGCGCTATTGCATGAATTCGGTGTCGCTCGACTTCCGTTCACGTGGCGGCAACGCAAATGGCGTTAATGCGGAGCCTCCCAGCGCCTGATCCTTGTGGGCCGGCGGAATAGAGCTTAATCCACCCCGCCAATGGCCTCCAAATCTCCTGCAAAGCCGCGTCCGTCCTGGTGGCGCCGCGCATCCTTCTGGAAGCGGTTCGTCCTGTGGAGCCTGGGAGGCGCGGTCGCGCTCGGGTTGCTGGCGGTCGTCGCGTTGCTGATCGCGGTCTACACGACTCGGTCTTCGCTGCCGAGCTATGACGAGCTGAAGTCTTCGCCGAACGGCCAGATGATCCGGGTCCACGCCGCCGACGGCACCGTGCTGGTGTCGCTCGGGCCGAGCTATGGCGAGTGGATCCCCTACGACCAGATCCCGGCGGTGATGAAGGACGCCATTGTCGCGGTGGAGGATCGCCGTTTCGAAAGCCATTGGGGCGTCGACCCGCTCGGCCTCGCCCGCGCGGTGCGCGTCGCCTATCTCAACCGCGGCTCGGGCCGGCGGCTGCAGGGCGCGTCGACGATCACCCAGCAGGTGGCGCGCACGATCTTCCTGTCGAACAAATATGATTTCGGCCGCAAGATGCGCGAAGCGGTGATCGCGCTGGCGATGGAGCGCAAGTTCAGCAAGGACCAGATCCTCGAGCTGTACCTCAACAAGGTCTATTTCGGCGGCGGCGCCTACGGCATCGACGCGGCGAGCCGCAAGTTCTTCGGCCACTCCGCGAACGATCTGAGCCTGGCGGAGGCCGCCGTGGTCGCGGGCCTGGTCAAGGCGCCGTCGCATTACTCGCCCACCGCAGATGCCGAAGCCGCCGTCGAGCGCGCCAGCGTCGTGCTCGACGTGATGGCCGAGACCGGCAAGATCAGCGCGGCGGAAGCCCGCAGCGTCGACCCGCGCTCGGTCAAGCTCGCGCCCGAGCCCAAGCAGAACAGCGTCCGCTATTTCACCGACTGGGCGCTGCCCCAGCTCGAAGTGCTAATCGACGAGAGCGAAGCACCGCTGGAGGTTTGGACGACGCTCGACCTGGGCATGCAGCGCGCCGCCGACGAGGCGATCCGCCGCAACGCCCCCGAAGGCGCGCAAGGCGCGCTGGTCAGCCTGGACCGCGACGGCGCGGTGCGGGCGATGGTGGGCGGCAAAGACTATGTCTCGTCGATCTACAACCGCGCGACGCAGGCGACCCGCCAGCCGGGATCGGCGTGGAAACTGTTCGTCTATCTCGCCGCGCTGGAAGCCGGGCACAAGGTCGACGATGTCGTCGTCGACGAGCCGGTGACGATTGGCGGCTGGAGCCCGCGCAACAGTTCGGGCCGCAACAGCGGGCAGATCTCGCTGCGCACGGCGTTCGCCTATTCAATCAACACGATCGCGGCGAAGCTTGGCCAGGAAGTCGGCTTCGGTACCGTCGCCGACATGGCACGCCGCTTCGGCATTACCACGCCGATCAACACCCAGCCGGCGATGGTGCTCGGCACCTCCAACGTCCGCCTGCTCGACCTGACCCGCGCCTATGCCTCGGTCGCGCAGAAAGGGATTGCAGTGACGCCTTACGGCATCACCCGCGTGACTGCGAACGGGCAAGTGATCTACCAGCACCAGGTGGATACCAGCCATGTGCTGGTCGCCCCCTATGTCGCAGCGCAGATGACCGACCTGCTCCAGACCGCGGTGGCCACCGGCACCGGACGGGCGGCGCAGATCGGGCGGCCGGTCGCGGGCAAGACCGGCACCACCACGTCGAACAAGGACGGCTGGTTCATGGGCTTCTCCAGCGGGCTGACCACCGGCGTGTGGATGGGCCGCGACGATGCCCGGCCGATTGGCGGGCTTCAGGGCGGCACCGCCCCGGCTCGCGCCTTTGCCAGCTTCATGACCAAGGCCGTCGCCAACCGTCCGGTGGAGCAGTTCGAGACCAAGGTGACCCTGCCCGAATGGCAGCTCGAGCCCGAGGACAACGCTTATTATGCCGAGCCCGACAACGGCGTGTTCGTCGATGCGGACGGCAACCCGGTGGAGCCACAGGAGCAGGGAACGACGCCGGCCCAGCCGGTCGAAGAGGAACAGGGCGACCGCATCGACGAGGATTGGATCGACCGGATGACGGGCCGCCCGGCGACTCCGCAGCCGGTGCCGCAGCGTGGCCCGATCCGCACGCCAGCGCCGGATGCGCCGCAGCGTTCGGGCGTGGTGCCGCGCGAGCGTCCCGCCCCGGCCGACGAGGAATACTGAGCTCCGCGCTATCCTCCCCCGCATGGCGGTGGAGGCAGCGGGTCAGCGCCCTACCCAGTGGAGACCAACGCCGTGGCGGCGGAGCCATAAGCGCGCCGCGTCGGGATCGCCTTCATATAGTTCGGAAACAAGGCGGTGGAACGCCGGTCCGTGGTTCATGTGGATGCGGTGGGCGACTTCGTGCGCCACGGTGTGGCGGCGAACCTCCGGCGGCGCCAGGATCAGCCGCCAGCTATAGCGGATCGACCCGGACGACGCACAACTGCCCCAGCGTCCCTTGGCGTCCCCGACCGCGACGCTGCTCACCGCGACATTGGCGCGGGCGGCATATTCCGCGGTTTCCTCGCTGAGCACCGCCAAAGCCCGCGCACGCAACCAGCGTTCGACCCGGCCGGACAGGTTCTCGATCGGCCCTCCACAAAGCAGCCGCGCACCGTCGAGCCGAGGCGTTCGGGGGTGGCCAGGCGCCCAGACGATTTCCAGCTCCGCACCGGCGAACGGGATGCGCGCGCCGGGCACGAACGGCATGCCCTGCGGCAATTTGGCTTGCTGCGCGTCGATCCAGGCGCGCTGCTGCTCGGCCCAGGCCAATGCCTTTTGAAGCGAGGCCCGGCGGGGCAATGTAAGGCGCACGCGGCCATCGCGCGGGTCGACCGCCAGCCGCATCACCTTTGCACGAGGATTGCGAACAACCTCGATCGCATCGCTCAAAGCGTGCGGTCCACCAGATGGTGCTCGAAGTCGCCGGCATCGTCTTCGGAAATGGTCCAGCCGCGGGTGGATTCGCCGGCGGTGTGCACCGCCTCGCGGTCACCGCAGACCAGGTAATGCCAGCCGGGCAGCTGCTCGCCGGCCGCGCGGAGGCGGTATGCGCAGGTGGAGGGCAGCCATTCGATCCCGGCGACATTGGTGGTCGTCAGGCGCACGCACTCGCTGACATAAGCGTGGCGGTGCTTATAGTCGCTGCACATGCCCATGCGGCGGTCGAGCAGCCGGCAGGCGACGTTGGTCGTCAGCAGCTCGCCGGTTTCCTCGTCCTCCAGCTTGTGCACGCAGCATTTGCCGCAGCCGTCGCACAGCGCTTCCCACTGCGCGCGGTCGAGCTTCGCCAGCGGCACGTCTTCCCAGAACCGTCCACTCACCGGACCCAGTGCCTCACTTCTTGCGCGATCGCCGCGCCGTCTTTCTCGAGCGGCAGCGATGCCAGGGGTTCCCCGTTCGGACCCATTAGATAGGCAAGCGCGAGGTGATCCACCATATAGCCGCCGCCCGGAGCCGGGGGCTGCTTCTTGTAATAGACCGCATAGCTTTTCGCGACGGCGGCGATCTGTTCGGGCTTTCCGGTCAGGCCCACCGTGCGCGGATAGAAGTTCGCGACGAACTGCTTCACCGCCGCGGGCGTATCGCGTTCGGGATCGACGCTGATGAAGATCGGCACGACCTTTTGCGAAACGCGCGGCGCTTCCTTGTCGAGGATACGCATCGCCTGGGCGATCTTCTGCATGTCGGTCGGGCAGACATCGGGGCAATAGGTGTAGCCGAAATAGACGATCCGGTAGCGCCCGGTGAAATCGGTATCGCGCACCGTGCGGCCATTCTGATCGATCAGCGCGAATGGTCCGCCGATACGCGCCCCTGCAAGCGGCGGCTGTTCGGGCGTTCCGCCACCGCAGCCGGCGAGCGGCGCGAGGCAGAGAAGGGCGAGCGGGATCAGCGACCTGGTCATGGTACAGCGAGCCATGATCTGTTAGGCACCAGCTTGCAAGAACAGGGTCCATGCAAAGGGTTGTTCCGCCTCATGAAGTTTCGTGCTTTCCGCCTCGCGGCCTTTACCGCGCTCGTGCTCGCCGCGGCCCCTGCGGCAGCCCAGCAAATGTCCGACAGCCACGAATTTCTCGAGGCGGTGCGCAAGGCCGACGGCACCAAGGTGAACCAGTATCTGAGCAACACCTCGCTGCGGCTGATCAACACCAAGGACCGTGGCACGGGCGAAGGCGCGATCCACATCATCGCCAAGCGGCGAGACCAATTGTACCTGCGCGTCGTGCTGCAACAGGACGATGTGAACAAGAACCTGCAGGATCGCGACGGCAACACCGCGCTGCTGATCGCCGCCGATCAGGGCTGGAGCGAGGGTGTGGCGATCCTGCTGAAGTACGGCGCCAATGTGAACACGCCGAACAATGCCGGGCAAACCCCGCTGATCCGCGCGGTGCTGTCGCATCAGGAAGAGGTCGTACGGCAGTTGGTCAAGGCCAATGCCGATCCGGACCGTGCCGACTATCAGACCGGGATGAGCGCGCGGGACTATGCCAAGCGCGAGTCGCGCTATCCGACAATCGCCAAGCTGATCGCCGATGCGCCCAAGGCCGGTGCCGGCGGCGCCGCGGGACCCAAGCTTTAAAGGGCTGACTGCCGTTTCCCTCTGGCATTTCGTCACCCCGGCCTTGAGCCGGGGTCCCGCTGCCTTGCCCCGCAGAAGAAGAAGCGGGATCCCGGCTCAAGGCCGGGATGACAGGGGGGTGAAACGGCGTCCCGCCTCGCAACGACATAGCAACCGGCCTCGGCCTTTGCCGGGGAGCACGTGTTGCTATCGCCGGGGCTCAGGAGATCTGCTCGGCATCCGGATCGAGCATGTGGATGACCCGGCGCGCGGCGCGGCGTGCGAACGCCAGGGTACACTTGCTCCGCGTCGCGGTTGCCAGCGGCACCGTCGCGGCCTCGCGCAGCACCGCGGCGTCGTAGCGGTCGGCGACGAGCAGGCCGGCACGGTCCGGCAGGAACGCCTCTCCCTCAAACGGCCGCAGGTCGAACCCTTCCGGGACCGCCCAGAAAAAGCGGTCGCAATGCGCGAGATAGTCGGTCCATTTGGCGTCGCCGAGGAGATCGCTGCGCGACACCTTGATCTCGACGATGACGAGGTTGCCGCGCGCGTCGATCGCCATCAGGTCGGCACGCCGGCCACCATCGAGCGGCACTTCGGCGATGGCGACGCAATCATGGCGCAACAGCATGCGCGTGACGCCGCGCACCACATCGGCGGCGACCATCGGTGCCGCATCTGCCAGAACGGAAACAGCCGGGGACGAACCTGCGCTCATCCCCGGCTGTTAGAACATTTCACGAACGGACGAAACCCCGTTCGGCGCTGATCTCAGCGATAGAAGATGTGATTGCCGATCGAGGCGACGCGCGGACGCGACCAGCTCGCCTTGGAATAGCGGGCGTGGAAGTAGAGCGCCTCATCGGCCGGACCGTCCCACAGATTTTTCTGCGCCACCTGAGCCACGGCAAGCGCCTGGCGCCACTGGGCATTGGAGGGCGGAGTCGGCACCTTGCCGCCGCGAATGAACGAGAACTGGCCACGCTGAGTCAGCACCGAGCAGACCGACTTGGGAAAGCGGCCCGACTGCGTGCGATTGATCAGCACCTGGGCGACGGCGAGCTGGCCGGCGAGGGGCTCACCCTTGGATTCGTAATAGATGCCGACCGCGAGGCATTCGAGCTCATCATTAGGGTCAAGCTGCGCGTCCTGCGCGGCGACCGCTGCCGAGAGCGATGCAAAATCCTCGTCTTCCTGAACAGCATCCTGCGGGATCGGCTGAACGATCTCACCGCTTTGCTGAAGCACCAGCGCCGTTGCGGGCTCGGGTGTGGGAACCGTCTGGGGTTCCGGAGTGTTTTGTTGATACTGAACCGGCACGGCCTGCGCGGCGGTGGTCAGATCAAGCGTGGCGGCGTTTGTAATTGCGCCAGCACATAAAGTCACAGCCGCGATCATCGCGGCCAGTGGCGTAAACTTCATTCGTCATCTGCATTATGCGGTTGGCGCGCGGCCTGGCCCCCCAAAACGGGCCGCCGGACAATCCCCCCGACTGCGTAACCGATCGATCTCTGACATCGGGCGGCACAACGCTATGGAACGTGGAAACTTCCTTTCCCGTTTGTTGCTGGGGAGTCAATCAAGCCCCAACGTTTCAGCGGCGAACCGTTCGGCCCCTGCGATATCCAGTTCCACGACCCATAAATCGGGGTCGCGCGCGCGGCGGCGCTGCCAATATTCGAGCACCGCAAGCGGATCGGCGAGCTCGGCCGGGCCGGAACGCACCAGCGCCGGCGTACCGCTCGGACCGATTCCCCGTTCGAAAAAACACGGATTTCCGCCTTTTTCGAGCGTGAGAATCAGGATGCCGCCCGCCGTAGCGTCGCCGCGCGCCAGCTGCATCGCCGAGCCACCGGCATCGTGGACGCGCCGCACCAGCGCGCTCACCAGGGTGGCGCTGGTGAGCCGCGCCATTACTCGGCCCGATAGCCGGGAAGCGAGGCGAGCGGGATGCGCGAGCGCATGAAGGTGCCGGTGCCACGCGCCGCTTCCTCGCCCTGGGCGTCGATCAGGCGTGCTTCGGCGACGAACACCCTGCGCTGACCGCTCACCCAGCGCCCCTCCGCGACGACCGGCCCGTCGGACAAGGGCTTGGTGAGCAGCAGGTTGAACTGCGTCGTCAGCAGGAAACGGTCGGTGATCAGGCTGTTCGCCGCATAGAAAGCGGCATCGTCGAGCATCTTGAAATAGCTCGTGCCATGGGCTGCGCCGGCTGCGTGAAAGAAGCGCGAATCGATCTGGAACCGGATCCGCGCGAGACCGGGCTCGGGGATTTCCAGCACCGACTCGAACAGCTGGTTGATCGGCGCGGCGGCGTAGAGTGCTTCAAGCGCGCGGAAATGCGCGTCGGCACCCGTCGGCGTGGCCGGCTCAGGCAGCGTCACGCGCTTCAACGCCGGTGAGCAGCGCGTAGAGCGCGTCGGGCGAGCCCGCGCCGCGCAGCTTGGCGGCGAACGTGCGGTCGCGCAGCCTGCGCGACACGGACGCCAGCGCCTTGAGATGCTCGGCCCCGGCCCCGGCCGGCGACAGCAGCATGAACACCAGGTCGACCGGAAGCTCGTCGACGGCTCCGAAATCCACCGGCTGCTGGAGGCGGGCGAAGATCCCGGAAACGCGCGGCAGGCCCGCGAGGCGGGCGTGCGGAATGGCGATCCCGCCGCCAAACCCGGTCGAGCCGAGCTTTTCGCGGTCGAGCAGCCGCTCGGTCACGTCGCGCGGATCCAGCCCATAAGCGCGCGCCGCAGCCGAGCCCAGGTGCTGGAACAGCGTCTTCTTGTTCGCGGTGCCGACGCCGGCGAGCACAGCCTCCGGCGTCAGCAGATCGCTGAGTTCAGTCATCGGTCTTCCAGTCAGACCCCCCGGCCTGGGGGCGACTGTTAGGCCTGTGTGCGGTTCGGCTCAACCCAGCCGATCGTCCCGTCACCGCGGCGATAGACCATGTTGTGGATCCCCGTGGCGGTGTTGCGGAAGAGAAGCGCATTGGTGTGCCGCAGATCGAGCATCATCACTGCGTCCGACACGGTCGATTCGGGCACGTCGACTCGCGTTTCGGCGATGATCAGCGGCGCATCGGCAACCTCTTCCTCCTCGGCATGCTCCTGGAACAGCGTATAGCCGGCATTGTCATAGGCGTTTTCCTCGGCGATCGCGTTCGCCTCGCCCGCATGCCGGTCCTTCAGCCGGCGCGTATAGCGGCGCAGCTGCTTGTCGATCCGGCTGGCCGCACCGTCGAACGCGCCATTCGCTTCCTGGCCGCTATTGGTCGCCTTCAGCACCAGGCCCTGCATCACGTGCATGACGATGTCGCAGGTGAAGCTGTCGTGTGGACCCTTGCCGAAGGTGACCTGGGACGAGATCGCGCGCGAGAAATACTTGTCGGCGACGCCCTGAAGCCGATCGGTGACCAGCGTCTGCAGTGCGTCGCCCGTGTCGACCTGATGCCCAGAAACCCGGATTTCCATTGATAACCTCCGCTTACTTCAAAACGGGGAGCCTAAACCCGGGCAGGGCGGTTCAGTGCGCTACCTGGGTCCAGAGCGGCTCCTCCAGACTCTGAACAAAGGCTGCGTGGCGTTCAAGTTCCGCCACCGGTACCGCGAAATGCCGCGCCGGCCGCACATGCACCCGCGTCGGCGCCTCCGCCGGGGTCTCGCGCATGACCGGCGTATCGACCGCAAGGCCCAAGGTAATCTGCCGCCCGCCGGTCAGTTCGACATAGACCTGGGCGAGCAGCTGCGCGTCGAGCAACGCGCCGTGCAGCTGGCGCGCGCTCAGGTCGATGCCATAGCGCGAGCATAATGCGTCCAGGGTGTGCTTGGCGCCCGGATGGCGGATGCGGGCGATCCCGAGCGTGTCGACCATCCGCGTGGTGCACAGCAGCGGGCGGCCGCACCGGTCCAGCTCGCCGTTGAGGAAGCCGAAGTCGAAGGTGGCATTGTGCGCGACAAGCGGGCAATCGCCGAGAAAGTCGACCAGCTCCTCGACCACGTCGCCGAACAGCGGCTTGTCCGACAGAAAGCGCGCGCTCAGGCCATGGACCCGCTCGGCCTCGGCCGGCATGTCGCGCTCGGGATTGATGTAGCGGTGGAAATGATTGCCCGTCGGCACTCGGTTCACCAGCTCGACGCAGCCGATCTCGACCAGCCGGTCGCCGCTGGGGAAACTCAGGCCAGTGGTTTCTGTGTCGAACACGATCTCACGCATGCCGCTTTATCCTCCCGCGGGATCGTAGAGGCAAGCGATCAGCGCGCGCACCGCGGCGCGGGTCTCCTCCAGCGTGCCGCCGGTGGGCAGGACGAAATCGGCGCGCGCACGCTTCTCCGCGTCGGGCAATTGGCGCGCGAGGATCGCCTCGAACCGGCCGGGCGTCATGCCAGGACGCGCGAGCACGCGGCTGCGCTGTACGTCGGGCGGGGCGGAGACGACGGCGATCTTGTCGACATCGCGCCAGCCGCCAGCCTCGAACAGCAACGGCACGTCCAGGACGACGAGCGGCGCGTCGTAATGGGTGGCCAGGAAGCTTTCGCGTTCGTCGGCCACTGCGGGGTGGACGATCGCCTCGAGCCGGGCGAGCGCGTCCGGGTCGCCGAGCACGGCTTCCCCCAGCGCCGTGCGGTTCACACCTTGCGCACCGGTCGTATCGGGGAAAGCCGTCTCGATCGCCGCGACCAGCGCGCCGCCGGCACCTTGCAGCTGGTGCACGGCAGCGTCGGCGTCGAACACCGGCACGCCCTCCTCGACGAACATGGCGGCGACGGTCGACTTGCCCATGCCGATCGATCCGGTGAGGCCGAGGACGATCATGCCGTCAGCAATGCCCGCAGCTCCTCATCGCGGTCGCGCGGCGGCTCGGCACCGAAGAACATTTCGAAGGCGAGCGCAGCCTGGCCGACCAGCATCTCCAACCCGTCGACAATGTCGAGGTCGCGTTCACGCGCCTGGGCGAGCAGTTCGGTTTCCAGCGGAGCGTACACCGCGTCATACACCACCGCATCCTCGGGCAGCGGCGACAAGTCGATCGAGAGCGGCGGCTGTCCCACCATGCCGAGCGCGCTGGCGTTGACCAGCAAGTCGACCGGGGGCAGCGGACTTCCCACCGGCACCGCGTCGCCCTTGATCCCGAAGCGCGACAGCAGCGCCGCGGCCTTGAGCACATTGCGGTTGAGGATCGTCACGCGGCCTACGCCGACCCGCGAAAGGGCGAACAGGATCGCCCGCGCGGCGCCACCGGCGCCGATCACCGCCACATGCGCGCCGTCGAGCTCCAGTCCGGCGATGGGGGCATAAAAGCCGCCGGCATCGGTGTTGGTGCCGATCAGCACGCCGTCCTCGGCACGGATCACGGTGTTGATCGCGCCGATCGACTCGCGCACGCCGCCGCGGTCCTCGACATGGTCGAGCGCGTCGATCTTGTGGGGCAGGGTGATGTTGCAGCCGCGCCAGGCGGGGTCGGCGCTCCGCTCGGCAAAATAGGCGGCAAGCCCATCCGACGCGACGTGTGTCGCACGGTATTCGCCGTCGATACCCAATGCCTTCAGCCAGAAGCCGTGGATCAGCGGCGACTTGGACTGGACGATCGGATCGCCGATCACTTCGGCAAAGGGCGTCATGACGTCAGCACTCCGCGGGTACGCAGATAGTCGAGGAGCGGCAGCATCGGCATACCGAGGATAGTGAAGTGGCTACCCTCCACGCGCGCGACCAATTGCACGCCTGGTCCTTCCATGCGGTAGCAGCCGACACAGCCGGCGATCGCCGGCCATTCGGCGTCGAGATAGCGCTGGATGAAGGCCTCGCTGAGGGTGCGGACGTGCATCCGCGCGCGATCGACGTGCCGCCACACCGCCCGGATGTCCTCGGCGATCACCGCCGCGCTGTACAGATCATGATGCCGGCCGGACATGCGACGGAGATGCTCGGCGGCATCCTCGCGGCTCACCGGCTTGTCGAGCAGGGTACCGTCGTCCAACGCGACGACCGAGTCGCCGCCAAGCACCAGCGCCTGCGGCACCAGCCGCGACACCTTGAGCGCCTTCAGTTCGGCGAGCGCATCGGCCAGGTCGCGCGGACTGGTGCCCGCGGCGACCAGCGACTCCTTCGCGGTGGCCTCGTCCACCTGCGCAGCGACTGCCTCGTGCGGCACCCCGGCGGCGTCGAGCATCGCCCGGCGCGACGCGCTTTGCGAGGCGAGCACCAACGTCGTCATGCCTCACGCTCCTGGAGCGCGCGCTGGTTGCATAGCTGGATGATCGCCGCCGCGGTCTCCTCGATCGAACGCCGAGTGACGTCGATCACCGGCCAGCCATTGTCGGCGAACATCCGCCGGGCAAAGGCGATCTCGCGCTGCACCGAATCCTGATCGACATAGTCGGTCTCCGGGCTCTGGTTGAGCGACAGCAACCGGTTGCGGCGGATCTGCACCAGCCGATCGGCGCTGGTGGTGAGCCCGACGACGAGCGGATGCTTGAGGCCGAACAGCTCGCGCGGAGGCGGCGATTCCACCACGATCGGGATGTTTGCGGTCTTGTACCCGCGATTGGCCAGGTAGATCGAGGTCGGCGTCTTGGACGAGCGCGACACCCCGGCGAGGACGATGTCGCATTCCTCCCAATCCTCTGCGCCGATGCCGTCATCATGCGCCATGGTGAACTGGATCGCATCGACGCGCGCGAAATAGGCGGCGTCCAGGCTGTGCTGGCGGCCCGGCCGCGCCTTCGCTTCCTGGCCGAGCAGGCTCGACAGCGCATGGCTGACCGGATCGAGCGGGGCGATCGCCGGCAGACCCAATGCGCGGCAGCGGGTTTCGAGCGTGCGGCGTACGCCGCTGTTCACCAAGGTGAAGATCACCAGCCCGGGGTTCTGCGCGATCTCCTGGAGGATGCGCTCGAGATGCGCTTCGGAGCGCACCATCGGCCAGAAATGCCGCAGCGTCTCGACATCGTCGAACTGGGCGAGCGCCGCCTTCGCGATGTTTTCCAGCGTCTCGCCGGTGGAATCCGACAGCAAATGGAGGTGCAGCCGCATCTAGGTGGATCGATCTGTGGATAACATGGCGGACAAACGCTAGCGCAACCTCAGGCAGCGGCCAAGCACGCGGATCCGAGGACTCGGCAGGTGATTCTTCCACAACCGCGTCCCCAGCCCACCGTTCCCGTCCACAGCCTGTGGAAAGCGGGGAGCGTTGCACCGAATCCCGCCGGAATCGCACTCCGGCGAGAGTCAAACTGTGGGAAAGCCATGGGCGGAATCGCAATCACCGGCATCCACGCGCCTACTAACTCCAACAACCCTAGATTCTCTTCTTTATAGATATTGGTTCTTCGCCCGGAGCCTCACGCCAGGTAGCGGAATCGCGCCGGCAGATTGCCCTTTGACGCACCGGCCGGACGGTGCAGAGGGGATCGCATGTACGCTTCTCCCAAGCCGCTTCTCGCCACCCTCTACGGCCAGCGCCAATCGGTCCCGCCGATCTGGCTGATGCGCCAGGCGGGGCGCTACCTTCCCGAATATCGCGCGCTCAGGGCGGAAAAAGGCGGATTTCTGGCACTCGCCATGGACAGCGATGCCGCGGCGGAGATCACGTTGCAGCCGATCCGCCGCTTCGGCATGGATGGGGCGATCCTGTTCTCCGACATCCTGATCGTGCCGATGGCGCTGGGCCAGGATCTGTGGTTCGAAACCGGCGAGGGCCCACGGCTGGCACCCAAGGTGCAGGCGCGCGACGTGCTCGACGGGCTAACAGCCCGGCCGGAGGCACTGGAGCCGGTCTACGGCACCGTTCGGCGCGTGGCGGCACTCCTGCCACCCGAGACGGCGTTTCTGGGCTTTGCGGGCAGTCCCTGGACGGTCGCGACCTACATGATCAACGGGCAGGGTAGCCGCGAACAGGCCGAGGCACGCCGGCTGGCTTATGGCGATCCGGGGCTGATGCAGGCGCTGGTCGACCGCATCGCCGATTGCACGATCGAGTATCTGCTCGGCCAGATCGACGCGGGCGTCGAGGCCGTGCAGCTGTTCGACAGCTGGTCGGGCAGCCTGAGCCCCGCGCAGTTCGAACGCTGGGTGATCGCCCCGACCGCGCGGATCATCACTGCGCTCCACGAACGCGCGCCCGGCGTGCCGGTGATCGGCTTTCCGAAGGGCGCAGGCGGCAAGCTGCCGGCTTATGCCCGCGAAGTCGGTGCGGATGCGATCGGCGTAGACGAGACCGTGGACCCGGTCTGGGCCGATGCCGCGCTGCCCGAAGGGCTGCCGGTGCAAGGTAATCTCGATCCGTTGGCGCTGATTGCCGGCGGCGCGACGCTGGATGCGGCGGTCGATCGCATTCTCGCCGCGTTCGCGAACCGGCCGCACATCTTCAATCTGGGTCACGGCATCCTGCCGGACACGCCGATCGCCCATGTCGAACGGTTATTGGCGCGGGTACGGGGGACAGTGGCATGACCGGGTTCCTGGGCAACGCCTATCTGTGGGTGAAGGCGTTCCACATCATCTTCGTGATCTTCTGGATGGCCGGGCTGTTCCTGCTGCCGCGCTATCTGGTGCACCACCAGGAGGCGCTGGGCACGCCCCAGGCGGCCGACTGGGTGAAGCGGGAGGCGATGCTGCGGCGGATGATCCTCACGCCCTCCATGATCATCGTCTGGCTTCTCGGGCTGACGCTTGCCGCCAATGTCGGGCTGTTCGACGGCCAGCCGGGGATCGGCTGGCTGCATGCCAAGCTGCTCCTCGTCGTGCTGCTCAGCGGCTATCATGGCTGGGCGGTCGGCTATGCGAAGAAGCTGGCGGCAGGGCAGGGGACGCTTCCCACCCGCCGGTTGCGGCTGCTCAACGAAGTGCCGGCGCTTGCCGCGGTGCTGATCGTCGTGCTCGCGGTGGTGAAGCCGTTCTAACGAAGTTGCGTGGGGCGGGGGTCGAAAGCTGCTTTTCTTGCCGTGATCGCGGTTGACTTGGAGGAGGGCGCCACCTAATTCGGCGGAGTGTCCCGGTGTTCCGCCGGACATCCTTCCTCCAAGCATCGATACTCGCGCGCATCTCGCCGAACGACGCTCTCCCCAAGCTTCCCAGCACCCGGACTCCGCATGCACCTCAAGGACCTCAAGAAAACTCCCCCCGCCGAACTGGTCAGCATGGCCGAGGAACTCGGCGTCGAGAGCGCGTCCACGCTGCGCAAGCAGGACCTGCTCTTCGCCATCCTCAAGGCCCAGGCCGAAAATGGCGAGCAGATCATGGGCGAGGGCACGATCGAAGTGCTGCCCGACGGCTTCGGCTTCCTGCGCAGCCCGCAGGCGAATTACCTTGCCGGGCCTGACGATATCTATGTCAGCCCCAACCAGGTTCGTAAGTTCGGCCTGCGCACCGGCGACACGGTGGAAGGCGAAATCCGCGGGCCCAAGGACGGCGAACGCTACTTCGCATTGGTCCGGCTCGTGTCGGTCAATTTCGACGATCCCGACGCAGTCCGCCACCGCGTCAATTTCGACAATCTGACTCCGCTGTACCCCGAGCAGAAGCTGACGCTCGACTTGCTCGACCCGACGATCAAGGACAAGTCGGCGCGGGTGATCGACATCGTCGCGCCGCAGGGCAAGGGCCAGCGCGCGCTGATCGTCGCGCCGCCGCGCGTCGGTAAGACGGTTCTGCTCCAGAACATCGCCAAGGCGATCACCGACAACCATCCCGAAGTGTTCCTGATCGTGCTGCTGATCGACGAGCGCCCGGAAGAAGTCACCGACATGCAGCGCAGCGTGAAGGGTGAGGTCATTTCCTCGACCTTTGACGAGCCCGCGCAGCGTCACGTGCAAGTGTCTGAAATGGTGATCGAAAAGGCCAAGCGCCTGGTCGAGCACAAGAAGGACGTGGTGATCCTGCTCGACTCGATCACGCGTCTAGGTCGGGCCTACAACACCGTCGTCCCGAGCTCGGGCAAGGTGCTGACCGGCGGTGTCGACGCCAACGCCCTGCAGCGCCCGAAGCGCTTCTTCGGCGCCGCGCGCAACATCGAGGAAGGCGGTTCGCTCTCGATCATCGCCACCGCGCTGATCGACACCGGCAGCCGCATGGACGAAGTCATCTTCGAAGAGTTCAAGGGCACCGGTAACTCCGAAATCGTCCTCGACCGCAAGGTGGCGGACAAGCGCATCTTCCCGGCGCTCGACGTCGGCAAGTCGGGCACCCGCAAGGAAGAGCTGCTGGTCGACAAGGCCAAGCTCACCAAGATGTGGGTGCTGCGCCGCATCCTCATGCAGATGGGCACCATCGACGCGATGGAATTCCTGCTCGACAAGATGAAGGATTCGAAGACCAACGAGGACTTCTTCGACAGCATGAACCAGTAAGGAGAGGCCGGGCATCCCCGGCCTTTTTCTTTGCGGTGCGGGCGAAGACCGGGCAGCCGAGAATATAAACAAGCCGCCAAATAACCGTCATCCCGGCCTTGAGCCGGGATCCCGCTTCTTCTGGTGGCTGCAGGCAGCGGGACCCCGGCTCAAGGCCGGGGTGACGAAGTACATTGAGGGTTCCCGTGCTGGTTCCGCGCGTTTCCAAGCGCAGCGTGTGTTCCGACTTGGCTTCGGAACCCCAACGCCGCTCCCTGCGTACCCCTTGCCTGCGCTGTCACGCACGCTAGGGCTATAGCATGATCGATCTCATCCTCTCCGCCGCCGCGTCCGCCGCAGGCGGCATCGGGTCTCCCCTGGAGATCTGGCACCATATCGTCGCCGACTTCTCGAACATCGGCGAGCCGGCGGCATTGGCCGCCTTCGGCTCGGTGCTGATGATCGACCTGGTGCTCGCCGGCGACAATGCGATCGTCGTCGGGGCGCTGGCGGCCGGGCTTCCCGCGGCCGAGCGCAAGAAGGTCATCCTGATCGGCATCGGCGCCGCACTGGTGCTGCGCATCGCCTTTGCCCTGGTCGTCAGCTGGCTGATGGGGATCGTCGGTCTCATCTTCGCCGGCGGCCTGTTGCTGCTCTGGGTCAGCTGGAAATTCTGGCGCGAAATCCGCCACACCGGCGAGAGCCATGGCTCCGAGGAGATCGCGGGTGACGAGCGCTCGGGCGTCCGGTCGGCGCGCAGCTTCGCCGGTGCGGCGTGGGCGGTTGCTGTCGCCGACGTGTCGATGAGCCTGGACAACGTCCTCGCCGTGGCCGGCGCCGCGCGCGAGCACCCGGGCATTCTGGTCGTCGGCCTGTTGCTGTCGGTGGCGCTGATGGGCCTGGCCGCCAACTTCATCGCCAAGCTGATCGACCGCCATCGCTGGATCGCCTATATCGGCCTTGCAGTGATCGTGCTGGTCGCGGGCAAGATGATCTACGAAGGGTGGGTGGGCACGCCCGAGACCGTCGGGATCACCAGCTTCTTCAGCTGATCCGAACCCAGGTAAAGGAAGGGGCGGGGCTCATCGAGCCGCCGCCCCTTTTTCGTGTCAGCCCAGATGCTCGGCGAAGAAGTCGGCGGTGCGCGTGTCTGCCAGTTCCGCCGCGGCTTCCGAACGGCGCTTGCCCATCTCTGCGGCAAAGCCATGATCCTCGCCGGGATAGTCGAAGATCGTCACCTTGGGATGGTCGTCGAGCCCTTCGTGCATCTTCGCCTGGATGTCCGGAGTGACGAAATGGTCCGCGCCCGCGACGTGGAGCAGCACCGGCTTGGCGATGGCGTGCTTCTCACCCAGCAGGTTGTCGATGCCGACGGCGTAATAGCCGACGCTTGCATCGCTGTCGGTACGCGTCGCCGCCATGAAGGCCAGACGGCCCCCAAGGCAAAAGCCAACCACGCCGACCTTGCCGCCGCCGAGCTGCGCCCGCGCAGCCTTGATCGTCGCTTCGATGTCTTCGATGCCCTTGCCCTGGTCGAACTGCCCCATCAGCTGGAGCGCCTGCTGAAACTCGGGTTCGACATCGGGATCGAGCACTACGCCAGGCTGAACCCGCCAGAACAGATCGGGCGCGATCGCCAGATAGCCCTGCGCCGCCCAATCGTCGCACTTCTGGCGAATGCCCGGGTTCACGCCGAAGATCTCCTGAATGACGACGATCGCGGCGCGCGGCGTGCCCTCGGGTTCGGCGACATAGGCCTGGAAGCTGCCGCTTCCGTCGGACGCCTGGATGCTGGTCTCGCTCATAATAGGGTCTTTCTCGCTATGCGCCGCTCATGCTCGAGCAGCCAGGATTTGGTCGCCGGGCCATCGCCGGCCGAATAGGCGCCAAGCACGCCGCCGCTTCCCAGTACGCGGTGACACGGCACGAACAGGGGGAGCGGATTGCGCGCGCACAGCTGGCCGATCGCGCGGGCGCTCGATCCCAGCCGCTGCGCCAGCGCGCCATAGCTCAGCGTCTCGCCATAGCCGATGGCGATCAACCCGTCGCGCAGCGTCTGTCCTCGGGATGTGGCGGCGGGCGCGAGCGGGACTGCCAAGTCCTGCCGCTCGCCGGCGAACCATGCGCCGATCTGCTCGGCGGCGGTCCGCACGGCATCAGCGCGACCCGGCGCGGGTGCGCCCTCGGCGCCGATGTGCAGCGCGGTCACGACCGCATCGTCCCCCTCGATGCGGACCAGGCCGATGGGCGTTGCGATCAGGGCGTGGTCGCGCGCATACATGGCCATGACCTAGCAGCCGCCATCGGGCGTGCTCAAGCGGAGAGACGAAAGCCCATGAAGATCCATGTCGAGGTAGATTGCACCCCCGAGGAGGCGCGGCGCGCAATGGGCCTGCCCGATCTCACGCCGGTGCACGACCGCTATGTCCAACTGATGGTGCAGGCGATCGAGACCCAGGGCACGCCCGAGGCATTCGAGACGCTGGTACGCAGCTGGACGCCGATGGGCGAAGCGGGGATGAACTTCTGGCGGACGATGTTCGAAGGCGGAAACAAGGCCGGCTGATGGACACGATCTTCGCGCTGTCCAGCGGCGCACCGCCCGCCGGGATCGCCGTCGTTCGCGTGAGCGGGGAGGGTGCCTTCGCTGCGGTGCAACGCCTGGCAGGGACCCTGCCGCCGGCGCGCCGCGCAAGCGTGAGGGCGTTGCGCAATCCCGCCGACGGAGGCTTGCTGGATCGCGCACTGGTGCTCTGTTTCCCCGGCCCGGCGAGTGCCACCGGCGAGGATCTCGCGGAACTGCATCTCCATGGCGGACGCGCAGTAGTCCGCGCAATTGAAGCCGCACTCGGCGGCATGCCGGGGTTGCGCATGGCGGAGGCTGGCGAATTCACCCGCCGCGCATTGCACAATGGCCGGCTCGACTTGAGCGAGGCCGAAGGACTGGGCGACTTGCTGGCCGCCGAGACCGAGACCCAGCGCCGCGTCGCGCTGCGTTCCGCCGAGGGTGCGGTACGGAGCGAAGTCGATGGCTGGACGGACCGGCTTCTGCGGATCGCTGCCCAAGTGGAAGCGATGCTCGATCATGTCGATGAAGACGATGTGGCGGCAGAGGCGGAGTCGCTGGCCTCGCTCCAGGCACTTGCGGGAGCTTTGGGCGGCGATGTCGGCATGGTTGCCACACGACCTCCGGTTGAGCGTCTTCGCGACGGGTTACGCGTCGTTCTTGCGGGGCCACCCAATGCCGGCAAGTCGACGCTGCTGAACGCACTCGTTGGGCGCGAGGCTGCCATCACTTCGTCGATCGCCGGGACGACGCGCGACCGTGTTGAAGCACCGGTAACGCGCAACGGCCTCGCTTATGTGCTGACCGACACCGCAGGGCTTAATCAGACTCCGGGAGATGCGATCGAGCAGATCGGGATCGCGCGCGCCGAGGAGGCCATCCGTTCCGCCGACATCCTGCTGTGGTTGGGGGACGACGCGCCTCCCGAACATCCTGCCCGGCTGTGGCTTCATCCCCGCGCCGACCAAGCGGAGCGCGGCGACCCGGGAGGGAAGGACCTAGCGTTGTCGGCCGTGACAGGCGAGGGTATGTCGGTTCTTTGGGACCGCATCGAGGCGCTCGCGGCGAGCTTGGTCCCGGCACCCGACATGGTCGCCCTGAATCGTCGTCAGCGCGACCTGTGCATTGATGCGGCAGCGGCGCTAACTCGTGCTGCCGTGCAACATGATCCTTTGCTGTTCGCGGAGGAAGTACGGGCAGCCCAGCGGGCATTCGACGCAGTCACTGGCCGTGCCGGTGTGGAAGCGATGCTGGATGCGTTGTTCTCTCGCTTTTGCATCGGAAAGTAGGTCTGTTCCACGTGGAACGGTTTTGACGATTCCCGCCGATTGGCGTAGTGGGCACCAATGCAATTCGACGTGATCGTGATCGGCGGGGGCCATGCCGGCACCGAGGCCGCTGCCGCGTCTGCGCGACGCGGCGCGCACACGGCGTTGCTCAGCTTCGATCTTACCAAGGTCGGCGCGATGTCGTGCAACCCGGCAATTGGTGGGCTCGGCAAGGGGCATCTGGTGCGCGAAGTCGATGCGCTGGACGGGCTGATTGCCCGCGCTGCCGATGCGGCGGGAATCCACTATCGCATGCTGAACCGGAGCAAGGGCACCGCCGTCCAGGGTCCGCGGGTGCAGGCCGATCGGACCCGTTATGCCGCCGCCATCCAGGGCATGCTCGCCCGTCAGCCTGGCGTGAAGTTGATACAAGGCGAGGCTTCGGCCTTGCACTTCGACGGTGAGCGCCTCGCCGGCGTGGTGCTGGCGGACGGGAGCATCCTGGCCGCACCCGCGGTGGTATTGGCAACGGGCACATTTCTTGGCGGCCGGATCTTCCGCGGAGAAGAGCGGCTGGCCGGCGGGCGCATCGACGAAGCGGCTGCCACTCGGCTCGCGGAACAGCTACGCGCGCTCGACCTCCCGATGGGAAGGCTGAAGACCGGCACCCCACCGCGCCTAGACGGTCGGACGATCGACTGGGCTCGCACCGCTACCCAGCCGTCCGAGCGGGAAGGGTGGACCATGTCGCCATTGGGCCGGCGCGTGTTGCCTCAGCTGCATTGCGGCGTCACCCGCACGAACGCCGAGACCCACGCGGTCATCCGCGGCGGCCTCGACCGGTCGCCGCTGTTCAGCGGTGCGATCGATGGGCAGGGGCCGCGTTATTGTCCCTCGATCGAAGACAAGATCCACCGCTTCGGCGACAGGGATGGCCACCAGATTTTCCTGGAGCCGGAGGGGCTGGATACCTCGCTCATTTACCCCAACGGGATGTCGACATCCTTGCCGGTCGACGTGCAAGTCGCGATGGTGCGTTCGATTGCGGGCCTCGAGCGCGCGACCATCGTCACGCCCGGCTACGCTGTCGAATATGATTATATCGACCCTCGCGCCCTTGGCGCCGGGCTTGGGCTGTCTGCGATCCCCGGATTGTTCTTTGCCGGTCAGATCAATGGAACCACCGGCTATGAAGAAGCAGCGGGACAGGGGCTTGTCGCTGGCAGCAACGCCGCCGCCCATGCGTGCAGTGAAGCCCCGCTGTTGCTGGATCGCGCTACCAGCTATCTCGGCGTGATGATCGACGACCTGGTGTTGCAAGGTGTCACGGAACCCTATCGGATGCTCACCGCCCGCGCCGAGTTCCGACTGCGGCTTCGTACGGACAATGCCGAGACCCGGCTGAACCCTGTCGGAGCCACGTTGGGGTTGCTGGGTGCCGAACGCCGCCGACGGTATGATCATCGTACTCTCCAGCGCACTGCGCTAGAGGATCAGTTTGCGGAAACGCTCAGCGCCACACAGCTGCGCTTGCGTGGCGCCGACGTGTCGCAGGACGGCGTTAAGCGCTCGGCAAAGGAGTGGCTGCGTTTCCCCACGGTGATGTTGAACCACGTCGCGTCGGAGCTGGGCAGTTCCGCCGATCGCGATCTGCTCGATGAGTTCGTGGAAGACGCTCGCTATGCTCCTTATCTCGAACGCCAGGAAGCAGAGGTGGCGCATGTACGTTCGAACGACGCGATACGCCTCCCGAGCTCTTTGGCTTACGCGGGTATACCGGGCCTCTCCAACGAGATGATCGAACGCCTCAGTGCGGCCAGACCTGAGACGCTCGGCGCTGCCGCTCGCATTCGCGGCGTCACACCCGCCGCATTGTCCGCCATCCTCCTGTACAGCCGGAAGCACGCGGCATGACCGAGGAAGAAGCTCGAGCCTGGATCTCGGATACGTTTGGCGTTCCACGTGGAACGATTGTCTCTCGTTACGCTGAAATCCTTCGCCGCGAGTCGTCCAAGCAGAACCTGATATCCGCGTCGACCATTCCCGAAATTTGGACGCGGCACCTGCTGGACTCCGCGCAGTTGATCCCATTGACTGAAGATGCCCCCCCGGGAGTGTGGCTCGACGTCGGCAGCGGCGCCGGGCTTCCGGGTATTGTCGCTGCGGCTTTGCTCGATCGTCCGGTAGTGCTCGTCGAACCTCGCGCCAAGCGCGTCGAATTCCTGCGTGACACTGCTGCCGAGTTGGAGTTGCGCAATGTGGTCGTAGTGCAGGGCAAGGTTGAAAGTTACCACGCCTCCGACCCCGTGGCGGTCGTCTCCGCGCGTGCGGTTGCAGAACTCTCCTCCCTCCTCGGCGCTGCCTACCATTGTGCGAACTCGTCGACGATCTGGGTACTACCCAAGGGGCGCAACGCGCAATCAGAGGTGGCAGCAGCCCGCCGAACATGGCAAGGTTCGTTCCACGTGGAACCGAGCATGACCCAGCCGGAGTCCGGCATCGTGGTTGCCAATGGGGTACGCCCGAAATGATCTGCATCGCAATCGCCAATCAAAAAGGTGGCGTCGGCAAGACGACTACCGCGATCAACGTGGGGACGGCGCTCGCGGCGACGGGCCAGCGCGTCCTGCTCATCGATCTGGATCCGCAGGGTAACGCGTCGACGGGACTTGGCATCGGTCGCAATGAGCGCGAGCATTCGACCTACGACTTGCTTCTGACCGAGACGAACCTGGAAGACGTCGCGATGCCCACCAAGGTTCCTCGTCTCGATATCGTGCCGGCGACTCAGGACCTCTCGGGGGCCGAGATCGAACTGATCGAATTCGACGCCCGCACGCATCGCCTGGATGCCGCCATCAGCCGGCATGTGGCTGGCCGATGGGACGTGGTGCTGATCGACTGCCCCCCTTCACTCGGCCTGCTCACGATCAACGCCATGGTCGCGGCGCATGCCTTGCTCGTGCCGCTGCAATGCGAGTTTTTCGCGCTGGAAGGGCTTAGCCAACTGCTCACCACCGTCGAGCGCATCCGCAGCCGGTTCAACCCTGGCTTGTCCATTCTCGGCGTCGCACTGACGATGTACGACCGGCGCAACCGCCTCACTGATCAGGTCTCCGACGATGTCCGCGCGGTGCTCGGCCGCGTGGTGTTCGACACCGTGATCCCGCGCAACGTCCGGCTTTCCGAAGCGCCGAGCCACGGCGTGCCCGCGCTGATCTACGATTATCGCTGCGCTGGTTCCGAAGCCTATATCGCGCTTGCCCGCGAAGTGATCGACCGCCTGCCCAAGCTCAAGAAAGCTGCATGACCGATACCAGCCCCGCCGCCCGCAAGGCTCGCCCCGGCCTCGGCCGTGGACTGAGCGCCCTTCTCGGTGACAGCCTTCCCGAAGCGCCGGTCAGCGCAGATGGGGAGGCCGTCACTCCCAGCGGCGTACGCCAGCTGCCGGTCAGCGCGATGGCGCCGCACCCGGGCCAGCCGCGCCGTTATTTCGACGAGGATGCGCTCGATGATCTCGCCCAGTCGATCAAGGCGCGCGGGCTGATCCAGCCGATTGTCGTCCGGCCGCATGGCCATAGCTACCAGATCGTTGCGGGGGAGCGCCGCTGGCGCGCGGCGCAGCGTGCGCGGCTGCACGAAGTTCCGGTCATCGTGCGCGAGCTCAGCGACGCCGACACGATGGAAATCGCGCTTGTCGAGAATATCCAGCGTCAGGACCTCAACGCGATCGAAGAAGCCGAGGCCTATGCGCGGCTGATCCGCGAATTCGGCCACACGCAGGAGGCTCTCGCCAAGCTCGTCCACAAGTCGCGCAGCCACATCTCCAACCTCATGCGCCTGCTCGACCTGCCCGACTCGGTCCGGCAGATGGTGCTGGTGGGGACGATCGAAATGGGCCATGCGCGCGCGCTGATCGGCGCGCCGGACCCCGCGAAGCTCGCCCGCCAGGTCGCCGACAAGAACCTTTCGGTCCGCGATACCGAGAAGCTGGCGCGTGAGGCCAAACCCGCCGCCGCCCGCCGCAAGGGGGCCGCGGGGCAGGGGGGCAATCGTGACGCCGATCTCGCAGCGCTGGAGGGCCAGCTGGGGGATGTTCTTGGGCTGAAGGTCCAGATCGCGCACGGCGAGAAGGGCGGCACGCTTACGGTCAGCTACGGGACGCTCGACCAGCTCGACATGGTCTGCCAGCGGCTGAGCGGCGAGAAGATCTAAGGCGGGGGCGGGCTCAGCCCCGCGCGCGCGCCGCCTGGCGTGCAATCGCAGTGCACTCGGCCTCGGCCAGCACATCGCCGGCGCTGCCGCTGTGCATCACACCGCGCTCGGCCGCCCGAACGCGTTCGATCGCCCGGACCAGCTGCGGCGCACTCCATCGGCGCAGGGCACGCGCCGTCGAAGCCTTTTCCTTGAAGAATACCCTATACTTCTCAAGCACTTCGTCGACGGCCAGACCGCGATCCATGTCGGCGCGCAATTCGGCCAACGCCATCAGTCGACGCGCCAGCTGACGCAGCAGCGGGATCATCGATCCGCCGCCCTGCACCAGCCGGCCGATCTCGCCGCCCAGTTCGGCGACGCGCCCGTCCAGCACGGCGTCGATCGCGTGGAACATCTCGACCTCACCCAAATCGGCGCCGATCGCGTCCAGTGCCTCGCCGCCAGCTTCGCGCGGGTGCTCGGGCTCGGCGTCGAGATACAGCGCCAGCTTTTCGATCTCCCGGGCCAGTATCGCGCGGTCGCCGCCGCTCGCCGCCGCCAGCCGTTGCGGCACATCGCCCGTCAGCCGCAATCCGTGGGTCCTTGCCAGCTCGGCCGCAATCCGCGCCGCATCCATGCCCTCGGGCACATAGCAGGCATGCGCCAGGGCGTTCTGGGCCGCGACCACCAGCTTCACGAGCTTGCCGCTGGCCTTGAGCCCCGGGCCGATCGCCACCACCGGATTGCCGGCCTGTTCGGCCTTGAGCAGCAAGGTGACGGCCTCCGCGCCGGCCTCTTCCAACCCCGACACCCGCACATAGCGCGCGCCGCCGAACAGCGACAGCGACGCGGCCTCGTCGGCCAGCCGCCCGGGCTGTTCGCGCAGCGCCTTCATGTCCAGGTCGAACCGCTCGGCCTCGGGCCCCAGAGCCTTGCCGACGCGTCCGGCAAGCTCCGCCGCGCCCGCTTCATCGGGACCGTGGAACAGATACAGGCGCGTTTCGGGCTTTAGCTTGTCGACCGCGGCGCGGATCTGCGCCGCATTGGCCTTCATTGCGCTGCGGGAGCGGCGTGCGCGTAGCGGGCGACGCGGGCGACGATCTGGTCGGCGACGATCCCCGACAGCCGCTCCAGCGCAGTCCGCTCGGCGGCGATTGTGGCATATTCCGAACCGACCACGTCGATGCCGGCGTCCGAACCCGCAGTCGCGTCGAGCACCACCGTCCCGTTGCTGAGATCCACCAGCTGGTAGCGTGCGCGCAGCGTCAGCCGCTCACGCGCGACGCTGTCGTCGCTGCGCACGCCCAATCCGGCGATCTGATCGTCCAGGCGGACTTCCAGCCGATAGCGCGCGGTACCTTCCTGGCCGACGTTCAGCCGGTCGCGCAGCGCGTTGCTCACCAGCCAGCCCGACTGGCCCTCGATCGGCGCGACCTGCACCGATGCGAGCACCGTCTGCACCGGCCCCGAAGCGCCGCCGCCATATAGCGGCCGCAGCCCGCAGCCACTGAGCGCAAGCGCGGCGCCGAGAAGCAGCAAGCCCCTCATGCGACGATGTTCACCAGACGGTCGGGCACGACGATCACCTTTCTTGGAGGCTTGCCTTCCAACGCGCGGACGATCTTTTCGGCTGCCAAAGCCGCGGCTTCGACCTGGTCCTTGGGCGCGCCCTTGGCCATCACCAGCGTGTCGCGCAGCTTGCCGTTGACCTGCACCGCGATCGTCACCTCATCGTCCACCAGCAGGGCAGGGTCGACCTCGGGCCAGGGCGCGTCGGCGATCAGCCCGTCGCCGCCCATCTCCGCCCAGGCCTGCTCGGCCAGATGCGGCGCCATCGGTGCCACCACGCGCGCCAGCGTGCGGATCGCCGTGTTCCGCGACGCGGAGGGCTGCGCCTTCTCGATGGCGTTGGTGAGCTCGTAGAGCTTCGCCACCGCCTTGTTGAAGGTCAGCGCGTCGATGTCCTCGGCGACGCCGGCAATCGTGCGGTGGAGCCTGCGATCGAGGTCCTTGTCGGCGCCTTCAGCCTCTTCCAACCCGTCGAACAGCCGCCACAGCCGCTGGACGAAGCGCCACGCGCCTTCGATGCCGTTCTCGCTCCATTCCAGGTCGCGCTCGGGCGGCGAGTCCGACAGCATGAACCAGCGTACCGCGTCGGCGCCATATTGGTCGACGATCGGTTCGGGATCGACCGTGTTCTTCTTGGACTTGGACATCTTCTCGATGCGGCCAAGCGTCACGACGTCACCGCTGGCGATCTCGACCGCGCCGGCGCTGTCCTTGCGGATCTCCTCGGGCGACAGCCAGCGCCCATCCAGCGACTTGTAGGTCTCGTGCGTCACCATGCCCTGGGTGAACAGTCCGGCGAACGGCTCCGCCACGCCGATCTTGCCGATATGCTGGAGCGCGCGGGTGAAGAAGCGCGCGTAGAGCAGGTGCAGGATCGCATGTTCGACGCCGCCGATATACTGTCCGACCGGCAGCCACTGCTCGGCCACTGCCTTGTCGAACGGCTTGTCCGATGGCTGGCTGGCGAAGCGGATGAAATACCAGGACGAATCGACGAACGTGTCGAGCGTATCGGTCTCGCGCCGCGCCGCGCTGCCGCACTTGGGGCAATCGACCTGCTTCCAGGTCGGATGCCGGTCGAGCGGATTGCTGGGAACGTCGAAGCTGACATCTTCGGGCAGCACCACCGGCAATTGCTCGCGCGGCACGCCTACCGGGCCGCAGCCATCGCAATGGATGATCGGGATCGGCGTGCCCCAGTAACGCTGACGCGAAACCCCCCAGTCGCGCAGGCGCCAGACGGTGGTGCCGGTGCCCCAGCCGCCTTCCTCGGCGCGGCGGATGACCGCGCGCTTGGCATCGGCGATGTCGAGCCCGTCGAGAAAGTGCGAATTCACGATCGTACCGGGGCCCGTATAAGCCTCGGTCCCGTGGAAGTCGGGCGCGGTCTGGTCGCCTTCGGAGACCACCCGCCGGATCGGCAGGGCATATTTGGTGGCGAATTCGAAATCGCGCTGGTCGTGCGCGGGCACGCCGAACACCGCACCGGTGCCGTAATCCATCAGCACGAAATTGGCGATGTAGACCGGCAGTTCCCAGCTGGGATCAAGCGGATGCCGGGCACGCAGCCCGGTGTCCCAACCCAATTTCTCCTGCGTCTCTAGTTCGGCCGCGGTGGTGCCGCCCTGCTTGCACCGCTCGATGAACGCCTGCACCTCGGGATCGTTCGCGGCCAGCGCCTGCGCGATGGGATGATCGGCGGCGACCGCGACGAAGCTCGACCCGAACATCGTGTCGGGCCGGGTGGTGAAGACTTCGACCTCTTCGATTCCCCTTCCGCTTGCGGGAGGGGCCAGGGGAGGGGAGGCTCCTTCATCGTCCTTCGCTTCAGGCCCTCCGGCCCCTCCCGCAAGCGGAAGGGGAGAAGAAAGCGCGAACCGGAACTGCAGCCCCTCGGACTTGCCGATCCAGTTCTCCTGCATCAGCTTGACCTTGTCCGGCCAATGCTCGAGCCCGCGCACGCCCTCGAGCAATTCGTCGGCGAACTGGGTGATCTTGAGGAACCATTGGCTGAGCTTCTTGCGCTCCACCAACGCGCCCGAGCGCCAGCCGCGCCCGTCAATCACCTGCTCGTTGGCCAGCACGGTCATGTCGACCGGGTCCCAATTGACGGCGCTTTCCTTGCGATAGACCAGGCCGGCGTCGAGCAGATCGAGGAACAGCGCCTGCTCGTGCCCGTAATAATCGGGCTCGCAGGTGGCGATCTCGCGCGTCCAGTCCAGCGCGAAGCCCAGCCGCTTCAACTGCGCCCGCATCGTCGCGATGTTCGCGCGCGTCCAGCTGCCGGGATGGACCTTGCGCTCCATCGCGGCATTTTCGGCCGGCATGCCGAACGCGTCCCACCCCATCGGGTGAAGCACTTCATGCCCGGTCATCCGGCGATAGCGCGCCAGCACGTCGCCCATCGTGTAGTTGCGGACATGGCCCATATGGATGCGTCCCGACGGATACGGGAACATCTCGAGCACGAAGCTCTTGGGCTTGGGCGAATCGTCGCGCGCGGCGAAGGTGCGGCGGTCGTCCCACGCCTTCTGCCACGCCGCGTCCGCCTTGAGCGGGTTGAAGCGTGACGCCATGATCCGCTTAGTTGGTCAGCGCGGCGCGGCGCAGGTCGCGCGCACGAGTCAGGATGATGTCTTCCAGCTTCTGGACGGTCGCCGCCTGGACGGGCGCCGCGACCCACTGGCCGTTGCGGTTTACTTCGCGCAGCGCCGCGACGCGCACGGCATCGGCGCGCAGATCCTGATCGAGCACGGTGACGGTCACCTTCATCCGCTCGGTCTGCACGTTCGGGTTCACATACCAGTCGGTGACGATCACGCCGCCATTGGAATCGGTCTGGAGCAGCGGCATGAAGCTCAGCGTATCGAGCGTGGCGCGCCACAGATACGAGTTCACGCCGATCGTGGTAACCCGCGACGCGGCCAGATCGGTGCTCGGACGGTCGCGGCCACCACCGCACGCAGTGATCGAAAGAGCGAGCGACCCAAGGATCGCAGTGCGCAACAGGCGGTTCATCGACACATTCCTACAGGCAGATAGAAGGCAAGCTGCATCTATAGTGGCGCTTGTGGCGGTAGCAAGGCGCCTGGAACGCTCCCGGTCGCGGTGATACGCCCAACGGGAATGACCCGGCACGACCGGGCGTCAGTGCCGGTCTGTGGGTCGCAGATCCAGTGTGGACAATCGGGCGATCACCGAATGCGGCGGCCGATATGCGAAGGCCACGCCCGCTTCCGACCTGGTGCTCCAGGCCACCCAGGCTTCCAGATCGGGCAGGCCGTCGACCACCAGTGTGACGAAGCTGCCGATACTCAACCCTTCGGCCTTGCTGAAGCGGCAGCCGAGCGAGCCGATGTCCATCACGCAGACCTGCATCAGCGCATGATGGTTGCGGACCAGCATGGCTGGAACGCGAATAGTCTGTCGGCGCACTAGACGCTGTTCTGCTGTCTCTGCCGAGTCCATCATCAGACGATATCACTAATTTATATTTTTAATTTAATTGCGATCAACGTGTGCACCTTTCTGCAGGATCGCGCAGAACCAAGGATCCAGATTATCCGCTTCGGACGAGTCCGGAGGCGAGTCTGTGGGCATCGGGCAACACTGGCGCGAAAATTGCGCGTTAGCGCTCGCATCGGTGGAACCTCGGCCCCAGATCATGGTAGGGCGACTCAACAAAGGGGTTTTCATGCGACGGCCAGGGTGGAAAGCGACGATCGGGATGGGCGTGCTCTGCGCGCTTTGTGCCGCCGTTTCGCCCGCCTTGCAGGCGCAGGACCGCAACGGCGTCGACCGCCGCGTTGCGCCGCGTCAGGCATTCACGCCGCGCGGCGGCCTCGGCACCTTCACGCCGGCTGCGGCCGATCCCAAGCTCGCTGCAATCCTCGCACGCAGCGGCATGCCCGAAGCCGGCTTCCGCTTTACGCCCTCCGAAGTCCGCGCCGGCACCCGCCGTGGTGTGACCGTGGCGGTGCGTGCCCGCACTACCGGTACGGTGCGCCTGGAGCGTGAGGAATTCGCCGCGGCTGCGCCGGCTGCCGTCAGCTTGGCACCGATCGGCTATAATCTGGGTGCGTCGGTCGGCTGGAAGCGCTTCGCCGTGTCGGGCGACGTCACCAAGGTCGAACTGGTCCATCAGCCCGGTAGCCGTGAGCGTGCCAATCTTGGGTTCAGCTACAGCGGCAAGCGCGTCACGGGACGGGTCCAGGCGACCGCCGACCGTCCGATCGAAGGTGCCGCGCCGGTGCTGATCGGCGACAAGCCGAGCTATTCGATGGACCTGGGCGGCTCCTATTCGCTGACCCGCAACCTCGATGTGACCGCAGGCGTGCGCTACAAGAGCGAGCGTGACCGCCTGCCCAAGCTCGAAGACGATCGCCGCGACAGCCAGGCGGTCTATGTGGGCACTGCTTTCCGCTTCTAACCGGCGCTTCAAGTTCAATGCAGGTTCGTCCATCCTCCCCCGCCAGGGGGAGGATAGGCCGCATCACCCCGTCCACGCATCGATCCCAGCCCAGCCATATACGCCTACCCCCCGCAGCCGTCGTGCCGACCGCGCGTTCATCCCCCCCAGCGCGATCACCGGCACCCCGACCCCGCGCACCAGCATCCCCAGCCGCACCGGCCCCAGCGCCGGCGCGCCGGGATGCGATCGCGTGGCAAATACCGGCGACACGAACAACAGATCCGCACCCGCCCGCGCCCCCGCCACGACCTCCTCGGGCGAATGCGCAGATCGGCTATACCAACCTCGCACCCGCCGCCGCGTGCCGTGCGTCCCGTCCTCCCCGCGCCCGAGCCGCGTCTCGCCGGCGCGCAACAGCACCAGCCCACGCCGCCGCGCCACTGCCGCGACCCGCGCGAACAGCGCCCGCCGCTCCGCCAGCGGCAGCCGATAATGCCGAAAAATCACCCCACTGCCGCGCGGCATCCGTTCCAAAGCCGCCCACAGCCGCTCGCACATTCGCTCGTCGGTCATCAGCCATAGCTTGGGCGGGGAGGGGTGGCGGGCGCGCATCCACCTGCCTATAGCGCGGCGCATGCCAACAGACGACGCCAGCCAGCGCCTCGAACAGGTGCGCGACGAAATCGCCCGCGCCGCCCACATCGCCGATCGCAAGGCCGACGCGGTCACGCTGATCGCAGTCTCCAAGACACACGATGCCGACGCCATCCGTCCGCTGATCGCCGCGGGCCAGCGCGTCTTTGGCGAGAACCGCGTGCAGGAAGCGGAGGTGAAATGGCCGGCGCTCCGCGCGGAAACCTCCGGGATCGAGCTGCACCTGGTGGGGCAGCTTCAATCGAACAAGGCCGAGGAAGCCGTCGCCTTGTTCGACGCGATCCACTCGGTCGACCGCGATTCGCTGGTCACCGCGCTCGCCAGGGCGATGGACAAGCAGCACCGGCGTCCCGCCTGCTTCCTCCAGGTCAATATCGGCGACGAGCCGCAAAAGGGGGGCTGCCTGGTCGCCGATCTGCCCAAGCTGATCGAACAGGCGCGCGCGGCCGACCTGCCCGTGGCCGGGCTTATGTGCGTGCCGCCGCTGGCGACCGAACCCGCACCCTATTTCGCGTTGCTCGCCAAGATGGCGCGCGACCATGGGGTGCCTGGCCTCAGCATGGGCATGTCCAGCGACTTCGCCACCGCGGTGACGATCGGCGCCACCCATGTCCGCATCGGATCGGCCCTGTTCGGAGCGCGCGCGTGAAGTTCGACGCCATTATCTTCGACTTTGACGGCGTGCTGCTGGAAAGCGAGGCCGCCGGCAATCGCCAGATCGCCGACTATCTGAGCAGCATCGGCCACCCGACCACGCCCGAACAGTCGATGGCCAATTTCATGGGCCTGTCGGGTACCGCGTTCCTGGGCGCGGTCGAGCAGTGGATCGGCCGCCCCCTTCCCGACAGCTTCCACGAAGCCCGCCGCGCCGAGGATCGCCGCGTGCTGGACGAGGGGCTGCCCGAGGTCGCCGGCGCGATCCGCTTCCTGCTCGATCTGCCCGCCGACCTGCCGCGCGCCATCGCGTCGTCGAGCAGCACCACCTGGATCACCCGCCATCTCGATCACCTCGGGGTGCGCCCCATATTCGGCGACAAGATCTTCAGCGGCCACGAGCATGTCGAGCGCGGCAAGCCGGCGCCCGACATCTACCTCCACGCCGCCAGGGCGCTCGGCGCGGACATCACGCGCTGCGTGATCCTTGAGGATTCGCAGGTCGGCGTCACCGGCGCGGTCGCATCGGGCGCACACGTCATCGGCATGTGCGTCGCCAGCCACTGTGCCCCCGACCATGCCGGCCGCCTGCGCGCGCTCGGCGTCCACGACATCGCCGCCAGCTTCGACGACGTCCGGAAGCTGATCTTCTAGTTCAGATCATAACTGGTGCCCGGTGCGGTCACGCTTCGTCGCGAGATACCGTTCATTGTGCGGATTGGGCGGCAGCTTGTGCGCCACCCGCTCGCTAACGATGATGCCCGAGGCTTTGAGCGCCGCCACCTTGTCCGGATTGTTGGTCAGCAGCCGCACCGTCGTCTGTCCCATCAGCGCCAGCATCCGTCCGGCGATCGCGAAGTTGCGCGCATCTACCGCGAACCCCAGTCGGGTATTGGCGTCAACGGTATCGAACCCCTGGTCCTGCAGCGCATAGGCGCGCAGCTTGTTGATCAGCCCGATCCCGCGCCCTTCTTGGCGCAGATACAGCAGGATCCCCCAGCCGCTCGCTTCGATCGCGGCGATCGCGGCGCGCAGCTGCGGCCCGCAATCGCATTTCAGGCTGCCGAGCACGTCCCCGGTCAGGCATTCGCTATGCAGCCGCACCAGCGGCGGCGTGCCGTCCGGCTGCCCGATCACCAGCGCGACATGCTCGCCCGGCATCTCGTCGGTGCGGAAGGCGACGATCTCGCTATCCTCGGCGCCTTCCACCGGCAGCCGCGCCCGCCCGACGATGCGCAGCCGGTCGGCATCCTCATGCGCGTCGATGTCGGCAGGCGTGATCGCGTCGGCATCGTCTTCCTCCAGCACGAAGAAGGCAGGCAACAGCCCCGCGACCCGCGCCAGCCGCAGCGCCGCCACAGCCGCATCGCCCGCTTCGATCGGGATCGCGCGGAACGGCCCCTTGAGCGGAGTCGCCAGATCGAGCTGCGGGTCGGCGAGCGCGGTCCCGGTGTCGAAGTCCAGCCACGGCACCCGCTCGACCAGCACCGGCCCTTCGGGCGTCGCCGCGTCGCGTTGGTTGGCGAGCTTCAGCGTTGCCGCACGCCCCGCCGACAGCAGCACCGGCGCGCGCTCCTCGGGATCGAACGCCTTCAACCGCTCGGCATCGGCGGTTTCGATCGCCAGCAGCCGCAGCGTGCCGTCGCCTCCACGGATTGCGATCGGCCAGCCGCGCCGCAGCGCGTCCACGGCCTGGGCAGCCGCGCGCGCGCTCAAAAGGCGAACTCGGTGATGAGCGGTACGTGGTCGGATGGCTTGAGCCAGTCGCGGCACGGCTCGCACACCTTGTGCGCCACCGCCTGGTCCGCAATGCCGGGGCTCGCCCACATATGATCCAGCCGCCGCCCGCGGTCGTTCGCGTTGCGGTCCTTGGAACGGTAGCTCCACCAGGTGAAGCAGCGCTCGGGCGCGGGGATGAAGCGTCGGCCCAGATCGACCCAGTCATGCGTCGCCTGCAGCCGCCCCAGCGCCTCAACTTCGATCGGCGTGTGGCTGACGACATCGAGCAGCTGCTTGTGGCTCCACACGTCGCATTCCAGCGGCGCAATATTGAAGTCGCCGACCAGGATCGTCGGGGTGTCGAGGCTCGCCGACCACTCTGTCATGCGCTGGATGAAATCGAGCTTCTGGCCGAACTTGGGGTTCACCTCGCGGTTCGGAATGTCACCGCCGGCGGGGACGTAGACATTCTCCAGCCGCACGCCGTTCGGCAGCGCGACGCCGACATGCCGCGCTTCCTGGTTCGCCTGCCAGTCGAGCCGGTCGTCCTCGACCATCGGCACCCGCGCGATGATCGCCACGCCGTGGTGCATGCGCTGGCCGTGTTTGATGATGTGGTCATAGCCGAGCGCGCGGAATGCTTCCTCGGGAAAGTCGCCGTCGATCACCTTGGTTTCCTGCAGGCACAGGACGTCCGGCGACTCGTCGCGCAGGAATTGTTCGACGATGCCGATCCGGAAGCGGACCGAGTTGATGTTCCAGGAAGCGATCTTCACGCAGGCGATGTAGCGCTTTTGGCGGGTGGTTCCAGCCCACCGCCAAGCGCAGCGCTCCAAAAAGGAAAGGCCCCCGCTCCGGGGGCAATGGAGCGAGGGCCGACCTAGCGTTCGTCACGCAGGCGGGAAATGGTTCGACCTCGAGCAACAGGGGGAAAATCCCGAGTACCGTCCCACATCCGCCCGATGCTTCTAGGCCCGCGAACCTGTCGCCAGCATGAACAATGTTCAGGAATCAGCGATTTCGTTGCCGCGGGTCGTTCCAGCGGAACGTCCCGTCCGACACCGGCACGTTGAAGCGCACGTTGGACAGACGGATCGTCGTCCGGTTGCCCTGCGAATCCAATGCCACCCAGCCCTGCAGCATCAACCCCGAAGGGCCCGATGCGTTCTTCTGGAAGATCAACGTGATGCGGCCATATTCGGGATGCGCGCGGTCCTGCACCTCAACCGACACGACGCGCGGATCGCCTGTCGGCAGCACCTTGGCGAACTTCGACATATCCTTTTTCGGGTTGAGCAGCACGCCCAGCGGCGAGCTGCCGATCGGCCAGCGGTCGACCTGGCGTACCTGATAGTCGATGAAATACAGGCTGCGCCCGTCCGCGACGATCAGCTGCGGCACGCCCTTTTCATATTGGAAGCGGATCTTGCCCGGCTGCTTCAGCGTCAGCGTACCGCCCACCGTCCGCCCGGTGCGGTCGGTCTGCGCAAAGGTCGCGGTCATGCTGCTCAGCCCCTGCAGATGCTGCTGCACCTGGGCAAGTTCGCCCACAGGCGCGGCCGCGATCAGCGCCGGGGCAGCGAGCAGAGTGAAGGCAAGGGGCCGTGCAAACACGATTGAAATCTCCAAAGCTGGATGACACCCCTACAGGGCGCGGCTTGAATGTCCCCTGAACCCGTTTGGCCGCCAAACGATCCGGTTCAGTTCAGCGGTCGCCCGTCGGTGTCCATCAGCACTTCGCGGCGGCCGACATGGTCCGGGCGCGACACCAGCCCGTCCTTTTCCATCCGTTCGATCAACCGTGCGGCCGAGTTGTAGCCCACGCGCAGCTGGCGCTGGAGCCATGAGGTCGATGCCTTCTGGCTCTCCGCCACCAGCTGGCAGGCGCGGCGGTACAGCTGCTCCTCGGGCGTATCGTCGCCTTGCGGCCCGCCCTCCAGCGCAAAGCCGCCATCCTCCGGCTCCTCGGTGACCGCGGAAATATAATCCGGCGTCCCCTGCGAGCGCCAGAAGTCCGAAACCGCCTGCACTTCGTCATCGCTGACGAACGGCCCGTGGACGCGCAGGATCTGCTTGCCGCCGGCCATGTACAGCATGTCGCCGCGGCCCAGCAGCTGCTCGGCGCCCTGCTCGCCCAGGATCGTGCGCGAATCGATCTTCGACGTGACGTGGAAGCTGATCCGCGTCGGCAAATTGGCCTTGATCACGCCGGTGATGACGTCGACCGAGGGGCGCTGCGTCGCCATGATCAAGTGGATGCCCGCCGCGCGCGCCTTCTGCGCCAGCCGCTGGATCAGGAATTCGACTTCCTTGCCCGCCGTCATCATCAGGTCGGCCAGCTCGTCGACGATCACCACGATCAGCGGCAGCGGCTGCAGGTCGAGCGTCTCTTCCTCATAGATCGGCCGTCCGGTGTCGGGATCATAGCCGGTCTGGACCTTGCGCCCGAGCTGCTGACCCTTGGCCTTGGCCAGCCGCACCTTGTCGTTGAAGCTGGCCAGGCTGCGGACATTGACGCTCGCCATCATCCGATAGCGATCCTCCATCTGCTCGACTGCCCATTTCAGCGCACGCACCGCCTTGGGCGGGTCGGTGACGACGTCGGCCAGCAGATGCGGGATGTCCTTGTACATGCTGAGTTCCAGCATCTTGGGATCGATCATGATCATCCGGCACTGGTCGGGCGTCAGCCGGTACAGCAGCGACAGGATCATGCAGTTGAGGCCCACCGACTTGCCCGAACCGGTGGTACCCGCGACCAGCAGATGCGGCATCGGCGCCAGGTCGGCGATCACCGGCTCGCCGGCGATGTTCTTGCCCAGCACCAGCGGCAGGTTGGCGCCCTGATCCTCGAAACTCTGGCTGCCGATCAGCTCGTGGAGGTTCACTCCCTCGCGCTTTACGTTCGGCAGCTCGATGCCGATCACGGTGCGGCCCGGGATGGTGGCGACGCGCGCGGAGATCGCGCTCATGTTGCGGGCGATATCGTCGGCCAGCTGGATGACTCGGCTCGCCTTGATCCCGCTGACCGGCTCGAACTCGTACATCGTCACGACCGGGCCGGGGCGAACCTCGACCACCTGGCCCTTTACGTTGAAATCGTCGAGCACGCTTTCCAGCAGCCGGGCATTGCGCTCCAGCGCCGCCTTGTCGATCGTCGCGTGCTGGTTGGCGGGCCCCGGCTTCAACAGGTCGAGCGCGGGCAGCGTATAGCTGTCCTTGAAGTCCAGGCTGGTCTGCTCGGGCGCCATCCGCGCCTTGGCCGGGGCAGGGGAGGTGCCGCGCTCGGCGATCACCGGCGCCGGACGGTTATCCGGCACCACCACCTTGCGCGGCGCGCTCGGCTCGCCGGCCTCGAACAGCGCATTGGCCGAAGGCAGCTCGGCGACGTCCTCGCTGCCCAGCCGCGGCTCGGGACCGCGCAACAGCCGCTGCTTGGCCGGCCCGGTCAGGCTCGGGAAGCGCATCACCCGATCGGGCAACGTGAAGTCCAGCGTCCGCCACCAGAAGAACAGCCCGAACAGCGTCGCAGCCGCGCCGAGGACCCGCCCGGCCCAGAACGACACGGCCGGGTTGCCGCCCAGCCCGATCAGCCAATCGACCAGGCCGGCCACCGCCAGCCCTACGATGCCGCCCATGCCCCCGGGCAGCCGCCAATCGATCGCCAGCGACCAGTCGATGTGGAGCAAGGTCAATCCCGCCGCGACCAGGCACGCGCTCAGCGCCGCCCCGCGCAGCATCTGCGTCCAGGCGCCTACCGGGCGATCGAGCCACAGCCGATTGGTGACGATGAAGCCGACCGGGATCACCAGCAGCACCGGCAATCCCAGCAAGGCATATAGCAGGTCGGAGATCCAGGCACCGCTGCCGCCCATCAGGTTGCGCGCCGGGCCGCCGGAGGCGGTGTTCATCGACGGATCCTGCGCATGATAGCTCAGCATCGCGACCAGCAACGCCACCGTTGCCAGGAACAGGATCGTGCCGCCGATCAGCGCGGTGCTGCGCAGTGCGCCAGCCTTCATCGTGTCGCGCAACAGCGACGGTTGTGCCCGGGTCGCCATCGCCCAGCCTCCAGATTGTCAGGTGTGCCGGGATGATCGCTCAAAGGGAGTCGCTCGTCAACTATGGCCCTGTTTTGTACCGCTGGCCTGCACCGGCGAACAGGGGTAGGGGCAGGGCATGGACAGCGCGGACATTCTCATCCTCGGCGGCGGCTTGGTGGGGAGCGCGCTTGCCGTCGCGCTCGACGCCCATGGCATCTCCTCGATCGTCGTCGATCCGGCCGACCCCGAACTCATCCTCCAGGCGGCTTTCGACGGCCGCGCCTCGGCGATCGCCAGCGCGCCGATGCGCATGTTCGAAGCGATCGGCGTGGCTGACCGGCTGGCCGGCAAGGGTTGTCCGATCCAGGGGATCCGCGTCAGCGACGGACTGGAGCCCGGCAAGCTCGACTTCGCGCCCGGCGATGGCGAAGGCGCGGTCGGCACCATGTTCGAGAACCGCATCCTGCGCACTGCCCTGTTCGAAGCCGCCCAGGCCGCATCGCTCGCCGATCTGCGGATGAAGACGCGGACCGTGTCGGTGGAGCGGGGCGAGTTCGGCGTCACCGCCTTGCTCGATTCGGGCGCCACCGTGCGTGCCCAGCTGCTGATCGCCGCCGAAGGCCGCAACTCGCCGACGCGCGAGGCCGCCGGGCTCAAGACCGCGCGCTGGACCTATGACCATGCCGCGATGATCGCGACGATGAACCATGCGCGCAGCCACGAAAACATCGCCTTCGAGATCTTCTATCCCGACGGCCCCTTCGCCATCCTGCCGCTTCCCGACAATGCCGATGGGCACCGCTCGGCGGTGGTGTGGACGGTAAAGGCCGACGAAGCCGCCGGGCTGATGAAGATCAGCCAGCGCGGCTACCTCGCCGAGCTCGAGAAGCGCATGGGAGGGTTCCTGGGGCCGCTCAGCAATTTGTCGGCACGCTCGAGCTACCCGCTTGGCTTCCACCACGCCGCCTGGATCACCGCTGATCGTCTTGCGCTGGTGGGTGACGCCGCGCACGGCATCCATCCGATCGCCGGCCAGGGAGTCAATGTCGGCTTCCGTGACGTCGCCACGCTGGTCGAGGTGCTGGTCGACGGCAAGCGGCTCGGCATGGACCTGGGCGACCCCCAGCTGCTGGCCCGCTACCAGCGCTGGCGCGGCCTCGACACCTTCATGGTCGCCGCCGCCACCGATGGCCTCACGCGCCTGTTCGGTATCCCCGGCAAGACCGCGGCCAGCGTCCGCCGCTTCGGCCTGTCTGCCGTCGACAAGCTGCCGATGCTCAAGAACTGGTTCATGGCCGAAGCCCGCGGCGAAAGCGGCGACGTGCCCAAATTGCTTCAGGGACTGAGCGCTTAAAACCCTCCCCGGACCGGGGAGGGGGACCGCAGGAGGTGATGGAGGGGAGTGCCCCAAGCGTGTCGTTATCGATCGCGCACTACCCTCAATCGATTCGCCGCGCAGCCTCTACCAGCAACACCGGCACGCCATCGCGCACCGGATACGCGACACCGGCCTCATCCGACACCAGCTCCTGCGCCGCCTCGTCATAGCGCAGCTTCGTTCGCGTCGCCGGGCACACCAGCCGCTCCACCAGCCACGGGTCCAGGCTCATTGCAGCGTCGCTCCGTCCTCGCCGTGCCGCCCGAAGAACTGCATCAGCTGCACCGCCAGCTCGGCGCGCTCGCCCAGCGAATCGGCCTGCAGCAGCGCCTGCTTCGACGCCGCGTCGAACGGTGCGATCTGGGCGATGCCGTTCACCAGCGATTCGTCGTCCAGGCGGGTCACCGCTTCCCAATCGACTGCGTAGCCCAGGCCATCGGCGAAGCGCCGCGCCTCCATCTCGATCGACGCACGCTCGCCCAGCGACAGAGTCTCGCTCTCGCCAAGCGGCTCCAGCTCGGCCTCGATCTGGCGGAACGGCGTGCTCACATCGAGCTCGCGCACCAGCGTGAAGCGCGCCAGGCCTTCCAGCACGATGTCGAAACGGCCATCGGGCAGCGCCTCCACCTCGGCGATGCGCCCGACACAGCCCATCGCGAACAGCGGCGGCTTGTCGCCCCCGCCGCGCGGCTGGATCATGCCGATACGGCGGTCCCGCGCCAGCGCGTCGGACACCATCGCCCGGTAGCGCGGCTCGAACACGTGGAGGGGAAGATGCGCCCGCGGGAACAGCAGCGCGCCTGCCAGCGGGAACACCGATAGGCGCGTCACCGTCATCCGAACAGGATCGCCGACAGCTTGCGCCGCTGGGCCGAGACCCAGGGATCCTCCAGCCCGACCGCCTCGAACAGCGTCAGCAGCCGCTGGCGCGCGGCGCCTTCGTTCCACGCCTTGTCGTCGCGGATCATGTCCAGCAGCGTCTCGGCGGCGCCTTCGCGGTCGTTCGCCATCAGTGCGCCGGCGAGTTCGTACCGCGCATCCATGTCGCCGGTAGCCGCACGCGCGCGCACCTCACCCAGATCGTCGACCGGCGTCGCTTCCAGCGCCAGGCTCAGCGCCGCCCGGGCTCCGGCCAGCTCAGGCGCCTTGGCCGTCTCTTCGGGCAGCGCGTCGAGTGCCGCCTGCGCTTCCTCGGCCCGCCCCAGCGCGATCAGCGCCCGCACGCGGCCGGCGGCGACCACCGGGTGACCCGGCGCCATCGCCTCGATCTGCTCGAACACCGACAGCGCGCGCTCAGGGTCGCCATCGGCCAGCACCTGCTCGCCCATCGCGATCAGCGGCTCCAGCTCGGCCTCCGCCTGCGCTTCCTCGCTCGCCACCGGCAGCTGGCGCAGGATCTGGTCCAGCATCGTGCGCAGCTGCGATTCGGTGCGCGCGCTGGTCAGGTCGGCAACGAGCTGGCCCTGGAACATCGCGTACACGGTCGGGATCGAGCGCACCTGGAATTGCGCGGCGATGAACTGGTTCTTGTCGACATCGACCTTGGCCAGCTTCACGCCCTTGGCCGCATAGTCCGCGGTCACCTTTTCCAGCACCGGCGTCAGCGCCTTGCACGGGCCGCACCATTCCGCCCAGAAATCGATGACGACCAGGCTGGTCATCGACGGTTCGACGATGTCGCGGCGGAAGGCGTCGACAGCTTCCTTCTCGGCGGGGCTCATACCAAGCGTGGCCAATGGTCACTCCTACAGGGCAAATCTCGTTGCGCCGCTATGTGGGCGTTCGCGGCGCGTGCGCCAAGCTTTTTCCGAAACTGGCGAAAAGGGGGTTGCGCACCCCGAAACCCGCCGCTAGTGGACGCGCCTCACCCAGCCCAAGCGCTTCGGCGCCGGGCAGAACGCCAGAGCGGGCGTAGCTCAGGGGTAGAGCACGACCTTGCCAAGGTCGGGGTCGAGGGTTCGAATCCCTTCGCCCGCTCCAGCGGTTCTTCCGCACATCAGGGGGTTGATCCCCCGCCTTGCGCAAGCCAAGCAGGCGTCATGATCGCCCTGCTCCCCTTCTTCCTGTCGCTCGTCTCGCCGCTCCAGGCCGAGCCCGTCGCGCTCGCCGGCACCATCTGGCGCAACCCGCGCGACAGCGTCCATGTCCGTTTCGAATCCTGCGGCGTGCAATTGTGCGGAACGGTGGTCTGGGCGAGCGACAAGGCGATCGCCGATGCCGCGCGGGGATCCAGCACGCCGCTGGTCGGCACTCGGATCTTTCGCGATTTCCATGCCGATGGCGCGAATGTGTGGCGCGGCAAGGTCCATGTCCCCGACCTCGGCCAGGATTTCAGCGGGCGGATCACGCTCGAGGGCGACCGGATGACCGGGCGCGGCTGCCTCATCGCCGGCCTCGTCTGCAAGTCGCAGACCTGGTCGCGCGTACGCTGATCGCGCGCTATGCTGCCAGCATGACGAACGGCAGCATCAGAATAGGCATCGGCGGCTGGACCTTCGAGCCGTGGCGCGGGACCTTCTATCCCGAAGGGCTCACCCATAAGCGCGAACTGGAATATGCCAGCCGACAGCTGACCGCGATCGAAATCAACGGGACTTATTATTCCAGCTTCAAGCCCGCGACCTTCGCCGGCTGGGCCGCCACCGCTCCCGAGGGCTTCGTCTACGCGGTAAAGGGCTCGCGCTTCGTCACCAACCGCAAGCTGCTGGCCGAGGCCGGCGAATCGGTCCAGCGCTTCGTCGGGCAGGGGCTGACCGAGCTCGGCGACAAGCTCGGCCCGATCCTGTGGCAGTTCATGGCCACCAAGAAGTTCGACGCCGACGATTTCCGCGCCTTCCTGGCGCTGCTGCCCCGCACTCAGGACGGCATGCACCTTCGCCACGCGGTGCAGGTCCGCCACGACAGCTTCCACGTTCCCGAATTCGTCGCGATGTGCCGTGAGGCCGGCGTCGCCATCGTCTATGCCGACTCGCCGCAATATCCCGCGCTCGCCGATATCACCGGCGACTTCGTCTATGCGCGGCTGGAGGCGGGCGAGGACGACAATCCGCTCTGCTATCCCGAAAGCGACTTTCCACGCTGGCTCGAAGCCGCGCGTGTCTGGGCCGCGGGCGGCCGCCCCGACGGGCTGCCCTATGTTACCGAGGACGCGCCCAAGGCGGAGCCCCGCGAGACGTTCATCTTCTTCATCCACGGCGGCAAAGTCCGCGCCCCCGCCGCCGCCCAGGAACTGATCCGCCGCTTGGGCTAAGCACCCCCGTCATCCCGGCCTCGAGCCGGGATCCCGCTTCTTCTCCTGCAGGGAACGCGAGCCCGAGGTGGCGAGAGAGACGACTAGCCTCTGCCCAGCGCCGCCCGGCACCGCGCAGCAGACAGGGCGCGGACCACTCCCGCAACCGCAGCCCCGCCAAGATAAAACGGCAACAACCCCATAGGCAGCCGCTCGCCGGTCAGCCCGGTCCCGAACCCGCGCGACCACTCCGCCGGGATCAGCAGCAGCGTGAGCAGCATCGCCGTCAGCCCGGCGATCGCGCCAAGCACGCCCGCCATCCTCTCGCCGGGCCCCAGCCGGTCGGCAAGCAGGAACAAGGCCAGCAGCAACCCGCCCAGCATCAGCTTGGCCCCGGGCGCCATCGCGTCGGCGACATGCCAGCTATCCGCCGCCAGCCGCCGCAGCGCGAACCCGCCGGCGGGAAGCCGGTCCCACGCGATCAGCCCGCTCGGCAGGAACACCGCCACTGCCCAGCCCGCCACCCAGGCGATGCCGAAGCACCGGGCATCACTCCCCCGCTTCATGCCCAATCCCCCGTCCCGGGCTGGCGAGATCCGCCACCATCCGTTCGCCGTCGATCACGATCGGGCTCGCCACGCCCGGCAGCCCGTCCCGCTCGATCCGCATCCCCCGCGCGGCGACCTGCGCATCGGCAAACACGTCATCCATCCGGTTGATCGGGCCGGCGGGCACGCCCACGCGCTCCAGCGCCTCGTACAATGCCGCCTTGTTCCACGCGCCGATCGCCGCCTCCAGCACGGGAATTAGCGCCGCGCGGTGCGTCACGCGCCCCGGATTGGTCGCGAACCGCGCATCCTGCGCTAAATCGAGCCCGAGCACCGCGCACAGCCGCGCGAACTGCGCGTCATTGCCCACCGCCACGATCAACGCCCCGTCCTTCGTCTCGAATGCCTGGTACGGCACCAGATTGGGGTGGCCGTTGCCCATCCGGTGCGGCACGGCGCCACTCGCCATCCAGTTGAGCGCCTGGTTGGCTAGCACTCCCACCTGGGTGTCGAGCAGCGCCATGTCGATGTGCGCGCCTTCACCGGTGACGTCACGCCGCCGAAGCGCCGCCAGGATCGCCACCGCCGAATATACTCCGGTAAAGATGTCGGCATACGCCACCCCCGCCTTTTGCGGAGCCCCATCGGGCTCGCCGGTCAGCGACATGAACCCGCCCATCCCCTGGATGATGAAATCATATCCCGCGCGGTCGGCATAGGGGCCGGTCTGGCCGAACCCGGTGATCGAACACACCACCAGCCGCGGATCGGCCGCGCGCAGCGTCGCGGGATCGAGCCCGTACTTCACCAGCCCGCCGACCTTGTAATTCTCGATCACGACATCGGTACCGGCGATCAGCGCGCGCACCTTCGCCTGCCCCTCGGGCGTGGCGATGTCGAGGAAGCGGCTGGTCTTGCCGCGGTTGGCCGCATGGAAATACGCGGCATCGCGGTTCTCGCCATCGGCGCCGCGCAGAAAGGGCGGCCCCCAATGCCGCGTGTCGTCGCCCATGCCGGGACGCTCCACCTTCACTACCTCGGCGCCCAGGTCGGCCAGCAATTGCCCGCACCACGGCCCCGCCAGGATGCGGGCAAGCTCGACGACGCGAAGACCTTCCAGCGGCTTCACGCGGCACCCCGACGGATCGCATACACCACATGATCCGGGAACACGTCGCCATTGCCACGGTGGTGCCGCCCCTCGATCAGCGTGCCGCCAATCTTCTCCATTGCCCGACGGGATCGAAAATTCTGCGCGCCGACCAGGAAGACGGCGGTGCCGACGAACCGGTGGATATGCGCCAGCATCAACCGCTTCACCTCGCGATTATAGGTGCCGCCCCAGAAAGCGCGCGCCAGAAACGTCCAGCCGATTTCGACCTCGTCATTCGCGGGATCGTGGGCGTCGTAACGGCTTGACCCGATCAGCCTGCCGCTCGCCCGTTCGATAATCGCCAGCCCGCCCCCGCACGCCAGCGCTTCTTCGAAGAAGCGCCGGAAATTCGCAGGCTGCCAGCGCTCTGGTACCGGATGCAATTCCCAGATTAGCGGGTCCGATCCTGCCGCTTGGAACGCGTCCCAATCCTCTGGACGAAGCGGCCGGATGGTGACCAGTTCGCCGTCCAGGACCGGCTGCCGATCCATCAGAACGCCGCGATTCCCGTGATCGCCCGACCGAGGATCAACCCGTGCACGTCGTGCGTGCCTTCATAGGTGTTGACCGTCTCCAGGTTGATCGCGTGGCGCATCACATGGAACTCGGCCGAGATGCCATTGCCGCCATGCATGTCGCGCGCGACGCGGGCGATCGCCAGCGCCTTGCCGCAATTGTTGCGCTTGATGATGCTGATCGCCTCGGGCGCCAGATTGCCGTCGTCGAACATCCGCCCGGCGCGCAGTGCCGCCTGCAGCCCCAGCGCGATCTCGGTCTCCATGTCGGCCAGCTTCAGCTGGACCAGCTGCGTGGCCGCCAGCGGCCGGCCGAACTGGTGGCGGTCGAGCGTATATTGCCGTGCGGCATGCATGCACGCCTCGGCAGCGCCCATCGTCCCCCAGGCGATGCCATAGCGGGCGCGGTTGAGGCAGCCGAACGGCCCCTTCAGTCCCTGGACATTGGGCAGCAGCGCGTCCTCGCCGACCTCCACCCCGTCCATGACGATCTCCCCGGTCACCGACGCGCGCAGGCTCAATTTGCCTTCGATCTTGGGCGTCGACAGCCCGGCGGCCCCGCGCTCGAGCACGAAGCCCTTGATCGCTCCGTCATGCGCGTCGGACTTGGCCCACACCACCATGACGTCGGCGATCGGCGAATTGGTGATCCACATCTTGGCGCCGGTTAGCCGGTATCCGCCGTCGATCTTCTCGGCCCGGGTGCGCATCCCGCCCGGATCGGAACCCGCATCGGGCTCGGTAAGCCCGAAGCATCCGACCCACTCGCCGCTGGCGAGTTTCGGCAGATATTTCCGCTTCTGCTCCTCGGTGCCATAAGCGTGGATCGGATACATCACGAGCGAGCTTTGCACGCTCATCGCCGATCGATAGCCGGAATCGACCCGCTCGACTTCGCGCGCCACCAGGCCATAGGCGACATAGCCGAGCCCGGCGCCGCCATAGCTTTCAGGAATCGTCGCGCCGAGCAGCCCCAGCTGGCCCATTTCCGACATGATCTCGCGGTCGAAATTCTCGTCCAGAAAGGCGCGGGTCACGCGGGGCAGCAACTCGCCTTGCGCATAGTCGCGCGCGGCGGCCTGCACCATCCGCTCCTCGTCGGTCAGCTGCGCCTCCAGCGCGAACGGATCCTGCCAGTCGAACCGGCCCATTTCTGCCATTCTCAGTTCCTCAGATCGCGTCGGGCGGCACCGCCTGGGATGCCGCGACCGGCGGCGGGGTGGCGGGAAGCTGCACGGCCGCCCGCTCGATTTCGTCCAGACCGTGCCGCGCCTCGACATAGCGGCGCGCCGCGGACACCCAGCTCTCGGCATTGGCGACGCCGGGCAGGTGCGCGACTTCCGCCAGCGCCGCTTCGACGCGTCCGGCATCCAGGTCGCGCTTGGCGCGGCGCAGCCGGTCGGGGCTGCGCGGGCTGGGCGATCCTACCGGGCGCAGCACCACCATGTCGCCCAGGATACGGCGGGCGCGGACCCACACGCTGTCGTCCGGGCCGGCCAGCAGCTTGGGGGCGATCGTGTCCATCGCCAGCCGCAGATCCTCGATCGTCACCGGCTGCGCGGCCGCACGCGTGATCGACGCGACGGCATCGCCATGGCCCTCGCCGAAGCGCTGGCGCAATTGCTGCTCCAGCCCGCCCAGCGGCGTGCCGCGCTCGATCGCGCGGCGTACCGAGAACGCGATCATCAACCGTTCGGCCTGGGTTGCATAAGTGGATGCGGTGCGCGCGCTGGCGCCGGCATCGCTCAGCCGGTTTTCCAGCTGATCCAGTCGCCCCGCCAGCGCCTGCTCGCGCGCGCTCAGGGTGGCCAGGTCAGTGCCCGCTGGTATTGCGGGCATTTTTACCGCAACTGGCTGGGCCGGCAGCGCCATTGTCGGGGTGGGTTGCGGGAACGGGCTGCGCTCGATCCCGGTGAAGTGCAGGATGCCGGCGGTCGCGGCGATGCCGCTCAGAAAGGAAAGGCCGCCGATCAGCAGGCTCTTCCGCCCTGGGGAGGTGGTGCGTGCCGCTTCCGGCGCGAAAGGCTCGTCGCTCATGGGCGCCCTTATTCGCGCCCGAGACAGCGCGGTCAATCGGCCAGGGCGATGGCGACGTCGAGCAGCGCCTCGGGACTGGGCTCGCGCGCGGTGTGCACGACCTTCCATCCGGTGCCCGCAGACCGCGCGCACGCCTCGCTCATCGCAACCAGGGCGATCGTGGCGCGATCGATCGCGTGCGCATCGACGATGTCGGCCAGCCGTTCGCCCGCGCGCGCCGACTGCACCAGCGCGATCGATCCCGACAGCCGCGCGGCGGCCTCCGCCGACACCGGCAATTCCTCGCTGGCGTAGACCGTGCGGATGTCCGCGACGATGCCGCTGGGCTCCAGCGTACGCTCGCGTCCGGCCAGGTGCAGCGCCCGGCGGATGCCAGCCGCTTCGGCCGCGCGCACCAGCTCCGCCGCGCCGGACCGTCCGATCTGTGCGATTCGGAAGCCGGCACGTTCGGCGGATTCGGCGGTGGACGCGCCTACGGCATATACCGGCAGGCCGCGCAGCCCGTCCAACCCGCGTCCGGCCTGGCGCACTGCGTTCGCGCTGGTCAGGATCAGGGCATCGAACGCGTCGGGCGCCGGCGCGTCCCATGCAACCGGCGCGATCTGGAACAGCGGAAGCCGGATGGCCCGCCGCCCGCGTGCCTCCACCGCCGCGGCCATGATCCGATTGCCGGGCTCGGGCCGCAGCACCGCGAAAGGGCGGTTCATGCCTGGAACAGCCGCCGGATCTCGGGGGGCGCGCGCTCCAGCAGGTCGTGAGCGACGGCGCGCGGCAGCTCGGGATCGAGCGGCGCGCCTTCGATCTGGGAATATAGATGATGCGCGCCGTCCTCCGACAGCAGCTCCGCCCGCAGCGTCAAAATGCCGCCCTCCAGCGTCGCCAGCGCGGCCACCGGCGAATGGCAGTCGGCCTTGAGCGCCGCGAGCAGCGCACGCTCGGCATTGGCGCAGGCATGGGTCTGGGGATCATCAATCGCCTGCAGCACCGCGTTGGTATGCGAATCGTCGGCGCGGCATTCGATGCCGATGATCCCTTGCGCCGGCGCGGGCAGCATCACGTTGATCGGGATCGCGGTGCCGACATCGTGCCGCCCCAGCCGCTCCAGTCCGGCGGCGGCCAGCAGAGTCGCGTCGACCTCGCCCGCGGCCAGCTTGGCGAGCCGGGTTTCGACATTGCCGCGGAACAGCACGATCTCCAGATCGGGGCGCATCTTGCGCAATTGCGCGGCGCGGCGCGGAGAACTGGTGCCGATCACGGCGTTTTGACGCAGATTTTCCACTGATTCGGCGCCGACCAGGCGGTCGCGGACGTCCGCGCGCCGCAAAGTCGCGGCGATCTTGATCATGTCGGGCCGGATCGTCTCGACATCCTTCATCGAATGCACTGCGCAGTCGATGTCGCCGGCCAGCAGCGCGCGGTCCAACTCCTTGGTCCACAACGCCTTTCCGCCGATCTCCGCCAGCGCCCGGTCCTGCACCCGATCCCCCGTCGTGCGGATCTCAACGATCTCCAAGTCGTCTCGCGCGACTTCCTGAGCGTCAACAAGATAGTCAGCAACCATCTTCGCCTGAGTGCGTGCCAGCGGTGAACCGCGGGTGCCGATACGGAACTTGGCCATGGCTTGTGCTAATGCCCCGGCAGCTTAGATGGATGCAATGGCGCTGATCCTGGGACTGGAATCGAGCTGCGACGAGACGGCCGCGGCATTGGTGGAGAGCGACGGCACGATCCGCGCGCATAAACTCGCGCGCCAGGACGCCGCGCATCGCCCCTATGGCGGCGTGGTGCCCGAGATCGCCGCACGCGCGCATGTCGAAGTGCTGGGCCCGCTGGTCGAGGCTGCGCTGGAAGAGGCCGGCGTGACGCTCGACCAAGTCGACGCGATTGCCGCGACTGCGGGGCCCGGGCTGATCGGCGGCGTAATGGTCGGCCTTGTCACCGGCAAGGCGCTGGCGCTGGCCAGTGGCAAGCCGCTCATCGCCGTGAACCATCTCGAAGGGCACGCTTTGTCGCCGCGGCTCACCGACCACGATCTTCAGTTTCCGTACCTGCTGCTGCTGGTGTCGGGCGGGCATTGCCAGCTGCTGCTGGTAGAGGGTGCCGGCGCCTATCGCCGGCTCGCCACCACCATCGATGACGCCGCAGGGGAAGCCTTCGACAAGACCGCCAAGATCCTGGGACTCGGCTTCCCGGGAGGCCCCGCCGTCGAGGCGGCGGCGGTGCGCGGCGATCCCAAGGCCGTGCCGCTGCCCCGCCCATTGGTCGGTTCGGGCGAGCCGCATTTCTCCTTCGCCGGATTGAAGAGCGCCGTGGCGCGAGTCGTCGGTCAATATTCGGCGGAGGACATCTCCGCATCGTTCCAGCAGGCAGTCGTCGATTGCCTGATCGACCGCACTCGCATCGCGCTGGGCAAGGTTCGCCCCTCAGCGCTCGTCGTTGCAGGGGGGGTCGCCGCCAATACCGCGGTTCGCACAGCGCTGGAGTCGCTGGCCGAGGAACATCATCTGCCCTTCGTCGCGCCGCCTTTTTGGCTGTGTACGGACAATGCCGCGATGATCGCCTGGGCCGGCGCCGAGCGCCTCGCTGCCGGGTTGACCGATCCGCTCGACGTTCCCGCCCGACCGCGCTGGCCGCTCGATCCGGGAGCCGAAAAGGTGCGCGGCGCAGGAGTGAAGGCATGAGGATCGCAGTTATCGGCGGCGGCGCCTGGGGTACCGCCTTGGCGCAGGTAGCCGCCCGCAACGATCAGCCCGTGCTGTTATGGGCACGCGAGCCGGAGGTGGTCGAAAGCATCAACACCCGGCACGAGAACAGTCATTTCCTGGCGAACGTACCGCTGGCGCCGTCGATCCGCGCCACCGGCGACCTTGCCGATCTGGCGGATGCGGACGCGATTCTCGTCGTTGCTCCTGCGCAGCATGTCGGCGCGGTGCTCGCGCAGGCACCCATCGGCACGACCCCGCTGGTGCTCTGCGCCAAGGGGATCGAGGCCGGCACCCGCCGGCTAATCGGCGACGTTGCCCAGGCGGCGGCGCCCGATGCGCCGATCGCGGTGCTGTCCGGCCCGACCTTCGCGTACGAAGTCGCTGCCGGACAGCCCACTGCCGTTACGCTCGCCTGCCTGGACGACGCGCTTCGCACGCGCCTTGCCGACCGGCTCGCGGCGCCGGCCTTCCGCATCTACGGCTCGACCGACGTCGCGGGGGCAGAGATCGGCGGCGCAGTGAAGAACGTCCTCGCCATCGCCTGTGGCGTGGTGGAGGGTGCCGGCCTTGGCCAGAACGCCCGTGCCGCCCTGATCGCGCGCGGCTTCGCCGAAATGACGCGCTTCGGCCTGGCGCGTGGCGCGCGAGCCGAGACGCTGACCGGGCTGTCGGGGCTGGGCGACCTGGTCCTTACCTGTTCGTCGACCAGCTCGCGCAATTTCTCGTTGGGGGTGGGGCTAGGGCAGGGCCGCAGTGCCGCCGAGCTGCTGGCGGATCGGCGCACCGTGGCGGAAGGCGCCTTCACCGCCCCCGTGCTGCGCGAGGCAGCGGCGGAAGCCGGCGTCGATATGCCCGTTACCCAGGCCGTGAACGCCCTCCTGGAGGGCGCCGAAGTGGCTCAGGTCATCGAAGCATTGCTGTCTCGGCCCCTCAAGGCCGAGCGCTGAGAGCGTCCGTCAAAAGTCGACTGCGATACCCTTGAGTTCCCAGTCGCCATAGCGAGTCGGGTCCTGCCCGAGCGGGTCGCTATCCGGCAAGGCTACTGGCTCCGGCGCAGGCACCGGCGGGTTTTCGGTCAGATATTCGGGCGGCTTAACATGGGCAGGGCGCTGGGCCATGACGGATCTCCGGTCGTTCGCCTTCTCTATAGGGCTTTCCCTCGCCGCAGGGGAGGGGCTAGGGCTCGGCGATGTCCCGCGCTCCCCAAGATCGAACATCCCGCACCGACGCCCCGGGCGTTCCAGCACGTCGGGCGGCGTTGCGCCTGCTCGACGCGGTGCTGCGTCGCGGGCTCGCGCTCGAACAGGCGCTGGCGGGTTCCACTCAGGGGCTGGCGCCCAATGACCGCGGCTTGGCCCATGCCATCGCCGCCGAGACGCTGCGCCGGCTTGCCGATCTCGATGCATTGATCGACTCCGCCACCCAGCGCCCGCTGCCGCACGATGCCAAGGCGCGGTTCGCATTGCGCATCGCTCTGGCGCAGGCGGTCGGCCTCGGCACGCCAGGCCATGCGGCGATCGCCACTGTATTGCCGCTCGTTGATGGCGGCCCGCGAAAGCTCGTCCACGGTGTGTTCGGCACGCTTATGCGCCGCGGCGTGCACTTCCCAGAAGTACCCGCGCTACCGGACGCGGTCGCCGAACGCTGGCACCGCAATTGGGGCGAGGCCGTGGTGGAAGCTGCATCGCGGGCAATCGCCGCTCCGCCGCCGCTGGACCTCACGCTTCAGCGCCCGACGCAAATTGCCCAAGCGGTGTCGCTCGCGCCCGGCCACCTTCGCCTCCCCAGCGGCAGCTCGGTTCCCGAACTGCCGGGCTATGCCGAGGGCGATTGGTGGGTGCAGGACATCGCTGCCTCGATCCCCGCGCGGTTGATCGGCGCGGGCGCAGGCTCCGCGCTCGACCTGTGTGCCGCACCCGGCGGCAAGTCGCTGCAGCTGGCAGCTGCCGGTTGGGACGTCGCGTCGCTCGATATTTCCGAAAGTCGTCTGGCGCGACTTCGGGAAAACAGTGATCGGACTGGCCTCGATCTCCGGGTGATTGCCGCCGATATCCTGCAATGGCAGCCAGAAACGCCTGCGCAGGCAGTGCTGCTCGACGTCCCGTGCAGCGCCACCGGCATCTTCCGGCGGCATCCCGATGTGCTGCACCGTGTCCGCCCCGCGTTGATCAGGGAAATGGCGGAGCTTCAGGCGCGCCTCCTCGATCGCGCCGCGGAGTGGGTGCAGCCGGGCGGAGTGCTGGTCTTCTCGACCTGCTCGCTCGAACCCGAAGAAGGCGAGGCGCAGCTAACGCGCTTCCTCTCTGAACATCCCGACTACGCCATTGACCCTGCACGCGCGGACGAGCTTCCCGTCGGAATTGTTCCACGTGGAGACGGAGCCCTCCGGCTTCTCCCAGGAACCCTTGCGGAGGCAGGCGGCTGCGACGGCTTCTTCATCGTCAGGCTTCGGCGTCAGGGTTGAGACGCTGCCTCTGTCCGAGGTGCTCCGCAGAAAACGATGCCTGCGTGTGCGCGCAGCCATAGCATTGGTTGCGCGCGACTCGCCGCATGCTAAGGACTGGCATCATGTCCGCCGTCCGTATCGCTCCTTCCATTCTTTCCGCCGACTTCGCCCGTTTGGGGGAGGAGATCCGCGCGATCGACGAAGCGGGTGCCGACTGGATCCATGTCGATGTCATGGACGGCCATTTCGTGCCCAACATCACTATCGGTCCGGCGGTCATAAAGGCGCTTCGGCACCACACTGCCAAGCCGTTCGATGTCCACCTGATGATCACGCCGGTGGATCCGTTGCTGGCGGCGTTTGCCGATGCCGGTGCCGACACGATCTCGGTGCATCCCGAAGCGGGTCCGCACCTCCACCGCACGCTGCAGACCATCAAGGGTCTGGGCAAGCGGGCGGGCGTGGTGCTGAATCCCGCAACGCCGATCGACGTCCTCGATCACATCATGGACATGGTCGATCTGATCCTGGTGATGAGCGTGAATCCCGGTTTCGGCGGGCAGAAGTTCATCGAGAGCCAGCTTGCGAAGATCACCCAGCTTCGCCGGCGCATCGATGCGAGCGGCCGCGCGATCGATTTGGAGGTGGACGGCGGCGTCGATCGTGACACCGCCCCGCGCGCTATCGCCGCTGGTGCGGACGCCTTGGTCGCCGGGACCGCGACCTTCGCCGGAGGTGCCTCTCAGTACGCGGCGAACATCGCCGCGCTCCGGGGCAGTTGAGCGAAGAAGTCCCCGGCTCCGCCGCCGACGGAGTCGAGGAGGGCAAGCGGCTGATCCGCATGGGCGGCGACCGCGGTTTGTCGCTGGCCGACCGTATTGCCGAACGTCTTTCGCGCCTGACCTGGGGAACACCGCTTCACGCCATGCGGCTGAAGGGCCGCTACCCCCTCAAGCTGATCGCCGTCCCGGACGATCCCTTTTTCGGCGATAGCGAGCGCGGCAACGCGCTGCTCGACGGCCGGGTGTCGTTTCGCGGCGAGCAGGCGGCAATCCTCTCGATCGACTTTGCGAGGCCGAGCGGATCCGCGGCGTTCGAGGACTATCTGCAAAGCTTCGCGTGGCTCCGCGACCTGTCCAGCGTCACGACCCGCGCGCAAGGTGCGCCGATTGCCGAAGAGATCATGCGGCGCTGGCTGGCTGCTCATGCCGAGAAGGTCTCGGACGCCGCCTGGCGCGGCGACCTGTGGGGCCGTCGCATTCTCGCCTGGACGGCTCATGCGCCGTTGATCCTGTCGAGCAAGGACCTCGTCTACCGTTCCACCTTGCTCCACGCGCTGGCCCGTGGCGCCCGCCACCTCGACCGCTGCGCGGATCGGGTTCAGATCGGGCCGCCGCGGATCGCTGCCTGGTGCGGTGTGCTGGTCGCCGGACTGGTGATGCCGGGGGGAGACCCGCGCCGCGGCTTTGGCGAGGCCGGGCTAAAGCGCGCGCTCGACCAATCGGTGTTCGAGGACGGTGGCGTAGTAACCCGCTCGCCTGCGGCACAGCTCGACGCGATCCAGCTGCTGACTATATTGATCGAGGCCTATGCGGCACGTCGGCAGGACCCGCCCGAGTTCCTGCAGCAAACGCAGGCCAAGATGGTGACGGCACTGCTTGGCGTTTGCCATGGCGACAAGGGGCTCGCCAGCTTCCAGGGCACCGCACCGGTTTCAGGAGATCGCATCCAGCAGGTGGTCGAAGCTACCGGCGTGCGAACCCGCCCGCTCAAGCAGGCGCGCGAATGGGGCTATCAGCGACTTTCGGCGGGAACCAGCATCGTCGTCATCGACGCCGCGCCGCCGCCGCTCGCCCGACTGGTCGAGGGGGGGTGTGCTTCGACCCTGGCCTTTGAATTGTCGGACGGTGCCAGCCGAATCGTCGTCAACTGCGGCGGCGCGCGCGCCGCGCTGCATCAATTGCCTGCCGAGCTCACCGAAGGCTTGCGTACCACCGCTGCGCATTCGACGCTGGTTCTGTCCGACAGCAACTCGACTGCCATCCACGCCGATGGCTCGCTCGGGCGCGGCGTGGTGGAGGTCGAGCTTGCCCGGCATGAGACCGATCATGGCAGCCGGATAGAGGCCAGCCATGACGGCTATTGCCGCCGCTTCGGCTTTCTTCATCGCCGCGTCCTCGGCCTTTCTCCCGACGGTCGCGACGTGCGCGGCGAGGACATGCTGATCCCGGCCAAGGGCCGCCGGACAAAGGGCACGACTGCCTTCGTCGTCCGGTTCCACCTTCATCCTCAGATCGAAGTCGCTCCCACGCAGGACGGCCAGGCTGCGATCCTGCGGACCGCTGACGGCGCGCTGTGGCAGTTCCGCTGCAAGGGCGGCACGCTGAACGTCGAAGAGAGCGTATGGATTGACGGCCGCGGCCGGCCGGTCGCCACGCGCCAGCTCGTCATTGCCGGCGAGACACCGCCAGGCGGCACCAACCTCAGCTGGGTCTTCCACCGCGCCAAGTAAGCGCGCCGGGGGTTGCCCTGACCGTCTCGCCCTCTAAAGGGGCGGGCCATGGACCAGGTCACCATCAAGCGCGCACTCCTCTCGGTCTCGGACAAGACCGGGATCCTCGAACTCGGCCAGGCACTCGCCGCCAAGGGTGTGGAGCTCGTCTCCACCGGCGGCACGGCCAAGGCGCTGCGCGAAGCAGGGCTTGTGGTGCGCGATATCTCAGACCTGACCGGCTTCCCCGAGATGATGGACGGCCGGGTCAAGACCTTGCACCCCAAGGTGCATGGCGGCCTCCTGGCGGTGCGCGACAATGCCGAGCATGTCGCCGCGATGGAAGAACATGCGATCGGCGCGATCGACCTGGTTGTGGTCAACCTCTACCCCTTCGCCCAGACGGTCGCCCGCGGCGCCGAGCGCGACGAGATCATCGAAAATATCGACATCGGCGGCCCGTCGATGGTGCGCTCCGCCGCCAAGAACCACGATGCCGTCGCGATCCTGACCGACCCCGCCGACTACCCGCTGGTCGCCGAGGGCACGACGACGCTCGCCGATCGCCGCCGCTTCGCCGCCAAGGCCTATGCCGCCACCGCCGCTTATGACGCGGCGATCGCCAGCTGGTTCGCCTTCGCGGATCAGGGCGAGAGCTTGCCTGTCACCCTGCCGGTCGCACTGACCAAGGGGCAGGAGCTGCGCTATGGCGAGAACCCGCACCAGTCCGCAGCGCTCTATCTGCCGCAAACCGGGACGCCCGGCATCGCTCAGGCCCAGCAGCTTCAGGGCAAGGCGCTCAGCTACAACAACTTCAACGACGCCGACGCCGCGCTCGAGCTGGTCAGCGAGTTCAAGGACGGCCCGCCCACCGTGGTGATCGTCAAGCACGCCAATCCGTGCGGCGTCGCCACCGCGGACACGCTGAAGCAAGCCTATCTTGACGCACTCGCCTGCGACAGCGTCTCGGCGTTCGGCGGGATCATCGCCGTCAACCGCCCGCTCGACCGCGAAACCGCTGAGGCGATGGCCGGCATCTTCACCGAAGTGGTGGTGGCGCCCGACGCCGATGCCGATGCGCGCGCGGTGTTCGCGGCCAAGAAGAACCTCCGCCTGCTGCTCACCGGCGAACTGCCTGATCCGACACGCCCCGGGCTGATGCTCAAGTCGATCGCCGGCGGCATGCTGGTCCAGTCGCGCGACAATGGTCGACTGGGCGATCTGAAGGTCGTGACGCAGCGCCAGCCGACGGAGCAGGAACTCGCCGATTGCCGCTTCGCGTGGACGGTCGCCAAGCACGTCAAGTCCAACGCCATCGTCTATGCCAAGGACGGCGCGACCGCGGGCATCGGTGCCGGGCAGATGAACCGGCTCGAATCCGCCCGCATCGCCGCCTGGAAGGCCAAGGATGCAGCGGAGAAGGCCGGCTGGGCAACCCCGCGCACGATCGGCGCGGCAGTGGCATCGGACGCGTTCTTCCCCTTTGCAGATGGTCTGTTGGCTGCGGTGGAAGCCGGTGCAACGGCGGTCATTCAGCCGGGCGGCTCAATCCGCGACGAGGAAGTGATCGCCGCCGCCGACGAAGCCGGCCTTGCCATGGTCTTCACCGGCATGCGCCACTTCCGCCACTAAGGGCTGGGTCCCCGGCGAAAGCCGGGGAGCAGTGGACGTAGGTGCCTAGATCCGCTCCTGCGCTGGCAGGGTAGGCATGGACTCCGCTTTCGGCACCTTCTGGAACAGCGCGCGGTCCTCTTCCTTGAACGCCCACTTCCACAGCACCAGCGCATAGCTGGCCGCGATCGCCGGTACGCCGATCACAAGCTCGGCCCACTCATAGCGCTGGGGCAGCGCCGTGAAGACCGATCCCACCAGTGCCCCGACGGCCGCAGCCGCCACCACCGGCCACCGCCACCCCGAAACATGCGCCCCGAGCAGCCTGCGGAGCAGCTGCGACTTCAGGATCGAGCTCAGCGTCACCGACAGCATCAGTGCCACGGCGACGCCGGCAGCCTGGTACGCGATCGGCCAGCCCACTTCCCGCATCGCCAGGATCAGTCCGAAGCTGAGGCCGATCTGCACCGTCAGCGCGAAGATCGAGATCGCCAGGTTGCGATGCCGGGCGATGTAGACCAGCGCTGATTCGCACACCGCGCCCTGCGACGCGAGCACCTCGGCGGTCAACAGGAAGGCGAGCGCCGCGGTGCCCGACACGAATTGCGGTCCCACCACACCCATCACCGCCTCGCCCGGCACCGAGCCCATCAGCGCCAGCATGCCCTGCGCGGCCATGATCCAGAACGCGACCTGCCGCACCTGCCGGGCGATGGCGAGCCGGTCGTTCACTTGCAGGCTGTGCGTGATCACCGGACCAAGCACGGGATCGAAGCTCGTCTTGAGCTTCTGCGGCAGCGAGGCGACCTGTTGCGCCATGTAATAGACGCCGACGATCGCCGGCGCGAACATCAGCCCCAGGATGAACCGGTCGACGTTGCGCGTTCCCCATTCGATCGCATCGGCCCCGGCCAGCGGCGCGTTCGTGCGTGCCAGCCGCCACATCGTCGGCAGCTGCGGCCGCCAGTCGCGGGGCAAGCCATAGCTGCGCACGAACGGGATCAACGACGCGACCAGCGCCGCCGCCATCGACAGCATGTATGACAGGATCAGCCCGTCCTGCCGCGATACGAACGAGAACCCCCATGCCGCGATGCTGATCGTCCAGGGCTCGACCACCGCGCGCGCGGTGACGCTGGCCTGGACGTTCAGCCGATAGGCGCACGCCGCAAGGCTCACGTCCGACCAGGCTACCGCGAAGACGATGCAGGGCAGCACCCGATCGATCGCCGTTACCTGGCTGTTCGGGAACATCACCTGCGGAAAGACCATCAACAGCGCGGTACCGGCCAGCGACGCGACCAGCGCCACGGCCATCGCATCCCACACCACCCAGCTTTGGGGCCGCTCCTCCTTGGTCAGCGCCTGCGCCAGCCCACGCTTCAGGCCCAGCGTCGCAAGCAGAGCGGCCAATTCCACCACGACCACGGCAAGCGCGAAGCGTCCGACGATCTCAGGTCCGTAGATGCGCCCGGCGATGAACAGGAACGGCAGGCGCGCAAGCAGACGCAGCAGGAAGCCCAGCGCGTTGGTCCGCCCGCCCTTTGCAAGCGCGCTGATGTCTTCGGAAGCCGACATTGGGGAAGCAGGGGCAGGGATCAATGTGCGGCGCCCCAGCTTGGACCCACGCCTATATCCACGCCCAGCGGCACGGTGAGCTTCACCGCCGGCTCTGCCGCTGTCGCCATGACATGCTCGATCACGCCGCGCGCACGCTCGACATCGCCTTCGGGCAGTTCGAACACCAGTTCGTCGTGCACCTGCATCAGCATGCGCACCTGCGGGAGCCCTGCCTCGATCAGCGCCGGCCCCATCCGGATCATCGCCCGCTTGATGATGTCGGCGCTGGTCCCCTGGATAGGCGCATTGATCGCCGCGCGTTCGGACCCGGCGCGCTCGTTCGGATTGGCCGCCTTGAGCCGTGGGAAGTGCGTCTTCCGGCCGAACAGCGTGGTGGTGTAGCCGCGCGCCTTGGCCTCGCTCAGCGTGTCGGCAATGTAGCGATTGATGCCCGGGAACCGCTCGAAATAGCGGTTGATCATCCCCTGTGCCTCGTCGACGCTCACGTCGAGCCGACCAGCCAGTCCCCAGCGCGAGATACCGTAGAGGATCGCGAAGTTGATCGTCTTGGCCCGCCCGCGCGTATCGCGGTTCACTTCGCCGAACAGCTCCATGGCGGTCATGTTGTGGATGTCGGTCCCGTCCTCGAACGCCTGGCGCAGCGCGGGCACGTCGGCGATGTGCGCGGCCAGCCGCAGCTCGATCTGCGAATAGTCGGCCGCCAGGATGACGTTGCCCGGTTCGGCCACGAAGGCGTCGCGGATCTGCCGGCCGGTTTCGGTACGGATCGGGATGTTCTGGAGGTTCGGGTCGGTCGACGACAGCCGCCCGGTCTGCGCGCCGGTCAGCGAATAGCTCGTGTGGACGCGCCCCGTCTCGGGATCGATCTGCGCCTGGAGCGCATCGGTATAGGTGTTCTTGAGCTTGGTGAGCTGGCGCCAGTCGAGCACCTTGACCACCATCTCGCGCCCGGGCGAATCCTTGTCGGCGGCGATCCGCTCCAACTCGTTGACGTCGGTCGAATACACGCCCGACTTGCCCTTGCGACCGCCCTTGATCCCCATCTTGTCGAACAGCACGTCGCCCAATTGCTTGGGGCTGCCGATGGTGAACGGGAAGCCGGCGATGGCGTGGATCTCGGTCTCCAGCGCGGCGATCTGCTTGGAAAATTCGTCGGACAACCGCGACAGCACGCCTGCATCGACCTTGACGCCCTCGCGCTCCATGCCGGCGATCACGCCGACCAGCGGGCGGTCGACCATCTCATAGACCCGCGTCACGCTTTCGGACGATAGCCGCGGCTTCAGACGCTGCCACAGCCGCAGCGTCACATCGGCGTCCTCGGCGGCATAGCGCGTGGCATTCTTCAGATCGACTTCGCGGAAGCTCAGCTGCTTCTTGCCGGTACCGACCACGTCCTTGAACGCGATGCAGCTGTGCGAGAGGTGCGTCGCCGCCAGCTCGTCCATGCCATGCCCGTGCAGGCCCGCGTCCAGGTCGAAGCTCATCACGATCGTGTCGTCATAGGGCGCGATGGCGATGCCGCGCCGCGCCAGCACGATCATGTCGTATTTCAGATTATGCCCGATCTTGAGCACGGCCGGGTCTTCCAGCAGCACTTTCAGCTTCGCCAGCGCCACCGGCTTGTCGAGCTGCTCCGGCTTCTCGGCGAACATGTCGCTGCCGCCATGGGTCAGCGGGATATAGCACGCCTTGTTGGGCGCCAGCGCCAGGCTCACCCCGCACAGTCCCGCGCGCATCGCGTCGAGCTCGCTGGTCTCGGTATCCACCGCCACCCAGCCCTGGTGCGTCGCCTCCGCGATCCAGCGGTCGAGCGCTTCTTCGGTAACCACCGTCTCATACGCGTCGTGATCGCAGGGCGGATCCTCGGGTAGGTCCACCGGCTCGGGACTCTCCACCGGCGCATCGGCCACCGCCGACAGCCGCAGGATCAGCGACTTGAAGCCGTGATGCTCCAGGAACGCGCGCAGCGGCGCGTCGGGTATCCCCTGCAACTCGAGCGCGTCGAGCGGGTCGGGCAGCGGCACGTCACAGGCGAGCGTCACCAACTGGCGCGACAGCCTTGCCATGTCGGCATGCTCGATCAGATTGTCGCGCAGCTTGCTCTTCTTCATGTCCGGCGCGGCGGCGAGCACCGCCTCCACCGTGCCATGCTCCTGGATCAGCTTGGCGGCGGTCTTCGGCCCGATTCCGGGGACCCCGGGCACATTGTCGACGCTATCGCCCATCAGCGCCAGCACTTCGCCCAGCTGCTTGGGCGGCACGCCGAACTTCTCGATCACCGCATCGTCGCTCAGGCGGCGGTTGTTCATCGTGTCGTACAGGTCGAGCCCAGGCTCGATCAGTTGCATCAGGTCCTTGTCGGAACTGACGATGGTCACTTCCCAACCCTGCGCCAGCGCCGCCTTGGCATAGCTGGCGATCAAGTCGTCAGCCTCCCAGCCTTCCTCTTCGATGCACGGCAGCGAAAAGGCGCGAGTCGCGTCGCGGATCATCGGGAACTGCGGCACCAGATCCTCGGGCGGCGGTGGCCGGTTCGCCTTGTACGCGTCGTACATCGCGTTGCGGAAGGTGCTGCTCGATTTGTCGAGGATCACCGCCATATGGGTGGGACCATCGGCCTTGTGGAGCTCGTCGGCGAGCTTCCACAACATGGTGGTATAGCCATAGACGGCGCCCACCGGCTCGCCATGCTTGTTGGTGAGCGGCGGCAGCCGGTGATAGGCTCGGAATATGTAGCCGGAGCCGTCTACGAGATAGAGATGAGGCATCGCTGCTCAGATAGCAGCGACGACCGCCGATCCCAACCCTGCCGCGCGCTCAACTGTTGCCGAGCGGCAACAGTTTACAGCTCGTGATGCGCCACCACTGCGGCACCGACTGCCTGCATCAGCAGCTGACGGTCGCGCGGCGGGCGTGATGTATCGCCAATCATCACGGCGATCGCATAGGACTGGCCATCGGGTGCCGTCAGGATACCGACATCGTTGAAGCCCGCGGTGCGACGGCCGAGATCCTGGCCGGTGCCGGTCTTGTGGCCATAGCTCCAGCCGGCAGGCACCGACGCGCGGACGCGCGCGTGCCCGGTGCGGGCCGCGCCCATCGTCGCCAGCAACCACTGGGTGGAGGCAGGCGACAACAACTCGCCGCGCTTCAGCCGGGCAAGCGCGCCGGCGATCGCCGACGGGGCGGCGCCGTCCGGGGGATCCTTCACATAGGCTTCGTATGCGGCCTGCCGCACGGCCGGCGACAACCGTGAGCGCGCAACCGCAAAGGCGTTGCCATAGGCGTATTCGGGCTTCCACTCGAGACCGGCGGTGCCGGCTTGAAGCAATCGCTCGCCTGGACCGAAACCGATCCTGCCGAGCTGATATTTGGTGATGAAGTCGCGCACTGCCTGCGGGCCGCCGACCAGCCGGAGCAGCTTGTCGTTGCAGGTATTGTCGCTCATCTGCATCGCCCGGCGCGCGATTTCCCCGACGGTCGAGGTATAGCCCTGATCGCCCTTCACCAGCGCGGCGACCGGCTGATGGAACAGCGTGAAGTCGGCTCTGGTGATGGTCAGCGGATCGTCGAGCCCGATCTTCCCCTGATCGACCAGGTCGAGCAGGGTCATCGTGACCCAAAGCTTGCTGACGCTTTGTTGCGGCATTGGCCGGTTCGGTGCGCCCGCCGTAGCGATCCAGTTGCCGTCGATGCTCTCCACCGCAACACCGACCAGTCCATCGAAATTGCGGGTGATCCCATCCAGCGCATTCACCAGCGGCAGGGGCGCCTGCACATAAGCGCGCCGCGGCTTCACGGCTGCGGGGAAGGGCATCAACACGCTGTAGCTCGGCGCCGGAAGATAAGCGGCAAGCATCGAATCGTCGTGCACGGCGCACCCGACCAACATCGCCGGGCCAAGCCCCGCGATCGTCAACGCTCGTTCAATTGCCGAGAATCCAACCGTTTTCTTCACGCGTACGCCCTAACACTCTGCGTGGAACATGCGGCGTGCCGATCTCCCGGCAAAGTCCGGCCATGTCCGTATGCGATGAATACCCTCATCATCGCGACGAATGGTGAAGGAAGGTGCAACGCTTTGCTCCTCGCTTAAGGCACCAGCACCGTATCCGTCGCGATATCAAGCGTCTCGGGATAATCCAGCGTATAGTGCAGCCCACGACTTTCCTTGCGGTGCAAGGCCGAGCGCACGATCAAGTCCGCACTCTCCAGCAGGTTGCGCAGCTCGATCAGATCGGGCGTCACGCGGAAGTGACCATAATAATCGTTCACTTCCTCGCGCAGCATGGCGATGCGGTGCGCGGCGCGCTCGAGCCGCTTGGTGGTACGGACGATGCCGACATAGTTCCACATAAAGCGCCGGATCTCGGTCCAGTTCTGCTTGATGACGACTTCCTCGTCCGAATGCGTCACGCGGCTCTCGTCCCAAGGGCGGATCGGCGGCGGCGGGGCGAGGTCGCCCCAATTCGCCGCGATGTGCCGCGCCACCGCCTCGCCGAACACGAAGCATTCGAGCAGCGAGTTCGACGCCAGGCGATTGGCGCCGTGCAGCCCGGATTGGCTGACTTCGCCGGCGGCATAGAGGTTGGGCAGATCGGTGCGCCCGTCACGGTCGATCACGACGCCGCCGCACGTATAATGCTGCGCCGGCACCACCGGGATCGGCTCGCGGGTCATGTCGATGTCGAGATCGAGCAGCCGCGCGTGGATCGTCGGGAAATGCTGCTTCACGAAGTCGGCGCCCATATGGCTGATGTCCAGGTGAACATAGTCCAGGCCGTGGCGCTTGATCTCGGCGTCGATCGCGCGGGCCACCACGTCGCGCGGCGCCAGCTCGGCGCGCGGGTCCAGATCGGGCATGAAGCGGTGTCCGGTCACCGGGTTGCGCAGATGCCCGCCTTCGCCGCGCACGGCTTCGGTGATCAGGAAATTCTTGACCTCGAGATTGTACAGGCAGGTCGGGTGGAACTGCATGAATTCCATGTTGGAGACCCGTGCCCCCGCGCGCCACGCCATGGCGATGCCGTCCCCGGTCGCGCCACTCGGCGCGGTGGAAAACAGATAGGTCCGCCCCGCGCCCCCCGTCGCCAGCACCGTCGCGCGGCCGGTGAACAGCTCCACCCGCTTGGTCGCGCGGTTGAAGGCATAGACGCCCCAGACATTACCCGCGCCCGAATAGCGCAGCTCGTGCCGGCTGGTGGCCAGGTCGATCACCACCATGTCGGGCACCAGCGTGATGTTGGGATGCGCCTGCGCCGCGCGCAGCAGAGCAGTCTGCACCGCAAGTCCCGTCGCGTCGTCGACATGGACGATGCGGCGGTGGCTGTGCCCGCCTTCGCGGGTCAGGTGCAGCGCCTCGCCGTTCATGTTGAAGGGCACGCCCAGCTTCACCAGCGTCTCGATCGCGGCCGGCGCATTCTCCACCACCATTTCGACAGTCGCGCGGTCGTTCAGGCCCGCGCCGGCGACCATCGTGTCCTCGATATGGTTGTCGAAGGTGTCGCCGGGCTCGAGCACCGCGGCGATCCCGCCCTGCGCCCAGGCAGTGGAGCCTTCGTCCAGCCGGCCCTTGGCCAGCACCGTCACCTTGAACCGGCTCGCCAGGTTGAGCGCGGCAGTCAATCCGGCTGCGCCCGATCCGATGACCAGGATGTCGTTATTATGAGGATCCCCGGCCATACACTCTTCCGCTGCTTCGATGCTCCGCCTAGGCGCTAGGGCAGGGCAGTTGCAACGAAAGACACTTATGCGGGGGCTGAAGCTGGTTTGTGCGGCGTTGCTGTTCGCCGGCATTGGAGCACCGTCTGCCTTCGCGGCGCAGTGTCTCGGCGTGGCGCCGGGGACCAGCCAGCGCGTGGTGATCGGCGATACGGGGCGCAGCCTGCTGCTCCATGTGCCCAGCGGCTATACGAAGCGCGCGCCCTTGGTATTCCTCCTTCACGGCAGCACCGGCACGGGTGCGCAGATGCTGGCGGAGTCAAAGCTTGCTGAGACCGCCGATCGCCACGGCTTCCTGGTTGCCGCTCCCGACGCCGGCATTGCAGAGGGCAAGGGCTTCGTCTGGAACATCCCCGGCGTGCCCACCGTCACCGGCAAGGTGCCCGGTCCGAACGATCCGGACGATGTGGCCTTCCTCACCGAAGCGGCGCAATGGCTCGGCACCCTAGGCTGCGCAGACGCCAGCCGCGTCTATGTCACCGGCCTTTCGGGCGGCGGCCGGATGACGTCATGGCTCGGCTGCGTGGCCGCCGACCGCTTCGCCGCGATCGCGCCGGTCGTCGGCCTGCGCGCCGGCAACCCCTCCCCGGTCGATCCGCGCTTTCCCGATCCCAAGACCTGCCAGCCCTCACGCCCGATGCCGGTGATCGCCTTCGCCGGGGGCAGGGACACGACCAACCCGGTCGAGGGCGGCGGCGCGCCTTATTGGCAATATCCGATGCGCACGGCCGAGGCGCGCTGGGCAGACCTCAACGGCTGCCGCCGCCCGCGCCCTACGGTCAGCGCCGGCGGGATCGAGGAACATGGCTATACGGAATGCCGGTCGGGCGCCGAGGTAGTCGCCCGGATCGATTCACAAGCCGGGCATAGCTGGGTCGCCGACAACGAAGCGATGTGGGCCTTCTTCGCGCGCCGCCGCCGCTGAGCATCTCCAAGACCCCCGTCATCCCGGCCTTGAGCCGGGATCCCGCTTCTTCTCCGGTCGCAGGCAGCGGGACCCCGGCTCAAGGCCGGGGTGACAAGAAAAGAGTAGAAGTCGAGCACAGAAAGCCGCGCACCCGCCACGTCCCCCGGTATTCACCGGAGAACGAGGCCGCTCACCCCACCGAGCGAGTCAAATTGAGGAACACGTCCTCCAGATCCGCCTCGCGCGTCGAAACGTCGACGATCCCCAGCCCGGCACCCTGCACCGCGCCCAGTACCTCGCCGGCATTCGCCTGGTCCTTGCGATAGGTGATCACCAGCGTCCGCTGGCCCTTGATCTCGATCTTCTGGAAGCAAGCATTGGCGGGCGGAGTGACGACGTCGCGGTCGACGGTCACTTCCACGACCTTTTCCTGCGCCATCCCCACCAATTCGCGCGTAGGCTTGTTGGCGATCAGCTGGCCGTGGTTGATGATCGCGATCCGGTCGCACAGCTGCTCGGCCTCTTCCAGATAATGCGTGGTCAGCACCACCGTCACCCCGCGTGCGTTGAGCGACTTCACATACGCCCAGAGCTGCTGGCGAAGCTCGACGTCGACGCCCGCGGTCGGCTCGTCGAGCACGATGATCGGCGGCGAATGCACCATCGCCTTGGCGACCATCAGCCGCCGCTTCATGCCCCCAGACAGCGTCCGCGAATAGGCTTCGGCCTTGTCCTCCAGATGCACCGCGCGCAGCAGCGCCATCGCATCGAAGTCGCGCTTGGCGATGCCGTACAGCCCCGCCTGGATCTCCAGCGTCTCCTTGGGCGTGAAGAACGGATCGAACACGATCTCCTGGTTCACGATTCCAATCGACGCCTTGGCGTTGCGCGGATGCTGGTCGGTGTCGAACCCCCAGATCGTCGTGCGCCCGCCGGTCTTGTTGACCAGCCCCGCCAGGATGTTGATCAGCGTCGACTTGCCCGCGCCGTTCGGCCCCAGCAGGCCGAAGATCGTCCCGCGCGGCACGTCGAAGCTGACGCCGTCCAAAGCGCGCTTGCCCCCCGCATAGGTCTTGCAGAGCTGGTCGATCTCGATCGCGGCCTGAGTCATGGCAACCGCATAAGACGCTAAGCATGCGATTGCGAGCCCCAGCGCGCTTTGCTAGGCGAGTCGGCATGATCGCGCCGTCCGAGACCATCCGTACTTCCCATGCCCGCGTGTCTTGCGACGGCTCCGGTCCCGGCGTGCCGGCATCGCTCGGCCATCCGCGCGTGTTCCTGCAGATCGACGAGCATGGCTATATCGATTGCGGCTATTGCGACCGGCGCTTCATCCTGATCGGCGGCCCCGCCGACGAGCCGGGCAATGAGAACGAGCCTGACATCGCGTCTGGCGCCAGCCTGTAAGCCTCCTATATCGGTGGGATGAGCCTTCCCTCCGATCCGCGCGCGTTCATTTACCGCGCCCAACTCGATCCCGACACCGCCGCCCAGCTCACCGCAGAGGCGCTGGCCGATGCCGAGGATGGCGAGCTCTACCTCCAATATCGCCGGACCGAAGCGTTCGGCTTCGACGATGGCCGGCTGAAGACCGCGTCGTACGACACGCAGTCGGGCTTCGGGCTGCGCGCGGTCTCTGGCGAGACCACGGCCTTTGCCCACGCCAACGAGATCACGCCCCAGGCGATCCGCCGCGCGGCGGAGACCATGGCGCTGATCGATCCGGCCAGGGGCGCGAAGGCGCCGCCGCCCCAGGGCAATAACCGCCATCTCTATACCGATGCCGATCCGCTCGATCTGGTGCCGTTCGCCGACAAGGTGAACCTCTGCCAGACGATCGACGCCGCCGCGCGCGCCCGCGATCCACGCATCGTTCAGGTCTCGGTCGGGCTCACCGGCTCCTGGTCGGTGGTTGAGATCGTCCGGCCCGACGGCTTCATCGCCACCGACATCCGCCCGCTCGTCCGCCTCAACGTTTCGGTCGTGGTCGAGGCGAATGGCCGGCGTGAGACCGGCAGCTTCGGCACCGGCGGCCGCACGCTCTATGATCGCCTCTTCCAGCCCGAAACCTGGAACCGCGCGATCGACGAGGCGCTGGCCCAGGCTCTGGTCAACCTCGACGCGGTCGACGCCCCGGCGGGCGACATGACCGTGCTCTGCGGCCCCGGCTGGCCCGGCGTCCTGCTCCACGAAGCGATCGGTCACGGCCTCGAAGGCGATTTCAACCGCAAGGGCACCAGCGCCTTTTCGGGGCGCATCGGCGAGCGCGTCGCCGGGCCCGGCGTGACGGTGGTCGACGACGGCTCGCTCCACGATCGCCGCGGCTCACTGTCGATCGACGACGAAGGCACGCCCACGCGCGAGACCGTGCTGATCGAGGATGGCATCCTCAGGGGCTATATGCAGGACCGCCTGAACGCCCGGCTGATGGGCGTCGAGCCCACCGGCAATGGCCGCCGCGAATCGTTCCAGCACGCGCCGATGCCACGGATGACCAACACCTTCATGAAGGGGGGCAAGGACGATCCCGCCGAACTGCTCAGCCGCGTCAAGAAGGGCATCTTCGCCAAGAGCTTCGGCGGCGGCCAGGTCGATATCGTCTCGGGCAAGTTCGTCTTCTCGTGCACCGAGGCGTATTTGATCGAGAACGGCAAGCTCGGCCGCCCGATCAAGGGCGCGACGCTGATCGGCGACGGCCCGACCGTGCTCAACAAGGTCACCGGCATCGGCAATGATTTCGCGCTCGACGAAGGCATCGGCATGTGCGGCAAGGGCGGCCAGTCGGTCCCCGCCGGCGTCGGCCAGCCGACTCTGCTGGTCGACGGCCTCACGGTAGGCGGCACCGCCGCCTGACGCCGAGTGGAATCCGAAAAGCTCGGCTAAACCCTCTGTCATCCCGGCCTTGAGCCGGGATCCCGCTTCTTCTTATGCAGGTGCAAGGCAGCGGGACCCCGGCTCAAGGCCGGGGTGACGGTGGGAGAACAAACGCCTCTATCTCAGCCCTGAGAATCACCCCGCCGCCCCAACGCCCGCACCGCCAGCACGCGCCGCGCCGGCGCAAACCGCAGCACCGCATATCCCGCCACCGCCGACAGCACCGACCCGGCCAGCACGCCGATCTTCACGTCGTCGATCAGCGCACCCTCCCCGGCAAAGGCGAGCCCGCCGATGAACAAACTCATCGTGAAGCCGATGCCTGCGAGCAGCGACACGCCATAGATTTGCGGCCAGCTCGCCCAGCCCGGACGCTTGGCGAGCCCAAATCTGTCCGCCAACACCACACTGCCGAAGATGCCGAGCTGCTTGCCCAGGAACAGCCCGAGCAGCACCGCCAGCGGCAAGGGCTCGACCAGAACCGCCGGGCTGCTGCCCGCCAGCGACACCCCGGCATTGGCAAAACCGAACAGCGGGACGATCAGGAAGGCCGACCAGGGATGCAGCGCATGCTCCAGCCGGTGCAGCGGCGACTCCGCATCGTCAGGCGCGGCCGGCGATTTGGTGATCGGGATGGTGAGCGCCGCCAGCACCCCGGCAATGGTCGCGTGGATGCCCGAGCGGAACACGAACACCCACAGCACCGCGGCCAGCAGCAGATACACCGGCAGCCGCTTCACCCCCGCGCGGTTGAGCCCGACCATTGCCACGACGATCGCTGCGGCGATGGTCAGCGAAAGCAGGTCCAGCTGGGCCGTATAGAACAACGCGATGATCACCACCGCGCCAAGATCGTCGACGATCGCCACCGTGGTCAGGAACAGCTTGAGCGAGGTCGGCGCGCGCTTGCCCAGGATCGCCAGCAATCCGATCGCAAAGGCAATGTCGGTCGCCGCCGGAATGGCCCAGCCATGCACCAGCGCGGGATCGCCGCCCGCGACCGCCAAATAGAACAGGGCAGGGCAGGCCATCCCCGCGGCCGCGGCGATCACCGGCAGCCGCCGCCGCTCCCAGGTCGCCAGCCGCCCGTCAACGAACTCGCGTTTGATCTCCAGCCCCACCAGCAGGAAGAACAGCGCCATCAGGCCATCGTTGATCCACAGATGCACCGTCATCGGCCCGTGGTGCGGGCTGATTACCGGTCCCGTCTCGACGTGCAGCACGTGAAAGTAGCGCTCGGCCACCCCAGGCCAATTCGCCGCGAGCATCGCCAGCACTGCCGCCGCAATCAGGACGATCCCGCCCGCCGCCTCGCTGTGGAGGAACTCGCGGGTGACCGATCGGGCGCGGCGAAGGGGCTGTGCTCGCATCGTCCCACCCGTACCGGATCGCCGCGGCCGGTCAAAGGGCGCAGGCGCCGGCACCGCAAACGGCATCTACAACTTGACCCCGGCCTCCGCCGAAGAACCGCATTGCATCCCCACACGACGTCACCCGGCCTTGAGCCGGGGTCCCGCTACCTTGCACCGGCAGAAGAAGCGGGATCCAGGATCAAGTCCGGGATGACGGAGAAGCCTAAGCCGCCAGCGCCTCGCCAATCAGCTTCCGGCTATTCTCGATCCCATACAACGCAATGAAGCTGCCCATGCGCGGCCCCTGCTCGGACCCCAGCAGCGTCTCGTACAATGCCTTGAACCAATCGCGCAGATTCTCAAATCCGCCGCTTTTGCCGATCTCGTAGACGTGGTTCTGGATGTCCTCGGCAGAGGCGTTTTCGGGCAACTCCGCCAACACCGCGTCCAACCGCCGCAATGCCTCGGCTTCCACCGCGGTCGGCGCCCGGCGCTGCAGCGTGCTCGCCACCACGTCGCGATAATAGGCCAGTACCAGCGGCACCAGCTTGGCCAGATCCGGGTTGCTCTCGCGCGTCAACCCCTCGCCATAGCGCTCGAGCAGCTTCCACACTGCGTCCTCGTTAGCCTGCGCGCCCAGCACGCCGATCAGGTTGAGCAACAGGCTGTAGGTGACCGGAAGCGCCTCGCTCGGCACGTCGCCATTGTGGATATGGTGCACCGGGTTGCCCAGCTTCTGCTCGGCGGGCTGCCCGGCATAATTGCCGCGGAACTGCCAATATTCGTCGACCGCGCGCGGGATGACGCCATAATGCAGCGCCTTGGCCTTTTTCGGCTCGCGATAGGCATAAAAGGCCAGGCTCTCGTCGTGGCCATAGCTCAACCACTGCTCCAGGCTCAGGCCATTGCCCTTGGACTTGGAGATCTTCTCGCCCTTCTCGTCGAGGAACATCTCGTAATTGAAGCCCTCGGGCGGCTTGCCGCCTAGCACGCGCGCGATCTTGCCCGACTGGATCACCGAATCGATCAGGTCCTTGCCCGCCATCTCGTAATCGACGTCGAGCGCGACCCAGCGCATCGCCCAATCGACTTTCCATTGCAGCTTGGCCTTGCCGCCCAGCACGCTCTGCTCGATCCGCTCGCCTTCATCCTCGAACGCGATCAGCCCGGCCTCGGCGTCGATCACTTCGATCGGCACCTGCAGGACGATTCCCGACTTCGGGCTGACCGGCAGCACCGGCGAATAAGTCGCCTGACGCTCGGCGCGCAGCGTCGGCAGCATCACGTCCATGATGCCCTGGTAGCGGCGCAGCACTTGCTTGAGCGCTTCGTCGAAGCGGCCGCTCGCATAATATTCGGTCGAGGAGACGAACTCGTACTCGAAGCCGAAGCGGTCGAGGAATTCACGCAGCCGCGCATTGTTGTGATGCGCGAAGCTCTCATGCGTGCCGAACGGATCGGGGATCTGCGTCAGCGGCTTGCCCAGATGGCTGCGCAGCAGCTCCTGGTTCGGCACATTGTCGGGCACTTTGCGCAGCCCGTCCATGTCGTCGCTGAACGCGATCAGCCGGGTGGGCACGTCCGACAGCGTCTCGAACGCGTGGCGCACCATGGTGGTGCGCAGCACTTCGTTGAACGTGCCGATATGCGGCAGGCCCGACGGGCCATAGCCGGTCTCGAACAGCACATGCCCCTTGGCAGGCGCGCCTGTCGAATAGCGTTTCAGCAGCTTCCGGGCCTCTTCATACGGCCAGGCCTTTGAAGTGAGTGCGGCGTCGCGGAAGGCGGATGTGTCAGTCATCCTCGCGCCTCTAGCGAAGCAGGCGCCCCGGTTCCAGCAACAACCAAATCCTCCCCGGAACGGGGAGGGGGACCAGCGAAGCTGGTGGAGGGGGCTCGCCACAAGCAAATCACTCGTTGTGCCGCTCTCCCGGCAAGCGGAGGTGCCGCGCCCAGCAAGACGCAGGGTGGCGAGTGACACCCGGACCCTCCCTTCGTCACCCCGGCCTTGAGCCGGGGTCCCGCTACCTCAATCGGCAGAAGAGCGGGATCCCGGCTCAAGGCCGGGATGACGAGCGAAAGGACGGCTACGCCTGGGCCTACGACCTCACGCGATCGTCAGACCCACATCGACATTGTTGCGCGTGGCGTTCGAATAGGGGCAAATCTGATGCGCCGCCTCGACCAGCTTCTCGGCGTCGGCGCGTTCCAGCCCGGGCAGGCTGACTTCCAGGTCGGCGGTGATGCCGAACCCGCCTTCGCTGCGCGGCCCGATGCCCACGGTCGCGGTGACGGTCGTCTCGCCAGGGACCTTCAACTTCAGCTGCGCGCCGGCCGCCTTCAACGCGCCGATGAAGCATGCCGAATAGCCCGCTGCGAACAGCTGCTCGGGATTGGTACCGTCGCCGCCGGCGCCACCCAGTTCCTTCGGCGTCGACAGCTTGGCGGTGAAGCGGCCGTCCTCGGACCGAGCCTCGCCATCACGGCCGCCGGTGGAGGTGGCGCGGGTGGTGTATTTCACATCGACGGACATGGCTGAACTCCTTCAAGGCTGCGATAATCGGTATCGCGATATATAAATAACTAAGCCGCACGAGGTTTCTTGTCCAGCATTTATTTATCACGATATGGATTTGCGTGATATCAGGACTGCTCAGGAGGATCTCATGCCCGCCGCTTTGCCGCTCGACGACCAGCTCTGCTTTTCGCTTTACGCTACCAGCATGGCGATCACCCGCGCCTACAAGCCGATGCTCGACCGTCTCGGCATCACCTATCCCCAATATCTCGTGCTCCACGCCTTGTGGGAGGAGGATGGCCGCACGGTGGGCGCGGTCGCCGATCGGCTGGCGCTCGAATCGAGCACGATCACGCCGCTGGTGAAGCGCCTCGAAGCGGCGGGCTTCGTCACCCGCGAGCGCAACCCGGCCGACGAGCGCCAGGTCCGCGTACGCCTGACCGGTCGCGGCGCCGCGATGCGCGAGGAATGCGGCTGCCTGGCGGAGGCGCTGCTCGACCGCGCCGGGATGACGGGCGAGCAGCTCGGCACCCTCAACCGACAGGTCCAAGACCTCTGGCAAGCACTCCGGGCGTCAACCACAAGCTCAAGCGCGTGATTTCCTGGGCCGCGCCTCTGTTCGCGGCGGAACGAAGCACGTACATGGGGGCACGATCATGACCGCGTCCTTCCCCTATCCCGCGCTGCACGCGAGCCATGGCGGCATCTGGATCGCGACGGGCGAGGAAACGCGCGCGGTCAGCCGGGGGGAGGCGATCCGCATCGCTGCCGACACCCCGACCATCCTCCTCAACGCACCGCTGATCGGCCAGCGGCTCGGCCATCCCGAACTCTCGGGGCTCGACGTGCTCGAGCTGTTCGCCTTCCTCCACCCGGCACGCTTCATGGTGCCGACGCCCAAGGGCCTCGCGCGCGTCACCGACCTGTCCGCACCCAGCGAGGATGCCGATGTCGCCGCGTTCCTGCGCGAAGCCGCCGCGGCACTGCTCGCGGTGCCCACTCGGCAGTGGCAGGAGCGGGAAGGGGGTTGGCATGCGCTCCAGTCCTTGTACCGCCTGCGCTGGCCCTGGGCGCCTGCGCTCAGCGACAAGGTCGCCAAGCCCGAACGTGCCGAACGCTGGCTGTTCTCCAAGCTCCCCGAATGGGAGGAGCAGCCACCGCGCACGGCACCGCGCACCATTTCGCTCGACCCGCAGCAGATCGCCGAACGGCTCGCCGCGCTCACCGGCAGCGGCGCCGAACGCCGTCAGGGACAGCGCGATTATGCCGGCGCCGCCGCCAGCGCGTTCTCGCCCCGCGCGGTACGCGACTCGCCCAATCTCGTCCTTGCCGAAGCCGGCACCGGCATCGGCAAGACGCTGGGCTATCTCGCCCCTGCTTCGCTGTGGGCAGAGCAAGCTGGGGGCGCGGTCTGGGTCTCGACCTTCACCAAGGCCCTCCAGCGCCAGCTCGCCGCCGAGGGCGAGCGGCTGTTCCCCGACGCCGAGCAGCGCCATCAGCGCATCGTCACGCGCAAGGGGCGCGAGAACTATGTCTGCCTGTTGAACCTGGAGGATGCGCTGCAAGGCGGCTTTGCTGGGCGCGCCGCGATCCTCGCGCAGTTGGTCGCGCGCTGGGCGGCGTTCAGCGCCGACGGCGACATGATCGGCGGCGACTTGCCCGGCTGGCTGCCCACGCTGTTCCGCCGCAACGGATCGACCGCGCTCACTGACCGGCGCGGAGAGTGCATCTATGCCGGCTGCCCGCATTACCGGAAATGCTTCATCGAGCGCGCCGCCCGCGCCAGCGCCGAGGCCGACATCGTCATCGCCAACCATGCGCTGGTGATGGTCAACGCCGCCCGCGGCCGCGAATCGATGACGCGCCCGTCGCGCTATGTGTTCGACGAGGGCCATCACCTGTTCGACGCCGCCGACGCGATGTTCTCGGCTGCCCTTACCGGCCAGGAGGCGATCGAGATCCGCCGCTGGGTCACTGGTCCCGAATCGGGCTCGCGCGGCAGGCGGCGCGGCCTGGCCGCACGCCTGTCGGACGTCGCGAGCTATGACGAAGCCGGTGGCGTAGCCATCGCCGAAGCCGTCGACGCCGCCCGCGCGCTGCCAAGCGATGGCTGGCTGCAGCGCGTGGCGGAGGGCGAGCCGTTCGGCCCGGTCGAGGCGCTGCTCGGCGCGGTGCGCGGGCTGGTCTATGCCCGCGACGTCAACGGCTCGGCTGATGCCGGCTATGGTCTGGAAACCGAACTCGCCGAACCCGATGCCGCGCTGGTCGAGGCCGCCGGCCCCGCCGCCGCGGCGCTGGACGCACTGATCCGCCCGATGGTGGCGCTTGGCCGGCGTTTGGAAGCGGTGCTCGCCGACTCGCCCGACTGGATGGACGGCCCTGCCCGTGCGCGCATCGAAGGGGCGATCGCCTCGCTCGGCTGGCGCACCGAGACGGTCGGCGCGTGGCTGGCGCTGATCGCCCGCATCGGCGGCCCGGCCGACCCCGAATATGTCGACTGGCTGGCGATCGACCGAGTCGAAGGCCGCGAATACGACATCGGCCTGCACCGCCACTGGCTCGACCCGTCCAAGCCGTTTGCCGAAACCGTGCTCAAGCCGGCGCACGGCGCGCTCATCACCTCCGCGACGTTGCGCGCCGGCGGCGACTGGGACATTGCCGAGGCGCGCACCGGCGCCACGCACCTCCTCCGCCCCGCCGTACGGTTCGAGGCGCACAGCCCGTTCGATTATGCCGCACAGGCCGAGGTGCTGATCGTGACGGACATCAAGCGCGGCGACTTGCCCGCGCTCGCCAACGCCTATGCCCGGCTGATCGTCGCGGCGGAGGGCGGCACGCTCGGCCTGTTCACCGCCATCCGCCGCCTGCGCGCGGTCCATGCCCGCATCGCCGACCGGCTGGCGCGCGAAGGGCTGCCGCTGCTCGCCCAGCATGTCGATCCGATCGACACCGGCACGCTGGTCGACATCTTCCGCGACGATCCGCGTGCGTCGCTGCTCGGCACCGATGCCCTAAGGGACGGCGTCGACGTACCCGGCGAGTCGCTGCGGCTGGTGGTCATGGAAGGCGTGCCCTGGCCCAAGCCGACCGTGCTCCACGCCGCGCGCCGCCTGGCCGGGGGCGGCAGCGCCTATGACGACCGCATCATCCGCGCCAAGCTTGCCCAGGCGTTCGGCCGGCTGATCCGCCGTGCCGACGATCGCGGCAGCTTCGTGCTGTTGTCGGCAGCGATGCCGTCGCGGCTGCTCACCGCGTTTCCGGCCGGCACGCCGGTAGCGCGCGTGACTCTCGATGAGGCGATCGAGCGCGTCCGGCTTTCCTTGTCCGCGCGCATGCGGCATGAGGCGCCCGCAACCGCCTGACGATCCGGGGACGCATGAAGACGCTCACGCTGCTGCGCCACGCAAAGTCCGGGTGGGACGATCTCGTCTCGCGCGATTTCGATCGGCCGCTCAACCCCAAGGGGCAGCGTGCCGCCGCGATGATGGGCCGTCATCTGCGCAAGCTCCAGCTTTCCTTCGATCATATCGTCGCCTCGCCAGCGCAGCGCGTGGTGGAGACGCTCGACCATGTCGCCCGCGGCTATGGCAGCATGCCGCCACCGGCTTGGGATCAGCGGCTTTATCTGGCTTCGACGGCAAGCCTGCTCGACGTGATCCACGATCTGCCCGCCGACCGGGAGCAGATACTGCTCGCCGGACACAATCCGGGGCTCGAAGAACTCATCCTGTCGCTCGTGCCCACGGGCAGCGCGTTGCGCGACGAAGTCGAGATCAAGTTCCCCACTGCGAGCCTCGCCCAGCTTCAGTTCGCCGGCGATTGGCAGGCGATACGCCCGGGCGACGCGGAACTCGCCTTCTTCGTACGTCCCCGTGATCTGGATCCCAGCCTCGGCCCCGATACGCCCTAGCCGGCGTCATCCTCCAGCGCCCGCGCCAGCGCATCCCGCACGGTCCGCAGGTCCGCGGCAGGCGTGATCGCGATCTTCGCGCCACCCTTTTCCTCGACCAGCAGCTTCTGCACGCCGCGGATGGTGTATCCCTCGTTCGCCAGCAGGTGATGGATGCGGCGAACCAAGGCGACATCCTCGGTCCGGTAATAGCGGCGATTACCCGCGCGCGTCAGCGGCCGCAGCTGCGGAAAGCGGGTTTCCCAATAGCGCAGGATATGTTGCGGGCGCCCGATTTCCTGGGCGAGCTCGCCGATCGTCCGCAGCGCGCCGGCTGCCTTTTCCGGCGCGGTCATCGGCTACTCAGTCGCCCGCCACGATGCGGTCGCGCATCATCTGGCTGGCGCGGAAGGTGAGGACGCGACGTGGCGCGATCGGAACTTCGACGCCGGTCTTCGGATTGCGGCCGACGCGTTCGCCCTTGTCGCGCAGAATGAAGCTGCCGAACCCGGAAATCTTGACGTTCTCGCCCTTTGAAAGGGATTCGCACATGTGCCCCAGGATCTGTTCGACGAGGCGGGCGGCGTCGGCACGCGACAGGCCAACTTCACGATGCAGCGATTCAGCCAGGTCAGCCCTGGTGAGAGTGCCCGCGTCCGGCTTGTCCACAACGATTCCCCGCAATTAACCTGTGTTGCATCAACTTAACAGAACGCGAAGCGTTCGCAAACCAGCAACATCCCTAACACCGGGCTTGCTAAGATCCCGAGTCGATCAGAAGCGAACCACTGCCGCCCCCCAGGTAAAACCACCACCCATCGCCTCGAGCACCAGCAGGTCGCCCCGCTTGATCCGGCCATCGCGAACCGCGGCGTCGAGCGCGAGCGGCACCGAGGCTGCGGACGTGTTGGCGTGCTGGTCGACCGTGACGACCACCTTTTCGCGCGCAAGGCCGAGCTTACGGGCAGTGGCGTCGAGTATCCGGGCATTTGCCTGGTGCGGCACTACCCAGTCGACATCGGCGGACGACATGCCCACGGCGCCCAGCGATTCTTCCATCACCGCGGCCAGGTTGGTCACGGCATGGCGAAACACCTCGCGGCCCTTCATGCGCAGCTTGCCGACGGTGCCGGTGGTGGAGGGCCCGCCATCGACGTAGAGCAGGTCATTGTGCCGCCCATCGGCATGGAGCCGCGTCGCCAGGATGCCGGCGCCGGTCGTTTCGTCGCTTTCCTGCGCATCCAGCACGACCGCGCCCGCGCCGTCGCCGAACAGCACGCAGGTCGCCCGGTCTTCCCAGTCGAGGATGCGGCTGAACGTCTCAGCGCCGATCACCAGCGCGCGTTGGTGCGCGCCGGCCCGGATCATCGAGTCGGCGACTTGCAAGGCGTAGAGGAAGCCCGAGCACACCGCCGCGACGTCGAACGCCACGCAATCGCCGATGCCGAGCGCAGTCTGGACCCGAGTCGCGCTTGCCGGGAAGGTCTGGTCGGGGGTGGCGGTCGCCAACACGATCAGATCGATCGAGGACGCTTCGATCCCGGCCGCCTCTATCGCGGCCTTGGCGGCACCCGTGGCGAGCGTGCTGGTGGTCTCACCCTCGGCGGCAATATGACGAAAGCGGATTCCGGTGCGCTCGACGATCCACTCGTCGGTGGTGTCCACGGTCTCGGCCAATTCGGCATTGGAGACGCGCCGCGCCGGCAAGAGAGAGCCGGTACCCAGGATGACCGAACGCCGTGTCACGCTGCCTTCGCCTTGAAGTTTCCGAGGTCCTCCGCGATCCGCCGATTAAGGTCGTCGCGCAGCATCTTCGCGGCAAAGCCGATCGCGGTCTCGATGCCCACTGCATTGGCGCTGCCATGGCTCTTCACGACGATGCCGTTGAGCCCGAGGAAGATCGCCCCGTTGTGATTGTTGGGGTCGAGATGATGGCGCAGCAGCTCGGTGGCGGGCTTGGAGATCAGGAAGCCGATCTTCGAACGCGTCGAGCTGGAAAAGGCGCGCTTCAGCAAGTCGCCGACGAAGCGGGCGGTGCCTTCGATCGTCTTCAGCGCGATGTTGCCGGAAAACCCGTCGCACACGATCACGTCGACTTCGCCGCGCGACAGCTTGTTGCCTTCGATGAAGCCGTGAAAGTCGAGACCCAGATGGTTGGCGTCCCGCAGCTCGGCCGCGGCATCGCGGATGCTTTCAGTGCCCTTCATCTCTTCGGTGCCGATGTTGAGCAACGCGACTCGGGGGCGCTCCAGGTCGAGCGCGATGCGGGCATAGGCTGCGCCCATCACTGCGAACTGAACCAGGTTGCGCGCATCCACTTCGGTGTTGGCGCCCAGGTCGAGCATCACCGAGTCGTTCTCGCCCAGCGTCGGCATCAGCGCCGCGAGCGCGGGCCGGTCGATCCCGGGCATGGTGCGCAGCGCGAGCTTGGACATCGCCATCAGCGCGCCGGTGTTGCCGGAAGAAACCGCGGCGCCGGCGCGACCCTGCTTCACCATGTCGATGGCGATCCCCATCGACGTGGTCTTGGCGCGGCGGATCGCCTGGCTCGGCTTGGCGTCGGACGCGACGACGTCGGCCGCGTGGATGATCTCCGACGCAGCCGTCAGGTTGGGATGGGCCTTGAGCCCCTCCCGGATCTTCGCTTCGTCGCCGACGAGGATGAATTCCATCCCCTCGTACCGGCGACGCGCACGCGCGGTTCCGGCCAGCATGACGGCTATTCCCTCATCGCCGCCCATTGCATCGACGGCGATTCGCAAGCTGGTCATGCCGGCAGGCCTCTTGTCCGCGTGTTGGCTCAGGCCTCTGCGGAGGTGACTTCGCGGCCGTTATAATGGCCGCAACCCGTGCACAGATGGTGCGGGCGCTTCAGTTCGCCGCAGTTCGAGCATTCCTGGAATGCCGAAACGGTGAGCGCATCGTGCGCCCGGCGCATGCCACGCCGCGACGGCGAGGTTTTTCTCTTAGGAACGGCCATCGAGGCACCTTCTTACAATACAAGCACTTGAATATAGGTCGCGATACGCCCGCGTTGAAGTTCAGGCAAGCGACGGCTGCTGCCGGCGCTCGCCGGACCAGCGGACAGGTCACGAAGCGAGGCAGCGCCTATAGCGATTCTTGCCCATGTTGCAAGTGTGTGTAGAGGTGCCGCCCCTTACCAAGGGGGATACATGCTGCTTCCAGTCGCGCTAACTACCACGGGCGCCGCCGCGCTAATCAACTTCTGGCTCGGCGTGCGAATCGGCCAGCTGCGAATCGGGAAAGGCATCTCGGTCGGCGATGGCGGCAACCCCCGCTTGCTCGCCCGCATGCGCGCGCATGCGAACTTTGCCGAATATGTGCCGATCGTGCTGATCCTCATCGCGCTGATCGAATTTGCGGTCGGCTCGCAGCTCTGGCTGTGGATCGTTGCGGCAGTGTTCGTGCTGGGGCGAATCCTGCACGGCTTCGGCATGGACGGCGCCATGCGGCTGCGCCAGATCGGGATCGCCACCACCATGCTCATCATGGTCGGCCTGGCGCTGTTCGCCGCCTGGACCGGGCTGCAGAGCCGGGGCGCTCCAGAGCCGGGCACGACGGTCTTTCGGATCGAGCAGACCCGCTAGTTCGCGCTCAGCGCTGCATCTCCCACGAACGGGTTGGTGCGCCGCTCATGCCCGAAGTTGCTGGCGGGGCCATGGCCCGGGATGAACACCGTGTCGTCCCCCAGCGGCCAAAGCTTGGTGACCACCGATTGGACCAGCGCTGCCGGGTCGCTCAACGGGAAGTCGGTTCGTCCCACCGATCCGCGGAACAGCACGTCGCCCACCAGCGCCAGCTTCGATTCGGGCTGATGGAACACGACATGCCCCGGCGTGTGTCCGGGGCAGTGGTAGACGTCGAACGCCAGCGCACCCACGGTGACTTGGTCGCCCTCTTCCAGCCAGCGATCGGGCTCGAACGGCACGCCGCGGATGCCGTATTTGCGGCCATCCTCTTCCAGCCGCGCGATCCAGAAGCGGTCGGCCTGTTCCGGTCCCTCGATGGGTATCCTCAGTTCCTGCGCCAGCACCGCGGCTTCGCCGCAATGGTCGATATGGCCATGGGTCAGCAGGATCTTCTCGACGGTCACGCCCTGTTCGGCCGCTACCGCGCGCAGCTTGGGGAGGTCGCCGCCGGGATCGACGAAGGCGCCGCGCATGGTCTGCGTGCACCACAACAGCGTGCAGTTCTGCTGAAGCGGGGTGACGGGGATGAGGACGGCGCGAAGCGGGGGCTGGGACATCCTTGGCTGATAGGGCAGGCGAGGATGGCGCGGCAACGGGGTTGCTCCCGCCGGCCGGTATCGGCATGCGGGCGGCCATGCGGCTACCCGCGCCTCCCTTCGTCCTGCTCGACGACGCCCGCATCGGCGGCGCCCCCGCGCGGCTGTACCGCGACCCCGTCGACATCGTCGAGGCGAATGGCAAAGAGCGGGTAGAAGCCGCGCTGGACCAGATCCGCCTGGCCACCGCGCAGGGACTCCACGCCGCCGGCTCCCTGGATTACGAAGGCTCGAGCCTGTGGTTCGGCCTGTTCCGCGGCTTCGAGACGCTGGACTCCGATCAGGTCGATGCACTGCTTCCCGACCCTGCCGGCGCCTGGGCAGGAGTCCCCGAACCGCAGATCGGCTGGCCCGCCTACCGCGACGCTTGTGATCGGGTGCTCGACTATATCTGCGCCGGCGACATCTATCAGGCCAACCTCACCTTCCGCGCGACGCTGCGCTATGCCGGAAGCGAACCCGCGCTGTTCGCGCTGCTCCGTAAGCGCGCCCGCGCCGGCTATGGCGCGCTGGTCGCGACCGGCAGCCGCTGGCTGCTCAGCTTTTCCCCCGAGCTGTTCTTTGCGCTGGAGGGCGACCGGCTCACCGCGCGGCCGATGAAGGGCACCGCCGCGCGCACCGGCGACGCGGTCGAGGACGCCGCGCGCGCCCAGGCGCTGGCCGCCGACGCCAAGCAGCGCGCCGAGAACCTGATGATCGTCGACTTGATGCGCAACGACCTCGCCACCGTGGCGCAGGCGGGCAGCGTCGCGGTGCCGCATCTCTTCCGGGTCGAGAGCTATCCCACCGTCCACCAGATGATCTCCACCGTCACCGCACGGCTGCGGCCCGGGCTTGACGCCGTGGATGCGTTGCGCGCTCTATTTCCCTGCGGCTCGGTCACCGGCGCGCCCAAGATCCGCGCGATGCAGATAATCGGCGAAGTCGAGCAGGGCGCACGCGGCATATACACCGGGGCGATCGGCAGGCTGGATGCGAATGGCGATGCGATGTTCAACGTGGCGATCCGCACCCTTGTCTGCGATGGGCAGGGCAGGGCAGTGCTCGGGCTCGGTTCGGGCGTGGTTGCCGATTCGCGGGCCCGGGCCGAGTGGGAGGAATGCCTTGCCAAGGGAGCGTTCGTGACGGCTGGTGAGACGCCTTTCGACTTGATCGAAACGATGCGCTTCGATCCGCTCGACGGGATCGCCTTCCTCGAACGGCATCTGTCGCGGATGAAGGCCAGCGCCCGTGCGCTCGGCTTTCCCTTCGATCGCCACAACGTTCGCAACGAGCTCCAGGCCGCCACCTTCCGCTTGCGCCATCCCACCAGGATCCGGCTGCTGCTCGGACCTTCCGGTTCGATCGCGATCGGCGCGCGCCCGCTCCCTCCCGAGCCGGCGGCGCCGGTGCGTGTCGCAGTCCGCCCCCTGCCGGTCGCGACCGCGGACTTCCGTCTGCGGCACAAGACCAGCCGCCGCGCCTTTTACGACCAGGCGCGCGAAGGCGCCGGCGCCTGGGAAGTCCTGTTCACCGATCCCGATGGGTATCTGACCGAGGGAAGCTTCACCTCGCTGTTCGTCGAGCGGGACGGCGGCATGCTCGTTACGCCGCCGCTCGCCCGCGGGCTCCTGCCGGGCGTGCTCCGGGCCGAGCTGCTCGACAGCGGCCGTGCGGTGGAGGGCGACCTGACCCCCGCCGACCTCGCGCGCGGCTTCTTCCTTGGCAACGCCGTGCGCGGATTGGTTGCAGCCGTTACAGTTGCGGAAGCCGTGAACCCGGACGTATAGCCCGCCGCGTTCCTCTCCCGGAAAGGCCGCCCTTCATGCAGACCTCCGCCGCGCTTCAGCGCATCCAGCCCTCTGCCACGCTCGCGATGACGAGCCGCGTGTTCGAGCTGAAGCGGCAGGGGATCGACGTGATCGGCCTGGGCGCCGGCGAGCCCGATTTCGACACGCCCGACTTCGTCAAGGAAGCCGCGATTGAGGCGATCCGCGCGGGCAAGACCAAATACACCAATGTCGACGGCACGCCCGAGCTCAAGGCGGCGATCGTCGCCAAGTTCGCGCGCGACAACGGCCTGACCTATGCCGAGAACCAGATCAGCGTGAATTCGGGCGGCAAGCATACGCTGTTCAATGCCTTTTGCGCCACGATCGACGCCGGCGACGAAGTGATCGTCCCGGCGCCCTATTGGGTCAGCTATCCCGACGTGGTCGAATTCGCGGGCGGCAAGCCCGTCTTCATCGCCGCCGGGGCCGATCAGAACTACAAGATCAAGCCCGAGCAGCTCGACCGCGCGATCACCGCCAAGACCAAGTGGGTGGTGCTCAACTCGCCCTCCAATCCCACCGGCGCCGCCTACAGCGCTGCCGAGCTCAAGGCACTCGGCGAGGTGCTGCTGCGCCACCCGCACGTGCTGATCTACGCCGACGATATGTACGAGCATATCCTCTATGACGGCTTCGAATTCGCGACGATCGCCCAGGTCGTGCCGCAGCTCTACGATCGCACGCTGACCGCCAACGGCGTGTCCAAGGCCTATGCGATGACCGGCTGGCGCATCGGCTACGCCGGCGGCCCGGCCTGGCTGGTCAAGGCGATCGGCAAGCTTCAGTCGCAGTCGACCTCGAACCCGTGCAGCATCAGCCAGGCCGCCTCGGTCGCGGCGCTGAACGGCGACCAGAGCTTCCTCAAGGAGCGCACCGCCGCGTTCCAAAGCCGCCGCGACTTGGTCGTCGGCATGCTCAACCAGATAGTCGGCATGACCTGCCCCACACCCGAAGGCGCCTTCTACGTCTATCCCGAATTTTCCGGGCTGATCGGCAAGACCACGCCCAAGGGCCTCAAGATCAACACCGACGAAGAGATGATCGGCTATCTGCTCGACGAAGCCAAGGTCGCGGCGGTGCACGGTGCCGCCTTCGGGCTCTCGCCGGCGATGCGGATCAGCTATGCGACCTCGGAAGCCTTGCTGACCGAGGCGTGCACGCGCATCCAGCACGCCTGCGCCGCCTTGCGCTGAACCGTTCGCCGCACAATCTATCGTCCATGCTCAAATGGACGATCCCCGCCGCGGCGGTAGCGGCAATCCTGTTCCTCGCGCCGGCTTCGGTCGGCGCCGAACGCGCGGTAGCGATCCCGGCGGCGCAGCAGGACGTCACCGGTGCCCGCGGGCCTCAGGTAGCGGTGTTCGCCGGAGGCTGCTTCTGGGGGATGGAAGCGGTGTTCCAATCGGTAAAGGGTGTCCAGTCCGTCACCAACGGCTATGCCGGCGGCACCAAGGGTACCGCACGCTATGCCCAGGTCTCGACCGAACGCACCGGTCATGCCGAGGCGGTCCGCATCGTCTACGATCCCCGCAAGGTGAGCTACGCCACGCTGCTCCGGATCTATTTCTCGGTCGCGCACGATCCGACTCAACTCAATCGCCAGGGTCCCGACACCGGCCCCAGCTACCGCTCGGCCATCTTCCCGCAAAACGCGCAGCAACGTGGCGTAGCGGCGGCGTACATTGCCCAGCTCGGCCGTACCCGGGCTTTTCCCCGTCCGATCGTCACCAAGCTCGAAAGCGGCGCCTTCTACCCGGCGGAGGCGGAGCACCAAGACTTTTTCTGGCGAAACCCCAACCACCCCTACATCACCCGCTGGGACAAGCCCAAGGTAACCGCCTTCCGCAACGCCTACCCCCAGCTGGCGAATTAACGCCCTCTCCCGCCTGCGGGAGAGGGTTGGGTGAGGGTTCGGCGCCATGCAGCCGCTGAGGTTCAGAGCAGCCCCAGCCCCGCCAGCTCCCCGACCAGATGCGGCGGCAGCTCGTCCATTCCTCCGCCGGCCTCGCCTAGATCGACCGGCGCATCCGCGCCCTCCAGGTAGCGCCACCCCTGGTGCGCCCGCTTGGGCCGCGCCTGCACCAGCACCAATCTCGGTTCCAGGTGAATCGCGACGCGCCCGCCCTCGGCCTCGCCGAAGCGCAGGATCGGCGACCGCCCGATCAACTGGTGCTTGATGATCCAGAACAGCGATCCGCCCGCGACGCCCTCGCCGGCGATCTCTTCATGCCGCTTGGGCAGATAGCGCGTTGTCAGGAAGCTGGGACCATGCGCGGCGCGCATCGCCAGGCGGTCCTGCAGAAACTCGATGCTGTCGCAGCCAAAGGCGACCTTGGTAAGATGAAGCGGCACGCCGCATAGCTGGGCTCTGGGCCGACCTCGTTCAAGCGAGCAGTGCCGGTCCAACCAGCGTTGCGAGCCCCAGCACCGCGAGGAACCCCATCGAATCGGTCGTCATCGTCACGAACACCGACGATGAAACCGCGGGATCCGCCCCGAACCGTTCCAATGTGAGCGGCACCACCACGCCGGCCAGGCCAGCCACGACGATGTTGACCAGCATCGCGACTGCGATCACCCCTCCCAGTGCGGCGTGGCCGAACCACAGCGCCACGCCGATGCCCACCAGCGTCGCCACCGACAGGCCGTTGAGCATCGCCACCTGCATTTCGCGGCGGATCGCTCGGATGGTGTTGGACTGAGTGAGCTGGTTGGTCGCCAGCGCCCGCACCGTCACCGCCATGGTCTGGGTGCCGGCATTGCCGCCCACGCCCGACACGATCGGGCCGAGCGCCGCAAGGGCCACCAGCCGCTCGATCGTGCCGCCGAACAGGCTGATGATCGTCGCGGCGGACAGCGCGGTGACCAGGTTCGCGATCAGCCAGCGCACGCGCCCCTTATAGCTGTCGAACACCGGCTCGTTGATGTCGCCTTCGCCGGCACCCGACAGCCGCAGAATGTCCTCGCCGGCTTCCTCGGAGATGATGTGGACCACGTCGTCCACCGTGATCATTCCGACCAGCCGCCCGGTGCCGTCCACCACCGCCGCGGAGATAAGCGCGTACTTCTGGAAGCGCAGCGCCACCTCCTCCTGGTCCATGTCGACCGGGATCAGCGTCTGCTCGCGCGCCATGACGTCGCGCACCGACACCGAGCGGGGGGTGCGCAGGATCCAGGACAGTGCGCAGGTACCGACCGGCTTGTGTCCCGGGTCGACGACGAAGATTTCCCAGAAATCGGTCGCCAGTTCCTCGTGGCTGCGTAGATAATCGAGCACGCCGCCCACCGTCCAATGCTCGGGCACCGCGATCAGCTCACGCTGCATCAGCCGCCCGGCGGACTCCTCGGGATAGGACAGCGCTTCCTCGATCGCCGCGCGATCGTCGGGATCCAGCGCGCGCAGCACTTCGCGCTGGTCGGCAGGCTCCATGTCCTCGATGATCGCGACCGCGTCGTCGGTATCGAGTTCCGACGCGATGTCGGCGACCTGAGTGGCGGTGAGGGCGTCGACCAGCGTCTCGCGGACCCAGTCGTTCATCTCGGAGAGCACGTCGCCGTCGATCAGGTCGCCGATCGCCGCCACCAGAGCGGGGCGCAATTCGGCCGGAGTCAGCTCGACCAGATCGGCGATGTCGGCGGGGTGGAGCGGCGCGACCCTGAGATGCGCCGACTCGGAATCGCCTGCCTCGACTGCTTCCAGCACGGCGGCGACGAATTCGGGTTTCAGCCGGTCGTCCTCGTCCAGCTCGCTTTCGGCTGGCTGCGTGTCGGGATGAAGTTCGGTCTCGCTCATCGTTCGACCTCCTTCGCTGCGCCCGGTCGCCCGTGCTCCTAACGTGGTGCCTGCCTCCTGCCAATGCACCCCGACGGTTGCAACTGGTCCCCGCCGCCCTTAGGTCCCGGGCGATTGTTCTTCAGGAGTATCCCATGGCCGAACCCTCCACGCTGGTGATGACGCTCGAAACCGGCGACGTCCGCATCAAGCTGCGTCCCGATCTCGCCCCCCAGCACGTCGCCCGCATCGTCAAGCTTGCCGATGAAGGCTTCTATGATGGCGTGGTGTTCCACCGCGTGATCGACGGTTTCATGGCCCAGGGCGGCGATCCCTCGGGAACCGGCATGGGCGGCTCGAAGGAGCCGAACCTTCCCGCCGAATTTTCGGCCGAGCGCCACGCCCGCGGCGTCTGCTCGATGGCGCGCACCAACGATCCCAACAGCGCGAACTCGCAATTCTTCATCTGTCTCGACGACGCGAGCTTCCTCGACCGCCAGTACACCGTCTGGGGCGAAGTCGTCGAAGGCATGGATCATGTCGACGCGCTTCCGAAGGGCGAGCCGCCCCGCAGCCCCGGCAAGATCGTCAAGGTCCGCTCGGAAGCGTAAGCCCGGCGGGAACAAGCCTCTAGAATTCCTCTGTCATCCCGGCCTCGAGCCGGGATCCCGCTTCTTCTTCTGTCTGGACAAGGCAGCGGGACCCCGGCCCAAGGCCGGGGTGACGAGGGAGGAATGAACCTGTTTGCGATGTCTGCGTCAGGCGGCCTGCGGCTCGCGCCCTTCACAAAGGGAAGCAAGGCCCTTCACTCCGCCGCGAACGCTTCCACCAGCCAGTCGTGGAATATCTTCACCGGGCGCTGCGTGAGCGCTCGCGGCCGGCATACGAACCAATAGCTGTACTGGCTCTCCACCGTCAGGTCGAACAGCCGCACCAGCCGATCGTCGCGCGCCGCTTCGAAGTGCGATTCCAGCATGAAGGCGACGCCCAGCCCCTGCGCCGCGGCCTCCAGCATCAGGTTGCCCGCGTCGAAATGGTCGATCGCCAGCGGGTCCAGGTCGGGGATCCCCGCCGCCGCCTTCCACGCGGTGAAGGTCTCGGGCATGTCGCGGTGCACCAGCGCGGTCAGCCGCGCCAGATGCTCGGGCTTTGTCACCGGATTGGGGCCCTCCAGCAGCGATCGGTGGCCGATCACATGCACCCGGTTGCGGTCCAGCCGCCGCGAGTACAACGCCGGGTCGATATCGCGGGCGATGACGATTGCGGCATCCAGACTGTCGCCCAGCCGGGCGATCGCGTGGCCGGCGGTGTCGACATCCAGGTGCAGTTCGGGATGGCGCCGCCGCAGCTCGGGCATCTTCGGCATCAGCTGCTGCGTCGCATATAGCGGAAAGACGCTCAGGCGAAGCCGCAGCAATTCACTGCCGCTCATCATGCCCTCGACCGCGTCGGTCATCCCGTCGAGTGCCGGGGCGATCAGCCCCAGCAGCCGCTCGCCATCGTCGTTCAACCGCAGCGCTTGATGGCGTCGCTCGAACAGCGGCTTGCCGATGAACCGCTCCAGCGACTGGACGCGCCGGCTAAGCGCAGGAGAAGACAGTGCCAGTTCTTCGGCGGCGGCTTTGATCGAGCCGAGCCGCGCGACCTGTACGAACGCTTCGATGGCGGTCAAAGGAGGAAGCCTGCGCATAGTCTCTCATTGTGCACTGCGTCAGAAGCACTGACCAGCCAGCATTGCTGGGCTCGCGGAGTGTCCACCTCAGCGGAATGATTATCGGTGTGGCCCGGTACGATTGCAAGTGTTGCACGTCACTCCCGTATTTTTCGCACTTGCACAAAAATGCACCGCACCGCACATAGAACAGGCCTTTCAGGCATCCTCTCCTAAACCTTTCAAAGGCGGACCTCCGGGTCCGCCATTTTTTTTGCCCCTCTCGCGGCACCCGTGCCCCGTTCCTATGTTCCGCCTTCACGCATCTGGAAGGATCCCATGGCGGACGATGAAACAAGAGGGCGCAAGCTCCAGGTAGCCAATGCCCGGCCCGAGGACAGCGGCCGCGGCCTCGCCCACATCCCTCGTTCGCTGATGGCCACCCTCGGCATCACCGAGGGCGACGTGATCGAGATCGTCGGCAAGCGGGCGACGCCCGCACGCGCGGTGCTGCCCTATACCGAGGACGAAGGGCTCGAGCTGCTCCGCATCGATGGCCTGCAGCGCGCCAATGCCGGCGTCGGCTCGGGTGACTTTGTCGAGGTGCGCAAGGCCGAATCGAAGCCCGCGACTCGCGTGGTGTTCGCGCCGGCCCAGGCCAATCTCCGTCTTCAGGGGTCGAGCAACGCGCTCAAGCGCACCTTCTTCGCGCGCCCGCTCACCGCTGGCGACACCATCGCGACGGTCGGTCACCAGCGCGCCGACGTGCCGCCCAATGTCGCCCAGTATCTCCGCGCGCCGGCCTATGCGCTGCAGGAGATTCGCCTGGCGGTCATTTCCACGGTGCCGCGCGGCGTCGTCCATATTGACGAGAATACCGAGGTCGAGCTTCGCGCCGAATATGAGGAAGCGAAGGAAAGCCGCCGCGCCGACGTCACCTATGACGATATCGGCGGCATGGCCGCGACGATCGATCAGCTGCGCGAGATGGTCGAGCTCCCGCTGCGGTACCCCGAGCTGTTCCAGCGCCTGGGCGTCGATCCGCCCAAGGGCGTCCTGCTCCATGGGCCGCCCGGCACCGGCAAGACCCGCCTGGCGCGCGCGGTCGCCAACGAAAGCGACGCGACCTTCCACCTGATCAACGGGCCGGAGATCATGGGTTCTGCCTATGGCGAGTCCGAGTCGCGCCTGCGCCAGGTGTTCGAGGAAGCGGCCAAGTCTGCCCCGTCGATCGTCTTCATCGACGAGATCGATTCGATCGCGCCCAAGCGCGGCCAGGTCTCGGGCGAGGCCGAGAAGCGTCTGGTCGCCCAGCTGCTGACGCTGATGGACGGGCTGGAGGCCCGCGCCAACATCGTCGTCATCGCCGCCACCAACCGGCCTGAGGCGATCGACGAGGCACTGCGCCGTCCCGGCCGCTTCGACCGTGAAATCGTGGTCGGCGTCCCGGACGATCGTGGCCGTCGCGAGATTCTCGGCATCCACACCCGCGGCATGCCGCTGGCCGAGGGCGTCGACTTGAACGAGCTCGCCCGCACGACCTTCGGCTTCGTCGGCGCCGATCTGGCGGCGCTCAGCCGCGAAGCGGCGATCGAAGCCGTGCGCCGGATCATGCCCCGGCTCAACCTGTCCGAAGGCACGATCCCCCCCGAGGTGCTCGACACGCTCGAGGTCACCCGCGACGACTTCCTGGAGGCATTGAAGCGCGTCCAGCCCTCGGCGATGCGCGAAGTCATGGTCCAGGCGCCACAGGTGCGCTGGGATGATGTCGGCGGCCTCGACGATGCGCAGATGCGCCTCAAGGAAGGCGTCGAGCTGCCCTTGAAGGAGCCCGACGCGTTCCGCCGCCTGGGCATTCGCCCCGCCAAGGGCTTCCTGCTCTACGGCCCGCCCGGCACCGGCAAGACGCTGCTCGCCAAGGCAGTCGCGCGCGAGGCGGAGGCGAACTTCATCGCCACCAAGTCCAGCGACCTGCTGTCGAAATGGTATGGCGAATCCGAGCAGCAGATCGCCCGCTTGTTCGCCCGCGCGCGTCAGGTCGCGCCCTGCGTCATCTTCATCGACGAGCTCGACTCGCTGGTGCCGGCGCGCGGCGGCGGTCTTGGTGAGCCCCAGGCGACCGAGCGGGTGGTGAACACCATCCTTGCCGAGATGGACGGGCTCGAGGAGCTGCAATCGGTGGTGGTGATCGGGGCGACCAATCGCCCCAACCTCATCGATCCGGCGCTGCTCCGGCCCGGCCGCTTCGACGAGCTCATCTATGTCGGGGTCCCCGACAAGGCGGGCCGCGAGCGCATCCTGCGCATCCAGACCGAGAAGATGCCGCTGGCTAGCGACGTCGACCTTGGCGAGGTCGCAGGCCGTACCGAGCGCTACACCGGCGCCGATCTGGAGGACGTGGTTCGCCGCGCCGGCCTGATCGCGCTGCGCCAGTCGCTCGACTCGCGCGAAGTGACGATGGCGCATTTCGAGGAAGCGCTCGGCGACAGCCGCGCGACGGTCACGCCCGAGATGGAGGAAGAATATCGCGCAATGCAGGGCCGGCTCAAGCAGCAAGCCAGCGCGATCCAGCCGCTCGGCTTCATCGCCCCCGGCATGCTCCAGGGCAAGGGCCCGAAGGGCGCCGACTGACCTGTCCCCGCCGCAGCCGGGCAACCGGCTGCGGCTTCAGGACCGGTCCCACCCGTAACTGCGCCCCACTTCGGCGACGTGGAGCCGGTACCAGCGATACCATCGCCCCCGTCCGGCTTCGCGGATCGCTGCATGGTCGGGATGCCGGCGCCACGCCACGGCGCTGGCCTCGTCGGCCCAATAGCTAACCGTGATTCCCACGCCGTCCGCGCCGCGCACCGAATCCACGCCGCGATATCCAGGCTGCGCCGCCGCCAGCAGACCCATTGCCGCCGCGGCCTCGGCATAGCCGGCATCGTCCTCCGCCGTCCGCTCGGCGATGAAGATCACGGCGGTCTGTCCGGTCCGATCCTGCGTCATGCCTGCTTTCATAAGAAGGTTCGCGTCCGCCGGCAAAGCCGCTAGCGGCGTGGCATGATCACCGATTGGCACTTCTACGCGCTCGCGATCCCCGCCGTCATCCTGCTCGGCCTCGCCAAGGGCGGGTTTGCCGGGATGGGCGCGTTGTCGCTGCCACTGCTGGCTTTCGCCGTCGACCCGGTCCGCGCCGCCGCGATCACGCTGCCCTTGCTGATCGCCCAGGATGTGGTCGGCGTATGGGCGTTTCGGCGCACAGTGGACTGGAAGCTGCTCGGTTGGATGCTGCCCGGCGCGGTGCTCGGCATCTGGCTCGGTTATGTCTTTGCCGCCAGCGTCTCACCCAGCGCGGTCATGGCCGCGGTCGGCGCGATTTCGATGCTGTTCGGCACCTATCGCCTGTGGGCCGCGCGTCACGCACCGCCTCGCGCGGCGAACCGCTGGCCCGAATGGGTAGGATCGCTGTTCGGGGTGGCGTCCGGCTTTACCAGCCAGATCGCCCATGCCGGCCAGCCGCCCTTTCAGCTTTGGGTCCTGCCCCGCAACCTGCCGCGCGAATTGCTGGTCGGCACCACCGCGATCTTCTTTGCCGTCATCAACTGGATCAAAGTGCCGGCCTATGCCGCGCTCGGGCAGTTCACGTCCGCCAACCTGCTGACCGCCGCCGCGCTGCTTCCGCTCGCGCTCGTCTCCACAGTGGCGGGCGTCGCGCTGGTCCGCCGCGTCCCTGCGGAGCGCTTCTTCACGGCAATCTATGTGCTGATGATCGCGGTCGGCGCCGCGCTGCTCTGGGAAGCGCTGGCTTAGTCGAACAGGCTGGAAACCGACGCCTCGTCGGCGATCCGCCGGACTGCCTCGGCCAGCAGCGGCGCGATCGTCAGGTGGCGGATCTTGCTGCTCTCGGCGATCACCGCATGGTTGCCGATCGAATCAGTGATGACCAGCTCGCCGAGCGCCGATCCGTCGACTCGCGCCACCGCGCCGCCCGACAGCACGCCGTGCGTGCAATAGGCGACCACATCCTCGGCCCCCGCCGCCTTCAGCGCCGCCGCCGCGTTGCACAGCGTGCCGGCCGAATCGACGATGTCGTCGATCAGGATGCAGAAGCGGCCCTGGACATGGCCGATGATGTTCATCACTTCGGATTCGCCCGGGCGCTCGCGGCGCTTGTCGACGATCGCCAGCGGCGCGTTGTCCAGCCGCTTGGCCAGCGCGCGGGCCCGCACCACGCCGCCGACGTCGGGCGACACCACCATCCACTGCTTGCCCGGGAAGCGCGTCTGGATGTCGGCCGACATGACGGGTGCGCCGAACAGATTGTCGGTCGGGATGTCGAAGAAACCCTGGATCTGCCCGGCATGCAGGTCGACCGATAGCACGCGGTCGGCACCCGCCTTGGTGATCAAATTGGCCACCAGCTTGGCGGAGATCGGCGTCCGCGGCCCCGGCTTGCGGTCCTGGCGGGCATAGCCGAAATAGGGGACGACTGCGGTGATCCGCTTGGCCGACGCGCGCTTCAGCGCGTCGATCATGATCAGCAGCTCCATCAGATTGTCGTTCGCGGGATAGCTGGTCGACTGCAGTACGAAGACGTCCTCGCCGCGGACATTCTCCAGGATCTCGACGAAGATCTCGTCGTCGGCGAAGCGCCGGACATTCGCCTTGGTCAGCGGGATCTCGAGATAGTCGGCGATCGCCGTCGCGAGCGGCATGTTCGAATTGCCGGCCATCAATTTCATGTGCGCGAGGTCCCGTCGGCTAATGAAGCTATGTGCGCACTCCCTTAGGCCCGCATCCGCGATAGGCAATGCCCCATTGCCGCTTAACCACGCGCGCCCTAGGTCGCACTCCATGACGGTGACCACCCGCTTTGCTCCCAGCCCGACCGGTACGCTGCACGTCGGCAATCTCCGCACCGCGCTTCACAACTGGCTGTTCGCCAGGCGCCATGGCGGCACCTTCCTGCTGCGCATCGACGACACCGACGCCGAGCGCTCGCAGGAGCGCTTCGTCGATGCGATCCGCGCCGACCTTGCCTGGATGGGGCTTCAGCCCGACGCCGAGGAGCGCCAGTCCGCCCGCTTCGAGCGCTACGAGGCGCGCTTTGCCGAGCTGGCCGCAGCGGGCCGCGTCTACCCGGCCTATGAGACCGCACAGGAACTCGATCTCAAGCGCAAGATACGGCTCGGTCGCGGCCTCCCCCCCGTCTACGACCGCGCAGCGCTTGCGTTGAGCGAGGCGGACCGCGCCACCCTGGAGGCCGAGGGGCGCACCCCGCATTGGCGCTTCCGGCTCGATCACGATCAGCCGATCGAATGGGACGATCGCGTCCGCGGCCCTCAGCGCTTCGATCCCGCCACGATGAGCGATCCCGTCATTCGCCGCGCCGATGGGTCGTGGCTCTATCTGCTCCCCTCTGTGATTGACGATGTCGACATGGCCGTCACCCATGTCGTGCGCGGTGAGGACCATGTCTCCAACACCGCGACCCAGCTCCAGATGTTCGAGGCGCTTGGCAGCGCCCCGCCGCACTTCGCCCATGAAGCCCTGCTGACCGGCAGCGAGGGCAAGCTGTCCAAGCGGCTCGGCTCACTGGGCATCGATCACTTCCGCGAGATCGGGATCGAGCCCCAGGCGATCGCCTCGCTGCTCGGCCGGCTCGGCACCAGCGATCCGGTGGAGCCGTTTGCCGATCTCGCCCCGCTCGTCGCCGGCTTCGACTTCGCCCGGTTCGGCCGCGCGCCGGCGCGGTTCGACGAGGCCGAACTCGCCCAGGTGAATGCCCGCATCGTCCACCAGCTGCCGTTCGATCAGGTCGCCGCCCGTTTGCCCCAGGGCATGGACGCGCAAGCCTGGGACGCGATCCGCCCGAACCTCGAAACCGTCGCGCAGGCTGCTGACTGGTGGCAAGTGGTGCAGGGCCCCGTCGAAGCGCCCGCGCCGAGCGAAGACGACCGGGCCTTCCTCGCCCGCGCCGCCGAGATCGCCGAGTCGCTCGACTGGAGCTCGGATCCATGGCGCGCGCTCACCGGCGCGCTCAAGGAAGAAACCGGCCGCAAGGGCAAGGGCCTGTTCCTCCCCCTCCGCCTCGCACTCACCGGCCGCGAACACGGCCCTGACATGGGAGCGCTACTCCCGCTGATCGGCAGAGCGCGGGCATTGGAAAGGCTCCGCCCCTAAAATCCTCCCCGGGACGGGGAGGGGGACCATGCGCAGCATGGTGGAGGGGGATCTCAGCGCGCGACTCCGTTCGGAATGGCCCCTTCACCACGCACTTGCGTGCGCGGCTCCCCGCACCGTGCGCGGGAGGATTGCGCTTTACAGGCAAATGCAACGTTGTATCATATCTCAACCCGGCAGCAGTCCGGGTACAGGAGAAGGAGTGCAACGCATGCAAGCCGACCGCTACACACCTCCCCAATCCCGCACCGTCAGTTTCGGTGCGGCATTCGTCATCAACGGCGTGATCATCGGCGGGCTGATGTTCTCGGCCCCGCAGTTCCTCAGGCCCGAGCCGCCGACGACGCTCCGGACCGAGAATATCCCGCTCACCCCGCCGCCCGAGCCGCCAAAGCCGCGCGAACTGCCGAAGACCGACGATCCGGTTCTGGCTCGAACGCCGAAGATCTTCGTGCCCGACGCGCGGATTCCGCTTCCGTCCCAAAATCCCCAATTCGACTCGACCACCCTGCCGCCGCTGGAACTGCCGCCGCCCGGCCTTTCGGAAAGCGTCGGCCCGACAGCCGGCCCCGCGCTGGAAGTCGCGAAGCCGACGCCGCTGCCGCTGATCGCCGCTACCCAGGACCCGCGCTATGCCCGCGACTTCCAGCCGGAATACCCCTCCAACGAGTTGCGCGCGCAGCGTGACGGCGTGGCGGTCGTCCGCGTGCTGATCGGCACCGATGGCCGGGTAAAGGAAGTGCAGCAGGTCAACGCCACCAGCCCGGCCTTTTTCGAGGCGACTCGGCGCCAGGCACTGGCCAAATGGCGCTTCAAGCCCGCAACCCGCGGCGACGTGCCCCAGGAAAGCTGGAAACAGATCACTGCCCGCTTCCTGATCGAGAACCTGTAGGCAAGCAGGGGGCCGCACTCGCACCGCACCCCCCCAACCGTCACCCCGGCCTTGAGCCGGGGTCCCGCTTCTCTTGAACAAGCAGAAGAAGAAGCGGGATCCCGGCTCGACCTCGGGACGACGGATCCGGTCGGAAACGCATCGTTCTTCCCCCACGGATGCGAGAGGGTTTGCGGCCAGCCCTCCGCATCCTTATCTTGGCGCCTGCATGACCTTCCTTCGCTCCATTTCGCCCCTCCGCGCGATCCGCGACCTGCGCCGCTATCTGGCGGGGCGCCCTGCGTACGAGATCTGGTTCCTGATGCTCGCCATGGCGCTGACTCTGGTGGTCATCTGGGCATTCGTGAAGGACTCGAACATCGCGGTCCCGTACAAGCGCAACATCATCTATGTGGAATCCTGGCCGCTGAGCCGCACCGACGCGGAGATCCGCGCGCAGCAGAAGATCGATCAGGCCAAGAAGGAAGCCCAGCTCGCCGAACTCGAGAAGAAGCGCAAGCAGCGCCAGGAAGAGTTCAAGCGAGTGGATGAGAGCCTGAAGAAGTGGGGCATCTGACCGACGGCCGCTGGATGGCGGCCGCGCTGATGCTTTCCGAACGCACGCGCGGGCGCACCGCGCCCAATCCCAATGTCGGCTGTGTGATCGTCCGCGACGGCGTCGTGGTCGGCCGCGGCTGGACGCGGCCCGGCGGTCGTCCCCATGCTGAGGCGATCGCGCTGGCCGAGGCCGGCGAGCATGCTCGCGGTGCCACTGCCTATGTCACGCTCGAACCCTGTGCGCATGTCTCACCCCGCGGCCCTGCCTGCTCCACGCTGTTGATCGACGCGGGCGTGGACCGCGTGGTGATTGGGCTTGGCGATCCCGACCCGCGCACCAACGGGGCAGGGGCCGAGCGCCTCCGCGCCGCCGGCATCGACGTCGTCGAAGGCGTGCTCGCACCCGAGGCGCGTCGGGCCATGGCCGGCTTCCTCACGCGCCAGGCCACGGGCCGCCCCTATGTCACTCTGAAGCTGGCGACGTCGCTCGACGGCCGCATCGCGCTTTGCTCGGGCGAAAGCCGCTGGATCACCGGCGCTCGGGCCCGTGCCCACGCCCATCTCGAACGCGCCCGCCACGAAGCGATCCTGGTGGGGCGGGGCACGTGGGAAGCGGACCACCCCAAATTGGACGTCCGCCTCCCCGGCCTGGAAGATCGCGCACCCCGACGGCTTGTCCTGACGTCTTCCGGCTCCAGCCTCGGGGCGGACGTGCTAGAGATCGAGTGCCCCGGCGACATCGCCGCGCTCCCCGACACCGACCATCTGCTTGTCGAAGGAGGCGCCGAGACCGCCGCCGCTTTCCTACGCGCCGGGCTGGTCGACCGCCTTCTCCTCTACCGCGCGCCCATCCTGCTTGGCACGGGCAAACCTGCGCTCGGCGATATCGGCCTTCCCGATCTTGCCGCGGCGCATGGCCGCTGGTCCCTTCTCGACGCACGGCAGCTTGGCAGCGACCGTCTCGAAGTCTACGCGAGCACCTGAAATGTTCACTGGAATCGTCACCGACATCGGTACCATCACCCAGGCGCACCAGCAGGGCGACCTGCGCGTTCGCGTCTCCACTGCCTATGACACGGACGGCATCGATCTCGGCGCGTCGGTCTCCTGTTCGGGCGTGTGCCTGACCGTTGTCGACAAGGCGCCGGGCGAACTCGCCTTCGACGTCTCGAACGAGACGATTTCGCGCACTGCCACCGATCAGTGGACGCAGGGCCGCCGCTTGAACCTGGAACGCGCGCTCAAGCTCGGCGACGAACTGGGTGGGCACATCGTCACCGGCCATGTCGACGGCATCGGTAAGGTATTGGAGATAAAGGAAGAAGGTGGATCGCACCGCGTCGTCATCGCCGCGGGCAAAGACCTGGCGCCCTATGTCGCGGCCAAGGGATCGATCACCGTCGACGGCGTCTCGCTCACCGTCAACGACATCGCCGACACCGATCTGGGCGTCAATCTGATGCTCAACATCATCCCCCACACGGCCGAAGTCACCACCTTCGCCGATCTGAAGCCGGGCCAGACCGTCAACCTCGAGATCGACGTGCTCGCCCGTTATCTCCAGCGCATGGAGGCGCTCCGTGCCAAAGCCTGAACTCGCCACGCTCAAGCACGGCTTCCTCTCCAGCCCGGAGGAGCTGATCGACGAGGCCCGCAATGGCCGCATGTTCATCCTGGTCGATGACGAGGACCGCGAGAATGAAGGCGACCTCGTCATCCCCGCGCAAATGGCGACGCCGGACGCGATCAACTTCATGGCCAGGTTCGGGCGCGGGCTGATCTGCCTGGCGATGACCAAGTCGCGCGTCGACCAGCTGGGCCTCGAGCTGATGAGCCGCGCCAACGGAACCCGGCACGAAACCGCGTTCACCGTATCGATCGAAGCGAGGGAAGGCGTCACCACCGGCATCTCCGCCGCCGACCGCGCCCGCACCGTCTCGGTCGCGATCGACGCGGCCAAGGACAAGGCCGACATCGTCACCCCGGGCCACGTCTTCCCGCTGGTCGCGCGCGATGGCGGCGTGCTGGTCCGCGCCGGCCACACCGAGGCCGCGGTCGATGTCGCGCGGCTGGCAGGCCTCAATCCGTCGGGCGTGATCTGCGAGATCATGAAGGACGATGGGACGATGGCGCGTCTCGACGACCTCGTCTCCTTCGCCCAGTTCCACAATCTCAAGATCGGGACGATCCGCGATCTGATCGCCTATCGCCGCCGTCACGACCATCTCGTTGAGAAGCGCGCCGAAACCCGCTTCACCAGCGACTGGGGCGGCGAGTGGACCGCGATGACCTTCTGGAACAAGGCGACGAGCTCCGAACAGGTCGCGCTGGTCAAAGGGCATATCGATCCCGCCACGCCCACGCTGGTCCGCATGCACGCGCTTTCGCCCTTCTCCGACATCTTCGGCGAAGGCGGTGACCGTGGCGGGCTGCTCCGCCGGTCGATGGAGATCATCGGCCGCGAAGGCGCCGGCATCGTCGTCGTCATCAACCGCCCGCGTCCCGACCAGTTCTCCGTCGCGCTGGCGGCCAAGGCCGGCATGCTTGCCGAAAAGGACATGGAGGAACTGCGCGATTACGGCGTCGGCGCCACGATCCTCACCGAACTCGGGGTGCAGGACATGGTCCTGCTCACCAACACCCACCACACCCTTGTCGGGCTCGACGGCTATGGCCTCTCGATCGTCGGCGAGCGTGCAATCGATATGGAACACTGATGGCCCGCGTCCTGATCGTCGAAGCCCGCTTCTACGCCGAGTTGAACGACCTGCTGCTCGATGGCGCCCGTACCGCGCTGCAGGAAGCCGGGCACGATTATGAAGTGATCACCGTCCCCGGGGCGCTTGAAGTGCCCGGTGCGATCTCGCTGGCTGCAGATACCGGCCAGTATGACGCCTATGTCGCGCTCGGCGTGGTGATCCGCGGCGAGACCTATCATTTCGAGATCGTCTCCAACGAAAGCGCGCGCGGCATAATGGCGCTGGCGCTCGACGGAATGGCGATCGGCAACGGCATCCTCACGGTCGAGAATGACGAGCAGGCGCTGGTCCGCGCCGACCCTGCCCAGAAGGACAAGGGTGGCGAAGCGGCCAAGGCGGCGCTGGCGATGCTTGCGCTCAAGCAGAAGTTCTCCTGATCCGATGACCACCCAGCCGCCCCCCTCCCGCTACAAGGTGGTGGAGCGCGGGCGGCGGCTGGAGGTGATCGACACGCGTACCGGCGTGCCGGTGCGCTCGCCCGGCGGGGCTGCGCCGCCTATCGTGGAAAAGCTCGGTCGGCCGGGATGGAACTTCGCCCCCCGTACGCCGCCGCTCGGGGTTGGGCGCGGTAGAGGTGGTGCCGGGATCGACGCGGACACCTTCGTCACCAAGCCCTTCTATGACGAGAAGGCGCCGCGCACGATCCGGATCAACTATGTGACTCGCAAGCGGCTGGATGGCGTGCGCTTCGGCGGGGCGATCGCGATCGCGCTGCTGGTCGCCTTTGCCTTCCTGTTCTGGCCATTGGCGCTCGGCATGGTCGGTTTCCTGCTGAGCGACAAGGTGCGGCAGCGCCTGCGCGCCGCCAGCACCCGCTTCGTCGATAGTCTCGATCAGGCCGCCTGAGCGGCACTGTAGTCGGGATAATCGGTATAGCCTTCGGCTCCGCCGATATAGAACAGCTCCTCGCGCTGCTCGTTAAGCGGCAGGTCTTCCTTCAGCCGGCGCGGCAGATCGGGATTGGCGAGGAAATCGCGCCCGAACGCGATCGCATCGGCCTCGCCGGCGTCGAGTGCCGCCTGTGCGTTGGCCGCATCATAGTCCGAATTGAGCGCCAGTACGCCCGTATAGACCTTGCGCATCGCCGGATGGACCGGCGGCTGGTCGGGTTCGCCGCGGGTGCCGCCGGGACGTGGCTCGCGCATCTCCAGGAACGCCACGCCGAGCTCTTCGAGCGTTGCCGCCGCCGCCTCGAACAGCGGCACCGGGTTGCTGTCGTTGACGCCTTGCACTTCGCCGTTGGGCGACAGCCGTACGCCGGTGCGCCCTGCGCCGACGGTGTTCACCACCCGCTCGGTCACTTCCCTGAGCAGCCGGACACGGTTGGGGATCGACCCGCCATAGCCGTCTTCGCGGAAGTTCGCATTGTCGCGCAGGAACTGGTCGATCAGATAGCCATTGGCGGCGTGGATCTGCACCCCGTCGAAGCCAGCGCGGATCGCGTTGTTTGCCGCACGCTCATAATCGTCGAGGATGCCAGGAATCTCGTCGGTCCGCAGTGGGCGTGCCTGGCTGTAGGGACGCTTGATCTCGCCCGATTCTTCGGCCGGATAGGTGCGCACCGATCCCGGCGCGGTGGTCGCCGATGCGGACACCGGCGGTTCGCCGCCCAGGAAATCCGAATGCACCAGCCGGCCCATGTGCCAGAGTTGGCAGACGATCCGCCCACCTGCTTCGTGCACCGCCGCGACGATCGGCTTCCACGCCTCGACCTGTTCCGCGCTCCAGATCCCCGGCGCATAAGCCCAGCCGAGCCCCTGCTGGCTGATCCCGGTGGCTTCGCTGATGATGAGTCCCGCGCTCGCCCGCTGGCGGTAATAGTCCGCCATGATCGGGGTCGGCACATGCCCGCGCGTCGAGCGCCCGCGAGTCAGCGGCGCCATCAGCACGCGGTTGGCGGCGGGGATAGCGCCTATCTGGATGGGATCGAACAGGTTCGGCATTCGGGGATGACCCTTCTTGTTGTGACGAGGCTGAGATAGGGCGTTAGAGGATGGCATGCAGGATTCGGTGCCCCCAAGAAAAACTGTCGCCGCGACAAGCCATGCCGTGACTGCGGTGCTGGCGGTGGTGGTCGCCAATGTCGCGCTCGCGTTTGGGCCGTTGTTCGTGCGCTATGCCGATGTCGGCCCAGTCGCGGCAGGGTTCTGGCGGCTGGCGCTGGCGACGCCGGTGCTGCTGGTCGCCGCCTTCGCGATGGGCACGCGGCCGATCTCTGCGTCGAGGGGGCTGTGGGGCGTGCTGGCGATCGCCGGGGTGGCGTTCGCCGCCGATCTCGCCAGCTGGCATATCGGCATCGTCCGCACCACGCTCGCCAATTCGACGCTGTTCGGCAATTCGGCCACATTGATCTTCCCGATCTATGGCTTCATCGCCGCGCGGATGTGGCCGTCGTGCATGCAGGCGCTGGCGCTGCTGCTCGCGGCGGTCGGCGGCGGGCTGCTGCTCGGGCGCTCGGCCAGCCTGTCCTCGACGCATCTGGTGGGCGACTTGTTCTGCCTGCTCGCCGGTGTGCTCTATGCCGTCTATTTCATCTTCATGTCGCGGGCCCGTGCGCGGCTGGCGCCGGTGCCGGCCCTGGCGTTGTCGTCGCTCGCCACCATCCCGCCGCTGCTGATCCTGTCGCTGGCGCTCGGCGAGCAGGTGATGCCCGGTAATTGGTGGCCGCTGCTCGCGCTGGCGGTGGTCAGCCAGCTGATCGGGCAGGGCTGCATGATCTATGCGCTAGGGCATCTCAGCCCGCTTGTCGTGGGCATCGCCTTGCTGATCCAGCCTGCCGTGGCCGCCGCGCTCGGCTGGGTGATCTTCGGCGAACAGCTTGCCCCTGCCGATGCGCTGGGTGCTGTGCTGGTCGCAGTGGCGCTGGTGCTGGTGCGCCAGAGCAGTGCCGAGCGCCGCGGCAGCTTGGCACCCGGGCGCCAAGCGCCTAAATCGGCGTGATGGCCCAGGATCTCGCAGATGCAACCTTGGACGAGCTGCGCGATGCGCTCGCCCCCGTGATCGCCGCCAATGCGGCATTCGACGGCTGGAACGGCGCGGCGCTCGACGCGGCGGCCGACAGCCTCCAGGTCGACCGCGATGTGGCGCGGCTGGCCTTCTCCGGCGGCGCCGTGGCGATGATCGACGCGTGGTTCGCGAGCATCGACCGCGCACTGGCCGAGCGCTTCACGCCCGAGGCGCTTGCCGCGATGAAGATCCGCCAGCGCATTACTACGCTCGTCGAAGCGCGGCTGGATATCGCCGCGCCGAGCCGCGAAGCGCTGCGCCGTGCGCTTGCGATCCTGGCGATGCCGCAAAATGCCCCGCGCGGCGCCAAGCTGGGCTGGCGCTCGGCGGATGTGATGTGGCGCCTCGCTGGGGACGTTGCGACCGACTACAACCATTATACCAAGCGGGCGATACTCGCTGGGATCTATGCTGCGACGGTAGCGGTGTTCCTCCAGGACGACAGCGACGGCCATGTCGAAACGCGCGCGTTCCTAGCGCGGCGCATCGAGAACATCATGCAGTTCGAAAAGGCGAAGGCTCAATTCCTTGGCCGCACCACCCATCGCCCAAGCCTGTCGCGCTTCATCGGCCGCCTCCGCTATCCGGCGATCTGAAGTCGGCGGATAGGACGCCCTGGTTCGAACACCGACTTTCGCTGCGTCGCCTTCGCGCCTTCGATGTGAACGCAAGGGACTTCACTGCCGATGTAGTGCGCCCGTCTTGGCGCTTGCCGGTGCCGTCTCCTGTCGGTTGAGGATGCCGATAAGCGCCCCGCACCATTACCGCGCCGCGCCGTTGGCATGGGATCCAAGTCACACAGCGCGTCGTCGTCAACCTTCCTGCAGGACATGCTCGACCCGGAACGGAAGTCGCGTCAGTCGTTTGCCGGTCGCGTGATGAATGGCGTTGGCGATCGCAGGCGCAACCCCCACCATCGCGACTTCGCCTAGACCCTTCACGCCAAGCGCGTTGATCTTCAGATAGATGGGTCGCGCGAACGGCTCGGCACGAAAGCGTTCCGGCCAAGTACGAAACCTGCGCGAACGCATCCGTACCGTCATGGCCTTCATTGAGAATTTCAGTCCAGTTCGAGCGAGTGGGAAGGACAGGAACAGGAAATGACGACGTTCCACGCTCGTCAGCGGTAGCAGACCCCTTAGGCGTGGCTCATTTCGCCTCTGACCCGCCGAGCTTCGATGGATACGCCGCGTTGGGTTTGGATGGTTCTTGCCATCCCAGAACCCGCGCACCGCAGCGTCAACATCGCACTCCAGAACTTTACGGTGGTCGTGATCGGCGCAAACCGCCGTTTATAAAGCTCATGCATTTACGGCAACGCCATACTCGCTCAGATTACCAATTCGTCCGTGACAACGGGACGCCGTCAGGCATTCAGCATAGCCCAGATGGCGTCACCCGTCTCATCAAAGTTAGCGTAAACCGCGTTGTTGTCATCGCGATCGTGGATCACCGAATATAGTTCGTCTTGCGCGTAAACGATTTCGATTACTTCATCCTTGTAGTTTATTACTTCTATAAACCCGTCAGATGTGCCCATCAAATTACCAACTTCGGACATAAGTTGTTGAAAGGTGACGAAGACATAATCGTCACCTGTCCCGCTGCCGGAAGGCGCATTGTCGAACCGAAGACGAATTTTAGGATGCACAGTGCGATCCCAGCGGTTTGCCGGCACCACCTCTCGGCGCAGCGTAGTGAACTCCTCAACCGTCTCCGTTCCGGAAAACTCGGGCTCGAAGATCGGCACGACCAGAACCGTAGAAGCGCGCTCGGCATCCAAGCGGCCCTTCAATTCGGAGTGATAAGCTGGCGCAACGAGAATTAGGTGGGAGAAACCGTAGCTATTTTCGTGAAACGCAATCTTCTCCAATCCTTTGGGCCGGTGGCCTCTGGCCGCTTCGAGTAGCTGTCGCGCGAAGGGGTCATCAACGATATCATCGGAGACCACAAAGGGCACAGCGTCTGTTTCGCCATCAGGCAAGAGGAAGTGGCTATATATCGTCTTCTCCGCGAGCTCGTCGGCGGCGCGAACCAGCGCTCCCGCGGCGACTACGGGGAAAAAATTCTCTCGGAGCCTCTGGAGGTCGATCATTAACTTCCTACTTTGAATAATTGGGTCCGAGATCTTGGCGATAACGAACGCCGGCAGCGGACATCCGACCGCCGTCGGCGTTGTTGGGGCTACCCAGTCGTAGACCCATGTTGCTCTTGTCGTTGTAGAAGTCGTTCCGCACTTGTCGGGTGGAATTGTATCCCTTCTCATTGCAGTGCTCAACAACAGGCTTCTGATGCTCGATGGTTAGCCGTGGATCGGTCGGCTCAACGATGTCGCCGTCCATGGTACGCACCTTGCCCGCGTTGGGCCCGCTCTTGATGGTGTTCTGCTTGATGACGTCGTCAACCACGCCTGCACGATAGCCGCTGGGATACTCCGTTTTGCGATTGTAGCGGGGCGGCTGCTTGCCCGTGGACGCGAAGCGGCCATCCTTCCCCCGCGGTCGGCTCGGCGGCTTTGTGGTCGGCCTAGGCGGCGTAGGTTTAGGCGCTGCGGGCTTGGGAGCGGCAGGTCTCGGAGGTGCGGGCCTGGGAGTTGCTGGCTTCGGAGGCACAGGCTTTGCGACCGGCCGCCCAGCTATACTTGGGCGAGCAGGGTTCGGGCGAGCCACCGTGGAGGGACGAGCGCCGCCAGCAAGGAAACGCCCAACCGCGCCCCCCGCCATGCCGAGGCCAGTCGCAAAACCTGCGTCGCTCCAACTCCACGGGCGCGGGCTGCCCGTTGCGTTGTCATAGGCCCAGTCGCCACCGCCACGCCCGCGACGGCGACTGCCGCGGCGATCGACAGCGCAGCCTTCCACCACAGCCCCTTCGGGCCGGCGCGATTGATAGGGTCGTTACTAACATAGGCGTAGAGGTTGAGACCGCCAGCAATGCCGATCGGATCTCGGGTCAGATACCGCCCAGCGCCGGATCGTAATAGCGGAAACGGTTGTAGTGCAGCCCGGTTTCTGCATCGCAATATTGCCCCGGCAGCCGCAACGGCACTGCCCTCGCGGTGGCCCTGGAGATTGGTGGCGAGCTTCGCCTGCACTTGGTCCCATGTGGTTCGGTCTATGATCGCCCGCGTGCAGGCCCCGCTAAGTCTCGTCCTTGTGCTCGATCAGCCCGATGTAAGAAGGCGCTGAGGCGACACGGCTCACCGGCGCTGTCAGCCCAAACGCACCGGCTGGCAGTCAGGGCGTGTAGCACGTGACATGGGCTCGTCAGAGCAAATGCACGGGGCGGTAAGGAGCGAGTGCTAGGCGGGTCTGATGCCCAGTGCTCGGAAGCCCGCCGGCCCTTTTCCGCTACTTCAACTCATGCCTGAGGTGATCCGGCTGGTGGTGGTGACGTACGTCCGCCTTCGCTGAAGAACGTCGAAGACCTGCTGTTCGAGCGAGGCATCGGCAATTCACTTTTCGATGGACGTTCAACGTGCACTCGACGGGGAATAGCATGTCGTTCTGATCCATGGCATTCATGCAATGTGGGCGGCACTCCTAGTTCGAATGAACTAGCCTATTCGTGCGGCTGTTGCCCAAGACAGCGTCTGTCACACTCCTAGGCGAAGGGACTCGGGCGCTGTCGTCCGGGCGCGAAGGAGACGGGCGATGCTCGACCGCACCACCAGCTATGGCGATATGGAAGACGAGGACTTCGACCGCGATCTGGCGCTCGGATTCATGAGCTCGGAAAGCGGCGGATATTCCTCCGAAGACGAGGATCATTTCGACAACTTCGCCAATGGCTATGACGGCGAGTATGAGGATGAGGATCATTTCTCATACGAGTTCGAAGCCGAAGGCTCGGAGGAAGTCGGCAGCTTCTCCGGCTATGGCGAGGCCTATGACGGTGAAAGCTTCGATGGAGAAGGGGACGAGTTCTTCGGCTCGATCTGGAAAGCCGCCAAAAAGGCGGCATCGGCAGTCGCGCCGATCGCCAAGAAATTCGCGCCGCAGATCGGCTCGGTGATCGGCGGCGCGCTCGGTGGGCCGGCCGGCGCCGCAATCGGCGGCAAGCTCGGCGGCTTCGTCCAGCAGATGGAGGCCGAAGACGAAGGCGAGAGCGAGGACGAGATGAACGCCGTCGCCGATGTGCCGACAACTGAGGACCAGCTCGCCGAATCGGTCGCTCATGCCGCCTCGCGCGGACGGGCTGCCGATGCCCAGTCGCTGGGTTCGCAGATCACCATCTTCATCGGCAGCCGCGCGCCGCTGCCGGTCAAGACCGTGCTGCCGGTGCTGAGCCAGGCGAGCGGCAATGTCGCCCGCGCGCTGGTGCAAAGCCGAGACCCGCGCGCGCGCGCGCTGATCCGCACGCTGCCGACGATCCAGCGCCGGACCGTCGCAACGCTCACGCAAAAGGCGCGCGCCGGCAAGCCGGTGACGCCGCGCATCGCGGTGCGCGTGATGGCCAAGCACGCCAACCGCACGCTGTCGAACCAGCAGGCGATCGGCAAGGCGCTGGCCAGCAACGCCGCCAAGAAGCGCTCGCTCGACCGCAGAGCGATCAAGAGTGCCGAACGGTTCTCCTGAACAGATTGTTGGATAGGGGAGTGGGCGATGATAAATCCATTTAAAATACCGGCATCGCTGGATCAGCCTCCTCCGTCGAGCAAACGGCGACCTCGCAAATTAGTACCACCCTCGAAACAACCGCTTGATGAGGGGTGGTTCGATCTGAATAGACAACTGCTGATCAATTCCGCCAAGGAACACTTCCGGCGGATCAGGTCTAACTATCCTAACAATTCTTGGAGTCAAAGCGTCACAGACGCACTTGGCAACGCAGTTCACGATATCGCCACAAGTCAGAAATATAGCTTACCTGACATCAACCGCGCGCTTGTGAAGTTGACCCGCCTGCTGCGAGGAGCCGTGACGTTCGGCCCGGGAACCTCACTTAGCGAGGCGCTCAACGAACTAGACGGGGACGCATCCTTTCGTCGCCAAGCGCCATTCAAAACTTTCCGCATCATAAACGGTGAACGCGACAGCGCAGACTCGATGGCCGGCGATCCGCGGCGGCGGGGCCGGCCTTCCAAGACGCAGATCGGTGCGGTGGTGCGCGACGCTGGCAAGGTACGCGAGCGCGCGGATCGAAGCCGACGCGAAGGCGAAGCGCGTTTCAAGTACAGCGCGTCCGCCTTCGCCGCGGTGCAGGGGGCGATCGTCCCCAACATCATCATCCCGGGACAGTTCGGGATAGACGCGGCAATTTCGCACAAGATCGTGCAATATGCGTCGGCGGCACTCGGACAAGTGATCATCCGCGCCGTCGAAAAAGGCAGCGACCCGCGCAAGGCAATTGCTGCGCATGTGGTCGCCAATGCCCTAACCAGGCTCAACGCGGAAGTTGGCGGCAAGATTCCGACGGCCGCGATTCCGGTGATTGCGGCCGCGACCGCCGAGCTGATTAGCCGCAACGACGTGATCAGCACGATCATCGCGCTGGGTGCGGTCGCCAATCTCGCACGCGAAGTCGAGGGCAAGCGCCGGGCGTTGCCGCTCGCTAAGGAGGCCGACGGCGAAACCGGGTGGGAGGTCGCCGCGCGGCGGCTCGCTGGATCGGCTGCGCCGTCGCGAGCGCCATCGGCAGTGTCCCCGTCCCCAGCCGCCCGCGGCGTTGCGTCGAGCGGCGCGACGCAGCTGGCGGCACAAGCCAAAGCGGCACGGGCGAAAATCCGCCCTGCGGTCGCGCCAGCCTTTGCCAAGGCGCTCGATACGGCGGTCAATCCCGACCTGATCCTCGGCTATGTTCGCAAGCGTGGCGGAGCGGCGGATCTGCCGGGACTCCGCCACGCCTGGGTCGCCACCGCTGCCGGGGATTTCGCCGCCGAGTTCGTCCGCACGATCGGCTCAGCGCCCAAGGGAACATCGGAGAATCTCGCGCTGGGCGCGATCATCGCGTCGGCGCTGGCGCAGACCGGGCAGCGCTTCCCGCTGGTCCCGCCCGGGGCAGTGCCGGCGGTGTCGGTGCTGATCCACAAGACGCTGCAGCCGCGCCTGCCGGCGCTCGCGCGGATGGCCGCGACGATCGCCGTCGCGCCGGCGTCGCGCCCCGCCGCGGCGGCATCGCGCGAGATGGCCTGGTGAACGCGCTGATCGCTCTGGATCGCGCTGTTGCGCAGGCGGGGCCGCGAGCCGCGCCGACGCAGAAGCGCCCTCGGCAGGCCGCGCCGCCGGTGACGCGGGCGCCGGGCGGCACCAGCTCCTTGCCCTACTTCGCCTATCGCACCGCCGTAAACGCCGCGCGTTACATCAGCGGACTGCGTCCGTTCCAACAAGACGATTTCGGCAAGGGCCCCAACACGCCGAGCCGCGCGCACTTGGCGGCAGTGAATGGACTGATCGCCGGCTCACTGGCGCGGCAAGGCAGCGAGGAACGCCAACTGGCGGTACGAGCGCGTGACCTGACCACCGCCGATGACGCAGGCCGTGCTGCGCTGCTGAAGCTCAAGGAGCTTGGCGAAACGCGCGCGCGCGATACCGAACAGCTTTGGGAATTCTATCTCAACCTGTTCGGCCAGCGGAACGGGCCGTTCGCCAGCTGGCTTGGCGCGCTCGATCGAATTGCGCTCGATTGCTATCAGGCGGTCTATCTCGGGCTCGGCAAAGCGCGCTCGATCCCTTCGCCGGCACCCTTCGCCTATATGGAAGCGGGGTTCGGCCCGGCAACGTTCCGTCGCGGCGTGAAGCTGGGCAAGATCGGCCAGCTCGCCAATCCCTTCCCCTTGGTCAAGGTGCCCTATCTGCGCCTGCTCAATCCCTGGTCGCTGGGGGCGGTGCCGCACGAGGTCTCGCACAATCTCCAGAACGATCTGGGTCTTTGGAACGTGATCCCCGGCCGGATCGCCGCCGCCTTTCGCCGCCGCAATCTGCCCTCGGCAAACGCCGCGGTATGGGAGCGCTGGCACAAGGAAACCTATGCCGACCTGTCCGGGCTGCTGCTGATCGGCCCGGCATATGTCGGCGCGCTAATGGACGTGGTGGGTCGATCGCGAGAGTCGACCGCTGCCTGGAACGACGAAGCCGTGCACCCGACGCCGATCATCCGCGTGCCGCTGAACGCACGCCTGCTCGAACGGATCGGCTTTCACGAGGACGCTGCAGCCTATCGCCGCGCCTGGGACGCCCTGTACCCCGCCTCCGCCTGGGCGCGCGTTCCGGGCTGGGTGCGGGCACGGTTGCCCGAACAGATCGACGCCGTGCTCGATGCCATCTGCTTCGCACCGTGCGTCGAATATGGTGGGCGCGCGCTGATCGACGTTATCCGCTTCGAGCCCAAGCATGCGGAGCTCGTCCGGGAAGCGGCGGACCGGCTGCAGACCGGCACCGACACCGGCGTGCTGCCCGAACGCTTCCTCATCGCCGCCGCGCGTCAGGCGCTCTCCCGCGCCAAGACGCCGCCGCAGGTGATCGCACGCAATTTCTACGAAGCGCTGGGGAGGTGCTGACATGACCGACGACCCTCAGGCGTTTCTCGACAGCCTCTTCACGCAGGCCGAAGCGAATGTCGCCCAGTTGAGCAAGCATCTGCGCCAGCTGCAGCGCAAAAAGAGCGAGGTTGCCGAACGCAAATGGGTGACTGCACTCACGATGGGCGTGGAGCGGGTGCGTACTCAATTGGCTGCGCGGAAAGGCACCTCGGATGTCGTCGCCGCGCTCGAACTCTCCCAGGCGCTGGGCGATCTCTATATCCGTGCGGTCGTCGACGAGATCGAGGCCGAGCTGAACGAAACGCCCGTCGAGAGCACCGCGCTGCACGAGGTGCTGCGCAAGATCGAGCGCCTGAGCGAGGAGGGGCAGCTTCTCGGCGACACGCTGTTCCGAACCTCGCTCGACGTTACCCTATCCCGCCAGGAGACCGAAGATATGCGTTCGACCGAGCAGCCCGTCACTGAGATTGACGCTACCTTCGTCCAGACGGTCGTGGAGACGCTCCCCAGCCGGGAGTTCCTCGCGGACCTGATGGCGTCGATCAATTCGTCCAACGCGGCCCTGGTCGCGCCTACCCAACGCCCGACCGGCGTGGGCGCGCAGTTTTCGCGGACGCTCGATGCCCTCGATCTTCCCCATACCGGCTCGGGGCTAGGGTTCGATACGCGCAAGGAAGAAGCAAGGCGGCTGCTGATCGACGCCCTCAAGCGCGGCTTTGCGTTCCGCGATCACGACGGCGTGCGCACCTATCACCGCGTTGATCGACTGCCGGTTTCGACCCGCCCGTCTTCCGCAGCCGTAGCGGGTCCGTCACTGCGCGGCGTGGGCCTATTCCAGGCTGAGATGCTTCGCTCGCAAGCGACGCTGCTGCTGCAGCTGATCGACGAACTGCCGTCGATGCTGAACTACACCCCGCTGCTTGCCAGCTACAATACCGAGCAGCTGCGCGATCGCATTCGCGTCAATCTCGACGACATTGTCGCGATCGCGTCCGCGCCGCTCGGCCCGACGCCGGGACAAGGCGAAGGGCGGTTCCGCCGACTGGTTCTGTCGGTCGCCGACTGGCTAGAACGGGGCGGCATCGCCCGGTGTGAGCGGTTGCGAGCCGCTGCAGCCCTCCCTCGGATCGAGGAGCTGCTCAAGTCGCTCGACCAGTCTGAACGATGCATCGTCACCGGCGCCGCGATCCCGACGGTGGAAGTCGATCTGCGGATCAAGGCCCTGCACGAGGCGCTCAAGGCGATCGGCACGGCCATCATCGCCGATCGCACCACCGATGCGGGTCGCGCGGGCGCCGAGGTGGAGCAGACATTGACCCTGCTGGGTGTGAGCGCAGCCGCTCTGCGGGCAGAGCTAGACCGGCTTGGCAACTCGCCGGAGGAGCAGGAGGTGATGTATTTCGGGGGGCATCGGCATCCCGAAGTCTCCATCGCGCAGTTCGCCGGATGGGTGGAGGATATCTCCGCGCCATTCGCCGCCGGCGATGACAAGGCGCCGACGCTGCGCCGCGAGGAACTCGCAGTCCTGGCGATCGACCTCGCCGAGCTGCTCCGCCTGTCAGCGGCGCTCCAGCGGCATTCGGCCACCTACACCGCCGAATTGCGCCTGATTGGCGCGCGCAGGCAGATCAAGGAAATCGGATACCTGCTGCAGCGAGCTAGCGATGCCGTCGCGACAATGCTGCAACCCGCCGCCTGACCCTGTTCGAGGAATACCGCCATGCCCGATCCCAAGACCTTCGCCGAACTTAACGACCTCATCGCGCGGCTGCAGGAAGCACGCTCGACGATGGTGATCGAAGCGCGTGACGAGCTCGCCAAGAACCCGCAGCAGGCGGAGATCATCAACCGCTATATCGATGAGGCCGAAGACTTGCTGCTCTCCGCGGCCGCACGGAGGCCCGGCGATCCCGCGGACGACCGCGGCATGGGCGCGCTGCTCGGCATGGGATCGCAGGTGGCGACGACGCTCGGCGAAGTGGCCCAGCAGCCGCTGGTGCCTACCTACGACAACCAGATCAATCGCGAGCGGCTCATCGCCGTCGGCGACCTCTATTACATCTACCAGCACGAGCGCGCCGGCGTATTCCGCGCGGTGCTCAAGCTGCAGCAGCTCTTCCAGTCAGGCGAGATCCGCCTGTCGGACGGGCCAGGCGCGCTGGCGCTCTACCAGTTCGATCGCAAGCGCGTGTTGCGCTACACTCAGCGCGAACGGCGTGCGATCTATCGCAAGGTGTTCGGCTACACCGAAGTCGCCCCGCCGGTCGGTGCCGAACCGAATACCGCCTTTCACGCGCTGCTCAGCAACTTCTGTCAGCATGTCTCGCGCTTCTTCGAGGACAAGCGTGTGTCGGAGGTGCTGCGACCGGATGGCGGTCGCGAGACGTTCGGCAGCATGGCGGTCGTGCGACGCTCGGGCCTCGACCTTCGTCACAATCTCAAGCAGGTTTCTTACGGCAACGTCGCCGTGTTGCGCGCCGAAGTAATGGTGCTGCTGCAGGAGGCGTTCGACATCCTGGGGTCGAACGACGTGATCAACTTGTTCGGCGCGGACAATGGCTGGGACGTGCTTGAGGAAATCACCAAGCGCTACATGCACGAAATTCCGCTGAGTTCTCAACGCAGCCGAATGGCGGTAGCGGGCCGATCCATCCTAAGATGGTTGGCGGAAGATTATCTGCTGACGCAGGTTAGAATTGACTTCGAGGCATTGCTTGAAGCGATTGTCGATGCGTGCGAGGATTGGCTCACCAGTGCCGAATCCATTGGGTTGCGCAGAGTGCCGGGAAGTAAAGGCGATAATGTCGTCGCCTTCAAGCCGGCGACTCGAGTAGGTTGACGCACAGGGGATCGGGAGAAACCCATGTTTCAGACGCCTGCTCGCCGCTGGTCGGCTGACCATGCTTCTTGCATGAACGTAAAACCGGAGGAGGTCGCGCAGCGTGCCGCCTCGCCTTTCGCGGCAGTGCCGCGGTCCGACATTTTGTCGCTGTTGGAGCTTCTATCCTCGCGCGAGCATGAGATCGCAGTGCTGGTGGCTCGCGGCCTTTCGAACAAGGAGGTAGCTCTCAATCTTCGAATCAGCCCGTGGACGGTTTCTGCGCATTTGCGCCGCATTTTTACGAAGCTCGACATCAGGCGGAGGATCGAGCTTTGCATCTTGTTGGCGCAATTTCGATAGGGCCGAGCGTCATCAAAGATGAAGGGCCAAACATGCGGCTGTGCCCCGTAGAACGTCGCTTCTTGGAGCTTCGACCGCGGCCGCCACGTGGTCGGGGCTCCCTCGCTGCGCCAGAGACCTTGTGGCAAAAGGTCGATTGAAGAGTAAACGAATAGCAGGTTTCAGGACCAGCTCGGCGTGCATTGAATGACCAAGATCGGGCGCTTAGCGGAAGTATCAGGCTGAAATGAATGTACGTCCGCTTCTGCGAAGCCGGAAGGGGCTCGGAAAGGTGGGTTACGGGTCCTTGCAGCCGCTAAGCTGCCGGTCGGTTTCCGCCCAAAGTCGGTCGTTCAGGTCACTGCTCACGTCGCCCGAAAGCGGACGTACATGTGCCTGGTATTTTGTGAAGAGTGAAGAAGGCTGCCATCTAAGATGACAGACGTTGCTGATATACAGCCGTGGGGAGGTTACATGAGCAAGGCAATATCTTGCATGATGCTGGCCGGTTCTTTTGCTTTATTGTCAGCTTGCGATCGCAAATCTCAGCCGACGACGGAGGCACGCACTGTGAAAAGTGGTGAGACTGCCAGCCCGGACTCGGAAATGGCAAAGAAGCTCGCCGAGGCAAAAGCGGCTTACGCAAAATTAACGCCGGCCGAAAAGGCGAGGATCGCTGCACAGATGAAGAAGGTGCAGGACACGCTGCCAATGTCTCTCGCCGAAGCGCGATCGATGAAGGTTCGCCCAGTGGGCAAGCCGGAGATCACGCTTGCGGCGACAGCGCCCACAGGTACACCCACGGTCATTGCAGCCTGGGCGAGCTGGTGCATTCCGTGCAAGAAGGAAGCGGGCGAGCTGGCGCGACTCCGCCAACAATATGCGCGCGACAAGCTCAACATCGTCTACCTCAACATCGGCACCCCGGAGGTGGAGCGCGTCAAAGGACCCGCTTTTCTGCGCGAGGCCGGCGCGGAACAGCTTGGTTTGACTATGCTACACGCGGCCGACTTTCTGAAACTGACTCGGGTGGATCAGCTAAGCGTTCCGCGCATCCTGGTCTTCGATCGCAGCGGCAGGCCCACTAAGGTTATCTCCGGCGCCGCCGTTGCTGGCGGGCGAGATCCGCGCTTGGACGACGCCGTCAAGAAGGTAGTTGGCTAACCCCATGTGCAAGCCGCGAAGGTCGGATTGCCGGACGTAAGCTAGCCTTAGCCTTCGCGGCCGCGATTGACGTCCGGAAAACTGACCGGATTAGGGTGCGAGAACCTGCTCATGTGGTCCGGATCTGGGGCGCGGGTGATCCTTCGCTGCGGTCGGCGTGTGACGGCGGCTATTGCCGCTTCGCCCCTAAAGCTGCCAGTACGCTTCACACCCACTTGAAGAAGTTCGAACCACTGGTGCGGCTCCGAGAAGTAGGCCGTTGGTCTGATTTGAACGAATGTCGGAAGTTAGGAAGCGGGAAGGGCGGTCCGAACGTCCACAACTGAGTCATCGGGTAAGGCTGTTCTGCGTACGAGTGCAGACACGCCTTGATTGCGGCACTCGCTGATTGCTGGGTTAATCGGCGTTGCGATTAATGAGCCACGGCGCTAGGTGAGCCGCGTCGGAAAAGGCAGACTTGGTCTGGTGAGCCCAAGTCCTCTCGGCAACGAGAGCTCTGGTCTTTGGCCTCGTGCCCGAGATCCCCGCGACGAACATCGGGCGCCGCTTTGCGCCCTGATCGTTCGTCCGTGTGGGTCTCGAACTGAGGAACGCTCCGGTCGAACATCGACCAAGGAGCTATCATGCACGCCGCCCGCAACGAATTTCATGATGTCGTAATCGCCGGCTCCGGCCCGGTGGGCCTATTCCTCGCCTGTGAGTTGCGGCTCGCGGGTTGTTCGGTGCTCATTCTCGAGCAAGCGCAAGAACCGCGTTCGCCACTAAAGGAGCTTCCGTTCGGACTGCGCGGCCTTTCCGTGCCGACCATCGAGAGCTTCGAGCGCCGCGATCTGCTGACAGCCCTTCGGGATCGCGCGGCCAGCCGTGGCACGGCAGCCGCGCACTGGACGCAACAACAGCGCCGCCCTGGCGGTCACTTCGCCGGCATCCAGTTCTTCCATGACCAGGTCGACAGCGCGCGATGGCCCTATCGTCGCCCCGGCTCGGTCAGCAACATCGCGGCGGACATGGCGAGCATCGAGGCTGTGCTGGCGGCTCGCGCGGACGCGTTGGGCGTGGAGATCCGGCGCGGCCGCGGCATCGAGGGGCTCGAGCAATCGGATGAAGGCGTGATTGTCAGCGCCTGCCGCGAGACGTTCCGCGGACGCTGGCTTGTCGGCTGCGATGGTGGGCGCAGCTTCGTGCGCAAGGCGGCGGCCATCGGCTTCACCGGCACCAATCCCGAGTTCACCGGCTATTCGGCAAAGGTCGTGCTCGCCGATCCAGACATGCTCAAGACCGGCCGGCACTACACGACGGCGGGCATGTACACCTATGCAGCGCCGGGCATGATCGCGATGGTCGATTTCGACGGGGGCGCCTTCCATCGGAACGGCCCCATCACGCGCGACCACATCGAGGTGGTGTTGCGAAAAATCTCCGGCGTCGACGTCGCCGTGACGGCGCTCGAACTGGCTACCACCTGGACCGATCGTGCCTACCAGGCGAGCGAGTATCGGAAGGGTCGCGTGCTGCTGGCTGGCGATGCCGCGCACATCCATTCTCCGCTGGGCGGCCAGGGCCTCAATCTCGGGCTCGGTGATGCGATGAACCTTGGCTGGAAGCTCGCCGCTACGGTGCGTGGCGATGCGCCGGCCGATCTGCTCGACAGCTATGCACGCGAACGGCAACCCGTGGCTGCGCAGATTCTCGATTGGTCGCGCGCGCAGGTCACCCTGATGCGGCCGAGCCCGAGTTCGCGCGCGCTTGAAACGATCATCCGCGATCTCATCGAGACGCGAGACGGCGCGACCTATTTCGCCGAGCGCGTTTGGGGTGTCGGCCTTCGCTACGATCTCGGCGCCAGCCATCCGCTGCTGGGTCGTAGCGCGCCCGATTTCGAACTTGTCGACGGCATGACGCTGAACGAACACCTTCGGGATGGGCGCGGCCTGTTGCTCGACTTCGAAGCCCGCGCAACGCTGCAAGCACTCGCAGCCCGCTGGGGCAATCGGATCCGTTATGTTGCAAGCGACGCAACGGATCGGTCAAACTTGAGCGCGTTGCTGGTGCGTCCCGATGGGATCGTCGCCTGGGCCGGCGCTGATGCCGCTCCGGACGAAGATGCTGTCCGCGCAGCGTACCAATGGTTCGGCAACCCTGATGATGCGATGCGCTGGCCGGATTCCAACTAAGCCAAGCGTCTGCAGTCTATCGTGGCGAGCGTTCCCAACGCGTACCGTCGGCGGATTCAGTCAGATGGGCGACAGTGTAGCTCGCCTGAATGAACGTCGGGTTCCGGGAAGCTGCGAGTTGCCCGCGAATGTCTAACTAATCAGTTGCCGCGCTGAACGGCTCCATGCACCCACATCTGAGAGACACCCACGCACGGGAGAGCGGGACGATATTCCGGCCCGCTCTCGGCGCCATGAGGTCAGGCCCGCGGATCGACGTCGACGATCCAGATGACACCGAACCGGTCGGTCAGCATGCCGTAAAGCGGCGACCAGGCGGACGGACCGATCGGTTGTTGGATCGTGGCTCCCTCGGCTAGCGCTGCCCAGCGCTGCTGGACCTCGTCGACCGACGATCCGCGCAACGATACATAGAAGGCGTTGGTGCCGGCATCATGCTCTTGTCCCGCACGCACGTCGAAGGCCATGATTCGGAAGCCATCATCGGTGACGACTTGTCCCCAGATGATCTGGTCGGGCGAAGCGCCGAGTTCGGGCTGCCCGATCGCCCCATAGGTCATCAGCGTCTGCTCACCCCCGAAGACCTGTTTGTAGAAGCCAAGGGCGGCGCGGGCCTGGCCGCGGAAATTGAGATGGGGCGTTACGGTAAAGGTCATGCTTCAGCTCCAGGATGTCGGCGACTCTCGCTTTTGCCGCCTGACACCCACATAGCGGCCACCAACTGCCATTTTCCGTCAGTAGGTTCATGTCGCGCTCCTCCCGTTTGCTCCGACTGCTTCACGCGATGCGCACGCTGGCCGGACCGATCACTGCGGCGCGCCTTGCAGAGGAGACGGGCGTTTCGCCGCGATCGGTCTATCGAGACATCGACGCGCTCCGCGCTGCAGGTGCGCAGATCGAAGGCGAGCGAGGCTATGGCTACCGTCTGCTGGAAGACCCTGCGCTGCCGCCACAGATGCTCGATGAGGACGAGATCGAAGTCCTCGCGCTCGGTCTGGCCGAAGTCCGGGCCTGGGGCGATCCTGCACTGGCGCAGGCTGCGGATTCGGTGCTCGCCAAAATCGCCGCGACCTTGCCCGACGATCGGGAGCGGCAGCTGCTTCACGCGATCGCTCAGGTCTTTCGCCCGGAGCCGCGCTACATCCTGGATTTCGACCTTGCGCCCTTGCGGGCTGCATGCTGGCGGGAACAAGCGATCGATATATGCTATGTCGACGGCGATGGCGCCAGGAGCCAAAGGACAATCCTGCCGCTTTCGCTGTTCTACACCGAAGAGTGCGTAACGGTTCTTAGCTGGTGCTGCCTTCGTGAAGACTTTCGAATGTTCCGAACCGATCGCATAGCTGAAGTACGCCCGAACGGCGCGAGTTTTCGCCCGCGTCGTGTACCGCTCCTACGTGACTATTTGGCCCGGTTGCGAGAGCGACGCGGGTCGGCCGCAATGGCGGCTCAGCGAACATCGCACGCTGCGACCGACCGCGCGTGATCGCCGAATGCCCGCTCCTGGAGCGCGACGATTTCATTGTGAGCGCCGGTTCTGGGTCTCCGTCACCTCTCAACCAGCGAGCCACGGTCCGTGTCAAACGGACCGCCTGCATCCGGATCCTAGGCCAACCGGATCGTGAGTTCGACTTCGTCGGTAAACGCCATCGAGAAATACCTGTTGTCGGGGTTGGTGACATGTTCGAGATACTCCGGGCAATGATCGGCATTGTCGGCGATGATCACCGCCCCCGGCCGCAGCCTGCTTTGGACGAGCCGGAGCACGTCCATGTAGAGCGACTTCGCGCTATCAAGCAGGAGCAGGTCGATCGTGTCGGGCAGGTCCGACGCCAGCGTGTCGAGCGCGTCGCCCTCCCGTATCTCGACTAGGTCGGCAAGCCCCCCGGCCGCCAGGTTCTCGCGCGCCCTCGCGGCCTTCGACGGCTCCAATTCAGTGGTGATCAGCCGGCCGCCGCCATTGTCGCGCAGCGCGGCGGCAAGATGCAGCGTCGACAGGCCGAACGACGTGCCGAACTCGGCGATCGAGCGCGCGCCGGTCGAACGCGCCAGCATGTAGAGCAGCCGGCCGGTGTCGCGCGACACGGGCAGCCCGTAATCCTTCAGTTCCGCGTAGAAGCGGCGATAGTCTGTCTTGCTGCGCATGAGCCGCAGCCGTTCCTCGCTGGAGATCGCCGCAAAGGCCGGATCGGCCATCGGGTGGGCGGCATCGGTTTCGGTGAACAGGCGGTCGAGCAAGGGTGCGACGGGTGCAGTGATAAGCGTGGTCATCGGTTTCTCCTGGGCGTTTGCCTGCCACAAGGAATACGATTAGTTCGTCAGGTTTGACTATTCGCATTGGCCGGAGCGCGATCGAAGATGCCGCGGAACCACGATGTTTCCTCGCGCAAGGTGCCGCAACAGCTGCGCTCCAACGCGCTCGTCGCGGCGGTGCTCGATGCGGCTGTTCAGGTTCTGGAGCGCGAAGGCGCGCAGCGTTTCACCATGGCGCGAGTCGCCGAACGCGCCGGCGTTAGTGTGGGGTCGCTGTACCAATATTTCCCGAACAAGGCGGCGATCCTGTTTCGCTTGCAGAGCGACGAGTGGCGCCGGACCTCTCACATGCTCCGCGAAATTCTCGAAGACCGCCTGATGCCACCGAATGCGCGGGTCCGCGCGCTCGTCCACGCCTTCCTCCGCTCGGAATGCGAGGAGGCGACGATCCGGATCGCGCTGAACGACGCGGCACCTTTTTATCGCGACGCGCCCGAAGCGGCCGAAGCCCATGCGGAGAGCGCCGATATCGTCCACGCCTTCCTTCTGGAAAGCGCGCCGCGCGCCAGCGATGCCAAGCGTGCGCTCGCAGGCGATCTGATCAAGACGACGCTGAGTGCGGTCGGCAGCAGCTTCTCGGCGGCCCCACGAACGCTGGAGGAGATCCATGACTATGCCGAGGCATTGGCTGACATGCTGTGCGCGTATCTAGAGCGGTTGTCGGATGCACATGCTGGGCCCGAAGCCGCACCTCGCGGCGCATGCGGCTCTTGCGACGAGCCTAGTCGCAAGCGATGGATCGGTGTAGCGGGAAGTAAGGGTTCTTAGGCCGAGCGTTTTGCTCAGGCTCCACCTCGATTTCGGGAGCGACCGACATAGCACGCAAACCAAATTACGACTTCGAGCGCCGCGAGCGCGAACGGACCAAAGCGGCCGATTCCGCGAAGAAGGCACAAGCCAAGGCGGACAAGCGGGCGGCGGCTGAACAGGGAAGGCCGGATGCCGACCAATCAGGCGGATCGTAACTCGGCAGCAGCAACGATCGGACCGCTAGGTCCCACTCTCGCGGAGCTTGGCTGGAGGCCTTTCTTCAGCGAGCAGGTCTCCGCCGAGCAGAGCTACAATTGCCAGCCTGTCCGCGTGATCTCGGTGCATCGCGGAAGGGTGAGTGTCTCGGGTGAGGGGTTCGAGGGCTCGATCTCGTCCAGTTTCCCCGGGCAAGCGGGAGCGGAGGACCGTCCCACCGTTGGCGACTGGCTGCTGATCGACCGGGAAACTCGAAATCTCGTGCGCATCCTGGATCGGTCGAGCCTGTTCAAAAGGCCCGCCCCGGGCGATAGTCGGCGGGTCCAGCTCATCGCCGCGAACGTCGACACGCTCTTCGTGGTGACGGCCTGCGACCACGACTTCAACGTTGCGCGTATCGAGCGCTATCTCGTGCTCGCGCGCGAGGTGGGGGTCCGTCCTGTCGTCGTGCTCACCAAGGCCGACCTGTCGCCTGCGCCTGAGCGCTTGGCCGACGCAACACGCGCGCTCCAGTCGGGGTTGCGGGTGGATCTGGTCGACGGGCGCGATCCGGCGAGTGCCGCCCACCTTGCAGGCTATTGCGGCCTCGGACAGACAGTCGCGCTGGTGGGATCGTCCGGCGTCGGCAAGTCCACGCTGGTAAACACGCTCAAGGGATCGGACAGCATCGCGACCCAGGCTGTCCGCGAGGACGATGGCAAAGGCCGTCACACGACGACCGTGCGCGAGATGCACCGCCTCGCGGGCGGCGCGGACGGAGGCGGCTGGCTCGTGGACACACCCGGAATGCGCGAGCTCCAGATGTCCGAAGTGGCCTCAGGCGTGACCGAGGTCTTCGACGACGTCACGGCCGTGGCGCTCGAGTGCCGGTTTGCGAACTGCACCCATGCCGACGAGCCGGGATGCGCGATCCGGGCCGCGATGGGGAAAGGAGATCTTGATCCCGCTCGCGTTGACCGGTGGCGTAAGCTTGCCCAGGAGGATGCGGCGAACAGCGGCGCGGCGGCGGTTCGCCGCTCACGCGCTGGAAGAGCCGGAAACAGGAGATGACATGAGCCAAAGCTAAAGGCACGGCTCTTAGAGCCGTTGATGGAAGCCTGTTCAGCGTTGCGGTGACGATGACGTGATCATTGTTCGTGGCGTTTCCGCCCTTTCTGACGAGCTGCGCAGCGTCCGGCTTGTTCGCGCCGAGGTTCTCGGCCCCGCCACCTTCTCCGCCGCGGCCTCGCCCCCGCCACCATGTCCGCCAAAGCCGCCCACGTCCCGCTGCGCATCTGATTTCGTCGACTGGGAGATTTTCGTGACCCTCGGGTTAAGGGTGAGCGCCCCTTGAGACCCAAAGAGGAGCGCTTGGCGGAAGTCCTGCCGTCGAGTGCTTCCATGGTGCCGGGCGCCGATCATGTTTATGAGCGCGTGGAGGCGCTCGCTTAGGCGCGACTAGGACGGTGCGATTCCTTGGATCGAAATCGGCGACGCCCTGCCGCCGAGCGAGGCGCGCAAGGGAGAGCCGGCATGTTGCCGACAATCGATCCGTCCCCAGTCTCTCGCTTTGAACACCTGGGCCCGCTCGGCGTCCGGCTCCCGCACCAGATTGCAGTCTCTTTCATCGTGTACGTAGCGCCTGACGGGATTTGCGCCTTTGCCGGGGCAGTTCAGGTCTTGGGGACCAGTCGGCCGAAAGTCGTATAGGTCACATTGTTCGAGCTGGCGGATACCATGACCTCGTCGGCGAGCATCAGGGCATGTACGTCCGAATCCACCGGAAAGTCGCCCTGCACAGGCAGTTGCTGCTCGCTTGTCCACCGACGTCGATGAATGACGACATGCGCACGCGGCTGTCATTGCCGCGCCAGAACAATCCCGGCATCCCGCCCATGTCACACAAGGCGGGCGCACTGAACGAGAACTTCCCGGGCGGGGGCATGCGCTCCCAGCCGGCTTTATCAGGTCCGTTGTCGCGTGCGAGATAGATTTCACCGTCTCCGCTGCCGATCCAGGCGACCCACAGGCGATCGCCTACTATCGCCAGCGAAGGAGACCGCCGCGTATCCGTGTTGGGTACCAGGATCGGCTGTCCCTCCAGCGCGCCTGAGGTGTCGAGTTGCTGGATCCTTATCCCGGAGCTACCCAGCAACTTCTCACCGGTATCGGACCAGGCTAGGGCGATCTTGGTACGAAACGGCGCCATGATCGGGGCGGTATGGTCTTCGAGCCGAGCGTCGTTGATCGTTGACTGATCCCAGCTTCGAAACTGCTTCACATCGGCGTGGGCGCTTGCCGCCATCCGGAGTTCACGGCCCCGATATACGCGCCGCGTCCCAGGACGCCAGGACATCCGCTGCCTCGGTGTGGCGCACGCCTATCTTCTCGAACCACTCTACTTTGTGGAGCGCATCGAACGTAGCGGTTGTCTGCGACCTCATCTCGGCTCCCACATGCTCAACAACATGCGGTTGCGCACGCCGAGCCCGGCGCGCACCGCCTTGCAGGCCATGACGAAACAGCTCTCGCGGCTCTTACGAATTGTTGTCGAATATCTTACGAAAGAACTTGCCGGTGCGACGGTCCAACGAAGCGGTAACCAGTGTCAGGGGCGCGAGCTGGCCAGTTTGCGTCCGCATTCCCTTGATCTGGGGTATGCCGAAGAAGACATTTTTCTCATCGTCGAAACGGATGAACCATTTGCCGCCGGCGTTCTTTCGAAAGGTTTCGCCGAGATATCGCGCTGCGCCGTCAAGCACCTTTGCCTCGGAGGGCGCTCGTGCGCTCGCGACATCAGGATAGCGATCGAGCAGCCATCCTTCGAGGACAGGAAGTGAATCTGCCTCGAAGTTCAAGCTCTTCGCCACATCCTGCGGCACAAGCTGCGAAAACCGGGCAATAGCATCGTCCATATCCATCAGCCAGTATTCGAACTTATCCTCGTCAGATACTTCATCCATGCGCGTTATTTTCCAAGTTTATAGGGTATGCCCGCATCATCCAACGCGTCCAGCAAAGGCTGTGACGGCTTGTCTCTAAACACCCACTCGATGTCCCAGCCTTCCTTGTCAATAAGCGCCTTGTCACGGGCGACCTCCCAAAGATTATCCTGATTTGCGGTTTGGTATCCCGTCTTATACTCGACGCCGCGAAGGGTTTCCTTGTCGGCAATGTCAAGTCGGCGAACATGATCGACACCGTCGACGTTGGCATCGATTGAAACCTCTCGCTGGCCCCAACCTAACTTGGAATGGTAGTCGTCCACCGCTTGGTTAGCCAAACGGGCCTGCTGCATGTTGCGATCATAGGTCTTTGCCCATCGATCATAATCCCATTCGCCGCCACGGTCTTGATAATCCTGCCACCGCTCAGCTTTGTGTCCGGCTGAGCCGGGGCCGGTAGCAGGCCGTTCGGGAACATCTGGCGTGGTATTGTGAGGCGCGCCAAGCCCATCGTCCGCATGAGATGCGACCGGCGAAGCGCCGTCTGGGGCAGCAGCCCCTGCAGCCCCGGAGGCGGGACGCCCGCCATAACGTATGCCCAAATAGCGCCCAGCACCCGCCGTAACCGCGCCGATGCCAGTGGCCGCCGCGGCATCCGGCCAGCTCCAGGGCCGGGGGTTGCCGGTCAGGTTGTCCCAGGCCAATTCGCCGGCATAGCCGACAAAGCCGCTCGCGGCTCCGCCAAGAGCGTAAAGCCCGACCCCAGCCGCCAGCGGCACGAACGCCGCGGGAATTGCTGCAACCGCACCGACCACTGCTCCCTTCAGCATCGCCAAGAGGATGCAAGAGCCGCAAAATGTCTCTTGGTTCAGCGCTTCGTTGAGCCCGAAGAACGCCGCGCCCGCTGCGGCACCTGCCGCAACGATAAGCAATGGCGCGGCAAGGGGCGCGAGCGCTACCACGGCCACCGCCGCGACCACTGCGCCGGCAATCGCCGCGGCCATCTTCCACCACAGCCCTGTCGGGTCGGCCCGATTGATCGGGTCATTGCCGACATACGCGTACAGGTTAAGCCCGCCAGCAATGCCGATCGGGTCTCGGGTCAGGTACCGGCCAAGCGCAGGATCGTAATAGCGGAAACGATTATAGTGCAGCCCCGTTTCGGCGTCGCAATATTGCCCCGGCATGCGCAGCGGCTGGTCAATAACGCTTAGCAGCACCCTCAACCCACCGAAGCCAGCGCGCTCGGCTTCCCACACCACGCGCCCTGCCGGGTCGGTCAACCGCATCGGCGTGCCGGCGGGGTCGTTGTGATAGTTGAAGACCGCGCCGTCCTGGCGCAGGAACAGCGGCGTATATTGCTGCGGCCAATAGCCATAGTCGCGGGTGCGGGCTGCGGCGCCGGCCGTCCACTCCGCTCCGGTGCCGCCATGCACCTGCTCGACGTCGCGGATCAGCTGCTCGCCGGCCCAGACATAGCGGGTGATGCGCTGCTCGCCGCCTCGCAGCACTTCCTTCCAGATCCGCCGCCCCAGCGGGTCATAGCCGAAGCGCAGTACCAGCCCGGCGCCGTCCTCGGCACGCACCATCCGGTCGAAGCCGTCATAGGCATAGCGCCAGGCGCGGACGCCGCCGCTGCGTTCGACCAGGTTTCCGCGTGCGTCATAGGCGAAGCGCTCGGCGCCCTGCTCGACCATGCGGTTAAGCGCGTCGAACTGCGCAGGTCCGGCAGGTCCAGCTATGCGATTGCCCGCGCCGTCATAGCCGAACGCCTCGTCGGCGCCGGCTGACCGCTCGACACGGAGCAGCTGCCCCTCGGCATCATAGCCGTAGCGGGTCGCGCCCACCCGCGTATCGCGCTGCTCGCACAGCCGATCGTCGTCGTCATAGCCGAAGCCCTGCTCGAACACCGGTGCGCCCGCTGCCTCGACTCGCACTGCGGTGGTCAGCCCCACCGGGTTCTGCCACGCGGTGGTCGATACCCCCTCCGGCGCGGTCATCCGCCAGCCGGCATCCTCGGGCGCATAGTCGATGACATGGCGGCGGCCCGCCCAGTCCGTGATGCTGGACAGCCGCATGTCGGCATCGCGGGTGTAGCGGATCGTGTCCCCGCTGGGATAGGTAATGCCCGTCAGCGTGCCCGCATCGTCATAGAGATACGCGACTAGGTGATCGCCCTGGCGCTCCTCGACCAGCCGGCCCGCCGCGTCATAGCGCCAAGCGAGCGCGGCATCGCCGTTGCGGGCAGCTACCAGCCGTCCGGCATCGTCATAGGCAAAGGTGGCGACCTCGCCATCGGGGGTTGCCAGGCGCGTGACCTGCCCGGCACCGTTCTGCGCCACGTCCAGGACGTGGCCGTCGGTACGTGTGATCTGTTGAACGCGGCCGGCGGGATCGAAGACATATTGCTCGCGGCTGCCGTCGGCGTGCACCTGCGCCTCGGGCCGATCGCCGGCGCCATAACGGAATCGCGTGGCGTTGCCGTTGCCGTCCACTACCGCGGCCAGCGTGTCACCGTCATATTCGAAGCGCTCGACTCGGCCCACCCGGTCCCGCTCCGCAGTGATAAATCGGCCCCTTGTGTCGCGCGCGGCGTCGATGCCGGTGTCGCGATACTGCGTGCCGGCCCAGCTGCCGTCGGGGAAATCGACTCGCGTTAGCCGGTGCTGGACATCGTGCTGCGTCCGGAAGCGCTCGCGCCCGCCGCGCGACACGCTGGCGAGATCGTCCGTCCCGTCATAGGCGAGCCCAAGCTCCAGCCCGGAGGGCAGCCGCATGCCCACCGGCTTGCCGCGCTCGGTCGCGCGCAGGTGCCACTGTCGGCCCAGCGGGCTGATGACCCGATCGAGCTGGCCGTCGCCGCCAAATCCCAGCCGCATCGTGCCACCGTCGGGATTGGTGACCAGCAAGTCATCCGACTTCGGGTCGCGGTGCGCGCGCTGCGGCGTGCCATTGAAGGTGGCGGCGAGCCGGTCGCCCATAGCTCGGCGGCGAAATGCGGCGACATTGGCGGTGCTGATGCGGTGCCGTGCGCCGACTGCCGGGCGCGGCGCCGCGCGCACTATCTCCGGTGCCCGGTAGGCGATGACGCCGTCGCCGCCCTTATCGACCGTCAGGAAGGCCTGGACCGGTCCCATGAAGGCGTTGAGCTCGTCCGGGGTCGAACTGCGCAGAAAGGCGGGGAGCAGCCGGGGATCGTAGAAGCGGAACAGCCACCCATCCCCCTCGGGCGAGCGGACCCTCAGGAAGCGGCGGAGATGGCGGCGGGTGCCGTCGAACCCGGCGCCAGAGATCAGGAACACGCCCCAGGGCTGTCCGTCGAACCGCATCGCCAGCGCTTGCGCCTGCGCCGCGTTGATGCGGAAGAGATACGGCGCCTTCTCGCGGTAGTTGATCGCAGCGCGACCGAGATACAGGCAGGCAGCGCGCTCGGGGGCTGACACCTCCGCCATGGCCGGGATGTCGGGCGAGACACAGCCGTCGACCAGGGCATAGAGTTGCCCCGCCGCCGCCCAGCCCGCGACATCGACCGCGGCGACGTCGGCGAACAGGATCGCAGGCGGCGGCCCGCTCGTCATCGGCGCTCGTCCGGCGGAGGCAAGAAAGCGGTCATTCCGTTACGAACGGTGCGGCGTTGCGGTGGGCGGCGTCAAGCGTCGTCCGGCGTGCGCTGGCGCCGTCGCCGATCAGCACGGTGGGCGCCCCGGTCGCGATCTTGCCCCCATGGCACGTTGTGTCTCCGATACGCGCAGCTTCGTTGTTGCCGATCTTCACGGTGGGACATCCCGATTCGATCTGACTGGGGCTGCCGCAATCCAGCGTGTCGCCCTTGCGCGCGGCGGGCAGCCCCATGATCAGGACGGTCTTCTCGCCCGTAACGATGGTGCCTTTGTTCTTGACGGGGCAAGCTTCGGTGTCGGTGGTGCGTGCAGCAGGCGGCATGAACTATTCCCGGTTTCGTGGCGCTTGGGCGGAAGAACGCTCAACGGCCATCGGCGGACCAATGCGGCGGATTGGTTGCCAGCTTGTGAAGGCCGTAGGTCGCGCCCACGTCGTGGAGATCGGTGTTGTCGTTGCCCGAGCGCGGCTGGTCGATACGTTGGGCGCGGCCCGCCGCGTCCAGTACCTGGATCGGCTGGTCCCAGGTGATCGTCATGTCGATGGCGGTGCCCGCGATATGATTGGAGGTGATCGACGGCTTGAAGCGGATGCCGAACAGCTCGACCATCGCCTGCGCCGCGCGGCGTGACGCCCTGGCGTCGCCGTGATCCCACAGGATGTCGACTTCGGGGTTAGGCGGCACCGCAGCAGGCTCTACCTCGCCGCTGGCGATCCGCCAGGCATAATGCATGATCCACGCTCGGTTGCGGTTGCGCAGCGTCGAGCTGACGCGGACCACAGCCCCCGCCTGGCGCAACGCCGCCAGGAACTGGCCGGTCTGGGTCGCGAAGCCGGGGGCAAGATCGGCCACCCGGTTGCTGTTGGGAAAGCGCGCCTCGTTCGCAGCGAACCACTCCGCGCCGCTCAGCCGGATGCCCGCCGCCTGCGCGCGCAGGCGATCGCGCAGCACCCCTATGGGGGAGGTGTCAGACAGCGCTGCGTCGGTGCGCCCCGCCGGGGCCACACGCCCATCCGCGCGCGTTCCGAGCACCAGCGACTGGTAGCGTCCGATCGCGATTATCGTGGCTGCGTCAATCGCGCCGGTGATCGGCAGCGGCTGCAATCCCAGTTCGGCGATGCGCAGGTTCAGGCGCTCCTGCACGGCGGTGACATCCGCCGGTACATTGGCGCCGCCCCGCCCCACCGATCCCGAGAGCGCCACCGCGCGTTACTCGATTTTCGCGTAGCGCGCGAGCACGCGCAGCACGGCGGGCTTGCGGGCATGGGTGCGCTTCAACCGGGCGAGTTCGGCGTCGCTGCCGGTGCACAGCCGGTCCAGCTGAGCTGCGATCTCAGCGGCGCCCGCAGGATACTCCAATTCCTCGCCGCGGAAATGGTCGCAGCGGTCGCGCTTCTGGAGGAAGGCGCGCACGCCAGTGGGCAGCTCGGCGCGCTCCGCCCGGCCCTGCGCATCGGCGGGCAGCGCGCAGGCGGCGATGGGAAGCGCCAGCAGCGTCATCATCTTCATGTTGCGATCAGCCCCTCGGTCACCAACGTGCGCAGTCCCCTGTCGAGCGCTTCGTCGCCGTTTAGCCCAAACTCGCCCGCGACCACAGCGAGCGCGGCACGATCGCGGGTGCCGTCGAGATGCGCCAGCAGATGGCGGGGCGCGTGTTCGGTTATGGTCATCAACCGGTGATCCAATGTGCAGATGTTTTCCAATCCCTCGGCCAGCATGGCGCGGATCAGCCCGCTGGCGGCGGGGCGTTCGCTCACCTCCACGGCATAGGGTTCCGCGTCGGTGCACAGGTCGATCAGCCCGGCGTCGAACATCTCGAACAAGGCGATGCGGCGTGCCGGGGTGTCGACGAGGTCGCGCACCTTCAGCCGCGCCGGGCGGGCGTCGACCAGCCGCCCCAGCGCTTCCGCCAGCGGCGCGTCCTGCACTTCGAAGACGTTGGCGTTCATGCGGAACATGCCTTCCCCGTCGCGGCGGCAGCGAGTGACGGCGAACAGCTCGTCCAGAGCGTTCAGATCGATCCGCCGCTGAGGGGTAACGGAATCGCGCACCAGCAGCGTCTGCCGGAAGAAGCGGAAATCATGATAGTCGCGCGCCTGCAGCAAACGGACTAGCTGCCCGGTCGCGTCGCTTTCGGGAACTTGGTTTTCCGGCAGGAAGGCATCGCCCATCTGCTCTCGATCCGCGTCCCCGAGGAACTGCAGCCCGTTTTCCGCCGCCGCAGCGGCGACGTCCATCACCGATTGCGGGTGGAAGTGCGCGCCGAGATCGTCGTGGCACAGCACCGACCAAGGCTTGTCCAGCGTGTGCTTGGCAGCATCGCGCAACGCCGCCTGGGCCGGGTTCTCGCGTCCTTCGGGCTCGGCGGCGAGCGCACTCAGATACTCCCGCGCCGCGCGCCAGCGCTCGGCCCCATGCAGATCGCCGACCTGCAGCAGCAGCGCATCACGCAGCACCTGCCGCAGATGCCCGCCCGGCATCGCATTGTAGCTGAGGAAAGCGACCCCGTCCGGCGCCAGCAGCGCGCCGATCAACGCCATGGTCGCGGTGCGAACCTCCGGCGGCACCCACGCATAGATACCGTGCGCGATGATATAGTCGAACGGCCCTTCCAGCTGCGTGCCCGCGTCCAGGATGTCGAGGACGCGCAGCTCGATATTGTCCAGCCCGGCCAGTGCCCGCCAGCGTTCGCCGCGCGCGATTGCAGTCGGTGCAAGGTCGAACCCCGTGAACCGCGCCTGCGGGAAGGCCGCGGCGAGCGCGAGCAGGTTCATGCCGTCGCCCGTGCCGATCTCCAGCACGCGGGCATTGGCAACAGGTGGCGGAGACAGCCCTGCGAGCCGCGCGATCGTCGCCATTCGATCGGGTGCTGTCTGGCTGAAGATCGCCGTGGGATAAGCGACTTCGTCATAGGCCGTCGGCGCAGTCTGCCCGCCGGCGTCTGTGGCTTCGGACGGCTGGAGGCTGGGGGTCATTCGATCCGCATTTCCGGGGTCTGGATGACCATATGGTAGTCCCGCGACGCTAGTGCACGACCCCGGCCCGGGCCGGGGACAGAGGGGCGGAACCCTGCCGGCGTGGCCGGCTTCATTCGATCTGCATCTCGAGCCGCTCGGCGGTCTCGGCATAATAGCGCGCGGAGCCAGCGTTGTTCTGCGCCTTGAACCGTGCGCTTACGCTTCGCGCCGCCTTGGCCGCTGTGCGGAAGGAATCGATCGCTACCTGGGGCTCGAGGCTGTCCTGGACCAGATCACCGCCGACGAACTTGCCGACGACATAGCCGTCGTCGTCGATGGCACCGATCACCGGCACGCCGGCACGCAGCTCGCCATAGAAGACCGTGCCCGCCTGCCCGCCGTCACGCCGCCGGAGCATCCCCAGGCCGTCGGCCTTGCCCCCGGGGCAGTCGCCGGTCCAGAACGTGGGGCCGGTCCCCAGCGAGCGCGGCGCGACGAAGCCGCATTTGCTCGTCGGGTCCTGCGACCAGGTCAGCCCTGCCTGCGCAGCCGGTGCATCCGCCACTGCTGCAGCGCCAGGTGCCGGGGCAGCGGCGGGCGTCGGCGCCGTGACGGGTTCGGACGCGGCAATTGCACTGGTGGCCGGCGCGTCGGAGTTCGAAGCGACGACCGAGTTGCAGCCGAGCAGCGCGGCCGCGGCGAACCCTGCGAGGAGAAGACGCGCGCTCATGCCGACGGGAAGCTCGCGATCAGCGAGGTGCTGCATTCGAAATGCATGGCATCCTCGGTGCTGAACCCCGCCCCCCAATACCAGCCGCGGGCGTTGAAGAACGGTGCGAGGAGGACGAGCCCGTGATAGACCTTGTTGTCGCCGCGGCCATCCAGCTTGCCGTTCAGCGTCAGGTCGATCGCCGTACCCCAGCTATGGTTGGAGATCTTAGTCGTCGAGTTGCGCTGATACCGAACGCACTTCATGCCCGCCGTGCCCAGCGCGTTGTACAGTGTCGGCATCTGCGCCTGAACATCCGCGAACACCTGACGAAGACTGGCCACCGCGGGCGCCATGCCGGTTACCTTGAACGGACCGACATGCTCGGTCGTCATCATCCGCTTCAGCTTCTCGTTGGTGATCGGCTGGTCGTTCTGCGAGTAGTTCTGCCGGGGCGCACCGTATTTACCCAGCAACAGAGTATTCCCCGGCGAATGCAGCCCCTTGTTGAGCGAGGTGCGCGGGGGCCGGGGTAGCTTGGTGAGGAAGCTGCTCGAACTGTTCGGCGCCGGCGTCGGTGCGGCAGCCTGGGCAGGCACTCGGGGCGCGGCCACGGCCGCGGCCGCAGCCTGTGCCAAGCCGACCCGGGTAGGGGTACGGACCGGCGTCACTCTGCGGATGGGTGTGGGCGCGGCGCTCGCACTCGCGCCGCCCCCCCCGGTCAAGTGGCGCCACGTCGTGGCATCGGGCTCAACCAGTCCGTCCGGGGTGCGCAGGAACCCGCGCTGATAATGGATGATGGCCGAGATCGTCTTGGGACCGCAGCGCCCATCGATCAGCCCCAGCTGCATGCCTGCGCGCGTCAGCAGCGTCTGTACCGCGATCGTGTCGCTGCGCGCATTGCCACCGTCCAGCCCGACGGAACCCTGTATTCCCGCTGACATAGCCTGCTCCTTTGCCACTGCCCGCACGTGTGGGCCCTGAATATGTACCTTTGCCGACGGCGCCTGGAAATCTCCGGACGTGCCGAGCGGGCGTTTAACTATGCTCCTGCACCTCCGCCACGCGCTCCGCGCGCTCGGGGGTGCCTGGCGCAGCGACCGCGGCATGCTCCCCCTTGGTGCCGAAGCTGTAGCGGAAGCCGTCGGGCGCGGTGTCAACCTGGATCGAATCCACAGCCTCGCCGCCCATCTGCCGCTCCAGCAGAGCGATCGACATTTCAGGCAGCATCGTGTTGGTCAGGATCGCGTCGATGACGCGCCCGCCCGATGCCACTTCGTTGCAGCGCGACACGATCAGGTCGACGACCGAATCGGCGAACGTCAGCACGATCTTGTGATTGTCCGCGATCCGCCGGGCGATGCGCTTTAGCTGCAAGCGGACGATGCCGGCCAGCATGTCGGGGCTGAGCGGATAATAAGGCAACACTAGCAGGCGGCCGAGCAGCGCCGGCGGGAACACCTTGAGCAGTTCGGGGCGCAGCGCCGATGCCAGCGCCTCGGGCTCGGGCTTCATCTCCTCATCCTCCGCCAGGCTCATCACCAGGTCGGTGCCGGCGTTGGAGGTTAACAGGATGATCGTGTTCTTGAAGTCGATGAACCGGCCTTCGCTGTCGTTCATGAACCCCTTGTCGAACACCTGGAAAAACATCTCGTGGACGTCCGGGTGCGCTTTCTCGACTTCATCGAGCAGTACCACCGAATAGGGGCGCCGCCGCACCGCCTCGGTCAGCACGCCGCCCTGACCATACCCGACATAGCCCGCGGGCGCGCCCTTGAGCGTCGAGACGGTGTGCGCTTCTTGGAACTCGCTCATGTTGATGACGATCAGCGAATCGTCGCCGGAGAACAGCAACTCGGCCAGCGCGTGCGCCGTCTCGGTCTTGCCGACGCCCGAGGGGCCGCACAGCATGAACACGCCCACCGGCTTGTTCGGGTTGTCGAGCTTGGCGCGGCTGGTCTGGATGCGCTTGGCGATGGCATCCATCGCATGGTCTTGGCCGACGACGCGGGCCTTGAGCTGATCGGCGATGGTCAGGACGCTCTGGATCTCGTCCTTGACCATGCGCCCCACCGGGATGCCGGTCCAATCGCCCACCACTGCGGCGACGGCGTCCTGGTCGACCACGCCGAAGACCATCGGCGTGTCCTCCTGCGCCTCGCGCATGGTGGCGATCGCGACGTCGAGCGCGTCGCGCAATCCGGCTTCGTTCGGCACGTCGTCGCCGTCGACCTCGCCGCGGGCATCGCGCAGCGTCGTGCGCGCCTGGGTGACCGTTTCCAGCGCTTCCTTCTCGCGCTCCCACTTGGCGGTCACTGCGTCCAGTGCGGCGCGGGCTTCGTCCAGTTCCTCGTCGATCCGCTCCAGCCGATCGTCCGCGCGGTACTGGCCGCCCTTCTCGCGGGCGACCACCTCGCGCTCCACCTTGAGCAGTTCGACCTTGCGGCGGCGGTCCTCCACCGCGGCGGGTGTCGCGTGCTGCGATACCGCGACACGCGCGCAGGCGGTGTCGAGCAGGCTGACCGCCTTGTCCGGCAGCTGCCGCGCGGGGACGTAGCGCTGCGAGAGCGTCACCGCCGCGGCTACCGCTTCGTCCAGTACCACCACGTTGTGATGGCTCTCCATCATCGGTGCGACCGAACGGATCATGTCGATTGCCTTGTCGGTCTCGGGCTCGCCGACATCCACCGTCTGGAAGCGCCGGGTGAGCGCCGGATCCTTCTCGAAATACTGCCGGTACTCGGCATAGGTCGTCGCCGCGATGGTGCGTAGTCGCCCGCGTGCGAGCGCCGGCTTGAGCAAATTGGCGGCGTCGCCGGTGCCGGCCTGGCCGCCTGCGCCGATCAGCGTATGCGCTTCGTCGATGAACAGGATGATCGGGGTCGGCGAGCTTTCGACCTCGTCGATGACCTGGCGCAGCCTTTTCTCGAACTCACCCTTCATGCTGGCACCAGCCTGCATCAGCCCGATGTCGAGCGTACGTAGCGTGACCCCCTGAAGCGATGGGGGCACGTCGCCGTCGGCGATTCGGCGCGCGAAACCCTCGACCACCGCCGTCTTGCCGACACCGGCCTCGCCGACGAGGATCGGGTTGTTCTGGCGGCGGCGCAGCAGGATATCGACGACCTGGCGAATTTCGGCATCGCGGCCCACGATCTTGTCGATTTCTCCCGACTTCGCCTTGGCGGTCAGATCGATGGAAAATTTGACCAGTGCCTCACCCGCGGCCACAAGGCGGGTATCGGCAGGTGCCTCGCCTTCGCCGCTCGCCGCGGGAGCTGGCGTATCGCGTTGCGTGGTTTCGGCGGACTGCGCCACGATCGTCTCGAAGTCGCTACCCAGCTTTTCGGCCTGCACCTTGCGCCACTCGCCGCTGAGCGCGAACAGCGCGTTGCGCAGCGTAGGCGTCTTCAGCATGCCATATAGCAAGTGGCCAGTGCGCACGCGCCCGGCGCTGAACTGCAGCGAGGCGTAGAGCCAGCCCTTCTCGATCGCCTCCTCGATCTGCGGCGAGAAGTCGGAAATGGCGGTGGCGCCGCGCGGCAGCGCATCGAGCGCGGCGACGGTGCCCTCCACCAGCTTGGCGTCGTTCAGCCCGAATGCGGTCCGGATCGCCGCGAGATCTCCGCGAGGGTCTTGGAGGAGGACGTGCACCCAATGCGCCAGCTCGACATAGGGATTGCCGCGCATCTTGCAGAAGGTGGTGGCGGTTTCCACCGCCTTGAGTGCGGTGGCGTTGAGGCGACCGAACAGGGCCGTCCGACTGATTTCCGTCATTGCAATCCCCCCATGGCGGCGTGTGCGGGCCTGAGCCGCCGCAAGTGCGCGTCTGACCGGACGCGGTCGCATTGTTTAGGACTCATCCAGCCCGACCAGCCCAGCCGGGTACGTCCGTCCAGCCGCGCGGCTGGAACGTCCCGCTCGGCGATTTCGATCCGTATATCCCATTCCAGATGGCTGGGCGCGAAGGCGTCGAGCGCTTCGGATGCGATGCCAAAGCGCGGACCAGAGGGCAGCAGCTTCTCGAACTCGGCAAAGGAGCGCGCGCCGATCACCACGCTGAATGCGTCCGACGCCATGCGGATGCGGCTGCCCAGTACCAAATCCTGCCCCAGCCCGGCGAAGCTGCGGCCCAGACGGCTGCGATCCTCCTCGGGAATGTCGCGCCAGCGCGGGCGATATTCGATGACCTTAACGGGCTGGCCGAGCACATGGCTGAGCGCGTCCTCGATCCCGATCGCGCTGCGCCGCGAGGCGAACAGCGCGGCATAGTGCACGCGTGCCTGCGCGGGGAACAGCGCGCGCGGAGACACGCCTTCCGTGGCGCCGGACAACGCCGCTAGGTACCCGGCGAAGCGGTCGTCCTCTGGCCGGTCCGCGTGCGAAACCGGCTGCGAATCCGCCCATGCCCGGAAAAACAACTGCAGCATCCGATTGGCTAGCACGTCCAGCCACCGTCCGAACGGCCGCTGCTTGGCATAGCGGTGCTCGAAGGTGGCGAATTCCGTCAGGTGCATCGGCAGCGGGCCATTGGGGCCGGTCAGCCCCAGCCAATAGCCGTTCAGCTGGATGCGCTCGCCGCGTAGCTCGGCCGAGTGGAGCGTCGGCGCGGGGAAGTGCATCGCCGGCACCTGCGCCAAGTCGACAACGCTCTGGCTAGGCCGACGCGCACGCCCTACGCGCGGCAGATGCGGCGCGCGCGCCTCCGCGCCGCGAACCGCGGGGAACATCCCGAACTTCCTCGCCTGCTCGCCGACCCGGCGCAGGAAGGTCAGATGCTGTGCTGGCGCCCCATCCTCGGCGGCCATTGCGCGACTTCCCCTTCGTTCGGGCTGAAAAAACTGCACTCGGTAAATGCGTTGATGCTGGCGAACTCGGCCAGAAAACGCTCGAGCACGGCGGTGAACAGGAACATGCCTCCCTTGTCGAAGGCGGCGTCATCCAGTTTGATGCGGATCTTGTGCCCGCGGGCCAGCGCCATGCGATCGAGCCCCGGAACGCGGCGCATCACCTTGCTGGAGCGGATGCCAAGCACCCCGTCGATCTGGCGGCGCAGCACGGCATCGTCCTGCCGGCCATATAGCGCGAGGTGATCGCGCAGTGCCGCAGGGTCGTCGTGATCCTCGGGCGCCAGCGTGACGTAATTGGGCGTCAGGTGCGCGATGACTCGCCATGCGGCGTCGCCCAGTCCTAGGGGAGGACGCGGCCGCGTAGGCGCACGCAGCACCGACACTGCCCGCGCGGGCACCCCGGAAACGGTGAAATGCTGGTCGCCGCGGAACGTCAGCAGCTCGGGCAGCTCGCGGTTCGTCACTAGCGCGCGCACCGCCAGTTCGTGGACGTCGTCCAGCCGTGACGCGTCCCCCGGTGAAGTCAGGCTGATCCACGTCTCGGTGCCGACATATTCGCCGCGCCGACGCAGCCTTTGCTCGCGGGTGGAGAGGCGGCGGGGACGCAGCTGGGTCGAATAGAACAGCGCCTCGCGCCAATCGTAGAGCAGCGCTCCGAACGCATAAAGCGGCGCCACCGTGCGCGCATCGACATTGTCGCGGGCGTACGCCTTGACCTCCGTGAGGCGAAACACTTCGAAATCGTACCGCTTGGTGCGATCGGGCACGACGTGGAGCTCGTGATCGTGCGCACGCACCTGCACTCGGTCGAGCTGCTTTTCGAACAGATTGATCGCGGGTGTCGCGAACAGTTTGAAGTTGCTCGCTTCCACCGCACGCGCCAGCACGGGCGAAGAGCGCGCGAACAGCAGTACCACGTCGCATGCCTGGGGCGATGCCTTGAACGCGCGGTCCAGCCCCTTAAGCTTGGCAAAGAGGAAACGTTCGGGGCAGGCGAAATATTCCGAAAGCAGCCGGTACCCGCGGAACGCACGCTGGTCCGCGGGCAGCAGCGCCTCTTCATCCTCGAAGCCCACCTGCTCCGGCTTGGGCAGCGCCATCCAGGGCACGTTCGGTGGCGCATCGGCCGAACGAGCCAGCACCGACAGCGTTTCGCCGATCAACTGGCGATACAGTTCGTTGGGTACCGCCTCGGTGCCGTGCAGGTACAGCGGCAGTTCCTTCGCCATCACCTTGGGCAGCTCGGCGCCGGGCATCGCCACGAATCGCAGCCGCAGCCCGGCCTCCGCGCGGACGTTCCCCGCGGCCGCATAGGAGGCGACCGCGGCGCGGGTGGAGAGGTATTCCGCCTCGACCAGCTTCACCGGCCACAATGTCAGATCGTGCCCCGTGCGAAACAGGACGGGCGCATTGTCCTGGTCCGCCGCCGTGGCCGTCAGCGTCGTGCCGCGCGGGACCTTGTGTCCCTTTAGCAGCATCTGGTCGCCTTCCTTCGGCTCGAAGCCGGCGACGCAGATCGATGGCATCGGCGCCAAATAGTGCGGCTGGATCGCGTGCAGCAGGTGCGAGGTGAACTCGGGATACTGGTCCGCCAGCTTCAGCTGGACGCGCGCGCCGAGGAACGCCACGCCTTCCAGCAGCCGCTCGACATAAGGGTCAGGGTCAGTCGGCGTCTTGAGGCCAAGCCGCCCCGCCACTGCCTCGTGCTCGTCGCCGAACTCGCGCGCCGCTTCGCGCAGATACGCGAGCTCGTCATTGTAATAGCGCAGCAGCCGCGGATCCATTGGACTACTCCCGTACGTCCACGGCGACGGTCTCGGGATCGAGCTCAGTGCGGAACTTCACCGGCATCGCATGCGCCGCCGCGGTGATGTCGCCCCGGATCATGAACGTGATGGAGTTGGGTCGCTCAGGATCCTCGGTGGGCTCGACCGTCAATGACTTCTCGGCCAGGCGTGGCTCGAACCGGCGGATCGCCTTGCGAATTTCACGGGCGCGTTGCAGCACTGCCCGTCGGGTCAGCGTCTTGCCGGCCAGATCGGTCAAGCCGAAGTTGAGAACCGAATCCTGAACACGCGGATAAGGCTCAAGGTCGTACACCGCCTCGATATTGGTCGTGTTTAGCAGCCAGGCCAATTCACGCCGGATCGTGGCGCGCAGCGCTGCTTCGTTGAAGCGGTCAAGCTTGGGCACCGCATAATGGCGGAACTTTTCGCGCGAGACCTCGGGAGTTTCGGAATTGATGTCGCGCAATCCCGATATCTCGATATCGGCGACCAGCTTGTCGAACAATGTCGGGGTGAGACGCTGGCGTACGGCCATGGCTCAGGTGAAACGAAGCGTGCGCAGCGAAAGTAGCGCCTGGTCCTCGCCATCGGACAATGTCCAGAGCCGCTGCCCGAAGCCCGCCTGTCCCCAGGACGCATCGATCCAGGCGGTGGTGCCGCCCAGCCGCTGCGCACCCTCGGCGGCGCCCTCGGTTCCAGGATATCGTGCCGGCAGGAACGCCGCCACCGACTGGCCGGAGCGGAAGGCGATCTGCACCGGATACCAGATCAGGTCGCGCAGATCCTGCGGTCCCTCGCTGGTGATGCTAGCTACTTCCTGAAACGCCTGCAGGCCGTAACGCCCGCCAATGATCGCTTCGAAGCAAGGCCCGAAGCGCGAATCCGCGTCGGCGATCCAATCAAACGCCACATCGTTGAACTGCCCGGGCACATCGGGCGCGGCATCGAACGCGGCGCCGCGCGCGGCATCGCCTTCGTCGACCCGTCCCGAGGCGAAATGCTCGAGGGCATCGATAACGCCCTCAAGCCATTCGACGGCGACGTGCTGGCGTGCGCGTTGGCGGCCGGTGAAAACTTCAGCGCGCACGCGCTCGGCATCGATCGCCTGGCCATAGGCGGTGGCGAGCATCTGCGCCTCACCCGACAGCTGTGCCAGGGTTTGAAGCTGGCGACGCGCCTTGTCCCATTCGCCCGACGCCGCGAGCAATTGGAACAGGAACATGCGTGCCTGCTGGTTCGCGGGCTCCGCCCGGACGGTCTCGACGAGCACGGAACGCGCACCGTCGAGATCGCCGGAACGAAGCAGCGTGTCGGCATCCGACATGCGCCGATCCGTCGCTTAGCCCGCGACGTTCTGCCGGATGTCGTAGCTGGCCGTGACCACGCCGCCCTCCTTGGCGCCCGACTTGCCCTGCGGCTGATAGTCGAAGGTCACCTTGGCGGTGTTGAACACGATCGATTCCATGATCGAGTCACCATGGCTCGCGCCCTGGTTGTCGACCGAGGAGACGATTACGTCCTCGAGCTTGATCTTGTAGTAGGTCAGCGGCTGCTGGTTATCGCCGGCCTTCTGCGAATAGATCACGATTTCCTTGATGTGCTTGCCCGACGCGCACGCGCTGAACAGCTTCGGCGAGGACTTATCGACTTCCTTCACGATGGAGATATCGCGAATTTCGGCTTTTCCCGAACCGCCGCCGGCACCGCCGGTGTGGAACGAGCCGTGCTGCGCCGCACCGAAGTTGAAGGAGATGATGTCGATCTCCTTCTCGTGGCCCTTCTTCTGGCTCTCGCCTTCAATTCCATCGATCTTTAGGAACAAGTCAACTGCCATCATTGCCTCCATTGATACGCGGACTTACGCGCTGACGAAGATACCCTGCGCTATGACAATATGGGGACAGCTCAACCAAGTAGAGCCGAACCGAGCCATAGTTCAGGCAGTCCGAGGAAGTCTCGACACCATGCTGAGCGCGATGTCCATACCTTCCAGCTGGTAATGCGGAACGAACATGAACTTACCCTTGTAGTAACCAGGATTTTCTTCATCCGGCACCACTTCGATCTTGGCGTCCTTGAGCGGCAGACGCGCCTTGGTTTCCTCGCTGGACGAGGAGGGTGCACCGTCGACATATTGCAGGACCCAATTGTGCAGGTCGCGCTGCAGCTGATCGGCCTCCCGATTGCCGCCCACCCAGTCGCGCACCATGCACTTGAGATAATGCGCGAAGCGGCAGCTGGCGAAGATGTAGGGCAGCCGCGCCGACAGGTTGGCGTTCGCGGTGGCATCGACATTCTCATAGTTCTTCGGGCGGTGCAGCGTCTGCGCGCCGATGAACGTCGCCTGGTCGGTGTTCTTGCGGTGGATGAGCGCCAGCATGCCCGCGGCAGACAGCTCGGCCTCGCGCCGGTCCGAGATCGCGATCTCGGTGGGGCATTTCTGGTCAATCCCGCCCTCGTCGGTCGGGAAGGTTGCGGTCGGCAGGTCCTCGACCGTGCCACCCGATTCCACGCCGCGGATGCGGGTGCACCAGCCATAGGTGTTGAACGCGTCGGTGATCCGTGACCCCATTGCATAAGCAGCGTTCAGCCACAGATGCCGGTCATGCGCGCCGTCGGTCTCTTCTTCGAAATCGAACTCGTCCACCGGCTCGGTCTTCGCGCCATAGACCTGGCGGCCCAGGAAGCGCGGCATGGTCAGCGCGAGATAGCGACTGTCCTCCGATGCGCGAAACGAGCGCCACGCCATGTACTCCTGCGCGTCGAACAGCTTGCCCAGGTCGCGCGGGTTGGCGAGCTCGGTCCAGCTCTCCATGCCGAACAGAGGCGGTGCCGCCGCGGCGATGAAAGGCGCGTGCGACGCCGCGCCGATCTTGGCGAGGCCCTTCATCACTTCCAGGTTCGGGGCGGTGTGGTCGAAATAGTAATCGCACACAAACGCGCCATAAGGCTGGCCCCCCAGCTGGCCGAATTCGGACTCGTACACCTTCTTGAACAGCGGGCTCTGATCCCACGCGGCATCGCGGTACTGGCGGAACATCTTGCGACATTCCTCCTTCGACATGTTCATCACGCGAATCTTCATGTCTTTGCCGGTAGAGGTGTTCATCACCATGTAGTGGAGCCCGCGCCACGCGCTCTCCAGCGCTTGGAACTCCTCGTTGTGGATGATCTGGTTGACCTGCTCGGTCAGCTTACGGTCGAGCTCGGCGCGCATCGCATCGACGGTGGAATAGACGTCGTCGCCGATCGTCGCCGCATCGGCCAGCGCACGCTGCGCCAGCGTCTGCACGGCTTCCTCGATCCGGTTTTTGCGGATGTCGTCGGCGGGGCGGAACTCCTTCTGGAGCAGCGCCGAGAAATCGTCGACCTGCGCAGCCTCGGCCTGCTGGGGCTGCGTCTGCTGAAGTGCCTCTTGCGCCATACCGCGTCCCTTCCCTTAAGCCTGCTCGGCCGGAGCGGTGTCCGCTGCCGGCGCGTCTTCGTCGTTCGCCTTGGCCGAGGACAGCGCCGCCAGCAGCGCCGGGTCCTTGAGCACCTTCTCCAGCAGCTCCTGCGCACCTTCCTTGCCGTCCATGTAGATCAGCAGGTCCTGCAATTGCTGGCGCGCCTCCAGCAACTGGGCGAGCGCCGGCACGTTCTTGACGATCTCGCCCGGCGTGAAGTCGTTGATCGTTTTGAACGTCAGATCGACGCCCAGCTTGCCTTCGCCGCTCAGCGTGTTCTGCACGGTGAAGGCGGCGCGCGGCGCTATTGCCTCCATGCGCTCGTCGAAATTGTCCATGTCGATCTCGACGAAGTCGCGCTTCGACAGGTCCTTTTTCTCGACATGGCTCTTGCCCGACAGATCCGACAGCACGCCCATCACGAAGGGCAGCTCGATCTTCTGGCGTGACCCATAGGTTTCGACTTCATATTCAATGTGGACGCGCGGCGCCCTGTTTTCCTTGATGAAGCGCTGTCCGCTCTTTGCAACCATGGGATCCGCCCTTTCGATCGCCCCAACCGGGCTACGTGCCTGAAAACCAGAGAGTGTATGGATCTAGATCAGTATTCCGAACTTTCCTCTTCGGGGCGCGCAAGCAGAACTGCCCCGGCCTCGACCATGCCACCTGGGGCAATGTCGCGGAGGATCGCAAGAAAATCCATGTTAATCCACCCCCGCACTCGACGTAGCGCAACGGGGATCGGGCTGGCCGGTTCCCTGCGCGCATAATATTCGGCAATGGCGTCGATCGCGCGGGCAACATCCTCCCGCGATTCGATCCGGCCGGAGCCACGCTGCACGTCGTGGGATGGGGCTGCCGTAGCGTCATCCCCCTCCGGCGCCGCCTCGGCTTCGGCGCTCCCGGCATAGGGGGCGAGCCAGCGGATCATGTTGTCGATCGCCTGGTAGGTCGGCTTGAAATCGGTGCCGGTGTCGTCCTCGGCCCGCGCCATTAGCACCGCGTCGGCGCGGCCGATCGCCCCGCGCATTGCGCGCAGCGAGGCCATCGCCTCCTCAAGCGCCTCCCCCGGCGTCTCGCCCACTGCGTGGCGGAACATGCCGAAGCCATCGGCGGTGTCGCCCTCCGCCTCGAAACGCTCCAGATCCTCGGCTGCATAGGAGCCCAGGCGCGGATGCTCGACCAGCACGATGCGCTTCAGCGGTCCCAGAAATGTGCCGATCCGCGTCAGCGACTCGCACGGCCCTTTGCGCCCTTGGAATCCATATTCCTCCAGCGAAGGATGGAGCACGTCCCAATAGGTCTCGAGCAGCCCGGCCAGCATCTCGCAACCCATCACGACCACGTCGAGCCGCCCCATCCGCGCGCCGGCGCGGGCGAGATAGATGGCTAGCCAGACGTCCTTGGTGCGCTGGCTCTGCGCCTCGATCATGCCGACGACTTCGCGCCAGTCGACCGAGGATGGGTCCTCCTCAAATGCCTGTTCGATCGTCTGCCGCTCGGGATCGTCATACAGGTCCTGGCCGCCCGGAGCTTCGTCGGACACTGGAGCCAGCAATTCACCGATCGGCATCAACACCTTTAAGCTCCCGAACCATTCATGCCGTTCTCTCCATGCACCGGGGCCACACCGGATCAGGAGATCAGCTTGGCCTCCACTCGCCGGTTGCTCGGGTCGCTCTTAAGACGGCCGGGCAGGGGATCGCTGGGGCCGAAGCCGCGTACCTCGACACGCGAACGATCGACGCCCTGCTGCGCGAGATAATCGGCGACCGCAGCCGCGCGCCGGCGCGACAGTTCCAAATTGAACGGCACGCCGCCCAGCGAGTCGGTATGCCCCTCGATCAGGAAGCGCTTGGCACGCAGTTCCGGCATCAGCAGCGACTGCGCGAAGACCCGCGCCTTCGCCATACCGTCGGGCGTGATCCGCGCGGAATTGAGATCGAAGCCGATCATCAGGTCCGCGCGTGCCTCGCTGCTGCGCAGCGCAGACGCCACGGCGCTGCGCGAACGCCCGGCAGACGCGGGAGCGCTCGGGCGCGAGGGACGAGCGGCATACCCAGCAGCGCCACGCGTGGAATGAGCGGCGGACGCGCGCCCGGGCCGGCGCGCCTCTTCCGCAGGCGCCCGGCCGCGGTTGACCGCAATTCGGAAGCCTTTAGTTGGAGGTGCCTCACGGGTCGGCTGCTCGGCCTCCGGCGTGTCGCCGCACTTGCCGGCGAAGGTGCAAAGATACCCCTCGACCGTGGGCTCACTTTGGCTTTGCGCCGCCGCTGGCGCCGTCCAGAGCACGACCACCATTCCGGCGATCGTCGAAAGAGATACGATACGCATCAAGTCCTCGCTGGCGTTATAATCCCGCAGAACGCCCATCATCATAAAAGGGGTTCACCCGCATAACAAGGCAGAAAGGCCGGAATGTCGAAAACGCCCGCTTGAACCTGGCGGCACTATAAGCGAAAGAGCATGCGCAACAGAGTAGGGTCGGAGGCCGCGTTGTCGGGCACGTCGAGACTTTCCGAAATGTCGATCGATTTGGGCGACGAGCAGGTCGAACTCGAAAGAATCGATTGCATGGAGTCGCTTAGTACTCCGTTTACCATCACGGTTGACGTATTTTCGCCACTGGAAATCGACATGCAGCCGCATTTGGGAAAGCCGTGCGGGCTGAAGGTGTCGGAGGACGGCGAACTGCGCCGCCACTTTCACGGTCTGGTGGTCTCAGGCGAGTATATCGACGAATCGCCTACTGGTCACCGATATCGACTGGTACTGAAGCCGTGGAGCTTCTTTCTTGCCCAGAACCGCTCGATGGCGATCTTCCAGGACGTCACTGCGCAAGACATCATCAAACAGGTGTTCCAGGCAGCGGGGATCTCCGACTTCGAGTTCAAGCTGTCCGTCAGCCCGCGTCCGCGCAGTTACTGCGTGCAGTACCAGGAAAGCGACTTCGCCTTCGCCGCGCGACTGATGGAGGAGGAGGGCTGGTACTATTTCTTCCGCCACGGTGCCGACAACCATGTCATGGTGATCTGCAACGCGCCCTCGTCGCACGGCACCGGCACCCCGCCAACGCTGACCTATGCCCCCAATTCGGTCTCGGTCTTCTCCGCGGATTCGGTAGAGCGCGCCAGCCAGGGCAAGTTCCACCTGCAAAGCTGGCACGAGCGCGTGAGCACCCAGGCCGGATCGAAAGTGACGATGCGCGACTGGGACTTTCGCGCGCCCAGCCGCTTCGTGGAGGCCAAGTTCGAGAGCGAGGGCCAGCACGAGCGTGACGACCGCGAAGTGTATGTCTATCCTGGCCGTTTCTACCATGAGTCGATCGATCCTGGCCAGGTTGAGACGCACGGCGCCGAGCGCAGCGAGACGATGCTCGCGTCCATGCGCGCACAGCGGCGCGTCTTCACCGGCGCCTCCCAGGCGGCGGGGTTGTCCTGCGGGTTCAAGGTCGGGGTCGCCGACCATCATGTTGGCCGGATGAACGGCGACTATTTGATTGTCTCGGCCTATCACAGCATCGTCGCGGAGAGCTATCGCAGCGGCCAGAGCGCGCGCGAAAACGCGTTCAACGTGCGGTTCGAGGCGATTCCCGGCGATACCCGCTTCCACCCCATCCACTCAACGCCTCGCCCGATGGTGCAGGGGCTGGAGACCGCCGTGGTGTCGGGGCCTGCCGGCGAGGAAATCTACACCGACAAATACGGCCGGGTGAAGGTGCGCTTCCATTGGGACCGCGGGCCGACGCCCGGCGAATCGGCGACATGCTGGGTCCGCGTGTCGCAGACCGGCGGCTTGGGCAATGTCATCCTACCACGCGTGGGACACGAGGTACTGGTCGATTTCCTGGGCGGCGATCCTGATCGCCCGGTGGTGGTAGGCCGCGTGTTCAACGCCGACCACATGCCGGTCTACCCCCTGCCCGAGAACAAGACGCGGGCGCTGTGGCGCACCAAGCGCTATGGCGAGACCGGCGCCTATCCCAACGCGCAGGCGCTCGACAGCGGGGCGCCCGGCGCCAACGAAATACGTTTCGAGGACAAGGGGGGCGCCGAAGAGCTCTACATTCATGCCGAGCGCGACATGAACACGCGCGTGCGCCTGGCCGAGACGCACCATGTCGGGCAGGACCAGACGATCCAGATCGGGCACGATCGCAACGAAACGGTGGTCAACGACGAAGGTGTCACCATCGGCCGTAACCAGACGCTGACGGTCGTCGAGCAACGGCATAGCAAGATCGGCCATGACGACATCCTGGACGTCCACCAATCCTTCAAGCTGACCGCGAATGACAGCATCGTGCTCCAGGTCGGTGAATCCAAGATCGAGATGACGCCCAGCGCGATCTCGATCCAGTCGCCCAAGGTGACGGTGGATGGCACGGCTTCGATCGCGATGAACGCGCCGGAGACGTCGGCGAATGGCGGAGGAACGCTCACGCTGACCGGCGGCCTGGTGAAGATAAATTAGGAGTCGGGAATGAACCCGTGGGGCAGCGTGCATGTCACCCGCGCCCGCCAAGTCGGCGAGCTTATGGAATTGCGCAATGCCGAGCTTGCCGCGCCGGAGGTGCCGGTGCATGCGCATTACGAGCAGCTGCGCGCGTCCGATTCCCGCCAGGCGCTCGGCTTCATCGGCCATGCGCTGCCCCGTGCCGCGGCGATCCACTGGGCCGCGGCGCTGGTCGCGGCGCAGCCGAGCGGCGCCCAAGAAGACCGTGCCGCACTGGATCAGGTCCTCGCCTGGTGCGATCAGCCCAGCGACGACCGCCGGCGGCACGCTTATGCGCTTGCGCAAATGGCTGACCTACACGCGCCGGAACGCACGCTGGCGACTGCGCTGTTCTACAGCGGCGGATCGATTGCCCCGGCCAACCTCAACCCCGTGCATCCGGCCCCGGCGCTCGCCAATCGCTTGGCAGTAGTCGCCATCGTGGAAGCCGCCTATCGTGGCGGTGACCCCCAGGCGTTCTTCGCGGAGGCGCTCCGGCGCGCCGAGGCGATCGCCGAGCATGGAATCGCCGCACGCACATGACCCTGAGGCTCCGTATCGCCAATGTGGGACGCCCCACGCTAGATAATGGCGTGCCCGCCGAACTGGTGCTTCAGGACCGCGGCGCGCTTATCGGCCGCTCGCCCAATTGCGACTGGAGCCTGCCTGACCCGCGCAACCACATCTCGTCGCGGCATTGCGAAATCCGCTTCCAGAACGGCGATTATTACCTCACCGATCTCAGCATGAACGGCACGTTCGTGAACGGCCGGCCCGAGCGGCTGACGCAGCCGCACCGGCTGGTCGACGGCGACTTGCTCACCATCGGCACCTATGAGGTGCGAGTGACGTTGTCGGCTAGTGCCGTCGGCGCATCGACTCAGGCGCCGGTGGCGGCGTCGCAATGGGACGGCTGGAATACGCCCGAGCCAAGTGCACTCGAGGGCGGCAGCGGGCTGGGCGCGTCCCCTGCGTCGACGCCGTCTTCCGCCGGCGGTAGATGGGACGCGCCGCCCTCTTCCCCGGGGTGGGGAACGCCGCCGGTTCCGACGAACGCCGGCGGCAACGATGCCTGGGGGCCGAGCGGCGCCAGCCGATCCGAGGCACCGGCATCGCAGGGCTGGGCGCCGGCGCCTACCGCATCCGAAGCCCCGGTCACATCGGCGTGGAACACCCCGGCGCCCGCGAGTCAGGCACCCTCCGGCTGGTCCAGCGCCGCGCCCGACCGCCCGCCCCCCCCTTCGCCCGACGACATCTGGGGCCGTTTGGCCGAGGGGAACGTGGTGGACTGGGCACGCGGCGGTTTCGGCCAGCCGATCCAGGAAAACCCCGACCCCCTCGGCATCCGGCCGGTCGGGACGGAGCAGGCGCTGGGCGTCGCGCCCGCTCGCCTCTTCGGCGACGCCAACGTGCCCGCGCCCACGCCAATCGGCGCGCCGGTCGCCGACCAGCATTTCGCCATGCCGCCGGTGGTCTCCGCGACACCAGCACCCGCCTCGGCACCACTCGCCGCTCCCGCACCAGCCCCGGTGTCCGATCTTGCGCTGATCGACGCGTTCCTGCGCGCTGCGGGGGTGGAGGACAGCGTCGCGCAGCGCAGCCCGGCTTTGCTAGATCGGGCCGGGCAGCTGTTCCACCGGCTCGTCGCCGGGCTGGTCGTGATGGTCGAGGCGCGCGCCCGCGCCAAGTCGCAGATGGGGGCCGAATCCACGGCCTTCCAAATCGACGGCAACAATCCCATCAAGTTCGCACGCACCCCTGAGGAGGCGATTGCCGCACTGCTTAATCCGCCCGCGCGCGGGTTCATGGAGGCAGGGCAGGCGATCGAAAGCGCCTATTTCGACCTGCAATCGCACCAGATCGCAACGCTGCGGGCCATGCAAGGCGCGTTGCGCGCCACGCTCGAACGCTTTTCGCCGGGCGCGATCCGCCAGCGTGCCGAAAGCAAGGGCCTACTCGCACGGATCCTGCCGCGCGCGCGCGACGCGGCGCTGTGGCAAGCCTATGAAAGGGAATTCGGTGGCGTCGCCCAAGGCTCGGACGAAGCGTTCATGGACGTGTTCGCCAAGGAATTCCGCCGCGCCTATGAAGAGCAGTCGCACCCCCAGCCGCCCCGGCGCTGATTCCCGATCCTTCTGATCGGGAAGGCCAGCTTAAGCCTAGGCGCAGCCCGGCCCCAGCCTATTCCCGCAGGTCGTCGACCACCTTGAACCACACCATCTGCGTCTGCCAGCCCTTGGCCGCTGCTTCGGACACGAAGCGGTTCGTCCATTCCGGCCCGCGCCCGCCCAGCGGCGGTGCGATCAGCGTCTTGTCGAACGGCCCCTTGCCGGTGATCAGCAGCACGCCCGACCACCCTGGATGGTTCACGTCCAGCTGCATCTGGTAATTGTCATTGCCGCGATCTGTGACCATCCGCGTCTGCTTGGCGAGCGTCTTGAGCCCTTCGCGCCCGAGCACGCCGGTACCAGGCCCCGAGAATTCGGGATCGATGACGCCGGAGGGCTCGAGACCGATAACAGCAAAATCGTTCTGGGGATCGGCGATGGCGATCTGCAGCACCACGTTTGCGGCATTCTCGCCTGGATAGCCGCTCATCGCGGGATCGTTCGGCTGCATGCGCATCTCGAACTTGCGCTGCGGCACGCTAAGTTGGCGCAGATCGGGCGCGCGCACCTGCCGGTAGGTATCGAGCGCGGCGCAGCCGGACTGCGTGATTTGAGCGACCTCGCTGAAGTCAATGCTCGCACCCTGGATATGGCGCTGCGCCAGCACCTGCGAAACTTCGTTCTGGGCGGCCGAAGGGTTGCCGGCAACGCCCGTCAGCTTCACAAGCAGCCCCGGCTTACCTGGAGTCACCTCGACGATCCGCAGCCAGGTGCAGCCGACCGAGGGGAGTGCCGCATCGATCGCACTTCGCGCCTGCTGCACCGGATCGCCGCCCGGCGCGCCTGCCACGGGGTCCGTCTTGGTCACCGTCTCCGATGCACGCGGCACCAAGAACACTCCCGCGGCCGCCAGCGCCGCGGCCGCGGCAACGCCACCGCCGATCAGCCACCGTCGCTTCGCCGCGCCCAGCCCACCGTTGGCCTGCGCAACCGGTGCCTCGGCGGCGGCGAGTTCAGCCAGCACTGCCTCCATGGATTGCAGCCGCTCGGCGGGGTCCGGGCGCAGCATGCCCGTCAGGAGGCCGCGCAGTGGTTCCTCCACGGTGCCCAGATCGGGGCCGGCGCGGCGCTTGTCCACCGCATCAACCAGCGATCCGCCCATGTTCACGTCACGGCCTTGCGCCAGCGCCAGGATCACCAGCGCCAGGCTGTACACGTCGGTCCACGGGCCGATCGCCCGTCCGAAGTCGCCGAGCTGTTCGGGCGCGACATAGCCCAGCTTGCCCGCGAACCCGTCGCCCACGATCGTCGCCGATCCCGGGTCCATCTCCTTGGCGATGCCGAAGTCGATGATCTTGGCCCGCGCCAGCGCGCCGTCTTCGAGCAGGATGTTGTCGGGCGCGATGTCGCGGTGGATCGCTCCCAGCTTGTGCGCGGTATCGAGTCCCGCTGCCAGTCGCCGGAGCAGCGCCAGCAATTCGCCCTGGCTGGGCTGAACCTTGCCGAGCTGTGTCGAAAGGCCCAGCCCGTCGATAAATTCGGTGACGATGTAGAGCACGCCCAGTTGCGGCTCCTGGGCGAGCACCCGGTAATGCACCAGCGCGTCGTGGCGCAGTCGAGTGAGCGTACGGGCTTCCTTGCGGAACATCGAGATGACGTTCTCGTCCGCGGCAAGCGCCGGCAGCATCACCTTGATCGCCACGCGCTCGTCGGTGTTTACGTTCACCCCTTCGAACACTTCGCCCATCCCGCCGCGAGCGATGAAGCGCTTCACTTCGAAGATGTGGTTCAGGACGTCGCCGACCTGGATGGTCGTGCCTTGGCGCGGCGCGAAGCCGGTTAGGCCGGTGGTAGCGCCCGCAGCGGCGCCAATCGCGGTACCGCCACCGGGCTGGAACTCGGTCTCGGGTTCCGCACCGGGCGCGAACACCGTCTTCGGCTCCTCGGGGGGTTTGTTGTCGTCGCTCATGGCTGCATCGCCCCGGCCGGCGCCAGCGAAAGCTGCGTAGTCTCGTGCACGCCCACGATGATGGCCGTGACATTGTCGGGCGCGCCGCGCTCCAGCGTCAGGCAGATCAGCCGGTCCAGCGCTTCCTGATGGGCATATCCCTCTAGCATCGTCGCGATCTCGGCATTGGAGACGCGGTTGGTGAGCCCGTCGCTGCACAGGAGGAAGACATCGCCCGGCTGCGCTTCGTCGACGATCGCATCGACTTCGATCACCGGCTGAACGCCCACCGCGCGCGCCAGCACGTGCGACATCGGATGCCCGACCGCCTCCTCGGGCCGGATCAAGCCACGGTCCACCATGGCCTGCACCTGGCTGTGATCGCGGGTGAGTTGGTGAAGTGCTCCGGCGCGCAGCACATAGGCGCGGCTGTCGCCCACCCAAAACAGCCCGAACTTGGCGCCGCTCAGGTGGAGGCCGACGATAGTGCTGCCCATTTGAATGCCGCGCTGCTCGGCCTCGCGGTGGATGCGCGCGTTGCTGGCGTGGATCATGTCGGCAATCGCGGTGCACGCCGCCTCGAACGTGCCTGGCAGCCGCAGCGCCTCGGCCGCCTGCACGATCGCGCTCGAGGCCCATTCGCCTTTCTCGTGTCCCCCCATGCCGTCGGCGACCAGCCACAGGCAGCGTTCGGGAGACAGGCAATAGCTGTCCTCGTTGTTGGTTCGCACCCGGCCGACATGAGTCGCGCCCACGCTGTCGAGACGTAGCCCGGCCTTCATGCGCCTTCCTCCGACATGAGCATCTTGGCGAGCAGGTCCGCCGGCCGCGCGCCTGGGCACGTAGCCGGCGCAAATCCCTCGCCGCCAATCGTCCACCACGCTGGTTCGGCCATCGCTTCCTCGCCAGCGGCAGGCAGTTCCGCCGCTGCCTCCGCAAGCCGGTCGGCATCCCACCTCTGGGCGAACGCAGCGTAGATCAGTTCTTCGCAGCGCTCCGCGGTGCCCGCCACGCCTTCAGCCAGCGCCAGGTAGATGGGATACCGCCGACCCGCCGCATCCACCGACGGCGCCAGCACGCCGGCCATATCGGAGCCCGCAAAGCGCCAAGGCGGCGCGCGATCCCAGCGCTCCTCGAATTTCGCGCCCAACCGCGCGCGTGCCTGTGTCATGCCGTCAGACAACCACCGATCGAGCGTATCGCGCTCCTCCGCCGCCAACCCGCGCGCGACGAAGTCGCCATGCGCCGGCAGCTTGCCGAACAGCCTCACCCGCATCACAGCGCCGCCGGACATCGAAACGACCACAGGTCGCCGCGGCTGAACGGGTCGCGCTGCGAGGGCAGGCGGATCGCCAGCGTCGCGCTGGCTGCGCCTTCGCCAAAGGTGGCGCGGATCGTTTGCGCGCCGGCATTCTCCTTTTGCGCCTTCCCCATCAGCCGGAACAGCGCCCAAGGCCCTTCCGCCTCGAATCTGCGCAATTCCTTGCCATCGGCTTGGTACAGCACCACCGCCGCCTGCGGGAGCCCTCCAGACACCGACCAGAGCAGCGGCCTGGGCTGGTTGTTCGCGGGATCGAACTTGTAGGTCGATCCGCCGCTGGAGACCTCCACTGCGGTCACCCCGCTGCCAAGGCTCGCCACCGACACCTTGATCGGCAGGCCGCCGGCAAGCAGGTCGCGGATCTGCGCGGCCTTGGCGAACTGTTCGGGGCTGCCGGGGTCGAGCGTCTGGGCGATCGGATCGTCCGACTTCCAGCGCCACACCGGGCCGCCGGTGTCGATCAGCGGCATCAGCCGCTGCTGGACGAAGCCGTCAAGCGTCCCGCCCATCCCGAACACGCGCAGCATATCCACTGCCGGGGCATCCGCCTCGGCCGCTCCGAAAAAAGGGAAGCGCTCCTTGGCAACCCCCTGGCACGCCGGCAGCACCACCTGGGCATAGGCCTCGGACACCGCACCCTTCGCAGCGCTGATCTGTGCCGCCGATCCGCCGCCCGCCGCCGAGTTGACGAAGCCCTGCAATTGCGGCGGCGCGCCGGCCGCCGCCGCCTTTACCGACGCCATGGCGGTCGCCATCTGCGCTTGGGTCGTATCCGACCCGCCGCCGCCGCCCACCGAGCGTGCGGCGATCACCGCCTGCCCCGCTTCCTTAAGCGCAGCGACGAACTCGTCGATCGGTGCGGGAGTCTTGCCGTCGCCGACATAGTCGTGGATCGACTGGAAGGCGTTGCTAATTTCGCTGCCCGCATCGAGCCCCGACGCCCGCCCGGAGGTGGCATCCCCGGCATAGCGACCCAGACGCGAGCGGGTGATCCGGTCGCGGATCATGCGATCGCCCACCGCGCGAGCGCCGCCTGCGAAGATCGTATTCTTGCGCAGCTCCATCAGCACCCGCTTGATCGGCGACGGGCTCTTGGTCACCGCGCCGAACGCGGCAGGATCGCGGAAATAATCGCCCGGCTTCATCGCCGCGATCACGCCCTCCCAGGCGGCGATATAGTCCTTAGCGTAGAGCCCGGCGACGCCCGGGCGGATGTTGCTCATTTCCTCGCGCACGCCGCCGGTTTGCGCGTCGCCGCCAAGCACCCACAGGTCGCGTTTCAGGTCTTCCTGCGCCGTGGCGAGGCCGAGGGTGTAGCTCTTCTCGAAGCCTTCGCGGGTAAAGAAATACGGCACCCGCACCGACAGCACCTGATCGCGGTTGGCGAAGGCCACCGCGTCGCCCTGCGACAGGATGTTGGCCGCCTCCCAATCGGCGCCGGCCGTGGCCGCCTTCTGCTTCATGACCGCATAAGCTCGGTCGGCGAGCGAGAGCGTCCCGATCGCGGCGCGTGCGCTCGTGACCAGCTGCCCATCCAGCGGCGGCTTGCGGCTGGCCCACACACCCGCAAGGTTCTTGTCCTCCAGCAGCGCGCCCAGATGCTGCGCCAACTGGCCGCGCTCGGCGCCGCTGTCGGAGCCGGGAAACACCTCGGTCGCCCAGTCCGCGGTGATCCAGCGGTGCACCGCCTTGGCATCCATCGGCCCCTGCTGCCCCAGCATCAGATAGACCTTGAGTGGCTCGTACAGCGCCATCGCGTCGCCGCCGTGCCCGCGCATATATTGCTCCAGCCGCAGCAGCAGCCGCGGCAGCATCACGCGGCGCAGTGCTTCGCGATAGCTTTCCTCGGCCCGTTGGCTCAATCCGCCCTGGTACAAGCCAAAGGTCGACATCAGGCCCGGCCCGCCCTGCTTGCGCTGAGCATAGCCGCGCGGCAGCGCGCGCAGCGTGTTGAGCCCCGGCAGCGCCGCGCGCAGGTCGCCGTCGCTTTCGCGGACCTGCTTCAGATCGATGCCGCCCTCGCGGAACTGGCTGCGCGCCTGTTCAGTCCGTGCGAGCAGGTCGCTCTGGAACGCGCGGTTGTTGGCATAACTGATACCCCATAGCGTGAAGGTGAGCAGTACCGCCGCCGCGATCGCCGCCAGCCCCGCCACCAGCCGAGCGCGCTGACGCACCCGTGCCTTCGGGTCCATCGTTACCAGCCCGGATTCGCTGAACATCACGTCGCTGAGCAGGCGATTGAGGAAATAGGCCCGACCCGACGCTGCACCGCCCGGTGCCGCCTGGGGCGCCCGGTCGTAAATGTCGGCCATGCCCGCCAGGATACGGTCCAGCGGGGCACCCTGCTGGACGCCGCTGGTGAAATAGAAGCCGCGCAGGCTCCCCGTCGGCTCGTCGCCGCTGGTGAACGCGCCTTCCAGGAAGCGCGCTACGCGGGACCGCAGCGACTGGAGCTGCGAGGGGAAGCCGAGCAGCAGCGCCCGGCGCAGAGGATCGACTTCGTCGAACAGCCGCTTCGCCTGGCGGTCGCTCACCGCCTGCGCGACGGTGTCGAACGCTCCCGCAACGTCGTCCGCGCGCGCGCGGCCGTTCGCATGCGCGAAAGTATGGCCGAGCACCGCGCGGCGCCCCTCGACGTCCAGATCGTCGAAATATTCGGTGAAGCCCGCGAGCAAATCGGCCTTGCTGAGCAGCACATAGATGGGCGCCGCAACTTCCAGCGTCTTGCGCACCTCGACCAGCCGCCGGCGCACCGCCGCTGCGTGCGCGTCGATCTTGGCGCAATCGGCTGCCAACAGTTCGTCCACACCGATGGCCACGATGATGCCGTTCACCGGCTGGAGCGGGCGATGCTTCTTCAGCAGCGACAGGAACGAGGTCCAGCCGCGGCTATCGACCTGATAATCCGAGTCCTGCGTGGTGTAGCGCCCGGCGGTATCGACCATCACCGCTTCGTCGGCGAACCAGAAGTCGAGGTTGCGAGTGCCGCCCACTCCCTTCATCGCGGTGTCGCCGAACGGGAAGCGCAGCCCTGAGTTGAGCAGTGCGGTGGTCTTGCCCGCGCCCGGCGGGCCGATGATGACGTACCAGGGCCGCGTGTAGAGATAGTTGCGCTGCTTGCCCGACGCGGACTTCAGTTGCGTCACGGCTTCGCGCATGCGCTGGCCCAGCGCCTTGCTCTCCTCGCCCGCCGGATCGGGCGCGGCAAACTCGGCGGCGATCGCGTCCGCAGCCTTCTTGGCCTTGCGCCAGCGCAGGAAAATGAACAGCCCCCATATCGCCGCGACCACAGCGACGAACAGGATGCGAATCCACAAGGGCCGCATCCAGGCGACGAACAGCGGCAGCCCCAATGCGAGCAGCAGCGCTACCAGCAGCGCACAGGTGATCGTGACGAACCACCAGTTCTTCAGCAAACGCATGCCCCGCCTTCCGCTCAATACCGCCGCGGCACGATGATTTCGACCCGCCGGTTCTTGGATTTGCCTGCCGCAGTGTCGTTCGACGCCAGCGGCACCGTTTCGCCCATGCCCTTGGTGGTCACGCGGCTCGCATCGCTCAGCGTCGCGCGGATGATCTTGCCCACCGTCTCCGCGCGCGCTTCGGAAAGCGCCATGTTGTCGGGGAAGGTCAGCGAGGCCACGCGATCACTGTCGGCATGTCCCTCGATCAGTACGCTGCCCTGTTCTTCCTCGATCGCTGCCCCGATCCGCCGGAACAGCGGCTCGCGGCCTTCCTCCAGCGCGTCGGAGCCAGACTGGAACAGCTGGCCCACAGTGGTGCGCACGCGCACGGTCTGCGCATCCTCCTCCACGGTCACCAGCCCTTCGCGAATCTCAGGTTCCAGGAACTTCTTGAGCTTGGACGCCTGAGCGCTGTCCCCCGCGGGCAGCGCTGCGGCGGGGCGCGACAGGGTCAGCGGCTCGCCCGGCGCGATCCCAGCCAGCGCGGTCGCAGGCGGCTCGGCGCTGGTCATCAGCAGCAGCCGCAGAACGATATAGACGAGGAGCAACAACGCCGCCGCCCCGGCCGCGGCCAGCGCGAGCAGGTTCCACAGTCCCATCCGCCGGAGCGGCGCGGCCTCACCCTTCCACTGACGCGAAAGTTCCGTGGGAGAAAGCGCGCGGACATGGTCCAGCGCGCCCTGCAGTCGGGCCATGATCTCGTGCAGCCGGCGCTTGCCGTCGGGCATCACGCGGAAACGGCCCTCGAACCCGGCGGCCAGGCAGGCATGGTACAGCTCGATGATGTCGAGATTGTCCGACGGCGCCCGCAGCATGTCGTCGGTCAGCTGCCAGAAACGGTCGCCGCCGATATTTTCCTGGAAGAACTGCACCACCATCGAGCGGCGGGCCCATTCGGCGCCGTCGGTACCGATATTGGGCAGGTTCTGGGCGATGTCGTCGATCGTCGCACACACCGCGTATTTGGCGCGCTGGCGCACTTCCTCGCGGTAGTGCGGCGCGATGGCGCGGTCGAAGGACGCGATCAACTGCGTCGCCTCGCGGTGGAACTGCGGCAATGGCGCGCGCACCCGCCCCGACCGGATCCCGGCGGCCAGCGCCAGCACCGGTGCCGCCTCGGTGAGCATGACATTGCGCACCTCGCGCTGCTTGGCCGGACGCGGCACGTCATCCTCGGCCAGCCGGGAGGGATCTAACCGTACGGCCTGCTGCCCCTGCCCGGTCCGAGATAGCGGCGGAGGCGCATCATATCCGCCGCTACTGCCTCCGGCGCTGGCGAAAGGATCGGCTGGCGGCGGACTGCCGAAGCCAGCGGGTGAAGGTGGCGCCGCCCAATCGGCATTGCCGCCGGGCTGCGGCTGCTGGCCGCCACGCAGCCCCTGCAGGGGCGACGGGCGGAAGACCGTGCGGTTGCCGTCGTTGCCGCCGTCGCCGTTGCTCATCGACCCGCCCTCTTCACGCACCACAGTTCAAGCTTGAGCTGCGGCCAATCGCCCGCGACATGTAGCCCCAGCGCTGGGGCCGAGGCGAAGTCGCGCCAGTCGGCGGCGCCGCGGTCGAGCTCGAAATAGACGAAGCCGGGCAGCACGCGGATCTGCGGCGGCGGCGTGGGGGTGTGCCGCAGCGGCACGCCGGGCAGCGCGCTATCGACGATCTGCCGCATCTTCTGGATCGCGCCGATCTTGGCGACCGACGGGAACAGCCCCCGGATTTCCTCCACCGGCGAGGCGGCAGCAACCGCGAGGTAGAAATAGCCGTTCTGGAAAAGATTGTGGTCGGTGATTTTCGACACGTACGCACCCGGCCCGGCATTCTCGAGCGGGAGCTGGATGGCCGAGCGATCGAACACCGCCGCCAGCATCGACTGGAGCAGGTCGAGCACCGGATCGAAGCAGGTCTGCGGATGCTCGTGGTCGTAGCGCGGCAACGGCGGCGCCTTGCGCTCGGGTCGGATCATCGTCGCGATCTCGCCCGCCATCGCCACCAGCGTCTCGTACAGCCGCTCGGGGTGCATCATCGGCAGCCGCTCGGCATGCTGGAGCACCGGCACCCAGCGATTTAGCGCCTGGAGCAGCAGGAAACTGCCGAAGGTCTCGGCACCGCCCTCGGTAGCTTCCACCGCCCGCACCGCCAGTTCCTCGGCGCGCTGCTCGGCACGCCCCAGAATGTCGGTCACTGCGCCGCGCAGGCGTGTGGCCGCATTCTTGTCCAACGTCGGCGGGATGAAGCGGTCGTCGAACATCACCCGCTTGTTGTGCACCTCGCGGACTCGCGCGATCCCCAGCGTGATGCGCCCATAGATTTGATCGCGCAGGATGCCGTACCGCAGATTCGGCCGGCCGAAGTCGATGCCCTCCGTCGTCCGGTCGTCGGAAAAGGCGTCGGCGGTCTCGTGCTCGTCGACCAGGAAGCGAGCATCGAGCGCGTTGCTCTCGGCGTCGCGGAACTCGGTGACACCGCCTTGGTGCGCCGGGAGCGTCAGGTACACCACGACGTCACGCGCCTCGGCCGGCACGTCCAGTGGCTCGGGCGGCGGCATGTCGTCGGGGATCGCGAAGGGCGTGCCGTCGGGCAACACGCCGGTCGCGCGTACCAGCCCGAACTTGCCCAGGCTGGCCAGGTCCTCGTCCACCACAAGCTCGGTGAACCCCCAAGGCCAGGGGCTCACGCTGTTCACCCGCGCGCGCACCAGCGCGTCGATATACCGATCCTGCGCCTGAAAATGCTGCGGCCGCAAGAACATGCCCTCGCGCCACGCGACGCGATTATTACCGGCCATTACCCACTCTCCCGACCACGCGGCGATCTTTAAGCACAGCTTCCGATTTCCATAAAGCAAGGTTATTGCAGGCGTGCTTGGGCACCCCTGCCCGGGCGCGGTTTTGGGGGCCGCGTGTATGCAGGATCGTGACCCGCCATCGTTCGACCCGCGCACCTGGGGAGGCGGCAACCCGGCCCGCAGCCGCGAACCCGACTCCGGCGAGCCTTCGTTCGACATTCGCGCCTGGGGCAAGGGTGCAACACCGCCGCCAGCCGCTCCCGCACGGTCCAAGCCGCAGCCACCCGCCCGGCAACCGCTCGCTCCGGAGACCCGCACCCGCATGCTGGCGTTCGGCACCGCCGCCGCGGTGGCGTTCGCTGGCGCGGTCGCAGCTTATGCCAGCCGCGACGCCCAGCCGGTGGTGACCGAGCGCCGGAGCGAGGCGGCTCTGGCGGCAGAGCCGGCCCCTACGTCCAGCCGCCGTACGCTGGTGCTCGCGGGCATCGACGAGCTGGAAGACACGTTCCGCTCCGGCGGCATCGCCGCGGGCGAGGCCGCCGCCGCCGCTGCTCGCGCACATGCCGAGTTGGGCGATGGCGCGGGGGAGATACGGTTGATCTTCGACCTGCACGGCACCCCCGGCACCGCGTCGCTGGATTCGCTGGAGGTGACGCGCAGTGACGGTGCGGGCCTGGTCCTGCGCCGCAAGGGGGATGGCGGCTTCGACGCGAAGCGGCTGTCGGCAGCGCTCAAGACCCGGCTGACCGTGGTGCGCGGCGAAATTGATGCTAACAGCTTCTACAGCTCGGCCGTCTCTGCGGGGGTGACCGACAGCCTGATCGGTGACTTCGCCAATGCCTTCAGCTATGATTTCGACATGCAGCGCGAAGTCTCCCCCGGCGACATCTTCGAGGCTGCGTTCGAACAGGCCCATAATCCCTCGGGTGAGGCAGTGGGCGTGCCGCGCCTCGTCTATGTCTCGCTGCGCACCGCCGCCAAGTCGCGCGCCTTGTATCGCTTTACCCCGCCCGGGGAGCGCGAGGCGGGGTGGTTCGACGGCAACGGCTTCAGCACCGTGCGCGCGCTGATGCGCACGCCTGTGGATTCCGCACGGATCAGCTCGCAATTTGGCTACCGGACGCATCCGATCCTTGGCTATCAGAAGCTGCATCGCGGTACCGATTTCGCCGCGCCTACCGGTACGCCGATCTTCGCCGCCGGCAGCGCCACCGTCGAGTTTTCGGGTGCCAAGGGCCCCAACGGCAACTTCGTCCGGCTGCGCCACGACAATGGCTGGCAGACGCTCTACCTCCACATGAACCGCATCCTGCCCGAGATCGTGGTCGGCGCGCACGTCGCGCAGGGGCAGCAGATCGGCGAGATCGGCACGACCGGGCGTTCGACCGGGCCGCACCTCCACTACGAAGTCCATATCGAGGGCCAGGCGGTCGATCCGCTCACCATCGAGACGGGTACCGGCCAGTCGCTGACCGGAAAGGGCCTCGCCGTCTTCCGCAAGGAACGGGACAGAGTGGATCGACAACGCGCCGCTACCGCGGACTAAGCGCGGTCCCTGGCGCCATGCGCCAGGATCGCCAGGGGCACCACCAGCACCAGCAGCGCCACAGTCATCGCCACGCTGGCATTAAGGCCCTCGCCTGACCCTCCCCAGGCTGCGGCTCCGGCGAGATCAAGGTCGAACAACGCGCCGAAACTGCCCACGCCGGGATTAGGATCGAGCCCCAGCACCAGCTGCTCAGTGGAATTCCAGGCGAAATGCGCGGCGAGCGCACCCGCGATGCCGCCGGCCCGCGCTGCCAGTGTCCCGAACAGCAATCCACCGAGCAGTAGGTTGACGAAGGACAACGGCGCGAACGCCGCGCCCAGCATGTGCAGCGCCGCAAAGGCAAGCGCAGTAACGGCGATCCCCGGCACCACGCCCCAGGCGCGGACCAGCACCGGCTGCAGCCATCCGCGGAAATACAGCTCCTCGGCCGCTGCCTGGAACAGCACAAGCGCCATGCCGGCGAGCAGCCGCGCGCCCCCGTTGCCCCCCGCACCCAGCTGCGCCACGCCGGCGATCGCCGCATAACCGGCTGCCAGGCCGATGCCGAGCAGCCCGAGCGCGAAGCCGATCGCGGCATTGCGCGCCGGCAGCGCACCTAGTGTCGTGACCTTGCGCCGCAGGACCAGCCCGCCGGCCAACGCGACCACAATCATCGCGCCGAAAAGCGGCAGCACGAACGCCGCCTCCTGCACCGCTTCCGACGCGTCCGTCGGCACCAGTGCCGTTACGAGCCCAGGGCCCGCCAGCAGGATCGCGGCCATCGCGCCCGATGCCGCCGCCAGCGACACTCCGGCTGCGGCCTGCTCCTTCATGCGCGTATCGCGGCAATAGGCATCAGCGCTGCGCGACCGTGGCCGGACCCGGCGGGTTCGACAGCATCGTTTTGGTGCTGTCGCCTACCAGGAAATATGGCGCCCAGTAGAAGGGGTGCGAGAATTTCGGCTGTTCCATCAGCGTGCGCTGCGCGGTTTGCAACGCACGCCCGATCGTCTGGGTGCGCGCGGCGCCATAGAATGCGCGGATCAGGTTTTGCGATTCCGCCTCCGCCGAAACCTGCCAATAGGTCGCCAGCACCGAGCGCGCGTTCGCCGCCAGAAATGCGCGAACCAATCCCTCCAGCGTGGCCCCCGATTCCTCCTGGCCCGATGCCCGCGCCAGCGCCTGGTTGCGCACCCCGGCGATCGTGTCGCAGGCCGACAGCACCACCAGATTGGCGTTCAGCCGCAGTTGCGCGATCTCGGAGAAGCTGAGCAAGCCGTCCGATTGCGCACCGCCAAACGACGTGACCAACGCCGGGGGCGATTTGGCGCAGCCCCATTGCCCCTCTTGCAGGCCGTGCGTGGCGAAGTGGATGACCTGATATTCGTCCAGATCGCTGCGCTGCTCGATGGCGGTGTCAGTAAAACCCGCGGCGGTGATCAGCGGCGCCTGCGGATCGCCTAGCGCCTCCGCCGCTATATCGAGCTCGCGCCGGTCGATCGGCGCGAACGCCCGCGAGATTGCGGCCAGCTCGCGGTATGGCACAGTGCAGGCGAAGCCGACGTCCACCATGCGATCGGCGAGCGCATCCCCCACCGGCGGTAGGTGCGCACCGAAGCCGAGCAGCGCGTGCGGCGCCTTTGAGCCGGCCAGCGCGCGCGAGACCAGGAATGAGCGCGGCGACAGCGCCGTCGATACGGTCGTCCGCGCAGCCAGAAACGAGACCTGCGAGAAATCGAACGGGTCCTCGCCTACAGCCTTGGGGGCGTATTCGGTCACCAACGCGCCGATCGGCACCAGCGTCAGCGGCCCGGCCGGATCGACTACCAGCGACGCGGTCTTCAGCATCTCCTCGCGCGCGGGTCCGGCGATCAGACGGAACAGCACGTGTGCACCGCCGGCGTCATAGGGAACGAGCTGGCCCTCGCCCAACCGCCCGTCCACCGAGCGCCGCACCGAGTTGGCGAGCCCGTCCAACTCGGCGAGCTGCTTGGCGCTGCTCACCACCGGATAGATGAACGTGCGGTTCCGCGTGACATAGATGCCGTATGCGCGGTTGCTCAGCTGATAGAGCTTCAGATAGCCTTCGTCGGGGCCCAGCGCCGCGCGCACCGCCGCCAGCGTGGCAGGGCTGTCGTCGACGGATCGGAAGCGCTGGTTCCGCGCCAACTGGTCATTGACCGCGATCAGCTGCTCCTCGGCGCGGCGGCGCTGCCCTTCCAGATCGCCGATCGACTCGCCGGGAGTTTCCGCCTTGTCGGCAATAGCATAGCGCAGCCGCGTGACTTCGCGCTCCAGCGTGGCCCGGCTGCGCACGAGATTGGCGAGCTCGGGGTCGGCGGAGACGATGTTCTGTAGCTGGTTCAGCTGGCGCGCGACGCCCGGCTGGCCGCCGGCCTGCACCGCGCGGAAGAACAGTTCATAGGTGTCCGCCTGCGCCTTGCCGCGCGATTCCGCTACGAGCAGGTCGAGATAATTCTCCAAGCCCGTCGGCAGGATCGATCCAGTGCCGTTGGACGCGACCAGAGCATCGACTGCGGCCGCATATTCGTGGCGGATCTGCGCCGCCGGCGCACCGCTGCGCGCGAGCACTCCGGCTCGCTCCAGCTGTGCCTCGGCGATCGCCGGCTCGCTGCCGGTGCCCAGCGAGCCCACGGCGCTGCGCTGGAGATATTGGAGCGCGCGGTCGAACGCGTTCAATGCCGTCGACCAGTCGCCCCGCTGCGCCGCCAGCCGCCCGCGCTGACGTTCGATACGCGCACCCAGCCACAGCGATTGAGTAGGATCGATGGGCTCGCCCAGCAACGCGCGATAGGCGCGCGATGACGCATCCAGCGCCGCATTGGCCCGCGCTTCCTGGCCGAGCGCCAGCAGCGCCACGCTGCGCGCCCAATTCGCTTGGGCGTCGATCACCAGCTGCGACAGCTGGCGCGTGTCGGGAACCGCGACGGCGTTGTTCAGGCGCTCCGGCCGCGTTTGGTTGAGCTGGCGGATCGTCGAGACGTCCATTAGCGGCTGATCGGCCTTGGCCTCAGCCGAAACCAGCCGGTCCAGCGCCTGCAGCGCTGCGGCGAACTCGCGCCGATTGAGCAGGTCGAGCGAGACATAGGCGTCGCGCTTGCGCTGCAGGAACGCTGCGCGCTGCACGCCTGCTTGGCCGATCAGCGCGTCAGCCTGGGCGAAGCGCTGCTGGGCGCTGTCGCTAAACGAGATGTTGGAATCCGCCAGCCCGGCCTCGAGCAGCAGCTCGGCGCGTGCGTCGGCGGCAAAGTTGGCGGGTAGTCGGCTGATAGCGTCGTTCAGCAGGCGCGACGCCTCGGCATGCCGGCCATTATGGTTGAGCTGGGTGCCTTGGCGCAGCGCCAGCGCGGGATCGAACGCCGCGCCGGCGTTCTCGTCCACCGCCACCACCGTTGTTCCACTCGGCCCGGCGGGGAGTGCGGTCAAGTCGATCGTCGCGCGGAGTTCGCGGCGGGGATCGGCATCTGCCTTGCGGCGCCCGGCGAGCACCGCCGCGGCTTCCTCCAGCTGCGCGAGCAGCGCCGGCGTCGCATTGGCGATCACGCGCTTGTCTCCGGCCGCCATGTCGATCCGGACGGTGTCGAGCTGCAGCGTCTTGTCGGTGCAGCGACGAACGCGTGCCGGCGCGCCAGCCACGGTAACGGTGCTCTCGGTCCCGCAAGCGAATAGCGCCTCCACTGGCGCGATCGCCTCCGGCGTCTCCGCCACCACGCGCACCGCGCCCAGTGGACGGCTGGCAGTTACGTTGCGGCAGGTGATCAGGTAGGCGCTGTCGAACATGTCGCGCACGCCGGCATCGCGCCACGTGCGGCTGGCGACGCACGCCTCGTCTGCAGCATTGCGGCCCAGGCTTACCGTGTCGAGCTGGGCGCGCGGCCGGGTGCCGCTGGAGCAGCCGGCAAGCGCCGCGGCCATCGCAGTCGCCGCGATCAGGGGCCGCATGCGGCCATCGGAACTGCGCATCTTCACTCCTGGTTCTGGGGGGCTGCGCCGCATTCATCCGGTCCAGGCGGGCAGGGCGGTGCGGGTTCCGCCACCGCGCCCATGCCGGCGAACAGCGCCTCGTTGTTGCTGCCGATCAACGGGTCGAAGGGCAGGGTGAAGTCCGCCTCCGCGCGGAACACCACCAGCCGCCCGGGATCGAACACGTTCAGCGTCGGCTGCGAGATCGTGGTGGTCAGGCACCCCGCGCCTGTCCCCAGCACGCAGCCATTAACGCGCGCCGCCGTGAAATCGATGCCTGTGGTGGTGATGGCGGTCTGGCCGAGCACCGAGGTCGAGGTGCCGCTGACGCCGTTGATCGTGCCGAAGATCGCGAACGCGGTAGGCCGCCCCTCACCGGGGCCGATCAGGTTTAGCGTCGGCCCGCCCGCCGGGCTGCCGGACAGCACCGCGCCGGTGTTGAACCCGCGGGTACCGGTGTTCTGGAATAGCGCGAAATCGTCGAAGCGCAGTGTCAGCCGGCCCGCGCTCAGAGTGGTTTCGTTGCCCGGCACATAGGCGGATCCGCCTGCGAGTGCGCTGTAGAGCGGCGAATTGGCATTGCCGATATAGAGCCCGGCTTGCTCTGCCGAGTTCCCGCCGCCGGCGAACAGCGCATCCGTCAGGCCGTTCAGGCCCAATCCGATGCGCGCGCCGCGCAATTCGACATCCGCATCGCCGAACAGCAGCCGTCCACCGGCATCCTCCGTCGCCACGATGCGGATCGTCGAGGCAAGATCGCTGTCTGCGGCGCCGGTGCCGCCGATCCGGAATACCCGCGCTGCCCCGCCGCCGCTCATCACGCCGTTCACCAGCACGTCGCCGCTGGTCAGCACGTCGACGCGAGAGCGCCCCGTGCCCGCCCCAAAAGCGAGCGTGCCAATCGTCACCGTGCCGGCGCCGCCGTCCAAGACAACCCGGTCGGTGTCGATGCGGCCGATCTCGCCCTCGCTCAGGCCCACGCCGCTACCTTGCACATTGGCCGCGGCGCCCAGCCGCAACCCTGCGTCCGCCGTGCGGCTGCCGATCGTCACGGTCGATGCGCGCAGCTGCCCGTCCAGCGCCACGTCGCCGGCGCGCACCGTCGCGGTGCCGGTCGTGGTGACGGTGCCGAGTGTCGCCAGCCCGCCGGCCCGCAACGACAGCTCGCCGCCACTTAACCGGGTCAAGTTCGCAGTGCCGGTGGTGTCGATCGAAGTCGCGCCGGCCACCAGGCCGTCGGTTAGGCTCGCCGACCCGCCGGTGACCGTCAGCGTGGCCGCGTTCAGCGTGCCCAGCCGCACGGAGTCGGCCTTGAGCACTGCGGCGCCGGTCTTCAGCCGGTCGATGGCAAGCGCACCGCCCGCAGTGGCGCGAGTCTCGCTGGCGGTCAGCGTTCCGACCGTTAGCGCTCTGGTACCGTTCAGGTTTGCCGCGCCGGTCACTGTCGCGTCTGTGATGCCGATGCTGCCGCCGGTCGCCGCCAGCGTGGCACTGGCCCCGGTGCCGAGCGTCACGTCGCCCGTTGCCGTGATCGACAAGGCGCCCGTGGTCCAGCCATCCACCGCGGCGTTGCCCGCCGCATCGATGGTCACGCCACCACCAGTCAGCTGGCCTAGATCGACAGCACCCGCGGTGCTGGTCAGCGTCGCCGTGCCGGTGGCGGTCAATGCCTCCGCAGCGACGCTGCCCCCGCGCAACGTCACGTCGCTCCCATTCAGCTTGGCCGCTTCCACCACCCCGGTCACGTCCACTGATACCGCGCCTGCCGCAGCGACGTCGGCCAGCGTCGCCGAACCGCCGGTGATCCGTAGCGTGTTCACGTCGGCCGTGCCGAGCCGAGTCGATCCCCCCTGCAGCACTGCGGCGCCGGTCTTTAGCCGGTTGATAGCGAGCGCACCGCCCGCAGTGGCGCGGGTCTCGCTGCTGGTCAGCGTTCCTGCCGTCAGGGCTCCGGTGGCGTTCAGGTTTGCGCCCCCGCTCACCGTCGCGTCGGTGATGCCGATGCTGCCGCCGGTTGCGGCAAGGGTGGCACTGGTCCCGGTGCCGAGCGTCACGTCGGCCTTTGCCTCGATCGATAATGCGCTCGTGGTCCAGCCATCGACTGCGGCGTTGCCCGCCGCATTGATGGTCACGCCACCACCAGTCAGCTGGCCTAGATCGACGGCACCCTCGGTGCTGGTCAGCGTCGCCGTGCTCGTCGCGGTCAGGGCCTCAGCAGCGATGCTCGACCCCCGCAGCGTGACGTCACCCCCGCGCAGCCGGCTTAGCGTCACCGTGCCGTTCACGTCGATCGAAGCGGCACCCTTCACGTTTGTGTCTATCAGCGTTGCCGATCCGCCGGTGATCCGCAGGGTGTCGGCGGTGGTGGTGCCGAGCTGCGTTGCCCCGCCGCGCAACACCGCCGCCTCTGCCTCCAGCAGCCCGACCGTCAGTGCGCCATCGGTCGCCAGCGTGGCGTCGCCGCCGCGCAGCGCGCCGACATAGACGGTGCCCGTTGCATCGAGCGTGGTTGCCCCCGCCACCGTCGCGTCTGCAATGGAGATGCTGCCTGCATCGAGCGTCAGCGTGCCCGCGGTGCCGGTGCCGAACTCGGCATGGCCGGCTGCAGTGACCGTCAGCCCTGCAGCCACCCGCCATGCATCGAGCGCCACGTCGGTGTCCGCGCCGATGGTAGCCGCGCCGTCACTATCGAGCAGGTCGACCGCGACCGCTCCGCTGGTGCCAATCAGTCGCGTCGTGCCGCCGACGGTGAGCACGCCGGCATCGATGCTCCCCGCTTCGGCATCGAGCCCGGCGACCGTCGCGCTGTCCAGCGTGGCCCGCCTACCCGCGCGCGCCGTCGCCGTGCCCGGCGCCGTCATGTCACGCACGCGCAGATCGCGACCAGCCACCAGCGACACGCCCGCGCCGCTGGCCAGGGTTCCCACGCTCACGTCCTGAGTCGCGCTAAAGGCGAGGGCGCCGCCCGCGCTCGCGGACCCCACCAGCAAGTCGCCGTTCGACGCATTCAGGCTGAGCGCGCGGCCTGCGCTGGCGCGCCCGACCGTGATCGAGGCAGCCGTGATGCTGAGACCGCCGGGCGAGGTGATGGTGCCGGTGGTGATGTTGCGGCCTACCGTAAGCGCCACGTCGCGGCCGGACAGGTCGGGGCTGGCGGTGCTGCGGCCGGTGATGTCGCCGCTCGCGCTCAGCCTCAGCGTGGCGCCGGCAGTGGCGCTGTCGTTCAGGATGTCGCCGCTCCGGGCGATCAGCGACACATTGCCGCCGGCGTTCGCGTCGCCGACCGAGACGTTGCCCGTCCCTGTCGTGGTGAGCGTCAGGTCCACCGCGGCATGCGCGCGGTCGATCGACAGCGTGCCGGCACCGGCAGTTGCGGTCGCCGAGCCGGCGGTGCTGTCGAGGGTGCCCAGCGCGACCGTGGCGCCGTTCAGCGCGATGTCTCCGGCAGCGCGATAGGTGTCCCCAAGGATGCCCCCGCCGGTGACGGTCAGCCAGCCGGCGTCGATGGTGCGGACGTCAACGGTGCCGTTGCCGGTGTCGATCGCCACGGTGCCTGCGCCGTTCAGCGCCAAGCCGGTCAGCGCGCCACCGCCAGTCAGCCGAATATCGATTGCGTTCGCCGCATCGAGCGTGCCGAAGCGCAGCGCGCCGGCGTGCGTCAGCACCGTGCCCACTGCGTCGTGCGCGGCAGTGACCGAGCCGATGGTGCCCACCTTGACGCTGTTGCCTAAGTCGATCGTCTGACCGTCGCCGGCGCGCAAGCCCAGCACGCCTGCGCCGTTAGCCCCAAGCTGGAGCACGCCCGCGCGCAGGTCGATGCCGCCCGCGCCGTCGAGGATCAGCGCGCCGGTGCCGCTTTGCAGCGTCAGGCCGGCGCCACCGGTGATAGCGCCGCTGGTCGCGCTGATATCGACTGCCCTCACCGCTGATTGCAGCTCCGCATTCGCATCGTCGCCCAGCGTCGCCGATCCGCCACGAACCCGGTAGTCGCGGCCGGCAGTGACTGCATCGGCGACCGAGGCTGCGCCGAGAGCCTCGACCGCCACATCCAGAGCGGCGCTCGCCGACCCCAGGGCGACGCTGCTGCCCGTCGAGGCCAGCCGCACGCCGCCGGTCGAGGCGGCCGCGCGACGGACATCCACCGCGCCCTCCATCGCCACGTCAATCTCGGCGCCGCCCAGCGTAGTCACCGTTGCGCCGCCCGCACCGCGCAACGTCACGGCACCGTTCAGGCTGGTGAGCTCGCCACCGCCGATGCCGCCGGCGACCTGCAGCGTGATCGGGCCGGTCGTGACCACCTTGCCGAAGGTGAGGTTGCCGCCCAGAGCGGCGCCCCCGGCGATCACGAGGCTACTCGCATCGACATTGCCCAACCGGACGGGGACGTTGGCGGGCGCATCGAGCACCACCTGCGACTGGCGGTCGGGCCCGCCGCGCAGGAGGCTGTCGACCGCCAGTTCGGTGCTTCCGTGCAGCGTAAGCGCCTCTGCGCCTACTCCGTCGGAATTGGCGGTGAGCACACTGCCGGGATCGCTGCCGATGCTGCCCGAACGCGCGGTCACGTCCACGGCCCCAGTCGCCCCCTGTGCGCCGGCCAGCGACACGCCGCCGCCGGCGACGCTATAGTTGCCCACCACCGTCACCGGGCCGATCACCCCGGCCGTACCGGTTGCGGACACCGCTGCGTTGCCCATGGTCGTGGTGAGCCCGCGCACGGTCAGGTCGCCGGCGGTGGCCGAAACTTCGATGCCCGCGTCACCGCGCAGCGCCAAGCTGTCGAGCGTGCCGGCGCGCAGGGCGAGCGTGTTGCCCGACACCGCGCCCAGCCGGGCGTTGCCACCGGCCGTGAGCACCAGGTCGGTTGCAGCGGTGAGCGCCAGACGCCCGCTGGTGCCGAGTCCCGCGACACTGCGAGTCGCAGTGACGGTGAGCCCGCCGGCGGTGCTTGCGAGCGGTCCGGCCGTGATGTCCCGCGATCCGCTGACCAACGCCGCGCCGGCGGCGTCGAGCGCCGCGATGGTGATGTCGCTGGCAGCCCCGGTCGTGGTGATCGTCGCGTCCCCGCCGATCCGAAGCGTGCCGAGATCCACCGCGCCTGCGGAGGAGACCGAAAGGGCGCCGCCCGCCGTGACGCCATCGAGATCGATCACGCCGCCGCTGCCGGTCACCGTGGCGGCACCCGCCGTGGTGATCGTGCCGCCCTGAATGAAGCGCGTGCCCGTCAGGCCGGTGGTCGCCACGTCGGCGCTGGCTGCGTTGATCGTGTTGAATTCGACGGTGCGCCCGCTCAGCGTAGCGCTGGTGGCCGCCGTGACCCCGCCGATATCGATTGTCGCGGCGCGCGCGCTGACCAGCCCGGCGGTCGATTGCAAGCCGACCGCGTCGATTGCCCCCGCCGATTGCAGCGACAGGTCACCGGTGGTCGTCACTGTGCCCAGGCGTATGTCGCCAAGCAGCGGCACGCCGCCGGCGATCGTCAGCGTCGCCGCGTTCACGTTGCCGAGCGTGACGCCATTGGTCAGCAAGGTGTCGATCACCACCCCCGATTCGCGCGCCGGGCCGCCGTTCAAGGTGCTGTCCGCCGACAGGTTCACTCGGCCGCGCAGTGTCAGGGCCTCGGCGCCCACCGCATCGCTGTTCGCGGTCAGGACAAGCGAATTCGTGCTGCCGACCGCCCCCGTTCGCGCAGCGACGGTCACCGCCCCCGTCGCCGACTGGATGCCGCTCAATTGCACGACATTCCCGGTGACGCTGTAGTCCCCGCCGATCGAGACGGGGCCGCGCACGGAGGCGTCGCCCGCAGCGGTGAGGCTGGCGGAGCCGGCGACCACCGTCGCCTCCGCAAGCGTGGCATTGCCGGACCGTGCCTGCAGCGTGGCGCCCGTTTGCGCGGTGACGTTGCTCGCGTCGAAGCTGCCGGCCGTCAGCGCAACGGCGCCACCCGACGAGACCGTGCCGAGCAGCGCGCTGTTATCGACGTCGATCGACACCGCGCCCGCAGCGCTCACGTCCGTACGCGCCGTCGTTGTCAGACCGTGCAGCGACGTGGCGGTCAGCGTTGCGGTGCCGCCGGTGGAGGTCACGCTGCCCACCCGCATGGCGTCGGCGGTCAGCGCCACATCGCCGGCGGCGGTGAGCGAACCGAGCGTCAGCGTCGACGCGTCGATCACCGCGGTGCCGCCGAGCTGGACGGTGCGGGCCCGCACCTCGCCACCATTGCCACCGCTCGCCGCGCGGTCCAGGCGTCCCTCCAGCGCCGCGCTGCCGCTGCTCAGTCCACCATCTAGCGTCAGCGCGCGCACGTCGCCCAGCAGGACGTTACCGTTGCGGCTGCTCGAAAAGATGTTGACTGCCGAGGCCAGCCCCGTGCCGCCGCTTTCGAGCAGCGTTGCCTGGCCAAAATCCACATTTCGGTCGGCCTCGAGCCGCAGCGCCTGACCGCCGCTGCCGTCGAAATCGGCAGCGAGCTGGAGGGTTCCAAGTCCGCGCAGGTCGCCACCGGTGGCAGCGATCGACACCGCGCCATCCGCCTGCTGGCGGACGGCGGTGTTCGTCGCGCCCAGAGTCACGCTGTCGCCGCGCACGGTATAGTCGCCGCCGCTGGTGATCGCCCCGCCGACGGTGACAGTATCGCTGGCGCCGATCCGGACGCCCCCGCCGGTGCCGGTATATCTCAAGGCGCCCTTGACGCTGACCGCGTCGTCATTGCCGGTGGTGAGGCCGGTGGCGCGGATATCCGGATCGATCGCTGCCTTGCCGGCGAGGATGACGATGCCTTTGGTGCCGTTCACGGCCGTGACGTTGCCGTCGACCTGCAGCAGCGCGTTCGTCACCGAGCCTCGGGTCGCCATCGCGAAATAGACGTTGCGGCCCTGGATCGAACCCCCGACGATCTGCAGGGCGTTCGGGTCGAGGGTCGTGCCTCGGGTGATCTCGATGCCGAGTGGGCTTCCTGCGGTATAGCTGAGCGTCACATTCTCCGCCGCGACGAGCGCCACGTCCTGGTTGACGCCGGCCTGCAGGCTTCCCGCGCTGGTCACCTGCCGCCCGAGCAGGATCAGGCCCAAGCCCGTTCCATTGGTCTGGATGCTGGCGTCTGGCCCGACAGTTACTGCCTTGGCGTCGGAATTGTCGCTGAGCGCGGACCTGCCATTGAAGACATAATTGCCCGCGGTGAAGTCGCTGTCCCGGATATCGAGCGTGCTGCCGACGAACGATCCCGTCGACACGCTGCCCCTGCCGGTGATCATGATCCCATTGGGATTGACCAGGAACACGTTGACATTGGCGTCGGAGGTGAGAGCGCCCCGAATGTTGGTCGCCCCCCCGCCGGTCACCCGGTTGAGCACCGCGACGGGGCCGGTCAAGCCCGTTCCGAAATCGACCCTGCTGCCCTGGGCGATGTTGAACCGGTCCCAGTTGATGATCGTGCTTTGCGCACGCAGGTCCACGTCCAGGTTCGCCTGGTTGCCGGTGAGCGTTCCCGTACTTCCATTGAAGGTCGGCGCGCTGCCGCCCGTCACCGGCCCCACCGTCTGCCCGCCCGGCGTGGTGTTCTGCGCGCATGCGATCGACGGCAGTGCCAGACTGCCCGCCAGCGCGCTGGACAGCGCCAGCTTGCGCAGGAGCGCGGCGTGCGAAGCCCGGGTCGGCAGGTGGTTCGTCAGCATGATACGCTCCTCAATCGCCGCATTAAATTACCGCGCGGAGTCGCTGAACCGCAGCGACAAGGAAACCAGAACTCGGTCCGAAGGACGGCGCTCGTCGATGATCAGCGCCTTGTCCTTGGGATGGGCGTACGTCACTTCCAGCAGCGCCAGCCCCGGCAGCCCCAGCCGCACACCGCCGCCGAAGCTGGAGAGCCTGCGATTGCGCTCGGTCGCACCGCGGTCGAGATTATCGAGATAGACGAAATCGTAGAAGCCGAACACCTGCGGCGTCACGTGTGCCACTGGCGGCAGGTCGAGTTCGGCCCCGCCGCTGAGCCCCACCGCTCGATCGCCGCTGTTCGCGCCCGGATCGTATCCGCGCCCTATGGTCAGGTTGCCGAGTGAGAATTCCTCGTAATTGAGCAGCGACACGTTGGTCCACTGCGCCTGGCCTCGCCCGATCAACCGGAAGCCCGGCGTGATCCCGGCCACTGCCTCCACGCTGCCGCGCAGCAGGAAGGCGTCGGCATGCCCGTCGACGCGCGACTGGATCTCGCCGCCGCGCACGCCCTGCTGCGACGCGTCGAGGATGTCGAAACCCTTACGCAACTCCAGCGCGGTGCGCAGCGACCAGACCAGGCTGCCGTCGCCGCGCACGTTGCGGGTGTCGCCGGAGAGGCTGGCATAAGCGATGCGCATCCGGTCGCGCGTTAGCGGGAGCTTCGTGTCGCCGGAATAGATGTCGGTGATCTGGTTGATGTAATCGAAGCCGAGCCCGACGGTCACGTTGGTGTTGAGCGAGCGCACCAGCGGGCGGGCATAGTCGAACCCGGCGATCAGCGTGTCGGTGCGATAGTCGAGCACGCCCAAATCGGGGCGCGACCAAGCGTAGCTGAGCCGCCCGCCAAAGGTCGATCCCTTGCCGTCCAGCCCGAAGATGTGGCCGCCCTGGACGATCTTCTGCTCCTGGAAGTCGGCGGTGCTGGAAAGTCCGACATAGGTAACGTCGCTGAGACCCGTTAGCCCGTAATATTCGGCGCGGACATAGCCGGTCTCGCGCCCCAGCACCCGCGAATTGTAGTTCTGCGCATTGGCGAGCACGGTGAAGCGGCGATAGTTGATCGTAACTTCGCCGATCACCTCGCCCTGCTCGCGGCCCGCCGGGCGCAGCGCGAGCTGGATGTCGAGCCCGGGCACGTCCCCGGCCAGCAGCAGCAGCCGTTCCACCGTGCGCTCGTTCAGCGGATCATAGGATTGGAGCTGGGCCAGCCGTTCGCGCAACAGCTTCTCATAGGGCCCCGGATTGCCGCGTACCCGCGTTTCGACCATGCGCGCGGTCACGATCTGCAACCGCAGCGTGCCGTCGTTGATCTCCTGCGCGGGGATCTGGACCGATGCGATCCAGCCAGCGCGGCGCAGGGCCTCGTTCACCTCGTCCCGGAGGTCGCACACCACCCGGATCGATTGGTCGCCGGCGGGCAGTTTCAGGCGCGCCACCACTGCCTGGATCTCGGGCTGGAGCGGCGAACCGTCGGCGCGGGTGAACTCAACGCGGCGAAGGTCGAGCCGCAGTGCCGAATCATCGAACGGGCAGCGCTCTGCCTGGAAAGCCGAACGCGAATCCACATCGACACGCGACGGTCCGCGAAGCTCCGGAGTCGGCGGGGTGACCTGTTCGGGCGAAGGAAGGCTCTGCGGCACGTTCTGCGCATCGGCGCCGCCGCTCCACAGCAATCCCGCCAGTAGTCCAGCCACGCTACCACTACGATAGAACCGCGTCAATTGATGCACGTTGCGCTTCCCCTTTGAACGCCTTGAACGCTATGAATACGACGTCATCATTGCACCCGTCGCGTTGCTTGTCGCGCCGTGCTGGACATTTCGGTACGGTTCGAAGTTACCACGCGCTTTACCGGAACTGTCGGCGGTGAAGTGGTGAGGCACGTGGCCGGATCGGGTAGCACCATGGGGCTTGCAGTGCGCCCACCGCCGCCAGGTGCCCGCGAAATGCCTGTCCAGGTGCCGGCGGAATTCCGCCGCGCCCCTAGGATCAAGGCACGCCCATACTGCTTCAATTCGAGCCTCCCTGTACGGCCCGCCCCGTCCATTCCACTGCGCGAAGATACTGCGTTTAGCAAGGGGCGTTCATCCAAGCCGTCCTTCCCCGTCCAACCAGTGCCACACGCTCGGCGCGCGAATGGATCGCAAAGCTGGAACGATCGTTTGACCGCACCGGCGGGGCCGTTAAAATGGATCATGAAGCCACGTACAGGAGCGCGAGCGAATGAATGGCATGATGCTTCGTAAGAACCGGGATCGGCAGTCCTGATGCCCGCCGATCGCACCTATGTCGTCCGGCCAGGCGACACCTTGTCGGCGATCGCCCGACGTTCCGGCGTCGGCATGCGCGCGCTTGCTCACAGCAACGGCATCCAGAACGTCAACGTGATCCATGTCGGGCAGCGGCTAATCCTTCCCGGGGTTTCCCCGAGCGCCGGTGCCAGCGGTGGCGCGACGCGGCTGGCGGGCGGAAAGCTGACGCTTACCGCCACCGATGTGCTCAACATCAAGAAGACGCTACAGACCGAATGGGTGCAGAGCTCGGGCGTGGACCAGGCGCACGGCATCATCGACACGATCCTGAACCGCGTCGCGTCGGGCGTGTGGGGCAGCACCGTGTCAGGCGTAGTCAATGCCAAGAGCCAGTTCTCGGACATAAACGGCCCGATCGCCTGGCGCGACAAGCGCGACTCGGTCGAGGATCTGGCGGTCAGCACCGTCAGCCGCCGTGTCAACCAGGTGGTGGATGCCTACCTCGCCGAGCGCGCAGGCGGTCGAGCTTCGTCGGTGGGCACCCATCTGAATTACGCCAATCCCAATTATTCCGACAAGAAGAACCTGGCCTGGATCAACGCGCTGGATGGACCGGTATTCGGCCATGGCAAGTCGATCCATCGCCATGGCACCACCGCTGGCCTTCAGCGCCGCCGCCCCGCCCCGTTCACGCTCGTGCTGCCCACCGCAGCCGCCGCGCAGCAGGCGCCCGCCCCCGTCTCACCGACGCGAGCGCCGGGCCTGCCGCCTGCCGGATTGCGCGTCAACGGCAACACCGTGGCAGCGGCCAGCGGCGTGCAGGTGAAGGCCGCAAGCGTGAAGATCGGCCATCTCGCTCCCGAGATGGACGCAGTGATCCGCGCGGTTGCCAGTGCGGCGCGCCAGCTTCAGCTTCCCACGCCCGTCATTACGTCGGGTAACGACAGCCGGCACGGCAGGCAGTCGCTCCATTATTCGGATAGGGCGCTCGATTTCCGCGGCAACAACATCTCGATCGCGGAGGGCCGCGCACTGCGCGATGCCGTGCGCCAATCGCTGGGAAACCGCTATGACGTCATCTTCGAGACCTTCAACAATGCCAGCAACAACCACCTCCATGTCGAATATGACCCGCACTGAGCGCCGCTCCGGCCGTCAAACCGGGCTGACGCTCGCTGCGTTGGCGCTGGCGACCGCGGCCTGTTCCGGGTCCGCGACAGTTCCGGAGCGCAACGACACCACTGCTGCCACCCAGACTGACGTCGCTTCGACGCCGGCGGGCAACACGGCTGTGGAGGCGGCACAGGACGTTCATCCCACCGGCGCACCGGCTCCCGCTCCCAAGAGCTCGGACAAGTTCGCCGTGTCCAAGGTGATGGGCAAGAAGGACCAGAAAATGGTCAGCGGCAAGATCGCCTGCTATATCGACTTCGTCTATGCGGGCGAGGAGCCCCAGCAGACGGTGTGGGACGAGCCCTGCGCCAAGGTGACCGCAGGCATGATCGGGCGCGCCAAGATGGAAGAGCTGGGCTGGTGGGAAAAGCTCGACGAGTTTCAACGCGGCTATGTTGAGAAGACGCCGGGCGGCCAGACGCTGTTCGTCGAGGGTGAATTCTCCGCAGCGATCTATCCCGAGGACGAGACCGGGACTGCCGCCGAAATCGAAGTGGCCGACTGAGCGTTGCCAGGAGAATGGGCATGATCGATCTTCCATATTATCTTCGGATGCAGAACCGGTTTGGCGCGCGCCTGCTGCTCGCTGCGCTGTCGCTGACCGCTGCTTCCTGCTCCGACGCGGCACCCGCTGGTGGGGGAAACGGCACCGCGCCTGCCGCTCCGAGTACTAAAGCTGCGGATCTGCCACCGGCAGCCGCTCCCACTTCAGCCGCGCACAATCCGGCGCAATCGTCCGTTTCGAAGGTGCTGGCGAAGCAGGACACCGCCATGGCCAATGGCGGAACGTCGTGCCTGATCACCTTCGCTTATGCCGGGACCAAGCAGCAGCAGTTCCTGTGGGAGCGCGAATCCTGCGCCAAGGTCGATGCGGCGATGATCGGACGCGCCAAGCTGGAGGAGCTAGGCGCCTGGACCAAGCTCGACTCCTACGGTCGATCGTTCGTGGGCAGCGTGCGCGACGGCAAGCTCCTGTATGTCTCCGGCGAATCCTCTGCGTCACTAATTCCAATCGACGAAACTGGCGAACCCTATGAAGTAGAGGTAGCGGACTGATGGGGCGAAAGGCTGAATAGCCGTCCTCCAGCCGCGCAGCCGCTCTGCCAGCACGTCGAGCTCGCCGTATCATAGCCGCCCGATCTCGCATTACGGCAAGACCAGTGAGCGGATTGGCTCGATTGGAGCGTACCGGCCGCCAATCTGCTTGCACTGCTCCCCAAAGGCAGCCTCTTGGTGACGCAGGTATCGCCGCCGCCCGCGGGGGCGGTCCGGCCGACGCTTGCGGGTGAATAACCGATGGTCGCGCGGAGCTGCCACTGGCGCCGACGACGGTCTTCATGATCCTTGCCGTGGACGCTACCGCTCGTTGCTGGCTGCACGAGATGAAGCATGACGGATAGCGCACGCTGGCTGCGGTAGGAGGCGGTACGGCGCTAGGCTATACACGATCCGGATTCGAATGCTCGGATCGCTTCGCGTCAATCCTCGGGAACGTCGCGAAGCTCAAGGTCGAGTCGGCGCTAATCGATGAAGAAGCGATGGTGCTCAACGCCGACCGCCAGTCGAGCTTCCAGGCGCCGCTAAACGGCGCGACGGACGATCAATGTCGCCCTTCGTTTCCCGGACTGGCCGGAGATGATGCGGCAGCGAACGGCTGCGGCATACCTCGACCTGCGTGAGTCCGCGTTCATCCGCGAAGTGTATCGAGGGACGCTGCCCAACCCCGTCGTGCTGGGTGGGCGACAAAGCTGGAGCCGGCAAAAGCTCGACGGAGCGATAGCGCGCTTGCTGACTCGTTGAGCGCGGCCCTCTGTCGGCCGCTGCTAGAGCATCTCGAGGGGCTGCGGTTCGCGCGGTCGGGGGAATAGCACGTCGAGCTTGGCCAGTATCTTCGCGTCCAGCACGAGATCAGCCGCCGCGCAGTTCTCGCGGACATGCTCGACGCTTGCGGCCTTCGGGATCGCGATCACGCCTGGCCGACGCAAAACCCAGGCGAGTGCGAGCTGCGATGGTGTCGCGTCGATTTCAGACGCGATCGCCGCAAGCTTGGGATTGCCGAGAAGTCGCCCCTGCTCAACCGGGCTATAGGCCATCGCCGACACGCCGCGATCGGCAAGCCATGGCAGGAGGCCATGCTCCGGCCCGCGACGGGAAAGATTGTAGAGGATCTGGTCGGTCGCGCAGGTGCCGCCACCGGCGGCCACGAGTTCCTCCATGTCGTCTGTATCCAGGTTGCTTACACCCCAATGGCGGATTTTGCCCTCGCGCTGGAGCCTCCCCATTGCCTCGACGGTCTCGGCCAAGGGCACGTTGCCACGCCAATGGAGAAGATAGAGATCGAGGCGATCAGTGCCGAGCCGCTTCAGGCTCGCCTCGCACGACCCGGCCAAGCGTTCGCGCGCGGCATTTTGCGGATAGGCCTTGCTGACCAGGAAGAGTTGATCGCGTATGCCTGTGATCGCCTCGCCAATCAGTGTCTCGCTGGCTCCCTCGCCGTACATTTCGGCGGTGTCGATCAGCGTCATGCCGAGCTCGATACCAACGCGAAGCGCCGCGATTTCCTCGGCACGACGCTCCCGGCGATCACCCATCATCCAAGTGCCCTGCCCTAGACAAGGCACCCGTTCGCCACCGGGGAGATCTATGATGCGCATATCATCCTGGTCCTTGCTTTCGAGACGCAACGAACGATAGGTCCGGGCAGCTCCGACGTGATCCTTCGAATTCATCCTCCCACCTCAAGGGCGCCTGACGAGAGGTCCCCAAGTTGTTCTGAAAGCTCGCAAGGACTCCGATCACAATCTGAGGCCGTAGCGGTCTAGTGCCGATCAGCGCCGCTGCTGCCGCCGCCAGCCTCTTCCGTCCTCGGCTTCACCATCGGTCCGCAGCAAGCTCCCGAGCGGACGGCCGTTCAGCGTGCAATCGTCCATGACGCGGTCATAGCTCTGCCGGCCGCCCGGCAGGCGAGCGTGGCACCTCGATCCACTGATCGGGGCGGTCCTGAGCGCTGACGCAGAGGCTGTCGCCGTCGCCGACATACCGCACGACGCGAGTGCCCTGGGTCGGCAACCCGCCTTCGCAAGGATCGGCGCTCGCCCCCGGCGCCCAGGCGAGTCCAATGGCGAGCGCGCTCCCGGCAAGGGCACGCCGCATCAACCTGGGATCCCCGTCACTAGGGCAGTTCCTCGATGAACAGGATCGTCACCCGGAAGCCAGCGGGTTCGAAGCCGATGCCGCTCGACAGACTGCCGAGAGGGAAATTCGCCGTGGCAGCGAGCAGAGCAGAGCAGAGCAGAGGATCGATATCGCCTGTAGTGCTGGATGGCGTAGTGCGTTGGGAAAACATCCTCGGCCTCGCGTCAGAATGCCAATGCGGTCTGTACCGGCTTCGCGTCGATCTCCTCGACTACGAATGTGCGCGCTGGTGGAGTCATCAACAGGTCGGTTTCGGGGACCTCATGACCTAACCACTGCTTCACCTGGCGCCGATGAATGATCGCGCCGTGCCGCTCCTGATGAAGGGCGACTTCGGGGTTCGCCTCAACCGTGACGATCCGGTAATAGAGCGGCCAATCGCCCATCGCCGGCTCCCACACGCCGGCGAGGTAGAAGAAGTTGCCGCCGTCGAGCGTCACACGGTACCGGCGCTTGCCGACCGCCAGCTGAAATTCCGATGCCGGGATCAGGCAACGACGGCTCGGGAAGGTCTTTCCTTCAGAGCGGACGAATCGAAAGGCGACGCCGTCGCTGAACCGCGGATTGGAACCCCAGACCGCCTCGATCATCTCCATCTCTTGTGGATTGTCTGGGTTGCACCGGATGATGGCGCGGCGTGCTCCCAGCGGTGCTTCGGAGTCGAAGGGGGTTGGAGTCGCGGCCATGACCGAGAACATATTGGGAACGCGCTTGAGTCGCAAGTCGCGACAAAACGGAGGCTGACATGTGCAATGACTATCGCCTCGAGGTCGACGTCGCTTCGATCCTGAAGGACTTTGACGACCTCAAGATCAAGATCACCACGCCCGAGGGAACGCCGAACGTAGCCGCCCGCTCGGACGTCCAGATTACCGATATCGGACCGATCGTCCGCGAGATCGAGGACCAGCGCGGCGCGGGCGAGCTGGTGAATCGCCGATGGAGCTGGCCAGGGCCCAAAGGGGCTCCGGTGTTCAACTTCCGGTCCGAAGGACGCGAGTTCACCTCGAAGCGATGCCTGATCCTCGCCGATGGCTATTACGAGTTCACCAAGCCCGAAGACCCGAAGCAGAAGCGCCAGGACAAGTGGCTGTTCACGCTCAACGATCACCGCTGGCTCTGCATCGCAGGGATCTGGCGCAGCCATCCCGATATCGGCGAAGCCTTCACGATGCTGACCACCGATGCCGGCGAGGACACAGCGCCGTATCATAGCCGCCAGATCATCGCGTTGCGGCGCGACCATTGGGCGGATTGGCTCGATCCGAGCGTACCGGCCGCCAATCTGCTTGCACCGCTCCCGAAAGGCAGCCTCTCGGTGGCGCAGGTGTCGCCGCCGCCTGCAGTGGCGGCCCAGCCGACGCTTGCGCTTGAATAATCGATGGTCGCGCGTGGGCTGCTGGCGCTGGGCTGGTCCTTCGTGGCGCTCAGCCTGGTGAGCGCGCTGCTGTCGCTGATGCCGACGCCAATCTTCCTGATTCTGCCGCAAGCTGTTTCGCACGCTCCTCGAAGCGTGGCGGCGAGCTCTGCCGCAGCCGCTGGGTCAGTCGAGAAGTCGAAGTGTCTCGGCCACTTGTCGTGGTCCGCGTGGTACCTGTCGTCCGCCGGCGCGATCACGTTGGGCTGATAGGCGAGCACCTCAGCCTGCACTTCCGAATACCGTTCGTATGCCCGCGTCCAGTTGATCAGCGGCCCACGCATGTATGGATTGCGCAGCGGACAGTTCTGTATGAGTACGGTCGCATGAAGCTTCTGCGAGTTAAAGGGACCGCCTTACGCTGCCCTCGCCACCAACGCAGCATCACCCGCTCAGGGCGAAGTCCGAAGGCTGCCGAAAAAAGCTTCGATCCCTGCTCGGTCACAGGCGTTTATTTCAGCTTTTCAACGAAGTTGCTGTGGACGTAGCCGACGTCCCCTGTGTCCAGGCGAGCGTCGAACCACTCTCCTGCCTTCTCTCCAATCCAGAATATTCGGCCACTGCGGACGATCGCCCTACCGATCTATAGATCGATAGGGCGTCGCGAGCGCTCGACCCTTCCCCCCGAAAGGGAAGAGGCTTCAAGCTACGGATTAACCGAGGTTCGGCGAGGCAGGTTCCAATTTCTCTGTCAGATGCCACAGTGCATCAGTGGCACCCTGCTTGAGCAGCCTTCCTAGGTCATAATGCACGAGCAAGAGATGCAGCGAAGTCCCGAAAGTTACTTGGGTTTAGGTTAATGATTAAAGTCGCGGCTTAGCTCATTCGATGTCGTAGCTGCTCGAAGTGATGACCAATCGCCTCGTTCATGGCAGACTGAAGCTTTACCGAGCCGACTGATCGCTCAATCGAGATCAGCATGAAGACTCGAATGCGGTTGAGTTGCTCGTCATCTAGCAGCCCTCCAGCTGCGAGCTCATTGCAGAGCGCTGCTACCCCAGCGACAGCCACAGTGCCTACCGCCATGCTGTCCATCCGGGCGGTTGCCAGCTCAGTTGAACGTTCAACGTCCATTTCTTCCTCCCTGCCGAAAGTCAGCACTCTGACCCATGAACGAGGCGAAGCCAATCCTGACGGAGACGTAAGCTCTCAACTCGCGTCGAGCGTTCGCGCGAGTCTCCCACAGGGTCCACACCAGCAAGCCCGTACCCAAGCGCTAAGCAACAAAGTCCACAAAGCAAAGTCGGCAGGATCGCGGGCGGCGTCGCAGCCTTTCATTGGGCGCAACTGCCAACGCTGCAGCAGGTGGATCTGCTCGCGCACCGCTTGGTCTCAAATGGGGCGGTCACCCCTTTCGGTTCGTGCCTGCTTCCTTGTTCGACCGAGATGTCCCGCAGGCCATAGCAAAGCCGCCATCCCAATACCGCTGAGCGCATGTTTCCTTGATGGCCTCGGTTCTTGGGGAACCCAGGACAGATCACGCACACCCTTCCACGTAACCGAGCACCGGCATGGTGCCGACGTGCATTAGGCTCACCTTGCCGTCACGCCCAATTTCGAAGCGCAAGGCGGGGTCGCCACTCGCGGCGTTGGGTGCAGTCAGGTATTTGGCAGGGCCGTCTTCGTACTTATGCGGCTCCTCGCGGAAGCCGCCAAACCACTTCTTAACGTCCTTCTCGCTCGAACCCACGCCCAGGCCCTCGGCGAGCTTCACGTCGGAGCGCTGGCCGACTGTGATACGCCGCACCTTGCCCTCGGAGACAATGGCGTAGACGCCGGGATGATCGGGCGAGCTTACTGTTCGGCACGCGCCGCCTGTCTGCGCGCCGCGCTCGGCCCATGCGCCGCTTTTCGGCACCGGCCGGCCGATCCGCAAATCGCCGAGCCCTTCGAGGCGGAGCACCGTTGCCGAGACAGGTGTCGGCGACGCCGCTGCTTCGCGCGGTGCATCTTCGGTCATCCGAGAGGAAACAGAAGGGCGGGGGGCCGCGCTCTCCGCCACCACATCAGCTGTAGGCGCAGTGACGTTTGTGTCGTCCGACCGGGAGGAACAGGCAGCGAGGGCAAAGATCAAGGCAACAGCGGGCGCAGCATAAGCAGGAAGGTGTTTCATGACGGAGGAACGTCAGCGGCGAGCAGAGGGTTTCGTCGTGCTGCCGTGTTCGGGCCAGGATAGGTCGGCCGGCGCGAAGCCGAGGGTGATGGCATCGCCCGATCTACGGGTGGCGAGCACAGCGACGAGGAACTTGATGATGCGGTTGATCGGATGGACATTGGGCGCAGCGCTGGCGCTCGGTGGATGCACCACCACCACCGGGGAGGTCCCCCGGCCGCAAGCGGCGGCCACACCGCAGCCGCAAATCCGAAGCATGACCTACGCCACGACCGTCTGCCACGGATTTTGCCCGGTCTATACCGTAGCCGTAAGCGCCGATGGCGCGAGCCTGTTCACCGGCACCAGCAACACCGCGGTGATCGGCGAGCGCCGCTTCAGGGCGGCGCCGGCCCAAGCCGCCAAGTTCTTCAATCGTCTGCAACCCTATCTGCCCACGGGCGAGCTGCTGCTGACCGGCCCGGATTCTTGCAGGACATATGCGACCGATCTTCCTTCCGTCGATGTAAGGTGGACCGGTGGGGCCGGGTCAGGGCACCTGCTGTACGATTATGGCTGCGATCGCGACGAGCATCGTGCGCTGGCAGAGGCGCTGCGCGACGCGCCGCTTGCGCTGCCGCTCGGCGGGTTGATCGGCAAGCGCCGATTTCAGGGCGCTGACTCTGCGGCGCACCATAGGCCGCTGACGCTCGATCATCAGCCGAATGGCTGAGCAGCCCCAAGCCAAAGTGAACCAGCCCCCCACAAAGGCGGAGCTCGTCCTTATTCCGCTCGGGAGCAATTACCAGCGGCGGCCGCGATGATCGCGATCGTGCTTCTGGATGCGGATGCTGCGCTCGAGTGAGTCGAACCGACGGTCCAGATCGCGGCGCTTGGCCAAAGTCAGGCCGGGGCGTGCTAGTCGATAGCGAGCCTCGAGACGCTCGATGGCGCGGAACTGCGTGCGCAGACGGACTGCTTCGCGGCGAGTGAGCGCGCCAGAGCGGATGCCCTGGTTGATGCGGACTTCGTTTCGATTCTGGCGGGCATTGATGTTCTGGCAGACTCCGCCCTGCGGGTTAACTATTCCCGGCGCGGAGGTGGTGGCGATTGCGCTGGCTGGAAGCGCAGCGGCGAGCATGCCGAGACCGGAGAGCGACGGTAATCTTTTTCATCTCAAATCTCCTCGTACATCGACCGCAATCTGCAGTCCTAGGCAGGCAAGGAGCGCGGTTGGCCACGATGCGAGCGGTACGCGCTGTATCGCCTTGCGCCTGTCCAAATCCTGAGCATTCTGTTCAAAAAAATACAGGTCGCCGACGCGCGGCGTCGTGTGCGTAGCGGTAAAACTCGGGAGTGTGCGGCGCCCGGCGCGTGTCTTTCCCCCGGTGAGAAGCTGGGCTTTCGCGGCCAAACCCCTCTTCGTTCCGCATCTGGCGGGAAGCGCGGATGCGCCCGCATCGCGAGAACGTGTGAACGGTATCGTTCGGGCCCGTCGAACAGTGCGTCACCTTCGATCACCGTGACCGGCCTGGATCCCGCGGCCGGCGCGCGACTTACGAACGCTTCATCGGAAGTCCCGAGGCTTGATCTTGATGCCTTCGGTCGGCTGCCCGGGGACAATGCCCGAGCCAAGCCTGAGATCGGGAATGTAGATGTCGCGCGGCACCTTGCCCAGCGACCGCTCGGCCGGGACACGTGGATCGGGGCCCATGCCGTGCTTGACGATATCGGCGCGGGCGACGCGGTAGACATCGGCGACATCCTGGCGCGAACCGACGCTCGCGAGCAGCGGCGAGAGATCGTCGAGCCGCTCGACGACGACGTGGATGACTTCACCCTCGCGCTGCACCTTGCCTCGCACGCCGAGCATGGACGCACCGAGCACAACGCGCCGGTGCTTCTCGAAGACGTTGGTCCACACCACCAGGTTGGCAATGTCGGTCTCATCCTCGATGGTGATGAACATCACGCCCTTGGCCGAGCCGGGCTTCTGGCGAACCAGCACGAGACCGGCCAGGTTGATCCAGCGCCCGTCCTTCATCGTGCGCGTCTCCGAGCATGGCCGGATCTTGCGGGCGGACAACTCGTCGCGGAGGAAGGCGAGCGGATGCGCCCGCAGCGACAAGGAGGTTGCGCGATAGTCCTCGACCACTTCCTGGCCTTCACCCATCGGCACGAGCGTGACCTCAGGCTCGTCCGCTTCGTCGCGCCACGCTTGGTCGCGCCGGTCGGCCGCGGCGAACAGCGGCAAGGGCGTGTCCGCCAGCCCCTTGACCTGCCAAAGCCCCGTGCGGCGGGTCTGCTCCAGCGACCCGAACCCGTCGGCCTCGCCAATACGGTTGAGCGCGCCGGCTCCGATCTCGGCACGCCGCTGGATCTCCTCGACGCTACGGTAGGGCTGGTCCGCGCGCGCACCGACGATTGCGGCGGCATCGGCATTGGACAGGTCGCGCACCATCCGAAGGCCCAGACGCACCGCCTTGTAGCGGCCGGTCGTGTCTTCGAGCGTACAGTCCCAGCGGCTCGCGTTGACGTCGACGGGACGGACCTCGACGCCGTGCTCGCGCGCGTCGCGGACGATCTGCGCGGGCGCATAGAAGCCCATGGGCTGGGCGTTGAGCAATGCGGCGCAGAACGCATCGGGATGATGGCATTTCATCCAGCTCGACGCATAGGCGATCAGCGCGAAGCTGGCGGCATGGCTCTCGGGAAAGCCATAGCTTCCGAAGCCCTCGATCTGCTTGAAGGTCTTCTCGGCAAAGGCATGCGCGTAGCCGCGCGCGACCATGCCGCCGATCAGCTTGTCGCGGAAATGGCTGACCCCGCCGGTGAGCTTGAAGGTCGCCATGGCGCGGCGAAGCAGGTCGGCCTCGGACGCGGTGAACCCGGCGCACTCGATCGCAACGCGCATTGCCTGCTCCTGGAAGAGCGGCACGCCGAGCGTCTTCTCGAGCACCCGGCGCAACTCCTCCTTGGGATAGGTGACCGCCTCCCTGCCTTCGCGGCGCCGTAGATAGGGATGGACCATGTCGCCCTGGATCGGGCCGGGCCGCACGATCGCGACCTGGATCACCAGGTCGTAGAAGGTCCGAGGGTTGATCCTCGGCAGCATCGCCATCTGGGCCCGGCTCTCGATCTGAAAGACGCCGAGCGTGTCGGCCTTGCGGATCATCGCATAGGTGGCGGGATCCTCGGCCGGGATCGTGGCCAGGTCGACTTTCACGCCCTTGTCGGCGGCGAGGAACTCGAAGCCACGCCGCATGCAGCTGAGCATCCCCAGCCCCAGCACATCCACCTTCATGAAGCCCAAAGCGTCGATATCGTCCTTGTCCCATTCGATAACCTGCCGGTCGTCCATCGCCGCCGGCTCGACTGGCACGAGCTCGTCGAGCCGGTCGCGGGTAAGGACGAAGCCGCCGGGATGCTGGGAGAGGTGCCGCGGCGTGTTGATCAGCAGGCGCGCGAGCTCGAGCGTCAGCGCGAGCCGGCGATCACCCATGTCGAGGTTGAGCTCCTCCGCATGGCGTTCCTCGACGCCCTCCCGGCTCCAGCCCCAGACCTGGCTGGAGAGGCCCGCGGTCATGTCTTCGCTGACGCCCAATGCCTTGCCTACCTCGCGGACCGCGCCGCGCGCGCGGTAGCGGGTCACGACTGCGGTCAGCGCGGAGCGGGTCCGGCCATAGGTTTCGTAGATCCACTGGATCACCTCCTCGCGCCGCTCATGCTCGAAATCGACGTCGATGTCGGGGGGCTCGCGCCGCTCCGCCGAGACGAAGCGCTCGAACAATAGCTCCGAGCGCACCGGGTCGATCGAGGTGACGCCTAGGCAGAAGCAGACCGCCGAGTTGGCGGCCGAGCCGCGGCCCTGACAGAGGATGTCCTTGGAGCGGGCGAAGTTCACGATTGAATAGACCGTCAGGAAGTAGGGGGCGTAGTCGAGTTGACTGATAAGCCGGAGCTCGTGCTCGATCTGGGCGCGGACCTTGGCCGTGACCCCATCCGGATAACGCTCGGGCGCTCTTTCCCAGGTCAGTCGCTCAAGCTCCTGTTGCGGCGTGCGGGCGGCATCCCGGATCTCGTCGGGATATTGATATTTGAGCTGCTCGAGATCGAAGCTGCAGCGCTGCGCGATCTCGAGGCTGCGCGCGACCGGCCGGGTGTCGCCGAGATTGCGCCGGAACAGCCGCTCCATCTCCGCAGCCGACTTCAGGTGCCGGTCCGCGACCTGCTCGCGGCGTTCGCCGAGTTCGTCGATCGTGCATTTCTGGCGGATGCAGGTGACCACGTCCTGCAGCAGCCTTCGGTCGGGAGCATGGTAGAGCACGTCCCCGGTCGCGACCGTTGCGACCCGCGCTGCGGCGGCCATCGCGGCCAGGTCGCGCAGCCGGACGGCATCGCGCGGACGGCGGCGCAGCGACAGCGCGAGATAGGAGCGGTCGCCGAAGATACGGCCGGTGCGAGCAAGCGCCGATTGCACGACGGCATCGGCCCGGTCGGGTACCAATATGCCGATCAGCCCGTCATTCCATTCCTCGACATCGTTCCAGTCGAGATGGCAGGCGCCCTTGCCGGCGCGGGCCTTGCCCACCGACAGCAGCCGGCAAAGCCGGCCATAAGCCGCGCGGTCGGTCGGATAGACGAGCAGGGCGGTTCCGTCGACGAGGTCGAGACGCGAGCCGGTGATCGCCCGCACGCCGGTGGCCTTTTGCGCGTCCCAGGCGCGTACGATGCCGGCGACCGAGTTGCGATCGACGACCCCTAGCGCGGGGAGCCCGAGCAGTGCGGCGGCGGCGAACAGCTCCTCGGGCGAGGAAGCGCCGCGCAGAAAGCTGAAATGCGTCGTGACCTGCAGCTCGGCATAAGTCGCGTTATGCTCAACCATGGAATGTGGCCAGTTGCGCCAGCCCATTTGTCTGCCCCGGAGAGCCGTCCATCAACCGACGATATCGATGGTGACGCGGGCTCGGGATCAGACGATCGCGCTGAAATTTCCGAGTTCCGGATGAAACAGCGGCAGGTTGCGGGTCGACTTCTGCGCGACCGCGCTGGCGTTGCAATTGGTCGCGAGCGTAAGCCACTCGATACCCCATTGCACGGTGAGAGTCTCGCCGTCGGCACCGGGCTCGATCGTCGCGGCGCCCTCGATGATCACTTCCCAATTGGGATCGTCATGGCGCACGGCCTTGATCAGCGAGCCATCGGACAAGGCGATATAATAAGCATGCATGTAGCTCTCACCGCCGAACTCGAACGACGGATCAGCGGGGATGGTCAGCTTGGCCTCGATGTCCCCGCTTACACGCAGGCTGGCGGCGTCCGCCGAAGGGGTGAGCGTGATGGACATTTCCAGTTCTCCGAGTCGCAAAAGAAGAACATAAAGGGAACCATGTGAGACGCCTAGCCCCGCTCGTCCTCACTCGGTGGACCGGCCGGCACCCGAATTACCACGCTATCTCGCGACGGCTCGATCTCGATCTGGTCCAGTTGCGCGAGGAGGTGCTCGAAGCTGTGCCCGTCGGAGACGGGGTAGCAATGCTGGAGCGTTCCCGCCAACCGATCGGCTTCGCGCTGCGTGAGCAGGGCGATCGAGACGATCCGGTCTGCCGGCATGGCGCTTCGTTCGCGGCGCGAGCGTAAAGTTTCTCGGTCGCTGTAGCCGTTCGTTCGGTGATCAGCGATGCGGTCAGGCGTATATCCAGAAGGTTACGTTCCACGCTTTGTAGCCTGCCTGCCATAAACCGCTGATCAACCTTGCGCCCAGAGTAAGATGCGGGGCGCATTCCGGCCGACCGGCGGCGCCACGCCGATCGAGATAATCGGCGGCGATGCTCCTCTCACGCAAATGCGCCATGTATGAACCAGCGCATCGGGCCAGTCGCCATGCGCTCGCCGTCGCCGAGGCGGAACAGCCAGTATCGGCCGCCGCCCTCGACCTCGACCTGGAAATAGTCGCGCACCGCATAGGGCGTGCGCGCCTCGTGTCCCGCCTCGCGCCACCATTCGCCGTGAAGGCGCTCGGGGCCATCGGCCTGGGTTACGCGGTAGCGCTTGCGTCGCCACACGAACATCGCCGGCGGATGGTCGGGCAGCATCGCGGTGACCTGGATTTCCTGGGGTGGGTCGAGGAGCCGGGCCGGGCGGGGCAGGTCGTCGGGCCAGCGCCTGCCCACCGCGTGCGTGAGCGGCGGCACCACCGCCACGGAACGTTCAGGCATACCGGGCTGGGGTGCGGCGCGATGCAGGCTGGCCTGTCCGAACCGATTGGCGAGCGCGTCGATAAGCCCGCCGAGATCGGCTTCGGATCTGGCGGCCCGGGCGAGATCGCTCTGGCTGGATCCGAGCGCCTCGGTCAGTGGCGCGACCAGCGTCATCGCCTCGACGCCGAGGCCCGGTTCGACCTGTTCGATCCTGGCGGCCAGCAGCTTGGCCAGGTGCGCGACGTCGCGGCTCGGGGCCGCGGTGCCGATGCGGATTGCCTGCGCGTGCCCGTCGACGCGGTGGAAATAGCAATCGAGCCGACGGGCGCCATGGCCCATCCGGACGAGCTGGGCACCGAGATCCGCAACAAGGTCGCCGATCACCCGGGCGAAAGCTTCGGGGGTGGCGATCGGCTCGACCAGCCCTAGCCGGGAGTGCGGCACGTGCTGCGGAAAGACCGGCTCGATCGCCTCGGGAGCGAAGCCCAGCGCCTGGTCGAGCCGTTGATGGAGGATGCGGCCGAACCGGCGCGCCAGCGGGCCGCGCGGCGTCTCGATCAGCTGTTCGATCCTGTCGAACCCGAGCTTGCGCAGGCTCTCGACGATGCTCGGTTCGAGCCGGAGCGCGGCGATCGGCAGCAGCGTCATCGCCTTGCGCTGGTCGCCCGGATTGATCGTCACCGGCCGGCCCGCGGGGACATGACGCGCGACCGCATGCGCGCAGCCAGGCGTGTCGGCGGCGGCGATCTGGAGGGCATAGCCCGCGGCGGCGACGCGGCGGTGCAGATCCTTGAGCAGTGCCCGCTCGCTGCCGAACAATCGCGCGCAGCCGGTCACGTCGATCCAGATGCCGTTGGGCGGATCGGGGGCGGCGAAGGGCGAGTAGCGCCCGCACCACAGCGCCAGGCGCCGGAGCGCGGCGAGGTCGGCCTCGGGATCGGCATCGATCACGGTCAGCCCGGGCGCGAGGCTCCGCGCTTTGGTGACGGTCATGCCGGGATGCAGCCCGAGCGCGCGCGCCGGCGCATCCACCGCGGCGAGGATCCTGCGGCCATGGTCCGGCAGTGCGGTGACGAGCGGCTCGTCGGGAGCTGGGAGGTCCTCAGCTCGCGAGGCGCCGCTCTTCCGCCGCAGCCGGTCGGTCGACCAATTGGGCAGGTAGAGCGAGACGACCCTGCGCATCGCAGGCCTCCACGATCCAGGATTTCGGCTCGCCACCGCGGACGCGCTCGAGCTGCACTTCCCAGCGCGGCCGGCCGAGGCTGGGAATGCCCAGGGGAATGCTGGGCGCGGCGAGGACCCGCCAGCGCGTGACGGCGGCGGTGCCCTCGCCCTGCCCATCGATAGGCGCTGCGCGGCGGAACACGAAGGCGGTGCTCCCCGAGCTTTCGGCCGCGAGCTGGAGCCGCTTGGAGGCGGTGGTCGAAAGCCTGGCGACCTCGCCGACGACCCCGGCAAGGCCGGGATGGCGCAGGCACTCCTCCATCGCCAGCAATACGTTGGTGTCGCTGCCTGCCTCGACATGGATAACCCGGTCGGGGTGCAGTCCGGCCAGGTCCAGCGCCGGCGCGAACAGGTCGCGCCATCTCAGGCACCAGAAGACCGGCCCCTCGACCCGGGCGAGGATGCCGGCGAGGAAGATCGTTGCTGCCGCGTCGTCGCAAAGCTCGGGGCTGCCGGTGACTTCGTGAAGCGCGCCCGCCACGAGGCCGCCTCCGGGCAAGTGCCGGTCGATCGCCGGGACGCCGAAGGGCGCGGCTTCGCGAGTCCGTCCGACGCCTTCGATGGCGGCGATGCGGGAACGCAGGTCGGCAATGACAGCGGGCTGCCTCATGGGGTTTCAAGACTCGGAGTGACGTGATTCGTTCCTTGTTTGTTCCGAGTTACTTGTGGTCGTCAAGCAGGCGGCCGGCTGGCGGCGGGTGAGTCGAGGAAGTCCAGGCCGTTGCAGCATCTCCCGTGGGAGCGGGATCGCCGTGGGCGGCCTGCTGGCGGTGCCTTCGAAAAATATTTTCGCGTGCGGCCCCGTAGTCCGCGATGTGCCGCGTCAACCCCTCAACGCCCGAGCAACGGGCGATGGGAGGGAAAGAATGACGATCTCGAGAAAGGCACTTTGTGCAGCGCTGCTGGCTGCGACTGCATCCGCTGCAGGCATGGTCGTCTCGCCCGCCCACGCGCAGGAAGCCACCGTGACCTTCGATCTGCCTGCGCAGGGGCTTGCGACGACGCTGCGCGAGATCGCCCGCGCGGGTCGCCGCGAGATCCTGTTCGCGGACGAGGATGTGCGCGGCAGGCGGTCGCCCGCCGTCCGGGGCAGCTTTACGGTCGAGCAGGCAGTACGCCTCGCTATCGGTGACAGCGGCCTGGTCGTCGAGGAGCAGGCTGGGGCTCTGTTCATACGGGTGCGCCCCCGAACACCGCAGGACAGCGCCGAGGAAGCGGCGATCACCGTAACCGGCACGCGCATTCGCGGTGCCGCCAGCCCCTCGCCGGTCATCGTGATGACGCGGCGGGGGCTGGAGGAGCAAGGCGTTCCGGACCTTGCAAGCGTTTCGCGGATCATCCCGCAGAATTACACCGGAGGGCAAAACCCCGGGGTCGCGGGGGGCGGTGACCAGGGCGGATACAATAACATCAATAACTCGACGACGCTCAACCTCAGGGGGTTGGGCTCGGACGCAACGTTGACGCTCATCAATGGTCACCGCCTTCCTTACGACGCCGTCAATCAGGGCGTCGACATCTCCACCATCCCCTTGGCAGCCCTGGAGCGCATCGAGGTGATCACCGACGGAGCATCCGCGCTTTACGGCTCGGACGCCGTCGGCGGCGTCGCCAACGTCATCCTTCGCCGCGACTATGACGGCCTCCAGACCGGCGCCCGCGTCGGCGCCTCCACTGAAGGCGGCAACGTCCAGCAGCAATATTCAGGGGTCGGGGGCGCGCGCTGGGCCGGCGGCGGCTTCATGGCCGCGCTCGACTACAGCAAGGCGACGCCCATATACGCCGACGAGCGGTCCTATTCGCGCAGCCTCCACCCTACGCAGATGATCGCCACCGGGAGCCGGCAGGTGAGCGGTGTGCTCGCCGGCCATCAGGACCTCGCCAGCTGGGCCTCGTTGGAGCTGGACGCGCAGCTTGCCGACCGCCGCTCGCGCAAGGCTAACGCCTTCTCGGTGACCGCGCCCGTCACCTACTTCGGACAGCTGAGCCTGCCCGTGGTGCGCTCCTACGCTGTCACGCCCTCGCTTCATCTGCGCCCCGGCAGCGGCTGGGAGGCGACAGTCGAGGCCACTCATGGAGAGAGCTCCACCGTCAGCACCGCCAAGCGCTACACGAACGGAGCGGTGATGATCGGTCGCTCGGCCTATGACGATTACCTCACCAACTTCGAGGCAAGCGCCGAAGGCCCGCTCCTCCGCCTGCCCGGCGGCGATGCGCGCCTTGCCTTAGGCGGCGGCTACCGGCGCTTCCGGCTTGCCTTCAATGTCCGCTCGACGAGCGGCGGTGTCACGCGGGTCACTCGCGACGCGGTGGAGCGGCGGGAAAGCGTGTTCGGTTATGGTGAGCTGTCGGTGCCCCTGGTCGGCGCTCCCAATCGCATGCCGCTGGTCGAGGTGCTGCGCTTGAGCGCCGCCGTCCGCTACGAGAGCTATGCCGGAATCGACGCGGTCGCGACGCCCAAGCTTGGCTTGGTCTATGCGCCGCATCCCGACATCATCCTCAAGTATAGCTGGGGCCGATCGTTCAAGATCCCGACGCTGCAACAGGTCAACCAGACCCGGGAAGCCGTCCTGCTCAGCGCCGACCTGTTCGAGCCGCAACCCGCTCCACCCCTTCCTGCAGGATCGACCGTGCTGCTGGTCGGCGGCGGCAATCCCGACCTTCGCTCCGAGCGTGCGACCAGCTCGACTCTTTCGATCGAGTACAAGCCCAGCTTCGTCGACGGGCTCCGCATCGAGGCGAGCTATTTCGACATCGACTATCGCGGCCGGATCGCCTCGCCGATCAGCGACATACTTTCCGCGCTGACCAACCCCGTGGCCTCAGACTTCGTGCTGCATTCTCCCAGCGCGAGCCAGCTGGAGGCGATGATTGCGACGGCGGCGCTCGGTCTGGATAACCAAAGTGGACAACCGTACGACCCGGCGCAGGTCGCGGCCATTGTCGATTCCAGCCTGCGCAACACGGCGCGCGAACATATCCGCGGCGTCGACCTCGGCATCGACTATAGCGCAGACCTCGGAGCGGATAGCCGCCTCCAGCTTTCCGGGTCGGCCAGCTATCTCGACGCCGCGCGACAGCCGGCCGCCGACCTCCCCTACGAACGCAGGTCCGGCCTGATTTTCACGCCGCCCAAGTTTCGCGCCCGCGGCTCGGCGAGCTGGGCGACCTCGGCGGTGCAACTCTCGGCAGCGCTCAATTATGCCGAGGGCACGCTCGACAACCGCCTTCCCACGACGGCCCGGATCGGTGGCTTCACGACGCTGGATCTGAGCGGGGCTTTCCGCCCGACTGGCGGGCACGGCATGCTGAGCAACCTCGAGCTTCGGCTGAACCTGCAGAACCTGCTAAACGAGGAGCCCGACCCGATCCGGAATTCGGACCCCTCGTCCATTCCCTTTGACTCGACCAACCAATCGCCGATCGGCCGGTTCGTCAGCTTCTCGGTGACCAAGCAATGGTGATCCGGATCGCAATCGCCGCCACGCTGCTTATCGTGCCTGCGGCGGCCTGGGCAGCTCCCGACTGCGCCGCCCTCTTGCCCGCAACCACTGCGGCGCCCCAAGCCCGTCGCCCCCTGACCCCGACGGACCTGGTGCAGCTGCGCGACATTGGGCCAGCGGACCCCACCCAGCAGTATGCCGGGCTATTTTCGGTGTCGCCGGATGGCACGCATGCAGCCTTCCAACTGCGGCGCGGCGATCCCGCCGCCAATGGCTATTGCCTCGCGATGGTGGTGGTTGTCCTTCGACCGGGCGGTGAGGCGGTCGTGGTCGACCGAGGCGGCGACTTCATCCGGCCGACCCTGGATTTCCGCGGCATGGCCAATTTCCCGGCCGGTGTTGCCGATCCGATCACGCCGCGATGGTCTCCCGATGGCAGCTTCATCGTCTATCGCCGCCGCGACCGGGGAGCCGTCCAGCTCTGGCGGGCCCAGGCGGACGGCAGCGCGAGCAAGGCCATCACCAGCAGCGACGACGACATCGACGATTTCCGGATCAGCGCCGATGGGCGGCGCATCATTTACGCAACCAGGCCCGGGCTGCGCACCGCGCTTGCCGACATCGACCAGGAAGGGCTCTCGGGGTTCCGATACGACGGCCGCTTCTCCCCGGCCTCGAGCAACCGGCCGTTCCCGCCCGGACCCATCGACTGGGCAACCTGGGCCCTCGACCTGGCAAGCATGACGACGCGCGCAGCCACGCCCGACGAGGCCGCGCTGCTCGACAAATCGTCTATGCGGGAGGGCAGCTGGACCGAGGCGGCAACGACTTCGGGAGCAAGGGCTTGGGTGCAGCCGCCAGCCAGGACGCTCTATGCATCACGAGGACGGCTTGGCGTCACGGCGGGCGGCCGAACGGAGCTTTGCAATGCGCCGGAATGCGCGGATGCGAGCTACCCCTGGTGGGCGGGCGGCAAGGTTCGTTTCATGCGACGGGAAGGGTGGGGAAACAGCGCTACCGCCATCTACGAGTGGAAGCCCGGTGCACGCAGCCCATCGCGCCTCTACGTTACCGACGACCTGTTCCTCGGGTGCGTGCCGACCGGAGAGGCGCTTACCTGCCTTCGCGAGGGGGCGCTTCAGCCGCGCCGGCTCGAACGCCTCGATCCTGCGAGCGGCCGCCGGGAAATAATGTTCGATCCGAATCCGGAGTTTGCAAATCTCCGGCTCGGTCGCGTCGAGCGTCTGCGATCCCGCAACAGCTTCGGTCTCGAGTCCTTTGCTGACCTCGTCCTGCCTGTGGGGTACGAACCCGGTAAGCGGTATCCACTGGTGGTCGTGCAATATACTTCGCGCGGCTTTCTGCGGGGCGGGACTGGGGACGACTATCCAATCCAGGCATTCGCCAACCGCAGCTTCGCCGTGCTGAGCTTCGACAGGCCCGACTCGGTGGGGCTTCGTTCCACGACAGACTTCCTCGAGGCCGACAGGATCAACCTCAAGGACTTCGCCGATCGCCGCAGCGTGCTCGAGTCATTGGAGGCGGCCGTGCGCATCGCGATCGAACGCGGCATCGCGGATCCAGCCCGCATCGGCATCACCGGCCTGAGCGATGGTGCCTCCACTGCGGGCTTCGCGCTGCTCCACAGCAAATTGTTTTCCGCATTCGCAATGAGCAGCTGCTGCTGGGACACCGGCCTGCCGGTGCGGGTCGGTCCCGGTGCGGCGCAGCATTTCTATTTCATGGGCTATCCCAAGACTATCGACGACAGCGAGTCAGCGAGGGCACTCTGGCGCCAGATCGCCATTTCGCCAAATGCCAGGGATATCCATGCGCCGATCCTGGCGCAGGTGGCGGACGATGAGCATTGGAGCTCCCTCCAGAGCTTTACGGCGCTTCGTGAGCTGGGCCGCCCGATCGACCTCTATGTTTTTCCAGGCGAGCATCACGTGAAGTGGCAGCCTGCGCATCGCCTCGCGGTATATGCCCGCTCGATCGATTGGTTCGACTATTGGCTAAACGGCATGAAGGCGGCCGATCGCCCCGGCGAAGTCGGGCGATGGGAGGCGATGCGCCAAGCGCTATCTGTCACTCTAAAAGCTTCTGCTCCAGCGCCCGCCGCGCCTTGAGCGCCTCAGACCGCAAACCGCATCAGTCGCCACTGCGCCCAGGTCCAGGCATTCTGCCGCTTTCATTTTCTGCAATGCCGACAGCGGATCCGCGCGTGCTGGTGCTGATCGTCCCGAGCTCGGTCACCTTACCGTCTTTGCAACGCATCGATCTTCTCCGGTCTTGACGGGGCGTGCGGTGGCGCGCCGTTCGCAACCCGACGTATGGCGAGCGGGTGCCTTGGCACCCGCTCGCGTCGTTTCAGTCGTCGCGCAGGCCGGATCGCAGCATCTTGCCCGATTCGCCGTCGGCGATACCCATCACGCTGCCGCGCGTCGCAACGCTTGCCGTTCCAAGCTCGATCACAGTCATGTCTTCGGTACGCATTTCGGTTCTCCTCTTGAGCATCATTCGGTTGCGCCCGAGCCTGCGGCGGACTCGCCGCCACGCCACGGCGATGACCAGGCGGTGCACCAGGCCTCGACATTGACCAGCTCGAGCAGGCGCACATTCTCCTCGCCGGTCGTCACACGCCCGGGTCGAAGAGCCTCCTCGATCGCGCCCGGATCGAGAATTCGGTGGTGGGTGAGTCGTCCATCCAGCAGGCGTTCGCGCAGCTCCTGCCGCTTGCGCCGGACGATCTCCCCGCAAAACGGATCCGGGGTTCCCTTGACCTTGCGGTCGACGATCGCCTTCGGGAGCCTGTCGGCGAACGCGGTCCGCACCGCGGCGCGATCGCGCCCGCCCGCTCGCCATCGCCAGCTTGGAATCGACAGGCAGGTCTCGATGATCGGCTGGGAAAGCAACGGATTGATCAGCGGCGCAATGCGGCTGCGGTCGGACTCAAGCGTGAGATGGGCGCGCAGCAGCCCGGCGATATGCGCTGCCTTGCCGGGGAGCGACCATGGCGGTGCCTCGAGCCATGCATGTGCCAATACCAGGTCGCGCATCGAGGCTATCAGGTCGGGATGGAGGAACGTCGGGCTCGGACCCCAGCGATAGCCGGGCGGCTGGCGCGCGATGCGCACGGCGGCGCGCGTTACGCGCAACGGCCCGGCGCCGGTCTGGCGACAAATGTCTCTTAGCGTTTCAAAGGCACCCGCGCCCGGTCCCTCGTGCAACGCCCGGTCCGCGAGCGCCGCAGCGGATTGGGAATAGCCAAAGACGTTGTCGCCGCCGTTTCCCGTGAAGAATGCGTCGGCGCCGACCTGCGCCGCGATCGTGCGGTGCGCGGCCTCAAAGGGTTGCGCCTCGGCGCGGGCAGCGGGGCGTGGAAGGCGCACCCCGAGCGCGCGCGCGAGATCGACTGCGCCGAGTTCGTATCGATACTCCGAAAGCGGCAGGCCGAGCGCTTCGCAAAGCAGCCGCGCGAAGCACCGCTCGTCCCCCGCCGGATCCTCGGTGTACATCGTGACGCACGACGCTTTTCTGCCGGCCAGCGCCAGCGAGGCCGCGACGACGGACGAATCCAGCCCGCCAGATACGCTGAGAACCGGGCGCTGGTACAGCGACGACCACGCGGCAGTGCAATGCTCGATGACGCGCCGCAAACGCTCCCCCTCCGCGTCGGCCTCTTCGTCCTCGCGCGGCGCGACGAAATCCCAGGGGGACCAGGCCGACACCATGCGCTCGAATCCACCTTCAAGAATGACAGCCGTTCCGGCGAGCAGCGTGCCTATGCCGGCAAGTGCGGTTTCGGTAGTGGGAAGGCCATTGGAATAGAGCGCGCGACCCAGCGCATCCCATGCAATCTCCGCAGGCTCCCCATCCCCGGCCCACAGGAGTTCGGCGTCCGAAGCGAACTTCGCGATGCCACCGGCCGCGGCCCGGTAGCAGGGTAGCGCAGCCGAGGGATCGCGCAGGATCTCGACCGCGTCACCGCGCAACCGGACGCTCACATAGCCGCCCCAATAAGATGCGAGGAGCGCGCCGCTTCCTTCGCGTGCCAATGCGCTGCGTTCGGTGGCACCAAACGTGATGATTGCACGCGGAGGCCCGTGCCGATGGAACAGCGTGCCTATCACCAGGCCGTCTGCATCGATATCGAGGCAGCCGCAGGTCTCGTTCACCAGCACGGCGACGGGCGGCATGCAGCGTGCGATCCGCAACTCGGTCGCGCGGGCAATGTGCTCCGCACGGGCAGCGAGGTTCGGCTCGTGCCCTACAAGAATGAGGTAGCGCGGTCTCATCGGACCACCAGGATCGGGGTGTAGAGTCGAACCTGCTCGAGGTCTCCCACCACCACGGCGTCTCCCGCCTGCACCCAGCTATGCGCGGCAAACGGGTCGAGACGCACACCGAAGATCAACGCTGCATCCTGTCCTTGGCGGCGACACAGACGCTGCGCCGCGATTGCTCGCGGCAGGCATTGATCGGCGGCCCGCACCACCATCGCGCTCGCGACGAAAGCGCCGGCGATCTTGCGAAGACAAGTCTCGTCCCGTGCGCCGACTTCGACGCCGGGAGTTTGCGCGAGACGCGCTACGACCGTGGAGAGAGGTAGGCGCCTAAGCCAGCGCCGCGCACCTAGTTGCCCGATGATCGCGGCCGTCACCTCAGGCACGGATCTGCGGCTGCCGTTGGAAACGGCATGGTCTCGGGTCGCGGGAACATGCTCGGCAGGAGCTGGCGGATCACCTTCCCCCATCTCCGCCACTCCATTCGCGACGAGCATAGCTTGTTCGGGCGGGGCGAGCGCTTCGCCCGCGGCCCAGCGCCGGAATAGCGCGTCGGGCGTCTCCGAAAGGCAAAAGTAGCGATCGCGTGTCAGGTCGAGGAACACCGTTTGGCCGGCAGGGGTGCACCAGGAGAGTCCGGAACGAAGGACGATCGACATCGATGGATCTCCGCACGAGAAAAGGCGCGCGCCCGTTTGGGACGCGCGCCAGGTCTCATCAGTCGTCGCTGAGGCCGCTCTTGATCTGACGGCCGAAGTCGAGGTCGGCAGTCCCGGGCGTGACGCCCTTGGTGTCGGTGCTGACGACGCCTAGTTCGATGGTATCCTGATATTCGCGTTTCATGGCATTCCTCCATTGAGAGAACGTCATGGCCATGACCAGCCTAATGTAGCGGGCTTCACGCTTATGAGTAGGTTATAATCGGGTTATAATCCGATTGTTTTCAGAGCAGTATTGCTGCGCATCGAAGCCGGGCGGGAAAAGCATGCTTGGACATGCGCCACCACCTTTAGCGTGACGCCTGGACATAGTGATGGCCACCCGGCCTGGACTGATCGATGAGACATCTCTGGTGCCGGCGGCTATATTGTAAATATCCTGCGGCGTTTCAACCGGCGCGGCGATATCAACTATGTCTTACTCGGTGCTCGCTGGGCGCTTGCCGGTTACCTTCCGCCTTCAGGTTCAGGGTGACGACCGCCCCCCTGGCCGAAAGCCGGCGCCTGGCCGCCTGTAGACATCAGCACGATCTCGCGGGGATCGCTGGTATCCATGTGCGCTCCGAACAGCGCTCGGAGCCGGCGGGCAAGCAGCTCGGTGTCGTCGAGCCGGAACAAGCCGGACACGCGCCGCGCTCCGAGCGATGGGTCGGCCAGCCGGATGGGACGCGCGGCCCCGCGGTTCGCCAGCTTGACCAGCTCGGCGACCGGTGTCGCCTCGAACTCACGCGGGGCGGCGGGCGGCGCAGCTTTCACGCCGGTGGATCCAGCAGGCGTTGTCGAGCCGTCAGCCTGCACCACGAAAGCGACACGTTGCCCTGCTACCAGCTTGCGCATCGGCGGCTGCGGCGAAGCGGGCTTGGGAGGCAGCGCCACGTCGACCGCCCCTTGGAGCAGCCGCACGTCGACCAAGCCCGAGCGCGTCATCGCGACCTCGAAGATCGTGCCGCGGGCCGTGACGCTGCCGCCGCCGGCGAATACGATGAAGGGACGCTGCTCGTGCGCGACCTCGAACCGTGCCTGCCCACGAAGCAGACTCAGGCGGCGTCGGCGGCTGCCGATATCGACATCGAGGACGCTCCCACCGCCTAGACGCACGGTCGAGCCGTCGGCGAGGCGCAACACGCGCGCTTCGCCAGCCTTGGTCGAGATGGTGCGATGGTTGGTAGTTACGGCTAGGACTTGGCGCGGGTCCGGGGCAGGTGGCGAAGGATGCGACGCGACCCAACCGCCGATGCCAACTGCGCAGGCAGCCAAGGTCACCAGCGAGACCGCGAACACTCTGTGTCGCCGTGCCGGTGCGGGCACGGGAACGGACGGCTTCGGCTCCGCGAGCAGCTTTCCCATTGCGAAAATCTCGGAAGCGCGGTTGTAGGCCGCCCGGTGCTCGGGGCCTCGCGCCAGCCATGCTTCGAACGCCGCGCGGCTGGCGTCGGCGTCGGGCCCGCGCATGCGCGCGAACCAATGCGCGGCCTCGCGCGCGAGCGCCTCGCCCCCTTCCTCCGTATGCCGGTCGGCGATGTTCATTGCCCCAGGTCCTTGCCGATCCTCAGCAGCGCTTCGCCGACATGCCATTCGACGGTGCGGATGCCGATGCCGAGCTGAGTCGCGATCTCCTTGTAGCCGATACCCGCCACTCGGTGCAGCAGGAACACCTCGCGCGTCCGCGGCGGCAGCGCGTAGACCGCCGCCCGGTAGCGCCCGCGCATCTGCTCAAGCTCGATGTCGTCCGCCTGGGTGGCGCGAGCCGAGGGCTCGTTCAATGGGTCGATCGGCACATGCGATATGCGGTTCGAGACGCGGCGTGATCGGTCGATGAGCAGGTTGCGCACGATCCGGTTGAGGAACGCCTCGGGCTGGCGCAGGCCGTCGCGAGCGCCCGAGCCGAGCAGCCGCGCAAAGGCATCCTGCACCAGGTCGTTGGCTTCCTCCCTGGATCGTACGCGCGCGTCGAGCCAGCGCCGCAGGCGGGGTGCCTGCTCGCGGTAGAGCACGTCGAAGCGTGCCTGGTCGCTGCCGCCCCCTCCGGGCGACTGGCCAGGTTCGTCATCCGGCCGCCGCATCCGCCTTACCGCGTGCAGCTGCCGCCGCGCAGCGCGCGGGCAGGGAAAAGCAATCGCACGAGAACCTGTCTCGTGCCGGCGGTGCCTCGGAGATTTACCGCCGACCGAAATGGCCGGAAGCGTTTGATGCCTGGCGGTCTGTCCGCAGCGGGCTGCCGGCTCGAAACCGCGCTGCGACCCGAGTCTGCGTCACTTCACTGGCATGCGCAACACCTGCATTGCCCGGCTCACCCGCTCCCAGCCGGCCAGGACCTGAGCTCCGCTTGTCGGGCGCGCCGCGGTGCCCCGCAACCCGGCAAGGCCGGGTGCTCCGCTGCGCTTCGCCCTTCGGTGCGGGTCCCCGCTCGTGGCGCGCCCGCTGGGCGTAGCCAACGGTCCCCTAGGCCGCCTGAAAGGAGCGATGATATGACCGAAGTTGATGCCAGGCTGGTTGCACGCATGGCAGCCGCAGTCGCCGCGCTGCCCGAGGCCGAGCAGCAGGTGTTCGTGCTCCATGCCATTGACGGGCAGGACTATGCCGCGGTGGCCGTGCGGCTCGGCATCGACCTGAACGAGGTCGAGCGGCTGCTCGCCAGTGCGCTCGTCCTGCTTGCCCGCCACCTTTCCGATGACGGCGCTGATGCTGGACCGCTCGGAAATGGCGCTTGATCCGCCTTCCGGCGGTTGCATCGCCGTCCCGGCGCTCTAGGATTCTCCGATGCGTACCGATCTCGATCATCTGCCAGCGGCCAAGCAGCGCGAGCTCGAGCGCGTGGTGCAGATCCTGTTCGAGGAATTCCGCGACGCGACCGCGACCGCCACGGTCGACTGGAAGCGGCAGGCGCGCATCCTCAAGGTCATCCTCTATGGCAGTTATGCGCGTGGCGGCTGGGTCGACGAGCCACATACCGCAAAGGGCTATCAGTCCGACTTCGACCTGCTCGTCATCGTCAATCACGAGAAGCTCACCGACCGCGCGGCCTTCTGGTCCACGGCCGAGGATCGGCTGAACCGCGAGCTGTCAGTCATCAGGACACTGCGCACGCCGGTCAACTTCATTGTCCACACCCTGCACGAGGTGAACGATGGTCTCGCGCACGGCCGCTACTTCTTCATGGATGTCGTTCGCGACGGCATCGCGCTCTACGAGAGCGACAATACCGAGCTGCATGAGCCCATGCCAAAGACGCCGCAGCAGGCGCTGGCGATGGCACAGGAGTATTTCGCCGAGTGGTTCCCCGCGGCGATGAAGCGCTTTGAAATCGCTCGCTTTGACATCTCTAAGGGCTTCAGGAAGGATGCTGCCTTCGATCTCCATCAGACAGTCGAGCGCCTCTACCACTGTGTGCTGCTGGTCTGCACGTTCTACACGCCGCACGTACACAATCTCGGCTTTCTCCGGACGCAGGCGGAGCGCATCGACCTACGCCTGATCGACGCATGGCCGCGCGATACACGCGCTGACCGCGGACGCTTCGAGAAGCTCAAGGAGGCCTATGTGAAGGCGCGTTACTCGAAGCACTATCGTATCAGCGAAGAGGAGCTGACTTGGCTCAGCGGGCGGGTAGAAGAGCTTGGGCGCACCGTCCAGGTCATCTGCGAGGAGCACATCGCCGCGCTTGCGCGGAGCGCGGCCGCTTGAGAACAACTACCGAAATGGTGCCAGCGACTTTGCGCCCAAAGTCGGTCGTTCAGCTCGCCGCTCGCTGATCTCAAAGGCCGCCGTTCGTTCGGCAGACGTTGATTGGCGTGATTTGGGTGGATAGCCGCCGGTCCGCTTTCGGGCGGTCAGATGAAGTAAGCGGACGCTTGTTCATGATTGTCGAAACGGCAGCTACGCGCCCCAATTGAAGACGTTCAACTCGCCGAACAACGAACCTGAAATCCGCCGTTCGTTCGCGCTCGCCGCGCCCCCAAGAACGGCCGCAGGTGGGGCAGTCCCGACTTTTCTAACGGACAGCTTTGGGCCTCGTGGCGAACGTCGCCATCGAATGTCATGATGCGGAAGATGCGCATTTGCCTCCGATCATCCGCCCGGGCCGGCGTCTTGCACGGGCTCCATCGTCGCGTAGCGGAATAGCGGAGATCACCGTTCCATCCGCGGTATCCGCGGGAACAAGGCGCGGCTCGTGCCGAGGCTAGGAACACATTGTTCTCATTCCTTACAATACTTGAGACTCCGGCACGAAGATGTGCTAACTTTGTATCATTGTGCGGCTTTGGTCATGTACGCGTTGCGTCCCCCCGATGAATAGATGTCAGGTCAGGTGTGCGCGCAGGATATATTCTTCTATGGAGTAGTGCAGCGCTGCTGGCGCCTGAAAGCCCCCGCGCCGAAGTCGTGACCGTGGAGTTCAGCGGCAACAACGCGCCCGAGCTCGCCGCGCAGGCGCTCACGCGGCTGGTCAGGGAACATCCTGACCTTATTCTCGACCCCACCAATACCACCGACAATATCGAGCAGGTGCGCGCGGTTTGCGGACCGCAATCCGAACTCAAGATCGTGCTTCGCGGATGCTATTTCTGGGACAAGATCGTCGCCAGCGGCGGCTGGCCCGCGAATACGCCGCAGATCGAACGAATCCCCGCATTGCTGCGTGCGCCGGGCAAAGACCGCCATTATCTGCCCAAGGTGCGCTGGGACGTGTTCGACACGGTCGGCGAAGTCAGCGTGCCGTCGAACGCCGCGCACGATGCGGCACTCGCTCCCGAGCAGGTCGAGAGCGTGTGCCACGGCCTGCGCTGGAACAATCGCGAAAGCGGCAGCTGCGTCATCGACATGATCGCGCCCGAGGATAGCGGCGGCGAAGCAAGCGGCACACGCCGGCTGGTGGTGCGCCGACGCACCATCCAATTGTCGCTCGACGTGCCCGAGGTGCGGGCTCCGGCGGTGCGCGGCACGCTTGCGCGCGCGACGGTGGTGCCGGTCCGGGGCGCGATCGGCACGCTTGTTGCGCCGCCGGTGGCGCTGCGCTCGCTGTTCGGCGCCGCGCAGGAGACCCCGGCGGGATGTCCAGCAGCGCGAATCGCATCGGCGGCCGCGGCGGTCCGTACGGCCATTGCCTGGCCAGCGGGCGCCACGCGGATTGCGCTCCCGCGCAACATGCTCGCGGTGCTCGACGGCGAGGCAGGCAACACCATCGCCAATTGGGTATCGACCTCGCGCATGCGCCAGAATGACTGGGAGGGCGAGGGACATGCGCTCGCCTTGCATCCGATGCTCGCCGACGCGCCCGGCTGGCAATTGGCCTGCGCCGACTGGCGCGAGCCGGCGCCTGGCGGACCGTTCAGCCATAGCTTCGCGGTCGCCAGCGTTATCACCGGCCAGGCGACCCGCGTCGACACCGGCGCCAGCGCCGTCGAGATCGCACCGCTGTTCGAGTTCGGGCCTGTTAATATCGGCGCCGTGCGGATGCTGCAGCCGCCCAATATCAATTTTCCCGGCGGGACGCCGGTATTCGTCGCGTCCTATCAGCAAGAGCCGCCTCCGGCGCAGCCGGGCAGCACGCCTGGCAAGCCGATCGTCGGCGCCTATGCCGCCAAGATCAACACGACCATGCAGGCTGGCGCGGTGATCGTCGCGGCCGCGCCCGAACAAAACGACCATGGCGCGACCGCAGACACGATCGACACCACCGACAATTTCACCTGCTATTATTGGCCGAGTTGCCTCGGATCGCTCGGCTGGGTGCTCACCGTCGCGGCGGTCGACAATGCCGGGGCGCTGATAGAGGCTAGCCCGTCGAGCGGCCGCAAATATGATCTGACGCCGCGCACGATCATGCTCGCCGCCGCGGGCGAGGACGTGCCCGTCCTCGCCCGCGGCGAGCGCCCCGGCCTCGCCTTTGCCAGCGGCACTTCGGTCGCGGCGCCGGCGGTCGCGGCACTCGCGCTGCGGATGCGCGGCAGCTGGACCGATCCGCGCAACGCCTATGATATCGTGACGACCATCCAGGCCAGCGCCGACCTCACGCGCAACTTCGGCGGCAGGATCCGCTTCGGACAGGTCAATGCGAGCCGCGCGCTGGCGGTCAATGCGCTGAAGCAGGGCGAGGCGCTTGCCTATGGCGCCACCGGCGACGAGCGCACCGACGCGGCGAGCCCGTCGGCGCCGCTCAGGATCCGCGGCCGTGCCAAGTCAAGCCAATGCGACGTCTCCGAGCAGGATGCGAGCCAGGGCGTGCTCTATTATTATCTCGAAGGAGACGAAGTGCCCGAAGCCGATGGCGAGGGCGTAACGCGCTGCGTCGCGGTCAAGAAGCTGCTGCGCCTGCGCTGGAGCGGCAATGATGGCGGCCATAATCGCTATATCCTGGTCTATCAGGCCGACAAGCTCGCTTCGAAGCGGCCCTTCGCGACGATCGAACGCGACGTCCTGCTCGACCTAGACGGCGTGCCGGGCCGGTGCCGCCCGGCGCTCGGTACTGCCAACCTCGAGAGCATGGCTGGAGCGTGTCTCGCCGAACTCGGCAGCGACGACACGCCGCGACCGATCGACCTGATCGGCCGCGATCTCGTCTTCAACCCGCTGAACCGCCAGGAACATTGATGCTACGCGTAACCGCCCTTGCCGTGGGCGCGCTACTTCTGGCGACGCCACTCTCATTGGCCGGGCAGCAGGCCGGCGAAGTCAAGGTCAAGATGATCGCCATCGACAGCGGGTTCGAGGCGCCCTTCATCGGCACGGCGCGGTTGCGCCTGCCGCCTTTGCCTGCCGAGGACTGGCGGCTCGAGATCATCGCCGAGGGCGCTACGACCGTCGTCACCCCTGCCAATATCGAGACCTACCGCGTCTACGACCACACGATCGAAGTCTCGGTGCCGCGCGCCGGGCCGGTGACGCTGCGCCGTGAAGGCATCATAGAGCCGATCGTCTGGGAATCGATGGTGTCCGACGATGGCGTCCAGGATCTGTATTCGCAAGGCGGCAAGCTCGAGCTTTTCGACGCGGCATTCCGCGCCGATCCCGCCAATGCCGCGATCATCGCGAGGGCCGGCGCGGTGGTGCTGGTGCAATGGTCGCACGCCGCGAGCGAGAGCCTGTCGTGCAGCGGAGTGCGGATCGCCGCGACCCGCGTGCTCACTAACCGCCACTGCCTGCCAGCCGGCTTCAATCCCAAAGCGGCCTATGGCGAAGTCCGGGTCCATTTCGGCGAATTCCGCGGCAACCTCGCTGATGTCGTCGAGACTATCCGGGCACGAGTCGTTCATGTCGCCTCCGGCGTGCCGGTCAGCGGCATCTATCCGCGCGATCTCGCCGTCCTCGAACTCGCCCGTGCGCCATCGGCGGCTGCCTATGCGCAAGCGATTCTGCCGCTCGCTGCCGGGCCGAGCATCGGCCATCCGGTGCAGCTGATCACGGTCTGGCAATATAGCAAGCCTAACCAGAAGGCGATCTCGCGCGATCCGCAGAAATGCAAGCTCGCGAACGTCGACCAGTCCTTTGGCTGCCGTCCCGGCAACCAGCTTCACCGCTGTGAAGCCGAAAGCGGCTCAAGTGGATCGCCGATCCTCGATGCCGCGAGCCAGCATGTGGTCGCGCTGCACTTCCAGGGCATCGGCGTGTCGGCCGGAAACTGCGCGCTCGGCGCCGGCACGATCCAGCAGGAACTCGCGCAGATCATACCATAGCAACACGAGGAACTCACGCATGCGACCGTCCATCCGCTTTCTCGTTCTTGCGCTGCTCGGCACCACCGCCTGCGCGCCGCGGATCTCCTATGTAAAGCCGATCGATGCCTTCGGTGCCCAGACCGCCAAGCTCGGTACTGTCGTCAACGACGAAGTGACGCGGTATCCGACCGACCGGCGCGGCGCCTATCTACGCCACGCCGTCGCCAGCCGCATCCTGTTTGCCGCGCAGGGCGAGCAAGGCCGCTTCGAGCTCCAGCCGCTCAAGGATTTCACCTGCAAGCCGCGCGTCGCGATCGAAGGTCAGAGCCAGCAGTCACGGTACCTCGCCGCGGTCGCGGAGGCGCTCAAGAACACTGCGGCGGCCCCGTCCGAAAAGGTCGGCGAGTTGCTCGTAGCGCTCGGCAAGTCCTATGCGATCACGGTCGCGCTCGAAACCGAAGCCAAGGAAGAAGCGCGCTGCGCCGCGGAATTCGCACCGGCCGGCGTCGCCGCTTACCGCGCCGCTGCCTACCCGATCGGCGCACCCGAGGCGTTCACCGTTGCTGGCGTGATCGCCGGCGTCAAGGCGCTGAAGGGCGTGTTCGAGGGGCTCGCGACGATCATCCTCAAGCCGGTCGACGATGCCAGACGCGCCGCGGCGCTGCGTGAATTCCTCGGCAATCCCGAGAATATCAAGCGATTAAAGGATGCGGTCAACGACAATAGTGCCTTTCTCGCCGGGGCAATGGCCGAGCGGCGGATGCTCGCAGCCAACGCGCTCGATGCCGGCCATGAGGGCTTTGGCGACAAGTTGCGTGGTGCCGACTTGAGTACGCTCTCGGCGTGCAAAGGGCTGAAGCTCGACGCGTCTCTTGACGCATTCGACCAGCCTGGCTTTCGCGCTTGCCATGCGCAACTATGGCAAGCGGTCTCGGCCGACGCCGCGAAGCTGCTGACCACCGCCGCCGCCTATGACACCGAAGCCAACAAACATCCTGACGAAGCCGGAAAGAAGCTCAAGGAAGCGATCGACAAATTATCGAAGCTTGGTGCCGGCGAGCTCACCGCCGAGGAGCTGGCCCAGCTCATCTCGACCTACGCCGATGCCGCGGCCGCGCTCGAGACGTTGATCGACCAGGCCGGCAGCGACGAGACGCGTAAGAAGATCGACGACGCGATCAAGCAGATCATCGGCGAAAAGGAAGGCTGACGCGGCCGTCCTGCGGCAATAGCACGCTGGCAGGTTCGCCGCCTGCCAATGGTCAACCAGCGAGATTGACCTCGATCCCGCGAATGATCGTTGGGAGCTGCCCTAGAGTCTGCTTCGTCATTGGGATAAGATTTCGAATGAACGGCTACGTAGCGCCCTGATCTTCGTCATTCAGCGTCGCCGCGGGCCTGCCCTAAAGCGGACAATAGATCATCGTTGGGGGGGATGGGCAGCTTACCACCAATTTTGATCTTTCAGTATTAGGCTTGGGGCGCTGATTTTTACGTCGTGATCTGGACGACGATCCTTTTAGCAGCGAGAATGTCCCGGGGCTAAGGGGACATCATGGCCGACGATACCGGCGCACCGCGCGATATTCATCTGTTGACGACCGAAGCCTTGCTCGCCGACCTTGTTGGCGGCCGAGCCGTGGCGCTTGGCGGTGGTGAGCAACTGACATTGGCGTCGGATGACGCCCGTGCAGTGCTCGACTGGTATCGCCGCAATCGGGGTAAATGGCAGGGCAATCTGTCAGCGGGGGATACCGAGGCGGTCATTGACACGATTGGCACGCCACCTCCCGTCACTGCGGCCGCCGCCCATGTTGCAACTGCCTCGGCAGCTCGGCTGCTGCGGCTGGTTCGCGTTGAAGCGCACCGTTTTGCCGGACTGCATGCCTATGGCCGCGCAACCGAGCCACCCGCCTCGTTCGTGTTCGAGCCCGGCAAGCCGATCACGTTGTTCGAGGGCGTCAATGGGTCCGGCAAGACCTCGATCGCCAACGCGCTGGTCTGGTGTCTCACTGGCCATCTGATCCGCTCGCAGCGAGCGCCCGAGGAGGGGCCTCTGGATTTCGCGTGCGAGATCATGCGCGACGATGGCAGTGTCAGCACCCATCCGATGTCGGCCATTTCGCCGATGCCCCTGAGGTCGAGTGATTTGCCCGCCGACGGGCAATCCATCCCGGCGGACAGCTGGGTTGAGGTGACCTTCGCCGATGCCGACGGCACGCCGCTGCCCCCGCTCCGGCGCCGCCAGAACCGGTCAGCGCGCGGCAAGCTCAACGAGACACCACCCGACCTCGACGCTGTCGGCGTCGACCCGATCGCCTGGCGAATAGCCACGACGATGCCCGCGCTATTGCCATTCCTGGCAGTTGGTTCGGCATCGCAACTTGGTGAAGCCGTCGCGCGCCTGACCGGACTTGCAGACCTCGTCGATCTCGCGAAGCACGCCGAAAAAATGGCGGTGCGGATCATGAAGACAGCGACGCCGGAGCTCGAATCCCAGCGCGACGGAATCGCCGTCCAGTATCAGCAGGCCGTCGACGATCTCGCCGCCGTCATCGCCGAGACAGCGGCGATCGCATTCGAGGGCGATGCGCCTGCGGTGACCGATGCGCAAGCCAGAGAGCAGATTGCCGCGATCGGCACGCATTTCGTCGATCTAAAGGCGGCGGCGCTCAAGGATGCGCAGGATGTGCTGGGCGACGGATTCGATCCCGAGAACAAGCAGTCGCGCGATGACCTTGAAGCAAGCATCGTGCCTGCAATCGAACGGCTGAAGACTGCGGGCGAGCTGTCGTCGATCGTTCGACTGTCAACGCTCTCGGCGAATACTGATGATGTCGCCGCAGTCATAGCCCTGCTGGCGCGGGTGGAGGCTGAGGCTGCCACCATCGCTCAGCTGGCGAGCGATCCCGATCGCGCCCGCCGTGCCCAGCTCTATGCCAAGGTCTCCGCGTGGATGCATGACCATGCGCACATCGACGATGGCACCTGTCCTCTCTGTATCCACCAGCTTCACGGCGCGTGCGATCCGGTATCCGGCAACCCCGTTTCAGATCACCTCGCCGATGCCGCACGCGACCGCGAAGTGATCGCGCGCACGATCGCGGAATGGTCGGCACACTGGTGCGGGCATCTGATCCAGGAACTGCCGCCTGCGATCGGCAAAGAGGCACGCGGCGATCTGCCGGCTAGGCCAGCCGTATTGCTGCGTGCAGGTCTGGCGGACGAACTGTTCTCGACCGAACCCTTCCGCGGCGTTCTCGTTGCTCTGCAGCCGGACGCAGTCAAGCTTATCGACGAGCGGATCGCGGACCTTCCCGCCTTCAACGAACCCGCCGCCCGCCCTCTGCCTGCCGCGCTGGCGACCGGTGCCACGCGGCTCCAGCAGATGATCGACCGCACCGTGCGCGCGCTTGCTTTCGCGGAATGGCGCGCGGCGAATGGTGGGGCGATCAACAGCTTCGTTCAAGCCGTCAGACGCGGCGAGGACGGAGCCGCCAATGCTGAGCGAGCAATTGGCGCCCGCCTTTCGACGCTGCGCGGGATCGTGGATGGTGCGGCACCGCTGAATGCCGCGATCGAACAGACCCGGCGCATGGAGACGGCACGGGGCAACCACGTCGCGAAAGCAACGCGGATCGCCGCCTGCGGGCGAGCCGCAACGGCGCTCGATCTGCTCGTTCCGCTAGGCAACCTTGCACAGACACAGGTCGATGCATTGCGTCGGACGCTTCATGATCGATCGGAGCATTGGCGTACGTCAATCTACCGGAACGCGACGGTGTTTGCGCCGGACCTAACCGGCACCGGCATGAACGCGCGTGGCGTCCTGGAGTTGACCGTCGGCCGCGATGGCGTCACTGCGCCGGCCCAGCACATTTCCAATGCCTCGGCGCTTCGCGGCGCGCTGTTCGGCTTCTTCCTCGCCTTTCGCGAGCATGTGCTGGCAACGCGCGGCGGGCTTGCATTATTGGTGCTAGACGACCCGCAGGAACTGCTCGATCACGACAACCGACAGCGGCTCGCACATGGCTTGGCAGGCGTCGCGACAGCCGGCGCGCAGTTGCTGGTTACCACACACGACCGACGGTTCGCCCGGTCGCTCGTCGCCGAGTGTCGTTCCGGCGACCGCGTCGAGCATTTTTCGGTGCATCCGGTGAACACCGTGCGGCCGACGCTCGGCCTGTCGCCCGCGATCGAGGAAGTCGATCGACGACGGCAGGATTTTCTGGCGGCGGAAGACGGCGCATCAGAGGCGCAGACTTACGCATCCGACGTGCGCGTGTTCCTCGAAGCACGGCTCGGCGACCTGTTCGACGATCTGGTGGAGCCCGCCCACGCCACGGCGACGCGGGCGCTGACACTGTTCCCATTGGTCGATCGACTGCGGGGGCTGATTACAAACGGCAGCGGCGAGCTATTTACTAATCCTGTTCTTAAACGGTTCGTGGACGATCCAGCGCTCGCCGAAGGTGCAGCGCCGCGCCGAGTGCTCAACACCTCGCATCACGACAAGGCCTCGCTCACCTACATCGACGTGAAGCATGTCGACACCGATTTCGTCCGACTGCGTGGGTCGATTGAGAAGGTTCATGAGCAGTTCCGCCTGCACCGTTGGCGCGAGCCGCTCGCGCCCGCGGATACCGCCAACGACAACGTCGTGACATTGCGCCCAATAGATAGGCCAGTGCTCGCCGTACCAATCTGTCCTGACATCGCAGCATTCGTCGGCACGGCGCCCACGGGCGGCTCGCAGGACGTTGCCACCGAGCAGATCGCCGGCGACTGGTTCGACGGTAAGGCGCTCTACTACATTCGCGGCGAAAGCCTGGGCTTCGCCATCCCGGCTGGCGCAGTCGCTATCGTTGAGGCCGAGCCCTATCCCGGTCGCGACCAGAACTTGGTGATCGCGCTGTATCGCGAACAGGTTCTGGCCCGCCGCATGGCCAAATCGCCCGGTGCGCTCGGTGTCTCGCTGTCGGCTCAGATGCCTGATCCGCGCCACCGGCGGCCGACAATGACCTTTGACGAGAGCAAGGTTCGGCTGCATCGCATCGTCGGTGCGATCTTCACCGCGGTGCCGCCGCCGGTCGGCGGCGGGGAAGCGACGGCGGTCGAAACGGTGCCCGAGCTCGCCCGAATCGATATCGCCTATCGTGTCCGCGAGGAAAGTGCGGTTCCCCTGGTACTACCCGGCCAGACGATCCTGGGTGGTGCCGAGCTGACGGCGACGGACCTCGACGGCTATGAAGGTCAGCTGGTTGCGGTCACGCTCGATGACGGCACCAGTCTGTTCAAACGCGTCGGCGCACGCCTCCCCGGAAAACTCGCCCACCTCCGTCAGTTCGAGACGATCGGCGGTCTCGGCGCATCGATCGTGATCGCGACAGAAGCGGTCGAAGGCGAACAAGGCGCCCCGCTAATGATTTCCGCGCGTCAGGTGCTGGGGGTGCTCTACGATTGAGGATAGATTTCGTAGGATCGTCGATGACGACTGGGGGGAAGGTGTGGCAAGGAAAAGTGGCGTATCCAGGGCGATCTACACGCGCCACATCCGGCTTTACCGCTATCTTAACGATGCATGGATATTTACGGCGCTGCTCCGGCCGGAGTTGAAGACGCGCGCGGACGAGCTCCGGTCTTCAAAGAGCAAGGCTAAAAGGCCCTATCCGGTACCCAAGCGCAAAGGCACGGTTATAAGCCGGCGCAGGGACGAGGATATCGGCCTGATTTTCTACGCCCAGCACGAGCGGGGCGTCTTTGAGACCAACATCGTCTCGATGGTGTCGCGGGTCGAAGCCTTTATCCAGGAATGTATCGCGATCGCCGCGAGTGCCTTTCCAGCCAAGCTATCGGTGCTGGCGGATAAGAGCGGTATTCTCCTCGACCTGTTCCTTGAGCATGAAGATCGTGACGACGTGATCCGCCGTTTCGTAGCGCTGAAGTGTGAAGGGCTGATGTTCGGCAAACCGTCCGAATATCTCGACAAGGCAGCGAAGGTGCTGTCGATAGAGCTTGAGCCGGATACAGTGCGCGCGTTCATTGAGATCAAGGCGTCACGGGATATAATCATCCACAACAGCGGGCTCATCAACAAGCTCTACGTCGAGAAGGCGGGCGACAAGCGTCGGGGCGAGGCCGGGGAAGAGCTGGTCATTAATGATACCTATTTTCGGCACGTCATCGTGACGCTGAAGGCGCTGGCCGGGGCCATTCAGTCGCAGACAGAAGCGGTATACAAGTAGCCTCGCCGCTTCTGCGGCACCGTTAGATTCGGCAGCGAGTGCCTCAGGATGAATGGGTGTCGTGAAACTGAGCGTGTTTGACCGACGCGTTGTGGGCCTTGGCCGCTTGGCGCTTGTCCGCTTGTAACGTTCGTCACTCTTAAAGCTGCTATTCCGCTACCGGCCCAGTTCCGGCCATCGGACATCACCTGAAGCAGCGACCGCATTCGGGATGCGGATCAATGCTCGTGAGCGTCCATAACTGGGTCTTTCCCGGAGCTGCCCGCCTGCTAGTGGCGCCCCTCAGCCATTCGAGCCGCTTGTTCACTTTTTGAGATCGGGAGTTCATGCAGCCAAGCGCCGCTCACGAGGTTACCCCCCGCACTCTGGTCGCGCACTTGTTCGCTAGGACCGAGTCCGCGCCAATATTTACGAATGTATCCTCGTCGAGCCAGCGCGACATTTGCATCGGCTTCCTCGCCAAAAAGCTCACCGAAACAGGATGTCGTGGTGGGGAGCCTTGGCCGTCCGCAGTGTTGGCGTGGAGATCTCCCTCCGTGCGGCGAGCATGGCATACTCGTTAGGGTGCGGGTGGCCATAGCTGTTCCCTGCCCCATAGGAGAATACGACATCGCAAGCGCCGCCTGGCGTCACCGGCCAGAAGCGGAGCATCGACCTTGTGGCGTCCGTCCAGTGATATTTTGACCCGTGATGGAAAGCGACAAGCCCGGTGAGCGTCATCCCGGCGAGATAAAGGTGCTGAAAGAGCGGTACCTCGTGGAAGGGCGCGTCCCCAGGGAGCAGGATCACCTGGCCCCGCGCGCCCGAGCGCCGCAGCAGCGCGACCGCCACGCCTGTCTTGTTGCAGTTCTCATGGATAGAGGGCGACGGCGAAGACGGTGCGATTTTCTGCCAGAGAATGGCGTCCCCGTTCCGCGCGGTGAACTCTACGATGCTTCCGACCATCGTCTCGGGAATGCAGCGTACCTTCTTGAGGTCCGCGGCGAAGCGGACCGCGCGTGGGGAGGTCACCTGCCGCGGCACCAGCCAATCGACGGCTTTAGCGGCAGCTCCCTTCGGACCGGTCGACCAGTGATCCTCGTCCCAGTGCGTCACCATGACTAGCGCATCGCTGGTCACGGGCAGCATTCGATCGACTTCGCCGCTACTCTTGCCCTCGAACGGATTGCCTTGCCTGCCGCCATAGTCGAGCTGCAGGATCGTCCGGTCGGCGTCGTCGATGATCGCGATCGCATCACCCTGTCCAACGTCGTAGATGCGAGCGCCGCTGATAGCGTTCGCGCGCGAGACGCCGACAGGCGCCTTAATGCTCGTGACATCGGCCCCGCCAATCCGCGCGCGCTTGAGCTTCTCCGTCACCGGCCGATCGTCACATATTGCTGGTCGTCGCTGTCTGTGGAGCCGCGGCCAGAATAGGCCGGACGAACTCGCTCGCGCACCGGTTCGGCAAGCTGTTCCGCCTCCTCCGAGATGGTCGCAACGCCGCTGGCATCAGGGCCGTCGTCATCGTCGGGCGGCGGCGCACCCGTGGGACCTTCCGGACCCTCGTCAAAATCAGCGTCGGGGACATGCGCCAGGGAGAAGATATCGCGAAGAGGTTCTTCCTCGCGCGCCGACAAGGCCCTCAAACCGAGAAGCTGGCCGGCCTCAAACTCAGGTTCGGCCGGACGGCCGGCGTCCGGCTCGCCCATGAACACTGGCTCGCGCGCACCTTCGGCCGCTCCCGGCAACAACTCGAGCTGGAACCAATGGTGGAGGCGCATCGTCCGCTCACGCCGGCTGCGTGCGGCGGCATCGTCACCTGACCAGAACAGGTCGATGACCGGAATGGGGAAGCGTTGGAAGGCCTCCTGGAGCGCGGTACGCCGTTGCTGACGCTGGTAGGCCGACAGTACCCCGTCACGCGCGAGGCCTACAGCGTCCTTCATTTCGTCGAACAGGGACGCCCGGATACCGCTGAAGCGCGCTCGTACGAACTTGCCTCCTAAGATGAACGGGCGCGGCCGCAGCGCGCCCAACCCGGGCGCCTCGACCGCCGTGTCCGGATACATCGTGGCCATCTCTTCAAGATAGGCGAGATAGGTGATGGTCTTTTGAGATGCGGGGTCTGGCATAGAGGGCGTGATATCAAGGTCGGGTAGCCACGCGCCAGCGTCGCTACGCGGCGTTCCGCGTTTGGACAAATATCATGCTGCGGATCGCATCACCGAGACGGCTTAGCTTCCGCATGAACGAGTGACCGCTTGTGAGAGCGCGACTGGACGGCCTGAACGTCGGCTTGTGCGTCGGCGTGGACGCAGACTTTCCTGAAGGTCCGCCAGCCTAAGCTGTGAGCCCATCCACCCCCGAACCTGTGCCTTGGCCGCGCTGGCATGCTAGAGCCGCTCAAATGTCAAAGTCTCAAAGCAACGGCGGCACCGTCGATGTCGATGGCGCCACATATGATTGGCACCTCCAGCGTGAACCGCATCAGTCGGATGACGAAGGTTGGAAGGGAATGACGATTTCCCTTCTTCAGCGCGATGCCAAGCGCGAAGCATGGGTGGAATTCCCGCCGCCCAAGCGGCTTTTAAAGGGCTTGCCGCGAGGTCGTCTTCAACTCGATGGCGCAACGATTTCGCGGTGCGTGCGCGCCGCTATGTCGGCCGGTTGGGAGCCGATGTCGCGGGGCAAGCCGGTGGTGTTCACGGTCGATGCCGAAGGCAATTGAAGCGGTCTACGCGGATGAGAGCCGCAACCCACTTGTGCACAGGCACGCCAGACGCGAAAGCTGAACGTATGGCCGAAACTGAGAGGCGGCTTAGAACCTCCGAGCGTCTGGAATTGGGTCGGACCGGTCACTGCAACATGGCCTTGGTGCTTGGTCTGCAGCGGCTAGAGGTTTAGCGGTCCCAGTGGGTTACCAACCAAGCCGCTGACCATCGCCGCCTGGATCTTCGTGGCGGGCCACAGCTTCGACAGCGGGCCGACTAGCCGGTCACGGACGATAGGCAACAAGCGGCTGTCGGATTGATAGACGGGCGTGAACAATGCAGTCAGCCCTTTATAGAGCGTTACGTGTCGCCGTCGCATGGCGACTGCGTGCGCGAGCGCTGACGGCACATCACGCGCCACGCGGAGCGCCAGCGCGAGCGCATAGGCGTCAAGAAGAGCCATATTGGCGCCTTGGCCGAGTTGCGGGCTTGCCGAGTGCCAAGCGTCTCCGATGTGGAGCATGCCTGCCTCAGCAGGACTTCTCAGAGTTCGGTGCGCGTAGCGCGCGAAGGTAAGCTGGTCCGGCGAGACGATTTGGGCAAGTAGCGGCCACGTTGCCGGCCATAGTTCCAAGACATCAGCCTTCCAGGCATCCAACCCGGCTGAACGCCAGCTGTCGAAACGATCGGCGCGAAGCGACCAGAAGAATGCGGCCTGTTTGCGCGTGCTGCTGGGCAAGCGTCCGATAGGTAGCACACCAACCATTACGCTAGCGCGGCGATAGCGTTGCTCAAGCGCCGTTTGATCGAGCTCGCCTCCTGCCGGCCAGTCCAAGGCACTCCACAAAGCGCCATACGCCAACTCGCGACCGCAGCGCGGCGCGAGTGGCGTGCGCGTGCCCAGTGCGTCGACGATGAGGTCGAACGGACCGATGCGGCGACCGTTCTCAAGCAGAAGTCGGCGGCGGCCGCCCGATGAAGGCTCGCTTCCTGTCACAGGGCATCCGGTCTCGACATTGATCGTTTCGGCGATCGCGGCGTCGTGCAGCAGTCCGAACAGCGTGGCCCGGTGAATACCGATACCGAAACCAGCGCTTCTGCCGAGTGTCCTGTAGCGCACGTCGAGAACGACGCGCCGGCTGCTTCCCGCCTCTCCGTGCAGTCGATCCACGCGCGCTCCGCGATCCAACAGCGCGTCCGCGAGCCCGAGTTGCTTCAGAACGGCGAAGCCCGTCGGCTGGATCATAAGGCCCGATCCTACGGGTCGAGGTGCGTCGAAGCGTTCGAACAGCGTGACCCGATGGCCATCTCGGTGAAGCAGCAGCGCAGTCGCGAGACCGGCGGGTCCACAGCCCGCAATGGCGATATCGAGACGCTGCATCGGGAACGCTTAGCCGCGGCAGTTTGCGAAGCCATCGTTGATCTTGGATTTGGGAAGTGGTCATTCGTTTAAATGAACGGGCGTCTGCTTCTGGCGAACGCTTCGACGGGTGTGAACGGCCGATTCTGGGTCTTCAGACTTCGGTCCGTTCTGCTAGTTCCAAGGCATCTTCTACGTCGACGCCAAGATAGCGGACGGTGCTGTCGATCTTGGCATGACCCAGGAGGATCTGAACGGCTCGCAGGTTACCGGTTGCCTTGTAGATGATGGACGCCTTTGTTCGCTTGAGCGAGTGGGTGCCGTACTCCTGGGGGGCGAGGCCGATGCCGACGACCCATTCGCGCACCAGGCGAGCATATTGTCGCGTGCTCATGTGAGCCATGTAGTCGTTCCGGCTTGGAAAGACGAAGTCGTTGAGTGTGCCGCCGCGACGCTCGAGCCATGTCCGCAGCGTCTTGCGGGCCGTTTCCATCAACTCAAATTGCACTGGCCGCCTGGTCTTCTGCTGCACAATGACGGCGCGATCACGGACACGGCCGCCTGACACCAGGTCGCCTATGCGCACTTTGACCACATCGCAGCCGCGAAGCTTGCTATCGATAGCCAAGTCAAAGAGCGCGCGATCTCGCAAGCGCCTATGCTGATCGAGCCAAAAGCGGATCGCCCATACCTGTTGCTGCTTCAGCGCCCTCTTTGCGCCGATTAGGCGGCCCTCGTTCCAAGGCCGGAGTTCGTGAAAGGCGGGATCCACCGACGAGTGCCCCATCACCGATCTCCTCTGTGCCGAGTCGAAGACGCGAGCATATCGAACTGCGGTAAACCGGGAGTTCGAGAATGTGGTTCATGGTTGCGAGGGAGAGGGTCACGGACAGCTTCGGCTGCGGTGAAGGTGACACTGGAGCAAGGCATCGTCGCTTCGTCTGGCCAAACAGCGAATAGTCTGCTTACGCCCACAAGCGGACCGGCACCACCTTCCGCGCACTTCCTGATTGCGGGCATTGGCTCGACGGTGCAGCGTGCCCGGATGCAACACGGATCGATTGTCGCAATTATTGGGCATACTCTCTCCAGAAGCGTTGGCCAAAGAGATCGGGGCTGAAGTCGCCGCCCACAGAGCAGCGCTCAGGCTGCGCGACAACGCAGCTGCCCGAGCGGCGTCTGCTTGATGCAGCGCATATTGTGGCGGGCGCTGATGAACTTCTCGGGCAGCCGATCGTCGCCAATGGTCCTCCGCTTTCGAAGGTCCATAACGCAGCGTTCGACGCCAACCTCATTGGCATCGATGCCGGCTACTGCATTCATGTGTCCGAGCAACTGCTCGCCCTGAACGGTGGGCCGGTGCTCAAACAGGGCATCAAGGCGATGCGCGGTAGGACCCTCCTCATTCCGAATCGTATGATCGATCGGCCAGACAGTGACCGATTGACTGCCCGCTTGGAATTTTACACGGCAGCGAATTAAGGGTTCGCGCGACCGCTCACGCCTTCGGCGTGAACTGCGGCAAGGAGATGGGGCACAGCCGATGATCTGCGCCGGCGATAGCGATCGAGCATGCTGGCGAGTGGAGCGCGGTCGCCTCGTCGGTAGTGCAGAAGCAGAGAATGGTGTTCTTCGGTGACGTCTTGCAGCACCTGCCTTTCGACCCGCCGAAACGGCGCCAGGCGATCATTGAGCTGCTGGATTGCGCGAACATGTTCTCGGCTGCCGGTCGCGCCGACGATCTCGACGAAGAGGCTGGCTGTCGCTGCAACGAGGTCAGCATCCCGTGTGATATCGGACACTTTTGATCCCGCCGGAGAGGGACCGACGCGGCGAGCGGCAAGACCCAGAAGTTGCGCGTTCCAGTCATATAGATCGCGGAGAGCCGCCTCGGTCGGTAGCGGCACGCGGAAGCCATTGTGGTTTGGCGCCTCGACTAGCCGCTCGCCTGTGAGCCGGTGCAGCGCGTCTCGAACGGGCGTGATGCTGGCTGCGATCTGCTTGCCGATCAGCGCGGGCTCGATCGGGGTGCCGGGCGGAAGTTCGCCTTCGGCCAGCATGCGCTTAAGCTCGTTGTAGACGCGCTCGAAGGTGGCGCCGGGGCTCATGGGCTCATCCTCGATCGCGCTGCTCGGCGACGTGCGCCTCCATCAGCGCCTGCTGGTCCGGGCGCAACGCGTCGACCGCACCGAGGGGGTGGGTTGGTTTGTCGCGGAGCAGAACCGACGGACACTGTCCCTCGTAATTGCCGAGGTTTGGGCGGTGCTGGCGGTAGCCGACCAATGCTGCAAGCTCGGGCTGGAAGTGTCGCGCGGTCTCGGGCGGATAGGCGAGCCACTGGTTCTCATAGGGCTTGAGCCATCCGAGGCAGTAGCTGACGATCGCGCCGCGGCGGATGGTGAAGCTGCGGTTGCCGCCGGCGCCGTGCAGCGTCGAGCCGAGGAAGACCAGCGCGTTGCCGGGGTCGAGCTCAACGGCGATCGGAGTGCTGTCGGGATTTGGCTCCAGAGCTTTAGCACCGTGACTGTGGGGCCAGATCAGCGTGGTGCCGTTCAGCTCGCGATAGGGCGTGAACGGCCACATCACGTTGACCAGATATTCGGTCTCGCCGATTGCTCCGCGCCACATGTCCTGGTCCCGGTGCGGGAGCTGCGGCAGCGCCCCGGGGTGGAGTGAGATCGCCTGGGTCAGGTTGAGCTGGATGCAGTCGCACCAGGGGGCAAGGACCTGGTCGGCGATGGCGAGAATCTTCGGGTGCATGACCAGCTCGGCAGCATTGGCCGAGCGGGCGAGCAACCGGCCGAACCGCCTGGTGCGCTCGCCATAGAAGCCTCCCCGGCAGAAAGGAGTGTCGGCGAAGTCCTGCGCGAGGTCAGCGTCGAGCGCCTTGATCGTCTCGGCCGGCAGGGCGTTGGGGACGATGCAATAGCCCTGCTCGAGGAGCTGCTGCATCGGATCGGACGCTGTCTGCGCCATAAGCGCGGCGGTTTGGAGCCGGGTTGCCATTACGCTGCCTCCCGCTCGAGCTCGGCCGGGGCGTGGATGCCGTTTTGCGCCAGCAACGCCGGCGTCTCTGCGCTGATCTCGATCCTGAGCGCGCCGATCGTCATGTCGTTGATCCTGCGCGGGCGGCCGAGCAGCTCGGCGTGCCAGCCGAACTGGAGCACCTGGTCGAGCCACCCGTGCTCGGCGACGCCGGTGTAGGTCGTGATGCCGTGCTCGAGCGCATAATGCGCGAGGGCGACGACCAGCGCGTCGCGCCAGTGCCGGCGCTCGGGCGCGCGGAGGCTCCGATCGAGACAGAAGCGGGTGATCTCGTACGTGTCCGGGCCGGTGGGTGGGGCTTCGTCGCAAAGCCCGGCGAACAGATCGCCGAGGATGTGCGGTCGGGTCGTCGGCAGCAGTCGCGCCGAGGCCAGATGGCTTTGGTCGGTGTCGGCGAGGATCAAATAGCGCGCATGCACGTCGTCGAACTGGTCGATCTCGTACCGGCCGGCGAGGACTGGGAGGTCCCAGCCGAGCAGGTCGACGAAGACGCGCTTCCGGGCTTCGAACATCGCGCGCATCACCCCGTCGCTGGCGGCGCTTTCATCGTCCTGTGTGAACAGCATGGCCGGGCTCCCTTGGTCGTGGAGCCCCAATGCTGTCCGTGGGCGCAGACGGTTACCATTCCCCAGAAATGGGGAGTTTCAACGTCTCAGCGCATCGGTGAAGGTCAGCGCCCCGTCATAAAGGGCGTGGATCGCGAGCTGGGTCCGGTTGCCGACCCCGTAACGGCCACGCGCTTCCTTCATGTACTGGATCGCCGTGTCATGCCCGATACCGAGGATCTGCGAAATCTCCCAGTCCGACTTGCCGCGCGCCGCCCAGTAGATGCAGTCGCGCTGGCGATCGCTGAGGCGCGGCCGGTCGAGGTCGACCCGGCGGATGCCCGACAAGCGCCGCGCACCTTCAAACGCGGCGGTGCCGACGAACTGCGCGAGCGGCAGCCACTCCGTGCGGTAAGCCCGGCCCCATGCGGTTGCGAACGAGCACGAGCCTTCCGATTCGCCCGGAATGTGCGTCGGAACGGTGTAGCCGTCCGCGAGTCCGGCGCGCTGCGAGCGCGCCATGATCTCCCGGTCGCGCCGGGTCAGCTCGATCAACTCGTGCAGCATCGTCCAGGGGAAGCCGAGGTTGCGCAGATGGCTGGCACGATGGACAGGGTCCGAGCGGCCCAAATCCTCGGCGTCGAAGAACGCCTCCCATTCGGCCGGATAATTGTGGATGCGAATCGCCGGCTGTGGCGTCCGCGCGATATCGACATGGTGCGCGAGCGCGTAATAGCGAAATCCCATCTCGCGCGTGATCGCGTCGATCAGCGCGCCGAGTTCGCCGATGCTTGCGGCGGCCTCCACCGCCTGGGCAAATTGTTGTGCTGTCGCGAGTACCATGAGCAATGCCACGCCGATGCGGGACGCGCTCCAAGCCGCAGCGTCCGGTTCCCAGCTATGCCCTGCCCACATTGGCCGCTTTTCCGTCGGCGCCGCGGTCGGATCGATGGGCATTCGATATTCGCTTCGCAGCCGGAGAGCAAATCCGCGTGGCAGCAATCGTGGTTAAGCGGCTCCCGAGCCTGCGCATTGTCTGGCCTGGCCGGCGATGGGGCCGGGGCCTGAGGGCCGTCCCGACTGGCGGAACAGCGCGCCCTACCGCGCGCTGGCGGGGATCGACCGCGCCGGCCTGGCCTGGGAATGGCTGCGGCGAGATCCGGCCTATGCGGCGCTGAGCGCACGGCTGCGGCGCGGCGGCGTCGGTCTCCAACCCCATCTAGAGATGGAGGCGGACGCCCGGGCTTTCGGGCTGTGCTTTCGCCGAGGATGCCGCTCGCCCGGCGCCTGAGGCCCGCTTGTTGTGGCACGCGGATCTTGATCCCTTCGTGCTTCAGGTTCGCGCCTCGCCCGCCGAAGGTGCGGACCCTGAGGCGATCGACCTGGCGCGTCTCGCCCGCTGGGCAACGATCGTGCGCGGCGGAGACCGCGAGCATGTTGCTTTGTCCGACGGCTGGCACCGCATCCGCATCGACGTAGTGGAAGGCACCTTGGTCGAGGAAGGACCCGCCCGGCTCGACTATCTCCTTTCGGGCCTAACCCGGGTGGATGCCCATGTCCTGACCCTGCGCCGCATGCTCGGGCTTTGGCGCACCGGGCGGTTCACGCGGATGCTGTTCCCCACCGAACCAAGCCTGCCCCGGCGGCTCGAGACGTTGCGCGTCGGCGACGCGATCGCGGCAGGCGCATCCTATCGCGACATGGCGGCGGCGCTTTATGGCGAGGCCATTGTGCGCTCCGAATGGAAAGGTCGGTCCGACTTCCTGATGTCGCGCATGCGCCGCCGTGCGGCCGAGGCCCGGGCGATGGCGGCGGGGGGCTGGCGGACATTGTTGGGAAGGTGAAGCGGTCCAGGATTGGTCGCAGGCGTGCCTTTCGGGCACGCCCCGAGCCCATCGTTCCGCAACGCACCAATTACCGCCCTGCAGGATGTGCTGAACCCAGACATCCGATTTCGACGGCCTGGGAAGCAGATCATCGGTCAGACAGGAGGAACGTGTTCCGGTCGGGGTCTCGAAAGCAGGCGAACGTTCCAAAGCGCTGCTTCTCTAGGGCGGCGATGTCGACCCCTAGTTCCGTCAGCTGGCGATAGGTGTGGTCGACGCCGTCACACTGAAAGGACCCGTTGAAGAACGTTCCGCTCCGGTCTTCTTACCTTCGGGCGTGAATCAGACCCTGGCGACGTTAGCCTCCGCATCCTATCCTATCATCTGGCAGCAATTGAGCGCCGCAAAGCTGTCGTTGATAGCGGCGGGACCAAGCGCACCCTCAACGCGGGCGCGCTCTTCGTTTCGGAAGATGGACATTGCTGGTTGCTCCGGGCGTGCCGCTATTCCTCGACATCGTCCCCGTCGATCGGTGCGTGATATCGTTCCAGGCGCAACTTCCGTCGGGCTTCAAGCCTGTTCTCACGGGCGTCTGCATTCTCTTCTTCCTGCAGAAGTGCGTTCTGATCCATCACGATGAGAGTCGCCATCACCCTGTCGTCCTCGTCCATGAGCTGGCGGTCGATTTCGAGCCTCTCGGCAAATGCGATCGCTTCGCCTTCCTTGTAAATCGCGCCCAGGGAACGGAAACACATCTCCGCACTTTCGAGGTCGTTGGGCGCGTAACGCCGCAGATGGGCGATGCGGGAGGGGTGCGGAATCCGGGTTAGACGAATGTCGGCGCCGGCAAGGCGAGGTGACGAACGCACATGCGAGGCTCCGTCGCCGGGAACGGCCTCGATTTTCGCCCATGTCGCAAAGACACCCGCAACTTCATCGCCGAGCAGCACGACCAGCCGGTCGTGCAGGCGGCCCTGTCTGGCCCAGTCGTCGAGTCTCTCGTGCGCGACCTTCGCGTCCACGAACATCTTCTTGTCCGCGCTCTCCGGGATCGCCGGGTTGAGATTGTCGAGTTCCAGGCCGTCCTCGAGGTAGCACGTCATTTCCGCGTCCCCGACAGCGAATTCGGCCAGAATTCTGGTCGATTCCGCTTCCGGGTGCCACGACGTCTCGGGAAAGCGGGGGCTCGGATTCATACCGATCAAGAGCGGGCAGGGCATCGTCACCTCATTTCAGAATGCGACGAGGGTTACGCCGCAAATCTGAACAGTCCCTTCTCCATCATTGCGGCCTCCGAGACGAGCGCATTGGCCTCACTCAACATACTCTCTTCAGGCGCCCCGACTCGTCTACGGCAGCGTCCAGCGTCAGAATCCGCAGCACCGACACGCGCTTCGTGCCAGTGAACTTGGACGGTAGCCAAAGAACGAGGCCGACCATTGACGCTCAGCCTCGCGTCTTCATCAGTTTGCCGGCGTCGCCGAAACGACCGGGGGTGCGGGTCCAGCGCTCGCGAAGCTCAACGGCAGATACTCTTCCACGTGAGCGGTAACGATTCGCCGGCCGCAATGCGCGCGGAGCGCTTAACGTAATCGCTAGAAGGATTTGCGAACGCCGACATTTATAAACCTGCCGATCGGATCGAGATAAGCCGCCTGATAGCTTAGCGGCGTCAAGCCACTCCGGTCTTGAACCAGGGGGCGTGCGTTAAACAGATTGTTGATGCCTAACACAATTCGTGATCCTTTGAGCCATCCAGAAGGCTTAGAGCCAAAGCGTTCACCAATATTTGCAAAGAGATTTACGTTCACAGTGGCGATTCCCGAGAAGGTCAGATTCCCTGAATCCTCACCTACATTGCGCACGGTGCTTCCGCTTTGCCAACTAGTCGTAAGCCGTCCCCCTAGGCCTTTTTTGAAGAACCCTGCCTGTACTTCGACCCGATGGCGCCGTGTACCACCGAAAATGTCAGTTACTGAACCGTCCAATAGATCAAGTGCGGGAAGATTATCACGAACAACGATTTTGTCCCGCAACTGCAACGTGTGATAGAAGTTGAGGTACAGCCGGCTTGATAAGTTTTCGAACCGCCGAGCCATTGCGCTGCCGGGCTGGATCATTGCCACCATTGTGCCCACCGGAGCGGCTGCTCGCGCTTCGGCCTCATTTGAGTAGGTGCGCACCGGCGCGGTTCGCATCCACGGTTCAACCGCCCCCAACGCGCTGACAAAGCTGACACCCCATCGTATCTGCTCTTGTTCGGACCGCTCAAAGTTTAGCGGTGTACTGTCGATCCGTAGCAGCCGGCCATCCACACCACGCGTGAACCGGTCGGGATATGCCGCTTCGATTTCCGGTGTGGCGATCGGAAAAGGAGCGATCGGATCGTCCGTGTGCGTCTCGAGGTAGTCGATGCTGAGCGTGAAATCGGCATTCGCGAAGGGTCTGGCATTTACTCCAAGCCGGACGACGTGGCGATCATCGGAGCGGAGGTTCGGGTTCCCTCCGAAAATTCGCACGGTGTCGGCGACCTCGCGCCGTAGGAAATCGAAGGTGCGAACGTTCGGCGTCACGATGAGTGGGGCTCCGAGTTGCTCCACCGTTGGCGCGCTCTCTTGATTCGTGGCGGACGCGATGATGTTGATCTCTTTAGTTGGAGACCAGTTGAAACCGTACCCGAACGTACGCAACGTTCTGAAATCGGAGAGTTGTTCGAACGCGAGGTTCACGTTTGCCGAAAGGTCGCCCAGCCAAGTCAGCTCCTTCTCGCGCCTGCTGGCAATAGGCACGTCAAAGCTCGCCTGCATCGCTCCTCTTTTGCGGGAAAAATCGGCTTGTTGCTCCAATTCACCTTGCAATGATCTGCTGCTGAAGTCGCGCATATCGCTGCCGACTCGTAAGCTCGTCGCTACCGGACCGGCCGGCAGTTTCAGAACTGAACCAGTCAGCACCAGATCGGCATTGGCTAGCGAGTTTATCGATCGCGCTTCGTTCCGAGATCCCAGGCCGTCGTTGGTGTCCGTCACAGTATCTGTGATGGTCCGCTCGTAATTTCCGGTGAAGGACCACATCCATTGTCCTATTCGACCACCGAGCGTGGTCCCCACGTGCACGGTGTGTGTGTCAGTGTCACGCACCAGCGGTCCGTTGGATCCCAGTCCTAAAAGGCTGTTGCTGTCATTTGCTTCGATCCGAGCGCCCAGCGTGGAGGAGATATCATTCAACAGATTGCCGCTGATAATGCCATTTAATGTCAGCTGCTCTATTCCGGGCAACAACGTTCGGAACTTGCCTGCACCCGTTATATCACCAAGTTGCGCTAAATCTCGATTACTCTCCAGCAGCGATGCGGCTCTATTATATTGTGCACTGACATCGACCCGAGTGTCGCCCCGTATTGAAAAATAATTGCTTTGGACACGTTCAGCGTTGTATCCACCCTCAGTCGACAAGGCCGAGGAAATTTGGCCTATCTGGGTGCTGAACCTCTCAAAAGTTACGATATTCACGACTTTTTGGTTTGCTAGATATCCGTATTTTAGCGCTAGTTCCTCAGGGAATACTTCTATGCGCTCGATCGCCTCAGCGGGGATCTCAGCTATCTCAGCAAAGCTCGACACGCGCCGGCCATTTAGCAGCGTCACAGGGTTGCCATCTCCCCCCCGACTGCTGCTTACCTGTGGCCCCAGCGACTGTATAAGCTCCGCAATATTGCCAGCTCCATAGGCATTGATATCGAGCGAGCTGAATGTGCGCTCCGGCGGTATATCGCCGATCACCGAACCCCGCGGCTGGCGCGCCGTAATCGTCACATCGCCATTGCTCGAGGGCGAGGTCGTGGTTGGCGACGGCATCCGGGGCGCGGCGTCAGGCTCCTTGACCGGAGGTAGACCCTCTTTGAATTGCTCTCTCAAGTCTCGTTGAAGGTCGGGCGGCAGGGGCTTGCCATCGGCATCCAGAAACTGAGTCTGTGGAGGGGAGGGCTCGGCAGGTTTAGTGCGGGGCTCATTGGCCGCTGGCGACGATTGGCTTGGGACATCGACTTGGCAAGCAAGGGAGGCCTCCATTGCGACCCCGGTCATCGACGCCGCGACAATCCCAAGAGTTGCTTTGGCAGCTATCATTGATCAGAGCCGCGGCCATAGCGCGCATCTGACGCTATCCAGGATAAGAAGTCGGTGTTTAGCGCCTCGAGGTCGCTCGCACTCCCTCCATGTCCTGTCCTCGTAAGTAGCCACTGCTCAAGAGACTTACCGCGTCGGACGACGGCCGCTGCTTCAGCGATAATGGCAGGGCTTTGTGACCGAACGACAAGAAAGTCGTAAAACGCCGACGCAGTTACATAAAATTGGGGTGTTTCAGAAGAGGTCGGTTCGAACGCGGTTGTCCTCTTATCTACAGCAAGGGGAAGAGTACCTTCTAGCATCTCGGGGTGTGTCATCGTCAGAAACTTCGATAACGGGATGAGTTGCTTATTTTTGGCATATTGCACCGCGAGCCGGCGCCGATTTGCTCTCAAGCTTTCCCCCTCGAATGCCACTGCGGCCATCTCATCCAACCAGTCGGGAGCATCACCGCCATATTGACCGGTCTTCGTGCTGGGCACCAGATATCGGATGAAGAGATCGTGGCCAATTTCGTGGCGTAGCAGATAGGCGGGAGGTGCTTGCGACCTCTGGTGAGGATCCTTGCTAACATCACTCCTAAATCGCCAAACGTATACAGGCGTACCGCTTACTGACAGGTCGCCCCATTTACGGTTCGTACAACTCGCATCAATGATTTCGAAGCGTACATTGGATATAGCTAGAATGTCTCGCGCGGCTCGAGAAGCTGCATCGCCTTCTTCCTTGGCAACGCGCGCGTACTCACTATCGACCTGTATATATCCAAAATCGGTCTTTGTCCTAACTACGCCGGTCGAGTTCGATGGCGCAGCGGATGTGCTCAGCACCAGTGTGGCGATAGCGGCCGCAAAGGACCAAGTCTGCATGCCTTACTATTTCCGTGTTGCAGTGAATGGTACTGTTCCAAATCCTTCCGTATTAACGGTTCCAACAAGTTTAGGCTCCGATGCGTCCAATCTAACGGCAAAGCTCACCTTCGGCTTTGACACTATACTGAATGAGATGCTCGTATCCGAGATCACCAAATCCTGAATAGGAAACCATTTGCCGCTGTTATCAATAGAGTACCTTCCTGACCAGTTGCCGCTTTCTTTGCGAAACTCAAACGACCAATCTTTCTGTAAGAAGCTTCCCGTCCATCTTCCTGAGGCAATTTGGTTAGCGAAATTATCTGCACTATAGACGGTATTAGCAGAGTGAAAGGCCGGAGCAGATTGCGCTGGGAATGCCGCCAGAATCGAAAGGACGTATAGTGAGATCATAACTACTACCTCAGCCTGTCTAAAAGTTATGTATTTATGCGCAAATGGACATTGATGCTAGACGGCAATAGAGGAGGCGTCTGATTGGACGCCTCCTCCAAACTAAAGCTCGCGGAGGTAGTTAGAGCCGTTCGCCTTCCCTATAACAGAACATTCCGCTGATCGTTCCGCTCTCAGTGGTGATCTCAGCGGGAATGCAGATAGCCTGCTTTGCAGGAGCGGAAACTGGAGTGGAATGTCCAGCCACCGGCGCAACCGTGGAGAGCAACGCAGCTACGGAAAACAGATATTTCATGTCATTCCCCTGTATATTCGATCAAGGCTCAGGTTGCAAAGCGCTGCCTGACCATTGATGAGTTTCTCACAACTTGTGGATGAGTCAATACCTTGTCTGACTATAGCCTCATTCGGCGCGGTGCTGGTGACATTAGTAACCGCATCGAGTGTAGGCGGTCGTTCTATGTAGGTCATAATGCGCGATCGTGACGCGGCCGCTCATGTACGCGTTCCGAGGACTTACCGGTCTGGGACAGCGGGCCCAGCGTGCCCGTTTCCGACATCACAACATGCCCCCGCGACCTGGTCCTCAAGTCGCCACCCGCCACTCCGATTGTCTGTGGTCGATGGGAGCTATCGCGTTCTGTCGCGCCAAAGCGGACGGTCAGAAACAACCAGTCGTGGCCCGAGCAGGCTCATCCAATGGTCTAGAAAAGTCGCTCCCGCGCGGCCGCTTAAATGCTTTGTCGACCGACACCTTTCGGCGACATATCCCCCAACGGATCGGCTGCCCGACATGATCGCGTTCGAACGGCGCAAATCGCCCCACTAGCTGACGTCTAAGCCTCTGACCGCGGAGCCCGAAAGCAGTCACCGCTCGCTTCCTCGAGCTTGGAGTTCAGGACGTCTCTTTGGGAGCTACAACATCAATGATCCGTGGCTTGTAACGGCCGGGTGGAAGCATCAGCGCAACATCTTCGCCGAGGCGGATAGCGACCCGCTCCATCGGGACAAACACGATGGGCTCGCTGACCGGACGCGCCTCGATAACGCGCCAGCCAGCTGCAGGGCGCAGAACCTTTAGGATGCTCACGGCTTGGTCGCCCGACCACGCTCGCCACTTCGGCCGGTGCTGCTCGAAGCGAGGTTCCGGATGATCGACGATCAGGTCGAACATTCCCGCTGGCTCACCCGCAGACGGCACTGACAGGCGAAGCTTGTCGCTGCCACCCCGACAGGTCGTCTGGGAAATGGTCAGCGGGTCGATCCGCCGCTCCGCGCCGCGCATTTGCCGCAGGGCAGGCGCCGAAGCACGGCAACGATCAACAGCCTCACTCCGAATTTCATCGGCGTGCATGTCACACCCTGCTGCGGCGTCTCGTCTTCCCCGCAGCAACACAGTGTTTGGGGACACGACATGAAGATCGTCGTCACAGGGGTACGGCCTGATAGGGCGGCTGCTCGTCGCCATTCTCGCCGGCCAGGGGCACGATGCGATGGCCGCCGCACCGAGCACCCCGGTTGATACGCTAAGCGGTGCGGGCCTCGCCGATGCGGTGGCAGGGGCGGGCACGGTAATGCACGTCAGCAATGCGCCATCGTTGGAGGATGCGGCAGTGCTCGATTTCATTGAGCGCTCGGCCAGCAACTTGACGACGGCGGCGCCGGCCGCCGGTGTTCGGCGGATCGTGGCGCTGTCGGTGGCCATCCACTCGGCAGTAGGTCGACCCCATCCTCGCACCGGCAGTCGTGGTTCGACTAAGCTTTAGTCATTGCTCCATTAGAAGCAGTTTAGCTTCAATGCTGCCTAGTCTTGACGCCGTAATACGACGCATCTAGCCGAACGCCGTCGCGAGTGACCGCTCCTATGTCATCGGCCTTCGCGAACGGTTCGCCAAGCATCTGGGCACACGGGTACGAGAAGTGCCGGCCCACTCGTAAGAGTGCACCAAAGGGGAAGATATGAAGAAGATTGTTTTAGGCTTTGCCGCTCTTGTGGCAGCGCAACCGGCGTTCGCGCAGGATCAGGCTGCAGCGGTTTCGTTCTCTGGCGCGCGCATTGAAGCTCGGGTTGGACTCGATCACCCGACCATTTCGCTTGAGGCCACCGATGGCGTCGATAGCATCGACGAAAGCGTGGGGAAGAGCGGGATCGCTTATGGCGGCGAGATTGGTTTCGATGCAATGATGAGCATCAACTCATTTGCGGGAGTCTATGCCGGGGTGGAGGGTGCCTCCACAAAGGAGTGCACCGAAGTGTACGGCGGAGACGAGGCTTGCCTGAAGGCGGGTCGTAACTTCACCGCTGGCGTCCGCGGGGGCTTCGTGCTCGGCACGTCCACCGCGCTGTATGCCAAGGGCGGTTACTCCAACGGCCGCGTGCGCATCACTTATGAAGACCCGGCGTTTCCGGAGGACAACTTCGACTTAGGCGACAACCTCGACGGCTTCCACGTTGGAGCCGGCGTCGAGTTCAGCCGCGGTCGTTTTTATGGGAAGCTCGAGTACGCTTACACGAATTACGGCGACTACGAGTATGAGGACGAAGATCTCGGCGCGGCTCTCGATCTGGATCGTCATCAGGTCGTGGCTGGCGTTGGACTGCGCTTCTGAGTTCTGGCGGTGCTCAGCTTCGCTGAGCACCGCTTCCAGACGGCTCTTGATCGCTCGAGACCCTTGAAGCCGCCACCGAGTTCGCGCTATTCCTTCATTGTTCACGATTGACTATCCGGGCGCGGCTAACGGCAGCAAATGCCCGTTGTCGCCCTTGAGCGCCGAAGCCGCTGATCCTGGAACCAGTCGGTCGTTGGCTCTTCCGTGCAAATTGGGTGATCGCCCTTTGGGGACGTCTGCAATCACGGTTATGGTTTGGGGATGAAATCGCTGATCGCTCCCGGTGTCGGGTTAGTGCTGGCTATTGCGGCATCGAGCCATGCAATGACGTCACGTCCCGGCAATGACGAAGAACGGAGGGTCTCCTGTACAGCAGAAGGAGGCAATCCCCACTCTTACGGACAGAACCGCTCTCGGTGGTTTTGCGATAAACCGTTCGCAGATGCTGGCAAGGTCTGTTCAGGCCAGTCTGATTGTATCGGGTCGTGCATGTTACCAGAGGGCTACGTGCCGGTCAGTGATCAGAAGTGGCTAACGAGAGGCACCTGCCAAACCCGCACTCAAGTTGGCTGCATGAGAATTTTGGATAAAGGGCTGCCTACGCGAGTTTGCATCGATTGAGCAGCCGAACTGACGCCCATGACAGCTAGCGCCCAAACCCGGACGTTCAGGCCCGCTTTTCGCGTTATCAACTCCGGCCGTTCATTCATGCCAATGGGATGGGCCCGTTCGGCGCGATAGCTGAACATCGATGACTGGCAGCAACGGCACGCATCTTCGCCAAACGGCAAGGCAGACAACAGGCTGCTGAATGTTGTGGCAAATCCCGATACGCGAGGTGATCCGCTCCAATATAGGTCGGTTAGCAGTAAGGTTCGGCGGCGCCCGTCATCATGTCGAGAAACGCGGATGGCGCATGGTCGCCGAGGCAGCAGTCGAGCATTTCATGCGCCTCCAGCGCCTCCGCTGCGGCACGTGAAAACATCGGCTCCTCAAAAGCCCCGAGTGCCGTCTCGACATCGCCGGGATGCCGGACGAGGGCAGCGGCGAGTTCGGCACCTTCCAACATTGCGAGGTTCGCTCCTTCGCCAGATGGCGGCATGAGGTGCGCGGCATCTCCGATAAGGGTCACCCCGGGCACCCGGTCCCAGCGATGCCCGCTCGGAAGCGTGTGGATCGGCCGCGGCATCAGCTTCGTGTCACCGTCGGTGATGAGCGCGGTGAGCGCCGGTGCCCAATCATCAAACTCGGCCGCGATAATGTCCTTTGCCGACGGATCGTTGAAGTCGATCGCCCCGAACCATTCCGCAGGTCGCCTCAGCTCAATATAGCTGTGAAGGACATCGCCCGCTTCCCGATGCGCGAAGATCGCCTGGCCAGGTGCTGGCGCATACATTGCACCGGGGCCGACGATTACGGCGGAGGCCGGGTGGCGGCGATCGACGTCGTGCAGGTAGGTCTCGATAAAGGTCGCGCCGACGTAAATAGGCCACGCATCGGACAAGAGCGGTCGCACCCGAGACCATGCGCCATCCGCACCGACGAGAAGGTCTGTCTGCGCGACGGACCCGTCGGCAAATTCGATCTCGTGCCGCCCGCCGCCAAGGCCAGAGACCCTCTCAAGTTTCTTGCCCCAGCGGACCGTCCCTTCCGGCAAGGAGTTGAGGAGCAGGTTGCGCAGATCGCCGCGAAGCACTTCGGGACGTCGGCGCTGGCCATCGTCAGGTTCTTCGAGCAGCACGGCGCCGGACTTGTCCAGCACACGGGTTGCTTCCGCGCCCTCGTGGATGATCGACCTGAACCCGTCGGTCAGGCCGGCGGCGTTCAGGGCGACCTGGCCATTATAGTCGTGGATATCGAGCTGCCCGCCCTGAACTCGGCTATTTGCGCTCGGCTCCCCCTCGTAGACGATCGAAGTGATGCCGTGGACGTGCAGAACGCGAGCAAGCGTCAGCCCACCTAGTCCCGCCCCAATGATTCCAATGACCTGCTTCATTACTTCTCCGCTCTGGAACATCGTTCCACACAAGAGCCATTGGAACGTTGTTCCAAGTGTGTCAAGGAGGCGCATGCGTTCGGACACCAGCCATTCCCAGCGGCGTAAGACCTCGCTTTCCACAGAGAGGGTCGTTGCCGCTGCTATCGACATTCTCGATTCAGCGGGGGAGAGCGCGATGACGTTCCGAGCGCTGGCGAACCAGCTATCGACCGGGAGCGGCGCTATTTACTGGCACGTCGCCGACAAGGACGCTTTACTCTCGTTGGCGACGGAGCATGTTCTTTCCAGGGCGATCGCCAGGGTCGTCAGCGCACCATGCCCGGCAGACGCTCTCCGCGCGATCGCGCTGGGCGTCTTTGACGCGATTGAGGCCCATCCCTGGGTCGGAACCCAGCTCGCGCGAGAGCCCTGGCAGCCAGCCATGGTGGAGATCTTCGAGAAGAGCAGCGCGCAGTTCAATGCCTTGGGGGTTTCGAGTGAAGCGATATTCCACTGCGTGTCCGCGCTTGCCCAATACCTCCTTGGCACTGCTGCGCAGACCGCCGCGGCGGCGCGTCACAAGTTTTGTGCGTCCGACCGATCGACTGTCCTCACCACTATCGTCGGAGAATGGACGAAGCGCGACCCGGCAGAGTATCCGTTTGTTCACTTGCTCGCGGATCAGGTGCGGTCGCATGATGAGCGCGCAGCCTTCTTGGCAGGTCTCAATCTCATTATCGCCGGCAGCGAAGCCCTCACAGCCACAAAAAGGAGCCACCGAACTCTTCCGGCCGAACCTAGGTGAGATTGCCCTTCCGTATGGCAGAGGACCCAGTTCCGGTCGCTCAAGACCCTTTAGGCAGTTGCGACAAGCGGACATCCGTTCATCGGCGCCTGGCGGCTAAGATCCGCCCTCACAGCACCAATGTGGCGGGATTAGCGCTCCCATTTTTGGATCTGGCTGCTGCCGAAGATCTGCGCCCAGGGAAGTTGGAAGATAAAGTAGGGATTTAGCGTAGGTGGCGCGCCCGCCGCATCGAGCCGCGCCTGGTGCTCCGGCGCAAGGACGATGTCCAGTGACGCCGCGTTCTCGGTTACTTGCTCCGGTTGACTCGCGCCCATCAGCACCGAGGAAACACCCGGCCGCGACGCGACCCAAGCCAAAGCGACTTGCGCCATAGGCCGACCCAGTTCGTCACCCACCGTACGCAGTTCGTCGACAATGCTAAAGTTCGCCTCCGTAAAAAGCATGCCACCATACGGGTTGTCACCATTCAGGCGTCCGTCGCTCCCGCCGGCAGCCGTGTTGCCGCCCTTGTTCGGCACGCCGCCAGCGGGGCCGAAGTCAGCGAGCTTCTCGCGGCCGTACTTGCCGGTCAACATGCCGAAGCCAAGCGGGCTCCACGCCACCAGCCCCATGCCGAGCGCCTGCCCCGCAGGCACGATGTCCAATTCCACGCCGCGGTCGATGAGCGAATAGCTGTACTGAAGGCCGACCGGCTCCGGTAGCCCGTGAGCGCGCGCCATCGTCGCGATCTGCGCCGTGTACCAGGCCGGCGCATTCGAGAAGCCGTAATAGAGGATGTCGCCGCGCCGAACCGCGTCCGTCAACGCGCGGAGCACTTCCTCCGGCGGGGTGGTGCGATCCCAAACATGGGCCCAGTACAGGTCGATATAGTCAGTGCCGAGCCGCCTCAGCGATCCGTCCAGACCGTCGCGGATGTTGCGCGCCGAGTTGCCTCCGGCCAGCGGATTGCCCTCCGTGCGCGGAAAGCCGGCCTTGGTCGCGACCACCATTCGGTCGCGCTTGCCGCTGTCGCGCAGGAAGCGGCCAAGCATCGCCTCGCTCTCACCACCCGAGTAAACGTCGGCCGTGTCGAGGAAATTGCCACCCGCATCCATATAAGCGTCGAAGATGCTGCGCGAGGTCGCCTCGTCCGCGCCCCAGCGGCCTGCGCCGAAGGTCATCGTCCCAAGCGCCAACGGGCTCACGACCAAACCGGATCGGCCGAGCGTGCGATAGTGGGTCAGGTCCATAGTTCGCGTCTCCTTGTTCGCCACTCAATTAGGCGCGAAGCTGCCCGCCGATTAGCCGTTGCTGACCGTAAGGACTTGTGAGCATCATGCAGCAATGCGGCGTGGCGACCTCGATGATCTGGCGGCGTTCGCAACCGTTGCGCGCGCGCGCGCAGCTTCACCCGGGCAGCGGCGGAGCTCGGGCTGTCACCCTCGGCGCTGAGCCACGCGATGAAGGCTTTGGAGACGCGGCTAGGCGTGCGCCTGCTGGCGAGGACGACGCGCTCCGTGGCGCCCACAGCCGCCGGCGAACTGCTACTGCGCGCGATCGAACCAGGGTTGGCGCAGGTGGCCACCGGACTGGCCGCTCTCGCGGACTGGCGGGACGCGCCGTCGGGCACGGTGCGGATCACGACCTTCGGCTACGCCGCGCGGACCATTCTGGCGCCCCGACTGCCGCATTTCCTGCGTGATCATCCGAATATTGCGGTCGAGGTCATCGTCGAAGATCGCCTCATCGACCTCATCGCCGGCGGCTTCGACGCAGGCATTAGGTTGGGCGAGACCGTGCAGCGCGACATGGTCGCCATCCCGGTCGGCCCACCACTCCGCACGGTGGTGGTGGGAACGCCGGACTATTTTGCGCACCGGAATTTTCCACGAACGCCGGACGACCTCAAGGATCATGTCTGCGTCAACTATCGCCTGCTCGGTGGAGGTGGCCTGCTGCCGTGGGAGTTCAGCGTGAATCAGCGCGACATCCGCATGAGGGTGCCGGGTCAGCTGATCGTCAACGACGAGGTGTTAGCGGCAGCTGCTACCCGAGCCGGCGCGGGTCTCGGCTACATGATGGAACATGACGTCGCCGACGAAATCGCGGACGGTCGGCTGGTGCAGGTACTCACGAAGTTCTGCACCCCCTATCCCGGATGCCACCTCTACTATCCCGATCGTCGCGTCAGCCCCGCCCTCCGCATCTTGATCGATACGCTTCGTTGGCCAGACGCTTAGACCCACAAGTGGACGTTCAGACCGCCCTTCCCGCTCCCCAGAAGCCGACGTTCATTCATCTCGGCCCCACCGGGCCGCTAAGCGCCCCAATTTCGGTCGTTCCCGTGCCGATAGCGAGGACCTATAAGTGGACGGTCCGCATTCGAGGCGACGTCTCGTGATTGAATGGCGGTTAACGGGTAGGAGCTGCCACTAGCTACTTTGCCAAGCTGGCTTGGGCTTCGGCTACAATCTCTTGCTCAACGTCCTCGATGTTTGTGTCCGTATACGCTTCCATCCGCCAACGACCGTCAAGGTAATGTTGTCCGACCGGGCTTTCCAAGAACTCCACGATCTTAGCCAACTCCTCCTCAGTGAACTCCCAGTTCACATGGTGCTCGTAGGCCTGCTGATAGGTCGAACGGTGCTTTTCATAGGCTTTCTTGAGCGCTGACATCCGTCGTTCAAACCCACCCAGCAAGTCTTCGGCTGGCAGGGGACCTGCCTTCATGGGCCACATCACTCCGCCCGGTATGGCGTAACGCTCAAGAAAGCTCCCGCTATCAAGTTGGTGTTGGCGACCTATGGCCCTCAGGAAGCGCTTCATCAGGGCGAGTTTGGTCGCGCTTGGGGGAGCTTCGATCTGTGCGGCAGGGGCCATTTGCAAAGGAGCCGACTGCGGTTCCGGTTCCTCGGTCGCTGCTATGCTCATTAGGGATGCCAAGCCGAATACGAGTGCGCTCATTCCGGTATTGTGAAGGGAACTGGAAACGCCTGCAATTGGGTCGGAAGCCGACGGGCGGCCTTGGGGCGGCGAAGACCCAAACTCGGCCACTCGGGAGGTTCGCCGCTTTACCCAAAAACCGGCCGTTCGTTCATCGAGCACGGAAGGCCCGCAAAGCTAAAAGCGCAGATGTGATGGCTTCGGCGCTAGAAAGCAGTTCATGTGCCAGTCGAGGGCCGCTGATCATGTAAGCGCGTGGCAGAAGTACCCCTTGCGCCGCTCTCTCCGCACCGCCCTTCGGCGCTCAAACGGGCCCTTGAGGTGACCTGTCATCTCGATGCGAACGGCTCGATGGTCTGTCAGGCGGTGCTCGCCCTACCTCTCGCGAGCGTCTGGACCTGCAGCCCGGAACAGTTCGATCAACCCTTGTTGTCGATCCGCCTCGGCTGAGGTGCGCATAGCCTCGTTCACCGATTTCAGCGTCTCAAGCGCGGAGTTCGCGCCCGTATCAGTTGAGGACGAGCCGGGCATGGTCTTGGCGACTGCTCCGGGTGGGCTGGCGTCCTCCTCAGCCCGCGACTGGACCAACGGACTCATGACCATGCCGGTCCATCCGTTCTCGGCCCAAATCCGGCCGATTTTTATCCGATCGTCCGGGTCCTGATCATTTAAGGCGTAGCCGTTTCCGGCGCTCGCCCGGTAAAGTAAGTCATCGGGCATTCGAAAGCCCCGCTCGATGGGCCGACGTCCCCTGCTCATGTCGAGTACCGCCTGGCTCTCCGCACGCGAAATAGCGTCTCCTTGGCTTTCGCGGAGACCCTCGCGCCCGGCGAGCGCCGATCTCGCTAGATTGTCGATCATTGTCTGGTTGAACTTCGCCCCGGAGAAATCAACGGCGCTGAGGTCGCCTTCCTTATAGAAAGATGCATGATCGAAATCGGCGCCGGAGAAATTTGTCCCCTTGTACGAGGCGCCGGCGGTCGGGACCCGCTGCGTAACGCCCCCTCCCGCAGGCGAATCATTGAAGTGAGCTCCGAAGAAATCGAAGCCGCTGAAATCGAGCCCCGACATATTCGTCAGACCGAAGCCCGAGAATTGTGCCTCAGGGATCACTCCTGAGAGATCCGCGGTCCTCAGATCCGTCAACGTGAAGCCGGTGTGATTAAAAGAGGATCCGGCGAAGCGGGCGCCTTCCAGGATCGTGTTCGAGTATCCCTTGCTTCCCACAACCATGTTGGTCATCGCCGAGCCACTAACGTCACTGTTCTCGAAGCTTACCGACGAGCCGCCGAGATGATCGAAATTGGCGTCGCGGAGTGACGCATTAGATAGATACACCGAATCCATTTTCGCACCGCCGAAGTCGGCACGGTCAGCCGACGCATCGAGGATCCCTAATCTCCTCAGATGAGCGTTCTGGAAGTTGGATCCGTTAAAGTTGGCGTTCTTCACCGACATCCAAGCGGCCCCAACGAGGCTATCTTCCTTACCGACCGCACCGAGATATGCGCCGCTGAAGTTGCTATCTGAGAAGTCCCCGCCGCTCATTGCAGCGTTAATCAGCGCCGCACCTCGAATATCTGCGCGTTGTGCCAAGACATTGGTGAGGATCGCACCATTCAGAATCGCACCCGAGAGCTTCGCGTCTGACAGGTTTGCACCCGACAGATCGAGACCACTCAAATTCATGCCCGACAGGTCGGCACCGCGTAGATCGGCCCCTTTTAGGTCCAGCGCTGTGAGATCCGCGCCGCGAAGATCTTGGCCGCTCAAGTCTATGCGCGCTGCAGATACCTGCTTTTGTGCCGCTTGCTCCGCCAGAAGGGCTGCGGTGGTCTCCGGTGCTAGGGACGCCGGTCGTGGGTCAGCAATAGGCGCCGACACCGCTTCCGGAGCGCCCGCCTGATTGTCAGCTCCGGAGTCATCTACAGCCGGGAACAACAGCAGAGGTGAAGCGGCCGAAACGGAGCTGATCGCGGACATGATGTATCCCACTGCAGATGTGCAACGCTGATGCTCTATTATAGCCGCCCACTGACTTCGTGCATGACCCGGTGCATCCGATATTGTGTTATCCGCTTGCACGGTTAAGCACCTATGAAGACGAGGTCCGTTCCGTTCTTCGTCCGCTCTCGCTGCTCACTTCTTAAAAGCGGCCTGGCAGCTAACCACCCACTTGTGGTCGTTCAGCCGGCGCGAACGAAGTGCCGAAAGCAGGTGCCTGGCTGACCTGAATGAATGTCCGAAGCTGGGGAGCGGGAAGGGCGGTCTGAATGGCCGGATGTGGGTCAAAGTTACCGCATCGGACCGCTTCGGTGTGGTCAATCCTCATGCACGTCCAGCAGCGCACGCAGCCGTTCGGCGTCTTCGGGCGAAGCCGGATTGTAGATGATCATCCCAAGCTCCGGCCGTCCTTCCATGGCGAACGAGGAAAACTCCATCGCAAGCAACCCCGCGTCGGGATGGTGAATGCGCTTCACCCCTTCGCCGTGCGCGACCACGTCGTTGTCCTGCCACAGCGCTTCGAACTCGGGACTGATCCCGCAGAGCTCCGCCACCAGCTTCGTGACCTCCGCGCTGGTACTTGCACCTGCCCGCGCGACGTCCGCGCGAAATGCGCCCACGACGAAGCGGGCGATGCTTTCCCAATCTTCGTTGCGGCTGCGGACATGGTCGCTGCCGAACATCAGCCGGAGAATGTTGCGCCCCTCGCGCGGCAGCTTTGCATAGTCGGTCAGCAGCACCGCCGCCGCGCGGTTCCAGCCCACGACGTCCCACATCGCGGTCTTGACGATCGCCGGACTCAGCACCATCCCGTCGAGCACGCGTTGCAGCCGGGGCGTGATGCCGTCGACCGGCTGATAGCGCGCCTCGGGCGGCCGGCCCAGGCCGAGCATGTACAGGTGCTCGCGCTCCGGTTCGGTCAGCATCAGGCCCTTGGCGATGCGGTCGAGCACGTCGGCGGATGGCGCACCGCCACGCCCTTGCTCCAGCCAAGTGTACCAAGTTGGACTGATGTTGGCGCGGCTCGCCACTTCCTCGCGGCGCAGTCCGGGCGTGCGCCGCCGACCGCCAAACCCGAACGACGCCGGGTCGAGACGGGTGCGGCGATCGCGCAGATAGGTGCCGAGTTGGCTTGGCGCGTCGCTGGCCATCATTGATCCTGTTGCAGCTTATACCACGATAAGGTCACTACTTTAACAGGGTAGAGCAGGGAGCGATACGCCACTCGGAAAAGAAGGAGATACATCATGCGCGTGTTCCTGACCGGTGCGACCGGGTTCATCGGCTCGCACATAATTCCCAAATTACTTGAGCGTGGCCATCAGGTGCTCGGTCTGACGCGTTCCGACGCGGGTGCCCGCCAGCTTGAAGCGGCCCAGGTCGACGTCCATCGCGGGAATCTCGACGTGCCCGAGACGCTTGCGAGTGGCGTGGCGGCCGCCGATGCGGTGATCCACTGCGCATTCGACCACGATTTCGAGAACTTCTTTGAGAATACCAGAAAGGACGAGCGCAACATCGCGGCCATGGGTCAGGTGCTGGAGGGAACGAAGAAGCCGATCCTGATCACCTCGGGCGTTGGCATTGGCACGCCACTGAATGGCGGCCCGGCGACCGAAGACGTGCTCAACCCGCTCCACGCCAACCCGCGCATAGCTACCGAGCTTGCTGGCGCGGCGCTGATTGCGCGCCGCATCGACGTTCGGACCATCCGGCTGCCCCAGGTGCACGACACCACCAAAGCTGGGCTGATCACGCCGCTGATCGCGGAAGCGTATCGGGCCGGGGCGGTGGCGTATCTGGGGGAGGGGCAGGCGCGCTGGTCGGCGGCGCATGTCAGCGATGTGGCGGAGCTCTACGTCCTGGCGCTCGAGAAGGGCCAGCCGGGCGCGCGCTACCATGCGTCGGTAGAGGAAGGCGTTACCGCACGCGCGATTGCCGAGGCGATCGGCAAGGGGACCGGGCTGCCGGTCCGCTCGATTGGGGCAGACGACGTCGAGCACTATTTCGGCTGGATGACTCCGTTCGCGGGCCTCGACATGACCGCATCGAACGCCTGGACTTGCACGCGGCTGGGGTGGGAGCCTACCGGTCCCGATCTGCTTACCGACCTTGCCGCCATGGATTACTCAGCGCTCACGGCCGCTTGATCGACGGACTTTGCTCGCTGGCTGATCGGCTCGTTGAGCCAGCGAGTAGCTGCACCAGGCGGACGATAAGCGGGGCACCGACTCCTTTCTCATGGGATCCCCGGCCGAATGGCCGAAACTGCGAAGAGGCCCTGAGACGTCGCTTTCTTGGTCTTTGCGGTAGCACAGCGGACCGTCGGCTTCCGCCCCAATCCGGGCGGGTAGGCTCGCTCGCGTCTTTCTCAAAGGCGGACTGTCGGCTTCTGCCCCTCGTCTCGCCATCAGCTATCCGCTGTGAGCTGCCCTACGTCGCGAGGATGCATGCCTGCCGGAAGGCATGCGACCGTCGGCGGAGCCGTATCGCTATCTCAAGAGTTCGAGGATGGACCCTGTTCACATGGGCCGATCAAAGGAACTTCATGAAGATCCCCAAAAATGCCCTCATTGCCGTGGTCGACGGCGAGAAGCTCAATCTTTACCACAACAGTGGCGATGAGCACGCGCCGAACCTGACGGCTCTGCCCGATGCAGATGTTTCGACGGAGAACATGGGATCTGGTGGGCGCCACCAGAGCAGTTCCGCAAATCCCAGCGACAGTCAGCAAAATGAAGACAGCTTCGCCGCTGGGGTTTCCGAAGTTCTGAACAAGCGTGCCACGTCAGGGAATATCGACCATCTCATAGTGATCGCTGCACCGCGCACACTCGGTGAGCTGCGCAAGCACTACCACAAAGCGCTGGAAGCCAAACTGGTGGGTGAGATATCCAAGGATCTCACAGGTCACACAGTCCGCCACATCGAAGAAGTTGTAGCCGCCGCATAATGCTTGCTGCCCGCCCGCAATGCGGCCGGGCAGCAAGCCTAACAGGCCAGACCTGTCATCTCGGGGTTGCCGCACCGAAAAGATAGATGACCCAATCATATACGACTTTGCTGACCGGTCGCTTGAAACCATTCTGCTTCCGTAATTCCGGCAGCGAAGCTGACGTTTTAGATGATGGTATCATCCGGCACTTACCGCTGACCCGGTCCTACATCAGCATTGGTGGCGTCGGCCGCGGTGGCGCTGTCTCACGCCGCTCGTGGCACCCGTCACCACGATTACTTGCTCACTGATCGGCTTCAGCTTCGCGCCCAAACGGCTAGGATTAGCTTGTGCTCCTGTGGTGAATGGCAGCATACGCCGTCAGAAGCTCACCACATCGCGACAAAGCCGCACGCGTGGGGAAGGTCAGCGCGTTGCGGCGAGGATCGTGGCGACGGTCTCCTCAGGCATGTCCCACATCGGAAAGTGGCCGCTGGATGCAAACCAATGGAGACTGGCCGATGGGAAGGCAGCCTTCGCGCGCGCCGCCTGCCTCGGCAGACAGAGGCGGTCGTGCCTGCCCCATCCAATCACGATCCGGCCGGTGTTGTCGGCAGCCGGCCCGGTTTGCTCAGGACCGCTCGCCAGGCTGTGGACCAGCGCGTCGAAGGTCGGTGTGGTACTGAGACTTGCCAATTCGGTCGCAACGACGTGCGGATCCAGCGTCCAAGGACGTGCGGACAATTGAGCGAGCAACGCAGTACGTGACGCCGCATTGCGGCTTAGCATCGGCAGGCTGGGCCGGATCGCGCGCAGCAAGTGACCCGAGACCCCGATCGTGGCCTTGAAGAAGAGTCGCTCCCACCCACGCCAGAAGCCACCTGGGTCGAGCGCGACAACATTGCCGACAGCGCCGCGTCGAGCGAGCTCAAGCACAAGCCTTGCTCCCATTGAGCTGCCGACGACGTCGATCCCAGCTAATCCGTTTTCAGCGATGTAGCGTTCAATGCTGCCAACCAGCCCGTCGAAGGTGCCGCTGTCGTGTTCCGCCGGTGTGGCGCCATGTCCTGGAAGGTCGATCGCGATTACCATCCGGTGGGCGCTGAGCGCATCCAGGATTGTGCTCCACGAGCGCCAGCTTCCGCCGAGACCATGGACGAGCAGCAACTTGCGACCGGTACCGCGTTGGATCTGGTTCATCTCATGCTGCTCTTGTTGCCTTGGAAAGGCTCAACGATCCCACCCCGTCGGCGGGGCCGACGAACCTGGCTGCAAATGCAAAGCCGGCCGGTCGACTCGCGGATCGATAGCGGGCGCTGCTTGGTTGGACAATCAATCACCGGAGAATGAACATGGCGACGCTTCCACCAGACCCCTATGCACCAGATCCGATCCGCGAGCCCGACGGGACGCCAGCGCCTAACGATCAGCCAGAGTCGCTGCCCGGCTCAGACAATCCTGAGGCACCGATGATCGAGCCAGAGACCCCCGACAATGCGCCGAGCGACACCCCCACACAAACCCAGGCGTGAGTTCCAATATTGCCTGCCGCTTCAAGCGGTGGGCCCCCTTCGCTCCGCGCGCTACACCAACCTCGGGACACTTTGGTCGCCCGAACCGATGTTTGAAGCGGATGGTGAGCAGCGCGCGAAAGTTAGTACCTCAGCCGACTGCAGTCGGTTTCCCAAGTCGGCAAGGTGCCGGACTCGCGTTATCATATCGGGAGTAGATGCGTCCGCAGGACACGTCACAGCTAGCGTCCACTCGGCGCGTTGGGCGCGAAGGGGGGCCGGCAGCGCTACTCTCTCGGTATTTGAGCCGACGCTTTCTCATAGAGGGGTGCTTGTCACTCCGCGCTGAGTTTCTAGATGAGCTTGATGAGCATCGACCAACCCCTCTGCCGTCTCGTTTATGTAAGTCGGTCAGTTGGCTCGGTTGCCGGCGATGATCGTGCAGCGATACTCACTACTTCCCGTCGGAATAACGGCATGGACGGAGTTACCGGCATTCTCTGGGCCGAAGGAGATCGCTATCTCCAGTACCTAGAAGGTCCTCAGGAGAGCGTAGAAAGCACTTTTGAGCGTATCGCGCGCGACCCGCGCCATGAGCAAGTTACCGTGATCGATAGCGGAGAACAGGAAGCGCGGATTTTCGGGGATTGGGCGATGGCCGGACTGCCCGGAGACGTGCCCAGAGACGCCAGATCACGGTTGAATTCGATGCTCGGTAACTCCCCGGAGGCGATCCTCGCTCTCTTTCCTTAGCCTGGCTCAGCTAAAGCGGAGGCGCCGCGCGTTCGAGAAAGGCCGTGTCAGGCAACTTCTTCGAAAGCCGCTTGAACTGCGCGAAGCGACACAGGCTTCATCAAAACGGCGCTGCTTTTGTACGGGCTGCACTCGAGAGGCGTTCCCGTAATGAAGATCACCGGTATCTCGCCGTGCTCTGCGCGGATCTGCTCCACCGCTCGGGGGCCTGTTCCCTCCACCAGCCTAACGTCCGACGTAATAACCGACGGCCGGTTTTGCGCTGCTAGCTCAATCGCTTCCGCCTCGGTGACCGCTATGTCGAACGTGCTTGCGCCTGCACGCTCCAGGGCTTCCTCTATGAGCATGGCCACCATCGGCTCGTCTTCGATAATCAAGACGTGACACACGTTGCCGACCTTCTCCAGCTAAGTCCGAGACTAACCGCCAACGCTCGCAAATGATCCCCTTACCTGGTTCAGAGGGTGCCAGATCTCAACGCCCAGAACGCGCGGAGCGGACGCCTGGGTCGAACCGCGGCTGTTGCCCCAAAAGTCGGCCCCGGCGTATTACTACCATGCGGCCTGCCACCACTTCAGTTTTAGTCATTAGGTTCGAGCTGGCCTTCCGGCTTCCGCCGTTCGGCGGCTCCGACCGGCCGGTTGAATGCGACAGGTGAAATTGGAGAGGCGGGCAGGCAGCTTTTGAAGAGATAGGGTGGCGATAACAGCCGTCTCACAAAGATGGTATTTCGGCGAGCCTCAGGTCCGTGGACAAGGTCCGAACATCATCGCTAGGATCCACACGATTAGGCAGCAGGGAGCCGGCGATGAGTTTGAAGATGATAGTGGCAGCGTCCGTTCTGGTTCTGGCTGGCACCTCAGTGCGTGCCCAGATCGCTCCTGCGGGTGTATCCGACCGATATACAGCCTGCCAGGCGCGGGCGGGAGGTAACACGGTACAACAGGGCATATGCGCGCAGTCTGAAATGGGATCTCAGGATGCGCGACTGAATAAGGCGTATCAGGAGGTGATGCGTCAGCTTGCAAAGACTCCCGAAAAGCGCCTTGCTCTTCGCGCCGAGCAGCGATCATGGCTGAAGACCCGCGACTACGAGTGCAAAGTTGATCAAGAGACGATCAACAGCAGCTGCTTGGTCATGAAGACGGCGAGCCGCGCGAACGAGCTGGAGCGCATGATCCGCTTCTAGGTTCGGTGATCAGCGGCGTCGGAGGAAGGTAGCTGCGCAGGTTGCCGCGAGGCGTCGACGGCTGCGCGCCCACTGCCCGCCGTTCAAAGGCTCCGAAGCGCTTTCAAAAGGGCTCATATGCGAGCGAAGCCCAGCAGCGCTGGCGGCGACTGGAAGTGGGTGGTTAGCTGCTAGTCGCCTAGTGGAGCGGGAGGAATTTACGCTAATTACACGACACGCCGTCAGCGCAGTTGCTGCCATGCCGTTGGTACGTAGCCGCTAGTTGAACGGTTCGGATCAAGCATTTCGTTTGGAAGCGCCAGTGCCGATGGGGTCGATATCGCTTCGATCGCAGGAGCAGCGTCTTCTAGCACTGTGCCACGCCAAATCGCTGCCACGTGGCTGCCGTCACCACCTGCTCGCAAAACTTTGCAGACGAGTCCTCCAATGGCCTCAAGTGAAGTTTTCGCCGCCGGACTCAATGTCCCCGTTCCGTCAAATACCTCAATGCTTCGCCGAACCACGTAGACCTTCATTGCGGCACTATGCTTGCTGCTGCGAACGTCCGCAATCAGGCAGCTGCTCACTCGCTCTGAATGTCCAAGATGGGTCCGCTGGTTACTACGCGATGCGGCCATCGCTGTCGGGACGGCAAATTTCACGGTGCTTGGGATGGGTGAGAAGCGTTGTTGATCTTTGCCCGCACGAAAGCACCTACAATGAACGCCACGCTGACCCACCCATCGCCAAAACCACCTGGTCTAAGTTCTGTGCTTGCCCGGAATATGCAGCGCATGCAGGACAGGCGCGCTCAGGTACAAGCTGAGGCCACTCTCGCGGAGCGCGTCTCGGACGCGATCACCAAATTTGCCGGCAGCATGACGTTCGTGATCATCCATGCGCTGGCTTATAGTGCTTGGATCGGGATCAACCTGAAGGTTGTGCCGGGCATACAGCCGTTCGACTCGAGCTTCGTCGTGCTCGCTATGGAGGCGAGCGTGGAAGCCATCTTCCTCTCAACCTTCGTTCTCATCAGTCAGAACAGGATGATGGCGGCGGCGGCCAAGCAGTCGGACCTCGACCTCCAGATCAACCTGCTGGCTGAGCATGAGTTGACTCGTTTGATATCGTTGGTCGATGCCATGGCAAGGAAGATGGGTGTCGAAGCCATCCCGGCAGGGGAACTCGCCGAGATTAAGGAGGATGTGTCACCCGAGGCTGTGCTCGACGGCTTGGATGAGGCGCAAGCTCGGGCGCCCGCCGGCGGGAATAGGTAATTGACAGATCATCTGTTCCGGCGCTCAGGCCTCTGCCGGCAAGAAGCAGATACTTAAACATTCTGCCTGCCGAGAGCTGCCGCTCATCGCACGGGAAAGAGAGGCCGCAAACGCTTTGCAGGCCATCGAGACCGTTTCTAGGCGCGCTTCGAAGCACGCGTATGTCGCAGATGGCCGCATGTCAGCTTACGGCAGCCGAGCAACGGTCAAGGATATCCGGCTTTGGGTGCTTGCGACCGCTAAGCTGCCGGTCGGCATACGCCCATTTACAGCCGTTCAGAGGATCTCAGCCGAAGCTTAAAAGCTGCCTTTTCGTTCAGCTTGAGCGCTGCGGCGCCGTCGCAATGCTCGACAGGTCGGTTGTTGCGTCGATCGGCACACCGGCGTCTTTCCGTTCGGAATATCGGTCAACCAGCTGGGCAGCGTGGGGTCGCAACAGGACTGTGAAGCGGACCAACTCCTCCATCACGTCGACGATCCGGTCATAGTAGCTGGACGGCTTCATCCGGCCGGCCTCATCGAACTCCTCGAACGCCTTCGCGACACTCGACTGGTTCGGGATCGTCACCATCCGCATCCAGCGGCCAAGGACACGCAAAGTGTTCACGCTGTTGAACGACTGCGAGCCGGCAGAAACCTGCATGACGGCGAGCGTCCGTCCCTGCGTCGGCCGCATTCCACCCATTGAAAGCGGCAGGTGGTCGATCTGCAGCTTCATAATGCCAGTGATCTGACCGTGACGTTCGGGGCTGCACCACACCTGGCCTTCCGACCACATCGACAATTCGCGCAGCTCGTGAACGGCCGGATGATCGTCGCCTGCCACCTGGTCGGGCAGCGGCAGGGTCGAAGGGTCGAAGATGCGCGCATCGGCGCCAAAGAACCGTAGCAGGCGGGCCGCCTCCTCGATGCACAGCCGAGAATACGACCGCTCGCGGAGCGAACCGTAGAGCAACAGAATCCTCGGCGGCGGGTCCCCTGCGCCCAGTCCAACCCCGGGGCGCTCCAACACGAAGCGTCGATCTAATGCGGGCAGGTGATCAGGGTCGGGGAGCGTGCGCAGGGGCATCAGCGGTGTCCTGTTGGAAAGTGTCGAGACGTCACGCGGCGCTCAGCCGCAGCGCCAGCGCGGTGAGTGTCATCAGCAGCACCGGGACGGTCAGTGTCGCGCCGATCCTGAAATAGTAGCCCCAGCCGATGCGGAGGCCCTTCTGCCCAAGGACATGCAGCCACAGCAGCGTCGCGAGCGAGCCGATCGGCGTGATTTTGGGACCAAGGTCGCAGCCGATCACGTTGGCGTAGATCATCGCGTCCTTAACTGCGCCCGTGGCGTGGGTTGCGTCGATCGACAGCGCGCCGAGCAAGACCGTCGGCATGTTGTTCATCACCGACGAAAGAAGTGCGGCGATGATGCCGGTGCCGAACGCCGCGCCCCAGACGCCGCCTTGCGCAGTGCGGTCGAGAAGACCCGCGAGGTGATCGGTCAGACCGGCGTTCCGCAGGCCATAGACGACCAGATACATGCCGAGCGAGAAGATCACGACCTGCCACGGCGCGCCGCGCAGTATCGCGCGGGTCTCGATGACATGGCCGCGCGCAGCGATGACGAGCAGCAGGACTGCGCCCAGAGCAGCGACTGCGCTGACCGGTACGCCGATGGGCTCGAGCAGGAAGAAGCCGGCGAGCAGGGCGGCGAGGACGACCCAGCCGGCCCGGAACGTCGCCCGATCGCGGATCGCGTCGGCCGGCACCCGGAGCTGCGCGACATCGTAGCTGGTCGGCACGTCGCGGTGGAAGAACAGCAGCAGCACGGTCAGCGTCGCGGCGATCGACGTGAGGTCGACCGGCACCATCACCGACGCGTAGTCGGCGAAGCCGATGCGGAAGAAGTCAGCCGACACGATGTTGACCAGGTTCGAGACGATCAGGGGCAGGCTGGCTGTGTCGGCCACGAAGCCCGCCGCCATGACGAACGCCAGGGTTGCCTTGTCGCGGTAGCCGAGCGCCCGTAGCATCGCGATGACGATCGGCGTCAGGATCAGCGCTGCGCCGTCGTTCGCGAACAGCGCCGACACCGCTGCGCCGAGGAGGACGATCAGGACGAACAGCCGTCCACCGTGTCCGCCGCCCCAGCGCGCGACGTGCAGCGCCGCCCATTCAAAGAATCCGGCCTCGTCCAGCAGCAGGCTTACGATGATGATCGCGACGAACGTCGCGGTCGCATTCCAGACTATGCCCCACACCGCGGGCACGTCGGAGAGCGAGACCGCCCCTACCAGCAGCGCCACGGCTGCGCCGCCCAGCGCGCTCCACCCGATGCCGAGGCCGCGGGGCTGCCAGATGACGAGCGCGATCGTGACGGCGAAGATGGCGAGGGCGACGAGCATCAGGTGATGCGCTGCCCGAAGGCGTCCACGACCTGTTCGCCGTCCTCCTTGGCGAACGCGCCCCGCTGCGGCTCGGGAAGCAGATCGAGGACGGCTTCGGACGGGCGGCAGAGCCTCACGCCGAGCGGCGAGACGACCAGCGGGCGGTTGATGAGGACCGGGTGCGCGATCATGGCGTCGAGCAGCGCGTCATCGGTCAGTGAGGCGTCGCTGAGGCCGAGCTCGGCGTAGGGCGTACCCTTCTCGCGCAGCAACTGGCGGGGCGTGATGCCGGCCCGCTCGACAAGCTTGACCAGCAGGGCGCGTGACGGCGGGGTCTTCAGATACTCGACGACGTGCGGCTCGATGCCGGCGTTGCGGATCATCGCCAGCGTGTTGCGTGACGTGCCGCAGGCAGTGTTGTGGTAGATCACGATGTCGACGGTCATGGCGCGTCCTTTCAGCAGCAGGGAGCGAGTTCGGCGAGGAGCGGTGCACACAGCTCGGGCACTCCGGCGCAGCAGTCCTTGACCAGGAACAGCGTCAGCGCCCGCAGTCCGTCTAGGTCGGCGCGGTAGATGATGGACCGGCTGCGGCGCTCGGAGCGCACGATGCCGGCGCGGGCGAGGATGCCGAGATGCGCGGACATGGTGTTCTGCGGCACGTCGAGCTGGCGGGCGATCTCGCCTGCCGCCATGCCGTCTGGCTCCTGCCGGACCAGCAGGCGGAACACGTCGAGGCGGGTGCCTTGCGCGAGCGCGCCTAAGGCGGCAATGGCGGAATCGTTATCCATGAATCCAGCATAGCGGATATATAGTTTGCTGCTAGTCCAACGTCTTCAATGGCAACTATGCAATTCTACATGCCTTCAAGCGGACCGGCAGCTAACCACCAAAAGCGGAATGGCCGCTTACACGTGCGCTAAAGCGTAAGCGGCCATTCTTCAGGTTCGGCGAACCTGGGTTCATGTGTTAGCGTTCATCGGCCTCGGGCGCAGGCATTACGAGTGGCTTTCCTTTTTCCACTATATAGGTTGCGAGCTCGGCGCCATTGGTGGTGCCGGGGTTATGCGCCTTGTGTGCCACGCCTGCCGGAACAAAGAGAACTTCGCCAGCCTTGTAGGTGGCCGGGACCCGGCCTTCGAACTGATACTCTAATGTGCCTTCGATCACGTAGATGACCTCCTCTCCCGGGTGGCGGTGCCAGGGCGCAGTGGCGCCCGGTGCGATGTCGATGCGCGCTTGCACGGTCTCCCTGCCTTCGATCGACAGATCATGCCGCTGCAGGTCCGTGCGCTTGACGCCTCCCTGAGCCTGCATGGTTGCAGCCAGGGTGCTGGATGCGATGAGTGCCGCTGCAATGGCGCTTCCAAACTTCATACACATAGCTGATCCCCTTTTGATTGGCCTGTTGGTGACGTAAAACTCTTGCTTGAGACGGGGTCCAGAGCGTCGGGTCATCGACGACTTCACCGGCCGCTGAACGCTATGAGACACAGCCATGCGGTCATGGCCGGTAAGACGAAGAGAAACAATTTCCGCTTCGCGTCGGGAAGCGCTGGCCCGGCAATGGCATGCAGCGCCAGCACGCCGCCCAAAACCACGCCGACGGCAAGCGGGAGCGCCGACATCTGCAGCGAACTGCCGATGATCCAGGCGGACGCAGGGATATGAACTCCCATGCGAAGGGCCCAGACCTCCCGCTCGCCCATGGCGTTGATCGACGCGACATCGATCAACGCATCACAGAATATCCAGACATATCCCGCGATGCGCACGAACTCGGGTGCAGGCAATGCTTGAACGACCGGTGCCAACGCTAAGTGATACAGTAACCCGAAACAGTTTCCGAGCCAGAGATGGCCGCTCTTCTTGGCGGCAAACATCGCGATCCATCCAGAACAGGAAAGAAGCGCGAACAAGCCGGTATAGCTATCGTGTAGGTCCATCGAAAAAGCCCTCTTCGCCGTTGCCTACGACGGGAGGAAGAGGTGCACCAACCCGCCGTCAAAATGACGACGGACAGAAGACGTACCTCGACCTCTCGTCGTGGTCCGCGGCCCGAAGGCTGGATTACGGCATCCGTGGATACGGAAGCTGACCGGGGCTCACCAAAACCGGTCCACCATTTTCGACAAGGGCAAGCTGGCACGAGCGACGTCGATGCACAAGCCTCGACGGCGTAAGTCCATTTCCGCGCCTTAGCTGCCGGTCCGCCTTCAGGCTTCGGTCCGCCGAACGCGAACGGCAAAGAATGGGGCGTTAGCGGTCGTAGCGCCGATACCCTGCTAACGCGCAAAGGGCGGAAGCGCGTTGTGCATTACCGTAACTCCGCTTCCGCCTGATCTCCGCCTGAAAAGCGGACGGCAACTAGCGCCCCAATCTACGACGATTAGAGACGCATCTCGAGTCACCGAAAGCGGCGCTTCATTCGGCGAGTTCGTTCACATTATTCGTCTCCCGCCAGCGATTTCGGGAAAGAGCAATCCGGGAACAGGTTTGGAGAAATGGACCGGGACAAGTCGCTTGGGCGGTAGGCAAGCTCGCTTTCCTGGTTCGGGTTCCCAATTGGAAAGGGTTGCCGTCTATCGAGACGCTTCTGGGAAGGTGGCAAGCTTTGGCACATCGGCTGGATCGTGTTGAACGATGATCGTGGCGCCGAGGTTCGACGCGAGCTTCTGCAAGCGATCCATAGACGCTAAGCTATCAGCGCGTTCCGTGTTCCAGGTCGGCACGGCCGACAGTGCCCATTGCGTTTCCAGATGCGCAACGTCGCCGCTCATGATGATGGGCCCAGTTTCAGGCAGTCGCACCAACAGTGCGGCAGAGCCGGGAGTATGCCCCGGCATCGCAAGGATGACCACCGAGCCGTCGCCAAAGACATCTCTGTCGCCTTCGATTGGATCGACCTTGCCTTTCCCATTCAGCCAGGGCGCAAGGAGCGCCGGGTCCGCACCGAAGGGCATCTTTTTGGAATGCAGCGCCGCCCAGTCCGCAGCTCCGATCATCAAGGTAGCACCTGAGAACGTCGCTGCTTGGCCGGAATGGTCGAAATGATAGTGGCTCAACCCCAGCCGGGTAATATCTTCCGGTCGGATGCCTAACCGAGCAAGCTGGGCTGGAAGATCGACGGATAAGGCTGGGCTGATCGGCTGACGATCGATCGGCTTACCTAGCAGCGAGATTGGCAGGCCGGCATCCCACAGCATCAGCTCCTTGCCATGACGGATTAGGTAGCAGCCGACGCTCAAGCGGCGGGTTTGACCGTTGTAGATGCCGGTATCGGACAATGGCGAAGCGTCATTCATTGCGATCTGACCACAATCGAGGCGCCAGATCATCACCTGTGCTTTGGGGGCGGAGGCCTGAACTCCCGCGCTAACGGCAAGAGATAGGCACCCCGCTACAATGCGGGACCACAGCGAAACAGGCATGGCGTTCTCCTTGGACACGGTGTGAAGATGCCCGCACTGCAAAGAGCGCATGCGCCTGCTCTGCTCGTGTTTGCGCCCGAAACGCTCGCGGCGTTCTTGTGAAGTACGAGCGGTCGCGCGATTGTCGCGCCATGCCTATCACTGCCCTCGATCAGAACGAGTTGCGCGCCTCACTGTTGAGCCGTTTGAGTGGCCTTCGTGCGCCGGCTGGCGTGCATGGCACTGTGTCCCACGGCACAGACAGCGGCGTTCGCGTTTTCGGCTATTGCGTTCAAGAGCGCGAACGCATTGCCCGCAGCCGGATGGAGCATCCAGCAGTCGTCGTGGTGTTGAGCGGCACCAAGGAAATCTGGCACGGCGACGTTGCACAGGCATTCCCAGCAGGTGTCCCGTTCGTCATCCCAGCTGGAATGAACTTCGATATGGTGAACATCCCCGATCCCGCATCCGGCCGGTATGAGTCGATTTGCATCACGGTCGATGACGTTCTTCGCCAAGCGCTGCGCAGCAACCTGCGCCATCTGCCGGTCACGGGCCGGATACCCGACCGGCTCGACGTCGAGCTGTCACCCGCGCTTGTTGAGGCATATGGCCATGCCGCCAGTGCTTTGAGCGGGATAGGTGTTGTTGCGGTAGCCGAGACCCTGGCGCGCTATCGCGTCCTCGAAGTTCTGCTGCTGGTGGCGGTGACGCCTGTGGCCGGGGTTCTGATGGCGGTCGGCCGAAGGGAACAAGTTGAAGCGATCATCTACGCCGATCCAAGCCACCCATGGCAGGTCGGTGAGGTCGCAGCCGAACTCGGCATCGGCGCTTCCACGCTCCGCCGGCAGTTGGCCGGCGCAGGAGCATCGTTCCGAGAGGTGTTGCTGTCCGTCCGCATGAGGGCGGCAGGCGCGCTCCTTGGATCGTCCGGCTATTCCGTGATGCAGGCGGCTCAAGCCGCCGGCTATGCTTCACGATCACATTTTTCGCGTCGCGTGCAAGCCGTTCACGGTAAGACTCCCCGACAGTTGAAAGCGGCGGTTTAGGGCCAGTGCCGATTCCCGACATACCATCGTTTTCCGGGACGGCAGCTATCGAGGACTTGCGATTATGCTGCTGGCGGATCGTAGGAGCGCAGTTCCTCGAGGATCGAACGCCGCGATGGACGCCAACCAAGTTCACGTTCGGCGCGCTCGCCCGAGACCACCTGATCGCACGCAATCGCGTCCGCGAAGCCTCCGAGCGCCTGCCGTGCTTCCTCCAGCGGCCATTCCGCCACGCGGCCCTCGGTGCCAGCGCCCTCGCTGGCGGCGCGTGCAATCTCGATCAGCGGGATAGCGCCGCCGTGAGCGCCGTTAAAGATTGAGGCTGCCGGGGCCTTTTCGAGCGCGAGCAGATAGAGGTCGGCGAGATCATCGACATGCACGCACGTCCAACGGTTCTGCCCATTGCCGACGTAACGCGCAGCGCCATGCTCCTGCGCCGATCCGTACATCATCATCGTGGTCCAGGCGTAGCTGCCGTAGACCCAGGCGGGACGGATGATGATGCCGTGAACGCCATCGGCTGCAGCGCCAAGGATCTCCGCTTCTAGCGCTTGGCGAAAGCGCACCAGCTCGAGCGGATCCAGCGGGCTATCTTCGGTCGCGGGCGTATCGCCGGTGGCGCCGTACAGGAAGCAGCCGCTCGTGTAGAGAAAGCGCTTCGCCGTGCCGCGCAACGCATCAATGATCGCGCGGGTCGCCGCTTCGTCATAAGCCGCGCTGTTCTGGTCATTCGGCGATGCGGCGTGAACGATCGCATCGACGCCGCGGACCGCGCTGGCGATGCTTGGCGCATCCTCCAGGTCGCCGCGGACCGCTTGAAAGCCCATGTCGGTCAGCTTGACCGCGCTGGCCTGCGAACGCGCAAGCCCCACCACGTCATGCCCCGCCGCCGCCAATCGACGTGCCACCGCGCCGCCGATCAATCCCGTAGCACCCGTTACCATTACACGCATGTCAGCACCTCATTGTCTGTGCTGCGACGTAGAGCGGAACGGCGGCGCGGCGTGAAATCGCGAGAAATGATAGGCCGTCATCGGCTCAGCCGATGGGTCAGGCTGACGCGGCGATCCCGGCGATGCAGTCGCGCAGCCAGACCGTGGCGGGATGATCATCCACCCGGCGATGCCACATCATCGCCAGCGGCCAGTCGGGCAGCGCGATCGGCGGCTCGTGCACGACGATGCCCAGATTGGCCGCAGCGAACCGCCGCGCTACGCGCGATGCAAGCGTCGCGATCAGATCGGTATCGGCGACGACGAACGGCGCGACCAGGAACTGCGGCAGGCTCAACACGACCCGGCGAGCCAACCCGAGCGCCGCAAGTTTGCGGTCGACCAGCCCCGCGCGATCTCCCTCAGGCGACACTAGGAGATGGGAAGCCGCCGCGAACGCCTCGATGTTGGCATCCTTTACGAAGGCTGGATGCCCGGGCCGCGCGATGCATGCGAAACCTTCCCGGAGCAGCGGGCGTGTGAGGATGCGTGCCGAGGCGTCGACGGGAACGCTGAGTGCAAGGCTTACCTCGCCACTGTCGAGGAGGTCGACGACTTCGTCTTTGCTGAAGATGCCGCGTACCCGCACATCGAGACGAGGAGCTTCAACCGCAAGCCGCGCCAGCAGCGGGGGCAGCAAAACGAATGCAGCGTAGTCGGTCATTGCGATCGCCACGATGTGATCTGCATTCGCTGGGTCGAAGCCATCGGCCTGCAGGACGGATTGCATGAGGCGGAGTGAAGCCGCAATGGGGCCGGCAAGATCCTCGGCGCGCGGCGTTGGCTGCATCCCCGTTGACGACCGTACGAACAGTTCGTCGTTGAATACTTCGCGCAGACGAGTGAGCGCACCGCTCATCGCCGACTGGCTCAAACCGATGCGCTGACCCGCCCGGGTCACGTTGCGCTCCGCATAAACGGCATCGAATGCCTTCAACAAGTTCAGGTCAAAGCCAGCTACATCCATAGGTTGGCCATAGAGGGATGAGGTCAGCCCGAAAAGCAGGCGGGGTTCTTTAAACTCGGTCCTTTTCGAAAAACGCCCGACTTGGGGCGGAGGTCTGCCACCCGCCGCCACCTCTGCCGCCCGACATGAACGCATGGTTTAAATGGGGAGCCGGAAACTACTAAGAGACGCCCACATTTGCCTCTGTTGCAGTCGCCAAGCGGCTGGGCAGCTTGCGCTGCAACTGCCGACGCTCGGGCTTCCGCGCGGCTTAGAACCGGTCGTCATGCCGCTTGGCTCACGAACTCGCGTCGCGCGTGAAGGTTGAGACCCGGTCCGCGTTGCGCAACCCCGAGCGAGTGCGGAGTTCCGCAGCCCCACTCGATACGCAAGTAGATCGACCTGCATCAACGCCAGGGGAGTTGCGGCAAACACCGCGGCCACATACGACTTAAGCCTCAATCTGCGTGAGATCGCCCCGATAGGAATGATCATGGTTCGATTAGCTGTGTGCTTTCTCGTGGCGCTGGCCGGCATACCGTCACCGCCCGTCGCGGCGCAGAGCATCACGCAAACCGACCACGCAGCCATTCAAAGTAGAATTAGCGCATTTGACAAGATGATGCGGGAGGGGCGGACGGACGACAGCCTCGACTTCGTTCCTCCTCGCCTGCTCGGCGTGATCGCAAAGAAATTCGGCTTGTCGCCAGCTGATGTGAAGCCGTCATTCAGGCAACAAGTCGCCGAGGCGATGAAGCACGTGAAAATCGTCTCATTCCGAATGACCTTAAGTAGCGCGACGGCGGGGGTCACGCCGAACAAGCGCAGGAACTACATGTTGATTCCAACCGAAACCGTCGTTGAGGTGCCTGGAGCCGGGCGGATCCTGAGCAAGTCGTCGACTCTTGCTTTGCAGGAAAACGGCAGTTGGTACCTCGTCCGCATAGACGAGGCTGAGCAAGTGCTCGTCCTGCGCGAAACATATCCCGAGTTTGCGGGCGTGGAATTTCCGCGCGGATCAACGAAACCGAACAACTAATCCGAGCTTTCGGTGGTCACACAATGCCCTCCAAGCCGTCCCTATGCGGACAGCACAAGCCGGCTACACCGGCTGAAGCACATTTTGCATCTTCCGGTCGGCTTTTTTGTGGTGCCGATTTTTGGGCTAGCGAATGCGGCCGTCCCAGTGCTGGGCCTGCCGCCAGGAGCGTTAGGCTCCGGTGACGTCGGGCGTTGCTCTCGGCCTTCTGGCCGGCAAAGTGGCAAGCGTTTTCGGCTTTGCTACCCTTGCGGTTCGGCTCGGTCTCGCGGACGCAGCCGCTAACGCGGGGTGGCTTCAAATCCTGGGCGTTGCAATGCCGTGCGGGATCTTCATCACCCTGCTTGCCTTCCCTGAGAACCTATCGCTTCAGTCGGAGGCGAAGATCGGGGTGCTGGCTGGATCGCTGCTATCCGGAGCGCTTGGTTACGCCGTGTTCAGGGTAGCGAAGCGCGACAAGCTAACCGGTGTCGGGATCACGTCGCCGGTGAACCAGCATTTAGCGTGACTGCCGGGCCGAGTCTGTCCTGCTTGGCCCAACGAGACACCGGCCCCGCCACCTCCTTCGCCGCTCGTCGAACCGGCAGGAGTCGCCCCAATGTTGGCAACTCCGCTCTGTTCGAGTGGAACCCGGCGGCGGACCTCCGTTTATCTGGCGGGGAAGGACGGCAATCGTGCAGCCTCATCAGGATCTTCTTTGAAGGAAGCCCTTGAGACCGGGGTCGGCCTTTGCAGGCCCCGAGGCGCCACCTACAGGACCTTCATGGAAAGGGTGCACTATCTGGAGGCGTTGGAACGAACGGAGATTTTGGCGAAGCTGTCCGCGTTCAGTCCTCATGTTGTCGGCACACCGCCACTCGCCTTGGATCTTCCGACGAGCGATATAGATGTTATCTGCTTCGCACCCGATGCGGACGCCTTCACGTGCGCAGTCTGGAACGCCTTTGGCCTGCGCCCGGAGTTTCGCATGTGGCAGTGGATCGGGGGTGCACGGCCGGTCGTTGCCAAATTTGCCCATGCTGGTTGGGTCATCGAGATTTTCGGTCAGGCGTCCCCAATATCTGAGCAATTTGGATGGCGGCATTTTCTCGTCGAGCAAAGGCTGCTCGCCTGTGGTGGTGATACCTTTCGTAATTCAGTGATGACGCGGCGTAAGGATGGCATGAAGACCGAGCCGGCATTTGCCACAGTGCTTGGCCTCGATGGTGACCCATATGTTGCGTTGTTGAGCCTTGAGTCCTGCTCTGACATCGAGCTGGCCGCTCTGCTGGCGGATCAAGGCTTCATCTAAGGGATTTGCCAGATAAGCATGCCTAGCCGGAGGGCGCGGGCAGTCCCGATCGCATCGCAATCGGGGAAGTCCTGGTTCAGCTAGCTCTCGACGCTGTCGTGGCGATCATTGAAGGTCTGGACGAGTGCGGCGAGGCTAACCGATTCCAAGCGCGTGACGAGCAGCCGCTCTGCCTCCTGTAGCGCGTCGCCCAAGGCTTCGTTGACAATGCTGGCGACCTGGCAGCCGGGCTCGGGATGCTCGATTCCGATTGCGAAAAGACGGGGGCCGCCAACGGCACGATGCACGTCCAACAGCGTCACCGCATTCAGATCGCTCGAGATAGACCAACCGCCGCCGTGCCCCTTTTCCGATCTGACGTAGCCCGCATCCCGCAGCCCCGACATCGTGCGCCGGATCAGGACAGGATTTGTGCCGAGCATCCGAGCGATCGTCTCGGAGGTCATCGGATCGTCGTGCCGCGCCATATGGATCAGCACGTGCAACATACGAGAGAGGCGACCGTCGTTCCGCATGATGCCACCTTCGTTGCTTACATCGACTTGGCAAGCTCTCGGTATCTCGATACTCGATAGGTTGCATGAGTCATGGGACACAAGGAATGCGCGAATTCGACAAGGCCGACCATTGGAACAGCGCGGCGGAGCGATACGAAAAGGCGGCGCATCCCTACACTGCACGCTATGTCGAGGCTGCGCTGGCCCTTGTGCCGCTGACGCCCGAGTGCCGCGTGCTCGACATTGCAGCCGGAACCGGCGCGCTCGCCCTGGCCGCTGCACGGACGGGAGCGCGGGTTCTCGCAACCGACTTCTCGCCAGGCATGGTCGCGCGTATCGCGTCCAAGGCGGTGCCGAACGTCGAGGCGCGGGTCATGGATGGCCAGGCCCTCGACCTGCCCGATGCCGGCTTCGACGCCGTGTTCTCGATCTTCGGCGTGTTCATGTTCCCGAACTGGCGCAAGGGACTGGCTGAGATGGCGCGGGTCACACGACCCGGCGGATACGGCGTCGTCGCGGTCTGGCAGGATCGCGGCGCTGGCGCCTTCATGCTGCTCGGCCAACTCATCCGGAAATTGTTCACAGAGCGCGATCTGTCCCCGATGCCGGAGGCGATGACGATTCTCAGCTCGGTGAACGGCTTTGCCTGCGAGTTGGTCAAAGCGGGCTATCGTGATCCGCACATCGAGCGAGTGACCCGCGACTTTGACCTGAACATGGAGATGTTGGACCACCCTGACGGGCTTTTTGGCCCATCACCCGATTGGACGAGCTTGGACGCCACGCAGAAAGACATGATCGTCTCTGAAGTGCGTCGAATGGCCGGCGGGCGGCCGCAGCTTCCGATCCCTTCCACCGCGTTGATCGGCGTGGCGCGACGGGGATAGGCCGCGTGATCGCGGCTTTGCCGCTGCGGCTACGAGCTGCCGCCATTCTCGAAACCAAGCTTTTTGGGGAAGCACGACGGAAGACCGCCACAAACCGCGGCCGCCTTTCCTGAAGCCGCCGGCCGGCAAACCACCTATCTAAGCCGTTCAGGTGGTCCGACCCGGCTTTCCGAAAAGCGCGGCCGCGTTGATGAACGAGTGTCCGCAGCAGGGTTCCGAGCCTAGGCGTTCGCTTTCCGGGGCAGACGCGCTGGACACTTCTCCGCAGGACGCTCCGCGCAGAACCGGCTTTCAGGCTTGCGTGTAAGGCCTCCGCCGCTCCTCGAGGTGCAATCGGGAGCAAGCCGGGAACAGGGCCGGGCGCATGAATTGTCCCTTGCTGTCAGAAGCGATTGGACGATCACCGGTTTCAGGCGAGCGTCGTGGCCGCGCCGGCGGATGAAGCGAATCCGGCCGGTGGTCGCTTCAGCGCAGGTGAACGAGCATAGCTAAATGGGGAACTGCGAAGCGGTCCTGGATGGCGGCTCGTGGGCCTTGCAACCACCTGGTGTCGTGGCGCCCGGCTCGCGGTCGATGGATCACGCTGCTTCAGCTCGCTCCTCCAGCGCGTTTGGATCGCTGATCGTGATCGAGCGCCCGCCGGGAAGACCAATCACCCCCGCGGTCTTCAACTTCGTCATCTGCCGGCTCACCGTCTCGATCGTGAGGCCGAGCACATCGGCAATCTGGCCTCGGGTCAGAGGCAAGTCGAAGGTGACCGGACCCGTCTCGGTCGCCCGGCATCCGTTCGACCCCGCACGCGCAGCCATGTCGAGCAGCAAGCCCGCGACCTTTTCTTCGGCCGACTTGCGGGCGAGCGAAAGCATCCGTCCGCGCGCATCGCTCAGTGCCTGGAGGGTACGCTGGAGCAGCAAGCGCTCCATTTGTGCATGATCTTCAAGCACCCGCTCAAACGACGCCCGAGGAAAGACGCAGAGTTCCGCATCGCTCAGCGCCGTGACGGTGAAATCCGCCTGGCCCGCATAGGGCTGGCCTACGAAATCGGCTGGATAGAGCAAGCCGACGATCTGCTCGCGTCCGTCGGCGGTAGAGGCGACCAGCTTGAGCACGCCCGACAGGAGATTGGCGCAGATCACGCTCTCCTCGCCCGCCCAGACGACGCTCTCGCCGCGATGGATGTGCCGGCGCTGGCCCAGCGTGTTCAGCGCACGCAACTCCTTGTCATCGAGGCTGCCGCACAGCGCCTGGTCGCGGACCGCGCAATCGGAACAGAGGTCGATGAAGGCCATGCGCCTGATATAGGCTGGTCGCTCGGATTTGTCGCCCCTGCGCGGAGTGCAGAGAGCCGGCACCTGCATGGCGCCGGCCCCTGCGTCCATGGCGCGTCAGCGTTTCGCGGGCGCGGTCCCGTCATCTTCGATCGGCAGATGGAATTCGTGCCAGATGCCGTTGAGGATGCCGAAGACGACCGCCAGGCCGACGCCGAGGACCCAGGTGAAATACCACATGGTGTTGCTCCGTCAGTAGAAGTCGGGGTTGGTGCGGACATCCTCGGCGGTCACCCGCCCGAACATCACCTTGTAGGCCCAGGCGGTGTACGCGAGCACGATCGGCAGGAAGACGGCGGTGACGAACAGCATGATGCCAAGCGTCTTGTGCGTCGAGGACGCGTTCCACACCGTGAGGCTGGAATGCGCATCGATGCTGGAGGGCAGGATGAAGGGGAACATCGAGCAGCCGACCGTCGCGATGATGCCGAGCGCCGAGGCCGACGAGCCCGCAAAGGCGAGCGGCTCGGTGCCGCGGCGAATACCGGCCCAGGCGAGCACCGCCCCGGCAAAGCCGAGCAGGGGTGCCAGGATCATCCATGGGTAGAGCGCGTAATTCGCCAGCCAGCCGCCGCGCACCGCTTCGGTGGTGGTGCGGAGCGGGTTGGACGGGCCGCCAGGGTCCGCCGCGCCGACGATGCGATAGCCGATGTCGCCATAGGCCACGAACACGAAGCCGAGCGCGAAGAGCAGCAGCGACGCCACCGCTGCGATGCTGCCGAAGCGGCGCGCGCGATCGTGCACGGCGCCGCGTTCGACCTTGATCGCGATCCAGGCCGCGCCGTGGAGCACCAGCATCGCCACCGACAGCAGGCCGCAGAGCAACGTAAACGGCGTGAACAGCCCGAGGAAGCTGCCCTCATAGAAGCTGCGCAAGTCGCTATCGAGCCGGAAGGGCGCACCCTGGAGCACGTTGCCGACCGCGACCCCGAACACCAGCGCGGGGACGAAGCCGCCGACGAACAGCGCCCAATCCCAGCGGCTCCGCCAGGCAGGGTCTTCCCGCTTGGATCGGTATTTGAAGCCGACCGGCCGCAGGATCAGCGCGGCCAGCACCACGAACATCGCAAGGTAGAAGCCCGAGAAGCTGACGGCGTAGACGAAGGGCCAGGCGGCGAAGATCGCGCCGCCGCCCAGGATGAACCACACTTGGTTGCCTTCCCAGGTGGGCCCGACGGTGTTGATCACCTGGCGCCGTTCGGCATCGCTGCGCGCCACGAAGGGGAGCAGTGCGGCGGTGCCGAGATCGAAGCCATCGGTGAGGGCGAAGCCGATGAGCAGGATGCCCAACAGCGCCCACCAGATGACGCGAAGCGTCTCATAGTCGAACATGGTCCGGTTTCCTTCGAACTGGAGGTCAGGCGGTCATCGGCGTGGCAGGCAGCGGACCCCAGCCGGGCTGGTCGTGCTCGCGTGCCTCCGGCCCGTGCTGGATCGCGGCCAGGATCAGCCGCACCTCGATCACGGCCAGCGCACCGTACAGCGCAGTGAAGCCGGCAATGGTGGTCCACAATGCGCCGCGGCTGAGCGAGCTTGCCGCCAGGAAGGTCGGCAGCACGCCTTCGATCGCCCAGGGCTGGCGGCCGAGTTCGGCCACGACCCAGCCGAGTTCCGTTGCGATCCACGGGAGCGGGATCGCCAGCACCGCCAGCCTCAGGAACCAGCGCGTCTGCATGTGCATGCGCAGCGAGCAGAGCACGAAGGCGACGGCGAACAACGCAATCATCGCGAAGCCGATCGCCGCCATGATGCGGAAGCTCCAGAACATCAGCGGCACGTTGGGCACCGTGTCCCATGCCGCGGCGCTGATCTGCTGCGGGGTCGCCGCCCGCGGATCCGGCATCTGCCGCTTGAGGAGCAGGGCATAGCCGAGGTCGCGCTTGTGCGCTTCGAACTGGGCACGGGCATCAGGGTCCTGCGGACTGACCTTCAGCTTCTCGACCGCGTCATAGGCGACTATGCCCGACGTGATCCGCTCCTGTGCCTTGAGCACCAGATCGGACATGCCGGCCACGGTGCCGTCCAGGCTCCGCGTGGCGATCAGGCCGAGCAGCCAGGGGACCTGCACTTCGTAGCGGGTGGTGCGCGCGACGGTGTCGGGCATGCCGAAGATGGTGAGGCCGGCGGGTCCGCGTTCGGTGTGCCAGGCTGCCTCGATCGCGGCGAGCTTCATCTTCTGGTTGTCGGTCAGCGCGTAGCCGCTTTCGTCGCCCAGGACGACCACGGACAGCGACGAAGCGAGGCCGAACGCCGCAGCAACGGTCATCGAGCGGCGGGCGATCGGGATGAAGCGTCCCTTGAGCAGCCAGAAGGCAGAGACGCCGAGCACCAGCACCGAGGCGATGACATAGCCCGCGCTCACCGTGTGGACGAACTTTGCCTGCGCGATCGGGTTGAACAGCACTGCGCCGAAATCGGTGACTTCCATGCGCATCGTGTCGGGGTTGAAGGTGGCGCCGACGGGGTTCTGCATCCAGCCATTGGCAATCAGGATCCATAGCGCCGACAAATTTGTGCCGAGCGCCACCAGGAAGGTGACGATCAGGTGGCCGAGCTTCGACAGCCTTTCCCACCCGAAGAACATGATCCCGACCATCGTCGCTTCGAGGAAGAAGGCCATCAGCCCCTCGATCGCCAGCGGGGCGCCGAAGATGTCGCCGACATAATGCGAGAAATAGGACCAGTTGGTGCCGAACTGGAATTCCATGGTCAGCCCGGTCGCCACTCCGAGCACGAAGTTGATCCCGAAGATCTTGCCCCAGAAGCGCGTGGCCACCCGCCAGACCGGGCGATTGGTCATCACATAGACCGACTCCATGATGACGAGCATGAAGGACAGGCCGAGCGTGAGCGGCACGAACAGGAAATGATAAAGCGCGGTCAGCGCGAATTGCAGCCGCGACAGGTCGATGACCCCGAGGTCCATTGGCGTTACTCCCCCGCGAGCCGGCGTTCCGGCTCCACGATGGCGGGTGACTAGGCCGCGCACGCGCCGCCAACATTGACCGCGGTCAAAGAAGTTCGGCGGCGGCCGCGCGAGAGCATGCTTATGACCGCCATCTCTCATGACAAAGCATCCGGGCGCGCACGGGCCGTGTGGCTGCGCGAGAGGGTGGGGCGCACCACCGGCGCCTCGACTCGTCTCCTGTTGCTCGACACGCTCGCGGCGATCGGCTTTGCCGGCGGCCTGGCGGGAGCGATCCCGGCGATCCCGGCGGGAACCGGGGCAGTGTTGCCGTGGGTCGCGCTGGTTGCGGCAGCGGCGGTCGCGCGGGGCGGGGCGGCGATGCTTTCCCTGCGCGCCGGGGCCGCGGGCGCCGAGCAGGCCAAGGTGGCGCTTCGCCGCCGCGTCGTCGCGGCGTCGCTGCGCCGGATGCCCGGGGCCGCGGTTCCGCCGGGCATTTGGGTCAGCGCGGCGGTGGACGAAGTGGACGCAGTCGACGGCTATGTCGCGCGCTTCCTGCCGGCCCGCAAAGCGGGTGCGATCGCACCGCTCATCGTGCTGGCGGCGACGGCCCTAGCGAGCCCGGTCGCCGCGGCGATCCTGGCGGCGACGCTGTTGCCCTTCATCGTCGCCATGGCGCTGGCGGGCGGCGCGGCGGCCGACGAATCGCGGCGGCAGTTCGAGGCGTTGGCGCGGCTTTCGGGCCGGTTTTCCGATCGGGTGCGGGCGCTGCCCGTCGTGCTGGCCTTCCGCGCGGAAGAACGGGAAGCGGATGCGATCGGGCGCGCTGCGGCGGAGGTCGCGCACCGGACGATGCGCGTGCTGCGCGTCGCCTTCCTGTCCTCCGGCGGGCTCGAATTCTTCGCGGCTTTGTCGGTCGCGCTGGTGGCGGTCTATTGCGGGTTCGCCCTGCTCGGGCTCTTGCCCTTTACAGCGCCCGAGCGGCTCAGCCTGGGTGAGGCATTCTTCGTGCTGGCGCTGGCGCCGGAATTCTATGCGCCAATGCGCCGCCTGGCCGCCGCCTATCACGACAAGCAAGCGGCCGAGACCGCGGCGGATCGCTTGATGACGTTGCCGGAGCCAGCTGCGGCTGGCTCCGCAATGCCACTCCCGGAACGCACAGCGATCGTGTTCCGCGATGTCACAGTCCGCTATCCCGGCAGCGATCTTGCGGTGGTTCACGGGCTCACGCTGGCGGTTGCGCCCGGGGAAACAGTGGCGCTGCTTGGACCTTCGGGAAGCGGCAAGACGAGCCTGCTGCACCTGCTGCTGGGGTTGGCGCCGCTTTCGGGAGGGAGCGTGGAGCTGGGCGGACGCCCGCTGGAGGAGTTCGGCAATGTCGCGGCGCTCGCCGCCTGGGCAGGGCAGCATCCGCTGCTGGTCACAGGGACGATCCGCGAGAACCTCCTGCTCGGCAACCCGGATGCTTCGCTCGAGGCGCTCGACCAGGCGGTGGCTGCGGCCGGGCTGGCGCCGATGCTCGCGCGTCGCCCGCAGGGGCTGGAGACGATGCTCGACGCGCGCGGCAGCGGGCTTTCGGGCGGCGAGCGCCGGCGACTGGCCTTGGCGCGGGCGCTGCTCAAACCGGCGCCGTTGCTCCTGCTGGACGAACCCACCGCGCATCTGGATCGCGATGCCGAAGCGGCGCTGATCGCCACGATCGCCGCGGCCTGTCGCGGTCGCACCACGCTCATCGCCACCCATAGTGCGGCGCTCGCCGCGATCGCGGATCGGGTCGTCCATTTGGGAGACGATGCATGACATTGGCGGAACTGATCGCCGTCGAGCGCCGCGCCGAGCTCCGCCGGCTGGCCCTCGCGGCGCTGTTCGCGGCGCTAGTGGCGGCGGCCTCGATCGTGCTGCTCGGGCTGTCGGGCTGGTTCATCACTGCCGCGGCGCTGGCGGGTGCGGCGGGGCCCGCGGTCGCCCAGTCGTTCAATTACATGCTGCCTTCCGCGGGCATCAGGCTGCTGGCGATCGTGCGCACCGGCGCGCGCTATGGCGAGCGGCTGGCGAGCCATGGCGCAGCATTCGGCGCGCTCGCCCGGATCCGGCCCGCGCTGTTCCGCGCCGTCGCCGCGACACCGGTTGCGCAGGCGCTGGCGCTGGGGCGCGGTGACGCTACCGCGCGGCTGATCGGCGATGTCGATGCCGTGGAAACCCGCTTCGTTCGGCTTTCGTCGCCCTGGGGACTCGCCGCGGGCCTGGGGTCCGGGCTCGCCTTGACCTGGCTCGGCGGGCTGGGCGCTGCCTGCAGCACTCTCGCTTGCCTGTCGCTGTTGCTGGTCGCGGGCGACTGGCTGGCGCGGCGAATGGAGGCTTCGGGACGCGCGGTGCAGCAGGCGGCGGGTGCGCTCCGCGAGGAAGTCGCGATGCTCAGCGACTCCGCGCCCGAACTGCGCTGCTTCGCCCTGGAGGATTGGGCGGCGGCTCGGATCGATGCGCGGAGCCGGGCGCTTGCCGCTGCCCAGCGCAATCAGGCGAGGGTCGGCGGATGGTTCGAATTGCTCCACGCCGCCGCGCTCGGGATTGCGGCGGCGCTCGCCCTGCTATTCTCGATCGGGAGCGGGCCGGCACTGGCGGCGCTCGCGGCTTTGGCCGCTGCAATGACGCTGGATGCGGCGGCGCCGGTGCTGCGCGCGATGGTCGAGCGCGGTCGGCTTCACGAGGCGGAGGCCCGGCTCGATGCGCTGCTGGGCGCCGCCCGACTTAGCCATGGGATTGCGGTGGCAAACATTCCGGATCTGCGGATCGGCGAGTGCTCGGTTTCGGTGGGCGAGCGGCTGGCGCTGGTCGGTCCTTCCGGCGCCGGCAAGACGAGCTTGGTCGAGGCGCTGCTCGGACTGCGTAGCGCTCGGCCCGGGCAGATTGCCATAAGCGGAGTCGATGTCGCGCAGGTCTCGCCCGATGCGCTGCGGCGCTGTTTCGCCTGGTTGCCGCAGGACGCGATGCTGCTGTCCGGCACGGTTCGGGACAACCTGTTGCTCGCCGCGCCCCAGGCCGAAGAGGCAGCGCTTCGGGAGGCGCTTCAGGATGCCGCGCTGGACCTAGGGCTGGACGATTGGATCGGCGACAATGGCGAGCGCTTGTCGGGCGGCGAGCGGCGGCGGCTGGCGCTGGCGCGGGCCTATGTCGCCCAGGCGCCGTGGCTGTTGCTGGACGAGCCGAGCGAAGGGCTGGATGCCGAGACCGAGGCGCGGATCGCGGCACGGCTGGAGGCGCGGCTGGCGCGGACGGGGCAGGGGCTGATCCTGGTGAGTCACCGGCCAAGAATGATCAACCTTTGCGGACGTCAGTCCACCGCCTCGTCGACGCTGACGGGGGTCGCGGGCCAATCCTGTCGCGTCTGAAAGCAAGTTGCCTGGGTCAGAGGCCGGCGAGCGTCCGCAAGCGCATGCGGTCGCGCAACTCGACCGTGCGGCCGCCCGGCAGCGCGATCGCGCCGGCCCGGCGCAGCGCGGTCATCTGGCGGCTGACCGTTTCGATCGTAAGGCCAAGTGCCTCGCCGACCGCGGCCCGGCCCATCGGCAGCTCGAAGGTCTCGGTACCCGCATGATGCTCCGCCATGTCGAGCAGGAAACCGGCGACTTTTTCCTGCGCATCCCTGCGTCCAAGCGTCAGGATCCAGCGCCTGGCGCGCGTGAGCGACGCCAATGCGGTGTGCAGCAGCACTCTTGCCGCCGGCGGATGCGTCTGCAGCAGCCATCGCAACTGCGCGCGGGGATAGACGCAGAGATCCGCGTCGGCGAGCGCGATCAATGATTCCGCGGCATGCTCGGCAAAGGGCTCGCCGACGAAGTCGCCGGGGAAGAGCAGCCCGACGATCTGCTGGCGGCCATCGGCTTCGTGGCGGACGATCTTGAGCGCGCCCGAGACCAATGTCGCGCAGAACGTGATCGGGTCGCCGGCCCAGATCAGAACCTGGCCCGCAGGCGCGCGCCGCCGCCGACCGATCGTGTGGAGCGATGCGATCCCGTCCCCGCCAAAAGCGCCGCACAGGCCCTGATCGCGCGCGCCACAGCTGGCGCATCGCACGGGCTCACACGGCATTGCTGAACCGGCCGGGGCCATGCTGGCGATAGTCGTCGAGCGTCGCGGCGATCGCGCGCGCATAAGGCAGCGCCCCGTCGCCGAGCTGGAGCCGCGTGCCCTGCCACCCCACCAGCCCCGCGGCTTCGAACGGCTCCAGCCGCAGTCGCACGGCATCGAGCCCGGCGACGGCGCCGAGTTCGGCATGCCCGGCGGTGAGGATGCCGACGATCGCATGCCCCCGCCTCCGGTCCTCGGCGGTGCGGTGGACGCCGCGCGCGGTGGCAAAACCCTGGTGCTCGATTGCGAGCCCATAGCGGCCGGTGTTCTTCTCGTTCTGGAGCAGCCGGTCTGGGAATTCGCTGATCGCGCTTGCGCCGAGGCCGAGCAGGATCGAGGCCTGATCCTCGGTGAAGCCCTGGAAGTTGCGGCGCAGGGTCCCGGCTTCGGCGGCAAGCGCAAGCGCGTCGCCGGGCACGGCGAAATGATCAAACCCCACGGCGCGATAGCCGGTGCCGGTCAACGTCTCGTAAGCAAGCGCCGCCTGCTCGAAGCGCTCCGCGGGGCCGGGGAGTGCCGTCGCATCGATCCGGCGCTGGCGCGCGATCAACTGGGGAACATGGGCATAGCCGAACACGGCGAGCCGCTCGGGCGCGAGCGCCCGAGCCTCGGCGAGCGTCTGCTCCAGCATCGCCGCGCTCTGGCCGGGCAGGCCGTACATCAAGTCGAAGTTGATCGAGGAGACGCCCGCCCGGCGCAGCAGCTCGGTGGTGCGCAGGATCTGCTCGGCGGGCTGTATCCGGCCGATTGCGGCCTGAAGCGCGGGATCGAAGGTCTGGACGCCCAGGCTGGCGCGCGTCACGCCGGTATCGGCCAGTGCCGTCGCCCAATCGGCATCGAAGCCGCGCGGATCGATCTCGACCGAGAGCACGGCGTCCTGGCAGCGGAAGCGCTGGACCAGTTGATCGACGAGCCCCACGAAGGCCACCGGCGCTATCGCATTGGGGCTGCCGCCTCCGAAGGCTATCCGCCCGATCCGCCCACGCGCGCCCAGCCGGCGGGCGACCAGGTCGATCTCCTCGCGCAATCGCTCGAGATAGGCAGTCAACCGCCCGCTGCGATTGGCGGCACCGGTATTGCACCCGCAATACCAGCATATCTCGCGGCAATAAGGGATGTGGACGTAAAGCGAGACGGTGTCGTCGAGGTCGATCAGATCGAGTGCGGCGCCAAGATCCTCTGGGCCCACCTGCTCATGAAACTCCGCCGCGGTCGGGTAACTGGTATAGCGCGGCACCGGCCGGGCAAGCAGATCGGAGTGATAGGTCCACATGCATGCTGGATGCGCCCGCCGCCCCCTGGCCTCTTTGATCCCCGTCAATCCTGCGCTTGGCCGCGGTCAATGTTTGTCGGCCGGCCGCCGCCTAGGCCGCCCCCAGACCCGAACAAAGGAGCAAGGGGAATGAACATCTTCCGAATCGGCGCCGGCCTGATCGGCGCGGTAGCGGTCATGGCGGCGATGCCCGCCTGCGCGCAGAGCGAAGCGCGCACCGGCATCCAGGCCGGCGACGTGCTGCTGCGCGCCCGTGCCATCCTGGTCGCGCCGAACGAGCGCTCGGGCGACATCCTGCCGGCCTTCCCCGGCGAGAAAGCGAGTGTGGACAACAGCGCCATGCCCGAACTCGACCTGACCTATATGGCAACCGACCATATCGGCTTCGAACTCATCGCCTCGACCACCAAGCACAGCGCCAGCGGACGGTCGGGAACGACCGGATCGATCGGCAAGCTCGCCTCCACCTGGGTACTGCCGCCGACGCTGACCGCGCAATACCACTTCAATCCGCAAGGCGCGGTTCGGCCATATGTCGGCGCGGGCATCAACTACACGGTCTTCTGGGACGAGAAGGCGTCGGGCGGGCTCGAAGCCGCAGTCGGCAAGACGCGCGTCCATATGGACGATAGCGTCGGTTGGGCGGGGCAGATCGGAGTCGACCTGGACTTGACGCCCAGGCTGTTCCTCAACCTCGACGTCAAATATATCGATATTGACACCGCTGCCCGGCTGCGCACCACGGCGGCAGGAACCCAGTCGGTGATGCTGCATCTCGATCCGCTGGTGTTCGGGGTCGGGTTGGGCTTGCGGCTTTGAAAGAAGCGGCGACGGTTCCGGGTCAATACCAGCGCGCAGCGATCCCTATTGCCGGGCCGATGTCTAACGCTGGCTTGCATTTTGTCGTGCCGGGCGCCGCTTCCGATGCAGGATGATTGTCAGGTGCACGGCGAACGAGGCTCCGGGTCAACTTGCTGCCAATGCGACCGGACAGGCGGGCATCAACGCGGAGGCGATCCTGTCCCTGTCCGGCGCACCAGCATTGCTCACTGCGCGCGCGGTATTTTTCGGCAGCCTGGATCGCAAAAAACCGATGATTGGATGAACTTGGGTGATCGCCCCACGCGAGGAAAGATGACGGCGGAGCGCAAGCTCCGCCGTTTCGCCTCCATCAGCCATTTACGCCGCAGCGTGCCAGCTTCGCCGCATAGCCGGGCTGCTTGAGCATGGCGGAGATCGCTTCGAACGGCCGATTGGACGCGATCAGCCTTGGACCTTTCGCCGCCAGGGCCTGATAGGCACCCGCGTCCGCGGACGTTCTGTATACCGCGTCGGGGGACTGCGGCCCGCCATAGGATCCGGCCAGCGCCGTCGCGCCGAGCGCCTCGAGCTCGGGAATCATCCCAGCGTCGGCGCGATCGGGGCGGACCATCGCGAGCAGCTTGTCGCCGACCAACCCCGCGGTCTTCGCCGCTTCGAGCCCGGCGCGATCGAACACCGGCAGCGCGACCACGGCATCGGGCAGCAGCTTGCGTAAGCCCAGCGCCTGCTTGATCGTATAGGCCAGGTACATCACGCGGCCCTCTGCGCCCGCCGCGCGCACCGCCTGGACAAGCAGTTCGGGATCGGTAGCGGGCTTGACGTCGAGCAGCAGCAGCGCTCGGCCATCGGCCCATTTCAGCGCGTCGGCGAGCAGCGGCGCGGTGTAGCCGGTGGGCTGGCCGGTTTGGTCGCGCAGCTTGAGCGGGGCGATCTGCGCCCAGCGCATGTCGCGGATCGTCCCATAGCCGACCATGTTCCGCTCGAGCACCGGATCGTGGTTGAGGAACAGCTGGTCGTCGAAGCTCTGCTGGACGTCGATCTCGAGGAACACGGGGATAAGCCCCGCAGTGCGCTCGAACGTGGCGAGCGCGTTCTCGGGAAACTCCGGGATCGGCCCGCCGCGATGCGCGCCGATCAGCGGCACGCGCTCGTTGCGCAGGCAGGCGAGCAGCTTGGGAATGCCGGCCTGCGCCGCCCGGGCGATCCCCGCCGCCGTCGGGGCCTTTGCCGGACCGGAAAGCGCCGGACCGCTCAGGATCGTGGAACCGGCGGCGAGCGCCAGAAACAAGGATTTCATGATCATATCTCCTGGGTTTCGGATCAGAACTTCAGGCTGACGCCCGCGAAGAAGCGGCGGCCGACCACGTCGTAGAGGTTGGAATCAGTGGCGGCCTCGCCGGTCCACACCGGGGGCTGCTTGTCGGTCAGGTTGAGGATGCCGAGGCGAAAGCCCATCGTCGGGCTGATCGTGAACCGCGCGTTGGCGTCGAAATAGCTCACCGCTGCCACGCCGGGCGCGGTCGCGCCGGAGATGCCGACATTGGCCGCGTTCGACATCTTGTCGATCCAGCGCCAGCGCAGGCTGAGGCCGAAGGTGCCGCCGTCGTAGGAGAGGTTCGTCACCGTCCGCCAGCGCGGATGCGAGATCGAGCCCGAGCTGATCTGGCCGTTGCCGATCGTGCCTGCATATTCGGTGAACTTCGCGCCCTGCAGCGACTGAATTGCATATTTGTCGACATAGCTGGCGAGCAGGTTGACGCCGATCCGGCTGCTATCGGCGATGCGTGCCGACCAATCGAGCTGAACGTCGACGCCAGCGGTCTGATAGCCGGCAAGGTTGAGCAGCGGGGTGTCGATGATCGCCAGACCGCCCGACGGGCCGCGCTGGATCAGCTTGCAGTAGAAGTTGCCGGGATCGTAGTTCGGGTTCGAATCCCCCGCGCCGTTGAAGCAGCGCTGGCTGATGACGTCGCCGGTGATGAGCCCGACGGCATCCTTGATCTTGATGTTGAAGTAGTCGACCGACAGCGAGACGTTCGACAGCAAGGACGACTGCCATTGCGGGCGAAACACCAGGCCGACCGTGTAGGTGTCTGACGTCTCTTCCTTGAGGTTGCGGTTGCCGCCGACGTTCGACTGGACCGACGTGCCCGAGAAGCGATGGAGGTCGACCACCGATTCCGGAATGCCGGTGGCGATGCACAGCGCGCGGACCTTGGCGGCGTTCGGGCCGGTGCGATAGGTGCCGCTGATGTCGCACGGATCCCCGAGCCCGGCCGAGATCCGGCCCACCGTGGTGCCGCTCTGCTCGACCGGCTGGAACAACTCGCCGACCGAAGGCGCGCGGATCGCGCGTTGATAGCCCCCGCGCAGGCTGAGCGAGCGGGTGAACTGCCAGTCGCCGCTCAGCTTGTAGGTGTGGACGCCGCCGACGGTGTCGTAGTCGGCATAGCGATAGGCGGCATTCAGATCGAGCTTATGGATGAACGGCAGGTCCGCGAGTACCGGTACGAGCAGCTCTGCATAGGCTTCCTTGCTCTCGGTGCTGCCTTCGGTGGGGTTGCTCACTGCCGCGGCGAGCACGGTGGCGTTGATCCGCTGCGCATCGGGCGAATAGCTGTAGCTGTTCTTGCGATAGGCGAGGCCCGCGGCGAAGCGCAGGTCGCCCGCGGGCAGCTTGAACATGCGCCCCTGGAGGTTGGCTTCGACGTTGGTCTGCTTGAGCGTGCTCGTCTCGTGCAATTCGCGCAGCATGTAGTCCAGGCAGTCCTGTGACGGACGGTCGAGCACCAGCGGGTTGAGCCCGCCCTGGCAGATGCTGACGCCGCCGTCCCGCGCCTCGATAAGCGACAGATAGGCGGCGCGATCGACATAGCCGGCAAGCTTCGAATCGAGCTTGGACCGGCCGGCCGACGCCGAAATGTCCCAGGTTCCGTCGATCGCGGCGACCGTGCCGCGGACGCCGCCAAGCACCTGCGACACGTCATAGGTCTGTTCGGCAATATCCGGCGAGAAGCGGCCAGTGTTGAAGTAGAGCAGCAGCGGCGCGGTCGGGTTGGGACGCGAGGCCGCGATCGTGCGGAGCGCCTGCGGGATGAATGGGTTGGTCACTGGCAGATACACGTCGCGCGTGATCGCTTGGTTCTTGCCATAACCCGTCTGGTTGTTCTGGTAATGCGCGTAGTTGAACTGCGCATAGGCTTCGATATCGTCGGTCAGCTTGTAGTTGATACGCCCGAACACCGTCTCGCGCTCAAGCGGCTGCTGGAGGGGCGCGGCCTCGCCGAGCGGCACTGCGACCTGGCCGTTCGACGTGATGACATAGGGCCCGTTCTGCGGGAATTTAAAGTTGTAGACCGGAGTCAGCGTGAACAGCGTGCCATCGGGGTTTACGCTGTACGCCGAGGCGCGCGACAGCGTGGTGGTGACGCCATATCCCTGGAACACCTGGTTGACCGCCGCCTGAGTGGGCAGATTGGTGGCGACCGCATAGATCAGGCCGCTCGGCAGCACCGACGTGATGCCTCCATCCTCGAAGAACTCGCGGCTGCCGCGATCGACACGCTTGCGATCCATGTAAGTGGCGGAGATCACCGCATTGCCGCGGCCATCGCCGAAATTCCCGCCGATCGTCCCGGCGAGATTGAGGTTCTGCCCGTCGCCGCGCTCGCTGACGCCGTAATCGGCGTCAAGCGCTACGCCCTGGAAATTGCGCTTGAGCCGGAAGTTCACCACCCCGGCGATCGCGTCCGAGCCATAAGCGGCCGAGGCGCCGCCGGTGATCACTTCGACATTCTCGATCAGCGCACTCGGCACCGAATTGAGATCGACTGCGCCGAGCGGATCCCCGGGCTGGAGCCGGCGGCCGTCGAGCAGCACCAGCGTACGCGACGGGCCGAGCCCGCGCAGGTTGAGCGTCGCGCGGCCCTGTGCGGCCTGCCCGCCAGAGGTCGAGCCGGAATCGGGGGTGAGCTGGGGCAGCAGGTTGAGCGTCGCTTCGAGCGTCGCCGGGCCGTTCGAGCGGATCAGCTCCTCGCCGACGGTAACGATCGGGCTGTCGGCCGAATAGTCCTTTCGCGCGATGCGCGATCCGGTGACGGTGATTTCCTCGGCTGCGTCGCCGCTATCGGCAGGCGTTTCCGGCACGTCCTGCGCAAAAGCGCTGGCGGACCACAATAGCGCGATCGCCGTTCCGGCGAAAAGCGCGACCCTCTTGTCGTTCTTCATGATTCACTCCCGTGTTGTTGAAGTCGATGGAATGCGGACGCAAGCAGCCACCCGGGAAAGCGCGTGCGATCCCGGCTGCAGAGATTGGGGTGGGCAGGTCAGCCCCGGCGGATGGGCTGGACGCCGCCTCCCTCGCCGGGGAGGATGTGGAAGCTGGCGATCGTCCGGACGCTGTGCTCGCGGCGCAGCACCGTGGACACCGCGACGAGATCGACCTGCGCCGCCTCGCGGCCCAGCGTCACCAGGGCGAAGCCCTTGGCGATCTGGTTGCAATAGAGCACTTCGTCGCTCGCCTCGGCCATGGCCGGGCCGATATCGAACCCGCCGAGCAGATCGCCCAGGCTCGAGCTACTGATCGCCGTGGTGCCGATCTCGGCGGCGATCCGCTTGCCCGGCGCGCCGCTCAGTTCGTTGACCCAGAAGGCGTGGCTGTCGCCCGAGAGCACCAGCGGGGTGGCGCCGGGCTGGGCGAGCATCGCATCCATCCGTTCGCGCGCCGCGGGATAGCCGTTCCAGCTGTCGAGCCCCGAAGGCAGCGCGTTGCCGGCCTTGACCACCGCCTCGACCGCGCTGCGAATCCCCGTGGGAAGCTCGGCGCGCGCCGCTTGCCAGCGTTGCTCGCCCATCGCGGCGATTACGTCGGGGAGCGCGGTGCGCGCCATCACGACCTGGTTGCCGATCACTTGCCAGCGCTTGCCGGCGCGGACCGAGCCGGCGATCTTGTCGCGCAGCCAGCCTTCCTGCTCGGCGCCGAGCAGCTGGCGGGCTGGGTCGGCGAGCTTGCGCTTGAGCGCGGCGACATCGGGACGCACGGCGTAAGGTGCCGGCGCCTTGCCGCCTTTCGCCTCGGCGAGCACGCGCGCGACGATCGCGGCGTCGATCACTTGCTTCGGCGCGGCGGGATCGCTCATGTCGAAGACGATGCGCGGCGCGTCCTCGGGGTTGCCCACGCTGAGCTGGCGGCTGCGTGCGAGCAGGCGGCTTTCGAGCATCACCAGCGTGGCGAGGTCGCCCAGCTCGAAGCTGCGGTTGATCGCCTCGAACGGCCGGCCGGCCTCGGGATCGCGGATTGGGATCCACTCATAATAAGCCCGCACCGCCGCGGTGCGCCGTGCGGCCCAGTCGCCTTCGTTCGGCTGGTGGTTCTGCGCGCCGCCCTGCCAGGCGTCGTTGGCGGTTTCGTGATCGTCCCACACGCAGATCCACGGCGCGCGGGCATGCGCGGCCTGAAGATCGGGGTCGCGCCGGTAACACGCATAGCGTTCGCGATAGTCGGCGAGCGTGATCGTCTCGTTCGCCGGAGTGGGAATGCGGCCGATCTTGAGCCCCACGGACATGCCCAGCTCGATGGGCGCGGTGCCGTAATCGTAGATATAGTCGCCGAGATGGAGGACCAGATCGACCCGCTCGAGCCCCGCGATCGCGCGATAGGCATTGAAGAAGCCGGTCGAATAGAAGGAGCAGGAGGCGACGGCGAGGACCATCTCCTTGGTCCCGCGGCCCTGCGGCAGCGTCGCGGTCTGGCCCGCCGGCGAGGTCGCGCCGCCGCTGCGGAAGCGGTAATGGTAGCGCGCACCGGGCTTGAGGCCGCCCGCATCGACCTTGACCGTGAAGTCGCGCTCGGGGCCGGTCTGCACCGTGCCGCTGCGCACGATCCGCGCGAACGCCGCGTCGCTAGCGACTTCCCACTGCACCGAGACCGGCGCGGCATTGCCGTCCGCCGGCGTGACGCGCGTCCACAGGATCACGCGATCGGCCAGTGGATCGCCCGAGGCGACACCGTGCGCGAAGCTAATCGAGGTACCAGGTCCGGCATCGGCCATCGCCAGGCCGGGAGTTGCAAGGGCAGGTGCGCCGAGCGCAGCCGCGCCCAGGGCGCGCACGAGGGCGCGCCGGTCGAGGTCGTTCATAACCGGACTCCGTGATATCGGATTGTTTGATGGTCGTGCGGACGACGCAGCAAGGCGCCGCCGCGGTGAGGTCACCGCCGCGTATCTATGATCATCTGCGCCCCTGATTGTTTTTTCTAATTACGATGCGAGTCCGTATCGGAATTATGTGACAGATTGGTGTTGTTTCGACATCAAAATGGATGCGAGGATATCGAAATGCATTCTGAGGCTCTAGACGGTGCCCGCCGGCGCGGACGCCCGCGCAATGCGGACCTCGACGACGCAATACGCGAGGCGGCATGGGCGTTGATCGCCAATGTGGGATGCGAGGCACTGACCTTCGAAGCAATCGCGCAGGCGGTGGGCTGCAGCCGATCGACGCTGTATCGCCGCTTCGCGACCAAGGCGGACATGGTTTCGCATATGCTCGACGAGACCGCGCGCTCGTTCGCGCCGCAGTTGCCGCCCGATGCGCCGCCGCGGGAGCTGCTGCTCGCGCATGCCGCGACCTGCTCGCGAATGTATGCGGGGAGCCGGGGCGGCGCGTTGCTCCACATCGCCGCGGCCGCCCGGCGCGATGCGACGATCGCCAGGGCATTTGACGCGCATCAGGGACTGGTCGCGCCGCATTACCGCGCGCCGCTGCGTCTCCTGGCAGCCGAGGCGTGCGACGCGTCACTGGACTTCGCCTTGCAGACGCTAATGGGCAGCGTCGTGCATCATGTCGCTACGCGCAGGCACAAGCTCTCCGCGCTCGAGATTGAGAGGCTCGTCGACGCTGCAATTAGCCTCGCCAATGCATGAGCTCGCGACCTTCCAGTCCAAGAAGTTTCTGGAAGAGCATCTTGGAAGATTATGAGGATAGCAACCGGCCATCTTGAGAGGCCTATTGGTGCAACACAATCGCGCGTGGGGTCGATGCCCATGTCCTGACACTCCGGCGCATGCTGGGGCTTTGCCTCACCGGGCGGTTCCCCGGAGCGCTCTATCCGCCTGAGTTCGGCCTGCCGCGGTGACTGGAGATACTACGTGTCGGCGATGCAATCGCGGCGGGCGCATCCTATCACGAAATGGCAGTCGCCCTTTATGGCGAGGAGCGGGTCCGCGCTGAATGGAAGGGACGCTCCAATTTCCTGATGTCGGGTGCCCGCCGGCGCGCGGAGGACGCTGCGCGCATGGCGGTTGGAGGCTGGCGAGCACTGTTGAGGAGTTGAGTCACAGTGCGGACTCGGTGCGCGCGTCGGAGCGGTGCTTGCAGGCTTCTGGCCAAATCCCGCCGTTCCGCAATGCGCCCAATAGTCGTCGTTCGCCCTGCCTCGCGGTGATCCCGAAAGCTGCCGCTCGTCCACGATGTGATGCGTGGATCGTCACGTCGTCCTGCGGCGGCAGAGGGGCACGAGGACAAGTATCGCGCCTGCGGGCAGATCGGCGCCCCATTACCACATGCCGGCCAGGCTATCGGCCGAGAGGGCCGTAGAGAGCACCACCCATTGCTCAGGCTCGCTCGGCTCCGACGGCGCAAACCTCAGGAGTGCAAAGCGGCGCCACCTCTCGACCCTTGCTCGGCGCCCGCGGCGGTCGACCGCTTCCGCCCCGCTGATCTCGATGACACGTGCCGTGGCAGCATCGTAAGGCTCATCATCCACGAGCATCACCCAGCGCCCATCCAGCACGAGGCCCGGCGTTACCCCATCGACGTGTCGAGCTGATCGCTCATCAACCCCGAGCTGTTCCAGTTCGGCTACGCTCAAGGCCCAAGCGGGTGCCGGCTTCATTTGGCCGGCGATGAGGTCCAACATCATCGTGTTATCCTCCTGTGAGCCCGTTAGAGTACAACTCGCTGTGAGGCGCTGTTTAGAACATTAGGGGAACGATTGCGAATCCTAGGGGCTGGCCGTAGTCTACTCTGCTACTCTCCCAATGCCGGTAAACTGAGGTTTCGATGCCCGATCCAAATCACGCTGCAAGCTACGAAGACAAGTTCGAGTTGGTCCGGAAGTTGGTCGTGCAAACCGCCGACGGGCTGGCCGAAAAGGCACCGGGCCGAAAGCTGACGGCCGATGACATGGTAGACGTCTGGGCCATGGCGCTTGGTGCGCTCGTCGCGAACGATAGCAATCTGAAAACCCCACGCGACTTCCGATTAACCGCGGAGACCGTGGCGGCGCATATCAACAAGCACGCCAAGGAGTTCAGGAAGCTGCAGGATGAAGAAGGTGGCGCGAGCACCTTCCAGCTGTTCCTCGCCTCGGCCCAGCTTGAGCGTCCCGCCCGCGGAAGCTCGTCGCACTGAGATGTGCAATCGGCCCGAAGTGGTCGACCTCCACGACACAAGAAGCTGGCGAAGGTGAGATGCGGTTCGAGGTGACAGGCCAACGCCTGTTCGCCACCGCCGACTTCTGGCAGCGGGGCTGGCAGCCGGGGTTAAGCTGGGCGGAGGGATGAGGTTATGGCTGAACACGTCGACCGCGAAGAATGGGAAGCCCTTCGGTTGCTCAACCGCGAGTCCGGCGCGGCGCCTGGTCCTTCGATGGTGGACCATCTGCAACGCCGGGGCCTAGTTGATGGGCAGCTTCTGGTGACTGATACAGGGCGGGCCTCACTCGAAGAGTATGCGGGCGCCTATCCGGAGCGGCAGGTGCGTCGAACCTTCATCGGGAGCGGACGCAGATGACCCTGATCGACCGCGCAGTCGCAGCGCTCATCGCGGACCTGCATCGGCAGGAGGACACTTCCGGATGCGTTGCTGAGGACAACGGCTCGCTGGCTCGGGTCGACGCCAGCTTCAAGGTTGAGCCTCTGGTCCGTGCGGTCATCCTTACGTTGCGCGAGCCGACCGAAGCCATGGAACAGGCTTGGGCTGGGAACTCGCCCGGGGGATCAACTGCACGGCGCGACTGGCAAGCGATGGTTGACGCACTGCTGGCGGAGCCTGCCCCCGGTGGCAACCTCGACGACTTTATCGACGGCGCGAGCAAGGGGGATGACCCCGGAAGAGAAGCGCCTGGCCGAAGCGCTCGCCGTCGAGCGCATCCACGGCGACAAGGCAGTGGAGTTCATCGCCAGCCCGGTGCGCGAACTGGCGCTTGTCGGCGACGAAGCGGGCGTCGAGCGGTGGCGCGAGATCGCCGCCGCCTATGACTTTCTGAACCCGCCCAGCCCCTTGGTTCAGTAAAGCAGGCGTTCGTAAGCCAAAGCCATGTCCATATGCGCCCGGAAAGCTCTCATCGTCCGCGATCGCATTGCTGCCAAGCGCTCACCGGCGGCGCGCTTTAGAAGGTAATCACGATCGTCCACGGTCGTCTCCATCTGACCGCGAAACTATACCTTACGATATATGAATGAGCACATCGGGACTTTCCCGGAAGCGGCGGATCAGATCGGTGGTTGTGTTGCTATCTCGCTCTTCACCGAAAGCGCCTGCCGCCGCGAAATCCCCTCGCCGCGCTCGGCCATACGCTCCCAGTTTTCGGCTGCGTGAATGCAGCGCGCACGAACATTCACCAGCGTAGCGGCTTCAGCGGCGGCGCGCTGTTCGCGCGCACGTTCACGGTAAAACTCAGGACCTTCAGCCATTCACCCCTCCATCGTCGCACCAACGTACTCCGCTGGAAAACGTTGCGGTCGTCGGAGTGCAGTGCGGGCAGTCCGCAGGATAACATAACCTAGGCACGTGCTTCCCGCGGCCCTCGATCAACCGCTCGAACAACGTCCCGGATACGGGAAAAAACGGAATGTTTACCGTGGCTTCTTGAGAGCTAGGGGGGGCTAGTTCGCTGGAGTTGACGCGTGATCACTATCTCAAGCGCAGCCTCGCTCGTTGAGTGCGAATCTGACCCCGAACCGCAGGCATCCCTCAGGGGCTTGCGGAACGGCGCAATCTTGTCATTGTTGATGTGGGCTGCGATTTTCACAGTCGCGTTTTGATGGGCTGAAAGAGGGCGCAATGAGCTTTCTTTGTCGCTGGGGGTTTCACCGCTGGCTTTGCAGAGAAGCAACTGCTCGTTCGGGGACCTTCGTCTTTCGCTGCATTCGGTGTTCGCGTGTGGTGGTCAAACATAAGCGGCGTAAAGCGCGCGTCGACTCTTCACAGCATTGAGGTCTGATTAACCGACTCGCCTTGACTCCCTTGCGCGGGTCGCTCGGTGCTTAGGTCGGGGCTGTCACTACGGAGCCCCCGACCTCGGTACGCCATATTCATGCTTTGTCGCAGTCGTGCTGCTCAGGCTGATCCACCTGTGTTGCCGGTCAATCTGGCTTCTTAAGCGTAGGCCCGATGCCGCCGCTTTTCCCAAGGAAAATAAAGCGCCCCGCTTCGAACTTGCTTAGGAGCAGGTAGGCTAGGAAGGGGGCGAGCAGCCCCAAGATAAAAATAAGGGGCTCAGGCGCCACATGCCGGAGATGCACCACGAAGAAGAGGTGCAGGAACATGATGACCAGCGCAGCGCGCCCCAGGGCCGAAGCGGCCCGGTTAATGGCCTGGCGCGAGGCCAGCGCCTGAGCAGCGCGCGTCAGTGCCGCAATCGCCCCAAGAGCGACTAGCGCACTCACGACCGGCCACCCGAACTGCATGTACTTCATGTCTATTGCAGGCACAAAAGCAGCCGCGGCGAGGAACACGGCAAGCCCGACGGCCCATCCCCGTCCTGGCCACGCAGCGGGCTGCGCTGCCCGGCCGGCCCAGAAGAACGCGAGTGCTTGAGGCACCTGGCCGCTACCGAGCGGCGAGGGGCCTGCCGGCAGCAGGAAGCTGAGCAGATACAGGGCTACGACGACGGCAATCGTCGCGGGCTTGAGCGGTCCACCGCAGGCCTGCTCAGCCGCGGCATAGGCGAGCGTAGTCAGGAATAGGCAGGGTACGAACCACGCCACGCCTTGGGACCCGGTCAGCAGTGACCCGCCGAATGCAAGGCTGCCGAAGAAGCGGCTGTACGGATGAAGGGGGAGCGTGTGGATGTTGTCGAACTTGAACGCGACCAAGTCGAGGGCGGTGACCAGCAGGAGGAAGGCGACATAGGGAATGAGGAGCGACCGGACGCGCTTCTTCGCCAGGACGCGGAAAGGCTCTGGCCTAAAGAGGAAACCGGAGAGAAAAAAGAACAGTGGCATGTGGAAGAGGAAGATCACGTGATGCGCCGCGGGCGCACTGAACACGTGCCCCGCAACCACAAAAATGATGCCGACGCCTCGGAGTGCGTCGATCCACTCGACGCGGTTTTCTGATCGCTCCCTTTCGCTCACCCGGGCGAGGGTAAGATCCTCTTCGTCCGGGGTCTATGTTCTTTCGCGGCTTTAGACGTCAGCTCCGGCCGCTTTAGCAAGCCGCCGTGCGCTGTTGGCGACTACGTTGCTCATCAGGTCGTTCATCCCATTGCCCTCGTAGAAGACCTCGATTTTTCGCGGACCAGGCACGGACGACGCGTCCAGGCCGTAGAGCCGGAGGTCCCCATCTGGGACGCCAGCAACTGCCGCGTTTCCGGGCGTCGACTGAACGCCGTTGGTCCAGACCTCCGCCGAGGTTCCCCCGGTGCGGCGGAAGTGCCGCTTGCCGACAGCTGTAGTCGCGACAGTGCCCCCAACGTGGGTGACGCCCTGCAGCTGCACCGCGCACTTGTCGTCTGTGCCGCGGATCCGGATGGCAAAAGGCTGGCTTGCTGAGCTGACGAAGCCCGCGTCCCAACCATCACTTCGGCCCTCGCCGCTGTTGATCAGCCCCAGCCCGCTTGCCGTTCCGGTCATCGGCGAGCGCGGAGTATAGCCCGTGAGGGTGACGTAGCCCGGACCGCCGGTGCGAGGGAACCCGACGCCGCGTACCCATGTGCCAAAGCCGCCGACCGGCGCCAGGGGCTGATCATACGCGGCGGTCACTGAGAATCGGGAGAAGCGCTCAACGAGGACTGCTCCGACATCGGCCTGGACGCCATTATCGTAGATCCCGTCGAAGAACTCATCCAGCGAACGCTTGTCGTCGTCGTTGTCGAGCGTGGGGTCACGCGCGATCGCCAAAGCGGTTTGAGGGTGGATGCCAGACCTCTTCGTTTCGATGAGGCCGCCCGCGCCCCAGGCGAACAGTTTGCAGATGCCACCATGCATGTTGAGGCTCGACGCGCCGGCAGTGTTCCCGACCGGCGGGGACATTGCAGCCTCGGCAAAGACCATCCGCAGGTTCGGGTGGCCGTCCTTGACCATCATCGCGCGGTCATAGGGCAGCAGGCTCTTCGAGGTGAGTTGCTTGAGCCGGGCCGAGCTCCAGGCGCCGCCCGGAGACCGGACTGCCCTAATCATATCGCCAGCGCGACCCCATCGGTTGGCGAAGGTGGGCACACCGGCATAGAAGACCTCAATGCTGCCGTCGGGCGCCTGTCCGACCGCCACGGCCGTGTATCTGCCATTCGCCCGGACGCTGCTGACCCGCTCTGGAGGCCCCCAAACCTTTGCAGCCATGTCGAACTTCCGCACGATCACGTTCCTGGGATCGGCAAGCCCGTCGGCGGCCGACACATAGTCAAGGTAGGCGCACCAAATGTCTCCGGCGCGGTCGACGCAGAAGTGTGCGTGTCCGCTCCATGCTCCAGCTGCCGATTGGTCGATCTCGCGATAGTAGGTGTCGAGGATTGCCTTGTCCGTAAGCGGAAGCGTGTCCGTCCGGGTGCCCGCTAAGTTGCTGACCTGGTGCGGAGCGTCCTTGTCGAACACGATAAAATATTGGTCTCGCCGGGCCGTGTCGTCATAGTTCGCCCACTGCAGGAGCTTGATGATCTTCCGACCGCGCTCGGCCGCTCCGAACTGGTAGACGCGCGCGTCCGTCCCAAATTCGATGCAGCTCTCCTCGGTCGGAGCGGTTGGCGTCATGGTGGCGCCGCTGACGCTTGTGAAACGGTAGCGGACGAGCGGCATGGTATTTGGCTGGCTGCCACTCTGCTTGCGAGCGAACAGCCAAAGGCCGGCATCAACGCCGACCGGGTTCGGGTAGGATAGGCTCGCGCCGAGACTCCCGTGCGAGGTCCAGGCGGTATAGTCGTTCACGGCGTTGCTGCGCGAAATCCGGATCGCCGTGGCGTGTGCATTGCCGAAGGACCAGAACCGGCCATCGGGCGCACGCCAGAGCGCCGCGATCAGATGGTCTTCGTTTGCGATCGCGTTGCTCAGCTCCAGATTGTAGGTGCCCAAAACCGCACCAGTTGCCGCGTTCACCGCAAGGAGCATTTGGCGGCGGGAAGAGGCTGCCTGCTCGATCTCATAGCAGATCAGCGTCGTGTTCAGATCGGCATAGTGGACTGCCGAAGGCTCAATTACGTGGCCGTAAAAGACCGACGTCGCTCCATTGCTGATCAGGTAGTCCGGACCGGTGTATGGCGTGCGCGGTGGTGATGACGCGCCGCCTGCTGCAGCCGCACGGACCGACGAAGATACGCCGAGCCGGAATAGCCCAAGAGCGAGGCTCATGAGCACCACCCTTCTGGACAGCAAGTACGCCATAACACTGCCCATACGACGAGAGCCAGGATTGGCCCAGAGAGGAAGCACCCCAATGCCACGGAGAGACGTTGTGGCTCCGCACCGGAAGATACGCCCATCATGCGTCCATCACAGCGATCTTCTCTCCGGCCCTGGCGGCAGCGAAGTCTCGGGTCCGCCCGTCCAACAGGATGCGCTGTGGGCTCTTGGCGTCGGGAGCATCGCCGAATGCTATGAACACCGCGCCGCCTCGAGCAGTCACCGTCCGGACTTCCGACGTGCTCCCCGTGAGGGTGCCGCCGGCAAGGGAGCTGGCGCTGGTCAAGGTCTCCGACGCCCGCGGTGAGGAGGCAACAAGCGGAAAGTCTGCCGACATGATCCCGCGCTTCACGATGGAGCTGAGTTCTACGTGCACAGTGGCCATGGTCGCTTTGGAGGAAAGGCGCTTGATCAGCGCCGGCAGATCGGAGGGGTGGTTCCGGTCGCGAACAGCGCCGCAGTGCAGTGCCGCTCCAGCTTGAAGCCGGCAGCGCGGTTGTTCGCGCGCTCGACGGCGCAGACCGCTTCGGCGTAGCGCTCGAGCGCCTCGTCCAGCCAACCCTTGTCGATGGTGACCCAGTGCACGCCGGGCGCTTGGTACTCAAGCGGCTCCTTCTTCTTCGGGCTTGTCTTCATCCAAGCTCCCGCCGCGCGCCTCCTCAATCCGGGCCATGCTCAAGTCGGTGAGGATGTTGTTGATCTCGGCATCGACCCGGGCGCGCAGCTTGGTGTCGCCCTTGGCGACCTCCGCGCCGACTGCTGCAACTGGGCCACGATCATCACGATCACGCCCGCGCCGGCGGCGACCAATGTCGGGAAGGGAAGCCAACTCCTTGGGGCGCTCGGCATTGTCCATCGCCTTGGCGTCTGCCTGCTCTTTGGCGAGGCGGGCCTGTTGCTGTTCCTTGTCGAGCGTGTCCGGATCCTGCTCCGCCACGCCGTATTCATCTGCGCCCAGGCTTCGATGTTCTCGAATAGCGATGCGCCGTGGGCGGGCAGGTCGCCCTTGGACCTGAGCTCGCCAACGCAGCGGCTGGACCAGCCGAACAGGGCGGCAAGCTGCGGCCGCGTGGGCTCATCGAGGTCGATCTGCGCCACTTCCCTGCTCCAGGTGGTTCAAAGCCGCAGAAAGCCGCCGTTTCTGGGGTCAGGGAGGAAGAACTATAGGCGATCTCGCGCCTAGCAACTTTCTGCGCCTTTGCCCCCGTATAGCTCAGGCGGCCCGGAAGGACCCAGGCGGCGCCCTGCATGGGGCGCTTCGGGCTCGTGCCTGAACAGCGGCCCAATTGGAGTATGCATCCGCCGTGAAGGAACTCGGCGGGCAGTCCCGCGAGCAGATACCGACATGTCACGGCGGCATCCCTTGTGGGAAGAGAGACCGCGATATGTTCACATCTTCGCAACGCATGTAATTTCGGAGAAATCACTTCTGAGCCACCGTGACTCATCCCGAAGCTTAGGCCTGCGGGTGGGGTTTCAGATGCTGCTGCGACCAAGTCACTCACCCCCCTAGGCGGCCGACCGGCATCTGAACTCCCCAAGGTTCCTCCAGGTAGTCTTGCTTTCTGCAGCAGGTGCACCCGCGCCATCACACATCCCTGTTCCATGGGTGTCTGGGCTGGTCGCCCGTCCGTCGCGCCTCGATGGGCGCCGCGTGTCCGAACTGCTCTGCGGTGACGATCTTGTCGCACGTCCCGCAGAGGTTCTCGGTATTTTCGTCGGTGTCAGGTCCGCCGAGGGCCAAGGGGATGATGTGGTTCACGATCGCCGCTAGGGGTAATGCGGCCAAGGCCGAAGCCATCCCAGCGGTTCAGCTCGGCGCAGCTCTCGCATAGGCCTTCGGTGCGTTCCAGCCGGCGCTTGCGCTCCCGCTGTCCTGCCCGCCCACGCTTGCGCTCAACCATGGCCACGCACATGGTGCGATCGCGCCGGCTTCATGAAGCCGAAGGCGGCCTCGTGTACGTCGTGAGCGATCTGCTCTAGGCGCTGGGTGATCGTCAGGAGCGCGGGCGTGGCTGCCATTGTGCCCCCGATAAATGTTGAAGACACAACTGGTTAGAGCGGATCGAACCCAGAGGCCGTACGTTAGCGCGCTCGGTCCGTTGGACGGCGAAGGATCGCATCATGCCGGATGGGTTCTATGTGATTATCGCGCTACTCGTGATCCTATTGCTGATCGGCGCTATAGCGTCCGCGAGAAGCATGAGGCGAAGGGCCGTACGCCAAGGACGAACCGGAGATCGGCTCGCGCCTCGCACACCGCCTGAGCCTTGAGACGCGGGCCGATACCGTCCCTTCCAAAATGCAGTCGCATCATGCCGCCGAAGGTGACTCGGGCAGTCTTGCGCGTGCTGCTCTCGACCATCCCGGTCATGCCGGCGCAACGCTCGCATAAGCCATGGGTGCCGTCCATGCGGCGCTTACGATCTCTTAGTTCCGCTCTGCCTCTTCGTCGCTCAGTTACGCGCACCTCTGATCGTGGAGCGTGAAAGGCACGCCTTGGAACCGATCCGGCCTGACCGCGGTTAACCTATAGCTTGAAGCGTCCTCCCCTTCGGGGGGAAGGGTCGGAGAGCTCGCGACGCCCTATCGATTTCTGAATCGGTAGGGCGTCATACGATTGCGGAACTCGCCCGTGTCAGGCTAGTTCTTCTGCTGGCGAGCGCATGTTTGCCCCCCGGTAATGCGCTGGCTTAGCGAGAACGCCTCGCCACCCCCTCCGGCGAGGCGTTTTCGCAATGGGCTCGGAGCCTTGAAATGGCAGTCGCGATTGCGGTGACGATAGTGCTGCCAGCTGCGCTCGCGATGATCGTCGCAGGGAAGCTGACGAAGGCAATCAGCCGGCGCTTCAAGGATAAGCTGCGCAGGCGCAAGCTACTCAATTACTATCGGAACTAGCTGCTCGTTTTCAGGTAGCCTTCGGACTTCGCCCGGAGCGTATGCTCCTGCGTTGGTGGCGAGGCGGCTTTGCGCCAGTCCCATCAACTCGCCGAAGCCGCTTCATGCAGGCCGTGATGAATGAACGTCTGATGTCGGGGAGCGGGAAGGGCGGGCTGAGTGACCGCTTCTGGGTCCTTGTGGCCGCTAAGCTGCAGGTCGGCCTCCGCCCAATAGCGGAAGATCGCGATGATTCTGGCCATGCCTGTAGCGGACGCTAATCGCACGCTGATGAGAGTGAGAAAGAAGGCACTCTTCTGCGGATTAATCCCGGTCAGCGTGCTGCGCTTGGCAGCATGTTGGATCGCGGGCTCCATCATGACAGCGGGCAACGGATCTAAGGTGATAGCGGCGAAGCCACGACTACCTGCGTGCGAGCTGACGCGCCGTTTGACCTAACGCCTGTCAAACTGGGCATCAGGTGGAAATCGGACGGCTAACAATGATGCGGCCGGGACCCTTCCCTTGGGGCTTACGTTGATCCGACCGGCGCCGGGCACCTCCCCGCGCGCGACACAGCGTCCGAGCTGCTTACTCAAGGAGATCCCCATGGCGGTGTTCAACAAGGACATCATCGAGCTCGCGCTCAAGAACAAGAACTTCCAAAAGGAAGTTTATTACGATGACAACTGCCAGATCGTAATGATGAGCATCGAGCCTGGCGACGATATCGGCGAAGAAACTCACGACGCGGATCAGACCACATTCTTCGTCTCGGGCGAAGGTCAGGCGGTGGTCGACGGCAGCCGCACGAAGGTGATCGAGAACCGGCTGATCGTCATCCCGAAGGGCGCCAAGCACAACATCATCAACAAGGGAGAGGAGCCGCTGAAGCTCTTTACCATCTACTCACCTCCGGCAGAAGAACAGGGTATTAGCCACAAGACCAAGGCCGAAGCCGAGGCCGCAGAGGAATAGGCTGGGCATGGCTGGGCGGCGCGCATCTACGATGCGATCGGCCGGTCAGCCGCTGCTCAGGCAGGGTGGTGCGCGATCGACTGCCCACAGCTCGTCCCAGGCAGCAGTTTCCAAGTCGATCTCTGTGCTGGATCGAAGGCGCCCATCGCCGGTGCTCGCTTTGGACGCCGCTCAGCTCTTCTGTGCCGAGCCGCTGCCGCCGCGCGAGATCGTGCCTGTCGCCGTGGCGCTGATCGAGGCGACTGGCGCCGGCTAGCCATCGCCGTGCCTGAGGTCGAGCGGCTTCTTGCCAGCTCGCTTGATCTGCTCAATCGCCTTTAGCGCACGTTGCTGATCCGAGATTGCCCAACAATCCAGGCTTAAAAGGCGCGCAGCACCTCTGGCAGCGGCGATCATTGTGCAGCTCCCAAATTAGCCGACCTGAATTAGCCATGACATCCGCTGCCAGTTCTACGTCGGTATCTGGCACGCGATAGGCCAGGACCTTCTCCCTGATCGGATCAGAGGCGCCGCAGGCCGCGACCATTCCGCAGACGATCAGGAGAATTCAGATCACCAGCCTGCGAGAGCAGAAGCTGATCGCGAATACGAATGGACCCGCGAGTAGCCCTAATCGCTCCGATACCCTCCAAATGGTGGAGCGCCTCCGTCACACCGGGCCTACCCGTGCAGAGTAGTCTGGCAATGTCGTAATGCGTGATGTCAATTGTGTCCCCGTCGGTGCGCTGATGCAGCATTCGAATAAGACGTGCTAATCGCGTTGGAAGGTCGAAAGCCGCCCTGGCGGCCGATATACCTGCAGCCTGCACAAACAGCTTGCTCAGATAATCGAGTATCACCTTCCTGAAAGTTAGGTTTCGCTCGAATAATATCGTCGCCGACCGCATGTCTAAACCTCTAGCTACTAGAGGTCCGATCAATACAAGTGAGACACTCCAACGAGGACCATCGCTGAGGAGCTCGTCTATGCCACAGCAGCCCTCCCTTCCAACCAGTCCTATCGTGGCGTTTGGCTGGTCGGGTGAGGAAAACTCGAGAGACGTAATGCCATCATCAGGAAATATCAGATAACGACGTCCCCCGGAATCTCTTGTGTGCTCGCCCTTGTTGAAGTGCAGCACGAGTAGCTCCTCGGATGCGAACGTGCCGGGAGGTAATGCACGAAGCAGGATATTTCCGACTGCCGAGTATCCTCCTTCAAGATTGCTGCGGTTAAAGGACCTACCGGACGCCTCCATATGGAACCTCCCATCCCGTCCTCGTACGGGACGAGTTTCTGATCCAATTTGGAGCATGTTTTTCATTGGGCTGGCAAGTGCTCTGACCGGTTTGGTCCGATTCCGGACCAACGCTGTTAATAGATTGTTCAAGAGAGGAAGGTCCGGTCGATCAAACGAGTCGTAGAGTCGTCGATCATAGAAAAGCGCGAAACGACGACCGGTTTCTGAAAGGGCTCTTTATGCTGGTAGAAGCACGGGTCTGCTTCACCGTTCGTGAGCAGGAAATACTTGTGCGCCTAGCGCAAGGCCTCTCCTCCAAGGAGATCGCGAGAGACCTGAGCCTAAAACCTCGAACCGTCGAATGTCATATCGAACGCCTGCGCATCAAGACGGGGGTACGCAACCGCTTGCAACTCATGGTCGCGGCGATCCGCGCGGGTGTCGTTGATGCTGTTCCCACCCGGGAAGCTCACGACGTCCGCACTCCGATGCTCGGGCGGTGACGCTGTTGTTTCTACTTAGGTATGGTTGACGATGACCGACTCGCCAAAGTGAAATAGAACGATGTTGAGCGGAAAAGAGGAGAAGGTTGAACCCGACTTCAAGAGACCTGCGCTCTAAAAGGTCGTTGTTTAGCTTTCTTATTCGCTCATCCAGAACATCTTGTTTTGGATATCGCTGCAACCTGCCACTTTTCGGCACCTTCATTGGAGTGATGACATGATCAAAAGTTTACTAGCAGTTTCAACTGCCGTCGCGGCGCTGTCTTTCTCCGCTCCCGCGTTCGCGCAGGCAAGCGCACTGACGGTCAGCGGGACGGTCGCTGGATATTGCGACGTGCGCCTGGCGAACGTTTCAAGCGGGACCGCGACGATCGCGTTCACCAGCGACCAGAAGATTGCGAACCTCCAACTCGCGTGCAATCAGCCGGGCGGCACCCGCTTGGTGGTGAACCCGGCGAACGGGGATCTGACGAACTCGACCGGCCGCATCAACTATGCAATGCGCCTGGTCTCGCCGCAGGACTCCGCTTTCACGATCAACACCACCGACACCTCGCCGGGTGATGGTGAGGGGACTGGCCTCTTCACTCGCAGCCGGGCCGGCTATTCGCAGCCGATCGCGAACGGGGTTCCGCTCGAGCTCTGGCTCAACGTGAACGTACAGAACGAGAACGGCCCGGACGGCCCGGACTTCAATGGTCTGCCGCTATATCCCGCCAACGCTGCGCCAGCAGGCACCTACGCGGAAACCTTCAACTTCACCGTCACCGCCTTTTGATTGGCCGCTCCCTTCATAGGGAGCGGCAGGGCCGTCCAAGCGGGCGGCCCCTTTTTCGTTCGCAGGGAGACGAGAGATGCCGTTCCGGACGATAATGATGGGCGCGATCGTAGCGGTGACGAGTTTCTTGGGCGGACTGCAACCCTGCGCCGCTCAAGGCTACCAAGTGCAACCGATGATCGCGACGATGACGCCGTCTGGCTCAGGAGCTGCAACGCGCATATCGGTACGCAACACAGGATCTGTTCCGGTAACCCTCGAATTTGAGCCGTTTCGAGTTTCGGTCGACTTACAAGGCACTCCAACGCGTTCGGCTGAAGAAAACGACCTCCTGGTATTCCCGCCGCAAACAGTGGTGCAACCCGGCGCTGAGCAAGCCGTGCAGGTCCGCTATGTCGGGGACGCCTCCTTGACCGAGGCCCGGATGTACGGCGTACGCATCAGCCAAGTCCCGATTAACTTCGGGGGTGGGGTATCGAACAGCGGCGCAAGCGCTGACGTTCGCATGAGCTTCAACTTCCTGACGCATCTCATCATCTCGCCCGAAAGTGCGAAATCCGCCGTAGAGGTGGCAGAAGTGGGTCGCTCCAACACCGGAGAAGTCACGCTCACGCTCCTAAACAGCGGGAATGGCGTTGCCGTCCTCAACAACGTCAAATGGCGTATCACTGACGCAGCTGGCCAGGCTGTCGAACTCGCAACTGAGAAAGTGGATGTTGGCAACTTCTCCGCCCTGATGCCGAAGCAGCAACGGCGCGTCCGCATTCCCCCGTCGGAAACCGCCCAGCTCGCCGGACCTGTGCAAGTTGCGCTGGTGGCCCCCTGAGGCGGCCAATGGGATGGATCCTTGAGAAAGGCGTCGGGACCACGCTTGTCAGCAATTTGGTGCTGATCGCAGCGGCGCCTCCGAGCACGACGCACGATGTGATCGGACTGGCACTTCAGCACCGCACCGTTCACTATGGCTCCTGGTCATCAACGCCTCACACATCGCAAGACAGTGCCGCACTTGCCGGGCGGAACCCTGCTCCGAATCCGCCGCGCCAAAGTGGACCCGAGACCCCGCCATCGAAGACTGCCGAAAGCGTGAGCCAAAGAGAGGAGGCTGCGGTGGCCGCGGCGCGAGCACCTGTCCGCACGCCGTTGGAGGTGCCACTTGAGCTCAACGGCAGGTTTGTCGGGACGATCTCCGTGGAAGTCGATCTTCAGGGAAGTGGCCTCGTAGACGCTCTGCGGCTGATCAACATCTTGCGCCCGGCACTTGATCGCGCAATCGTCAGCGCGATCGAAGATCGAGTGGCTGGCCGCCAGAAGGTTGAAATAGCCGATCTCTCCTTCGATGGGTTCTCGCTGGCGTTCGACTCAGGCGCGCTTACGCTCCGAGCGCAGGTGTCGGTGTCCAATGTTGCGCAATCGCGCATTTCGATTGCCGAACCTGAGCCTGCGCCAGATCCAGCCGCATTTTCCCCGCAGGAGGATTTCGCTGCGGGTCTCAACCTGACTGCGGGTCAGCGGTACGCACATAACGATGATGGCGGTTTCGATCCTGTACGAGCCGCCCTCAACGGTTTCGTGAGTATCGGCGGCTTTGGTGGCGTGACGCTAACGGGAGGCATCGATTACGACTCGAGTGCGGGAGGCACCAGATGGCAGCGCCGCGAGGTCAGACTGATCAAAGATTTTTATAGCTCCGCGGTCCGTGCAACGGCCGGCGAATTCACGCCGCTCTCCTTTGGCTTTCAAGGGTCCGGCCGCATGCTTGGCCTCAGCCTAGAGCGTGCATACTCGACTATCAGACCGTTCCAGAACGTACGTCCGATCGGCCGTCAGACCTTCACCCTCGACCGGGAGGCTACCGTAGATGTCTTCATAAACACCATCCGGTCGCGCACCTTGTTGTTGCAGCCTGGCCGCTACGATGTGTCTGATTTCCCGTTCGCATCAGGAACCAACAGCGTGCGGCTCGAGATTGAGGATATTAGCGGTCGCCGGGAAATAGCCGCATTCGACATCTTCAGCGATACTGCCCTGCTGAGCACAGGTGTGACCGAGTTCGGGTTTGCTGCAGGCTTGCGAGAAGCGGGTAGCCAACTGACCTACGGGGGCGGGCCCGTGATCACAGGCTTCCTGTTAAATGGCGCGGCGGACAATCTAACCCTCGGCGCTCACGCGCAGGTCACCGAGTTCGCTGGTCAAGCCGGAGGCGTTTTGGTCTGGGGAACAATGATAGGCTTGTTCCAGATCGAGAACGCCGTGAGCCAAAGCCTTAACAAGGGAAAGTCGGGCTTGGCGCTCTCAATGGATTACCGCGGCGAGTTTTCGATACTAGAACGTAACGACCTGCGGGTGGTCCTGACAGGTGTGTATCGGACGCGATACTTTCAGGATTCCTTCCTGCAAGAACCTCGTAATCCCCAGATCTGGCAAATTGCCACTCAGGCCAACTGGCGTGCCCCTATCGGCTTGAGCTTAGGTGTGGGCTACGCCTATTCGCGAGGGCGCTCTCCATTTGGCGATGTCGAGCGGATCGATCTTTCACTGGGTCGAAGCTTCGGCCCCATTGGGCTGACGCTCGGAGTGTCGAGGATCGAGGACGAGCGAGGACGCAACTGGCGGATAGGTGGGGGGGCTTCCGTTCGTTTCGGGTCGCGCTTCTATGGCAACGCGCGATACGACAGTCAGCGCGAGATGAAGGAACTCGAGATCTCCCGAGCCCCGAACGGGGAGCTGGACGATGTCAACGGCTCGCTTCGGCTCGGCGACGATCAAGACGCGCGCGGATTATCTGGGCGGCTGAACTACGTGCATAATCGCTTCGACGCCATCGTGCGACACGATCGATCCATTGCACGCAGTGTCAGAGGTTCAAGCTTTGCGCAGTCCAGTTGGGCGATCAACACTTTCATTGGCTATGCGGGCGAGCAAATCGCAATCGGCAGACCTGCACCAGAGGGTTTCATCATCGCCTCACGCCATCCAACCCTCAGCGAGTCCAGGCTCGATGTCTCTGCGGGTGAGCGCGTAATCGCCCGCAGCGGCTTCTTTGGTCCAGCACTGGTCCCGATCAATCGCGCTTATGGAGTCCAGCGCTTCGAAGCCAAAGTAGAGCCTCTACCCATCGGGTACGACATCGGCGCTGGCGCCTTCAGCGTGTTCCCGAGCTTGGGCGCAGGATACCATTTCCAAATCGGAAGTGATGCTTCCCGAATGGCCGTCGGCACCCTCGTCTCGTCAAAGGGGCCCATTGAGCTAGCCGGCGGCACTGTCGAAAGGATCAGTGCCGGCAAGGCGATTTCAAGGCCCTTCTTTACCAACAAGATCGGACGCTTTGTCGCCGATGGACTTTCTCCCGGGCGGTATCGAATCGTCATCGGCGGACGTCCTGTAGGAGAGTTCGAGCTGCGTGAGGATCAAGAAGGGATGATCAATGTCGGAAAGATCGAGGCTCGTCTGGATTGAGGCGGCCGCGGCGTTGGCTGCCTTGTGCTGGATCAATGCCGCTGACGCGTGTCAGTCGCGCATAATAGCGCCTCCAGCGGAGGCGCTGATACCGTACGACCCCCTGGTCCTAGTGAAGGCGCCCGTCGACATAAGCTTTACTCTGTCTAATCCGGGAGACGAACGATGCAGCGTCGAAGTGGCAGTCGTAGATCAAGATCGACATGCGCTTGCCACGTTGGATTTCGCGGATAACGCTCTGACAATCGAAATTAGGCCTGGTCATGGCGGCAGGTTGGCGCCTACTGCCGCACCGGGAATCTGGGTTGTGAGTCTTTCAGCCCGTGAGGATCTGCAGCTTCAACTCGACGCGTTTGTTGTTAAAGACGGAGTTCCTTTGGCAGGGCGCCATGAGCGCCGCCTTCAGCTAGAGCTCCGTGAGCCAGGTGCGGCCGTGCCACTCGGCCCTGCCGTGCCAGTGGTGCTTGTACTCGATACACCCGCACGCTCACAGATGAACATCGCTGGAGCTGCGGGCGCGTTCGGGGAGGGCGCTACGGTCACATCTGTTGACCTGGGCGTCTTGACCAAAGATCTCGTCCATCGAGTATTCCTGCAAGTTCGATCAAACGTGCAGTTCTCCAGGCTGACAGTTAAGTCCGAGCACAGCGGCTTCCTCATGCCGGTCGTGCAGGAACCTACCCCCCAGGCGTCGGGCTTGGCATATGCGCTCGCCATTTCCAATCAGCCGGTTGATCTAAGTGTGCCGTATGAAAGGCAGATCGAGGCTCCCCGGTCTATCGTAGGCATGTCGCTGCCGTTGGACATAATCGTAGGCGACGTCGCTGGCCACATGGGGGGAAAATATCGGGATGTACTTACATTTCAGTTGAGCCCACTTTGACGATCGACACAATTGTCTGGTCGATCCACGTTCGGAGGCACGCAAGCCCCGCCTGGAAGCTGGAGATCGACTTGGGGCCAGAGCCGGTAAGGGATCGGTCTCGGGCGCAGGGCGCTTGGTCGGGCGGTAGATGTCGTGCGGCCGCCGGATGGAGCCGTTCGTGTCGGACGTGCCGATAGCACACAAGTTGCTCGCTGCGGGATAAGCCGCTCGACATTACGATCCCGCCTCGACTTTCCCCATAATTGGTTATTATGGTGTAGAAGGCAAATATGGGCGAGTCGAAGGTGTTGAGGGGGTGTACCATGAGCAGAATGTCGAACATTATCTGCATTTTACTTAGTGCTGTGTTGTCGCCATTAGCATATGCCCAGAACAGAGAAGCGTTGGCAGTACCAGTCGAGGTGCTCCCCGACTACATCACCCGCCGAGTCATTTCCGATGCTCCGGAGCAAACACTTAGCGAACTTGCTCGAACAGGTAGCGTCGAGCGTGGCATTATCGTCGGTGCCAAGCGGTGGGACGTCGGAGTTCCCATAAGCGTATGCTTTTTTGGCGGAAGTCGCGAACTTCGTCGGCATATTGTGGAAGTTGCTAGCATTTGGGAGCGGCAAGGCGCTCTTGTCAGCTTCGATTTCGGCGATCGAATTGATCCGAACCTCTGCCGCTCCAATCGGGTGTATGACATTCGGATCGGGTACACGCAGCCAGGCTACTGGTCGATGATCGGACAAGATAGCTTGGTGCATGTCGGCCAGCTGGAGGAGAGCATGAACTTCCAGCGCTTTGACATCTCGCCACCTACAGAGACCGAGTTCCAGCGTGTCGTTCTTCACGAGTTTGGGCACGCGCTAGGCTTCTATCATGAGCATCAGCAGCAGGACGAAGGTTGCGAGGGCGAGCTCAACTGGCCTGCGGTATACCAGTATCTGGGTGGGCCACCGAACAACTGGTCACAGGAGACGATCGACTTCAACCTGCGCAGCAGCCGCTATATGACGGGCGATATTAAGACGGATTTCAACGTCAAATCGATAATGCTCTACACCTTTCCGATCGACTTTTACCGTGATGGTGCGCGAAACCGGTGTTACTCGCCCGGCAACACTGCTCTCTCGCCAGGAGATACGCAGCTGTTGCGAATGGCCTACGGTAATGAAGCGATCACGCGTGCCTCGAGCACGGCTGCGATCACTGCCGCGGTCGCATCCTTCTCAGCGCCAGAGCGAGCAGCGCTGCGCACCCGGTTGAACCTTTTCAAGGCGGATCAAGCAACCAAGAACCAAATCCTTCGAGTTGGAAACGCGCAGTTCACCGACGTTGATATCAAAGCTTGCTCTACCGCGCCGGCCACGCTTGCGTCGGTCGAGACAGTGACGCAGTTCCTCAACGCCGAACCTAAAGTCGGCATGCTTCGATACCGTGGGACCGTCGCCCCAGCGGGCAATGAGCCGGGCATCATGGTCCTTGCCGATGCCGATCATCCCGAGATCACCGATGCGAGGCGCATTGTCGCGAGCCTCAGCTCGCGGTATGGCAAGCAGGTAAGTCTCGCTGAGAACCCCGGTCGCGATCGTTGGCTGCTGACTATCGTCGTTTGCGGCGGCTTGCGCCCCTGACAAACAGACGAACTGAACCGGCTGAAGCGGACTCGCCATCGGACGGCTCCGGTAGCGACGCTTGAGCGCACCTGGAGCGACATGGCTGCACGTATTTCGACATCATCGATGGCAAGCCCCGGGGCGTCGGCGCTGAAACACCATATGTGCGTTTGAAGCGATGCTCGCCTCCAGAACTGGCGGCTGGCGCTATGGTAGGTAGGCGATTCTGATGCCCGTTTTTTCGCTTCAGGCGAAGCGATTGCGCGAACCTCAGCTCGCGCCGGCAAGAATGCCGTTGACCATCCGTGGGCAATGGCGGCTAAGTTGTGACCGCTTCTGGGTCTCACTGGACCGAGGCGCTACACTGGCGTGAGCAGATTGCCGCTAAGCTGCAGCTGTTCGATATTGCGGCGAGGAGGAGCACCGAACAGGCGCGCATACTCTCGGTTGAATTGCGATGGGCTTTCATAGCCGACGGCAAAGCCTGCGTTGCTCGCGGTCGTGCCTGCTGACAGCATCAGGCGCCGCGCCTCCTGTAGGCGCAACTGCTTTTGATACTCCAGGGGCGTCATTCTCGTCACTGCCTTGAAATGTTGGTGAAGCGACGATGGGCTCATACCCGCCGCATTGGCGACTTGCTCGATCCGCAGCGGCCGGTTGAAGCCCGTTCGGATCGTTGCGATCGCGCGGCTGACCTGATTGAGGCGGCTGTCGGCGACTGCCATGTAGCGAAGCGCGGGACCGTGCGGGCCCATGAGCAGGCGGTACAGAATCTCCCGCTCGATGAGTGGCGCCAGCGCGGGGATGCTGGCGGGCTGGTCCAGCAAGCGCATCAGCCGGCATGCCGCGTCGATCAGATCGTCGTCGCTGCGATATATCGCCAGCGCCGGGAAATCGGCCTTGGGGGCCCGACCGCCCTCCGCCACGATGAGATCTGTCAATGCCGCTTGATCAATATCGATCTTGCAGCAGAGGTACGGTGCCTCGCGATCTGCCTGGATAACGTGCCCGAGGAGAGGCAGGTCGACCGAGACCAGCAGATAATGCGCCGCATCGTAGACCAGGCTTTGCTCGCCAAGCGAAACGCGCTTTGTGCCTTGCGCGATCAGGCAAAGCGAAGCTTCGTAAACAGCGGGTAAGGGCACGGTCGGCTCGTCGGCTCGAAACAACGACAACCGATTTATCGAGGTGCTCAACATACCCGTGCTGGGCACATGGCGGGCAACAAGAGCGGCTAGGTTTGCGATCGACTGCATGGCGAAACTCTGTTCGCTGCCACCGCTCCTCGCAAGCATGGCGACATCATTTCGGAGGATCGTGCAATGATTTCGGGGGATCGCTCTTACGGTTACGGCTCGTACCGTTCCATCTGTGCTCTGCCTCAGGGCGATGGAAAGGAAGCAACATGAACGACGTCATCGACAAGACTGTGCTGATCAGCGGCGCCTCCAGCGGCATCGGCGAGGCCACTGCGCGCGAGCTCGCGAGTAAGGGGGCTCGCGTCTTCATCGGCGCGCGTCGGACCGATCGCCTACGGACGCTTGCCGCAGAGCTCGGCGCCAATGTGGCGTGGCACACGCTGGATGTAACCGACGGGGCGAGCTTTGCCGCCTTTGCCGACGCGGCGGAAACGCGGTTCGGCCGCGTGGACGTGCTAATCAACAATGCGGGCGTGATGCCGCTGTCGCCGCTCGCCGCGCTGAAGCAGGACGAGTGGACGCGCATGATCGACGTCAACATCCACGGTGTGCTGAACGGGATCGCTGCCGTGCTGCCGCGTTTCATTGGACAAGGGTCGGGCCATGTAGTGAACGTTGCATCGATCGCCGCGCACTTCGTGATGCCGAGCGCCGCCGTTTACTGCGCGACGAAATATGCGGTTTGGGCGATCACGGAAGGGCTGCGACAGGAGCATGATGACATCCGCACCACGCTTATCTCGCCGGGCGTCGTGGCGACCGAATTGGGCAACGACATCACCGACCAGACTATCGCCTCCGCACTGACGCAATGGCGCAAGAAGTCGCTGACGCCTGATGCTATTGCGCGGGCGATCCGGTACGCACTGGAGCAGCCCGAGGGCGTCGACATCAACGAAGTCATCGTCCGCCCAACCGCAGCTGGGATGTAGCCGGGTGGGGAACACCGTCCGGGCGAACTGGTCGTCTGCCCGGATGGTCGCCCTGTTTCAGTCGTCGCGTGAGACACCGGATGAACCGTCGTCGGCTATTGCAGCATGCAACCGAAGCCGTGAATGTCTGCAATCGGAGTCTGAAAGCCGTAGCGTTTAGCGATCGCGCTCAGCTCGCTTGCGTTCTGCCTTCCGGGCTCGACTCACAGCGGCCGCATGCTCTCGCGCACGCTTCTCGGAGGGTTTCTCATAGTGCCGACGAAGCTTCATTTCGCGATAAACGCCCTCCCGTTGAAGCTTCTTCTTCAACGCTCGGAGCGCTTGGTCGACGTTGTTGTCGCGCACGATGATCTGCATATCTTCTCACTTCTGCCTGCGTGGAGGCGGTTACAGGGCGTCGCGTTCTAGGTTGCCGGCAGAAGCTGCACGAGCCGAAAAGTTGCCGATGACCAAACGTCGAGATTTGGCTGGAGGACGAGCTTCGCAGAATGGCGGATTGTGGTCTGCTCGGAAGCTCTGGTCGAGGTCGCCCGAATCAGGGCGTCGGCTCCTTCCGCGAACAGCCGCTGAGATGATACTGCCTCATACCGCTTGGCCGGCATGTCGGCCTGCCCGTCATAGGTGACAACGACGTCCAGGCAGCCGTTCAAGCGTTCAGGCCTGCGAAGCGGGCACGATGCCAGGCAACATAGTCGTGGCGCGGGTAAAGCCGAGGATCGGCAGGCAGGTGGATCCGCTCCCCTGGTTGCGGGAAGAGCCGGATGAGCTCAGACGGCACCTTGTCGTGCGACACCAGTAGCCGGCATTCGTCGTCGAGGCTGATAAAATGGCGGTCGAACAACCAGTGCGCGGTCGTGGACAGCGCGATGCCGTTCTGCACGACGTCCGGCCCGCCATCAGCGACGCTCCAGATGTGCGCGGCCTGGGCTTCGGCCTTGCCGCCACCATCGACCATACGCAGCCCCGTCGCGGCGCAACGATTATCATAGGCGTCGAGTACGTGGCCGCAGAAGGCAGCGCGGCGCACCTTGCGGTTGACCAGTAGCTGCGCGACGCGCCTCTCGTCAGGCGGTGAGGCCAGCAATGCGGCGGTGGGAGCATCAATATGCCGTGGATCCAGCTCAAGCCGGATCGCTTGTTCGGGTGATAGCGTGTCGACCAAGCCGACGTTCACGATGGCGGCAAAGTCGGCATCAGCGATGGCGCGTACCGATCGGCCGCGCAGCGCCCAACCCGCGGTGGCCGGGTCGTCCACTTCGCGCAGCATACGCTCCCGAAATCGGCCGTCCGGATCGCGGTACGGCACAGGGCGGTCGAATTCGATGAAGTCGCTGATACGGGCAGAGAAGAGCGTGCAGTCGGCGGGATCGGGATCGATGCTGTGCACCAGACCGGCCGCCACATAGGCCTTGCGGCCGCCCGCGGAGCCGGTTTCTCGATAGACGACCCAATCGCCCACGCACGCCTCGGCGGCGCGCAGGTAGATGCCCGGGAAGTGGTAGCGCGCAGCAATGAGGTCATCGTAGCGCCACGCACCGCTGATGTCGAAAACGCCCTTCATGTCGGGATCGTGACGCCATTCTCATGCTGGGGCAATATCGAGGCTGGTCATGAACAGGCGGACGGACGGCAGCTTACCGCGTGTTCTCCGACATCGGTCGCTCGACCGACGGTAGTCAGGGGAAGAGGTACGAGCTGTACTCCGCATCCTGCTCGATCTTGAGCATGTAGCGTGGCGCTCGCGTGCCGGTTTGCGAACTGCACCCATACCGACGAGCCGGGATGCGCGATCCGGGCCGCAATGGGGAAGGAGATCTTGATCCCGCTCGTGTCGACCGGTGGCGTAAGCTTGCCCAGAAGGGTGCGGCGAACAGCGGCGCGGCGGCGGTTCGCCGCTCACGCGCACGAAGCGCCGGGAACTGGAATGACATGGGCCAAAGCTGAGGGAGTGGCCTGACTAGCATTGCTTGTTGGGTGGTGTCGCGGTGAAATCGAGGGCTTTGTACGCTGCCCGACTGACGAATTTACGGACGTGGCTTGCATGCTAAAGAACTCGACCCTGCATCCGCTCATCGGACGCAGGCGATGAAGACCGTTCCTGCGGCGATGACACTCCGATGCTGGCCGCCTTGTGGGCCTCGCTGCCGCATGTCAGGTAACGCCTGAGAATAAAAGGAGAGGGGCCGATGATCCGACGAGCGATAATGCTGGCAGCTATCCTGACCGCAGGTCCAGGCATGGCACCGGTAAAGCCGCCGGTTGATCGACCCGCGATCACCGGCGTGTCGCATCTGGCGATTTACGCCACCAATCTCGCCGCTGCCGACGACTTTTACGGTCGCGTACTCGGGGCCGAAAAGGTGGCCGATCCCGAAAGTCCGAAAGGCGCCCGGTATCTGTTCAGCGAGACGCAGTTCGTCGAGGTCCTGCCGCTGCCTGCAGGCCATGGAATAAGCCGGCTGGCACACGTCGCCTACTCCACGACTGATGCGGAAGCGCTTCGCCTTTATTTGACAGGTCGCGGCGCGAACGGCGTTACGGCGCTGTCCACCAGCAGGACGGGCGAGCGTTGGTTCGGCATGCGCGACCCGGAAGGCAACGAAGTGCACTTCGTTCAACCGCCGAGAACGGCTAGCACCACATCGGTCGCTGTCAGCGGACGTATCATACATGTAGGCCAGGTTGTGCGAGATCGCGCCGCCCAGGATAGCTTTTACCGCACGCTGCTCGGGTTCCGCCCTTATTGGTTCGGCGCGATGAAGGAAGGGGCGACCGACTGGATCTCGCAGATGGTCCCCAACGGAACTGATTGGCTCGAGTATATGATGGTCGGGACAGGTTCGACTGTGGACGCCAAGCACATCGACGGGCGCCTTCTGGGTGTGTTCAACCACTTGTCACTCGGCGTGTCCGACATGAAGGCAACGGTTGCTCGTCTCACCGCGGAAGGCCGGCTGAGCCCCCGCCATGACGGCCCGCAAATGGGGCGCGACGGCAAGTGGCAGGCGAACCTCTATGATCCCGATGGGACGCGTGTCGAACTGATGGAGTTCCAGCCGGTCGCCGAACCTTGCTGCTCGCCGTTCACTGCGGACAGCCCCACTACGTAAAAGGGTACCGCATGAAAGAACAACGAGCGAGTCTCGCCCGGCGCGATTGGCTGACAGGCGCTGCAGCCAGTGCAGGAATGCTGACCCTTCCCAGCGCCGCCTTCGCGCGAAAGATCGCGTCGAGCGACCGGGTCAATGTCGCGGTGATCGGCGCTGGCGGCATGGGCGCGCAGAACATGGCGAAGCTTACTGGCCAGAACATCGTCGCGCTAGCTGATGTCGATCTTGCCCACGTCGCTGCGGCATTCGTGGATGACAAGGGCGCCACGCGCACCAACCTTCTGCCGCTCAAGGCAGCCTATGATCGGGCCGTGAAGTTCGCCGACTATCGACGGATGTTCGACGCCCGAAGGGACATCGACGCAGTAGTGATTGCCACGCCAGACCATCATCACGCGGTGGCGGCCAAGATGGCCATGGAACGCGGCATCCACGTCTATGTGCAGAAGCCGCTAACATATACGGTTCGCGAAGGGCGCGTGCTGCTCGATCTTGCGGCGCGAAATCCAAAGCTGGTCACCCAGATGGGCAATCAGGGGCATTCGGGGGATGACGGCCGGCGCGTGGTGGAACTGATCCGCGGAGATGCGATCGGCCGCGTGCGCGAGGTTCATGCTTGGACGAACCGGCCGCTCTGGCCCCAGGGAGAAAAGCGGCCGGCTGCCGTACCAAAGCCGGCCAGCCTGGACTGGGACGTTTGGCTTGGTCCAGCGACGGTCGATTGGGGCTATCATCCCGATTATGGGCATTTCAACTGGCGCGGCTGGGTTCCGTTCGGGATCGGCTCCCTGGGCGACATGGGCGCCCACCTGGTCGACTTCCCCCTCTGGGCACTAGAGCCAGGCCTGCCGACGCGGATCGAGACGCGACACAGCCGCTGGGGTGGCGACGACAACATCTGGGATGGTAAGCCCCCGGCGGACCTAGGCAGCTATCCGCTGGCCAACATCACGACCTACCAGTTCGGCCATGCCAGGCACGGTCCGCTGACGATGACGTGGTATGATGGTGGGTTCATGCCGCCAACGCCTGCGGGCATGCCGGAGACTGCACGGATGAACCCTGATGGCGGTGTGCTCTATGTCGGGGATCGGGGCATGCTGATGCACGACACTTATGGGCAGAAGCCGGTGCTGATCGGCGAAGGCGTCGAAGCACGGGCCGCCTCCGTTCCATTGTCGCTGCCGCGGATCCAAGGCGGCCGCGATGGTCATGAGATGAACTGGATCCGTGCGATCCGAGGAGAGGAGGCGATTTCGTCGCCCTTCTCCGTTGCGGTGCCCCTGAATGAGACCATGCTGCTCGGCATGGTTGCCACGCGCGCAGACCAGCCGATTGAATATGATGGTGTCACCGGACGGATCACCAACCTATCCGAAGCCAACCAGTTTCTAGACCGAAACTATCGTCGAGGATGGGAACTATGAACGCCAACGCTACCGCCATTCTGTAGCTTCGGATTCGACGCCGCTGCAGTGCCAACGCGGACTGGCGGGCAGGAAATCTACGAACTGCCCGGCGGCCAGGAAAGGAGTTTGCTTATTCGCATTCCCGCTCGCCTCGGCGTATTCACCTTGCCGTTCGCCTTCGTTGCTCCGCCAGTCTCTGCACAGCAACCGGCGGCTTCCGCCACAGCGCCTTCATCCCTCCTGATAGATCGAGACGGGCTGGAACAGGCAAGAGAGATCGTCGCCGATATCCAAAAGATCGTCACCCCGGCGGGCATCGACGAGACCGTGATCGTTACCTTGGGAGGTGCACGACAGGTGGTGAATATCCGCGGAGCCGACCGTGCCAACCCTGTATTGCTCTACATTCATGGCGGCCCTGGGTCAGTGGAGATGCCGATGGCCTGGAGCTTCCAGCATCCGTGGGAAGATTTCTTCACCGTGGTGCAATGGGATCAGCGCGGCGCTGGCCGGTCCTATCCGCTGAACGATCCGGCCGCGATCGCGCCGACGTTGAGCCTCGAACGCTATAGGGACGACGCCATCGAGTTGATCGAGCAGCTCCGTGCACGCCTTGGGCAAAACAAGGTCTTCGTTCTTGGCCACAGCTTCGGATCGGCCGTTGGCTTGGCGCTCGCGGAAAAACGACCGGACTTGCTGCACGCCTATATCGGCATGGGGCAGATCATCGACTTTCGCGAAAACGAGCGCGTGGGCATGCAGCGCACGCTGGAGGAGGCGGGCAAGCGCCATGACACCGAGGCGGACCGCGCGATCCGGGCACTTGCACCGTATCCAAATGCCGGGCCATTCACGATTGGCAAAGCGGATGGCTGGCGTAAGTGGGCCAATCGTTACGGTTCGCTTGTCGGTCGCCGGCCCGATGCAAACTTTTACTTCAACTCCACCAAGCTCTCACCCCTCTACACCGCTCTGGATCGGGAAAGCTGGTCCCGCGGCAGCGCCTTCACCACAACCACATTATGGCCGAGATTGGCGGACGTGTCCTTCGCGGAGGTCCGTCGGTTGCATGTGCCAGTCGTCCTACTGCTAGGACGTCGCGACACGACGACGCCGTCCGGAATAGCGGCGGCTTGGCTTCAGCAGGTCTCAGCGCCGCGACGCCAACTCTGCTGGTTCGAAGAGTCAGGTCACCTCCCGATGATTGAAGAGCCTGGTCGGACGTTCTTGGCGTTGCTCTCCGTCCGGCACTTCTCTGACCAAGCTTCCTCGCAGATCGTCAGTCCGAATTGCTCAGACCTTCCGGGAAAGGGCGGCTAAGCAGAAGCGTGTGGAGGACGCGCTACAAGACGGGAATTCCCTTGCGGCCTGCGTTGCGAATGGCTGCTGCCTTATCGTTGAGGATACACCGCGACGCTGCGCGCCGCAAACCCGGCAGCCCGAGCAACAGCGCACCCCTTATCGAACCAACCAGCCGCCGCTGAACCCGGCGCGCAGCAGTCCGTCACGAATGGCGGGCGAATTGCGCATGTGCTTCCAGACGAAATCACGTTGATGATTGGCGATCATCGCCAGGATCGGACCTTGGTCGATACCTAGATATTCGTCGTCGAACCAGCCGAGCTCGGGATCGACGATCCCCTTCTCGACGTGCAAGCCCGCCCCAGCCAGCGTGGGGTTAAAGCTGTCGAAGAAACCGTATTTCTCATAAAGCCGACGCCCATAGCGCGCATGCATCGCTTCGGCGCAAGGTACTACGATCTCCGGCGCAAAGGCGATCGAGCCGAGCGCGGCGGTGGGCGCCAGCGTGCCGTCGTCGAACTCGTCGGGCAGGCCCTGCGGTCCGCGTGCCGAATAGGTGCGAAACTGGCGCGCCTTCCCATTCACTTTGTGCGTGCCGCCCAGCGGCCCGTCACAGGCGGTCAGACCCCAGATATCGGCGGCATAGCCCTTCCACCCCCCAGGGTTGCGCATCGCGTACGCGCGCTGCGCATAGGTGGCACGCCGGCTGTTCTCGAAATAGTCGAACCCCTCCGCGCGCATCACGGCGTCGCGAATACCGCGGAAGTCGATCCACGTGTGGCTGTATTGGTGTCCGAAGTGGGGGCCAAACGCCAGGTGCCTTCCTTGCCCCTGGCCGCGCCAACTTTGGGGATAGGTGGCGGTCCAGGCATGCCAGGCGTCGGTTCCCAAGCGGCGCGCCGGATCGGGTGCCCCCATACCGAGGACGTAGACGAGCATCGCCTCGTTATAGCCCTTCCAATCGGATGCGATGAACCCGCTCTCCGGATGCCACCCCATAGAGACCAGCGACCCGCGCGCCTGCATCCAGCGCCAGTCCACACGATTGTAGATCTTGTTGGCGAGGTCGCGGATTTCATGCTCCTCGGCGCCAGTTCCCTTGAAAAACTCGGCTGCGAACAGGATGCCGCCAAGCAGGAGGCAGGTGTCGACCGAAGAAAGTTCGGTCACCCCGAAGCGCAGCCCCTGCTCCATATCGATAAAGTGGTAGAAGAACCCCTTGTAGCCGGTCACGCCGCGGGCAGCCGGCCCCTGCGGCGCATTCCAGAAGAAGCGCAGCGTCGCTAGCGTCCGCTGGGCGGCAGCCTCGCGGCTGATCCAGCCGCGCTCCACTCCGATTGGGTAGGCAGTAAGCGCGAACCCCACAGCCGCGATGCTGCAGAAGCCGGCACTCGGCCACCGATCAGGCGCCAGTCCATTTGCCGGTTTCGTGGTCTCCCAGAAGAAGCGAAAAGTCCGTTCGGCGACATCGTCGATCAGCCTGGGCGGGGCACCGAGCGCCGGTAGCGCCACCGGGGGGGTGCAGGCACCAACCGCCCCGCCAGCAACCATGAAGGAGGTGCAAGCGAGAAGCGAACGGCGCGTGATCAAAATCGGTCTCCAGAAAGCAGGCGAGGCCGCCAAGGGGTAGCGGCCTCGCCCAGGGGAGGTTTGGTTAGAAGCGGTAGCCCAGCCGGAACTGGATACGCCGGGGCAGGGTGATGGTGTTGCGCCCGATCTCGGCCGCGTCGAGCGGATCGGTCACAGCACCCGTCGCCGGGTTGATGGTGTTGTTGAAGAAGTCGTCAAACCCTTCGAAGTTCTTGTTGTTGAACACGTTGAGAACGTCGACCGATGCCTGGACGCGATCGCCGCCGAACACTTCGAAGTTCTTGGCGAGGGTGACGTTGACTTCGCAGAAGGCGAATAGCCCCTCGATGCAGTTCTTCGCCGGATAGCGCGCCGTGAAGCTATTGAAGCCCGAGTCCGCGCCGTTGGTGCCATCAGTGACGCGGAAGGCCTGACCGCTGCCCAGGGTAGTGAGCGTCGAGAACTGGAAGCCGAGCGGCAGGTCGACAATGCCCGAGATCACCAGCCGGTGCCGCTCGTCGCCGCTGCGCGGACGCCAGCCATAATCGTCGGGCGTCACAGCGTCGAGGCTGAACAGGTCGCCGCCATTCTGCTCGCCCTTGGAGAGCGTATAGGCGATGTTCAGGCCCCAGCCCGAGCTTTCGGTATAGTTCTTGTCCAGTGTGACGAAGAGCGCCTTGTACCGAGTATCCAACCCGTCATAGCCGATCAGCGCATTTGCATAGCCGAAGGGCACGACCGTGGAGGTGTTGCAGCACGTGCCCAGCCCGTTGTTGTTCCGGGTGGCGAACAGGTTGGTATAACCGTTGCGGCCGCGCTGATAGGACCCGGTGATCGACGCCTGGAACACACCGACCTGCTGGCGGACGCCCAGGCTGATCTGGTCGTTCACCGGCGGGCGCGCGTTGTTCTTGACCGCGAACAGCTCCGGCAGGCCGGCGCTTTGCGAACTGGCGCGCAGGGCGAGCAGCCCTTCGCGGCTCAAATAGCTATTGTTCCAGGCGATGGTCGGTAGCCCGCCGCGCGGCGCACCGTCGGGGGAGAAGCGGAAGACGCCGATCGGGTTGATCGTGCGCGACAGCTCGTCGACCGTGTTGTTGAAGCTGTTGCGGTCATAATAGCGCCCGAAGCCGCCGAAGAGTACGGTCGAGCGGTTGCCGGCGAGGTCCCAGGAGAAGCCGAAGCGCGGGGCGATGGCGCCGCCAAAGGGCTTCCGGTTGTTGCCGTCGGAGATGTAATCTTCCGGGTTGAAATAGTCGGTGCTGGGGAGCGAGCGCAGCGCCGCCGCGGCATTGGCCGGGGTGCGATAATCATTGTTGAAGCCGTTGGTCTCGTAATCCCAGCGCACCCCGAGGTTCAGCTGCAGCCGGCTGGTGATGTCCCAGTCGTCCTGCACGTACAAGCCGACCTGGGTGTTGGAACCCTGAATCAGGCCGTTGCCAAGGCCGAGACGGGCTTCCGCAGGGAAAGCGAAGTTGAGATTGTTCTGCGGTTCGCGGCGGAAGGTAAAGCGCGGCTGGATGTACGCCTGGTTGGCGAACTCGATGTCGGTCACTTCGACGCGCCCCCCAACCTTGATCGCGTGACCGTCGAAGCCGGTATAGGTGAGGTCGTCGCGCAGCGTGTGGCCCTTCTGAACCTCGCGCCGGGTCGAATCCTTGCCGCCGAAGATGATGACCGAGTCGTAGTCGAAGGTTGCGAGATCGGGGTTCAGCGACGTCGGGTTGAACGTATAGTCCAGATAGTTCGCATTGAATTCGTTCGTGAAATTATCCCCGCTATAGATCCATTTGAACAGATACGTGTCGACGCGGTTGATCTTGTTCTCGGCAGCTTCATAGGACGTGTTGCCGCCGAAGCCTTGGATGTCGGTTTCTTCGCGGCGGCTGAAGGACAGGTCGAAGGTCTGGCGATCGTCGGGAGTGAGCGTCAGCTTTCCGAAGTAGAAGTCGCCGCGGAACGGACTGACGTACGCGCCCTCGAAGTCGGCGAGACGTCGGCCGGAAAATTGCTCGAACTCACTGACCGCGGCAGCCGAGCCAGTGCTGTCGACGTTGAACGCGCGATTCTGGTCATTGCCTTCATAGGCGGCGAAGAAGAACAACTTGTCTTTGATGATCGGGCCGCCGAGCGACACACCGTACTGCTTGCGCTCGAACGCCGGTTCGGGCCGGTTCTCGCGCTTGTCGAAATAGCCCTTCTGGGTCAGTCCCTTGTCGGTATATTGGCCGAACGCCTCACCGTGAAAATCGTTCGTGCCCGACTTGGTGATGGCGGTGATGATGGCCGAGCCGGCCTGTTCATATTCCGCTTTGTAGTTCTGGGTCAGGACGCGGAATTCCTGGACCGCCAGCTGACCGAAGGGGTTGCCGCGGCTGTTCTGCTGGCCGGCGATGCCGCCCTCGCGCAGCTTGTTCTTCAGGCTGACGCCATCGATGAAAACATTGACCTGGCTGGCAGTAGAGGCACCAGACTGGATGCCCTTGTCAGTTTCGCTGTCGTTGTAACGGACGCCGGGGGCGAGTGCGGCGAACGACAGGAAGTTGCGGTCTGTTTGCGGCAGGGTGCGGATCTGTTCCTGGCTGACGTTGGTGGCGACCTCGCTGGTGCGGGTCTCGCGCAGGCGTGATCCGGTGATGACGACTTCGTCGCCGCCGGCCGTTTCTTCCGGAGCGACCGCCGCTGCCGCACCGAGCGTCAGGTCGAGTGAGGCCGACTGCGCGACGCCTATGCGGATGACCTGATTGGCGGTGTCACCGTCCAGCGTGGCGATGACTTCATATTCGCCCGCACGAAGGCCCGAGAGCGTGTAGCTGCCATCCGCCTGCGTGGTTCCCCGGCTGGTCTGGTTCGTGGCGGTGCTTCGCGCGGTGAGCGTCGCGCCCGCGGCCGGCCTGCCCTCCGCGTTCACCACCTGCCCACGCAGCTGCGACGTGGTGACCTGTGCCGTTGCCGGCGCCGACAGCATGACGGCTCCCGCGCTCAACATCGTGGCTGCGGCCAAATAGGCGCGCAGTGCTCTTCCCTTAGCGTTCATGCTCCTGTCCCTTCTTGTTTCTGTTTTTCACGTCGTTGTGGCGCGCACCACGATGTCGGGCGCGTGCAATTCGGTCGCGGCGGGCTGGCCCAGGCCGCCAAGCTGGTCGGTAAGCCTCGTAACCGCGAGCGCCCCGATGCCGGCAATGGGCACGCGCATCGTGGTCAACTCCAGATAGCGAGCGACCGGAATGTCGTCGAAGCCGGCCACGGCAATTTGGGCTGGCACCGCGACGCCCGCCTCACGCAGTGCCAGCATGCAGCCGATCGCCATCATGTCGTTGGCAGCAAAGATGGCGTCGATGCGCTTACCGCCGGCGATCAGCGCCCGTGCAGCCGCAGCGCCGGCCTCCTCCGTGAAGTCGCCCGGCAGAACCAACGGGTCATCCACTCGAGCGTGTCGCCGCATCGATAGCCGGAAACCCGCCAACCGCTCTTCTGCGTCAAGATTTCCCGCTGGGCCCGTCACGTGCGCGATCGAGCGCCGGCCGCTCGCCAGCAGGTGACGTACCATAGTATCTACGCCGCCGACATTGTCGACCAGCAGCGCGGGGATACCGTGGTCCGCACGGCAATTCACCAGCACCGCCGGCACGTTGCGAGGCATGTTGCGCATCAGCTCTGCGGCATCGAGATGCGGCGCCATCACCACTAAGCCGTCCACTCGCCCACGCATGGCACGCAGCGCGTGAACGGCGTCATCGAGGTCGGCATGCATGTTGGACAGGAGCAAGTGAAAGCCGCGTGCGCTTGCCTCCTTGTCCATCCCGCGAACGATCTCGGAAAAGAACTCACCGTGCAGGTCGGGCAGAACGACCCCGATGGCATGTGCCCGCGCCATGCTCAGGCTGCGGGCGCCAGCATGCGGAACATATCCAAGCTTATCGGCCGCTGCGACTACCCGTGCGCGGGTGTCCGGATGGACGTTCTCCGCGCCGTTCAGCGCGCGTGACACCGAGGCGACGGAAACTTCCGCCTCCCGTGCCACATCACGAATGGTGGCTTGGCCCATTTAAGCTCTATCTCCCTACCGCACGCATGTGCCTGCGCTTCGGCTAAGTTTGGTTGCACCTATGAAACCGGTTGCGTCGCCGACAGTGCTACATACTATGTAACCGGTTACACAAACGGACCCAAGCAAAATTTGTCGTGGGTCTCAGGAGCAGCCGTCGCGGACGGAATCGGGTCTGGAGGAGAATATCATGGTGAATGCATGGATCTCGCGGCGCGCCGCGCTGATGGGTGCCGGCGCCGTCGCCGCCTGGACTGCAAGCCCGGCGGGCGCGCTCATGCGGGCGGCCGACGAACACACGCCCCCTGCATTCATTGACGCGCTCATCGCGCGGATGACTGTGGAGGAGAAGGCAGGTCAACTGACCCTGAACGCCGCGGCTTGGGCAGGGTCCGCCGCCACCGCACTCAATCCCCCTTCCGCGGGTGCCAGCTTCGAAGAGCAGTTGCAGCAGGTTCGTGCCGGGCAACTCACCGGCGTCTTCAACGGCAACGGCGCCGAGATGTCGCGCCGCATGCAGAAGGTCGCTGTGGAGGAATCTCGCCACAAAGTTCCCTTGATCTTCGCAGCCGACATCATCCACGGCCACCGTACCGTGTTCCCGGTGCCGCTGGGCGAAGCCGCCAGCTGGGAACCAGGCCTGGCCGAGCGTACGGCCCATATCGCTGCGACCGAAGCCGCGGCAGCGGGCATCGACTGGACCTTTGCGCCGATGGTCGACATTGCCCGCGACGCCCGCTGGGGCCGCGGTGTGGAGGGTGCCGGCGAAGACGTCTACCTGGGCAATCTTTTCGCCGCCGCGCGTGTCCGCGGCTTTCAAGGCAAACGCCTGACCGAGCGCGATGCGGTGCTCGCCTGCGCAAAGCATTTCGCGGCCTATGGTGCTGTAGAAGCGGGCCTGGATTATAACAGCGTCGACATTTCCGAGCGGACGCTGCGCGAAGTGTATTTCCCGCCCTTCCAGGCTGCCTTCCGAGCGGGCGCGCTGTCGGCGATGGCATCGTTCAACGAGCTGTCGGGCGTTCCCGCGACGGCCAATAACTGGCTACTCAACGACATTCTTCATGGCGAATGGAAGTTCGGCGGTCTAGTCGTCTCCGATTATACCGGCGACGAGGAACTCATCGCGCACGGCTACGCCAAGGATGGGCGCGACGCCGCGCGTCTCGCATTCTTGGCCGGGGTGGACATGTGCATGCAGAGCGGCCTCTTTATGAAGCATTTGCCTGAACTGGTGCAGGCCGGCGAGGTGCCCCTAACGCGGCTAGACCAGGCGGTCCGGCGCGTGCTGGTGGTGAAGGCGCAACTCGGGCTGTTCGACGACCCCTTCCTTCGCATCGATCCCCGGCGCGAAAAGGCACTGGTACTATCCAAATCCCACCGCGCGCTGGCGCGAGAGGCCGCCCGCCGCTCGGTGGTGCTCCTCAAGAACGAAGGCGATTTGCTCCCGCTCAAGAAGAACCAGAAAATCGCGCTGATCGGCCCCTTCGCCAGTGGCCAACATGATTTGGTCGGCCCGTGGTGCGTCTATGGCGACGACAAGCAGGCCGTTGACCTTGCCACGGGCATGCGGGCCGCCGCGGCCGATCCGTCGTTGATCACCGTCGCTACAGGGTCCGGCATCGAGGGGCCGCTTGCCGGCGGCATCGACGCTGCACTTGCCGCAGCACGCGCGGCAGACGTGGTGGTGCTTGCAATCGGCGAAGGCACGCGCATGTCAGGCGAAGCGCAGTCGGTCACTGACATCGTCGTCCCCGCGCCACAGATCGCCCTCGCGGAGGCCCTCGCCGCCACCGGCAAGCCGATGGTCGTCCTCCTCAAGAACGGGCGCGCGCTTGCGCTGGAAGGCGCCGTGGCGGCAGCCCCGGCAATCCTAGTCAGCTGGTTCCTGGGCACCGAGACCGGCTCGGCGCTCGCGGATGTGCTGTACGGCGCCTATAGCCCCTCAGGGCGGCTGCCGGTCAGCTTCCCGCGTGCAACTGGGCAGGTGCCCTATTACTACGGCCACAAGGCTACCGGGCGCCCAAACCCTGAAGGCGCTCTCCAGGAGTATAAGACGCACTATCGCGGCGTGCCTAACTCGGCCTTGTATCCGTTCGGACATGGCCTGACCTATGGCCAGGTGGTGTATTCCGACCTTCACCACAATGCGAGCCTACCGTGGAACGGCACGCTCACCGCCCGCGCTACGGTGCGCAACAGCGGCAGGCATGCCTGCGAGGAAGTAGTCCAGCTCTACATTCGCGACCGTACCGCCAGCATCACGCGGCCCGTGCGCGAGCTAAAGGCATTCCAGAAGATCGCGCTGAAGCCGGGGGAGACGCGGCAGGTTGAATTCACGATTCGCCGTGCGGACCTGGAGTTCGTAGGCGCGGACAATCGCCGGACGGTGGAGCCCGGCACATTCGACCTCTGGATCGCGCCTTCCGCCGAGGCTGACGGCATGGCCGCGCGCTTCGAGCTGGCGGCCGCCTGAGGGCAGCTGACCGCCGCGTATCGTAAGCAGCGGAGAGCCGATCAAGGACGCTTAGCGCCTCCGCTGCGCCAGCTCCGCAACAATCTCCGCATGCGCTTGGCGCCGCAGCGGACTTGCCATCATCAGGGCGATGGACAGCGCGACGCAGGTCAGCGGCACGAAGGCGATCGCTAAACGCAAGCCTTCTAGTGCTTCGGCAGATTGCCGGAGGTTTGCCTCATAGCCGATCATGCCGAGCGTGAGGCCGAACAGGCCGGTGGCCGCGCCGATCGCGCTTCTTTGCAGCAATGCCGCGAGCCCGAACACTGCGCCTTCCAGACGCGCGCCGGTCGCTCGTTCGCCCCACTCGACCGTGTTCGGCAGCATCGCCCAGAAGACGATGTGCACCCCGGTCAGCAGCAACTGGATCGCCACTAGGAACAGCTGCATCGTGCCGATGTCCCGCACCGCTACCAGCGCGAACCATCCCAGCAGTAGCATCGCCGGGGCAACTGCGAGGAACCAGGTAACACGCCCACCCGCTTTGCGGCAGATGAGGGTCCAGACTGGCACTGCAGCCGCGCCGATCAGCCCCATCGCTGCGAGAGCCACTTGCCCGGCCTGTTCGTTGCTCAGCTCGTATTTGTAATAATAGAGCACCGACTTGGACAAAAAAGTCGAGGCGATCGTGATCGCCGCCATTGCCGCGTTCAGCGTCACAAAGGCGCGGTTTGCAGCGAGAGCTGCCAGCGCGGCGCGAACCGAGACCGGCGCGTTTGCCGCAGGGGCCTCGCGCTCGGGCACCAGCCATCCTACGAGGAGCAGGATCAGCGATCCGACCGCTGCGAACACCGCCGCCGCCGCGACATAGGCGCTGGCTCCGGTGCCGCCGGTCAGCCAGCGGCCGACCGAGACGGTTCCAAGGCTTACCGTCACCATCGCCGCGGTTCCGAACAGCATGCGCAGCCCTGCAATCAGAGCGCGGTCGCCGGCATGCGAGCTGACCCGCGCGGTCATCGCCAGATAGGGCACGTTCACGGCGGCATACCCCGTTCGAAACAGTAGATGTGTGACGAACGCGAGAACCGCGGCCGAGCCGCCACTACCCACCGGCGGGAGATAGGCGAGCACGAAGCAGAGCCCCAGCGGGATCGCGCCACGGGTCAGATACCGGCGATAACCCTGTTCCCGGTGTCGATCTGCAAGCACACCAACGGCCAAGCTCACCAGTCCGTCCCAGATCAGCGCCGCCATGTACGTCGCTGCCGCCCACCCGACCGGCAACTGCAGCGCTTCGGTATAGTAAAACAAAAGGAAGAGCATGACGCTTTGCCAATAAAGATTGAACGCAAAGTCGCCTAAGGCAAATAGCACCAACATCCATGTGCAAGATCTACGGAAATATGGATTTGGCAAATGATTTCACCTCGCGCCAATGGAGGAGCCGCGAATTGCGCGATGCGGGCCCCTTAATAAGCTATGTATGAAGGCGGAATGTCCGCAAGATTAATGTCAAATCTGCAAACCAGCTCAGGAGAGCGGCAAGCGCAAGACCTGCAAGCCAGCCCTGCCAAGCACCCCTACGGAGGCCAATAAAGACGCCGATTGTGACTGGGACAGCGCACCACACTATCGCGACGCCCGTTAGCGCCCACCGCGCTCCAAGCGGGCTTAGTCCGCTGATGATGGCGTACATTGTCCGGCCCCACGTTGACGGCGGCAACTCAGCACACCGGCGCGGCACGCTAGTGCACGCACAAACCGGGACATGGACTAGCTGTCTCCGCCGCTCAGGCAGGATAGCTCGATTACAGTATTTGGCCAGCGACGCTCACCGCCGAGTCCAACTATCAACGGCGGCACTCATCCACGTAATCCACTTGTGGGTCTTGGACGCTACGCAGTAGCCGGATGGTCCTGCTAATCCACGCGCTGCTCAACGTCCGCTGACCACCAATCGCGGTCATCCCCGATCGACAAAGCAGTCGTCAAAAGCTGCCGGCCCGCTAACGCCCCAGTTACGGACGCTCAGGACTGGGTGTCCGGTACCTGAAGCGGACAACTATTCTGGCGACGCGGCGCGGCTGGATTGGGCGTTTGCCGTCGGTCAGCTTTCAGGGAGCGGCCCTGCGCGTCAACGGCAGATGACGTCCCAGCGTTGGACGTCGGGAAGCTGCTTAGCCCGCACGTGTGACCGCAGAGGCGAGCTGGCTGGACGACCCAAGTGTCAACGAGAGCACGCAGGAACCGCGTCCGGGCTACGTCGCCCTCTACCGCTGCGTCGCTGATGGGGTGGCGCGGCCGGGGTTGCTAGTTTCCGAAGCGTTTATTCCCCTGCCGGCGGAGCTTCTGACGCCTTCGCTTGCGGTACGTGGCAGCCCACCAAAAAGAGGGCCCCAAGATCAAACTAGCGATTAGCGCCCAAGCGATGATCTCTCGAGTAGCATCAGACACCTTGGATCTCCGGCTGCCGAGATGGTACGATAGCATGGTTTGTGCGATCTAGTCAGCGCGATCGGCGCGGCAGGAGCCTGAGCTGCCCGTTGGGCTTAAACGGCGCAGGGTATCGCGCCGGGGCAGGACTGCGGACGACGCTTACCAGTAGGCCGCCGCGAAGCGCCAGACCTCGTTTAGTCTTGCACCGTGGCGACAATGGCGTTCAGGTGCGAGAAGCTGGCGTTGCCGGTGTCGCGACGCGCTATGACAGGAACGAACCAGTTGGCGTCCGGCTCGACGTGGATCGTAGGTTTGAAGTCACCAACATGAAAGCAGATCGCAATCGATCTGCTTTGTTCGCGTTAGCGCGCGAACAATTTGCGAAGAAATACCGTCTCCACTTCACGACCTAGATCATCGCTTGGCTTTCTTGAGGAAACCGTGTCCTTCGCCGCCAAACAGACCGTACATTGTCTCATTGCGGTTCACGCGTAGCTGTCAGGCGGAACCTTGCCTCAGCTAAGAACGGGCAAGGGCAATACGCGTCGGACGGGAGCGCTTTCCTGCTTTGCCATCGCCACGTGCACCCGCCGTGAGCCCGCAAAAGGCAGCCTGCCATGAGCAAAACGCATATTGTCGAGGATGAGCAGGTCGCCCTCGCGCCAGCACATCGCGGTCTGATAGCGTTCGAATGCGGCACGGACGGCGTCGATCTGGTCAGTTTCGATTGGCGCGCCATCGCCGAAGGTCGCGTCGCGGGGCAGGCGCCCCGGGCCATAGAGCTTCTCAAGCCCCTGACGGATGCGGGGGTCGAGCAAGGACGAATGGAAAAGGTGCGATTGATTGAAGTAGATGAGCTGACCGTGCGCGGCGGTGACGCATCCCTGTGCCGTGTGCGACGTCGAGAGCGCGTCATTGGCCAGCCATTCGACCTTCATCCCGAAGCTGGCTCCGACCCTTTCCACGTCACTTCTGTTCTGCGTTTGGAACGCCTGTTGCCAGGGTATGTCGACGCCCTTCTGGAATGTCCTGTGATAGGTCACCCCCTTGCGATCAAAGAGCTCGAGCAGTGCTCCCAAAGCCGCGCTCACCGCGTCGATGTCGCAGACTGTGGTTTGTCCGCCCTCCGCTGCGACCTCGAGCGCGTGGAACGCCACGAAGCGCGGCCAGACCTTCATATAAGCCATTTCAGAATGAAGCTGAATGGTGCGCGGGCTCGGATATTCCGTCGCAGTTAAGGTCTTACCGAGAACCTTACTCCGCGGAGTCGACCAGAAGGCATCCTCGAGCAGTTGGTCTGATAGTACTAACAGCGCACGCTCCACTGCATCGGCAGCCCGTATATCGCCCCGGAGCAGTACGGCACCCGTTGTTGCAAGCGCTTCTTCAGCCGCCTCGCGCCACGCACCGTGTGCGAGCGCGGCGTCGTCGGTGATGGCGATCTGTGGTGCAACTTCGGCGAAGTTCTGCAATTTCATGAGACACCCCCTAGTTGTTTCTGAATTATTTCGGATCATGCCGCTGATCCGCGATTGCTGCAAGAGTGCGCGACGGGGCTGTTCCCACCTGTCGACGTCCGGCGGCATGCGGTTTCGCGTGAGCTATCGGGCGACGTTAGTCCCGCGCTTGTACGGGGCGTGGCACAAAAGCCTGGCAACTCACGGCGATGTGAGGGTATCGATCAGGTGAGCGTGACGGGTCAGCTCGGGGGAAACAATGGATCGTATCGCTGTCAGCGGCGTGTTGCTGCGCTCGTCCCTGAGTTTCATCGAGCACGTATTCTCGCTGCAGGCCGCGGGCCGCATTGCAGCACTGGTCCCGAACCGGGCCACCGCGGAGCGACTGGACGGCGTCATTCTCGACAGCTTTGTCGAGCCGGCGCAGGATTGGGGCTGGTTTGAAGGCAGGAGTCCCGACCTCTCGACGACAGGCCCGGCTCAAATCTCCTTCACCTCTGGTACGACGGGGCGACCGAGCGGTATCCTGCTCGACGGCACCGCAATTCACGATACGACCCTGCGCATCATTGCGGTAATGCACCTTGATGCGAGCGTGCGTGAATATGTTGGCGTTCCCTGCACCCATTCGTTCGGACTTGGCCGGTTCCGCGCGGTCGCGAGCGTAGGGGGCAGGGCTTATCTGCCGGAACATGGCTTTGACCCGGCCGAGTTCGCCGAGATGCTCGAGCGCGGGCAAGTCAATGCGCTCTCCGCAGTGCCCAGCCTGTTGCGCATCTTGATCGAACAGCCGCATGTGATCGGAGCCGCAGGCGCAAAGTTGCGATGGCTCGAGATCGGCAGCCAGCCGCTCGCCCTGGAAGAGAAGCACGCGCTAAAGCGGATGTTTCCCGAATGCCGGATCGTCCAGCATTATGGACTGACCGAAGCATCACGCACGACCTTTCTTGATCTATCGCTTGCTGCCGGCAAGGAGCTGGGCTCAGTCGGTCGTCCGACCGGTCGCGCAGAAGTCACGCTTGATGTCGAGGGGCGGGTGCGGATCCGCGGGCCGCATACGGCGCGCTACCGTATCGACGAGAGCGGTTGCCATGCGCTTCTCGACGGGGATGGTTGGTTGACCACCAGTGACCTTGGCCATGTCGACGACGAGTATTTGTACTTCGAGGGCAGGTTTGACGACGTTATCAATTGCGGCGGGATCAAGCTTTCTCCCGATCTAATCCAGGAGCGAATGTCAGGAGAGCTCGGAACCGCCCAGGGCTACGCCGTCGCGCGAACACCCGACGCGATGCGCGGCGACGGCATCCTCGTTGCGCTCGAGGTCGGTGCTGGGCTCGATCCAGAGACTGTTCGGCTCGCGGCCCTGAAGGTCGTCGCAGCAATGGGCGTACGTGCCGACAGCGCCTTGCATCTGACGCTTCTCGAGATGCTGCCGCGAACGGCGAGCGGGAAGGTTCAGCGCGTCGAATTGTCCAGGATCCAGCCGCCGGCGTTTCACGAGGCGCCCAAGGCCGCGTTCGAAGACGTGCCAATGACGCCATTATGCGCCGCCGTCGCGCGCGAGCTTGGCCGCGATCATGTCAGTTCCAGCGACAGCGTAACGTCGCTTCAAGTGGATTCCTTGAATTACATCCAGCTCTCGCTCTTGCTGGACCAGCTAGCCGGGCCGCTACCCGACGATTGGGAAACGCGCGCCCTGGGAACTCTCGAGCGCCGTGGTTCGACGATAGCCCGTAATACCGTTTCAATCGAGACGTCGACACTCATCCGCGGGATCGCGATCCTGCTTGTTGTACTCGATCATACCTGGCGGTACGCGACCTATGGCGCGGCTGTACCGCTGATGGTCGTGGCGGGCGCGAATTTCGCCCGCTTCCAGGTTCCGCTGGCACTTGATGGCCGGTTGCGGGAGATCGTGGGTCCGCTCGCGTGGCGCGTGATCCTGCCCTATTTTGCCATCGTCACCGTGGACCTCGTCTACCATGGCGTGCCAAGCCTTCTACCCTATGTGTTCCTGTCGAACCTGGGCGGCGGCGTGATCAATGCGGACGGCAACCGACTGATGGTGTCGTACTGGTTCATTGAAAACTACATTCTATTCGTGGCCGTTTTCGGCGCCGCTTTAAGTTGGCGGCCGGTCCGGAACTTCGCGCGCGAGCATGAATGGGAGCTCTCACTGGGATTGCTGGCCGCCTTTATCATGCTGGGCCTGATCGGCGTCTATCACCGGGACAGCGCGGCGTTCGATCAATGGACGCTGTTGTCGGTCGGCTGGGCATTTGTCCTGGGATGGTCGCTCCAGCGAGCGTCGAACCCTGGTCGCAAGATGGCCGTAGTCGCTACCTTGTGTCTGGTTCCTTTCCTCACCAATGACGACCTTCTCCTGATAGGCTCTATCGTCGAGCCTCCGCTCCACAACCAGGGCTGGCCAGTGGCACGGGTCATCATCTTCTATCTGACCGAGATGCTTCCGATCGCCTGGATGGTGTTCGTAACTCGGATCGAAATTGCCGCGCCCGCGGCAAAGCTGATTTCCAAAATCGCAAGTGTAAGCCTCTACATATATATTATTCACCCCTTCGTTCTGCACGTCACCGGCACAGATGCGGCGTTGCCGCGAGCGCTGTTCGGCGTGTTTGCCAGCACTGTCGCTGGCGTGACGCTGGCAAAGGCGATCGACTGGAGCACCGCGCGTGTCGCGCGCAGCCGCCTGATCGGGGCGAGCTAGTCGGTCGCGACGAAGAACATTGCAGCGCGGTTGCGCATTGGTCGGGAGCTGAGCAGACATGCCTCCACGGCGGACCTTCCGTCCAGGCTTTCCAGTGCTGGAACGATCATACACGGAGAAGAGATAGCGACAGAGCGAGGTCGGCCTGCGGGCCGCAGGCGTCGCACTCCCGCGACGTGGGAGGTTTGTTGATCGCCTGCTGACGTCGGTGGGTACATTGGGCTGGCTTTGCGCGTCGGCACCTCTATGCTGCGGCGCACAATCGTCTCGGTTAGGCGTGGCAGGTAGCGAGAGGCGGGATGATGATGTGGAGGACGAGTGATCCGTCGATCGCCGGCATCGATCTCGACGCATTGATGGAGCTGCTCGCTAGCTACGAGAACCGGATGATCGAAAGCCGGAAGCTGATCGAGGAAGGGCTGCGGGTGATCCAGGAAACCCGGACGCGCCTTATGGGGAGTCAGACAGGGCCGAGCGGCTATACCAGCGTCATCGAGGCGACCGTCGATGATCCTTTGAGCTCGACCGCCGATCCCAGGCTGTTGAGCTACCAGCCGGACGATGACAGCTACAGGATCGGTCGTCGGCAGGTGCCGCTGACAGCAACCGAACGGCGTGTGCTCGACATCCTGCGCAGTAGCAGCCCCGAGCCGGTCTCGCGCGAAGCCTTGTTCGAAGCGCTGTACGGCGACGACGTGCGACCAAACCATGGCGTAATAGACGTGTTCCTGTCGAACCTGCGCAACAAGCTCGTCATTGCGAGTGGTGGGCGCGAATTCATCGAGACGGTGCGACTTCGGGGATGGGCACTAAAACCCGAGGGCTGCGGCGAAATCTGGGCAATGCGCGACAATAGCTGATCCCGCCGAGCGACGGCGTCACGGGCGACATGGTCTTCCGCCCTCAGGCTCGGAAGAGCGCACGCAAGCCGGCAATGAGGAGGTGCGCGCCCATGCGCGTTGGCCGTCGCAGCAACGACTTGGCTACCTCGGCCAACGCCTTTCGCCGCGCGCCGAAATCCCATAGATAAATTTGGGCCAGCCGAATGTGGTGATAGGCGTCCACCCGTCGCAGCTGGGTAGAGGACATACCTTCGCGGGTTCGCTCGAAGATCACGCGGTGGCCCTCAAGAACCTTGTAGATATTCTTCGAAATTCGTCCGGCGTCGCTCTGATCGTAGATCAGCAAAGGCTCCGCGACTGTCGCGAACTCTCCGCGCTCGCGCAGGCGCAGCCAGAGATCCCAATCCTGGCAACTCGGCAGCGTCACGTCGAATCCGCCGATCGAGAGGAACGTCTCGCGGCGCACCATCGCCGTCGAGGTGCTGCCGAGAAAATTCATCAGGCGAAGATCGTCATAGCTCACCGAGGGCCTGTTCAGCGGTTCATCCCTAACCCCGTCTGGAAGCGCGTAGCGGATGCCGGTGAAGCACGCGACCGCCTGCGGATGTTGTCCAAGGGCCTCTGCCTGCTTCTGGTGTTTCGCAGTCAGCCATTGGTCATCCGAGTCGAGGAAGGCCAGCCACTCCGCCTGGGTCGCGGCGGCACCGCAGTTCCGCGCGTTATGGGCGCCCCGGTTCTCCTGCGATCGGATAAGCCGCACACGCGGATCGGCGCTGGCGAGGCGCTCCACGATCTCGGGCGTATCGTCCGTCGACGCATCGTCCACCACGATGATTTCGTCGACCGGCAAGGTCTGCTGCTGACAACTGCGGATGGCCTGCGCGACCAATGCAGGCCGGTTTCGCACGGGGATGATCACGGCCGTGGTCATGGTTGCGTACCTCGAACTCTGATGAAAGCAGGCGGCGCGGAAGTCGTTTCAACGCCAATGCTTGCGAAAGGACTCAGCCCGATCAGAGCAGTGGCTGTACCACGCTCGGATCTGGGCTGTGCCTGGGCCGGTATGATCATTCGAGAACCGCCAGGGCCTCGATGGTGCCGAGCAACTGGCGCGAGGTCGCCGCCGCGCGGTGCAGTTCTGCAAATTGGCGTATCCGCACTGGGTCGAAGGCTTTGCGGCTTGCAGCGAAGCGGGCGAGCGCAGCGGCAATCGCTTCGGGTGAGGCATTCTCGGCGAAAACGCCGCTCACACCGTCGTTGATCGCATCGACGACCCCCCCGACGGCAGTGCCGATCACTGGTAGTCCGCGGGCGGCGGCCTCGACATAAACCATGCCAAAGCCTTCGACATCGCTGCGACTTGGCCGCGGGGCGAGAACGAACAGGTCAGCTGACTCATATGCTCGATCGAGCGCTGCATCGTCGAGCCGTCCCATGAAATGGACGCGTTCGCTGATCCCGAGTTGCTTTGTCAGCGCCGTGAGGCGCGGCAGATCGTCGCCATCCCCGACTACAGAAAGCTCGGCGTCGATCTCGCCTCTGACGATCGCTAGCGCCTTAAGCAGGCCGTCGACATTCTTGCGGCGGTTCTTCGAGCTTAGACGCGAAACGGTCAGGATTTGAAGGCGCCCTTCGCGGCGTGGTCGCACCATGTTCTTGAAGTGGCGATCGTCGATGCCGGGCGCGACGACCTGCGCCCGATCGTCCGGCAGCCCGCAAAGGTCGAGGCAGCGCCCCCGGGTATAATGGCTATTGGCGAAGATCAGACGAGTGCGGCGAAGCCCCGTGATCACCCTTTTACGCCTCCACCAGCGGGCGGCGTGTGAGCCATCGCCGCCATCGCCCATCCGTAGCTTGCGCTCCAAGCGGTCGACCAGCGCAACCGGCCCGCTCAGCCCCGGCACCCAAGGGCTAATGAAGTCATTGCCATGGACGTAGGCGAACAGGGGGATCGCTTGCGCACCTTCGGCCACGTCCAGCAGCCAGCCGGCGTTGAGCACCAGCCATGCATCCACCGGCTGTGCCTTGATTAGCACGCGGTCTGGTCCTGGAAAGCCGGTCCAGCTTGCCACGTGCCGTACCCTGCCGGTGGGCGGCGCGGCCTGCGGCCACGTAATCAGCGTCACGTCGAGCCGCTCGGCAGCGTGTGCGATCAGGCTGGCGGCGTGCTGTTCCATTCCGCCGGTCGCAGGCAAGTACTCAGTTGCGAGGATGCCCAATCGCAAAGTCATCAGATTACTCTCCCCCGGGAAGGGTTTTCGCCACGTTGCGTAGTCGCAAAGCCGCACATCGGCGCCCCCTTATCGCGCGACGCGCATGACACGGTCGATCAAACCGCGGAGTATGTTCAGGCTGTCCGTCATCGTCGACCGTCCCTCCGAAAACAGGAACATCACCGCCAGATAAGCTGCGTAGGAAGAGGCCAGCGCAAGCCCGAGCAGTTCGATCGAGGGCAGCGATGGAACCCGCCGCAGGAGGTGGACGAGAATCAGGGTCGTGACGCACGCCGCGATATGAGGGGTCGTCGTCCGGATGATGTCCGAAGGCCGGACCGGGCCCGAGCGCGTGACGACCGCCCACAGCAGAGGCGTTCGTAGATACTCGCTGATCGCATAGGCGGCCGCCACGCCGAACGGGCCGGCCCAGAGCCCGCAAACAAAGGCGAGAATGCTCGTCGTCGAGGAAAAGAAGCCCCAGAGCATATACTCTCGGGTGCGGCCCTGGCTGACGAAAAGCCAGCCCGTTGGATTGTTGAGGGCCTGGACGAGCGCGGCATATCCCAGCGCACTGAAGATCTTGCCCGCAGCCACCCATTCCGGACCGAGCAGCGTAACGATCAGAACGTCTGAAGTACCGATCATGAAGATCACGCCCGGGAGTACGAGCAGCAACATTTGCCGCACCGAGTTCAGATAGGCGTTTCTGTATCGCTCGGGCTCGTCGACAAGCCTGGCGAGAACAGGCTGGAGGACGCGTGCGAGCGGTCCGGTTACCTGTTGTAATGGCATCAAAAGCAGTTTGTAGGCGCGATCGTAGGTGCCCACCGCCTGGTCACCCCATCGCCAGCCGATCAGAACATTGTCGAGATTGCGTGCGAAGAAATTTGCGAAACCGAAGCCCGTGATACCGCCGCCAAAGCCGAGGATTTCTCCAAGCCCTTCCGCCCGTGCGGGGCGACCCGGAATCCAGCGAACAAGGCTCCAGCTGCCGATTACCGGGGTCGCCGACAGGATCAGGCTACCGACGAACAGCGCCCAATAATTGTCCCAGAGGATGGCGAACAGCAATGCTCCGGCAAAGCTGAGGATAGCAGCGGCCGTATCGATCAAGGCCAGCGCACCGAAACGCATCTGGCGATTGAGCAAGGCCATATGCTGGGAGCCGAGCCCATTGACGAAGACCAAGCAACCGAACGCGACCGTTAGGGGGGCGATTCTTGGGTCGCCATAGAAGAGTGCAATCAATGGCGAGGCCGCGATCAGCAAAACCGAGAGAATGAGGCTGAACCCCAAGTTCATCCAGAAGAGCGAACTGACCTGTGCGTGATTGATATCCTTCTTCTGCACCGTCGCCTGCGTGAGGCCGAAATCCTGGAACATCATCACAAAGCCCAGGATCGGCGTGACCATCGCGATCAGCCCGTAGTCGACTGGCGTGAGCAGGCGCGCGAGGACGATGACGGAACTGGTCTGAACGACGAACTTGATCGCCTGGGCGACGCCCGTGATCACCGCGCCATTGGTTGCATGTTCCCGGAATCCGCCGCTTGGCGAATCGAAGGCCGTAATCGTCACACACCACTCCCATCGCCCGAGAATGATGGCGGAATTCCCGGCACCATGGCAGCGCAGGCCTGCGGCCCGCGAAATCCCGTTCAGACGCATCTCTCATGCGGGCAATGCCATAGCGAGCGCCTCACTTCCACCCGTGGGCGTAGCGCAATCTTACTGTCCCGTGCAGAGACATGCCGCCGTTTGTACAATCCGAACTCGCCTGATGCGGCTGGAGAGGCTAGGAGAAAAGATCGTCGCCTCTTTGTTTTGTACGGTGACATTGCCATGCCTGCTAAAAGGCATCCACTGGAGGGGGAGGGTAACGATGGTCGACGTCACCTTGATCCTCTGCACACGAAACCGCGCCGCGGGTCTTGGTGGCGCTCTCAACGCCTTGGCCGGCGCGGTAAGGCATGCACCGCCGGCAGCCAGCATCGAGCTTGTGATCGTCGACAATGGTTCGACAGACGGCACGGCGGCGGTGATCGAGCGGTTTCAGTGCCAGTTGAGCAACGTCCTGGCGATATACGAGCCCCGGCCCGGCCTTTCCGCGGCGCGGAACGCCGGCCTTGGTGTCGCAACTGGCAGGCTGGTCGCCTTCACGGATGATGATTGCGAGGTGTCGCCTGCGTATTTTGCCCAGATGCTAGAGCATTTTGGCGCCGACGAGGAACCAGCGATTCGGGGAGGGCGGGTCAACTTAGGCGATCCTCTGGATTTGCCGATTACCATCAAGGTGGCCGAGCACCCGGCAGAACTGACAAAGGACATGATGCCCGCTGGGTTCATTCATGGGTGCAATATGGCGATGCCGCGGAGCATCTTTGCTACGCTCGGAATTTTTGACGAGCGACTTGGGGCCGGCAGTCGCTACAAGTCTGGCGAGGACACCGACCTGTTTCTACGCGCCGCGCACGCCGGAATAGCTATACGTTACGTTCCCGACATGTCGGTGACTCATTTTCATGGCCGCCGGACCGTACCGGATCTCGCCAAGCTGACCCGGCAGTACGAATATGGCAACGGCGCGCTACTGATGAAGCATCTCCTTCGGTCGCCGATTTTGGCAAAGAGCTTCTACTGGAACGCAAAGGACGTCCTTCTCGAGCGTCTAGGTCGCCGGTCGAGCATCGTCGCGGAAACCGGTGTGAGCAGGTTCGGCATATTGTGCGAAAACTCGAAAGGCGCCGGGCGTTTTCTTCTCGAAAGCGTCCTCTCTCCGCTGCTCGGCAGGTCGCAAGTTGCGGAGGCGAAATCGCTGGTGGCGCCGCGATGAGGGATGAAGCGACGCCCTCGATGTTGCCCAAAATCGCGCAGGGAGATGCCCAGATTGCACGACCGGGGGCCTTGGTGTCCGTCGTCATCCCATATTATCAGCGCCGATCCGGCGTCCTGCTCGGAGCGCTCCGGTCGATCTTTGATCAGCGGCTTCCCGAAGGGCTTCATCTGGACGTGATCGTCGTCGACGACTCCTCGCCAATTCCCGCTCGAGGTGATGTGAAGCTGCTGTCCGATAGGGAAGCTGCAGGTGTACGGATATTGACTCAGGCAAATGCAGGGCCGGCAGCGGCGCGCAACGCGGGACTGGACGCCGTTCCTCACGACGCGCGATACGTCGCCTTCCTCGACAGCGACGACCGCTGGCATCCGGATCACCTCGACACGGCTATCGCGGCGCTCGAGGAGGGATACGACGTCTATTTCGCCAATAACTGGGTAGAGCCGGGTCAGGATTGGTTTTCCGCGCATCCGCGTTATGATATGATGCGGAAGTCACTCGGCGCGGCAGACCTTCACCTTCAGAGACTCACGTCCGGCGAGGCAGTTGACCTGCTGATCGAAGAGCCGCTGCTCCATTTATCTACACTCGTTTTTCCAGCAAGGCGGCATGGGTCGCTACGCTTCGAAGATGCGCTCGAGACGGGCGAAGATCATCTCTACAGCCTCGTTCTCGCCGACCGATCACTCGGCATCGCCGTCAACCAGACGCCGATGATGGCACGCGGTTCGGACGGTGTGAATTTTTACCGGGGTGCGCTCGACTGGAACAGTCCCAAGTCCGCCTGGCGCGCGCTTACCACCGTCGTCAAATATCGCCGGATCGCCGATCTTATGTCCCATCGCGCCTCGATCACGCGCCTCGCCCACGCCAAGGCGCGTGTCAGCCTCGATGAACTCGTTTATTTGCTGATGCGCAACGGCATGCGGTACCCCGTCGCCAGCTTCGCAGTGGCTGCGGCCGCCTGGCGACGTTGGCGATGGAAGATCTTCGGCGCGATCCCCATAGCCGTCTCGCTGCTTGCAAGGCGCCGCAAGGGATCGCTCGAGTTTCGAACCTGACGCTTTAGCTCGGCGGTGGAGAGGAGAGCAGTCGTATCTGCTCAGCCTCTCGTTTGGCGCGGGTCAGCGCCGCAGCCACGCCTCGATTTGCGGCCCTATATCGTCGCGCGCCATCGCGACCGCGATGTTGGCCTGGATGAAGCCCGCCTTGTCGCCGCAATCGTAGCGCGTGCCGGCAAAGGTCACCCCGTGGAAAGGCTGGCCGCCGATCATTCGTGCCATCGCGTCGGTCAGCTGGATCTCGCCGCCCGCACCGGCTTCCTGGGTTTCGAGCACGCGCATGACCTCGGGCTGAAGGACGTAGCGCCCGATCACCGACAAATTCGAGGGCGCGGTGCCGGGCGCCGGCTTCTCAACCAGCCCCGTCACTTCGGTCAGTGCGCCCGCGCGCATTCCTGGCGTTATGATGCCGTAGCGATGGGTCTGATCGTCGGGGACTTCCTCAGCGCAGATCAGGTTGCCGCCGATCTTGTTGTACGCGTCCACCATCTGCTTGAGACACCCAGGCTCTCCGACCATGAGGTCGTCGGCGAGCAAAACCGCGAAGGGCTCGTCACCGACGATGTCGCGGGCACACCAGACCGCGTGGCCCAGTCCCAATGGCTCCTGTTGACGGACATAGGCAACCGCACCCGGCTTGAGCCGCGTCGCGTCCAGGATATCGAGTGATTTGCCGCGCTGGCTCATCATCGTCTCGAGCTCGAAAGCGATATCGAAATGATCCTCGATCGCGCTCTTACCGCGGCCGGTGACGAAGATCATCTGCTCGATCCCAGCCTCCATCGCCTCCTCGACTGCGTATTGGATCAGCGGGCGATCGACGATCGGCAACATTTCCTTGGGCATTGCCTTGGTCGCAGGAAGGAAGCGAGTGCCGAGCCCCCCGACGGGGAATACTGCCTTTCGCAACGGCTTGATGCGCATCTCAATTCTCCTGGAGGACGCGAATCGCGACTGCAGCCCGAACTGCCACGGCCGACATCTCGGCGGGAGACCGGAGGTCGCGGGTCAAAACATGAAGCTGACGCCAACCGTCGCTCTGTTCGCAACATAGCGGAGCAGCGGATTGTCGGACGAACGGCGCCGGTGATTGTAGCGCGCGTCAACCCGCAACTGGCGCCCGATATAGTAGCGGGCTCCGGCGCCAACTTCGGTCTCGTCGCTGCTGCTATCGATGACGCTGATCACGCCGTCGGCAATCGAGGGGTTGATAGACGCAATGCGTGCGTCCGCCGTAATGATCAACGACCGGAGCAGTTCGTGGTCGAGCGAAATGCCGACCTCGTCTCGAAGATTTCCTGCCGTCACCGGCGACGTCGTCTCGTCGACGCGCCTCTGCGCCGTCGCGACGATCGTCGTCAGTGGCGTGACGTTCCATTTCAGGTCGACGAAATAGGAAAAGGCGTCGACATCGTTGAGCTTCGGATCGGGATATCTGAAGCTGAGGTAGCCGACGCGTACCGTTCCGTAGAGAAGCTCGGTGAGTTCGCGCGCGATCCCGGCCTCAAGAAGCGTGCTGCTGCCGCTGCGGTCGATTTGCGTCAGGGGATCAAAGCCCGGATCGTCGGGTCGAAGATCGTAGCGACGCTCTTCGAGCGTCCCGCGAAGAATGAAGCTGGTCAGCGAGTTAAGATCGTAACGGGCCTGCAGCGATCCGCTGAAGATGTCGAAGTCGCGAAAGCCCTGATCGATCTCGACACCGCCGGCGAGCAGCGCATCGCCATAGCTTACTCTTCGGAAGCGACCTTCGCCGCGCAGGCGGAGGTTGCCTAGATCCTGTTCGGCGGCCAGATTGGCGGTCGCGCTCGTATAGCGAACCGGCTCGGCAGACGCGGCGAAGCTCGACAGGCTCCCGCGCCGCTCGGCGTTGCGACTTGCCGTGACGCCTGCAAACAACCGCGTCTGCCTCGATATGTCGTATCGGCCATCGAGCGCCGCCCCATAATTGGAGACGTCCTCAGAAGTATATTTTGCGTGAATGTCGCGGTCGAAGAATCCAGAGAAATTCAGCGCGTTGCTCGACCAAGTCGATTGCACCGCGAGCTGGGGACGCACGGTTAGATAGACATCACCTCGGCGATCGGTGTCAGTCGCGTAGATATTGTCGTCATAGTTGGCCGTCACAGACAGTTGCGGACTGACGAGAAAGGCGCCGACCTGATGAGAATTATCCTCGACGCGCGCACGCTCACGCGACGTGACACTCTCGCCGCGCTTGTCGATCTCGGTCTGCGCCGAGGCTGGAGGGGCCGAAAGCGCAAAGCCCGCGACGGAAAAAAGCAACAGGCACCGGGGCGAGCAGACGCGCGCCAGTCTTGCATTCTTTGTCATCCAACCAATTCCCCTAGTTGGTGTAGTATCCGCGAAACTTCTTCTGGTAGCCATAGGCGTCTGTCTGACCCGTGCTTGCATAGCGGGTGATGTCCACCTGAGTGAGCGCAAGCCCACTTATCTTTGCACCCGCATCGAGCAGGACGTCGATGGCGGCCTCGACCGCGCTGACCGACGTCTTCGCCCAGCGTGAGATGACGAGCACGCGGTCGGCGCTCGCGGAGACTGCGCGCGCGTCGGCAACGCCAAGCACCGGCGCAGTGTCGAGGATGACGACGTCGAAGCGGCTGCGCAGCTCGCCGAGCAGCCGCATCATGTTGTTCGGAGTGAGCGGGTCACGTGCATCCTGCTGCGGGAAGGCCGTGCCCAGCACCCATGCCCCGCTCGGTTCGTCCAGAACAAGCGCCTCTTCCAGCGAAACCTCGCCGCGCATGTATTCGTAAAGTCCGGCGTGCTGGCCCTTGATCAGCAGCTCGCTCGACCCGCGCCGGCGCAAGTCGCAATCCACGAGCACTGTGCGCGCGCCGCCGAGCGCGGCGGTCCTCGCAAGGCAGGCCGAAGTGGTGGTCTTTCCTTCTTGAGGCAGGGCGGAGGCAATTGCGACTACGCGGGCCCCCGGCGTACGGCCACCGCCGAGCATCAGGAAGGCTTGAATAGCCCTAAAACTCTCCGCGAAGGCGGACAGCGGATGCGAGACGATGTAGTCCTCAGGCGGCTCGGTTGCTCGCATCCGTCCCAGCGTCGACTGGAGCGTAGGCACGGCACCGGCATAGCGAACCCGCAGACGCCTCTCCACGTCGCTCTTTGTCCTGACGCCTCCCTTGAGATATTCGGCAAGCGCGATTGCAATGAGCCCGAGCATTATACCGCCGCCCACTCCAGCGGCGGCTGCGAGCTTGTGATTGGGAAAGTCTGGACTCGACGGTACTTCCGCCGCCGCGGCGATGCGCGCGTCCGCCTGCTGAAGTCCCTGCTGCGCGCTGGTTTCACGCAGGCGGTTCAGGAAGGTCTCGTAGATCGCCTTTGCGGCGTCGGCGCGGCGCTGCAGTTCCATAAGGCCAACCGCGGCACTGTTGTTGCCGGCGAGCTCGCCGTTCGCCCGTACCTGGCTCGACTGAAGCGAGCCGAGCCGCGACGAGGCAACCTGCACGTCCGCTTCGAGATTAGAGAGAATCCGGTCGATTTCCTTCTGGATCTGGATCCGGAGCTCGGCCAGCTGGCTCTTCGCCTTAACCAGGTCGGGGTGAAGCGGGCCATAACGCGCCTCGAGCTGGGCGACTTCGGCACTCGCATTTGCTTCGCTCTGGCGCAACGTGCCGATGGTGCCCGACCCGAGCGCGGCGCCCACGTCGGCGCCCTGGCCGCCGGCGCGCAGCTGCGCACGCGCCGCGTTCAGCCGGCCACTCTTCTCAGCGAGTTCGGCCTTTGCCGCGGCAATCTGCGTATTGAGGGTCGAAACTTCCTGCTCGGCGTTCGTCGCGCCGTTGGCGCTGAGCAGACCATTGCGGATCTTGTACTGCTGCAAGGCGGCGTCGGCCTGGGAGGAAGCTGCGCGTAGGTCTTCGGTCCGGGTAGTCAGCCAAGCGCTCGCATGCTGGTTCGCGCCGACCTTGGCGTCGCGTTGCGCCGCGATATACTCACTGGCGAACAGGTTGGCGGTGTCCGCGGCGAACTGCGGTTCCGGTGATTCGGCTTGAATGTCGATCACAAGGGTTAGGCCTGACCGGTGGACGCTGACGATACCAGCCATCGTGGCGGCGAGCTCGTGGCGGGCCGCTGCTGCGGACCGCGGATCGCTCGGACGCAGGCGCGCATAGGCATCGGCGGCGCGGCGCGTGATCTCGGGCGAGCTGATCAGGCGAACTTGCGTGTCGATTATATCGCTCTTCGCGGCGAGATCGGGCGTGACTGCCTTGACGTTGATGACGTCGGAGCCAGCGGGCTCGATCAGCAGGCTGGCGCTTGCCGAGTAGATCGGCGTCTGGGTGAGCGTCCAGGCCGCGGCGGTGCCGACGACAGCGGCGAACACCGCAAGAAAGATCCAGATGTTGCGACGAAATACCATCCACACCACGCGAGGGTCGGGAAGAAGGCTGGCGCGCAGGTCGGCGGGCGGGCGCGCTTCCTGTGCTTCGTCGGGCAAGGCTTCGCCTGCAATATCTGGCTGGCTGTCCAGAGTGACGCTGTTAATGGCCCGACCCTTTTTTTAGGTGTTTGGAGTTGAACCTCCGGCTATACCTCGTTCGCAGACGCAGCAATACAAGTTTAATGAAGCTTGTGTGCAGATATTGGTCAACTTTAGATAGCTTGGAGCATCTCTCCCAGGCGAAGTGCCAGCGCGACAATGGTAAGCGTGGGATTTGCGTGCCCCCCGGTCGGCATCACAGAGCCGCCGCAGAGATAGAAATTGTCCGTTCCATGGACGCGTAACGATGCGTCTACTACACCGGTGGCCGCCGTCTCGGACATACGCGTCGCGCCGAGATGGTGATAGCTTTCGTGCATTTCGCCGGTTCGTAGCCCGCCATCTTCCTCGAGTCCCTCGATCTTGCTCGAAGCGCCGAGCCCCGCGCGATCGATCCAGTCACATATGCGCTGTGTGAAAAGGTGGCCGGTGCGGCGCTCGTCCTTGCCGATGCGCCAGTCGATCGCGGCGCTGCGCAGCCCGAGGGCATCGCGGCTCGCGTCTAGGACAATACGGCTCTCAGGATCGGGGGTCTGTTCGAGATCGATGACGAGCGATGCCGTTCCCGCGCCAAGCAACGGCTCATGTCCTCGCAGCCGGCGCACAGTTGAGGTCAGGGCGCGGTCCAGATCGCGGATCTGTCGCGGGATCGGGAAGGAAGGACCCGAGCCGGGATAGCGCAACACGGCTGAAGCGTTGAGCAGGCGGTGGCGCCGTTGGCCCGTTTCGGAAAGGCACAAGCCGCTTTCATATTGCGGGCCACGGTTGCGCTTGAATCGGTTGAACAGCTGCTGCAGCTGCCGCGACTGTTCTCCGTTCATCGCGATGCGGGCCGTGACCGCCCGCGGATGTTGCATGAAGTAGCGGCCGAGTACCGGTTTCACCTCCCCGAGCAACGACGGATCGTCCTCGGCGACGTTGAGCAGGAGCCGGGCATTCTCAATGCCTCCGCAGCACAGGACCACCTGGCGAGGCCGGACGGTCGCGCGCCGGCCGTCCGGAGCGCTGAGTGTCGCTGCCGTAACCCGCCTGCCGTCCGGCGAGGGCGTCAATCCGACGAGATTTGCCTGCAGCACGACGTGAAGGCTGCGCGATCGCCGGAAACTCAGGTGGAAGTGCTCTCCCCAGTTCTGATAGCTGTCGCGCCCGGTTCCCCAGAATCGCCAGACGAATGGAGCAAGGTCGTCGGGACGATCGGGAAGTGCCCGGATCCGTTCGAGCGACGGTGGGCTCTCGTCCCAGCCCGACTGAAATCCGCACATGGCAGCCGCTTGCGGATACCATCGCGCGAACGCGTCGGGCAAAACGGGCCAGCCACTGTGCGGCACCCACTCGCGCCTGGCAAAGTCGAGAGGGTCAAGCGGCGCACACCGCCCGGTCCAGGCTGTCGTCGTTCCGCCAAATACGCGAAATCGCCCTTCGCCGGCCGCAAAGGGTTCGCCTAGCTGGCGCGCCGCAAACAATGATTGAGCCGACTCCGCGACGCGAAGCCCCCCCGCCTCGGCGAGGACAATGCGCCGCCGCCCGTCGTGCAGCTGCGAGGCGAGGCTGATGCCCGCCGCTCCCGAGCCAATGATCAGGATGTCGCAGTCCATGCCGCGGTCCGGGAGCTCGCGAAGGTCACCGAACATGGGTGGCATCCACTTCTAGCGTCGGCAGCAGCAGAAACTCCTGTTCGCTCAGGAGCGTGCGCGGCCCACGCGTGTTCCCGGCATGTTGCTTTGAAGACTTATCGCGAAGCACCGCGCGCGCGATACGCGCCAGCGCGAGCGGGCGAGTGAGAAAGGGCGTAATCGCCGCGGCAAGGCCGGTGTCCCGCTTGTCATCAAGGAAGCGGCGATGGTCATACCGTACCTGCACCGAAGCGAGATGCCGCGCGACGAGCCTTGCCTCCACACTGCCGCCGGGCAGCATGCCCAGCAGCTTCGCATCGCCCGCAATCAGCCGCGCAAGATCTTCAGTTACGTGATTTCCGCTCAGGGACCCGGCGCGCTCGACCGCCACGTAGCCGCATGCCTCCGAAATCAGATAGCGCGCATTCTTCGCGAGCGCGGTTGCATAGAGCAGATAGTCCTCACCGAGCCGGACATCCTCGTCATAGCGCAATTGCAGGCTATCCAGCATCGAGCGCTTCATGACGGGCTTGAGGAAGCCGAGTTCAGCCCGAGGCCTTCCGGCAACCGGGATATTCCCGGTGACGAACTCGGCGAAGGCGAGATTTCGCCAACGAGGGCGAGGGGGCACCGATACGGGAGGAGCCCCCTCAAGCCCCTCGGGAACGAACAGGATATTATCTGCCGCCAAGTCCCAGCCATCGTGCGACAGAAGCCGCGCGAATCGCCCCGGCAGGAAGTAATCGTCGGAATCGAGGATCGCCACCAGGGGAGACCGGCTCGACCGGATCGCGAGGTTGCGCGCGGCCGACGGTCCGCGATTGGCTTCAAGGCGAAACACCTGAAGCCGTGAGGACCCATCGTCCGCGCGCCGCGCGGCGGCCGCCGTGTCGTCGCTTGAGTGGTCATCGACGACGATAACCTCCGCGACTTCGAGTTCCGCAAGTGCTGAGCTGACCGCGCGCGCGATCGAGGCCTGGGCGTTGAACGCGGGAATGATCACGCAAACGGGCGACGACATGACTTGGTGGCTCCCCCCGGCCGGCAACGGCGGAGACGCCGTGGCAGGCCTGCCGCCTTGCGTCTTGCCCCTTGTCGCGAGCGCGGGTCAAGTTCCCCTTTGGATTGCTAAGGATCAATCCCTGCCTTACTTCGGGACGGGGTAACGGGGGTGCCAAGTGACGTTGAATGTACGGGCAGCTTCCGGGGCCGGAAGGTCTGTCGCCCGAGGCGCAAGGCCGGCGCGCGGGGCGCAACACATTCTCGCCCTGGACGGGCTCCGGGGCATCGCCGCGCTCGCGATCATTCTCTACCATCGGCGCTGGTGGGCGGCGAGCGACCGGGATTTCCTGCAACACGCCTATCTGGCGGTCGACTTCTTCTTTCTGCTGAGCGGGCTCGTGATTGCGCGCGCCTATGAAGCCGGTTTGCACAGCGGGGCGATGCGGTGGACGGACTTCGCCTTGCTACGCGTCGTCCGCCTTTACCCGCTTCTGGTGATTGGCGCGCTTCTCGGTGCCTTGTTCCTCTGCCTGCGCGGCGTCGCCGACCAAGATTACGGCCTCGTAGGGCGGGCGCTTGGTGGCTTGCCGTTCGCGGGATTGCTGCTGCCGCTTCCGCCGATGCTATTTGAGCTGCCCTTCGCTATGAATGAGCCTTCCTGGACGTTGTTCTTCGAGCTCGTGGCGAACCTCGCCTTCGCCCTTGCCGCACCGCGTCTGTCCAATCGCACGCTCGCGATCACGATCGCGATCTTCGCCGGCTTGCTGATCCTCGTCGCAGTCCAGTTCGACGGATTGAACACCGGCTGGCGCTGGGAAACGCTCCACGGCGGCGCGGCCCGTGTCGGCTTTTCCTTCCTCCTCGGTGTCGGGCTTCATCGGGCTGCCAGGTGCGGTCGCCTGCCGCGCCTCCAGGCTGGCTCCTGGTTGCCGGCCGTTTTGCTGGTGGCGGTGTTCTGTCCGTCCCTTTTCCCCCGCACCATGAACGCCAGCTATGACATAGCGGCGGCGATGTTGCTGTTTCCCGCCATTATCGTCCTCGGGTGTAATTGCCGGCCCACTACGCGAGTCGCGCCTCTTCTTCGGGGCGCGGGTCTGCTTTCGTATCCCGCTTATATCATCCATGTCCCGCTTCTGGCGCTGTACGAAGCAATGATTTGGCGGCTTGGCCTGCCCAATCTCGTTATGCTTGGTTTGGGAACGGCAGCTACGGGAGTCGCTGCCTGGCTCCTCGCGCGCTATTATGATGCGCCGGTGCGGAAGGTGCTCGGCATGCGCCTGGTGCGTCGTCGCACGACGCGATCACCCCAGGGCTGATGCAAGCGGCTCGCGCCGTTCGACAAGGCCAGCCATGCGAGATGGCGCGACGCTGCCGCCGAGCTTGCGTCGCGCGAGCAGCGCGAGGGTTGTCCGGGAGCCGACCAGTGCGCTCGAAAGGTGCCGCATCTCGCCGGCATCTGCGGGGACGGGTGGTCGCAGGCGCCAGAGGCCCCCGGCCAGCATGGCGCGAATGATCGCGCGGCCCACGCCGGGTTCGCGCGCGAGACGCTTCAAGCGATCAAGCACATCGGGATGAAGGGCATCGGCAAAGCCATGCTTGCCGTTAAGCATCCGGGCCGAGATCGCCGCCTGCAGCGGCAGGAATGGCAACTCGGGCGCTTGTCTTGCCGCGGCGTCGAGGTCCGATACTGCCAGATCCCACAGGCCATGCCGCGCCTGAACACAGGCACGCTGGAGGAGCGCGGCCCGGCGCACTTGGTCGTGGTTCTCGCCGTCGAACAGCCTCTCATAGGCCTCAAGCGGGACCTGGTCGCGAAGTCTGAGAAAGATCTGCCGGTCATAAACCTGCCATACGGCTTCGCTGGTGGCCGCGCTGTGAAGCGCACGCCCGGGACCGCGAACCCCGTCATGCTTGCGCTGGTCGAACATGAGCCTGTCGACAAAGACCATAGGAACCGCAAGTGCCAGGCGCACGAACATGTCATAATCGAGCGATCGCAGCATTGACTCGTCGAACGGTCCCACTGCGTCATAAGCCGCGCGTCGAACTAGCGCGGCATTGTGCATCACGAATGCGTCTTCAAGAAGGTGACGCAGGATCGAGCCCTCGGCAAGATCGGGCCAGTAGCCGGTGCCGAGATCAGTGCGCCTGCCGTGAGCATCCTCCCGAAAACGCGAATATCGCCCAAAGGCGCAGCCCGCGTCGGTGCGTTCCATCGTATTGAAGAGCGCATCGACCGCGCCCGGCCGCAGCACGTCGTCGTCGTCGCAGATCATCACGTGCGCGCCTGACGTCAGACGCAATCCCAGGTTGAGCGCCGCCGACTTTCCTGAATTTTCCTGGTAGACATAACCGACCCGCGGGTCTCTTCCAGACACGACCTCGCGCGTCGCGTCCGTCGATCCGTCGTCGATGACGAGCACTTCGTCGTCGCGCCCAAGCTGCGCTCCGATCGCATCAAGTGCCTGGGGCAGAAAACCCGCGCGATTATACGTGGGAACGAGGAAAGTTACGCGCTTCAATCCGGCACCCTGCGCGTGACCCTGGAGATGTCGTGGAGCCCGGATTCCCGACCGCTTGCCGCGCTTTGCCCGATGATGTCCTTTCGGGTTGTACCGGAGCCGCTCGGAGGTGTGAGCAAACCAAATTCCGTTTCCATGGCGCGAATCTGCCGGTCGTTGCCGCCGGAAATGTTGCCGACACGCAGGCCGGCCTCCTGGGTGCCAGGCCATTCGACAAGATCCAGCCAACCGTCTACTCGCCGGTGATTGGAGCCCTGTCGTTGCGCCATCCAGAAAAACCAAATGTCGTCCCCCTCGGGACAGAATCGGGTGAATGCGCACCTGTCGAGGACATCGGGATGCAGACTCGCCGGCGGGTATAAAATGCCGCCGACTCCAGTGGGGAAGAGCCGCCCGTCTTTTCCGGCAACAATCCGGGACGTTGCCGCTTCCCAATCCGTATAGGGCGCCAGGCGACCGTCCTCTCTGAAATGCAGCATATGCGCGCGCCAGGCGATGATCGCCGGATCTCCTGCTTCGTACCCGCGGACGAGCCCGGCCAGCCAGTCGGTCGGATAATAGACATCGTCGTCGGCCGTGACATGGAATGCGAGCGGAAATGCTTCCAGCGCGGGCACGAGTTTCTTGTAGGAGCGCAATTCCTCGCAAAGCCTGATCTCGAGCCCGTGCGCCGTAAGCGCCCTGCTTTCGTCCGGCAGTGTCGCCAGGTCGCCTGGTGCGAGCCAGAGGATGGTTCGGTCGGCCAGCAAGGATTGATCGAGCAAGCTGCGCAGCGTCAGGTGAAGCGAAGAGTAGCGCGCCCGATGAGAAGTGACGTTCACGACGAGCGCGCCAGGGAGTCCATGCCGCACGCCGCCGCGGTTGCTGGGAAAGGCCTCAACCGCACGCATCGCGGCATGCGTCGCTCGCCGCAGACGTGACCGTGCGAGCATTTGCCGAATCCGCCAGATGCCGCGCATCAAAACCCCCTGCTGCCTTTTCGGCGCTGGCTCCTAATCGGTCAATTGGTTGTTGCGCTGCAGCGACTCCCCGCTCGCCTATGCGCCGGTGACAGTCTATCGAGACACATAGGCATGGTCCTGCGTCATCGCCTGACGCGAAGGATTGCTCTCAGGAGTGCAGCTTGAAGATCCTGTATATCGTCCATGATCTCCATGATTCTGCCGTCGCGCGGCGGGTGCGCATGCTTCGCGAAGGTGGCGCCGATATATCGGTTGCAGGCTTTCGACGCCTCGAAAACCTGCCCGCGGAAGTTGCGGGCGCCGGCGTCATCGATCTCGGGCTCACTCGGGACGCACGCTTGGCGCATCGTGCGCTCGCAGTTCTGAAGCACACAGTGATGCCTGGAAAACTGATGGCAGCCGCACGCGACGCCGACGTCATCATCGGTCGGAATTTGGAAGCGCTGGCGCTCGCCTTGCGTATTCGTCGCGCCAACCCTGCGGCGGCAATCGTCTACGAGTGTCTCGACATCCACCGGATGCTCCTCGGACGGTCGCTTCCTGCTCGGCTCGTGCAGGGCATTGAGCAAACGCTGCTTGCTGGAGTCGATCTGCTCCTGACATCATCCCCTGCGTTCTTGCGCGAATACTTCAGCGGCCGCCCGGGCATGGCTGCGCCTGCGTTGCTTCTCGAGAACAAGCTCCTGAGGCTCGACAGCGCTCCACCGGTCTCGATTGCATCACCTCCGGGGCGGCCTTGGGTGATTGCGTGGTTCGGAATGCTTCGCTGTACGCGGACCTTCGAGATACTCGCAGGATTAGCCCGCCGCTACGAAGGAAGGGTCCAGATCCGGGTGGCCGGGCGACCATCGCCGGCAATTTTCCCCGACTTCGGGCAGCAGATCGCGAGCGTGCCGCACATGCACTATCTCGGGCCGTATCGAAGCGACGAGTTGCCGCAGCTATATGCTGGCTGTCATTTCGCCTGGGCAATCGACTATTTCGAGGAAGGGCTCAACTCGCGCTGGCTCCTTCCCAACCGGCTGTACGAGGCAGCGGCCTTCGGCGTGATTCCCATTGCCCTGGGTTCAGTCGAGACCGGACGGTGGCTCCGCGAGCGAGACGCAGGCCTTGTGGTCGACGATGCTCTTGAGGGACTTGAGGTGCTGGAGACGCTCGACAGCGGGAGGGTGGCGACCCTTGCGGCGGGCGTCGCCGCCATTCCTCAGGGGGATCTGATAGCAACCCGCGTCGATTGCGACGCTTTGGTTCGGGCCCTCGAGGCGGCGCGGCGATGACGATCAATCTTGCCGACATCCTCGTCGTCATTCCTTGCCTAAACGAAGAAGCGCATCTGCCCTCGCTGCTTGAGCAGTTGCTCACCGATGACGGAGACTTTCTTCTCGTTGTGGCGGACGGCGGAAGCGACGATCGAAGTCGCTCTATTGTGAAGGAGGTGGCTTCGCGCGACGCTCGGGTAGTTCTGATGGACAATCCCGGCAGGCTTCAGAGCTGCGGCGTCAATCGCGCGGTCCAGCAGCACGGGAACGGCCGCACCTTCCTCGTACGGATTGATGCGCATTGTGCATACCCAGCCGGTTATGTTCGCGGACTGGTTGCGACCGCAAGGCAAGTCGAGGCGGTGTCGGTGGTCGTGCCTATGGTCACCATGGGGGTGACCTGCTTCCAGAAGGCGTGCGCCGCCGCCCAAAACTCGGTGCTCGGTACAGGGGGATCCGCGCATCGGCATTTAGGTTCGGGTCGCTTCGTCGATCACGGGCACCACGCCTTGATGCGAATATCAGCATTTCGCCAGGTAGGCGGGTATGACGAGACCATGTCGCATAACGAGGATGCCGAACTCGACCATCGCCTGAGCAATCTCGGCGCCATTTGGCTCGAACCCAAGCACGCGATCACCTACTTTCCCCGCCGAGCGCCGCTGGGGCTTTGGAAGCAGTATCTGGGCTATGGGGGCGGTCGTGCGCGCACGCTTTGGCTTCACCGCATGCGCCCGCGGTTGCGCCAGATGCTTCCGCTGGCGGTTCCGGTGTCCATTCTGCTTGCCCCGGGCGCACTCTGGTGGCCGGTTCTCGCGCTGCCGTTGCTCGGCTGGCTTTCGCTTAGCCTCGCGGCAGGTATCGTGATCGGCGCCCGCACGCGGTCGCCATGCGAAATGCTGGCGGGGGTCGCCGCTATGATCATGCACCTAGCGTGGGGATGCGGCTTTCTGCTCGAATGGGCTCGACGCGGCGCGGCGCGCTAACCGGTCTGGTTGCTTCGCGGGTTATTGCCTGGGTCTCGTGCGCCGTGCGACGGCATCGCGGCCGGCCACCCGATCCCACGACGAGCGTCAGGTGGACGCCTGAATGTCGGCGGGACGAACAACAGCTTCAGAGCGGTGCGAGGCGCCAGAGCCGTGATCGCCACTGACCCCGCCAGGCTGATGATCGAAACGATGATCGGCGTGAGGACGCCAGCTTGGTGCAGCAAGGGGCTATTGAGGGTACCGAGCCACCAGGCAAGCGGGACCATAACAAGCAAATGGGTGAGATAGATAGGGAGCGTCATCCGGCCAAGACTGCCGAAGAGCCGCCGCGTGCCGCTCCATGATGCGAGCACTTCGCCCAAGAAGATGGCGCCATAGATGCCCGTCGCTACCGCCACAAAGCGAAGGATCCCGCCGCCGATTACGCCGGTAGCGAGGCGCGCAAGCAACGCGAGCATGATGAACGCCACGGCCGAGACGACGAAGGCCGGAAGCGGCGGAAGCCGCGAAGCTCGAACAATCCTTGGCTTGAACGCATAGCCAGCATAAAAATAAAAGAAGTAGGAGAGGGCGCCGCGAAGATAATAGTCGCTCGCGAGCAAGTGGAAGCCATACCGATCAAGATGCCAGGTAGTCATCCCAAGCATTGCCATTGCCACCCCGGCAGCGAGTGAGGCCCAGAGCCACGGAGAGCCCCGGCCGAGGACCTTGCCAAGAATCGCATAGGCTCCGAGGCTCCAGATGAACCAAAGATAGGACGACGGCAGGATGAACGCCGTGATCAGCTGCCACCAATATTTTCCATGTGCCGTGTCGTGGAAGTTTGGAAACAGCGCGAACAGCATCCAGTCGATAGGTACCCAGATGAGGAGCACCCACAGGATCGCTCTCAGTCTTCCGTGCCACAACGCTCCCCAACCACCATCGAGGTGCCGGCGCGAAAACATGCCGGATATGAGGAAGAACAACGGCATTCCAACCGGCGTAAAGATGCCGATCGCGTTTCGAAGCCACGCTTGTGCATACCCTGCACCTTCGACAAACAGCGCCCCATGCGAAAGGACGATGATCAGGATGATTAGCCCTTTCGCGGTGTCGGCCCAATGGAGCCTGCCCGCGACATCCTTCGCTCGATCGATATCCAAGTTCCACCCCCCGGCTTTAAAGCGAACATAGGGGCAAGGATCCGCGCATGTATAGCGCGGTTTGAACTCGTCGTGGGGAGAGCGATGCGAAATGAGACAGGTGGCCTTGGACCGCCGCGGTGCGCGAGTTGCGGATGGGAGCGGAGGCCGCTAGGCACATAGACGGTTTCGCTCTGACACCTGGTGCGAAATCCTAGCGGCGATTCTGTCGCGGAAGGCGTGGGCGACCGGCGGTCAGCCTAGCATAGAAACGGGCGGATACGCCATGACCGACGGAACCGTGATATTGGGCAGCCCGGACGGGTTCGGGCGCATCGCAGGGCCTCGCGCGCGCTCGCGGGCGCCCGCTATTGCCGTGCTCCTGATCGCCCTTGTGCTGGGTTTGCTGGCGACCGGCTATGGCTTGTGGCGCGCTCAACAGCCACCGGCGCGCGCGTCGGGCGGGCCGAGCGCGGTAGGGGATAGCGCGCGCCGTGCCCTGCCGCGTGAGCCGATGCCGAAAGTCGAGCCGCTCGCCCTCAAACCGGTCGCTCCCGACGACGCTCGGTCGATCAACGCCGCTGTTCCTTTCTCAACCGCGCCTAACCCGTTCGCCCGAGCCTTCCGCTTCGTCGGTGAAAATGCCGATCTCGCTCGCGCGACTGACTGTCTCGCCGCTGCGGTGCTGTACGAAGCGGGGAATGATGCCGTGGGCCAGAGGGCCGTCGCCCAGGTTGTGCTCAATCGCCTGAGGCACCCCGCTTTCCCGCACAGTGTCTGCGGCGTGGTCTTCCAGGGGCATGAACGCAACACAGGATGCCAGTTCAGCTTCACTTGCGACGGTGCTCTGGCCCGCCGGCCATCCCCGGCGCGTTGGGCGAGCGCCCGTGCCATAGCGGCTGGGGCGCTCGCCGGCAGCGTTTACGCGCCCGTCGGTCTCGCGACGCACTATCACACCGACTGGGTCGTTCCTTATTGGAGCTCGAGCCTCGAGAAGATTGCGGCGGTCAGCACCCATCTGTTCTTTCGGTGGAGCGGCGGCTGGGGCCAGCCACATGCCTTTGTCGCGAGCTACGCGGGAGCCGAACCGGTCATCGCCAAATTGGCCGCGCTGTCGCCGGCGCACCGCCCGTCCGACGCGCTCGCGCCGGAAGATGCTGCAGCGGACCTCGCGGCAGAAGCCATTCTGGAGATTGACTCAGCGCCATCCATCCGCAGCTTTTCTCCAATCGCCTCCAATCCAAACGCGTTTCTCGTGACCCTTGGACCGGACGTCTCGGCCGAAGACTATCCGCGGCTTGCCGGCGAGGCCTGCGGGGCGCGCCCTCGTTGCGTCTTCATGGCTTGGCGCGAGGCTGCGAAGACGCCCGCTGCACTCCCGGCTCCGACTTCGAGGCTCGAGGAGATGTCGTTCCACTATCTTCGTGATCCAGCCTTTTCCGGCCCACGCATGCGTTGGGACTGCGTGCGCGCCAAGCGGGCCGACCCCGCACAATGCTTGAGCAGGCAGGCCGGAGCTGCTGCGACCGCTAGCGGTTCCGCCACACCCTGAACGACGAAATAGACATGTCCCCCGAGCCATCGGTAAAGGCGCCACTTGTCTTCACCGCGACGTTCATGACAGGGTAAAATGGCTCAGAAAACGGGTTTCTGGCCTGATACGTTTCAATGCCATCGACGAACCAAGTGATATAGTCGCTCTGGATATCGAGTGCATAGCGATGCGCGGCGGATGCGATATTGCTGATGCCATACGCCGAAGTCGCATCCACCCACATGCTTCGCGTGAAGCTTCGCTGGTTGACTGGACCACCATGGATATTGGCGGAGATGTCGCGCTCGAAATCCCAGCTGGCATTTTGTCCGAAGCCTTCATAGACGTCGATTTCCGGCGGCCATCCACGAACACCGATCAACCAAAGCGCTGGCCAGGAGCCCCGGCGAGTGGGCATGGTCGCGACCCACTCATATTGTCCGTAGGTGAGCTGCGTTTCGGGAGTGTTGCGGCCGCTCAGCATCGCCGCGCCGTAGTAATAGCCCACGCCTCCATAGTTGATCGGCGTAGCCAATGCCTGGCTGTGCAGTACGAGTTTGCCGTCCTTCGTCGAGAATGGTGCCTCGGCCCCTGGGTGCAGGACATTGTCCAAGTACAATCCGTTCTCGCCATTCGCCGGCTGGGTGCGGCCATGGGTGAAGGAAGTCGAGAGCACGCCCGGACCACCCTTGTCGGACCAGCGCACGGTCGCCGGGTTCATGTCGTAGCTTAGCGTCCCGGTGGGGTGAAAGGTGCGGGGCGCGCGGAAACCGGTGTTGATTGGCGTCGACGGGGAAGCTCCAGCTATCGAGGTCAGGATAGCTGTCGAGGTGCCGGGATTGGCGCCCATCGGCGCCTCAGGGAAGCTGAGCTTGAAGTGCCCGCCTTCCTTGGTCTTCAAGATCTTGATAGTGACCGTCTGCACGAGAGGATCACCCGGGCGGAATACGATAAACTTATCCAGCCCCTGGAAATGGGTGCCGGATATCGCATAATTGGCACCGCTGCCATTCGCAGTCTTCACGCGCACGTGCACCGTGTTCGGCGTTGCACGATCGAGTCGAACCGGCACGTCGACCTGGGTAGCGTCCAACGGGTAAGTGAGGTCGCCTATCGATACCGTTGCCATTGCCGGGTAGGTATATTGCGCAATCGGCTCAAGCCCAGCAACAACTGAAGTGGTCGGCGTAGGGGTCGGAGAGGGAGTGGGGGCGGGGACTGGCACCGATGCGACTGGCGAAGTCAGCGCGGGCTCAGCCACGACGATCGCGCCAGATCCGCCCGGCTGGGCACCACCCGACCCCCCACAAGCGGAGAGAACGGAAAGCAGGACGGGAATACACACCATTTTGGAAGTCACCGGCATCATCCTGACAAGGGAGCGACACGCGCCCTTCATAGATCGATGTGGTAACTAAGGTATTAACTATGCGCTTCGTAGTTGGGGAGTCTCCGATAGGGAGCCCTTCGGAGTGGGCGCCTTCAGCCTTGGATCAGCCAAAGAATAGCGCCCCAGGCAAGCAGCGCCCCGACGAGCGCGACGGCCGCGCGAACGGGCCGAGGCCAGCGCCGAAGCACAGGTTCGGCGGTCTCCCATTCCGATGACCCTAGGAAAAGCGTCGTGACATTGGATTGCTCGAACGCAGCAGCGACCTGTTCGTCGGCTAGATATTGGAGGAACTCGCATCCATAATGATCCCCGGCTCGGCGCACTACCCGTGCCGCGAGGCTGCCGCGTCCCGGCAAGCCGAGATGGACGACGGCTCCGAGAGGAAGTTCTCGATCGCTCCGAACATTGAAGCCACTTTGCGAGAGATCGCTGACGGTCACATCGACCGGTTGCCGATCCGGGCCGCGCAAAGTGCTGGCCTCCTCAAGCATCCGCCGCCCGCCGACCCGACGCTCCCCGGTTTGCGAAGCCGCCCCGGGGGTAGATTTGAAAAGGCCCATCATGCTCATTGGCTAGGCGAAACTGGTTTCCGAAATGTTAACAGGAAGCGTGCATGTTGCTACAACGTTCGACGACTACGAACGACGCACGACACTGAGACAGCTTCGTTCCGCCGAGGAAACGATTTGCATTGAGATAATTTCTGAGCGAGGAAGTGTCTGGGTACGCAATGGTTAACGAGCAAAGTCTCGTAGGAGGGGCGATGAAAAACCGAGAGGTTCTGAGTCTTGGTCGTTCGCCAATCTCGCAATTTGATCGACCTGGTATCGCCGCCCCTTGGCTGCCCGACCACCCCGAACCTCCAAGGGCCTTGCGACAATTCCGGGGTATTCTCCTTGCGGCGTTGATTAGCGCGGTCATTTGGGAATTCGCTTTCGACGCCCTCTTTTGAGCGGAAGTCAGCCCGAACCGCGCGCCGTCAAGACGGCAGGTATCGTGAACACCAAAATCCGGACATACAGTGACAGCGACTGTGAGCGCGCGAAGGTCACGTCCATTGCGACGCGGCGACGATAAGAGACATTGTTGCGCCCACTGATCTGCCAAAGACCCGTGATTCCCGGGCGCACGCTTAGGTAATCGGTTACATACCGGCCGTAACGCCGCATCTCTGAATTGGTGATCGGGCGAGGCCCTACAAGGCTCATCTCGCCGGTCAGCACGTTCCAAAACTGCGGAAGCTCATCGAGGCTGCTCACCCGCAAAAAGCGTCCAACCAGCGTGATCCTTGGATCCTTCTTCAGCTTGTGGTCCCGTAGCCATTCCGCGCGGGCCTCCGGCGAGGTCGCAAGCAGCTCCTTCAGCCGCACGTCTGCATCGGTCACCATTGTCCTGAATTTGAGGCAATAGAATTTCTTGCCAATGTGTCCGACCCGTTCGTGACGGAACAGAATAGGCCCGCGATCGCCGACCAGCATCGCAAGCACGATCAGGATCAGGATTGGGGCGAAGAAGGCGAGCGCGAAGGCGGCGCCTCCGATGTCGATCGTGCGCGTCAGCCGCGACAGCCTCGGAGCGAATGCGGGCGCGTCGGAAGTAGCCGGTAGATGCGGCGCTATCGTTCCTTGCAGCATCATGGTCTTCCCCTGCACCCCGTCCTGCACGCGCGAGGCGATAGCCGCCTGCGTAGCGGCGCTGCATCCCTCTGTCGCTTGTGCGGACGGAGAATTCAAGGAGCCCCCTCGCATGTGCAGCACGATCTTGCGCGTGTCTGATCGCTGGCTCGGATCGGCCCGAGAAGCAATAACAAACGTGCAGATAATTGTTAGTTGTTGTTCGTATCCGGGACAGGAACGATCACGGCCTGAGTAGAAAGCAAGTTAGGAATAGTATGTAGACGGACTTTCGGCCTTGGAGTTCGCTGGAACAGCGCTCATGGAACGACCGGGTGCGCCCCTCGCATCTAGATGGCCAGTGCGCTCGACCGCCACGTCCCTTTCACCGATAGCCGCGTATGCCGCGCCAGCGCTTTCGGCTCCCGGGGCACTTTCCGGGCCGCGCACGCGAGGCCGGCCATCACCATCGTAGTCGAGAAGCTGAACGGGCCGAATGCCTGAGTCTCGATCGTGAGGCGCACTGCGACGTAGCTCAGATAGGCCGTGAAAAGTATGCCGAGATCTGTTGGAGCACGCGCCGTTCGGACGATCAGAAGGAAGAAATGGCTGAGCACTACCGTTGCGTACAGCATGAGCCCGACGATCCCGAGATGTACGAGGATTTCGATGAACGTGTTGTGGAAATTAAAACCAGTGCGCTCGCCGATACCGGCGAAGAGCCACAGTCCTTCGGCCTCGATGTTCCCATGATACCAGAACGCATTGTAGCCCAGACCAAGCGCAGGCCGGGTTTCGATAAGTGCAAACGCGCGCTCCCAGATATAGGTGCGGCCAGTCAATGTGGGATCCTTGCCCGTTGCTTCGAGCAGCGTTGCCGTCAAGGGTTCCCGCCAGAAGCTCTGCAGCGCAGCGGCGATCGCCGCCAATCCACCGAGCGCCAGAAAGCTTGCTGTACGCGTCTGAGAAGACAGGAGACGCGATATGTTCCATCCGACCATCGCGACCATCCCGAGGAGACACGCGACTAGCGCACCGGTCGATTCTGCCCGACGCAATATCCACAGGTCTGTCGAGAGAACCAGCAGGGCGAGCAGCGCGACGATGAGGCGCCGGTCGCGCAGCGACGATATGAGCATGGCGACACCCACGAGAACGCCAACGGCCGCCGTGTCGGCCGCCGTGTTCTTGCTCCCGAACAGCCCCGCAAAGGCCGTCGTCACCCGCGACGCACCACCGCCTCCCCATCCTACGTCGCGTCCGAAAAGAAGGTTCGATACCGCGAGAATTGCAAAGGCCGTGAAGATGCCGGCGAGCGCCTGCCTACGATCCGTGCCTGCGCCGATCGTCGCCCCGATCATCACGGTCAGGAAATACTGGACCCCGTAGTAGAACGTGCTCTCGGGTTTGAGCGACCACAGCGCTGAGAGCACGGCAAAGGCTGGCAGCAGCAGGATCGGGGCAATGGTGAGGAGAAGCCCTGGAAAGCTGCGCCAGCGAACAGCAATGTACGTTGGCATCAGCAGGAGGATTAGGAGAACGCCTTTGGCGCCGAAGCTGTAGGAGAACAGGATCGCACCAAGCGCGACGGCCGTCCACACCCCGTCGAACCATCGCAGCGGGTCGCCGGCGCCAGGACGATGCGGGGGACGCGCGATACCCGTAGTTGCTAACACCATTGGCTCGCCAGCTCAAAGTCGACGTTCAGAAGTAGCGCTCGCCGATCCGAACTGTGTCACCGGGGCGCAGCCACACGGGCTTGCCCTTGCCGAGCCGATACTCCACTTCCGGACCACCCAGGTGGCGCACGAACACCTTCGATTTGCTCGCGCGATAGGTGTAGCCGCCCGCTGTGGCGACGGCCTGCTCGACCGTCAGGTCCGTGGAGTAGGGATATTGGCCCGGACGGCTGACCTCCCCGAGGATGTAATAGGGGCGGTAGCTCAGCACCTCGATGCTCACTCGCGGATCGAGGATGTAGCCCGAAGCCAGCTTGTCGGCGATTGCTTTTTGCAGCTGGGCGACGTTCAGGCCCTTGGCGATGATGTTGCCGATCAGCGGAAAGGCGACGTCGCCCGCAGGGCCGACGGCATATTCGCCGTTCAGCGATTGCTCGCCATAGACCACGACACGGATCTTGTCGCCGGAATCAAGCGTGTACACGGGCGGTCGGTCGCCTGCGTCTTGCGCGAGGGCGCTCGCGGACGCCCAGAATGATCCCGCGGCGAGGACAAGCAGAAGAACCCGGATCAGGTTGCGAAACAACATGGCAATCACCCCACACGCACTGTCGGCGTGCCTATCACCTTGCACTGCGGCAGAAAAGGCGAATTGCTGGGAGTCTGTGCCAAGCTGAGGCGTTCCCGCTCAGGTGTCGGAGAGCCATGACTGCGTGGCGGTCGCGAGCGCGTTGGTATTGACGCCGGAACTTTGACCAGGATTGCCGGTCTGCCTGACTGACACGACCCAGTTCCGCGGTTCGTCGAGGATGACGGCGGAGAGCAGCCCGGTCCGGTATGCCCCAGTGTCGACCGCGATCCGATTGTGTCGGATTTCGGCTTCACCGACGATGGAATGCCCATGGACCACGATCGCGCCATAAGAGCGCTGATCGGCGAGGAACGCCTCGCGAATCCACAGCAGATCCTCACCGGATTGCCGATCCAGCTTGCGCCCAGGTCGCACCCCTGCATGGCAGAAGAAATAGTCTCCTATCCGCAACGATAGCGGCAGATCGCGAAGCCAATCGATTGTCTCGGGACCGATCGCCTGTGCGGCGCGTACCGCGAATGCGGGGCCAAATTCGTGCTGTTGCGGAGGCGGGGTGTCAAAGCTGGCGAGCGTCGCCGCGGCGCCGTGCGCGAGCCACAGGCGCTGCGCGGCCGTGTCTCCTTCGATGGTATGCAGCAGCGCCTGCTCGTGATTCCCCAGAAGCACGGTCGCGCGTTCGGATTGCCGGGTGACAGAACGCAGGAACCGCAGCACCCTCGCGCTGTCCGGGCCACGGTCGATGAAGTCCCCCAAGATGATGAGGCGGCTAGGAACCTCTGGTGTCGTCGCGATGTGCTGCTCGATTGCCTTGAGCAACGCGTCGAGCAGGTCCCAGCGCCCATGAACATCACCGATCGCAATGAGGCGCTGGCCTGCAGTTCGCGCGCGGCGGCTGCGCCAGCCGCGGATCATGGGCGCCTCGAATGCCCGACTGTGGATTTCGATCGCCATTGCCGCTGCTTACACCGGCCGTTCCATGGCGGCCAGTGTGCAGCCTGTGCGGAATGGAACATCGCCATGCCTATCCCGGTGTTGCCTGTGCGCGGCCGGACGCGTAAGCTCGGCTGGGCATGCGGTACCGGGGCCGGGCCATGCAGTACCGGGGATTTGAGTGGATCGGCCCTTCATCAGCTTTGCGATGGCCAATCATAATGGCGAGCGCTTCATTCGCGATGCGATCGGCTCCGCCCTCGCGCAACGAGGCGTCGATGTTGAGCTTCTCGTTGTCGACGATTGTTCCTCCGATCGAAGCCCGCTGATTCTGGAGGCCGCCGCTCGCGCCGATCCGCGAGTGCGCGCGTTCCGGCTCGACCAGAATCGTGGGCCCGCCGGCGCTCGCAACGTTGCCTTGGCGGCAGCCCGCGGCGACTGGTTCGCGGTCCTCGACAGCGACGACCTCTTGCATCCGGACCGCTCGCTCCGCCTGATAGCGGAGGCGGTGAATGCCGGCGCGGACATGATTGCCGACGACCTCCTGGTTTTCGATCACGAGCAAGCTGACGCGGTGCACATGCACCTGCGCCGGGACCGCCGACAGGGCAGCCAGTGGATCGAGTTGCCTGACTATCTCGCCGAAACGCGGATGTATGGCCGTCAGCCTAATCTCGGCTTTCTCAAGCCGATGTTCCGACTTGATTTCCTGCGCCGTGCCAAGCTTGTCTACAATGAAGACCTCCGCATCGCCGAAGATGATGATCTGGTGCTGCGCGCGCTCGTAGCCGGCGGGCGTTATCGACTGCTGCCGCAGCCAATGTATTTTTATCGCAAGCACGGCACGTCGATTTCGCACCGTCTCTCGCCTGCGAACGCCGGTCGAATGCTTGCAGCCGCTGCGATGCACGAGATGCTGCTTGTGGACGCGGGCGCGCCGGTGCTGCGAGCCTGGCGTGCGCGTATGCGCTCGCTTCGGCAAGCCCATGGCTTCACCATGCTGATCGACGCCCTCAAGCACAGAGATGCGGCAAAGGCACTCCGCACGGTAGTCGCAAATCCCCGAACCCTTTTGCTGCTGCGCCAGCCGATCGCCGCGAGGGTGCGACGTCTGCTGATGTACCTGCGGCCGAAGACTGCACGGCGGCCGACCGGGCCGGACGCAGTGCTGTTTGTCAGCCGCCAGCGCTTGATCGGTGCGACCAATGGCAGCTCGGCCTATCTTCTGGGGCTTGCCGGCGCGGTGCGCGCCGCCGGCCTCGTACCGCACCTTTTGCAGCCGTCGCCGCTGCTGTTCGGCCGCACGCCCTTCTTCCGCCTACGTTCCGAGATGGCAGTGTTCGAAACGATCATGGTCAGGCGGGGTTGGCGCGTCGGAAGCTGGCTCATCGCGGCTCGAGCGGGCATATTCGGCGCAGCGACACTCGCTGTCGCCAAGCGCGCTTTGCGGCGCGCCGGTTTCAAGGGGGCGTGGACTGCCGAGCGGCTCGCACCCTATGCGATCGCTGCGCCTTGGCTGGCGGAGGACGTGCAATATGTCGCGCGACATGGACGGGGGCGCGGCCATGTCGCGATCGCGGATTACGTCTTCCAGACCGAGGCGATCCCTTATCTCCTTGATCCCGGTCGACCGGCCGCGGTCGTTATGCACGACCTGTTCAGCGCGCGCGCAGGTCAGTTCAGCCCCGAGGCGGTCGACAGTGTTGCAGCCCTTGCCGAGGATGAGGAAATCGCCCTGCTGTCGAGAGCCGATGTCGTGATCGCGATACAGGCTGAGGAGGCGGCGTTCGTCTCGCTTAGGGTTCCAGCCAGCCAAGCGATCCTCGCACCCATGGCCGTGCCCGCCGTGCCCGATCCGCAACCTGGCGACGCCGAGACGCTCCTGTTCGTCGGAAGCAATACCGCACCCAATGTGCATGGCCTCACCTGGTTTCTGGAGAAGGTCTGGCCGCGTATTGCCGAGGCGGCGCCTGGAACCCGACTGTTTGTGGCGGGCACCGTCGGAAGCGCCGTCACTGCTCCTCATGGGGTTGAGCTGCTGGGGCTGGTTGACGATCTTGCCGCGCTCTACTCCCGCGCAGGCATCGTGATCTCGCCGTTGCGGCAGGGCTCGGGCCTCAAGATCAAGCTTGTCGAGGCGATTGCGCATGGCAAGGCCTGTGTCGTGACCAGCGTGACGCTTCAGGGTGTGGAAACGATCCTTTCGGACGCCGTCTTGCACATGGACGAGCCGGAGCAATTCGCCGACGCCATTCTCGTCCTGCAGCGCGACGATATCCAAAGGGGGGCATTGGCCACGCGCGCGCTGACGGCAGCCCGCACACATTTTGGCCCCGAAGCGGCATTTGCAGAATTCCGCCTGTGGTTGGCCAGCGCTCAGGAGACATGCTCAGGGCGGAGTCGCGAAACGCCACACGCGGATATAGTCGATCTCTATGCTGGCGGGGAAGCGCGTGCTGGCGTCGGGGTTTCCGGGCCATCTGCCTCCTATGGCAAGGTTGGCAATTAGGTGCATCGGCTGGTTCATGTCTGCGGGAGTCGGGATCGTGGCTACCTTCGCGCCGTCGACAAAATAGTCGATCGTGGCAGGTGTCCAGAGCGCGCCGTAGACGTGGAACCCGGTATCGTTCGCACGGGCACCCTTTTTTGTCACCGAAGCCGCAACGGTGGAATGAACGCTGTGGAAGGTCGTGGCTGGCTTGTCGCCATGGGCCTCGAGCACATCGATCTCCGGCGGCCACTTGCCGTTCGACGGAAGAAGCCAGAACGCCGGCCAGACCCCCTTGCCAGAGGACCAGCGGGTGCGGATTTCGAAATACCCGTAGGTCTGCGCGAAGCGGCCGCGCGTGGAGATCATCCCTGAGCTATATCGGACATTGCGGATTGCGCTGTCCCGGATTTTGGGCGGCTCGCGTCCGATCGCCTCCTGCACCGTGGCGAGCTGCGCAGGGCTCAGTGGGTTCGCAGTGATCGTCAGGACCCCGTTCCGCATCGTGAAGGGATCGATGCCGAGCGAGAGGAAGGACCGGTCGGCATAGACCTGCAACTCACGATTGCCCCACAGCGTCCGCTTGGCGATGCCGGGCTGATCGCGCGTCGGGTCGTAATAGGCGAAGATCCAGCGGTGTTCGTCAAGCGCGGCTGAATCAAATTCTTCGCGGAAGCTCGGCACCAGCCCCAAAGCAGCAGGAGGCCCGGCGCGAGGTGACCGAGCGGCATGATCCTGGGCCGAAAGGCCCGCCAGTGCGGCGCCGGCGATCGCGCAGGCTCCCGCGATCCACGAGGTGCGTCGTTTCATTCCTGCATCCTGACCCTGCCGGCCCGGCCTGTCCAGCCGCACCCGTTACTTGCCGCGCGCGGCGCGCCGCATCGAATTGGGGAGATCTGCCTGACACCTTGTTTGCCGATTCCTACGAACGCGGTAAGAGGGTGCAAGCGGGAAGAGTAAAAGGGGCGATTGTGTGAGGGGCGCGGGCATGCAGGCGCTTGGCCGTTCAGGTCGCCAGATCGTGCCGGTTAGTACTTTCCGCTTCGGCAGCTGGTGGTCCCGCGGGTTCCTGTTTGTGGCCGCGGCCCTTCTGGCCGCACCCCCGCTCGTCGCGCTCGCGACACGCTACTGGACAACGGCGCAGGGCGCTCAGGGCCCGATCATCCTCATGACCGGCGCGTGGGCCCTGGCTTATGAACTAAGGTGCCGCCCGCGCCTTCTCGCTCCTGGCGATCTTCTTCCTACAGTCGCCTGGCTGTCGGCGTCGCTGGGCCTCTATGTGCTGGCACGTATGATCGGACTGCTTGCGCTCGAATGCGTTGCTACCTGGTCCGCGCTCGTAGCAAGCCTGTACGGATGCGCCGGATGGCGCCTCGTGAGGGGGGGTGCGTTTCCGCTGCTATACCTGCTTTGCCTTGTGCCTTTGCCCTACACGCTCGAAGTCGCGGTCACCGGCGCTCTCAAGCTGGCGACCGCGGGCTGGGCAGTGCGTCTGCTTGGAGCGGAGGGCTGGGATGTCGCCAGTAGCGGCGGCATGCTGTACATCGACCAGTTCGAACTAGTGATGGAGGCGGCCTGCTCGGGCCTGAATTCGATATTCAGCCTGACCGCGATCGGCCTTTTCTATGTCTACTGGCAGCGGCGTAGAACGCTTGTGGAGGCGATAGTGCTCACCGCCGCGATCGTGCCGATCGCCATCGTGTCCAATGTCGCGCGCCTTGTGATCGTGCTGATCCTCGTCCATTATCGCGGGCAGCAGGTGTTGGCCACCATCTTGCACCCCGCGGCCGGCTTGCTGATGTTCGCAATCTCTCTGACTTTGTTGGTCGTGCTAGACGCGGCGCTTCCCAAGGCAAAGGCTGGGCGGCAATGAGCGAACTGGATCGCAGGGCCTTCCTGCTCGGCGGCATGCTCGTGGTCGGTGCCGCCGCCGCGGCCGCGGCGCGTCCCAGCCGGCGTGCTTCCCCGATATCACAACAGGCGCTCGAGCAGGCGATTCCGACCATGCTGGGCCCATATCGCAGCGTCGATAGCTTTGACGTGGTGCTTCCGCCCCAGGACGAGCTCAGCCGGCGCATCTATGACCGCTATATCGCTCGGGCCTATGTCGCGGCAGGGCGGCCGCCGATCGTGCTGGTCATCGCCTATGGAAGCACGCAAGATTATGGCTTCCAGCTGCATCGCCCAGAGACCTGCTACCCGGCCTCGGGCTGGGACCTCGGGCCGTCGCGGCAAGTCGCGCTGAGCCTTCCGGATGGTCGCGGCATCAATGGCAAGTCCATGTCGGCCGACCGTCCCGGCCGGCGCGAGCAACTCGTCTACTGGACCCGGATCGGCGGCAGTTTCCCGGTCGACTTGTGGCAAGGTCGGCTCGAAATCATGCGGGGCGCCCTCCACCGTCGCGTACCCGACGGGGTCCTCGTGCGGCTCTCGACAGACTCCCAGTCCCCAGCTGCCGCGATCGATACGCTGGTCGACTTCAACACGCGCCTTCTCGCTGCCCTGGCCCCCGAAGGGCGTGCGCTCCTGCTGGGGCCGTCATGAAAAATTGCAGCTCATCGGCGAAAGGCGCCTGGCCGAAGGCGCAATACGACATAGGTGATCGTGGCAAACAGAAGCAGGATTGCGCCCGGATGATAGCCGCTGTTCCCAGCCAGATTGGCGAGCGCGCAACCCGCAGCGGGCGGGAGATAGGCAAGCGGCGTGTCCCCCTCCACCTCGGGGCCAACCGAGCGCTGCAGGAACAGGCTCGCGATGACACCGAACAGCAAAACTGTGATCCAGTCATAGGGGGTATGCATGCGCTGCTCCGATGCGGATTGAACATGGCATTAGCCGCGGTATTGCGCAAACGCATCCCCGTGGCGGCAAGCGTCGTTGCTGGCCTGCTTCTTGCCGGGTGCGATGCCGAAGTTCCGGCCGGACAAGTCCTCGCGACAGTCGACAGCAAGGCTCTCACGCGTCGCGACCTGCAAGCCGAGCAGAAGGCTGCAGGCGAAACGGGGATTGTGGATCTCGCGGGACCGGCGGGCGTGGAGCGGCTTGTGTCGCGCGAACTGCTCGTACGCGCGGCGGAGGCACGTTCGCTTGCCCTCACTCCGGAATATCTCGCCGCGGTGCGGCGCAGCCGTGATGACGTCCTGATTGCCTTGCTGCGCGATCAGGTCGCAGCGGATCTGCGCACGCCTGCACCGGCCGAGCTGAACCAGTTCATCGCCGCACGACCCTGGATGTTCCGCGAGCGGGCGTTTCTTACCCTCGATGGCATATCCACAAATACCCTGCCGGGGGATCAGGCAAGCTTGCAGGCAATGCCGTCGCTCAACGATGCTGCCTTAGCACTAGCGGCATCCAGGCGTCCTGTTGCGCGCTGGCAGCGCCGCGTCGACACCGCGGAACTGCCAGCCGGCGATGCGCGGCAGCTTGCCTCCGCAGGCGTTGACGCGGCTGTTGTACTCGTAGGAGCCGAGCGCACCCGCATCGTGCGCGTCCTGCGGCGCGAGCCGGTGCCCATCACCGGCGAGCAAGCGGTGGCTGTCGCCGACGCTGTTGTGCGCCGCACCAAGCTCGAACGTGCCCTCGATGCGGTAATCGCGCGCGAGCGAAGGCAGGCCACTGTCCGATATCAGGAAGGATTTGGTCCGGCCCGGCAATGACGTCGCTGGTGAGCAACGAAGAAACGTGCGAACGTCTTCTAGGGCGGCGCAGCCGCTGCCTTGGGGAAGTACCATGACTGGCCAATCAGAGACGCTCGCTCCGCGCAAGCCCGTCGTGACGGTGATGCGATTGTTGCTCGCCTGGCTTGCTGTGGTCGCCGCATTTTTTGCATGGCAAACTGCCGAATATCAGGGCCTAGTAGCGCGTTTTGCAGAATGGCAGTTTAGCCGCTTCGGTGGCTTCTACCCGCTGGCATCGTTACTGTTGCTCGTCTTCCTGTTCGGTGCCCCGGTTCTGTATACGCTTTCGGCACGGGCCCACAGGCAGAATGGCAACATCGGTACGCCCTTCTCGCAGGCCCGCGCCCTGTTTCGCTTCCTCGCCTGGGTCGCCCTGACAATGGGCCTAGCCGCCAGCGTTGCGCTGTTGCTCGCCGTCACGGCATCGATGGGTTCGGGAGCTCCGGTCACACTCGATCTGGCTTCCGCGCGAGGGGTGATCCCGGACAACGGCCCTGCAACGCTCAAGGGCACTGTCCTCCTTGATCGTGTCGCAACGATGGGTGCTGACACGCCGCTCGGCGGGTGGGAAGTGCGGTTCGTGCCTGTCGTGGGGGGGCGCGGTGGGCCTATCCGATTTTTCGTGCAAACGCGCGAGCCGCTCGGCAAGGCCACGGCCGCTTCGGTAACCGGGTCTCTGCAGCGCAACGGCCTTCGTGGGGACCTGATTCCGCTTTTCACCAATGCTGGGTACCGTGTCTCGACGCCGCATTACGTGCTCTACACGGACGCTAGGGCCATGCGGGTTCCCTATCTGTGGACCGCGCTGCAATATGGCCTAGTCGCCCTGGTGTTCGGTCTGGCGGCATGGTTCCAGCACCGGCGGAGCCGAAGGCTTCATCCGCGCACGCCCAATGCTGCGCGACCTGCTCTTTGAGCGTCATAATCATATGCGTTTACCAAACCTTCAGGCCTATGTGCGATATCGCTGCTCATGGTGGACGAGCGTCTTCTCTGGCTGATGGCGATGGTAGCGGCCTCTTCCGCGGTTCTCGCCGCGTCGCGCGATGCCGGGCCGCGAGGGGCCTCCGCCGCGATGGCCGTTACGCCGTTAGGCGAGGCGGAAGAGGCGGTGATCGAGGGTGCGCGGGTCGTCGTAAAGCGCGCGCCAGATGGGCTCTTCTATGTTAATGGAATGGTCAACGGGACTCGGATCCGATTTCTCGTCGATACAGGCGCGACGGCGCTCGTTCTGGCACCACAGGATGCAGCGCGCGCCGGCGTCGTTTCGTTGTCCAGCCAACCTGCGGGCGAGTTGCAGACTGCCGCGGGTGCTACGTCGATGGGCTGGGCAAGTGCTCGAAGCCTGGAAATAGCCGGTCGTACGCTGTCGAAAGTTCGGGCGGCCGTGCCCGGCAGTCATCTGAAGGTCTCGTTGCTTGGTCAAGATGTGCTGCGCAGACTCGGCTCTATTACCCTCGACGACGACCGCCTCGTGATTGCCGCGAGCACAACGTCCGCTAGGCCGGACTGAGCCTCTCGTCGATCCGGTACAGAGCCGTCGCAGCCAAGGCCGAGCGACGGCGCCGGCGCAGCGATGTTCCTACGAAACCGATGCCCAGGATCATCAACGCCCAAGTACCCGGCTCGGGAACCGCGCCAGGGCCGGGGGACGGCGGCAGCACGGGATTGCCGGGGATTCCCGGTTGCGGATCGGTCGGATCGGACGGGTTAACCGGGTCGGCAGGATTGTTGGGTGCAGTCGGCGTCGGGGTCAACACCGGGCCATCTGGATTTGACGGCGTCCCTTGTCCACCCGAAGGGGCCGGGGCTGGGGGGGTGGCCGGAGCGCCGCTCGGCGCTGGCGTCGGCACAGTCACCGGAGGGTTCGAGCCGCTACGAAACACAACACCGCCCGGTAGTCCAATAAAGCTTGCTATCTGGGGCGCCGATGTGCCCCCGCGGCCGCCCTGGAGGTCCTGCGGCAGCAGCGAGAGCAGGCCCTGTTCAACGAGTGGCCCGGTCTCCTGATCACCCGCCAGCACGCTGCCGTCAGCAGGAGCGGGCGCAGTGGCGGATGCGCCGAGGTCTGCGGCGTTCGAACCGGGCATCCGTCCGCGACGAGTGCGCGCGAGCTTGTCGACCCGGGTGCCAATTCCGCTGAGCGTCGAAGGGGTTGCCACAGTGGCGGCGAACGCGCTCGCTTCGGTCTCCGCAATCGAGGCCGCCGGCATCACGAGTTCACGTTCGTTCCGGAATGCAAAGGCGAGGACAAGCGTGAGTCCGGCAACCGTCAACGCGAGCTTTCGCTGCGCGCGCAGCTCCGAAGGTGCAGCAGAGGCGGATTCGGACGTCATGCTGCAAGCAGCGTAGGCCCGGCAGCAATGCGACGCAACCGCCGATTGTGGGTCACCGTCCCATCGCGGGAAATCCTGCAGGCGCCGGTAACCCGCGAGATCTTCAAGCCGGGAGGTTTGATCCATCGACTGGGCGGGGCGCGCCGGCGTTCAACGGACGGCAAGCAAGGCACGCCGGAGCGGGCCAGCGCAGATTGGGCAATGACCGATGAAGCATTCGCGGAAGGCCCGTTCAGAAGACTGAGCACCTTCTCGTGAGGACTGCGAGGCTGAATTGAGTTCCTGCATTCTCGCAAGAGACCTTGACGTGGTTACGACGGGGTCGGGACCAGCCCAATCAGTCGCTACCTTGGGTTCGTAACACGCGCCTGGGGAGCATGTTGACCGCCCAGCCGTTATGTACTTTGCGTTACACTGGCGCCCGGGGAGGCCCGAGCACTGCGAGTCATCGTCGACTGCGGAACGAGGGGCGACATATGTGGCAGGTGACCTGCGTCAAGCACACAATGAAGGCGGCCTTGCCCTTTAGCCACCAAGTCCGCACCTGGTGGCGCAGATCACATCCTACGCAGATCGGGCCGCAGCACGAGAGCGTCGTCGAAGGCGGATTTGACCATGTCCGCATGCTGCGCAAAGGTGGGCTTGCGCTTGACGGTTCCAGGATTCTCGAAATCGGATCGGGTTGGTTTCCGATCATCCCGCTGATGCTGCGGGTCGCCGGCGCACGAACAGTCTATATGGCAGACGCCTATCCGCTTCTGGATGCAGCCGGCGTGCGGCAGGCACTCGCGTTCCTGTCGGCCAACGAGAGTCGTATTTCTTCGGGGCTTGAGGTCGGGTGTGAGCGGATGGCCGAGCTTGTCGCGGCAGCAGATCGCGCAGAAGGGAAGGATCTGCCTGCGTTGCTCGAGCAGCTCGGCATTGTATATCTCGCTCCATTCGACGTTGAACGGGAGATGCCAGTCGTCGACGCGATCGTCAGTCATACAGCGCTGGAGCATATCCCTCCCTCGGCCATCGAGGATCTCGTGCGCGCCGTTCACTCTGGACTGCGCAAAGGCGGGCTCATGTCGCATGGGATCGACAACACCGATCACCGCGCCCACAACGACCGGCGCCTTTCACGCTTCGACTTCTTGAAATATGACGGCTGGGTTTGGCGATTATTTTGCCTCGATCCGCAAGACTACACAAACCGATTACGCCATTCGGAATATATGGCCTTGTTCGAACGCAACGGTCATCGCGTCATCGCCGAGTCCACCTTTGTGGATCGGAGGGCAATGGCGTCGCTTACCAGAGCACGGCTTGCAGCCCCCTTCAAGGACAGGCCCCGAGAGGATTTGGCTACCGCGTGGTCCCACATCCTCACGCGCAGCCACACCCGTGACGATTGGCATGGATGTTAAGGGAGCACGGCTCGTGGGACTAGGGTGGAGACGAGGGAGGTCGGGCGTCCGCCGTAGCGGGCGTGCCGATCATTTAGCGGCCGGACATGATCTCGATGGTGTGCGGCGCCTGTCGCGGCGCTTGTCGTAGCTGATGAGGCCAAGCCGGGATGTTGGACCTGGATGCACGGCTGAATAGCCCGGCCTCCGGTGCCTCCCTGAACCTATCGGCATCGTAGCCGCCGTATCCCAGGAACCACGGCGCGTTCAGCAGGCCGCTCGGCAGCGCTGCTACGCAGGATTTATCGCTGACCGCATGGGCGTCAGGAGCAGCTAAAAAAGAAAGTCTTTCCCACCGGGGACGACCGCAGTGCGATGTTGATGCCGCTCTTCGTGCAGCCGATCAACCGCCGACGTCCTCCTTGCTAAAGCCCACATTCGATGCTGCGCGGTGGGTCTCCGGGGGCGGAGGCTTTCATCTGGTATTCGGCTCGTCCTTGGCCGCAGCCAACCTTGCATCATCCGCACCGAAAAGCCGATCTTGCTCCAGAGCTTCCTTGGTTTGCGAGCCTCTTGCTCGGCTCAGCGTTCCTCCCCGCATCGCGCCATTGCAGGCGTCGCGATCGACGGAGCCGCCGATGCCGCTACACGTCCCGGGGCTTGCCGCAGCTCTCGGAAAGTGAACTCGATGACATCCCCTGTGCTCATCCGTCCGTCCTCAAGGGTTGCTCTGCCAATTCCTTCAGGGGAGCCTCTTTAGGGTCGCGCTTTTCACGTCGGTGGCTCATCACCTAGGCGATGATTAGTGCGAAGAGCGCCCAAAGTGCCAGTGAAAGGCCCAGTCCGACTACAATGCCCTGAGGGCCCTTGATCCGTTTCAAGCGAGGAATGACTGCAGACTGTCTGACGATGCGATTGAAGTGCACGTGCGTCGTGACGCTGGGAGTCCGCATAAAAGACCGACGGTGGTGGGGCATCATTCGTCCGGTAGGTGATCGACTTGTCATCATGGCGTCCTCATGGGCCGTGACATATACCAAGTCTCCACTCCGCCTGTGGTTCCAAAGCTCTACTCCAGCCGACCTGGCTGGCGCGCAGTTTTGATACCCGCGGTTCTGATCTCCATAGTCGGGGAGCTCGCAGGATGCGAAGCACTGGGTGATCCTTGGAGGCAGCATGCGTTGGTTGCCGACGCCAGGCGAGGCGTCGAAGGAAGGCGAGCCTGCACTCTCGGCTGCTTGCGGTAGCTGCGTGATCCACAACTCCCGGGTGGAACCAGGATTACTATGGGAAAAAACCGCTGATCGTCGGTAGCGCGGGCCTCGTCTATCAAACATCATAGGTTAGGAACTGGGCGTCTTCAGTATATCTGCTTTTAAAGTGCTTGGTGATTGCGTTTGTCTGTGAGAGGGTTGCGTCATAAAACTGTAACAGGCGGACGGGGGGATCATGCGTCTCGAACTCGTTGTAGCTCGCAAAGGCCTTGTCACGGCGATGGCCTTATCGATCGGCGTGATGGTGATCTTTGGTGCAGTCGCCGACGTGATTCTCATGACCTACCCAGGCCCAACCCTGCAGGAGACGCTCCACCGGCTTTCTCTGATGCGAGATGACAGCATCCCTACTTGGGTCTCATCGTTTCTACTGCTCGGCTGCGGAGTGTTGCTGGCGGTTTCAGCGCGGGCAGCTGCGGAGAGTTCGCCTCTCTACGTAAAGAGTTGGTTGCTTCTCGCCTTGGTGTTCCTCTGCCTGTCGATCGATGAAGTGGCGATGGTCCACGAGTTGACCGGAATCATCTTGAGGAAGGTTGATCCGTCGGTACGTCAGCTGGGGAGCGTATTTCGCTATAGCTGGGTTCTTGTCGCCGTTCCTGTCCTGGCCGTTCTCGGCGCGGTTTTGCTGCGCTGGTTCCTTTCGCTAGATCCGCGCACCAAAATCCAGTTTACCCTGGCAGGCATACTCTACCTTGGAGGCGCCGTCGGAATGGAAATGATCAACGCAGGCTTGGAATCGGCTGCGGATGGTCACAACGGTCCGCTTTATGCTCTATCAACCGCGCTTGAAGAAACGCTGGAGTGCGTAGGCCTTTTGACCTTCATCCATGCGTTAATGGATCGCCTCTCGCGAATCTCCGCCGTGGTTGTTTGTTCCTTCGCACCGGCACGGACGAAAGTCGAAGATCGCGCTATCCCGATGTCGACGATGTTAGGGCAAGAAGCAGATGGCCAAGGCTCGCTGCAGCCTGAGCGCTCGCGTTGCTGCGGGCACTCGCCCCTCGTTTAAGGGAGCAGCTCATCGGCCGGCGGCACCGGGAGACCCGGCCAATCTCCGGCTTGACCGAATCGCTTGGGCAAAGGGACTTAATGGGAACACTGGAGTCGTCACCGCGCGCGATCCTTTAGCCCTTGTGGTGGAACGGCGGCTGAATCCGCGGGCAAGCAGCCGAAAGTCCGGTTTCTGGGACCTTCGGCTGCCCTGCATTTGCTCGAGAAAGGGACTATCGAGCATTTGCATGCTATCATGGCGAAAAAAGCGGGGAAGCCGCGCAAGTTCCGAGCCGATCCCGATCCGGGACTAGGCGGCCCATTGCAAGATCGTGGCAATGGCGGAAACCAGTATGGTGGCTCCCATCGCAGTGCACAGAAGGCCCAGCGCAAGTGCTTCCAGGCGTTGCAGGCGGCTCATTGCGACGTCCGCATCTCCGGGTTCAGAGCGTCGTAGGCAGCGGCTATCTCACGCCAACGCTGAACACCTGCCACATCGCCGGCAACTGCCAGGTCACGCACGCGCCCAGCTATGAACGCCACTGACGCCACGCCGTGGATCCGCTCGACCGCAAGCGCCTCAGCCAGCCGCTCCTCTCGGGGTGTCATATCGGCCTCGGCGGCCGTGAATGGCCGGGCACCGTCGCAGCACTGCTCCCCGGAGTGATGGCCACGGTCACTCGCAGCCGATTCCATCCCCATCCCGGTCAAGCTTGCGACTGTACCCGGGGTCTCCACGACGGACCGGTGCCGCACCGGCCGCACGTGCTTGCGAGCAGTTCGCGAAATATGCGCCCTCGCCAGACTGGATCGCAGTCCTGCGCGCCGTAGAAGCACCAGGCGCGGTCCGCTTCCGACGCTGCGTATCAGCCGGCGCGGTGGTGATGGTTGCCACGAGAGCGAGAAACCCGATCGCCGATGGTACCATCCTGATCCCCTGTTGGAGAGGAAGGCGCCCGCCACGATCAAAGGCGGCGGGCGTCGACAAAGTCATTGCGGGTTGGGGCCGACCGGCACGACCATCGGCGCGGGTGAAGAACCGCTGAAAGACACCGGCAAATCCTCTTCCACGAACGCGGTGATGTGACTTCCCGTAGGGATGCTTGCGCTCGTACCGGTAAGAAAGAAACCCGCCACGGGCACCAGCACCGCTGCGCCGACGACGCCAGCCGTTCCCGTGACACCCTTATCGTCAACTTGACCCGTTAGCCGGATCTGAACGCCGTTCGCACGGACGTAGAGGATGCGCGCCTCGATCTTCCCCGACTTGCCCCACATGCCCTTGTTGCGGACGTGGGTGATCTCGCCCACTGCCGGGCTGCCGACCGGGATCACGACTTGGCCATCGACCATGACGGGCTCTGCCACTTCGAGGTTGAAGCGCTGACCGACCCGCAACTTCTTACCTTTGGTAGTGAGTGCTTCAACTGTTCGAAGGGGAACAGAGGTGCCCGAACGCAAGATGGACGAAGTAGGCGCGGCTACCCGTGCGCTTGAACCCGCGTTGATCACCGTGGCTTGCGGCGGCTGAATGCTCGCGGTTGTTTGAGCGCGCACAGCAGGCGCGAACAAGAACGCTGCCGCAGCAGCTCCTGCCAAATATCTCATTATATCCTCCCCTGTCTTGACGACAGGCGAAGTCACACCTTTGGCGATGTTCGTGTCAAGAAGAACCTCGCCGAAGATGACAGCAGGATAGGCGAGAAAAACCATCTTGGGACGGAACAGTCTGGCGCGCCCTCCATTATGGATGTAAATACATCCAAATCCCCCGGATGAACCCTGGGTCGCGCGGCCGGATAGTCCGCTATCCGGCCGCATAATCCTACGGTGCGAAGCTAGGTCGGAGCGATGCGTCCGCGCAAGATGTGCAGCCACTTCAAAAGCGAGGCCTTGGCAGCAGGAGTCAGCGCTACGAATCTACGTCGGGAATCTTTTACGTCGGGGGTTTGTTCGATAAGCCCGCGCTCGGATAGCGTGCCGATCCACCGCAGCGCAGTTGTGGGTGGGACGGCTGCGGCAATGCAGCAACTGCTGACACTCACCTTTCTTCCTCGTTCGCCTGCAATGAAGAGGTCCAGAAGGATGTCCCAGCCGGGTTCACCGAAAAGATCGGAGTGGCCGGAAAAGCACGTATCGCGTGCTCGGCGTGCGTCATAGATGCGGCTTGCCAGCTCGACGACAGAGACCTGTGTCGAATCGGTTGGCGCGTGACTTTCAAGCTGGCGATAATGGGTAAGCACGCCTTCCAGGTCGGAAAGCACGCTATCGACGGTCAGCGCGCCGCCACGATATGCATCAGTAGCCATGCTGGCGCTCCCGCTCGCGACGGTGGGCGGTCGTCAACGGTCTACCCTGGAGGACCAAGCGCGCGCGCACGACGGCTGAATTGTAAGGATCGCTTAAGGTTGCTGCTGACATGAACCTCGCCGCATGAACCTTTCTTATGATCGCGCCCGCGCTCTTGCCGATGAGATAATCGGCATTTGCCACGCCCTGGGCGATCCGCATGCCGGAGACTGCGTCGAAGTAGGGATCGAGCATCTTGCCAGGACCCTGCAGATCAGTTCGTTGCGTGAGGAAGCGGCGCCTTGGGGTCATTCACAGGATTCCCTCTCGCCGAAAGCTGATCACGCCACTCCTGGCGACGACTAAGTGGTCGTGCAGGCTCATGTCGACCAGCTTGCAGGCCAGGGCTAACTTACGCGTCATGTCCTTGTCGGCGGCGCTGGGAGTCGGATCGCCCGAGGGGTGATTGTGGATCAGGATCAAGCCCGCGGCGCCGATCTGCATGCCGTGATAGAGCACGTCTCGAACATAGAGCGTCGCCGCATCCAGGGCTCCCTGACTGACGAACTCATGAAGCAGCTCGTTCTTGGTGTTCAGGTAGAGCACATGGATCTGTTCGGTGCTCTCATGCTGCAGCATGGTCCGGAGATAGATTTCCAGGTCGTTCGAGTTGCCGATGCGCAGCCTGGCCGGGATCTTCTCTCGCAGGAGCGACAGGTGGGCGCGGTGTACCGCGGACAGAAGTCCGGCGACCTCGGCCCTGCCTTCGAGCTGCGAGGCCAGGAAGTTGGTATCCGCAGCGATAGTCGCGCTCAACGAGCCGTTGGTCTTGATCAGATCCCGGGCGAGGTCTCCCGAGCGGGAGTCGAAGAAGGGCCGGAGGAGCTGCTCCAGGGCGCGTCGTGACCGCGATGCCGCAAGCGCGCGGAATGGAGAAAGGTAGCTATGACCAGGAGCACTACCATGGCGTAGCTCCAGAACGCGCTCGTCACCCAATAAAGAAAGGGGAACAGCTTGGGATCCAGCATCCTGAGCAGATGCCCCGCTACCTGAACTGTCTGCAATCCCATCAAAAGAATCGGCCACAACCTGTTCGCCTTTATCATCAAGGCGAGGAAGGCGATCAGCATCGCGGCATCGACCGCGAGCACGCCAAGCTCGACATTGGCCCAGCGGGCTGCCGCCGGTGACGCTGCCAAGGCAGAGCCGACCGCGCCCGCGATAAAGATAGCTGCCGTTGTTCGCTCCGGGGCTCCCCCTCGCCAGAAGGCATAAGAGAGACTGGCGAGCAGAAGCAGCAGGAAGATCTGGACGTGGGGCATGCCGGCAGCGGACCACCGGCATGCCCGCGCGTCAAGCCGCTGCCACCAGCCGCAACGAAGCTGCTTCTTGTCCAGCCTCCGCGGTCTTCGGAAACGGAGGGCAGGGCCACAGGTCGCCCCAGGATGTAGGAGTGGCCCCTAGCTTCGCGGCAATCGCGCCGAACTGCAGGTGCGCCGCGACGATCGCCTTACGCGTTTCGAATGCCGCGTCCATGGCTGTCTGAAGCTGGTCGAACGCAGCTTGGGTTGCATGCGGCGGCAGCTCGATGCGCTGCGTCTCGGCGGCCGTGACACTGACCAGATCGGCCAGATTGCGGATGTTGGTGTCCGCACCCCTCTCGCCGGCAATGATTGCCTTTGCGACAGCAATGATCGAGCTTTCGTGCTGATGATTGGACATGCGCTTCCCCTTTCCCGCGGAGCGCCTGCTTCGCGGGTTGCATTGTTTCGACAACGGCGGAGAGCTAGTTCAGCAGAACCCGGCCGACGCCGAGAATCGCATAAAGAAAGAGACTAAGGCCACCGAATAGCATGACGGCCGCCAGCGCCGCGAACAGCGCCAAGGCGACGCGCCCCGTGGTTCCGATGTCCTTTGGCTCTACCTCACCGAACAGGCGGAGAAGACCGGTCCAGGTGGGGGGGGCGGCGACTTCAAACGAAGCACGAACCTCCTGAACCTGGCTGCCTTGGCTCCCTCCATCAGCTTCTGCCGAAACGTTGAATGAGGCTGGAATCGTGGTGTAGACAATCTCTGGCGGATCACATGTGACTCGGTCATATCCGCCCTCGGCGTAGATCCTTGCCGCCTCCTCGCGCGTGCTGGCACCAAGGATCGATCTGGCGCGGTCGAGGCGCTGGTCGATCGCGGTTTTGGACACTCCCAGCAGACGCGCCATCTCCTTGGACGTTCGGCCATCCCGAACCAGCATCAGGCAATCGATCTGGGGCTGGGTCAGTTCGTCTAGAGCTGGCATGCGAGCGAATCTTCCATCGGAGAAACCTCTTCAACAGCGCAGATGCGATGACGTCAAATCGCACTGCACTGCTGGCCGCCCGCAGTGGCGTGGGCGCGCGCTATCGGCGGCACGGCCGTAAATTGTAGCGTGTCACGAACTTGGGCCATTGCGCCACCGCACCCGCTGCGAGAAGTGCACACCGCAAGTCCTGTCCGCAAGGGGTCACGATCCTAGCCACCAACCGATCGTGGCTCCGACCGACAACCTCGTAGCGTAGCGCAGGCGCACGCACGATCAGGTGCCCGGTCAGACGTTTGCCGGTCACGGTGGCACCGAGCAGCCTCACGGTTACCTCGCGAGCCTTCGACGCCGACATGGCTGGGCAGGGATAATCGCGAGGGCAGGGCTTACCCTTCAGTTCGCGGCTGTTAACCCCAGCCACACGCAGCTTGGTCCCGTCTGCGCAGGTGAAGGTGTCGGCGTCATAGATCAGGGTGGGACTGCAGCTACGCAGCGCTGCGGCAGCAAGGAAGGTCAGCATGCCATCTACTGACCGGAGCGCAGCCGGGGGGCTAGAGCGAAACGCGACGTAGATGATCCACGCCCCGGCTGCGGAGACGAGGAGCATGACACCAGCTACCGTGCGGTCGCTAGAGTGGAGTTCAGCTGGATGCCACCCGGCGTTCGGACCCGGTGGGTCCTCGCCGCTGCGGCGCGCGTGGCGCGAAGATCTGGAGACGTAAGCAACAAGGCGAACGCCGCTTCGCTCAGGCGGCTATTGCGTGGGCGTCGTGTGCTTGAAGATGCCGAGCCGCACCAATAGAAAGGCCGGGAACCGGCCGAGCGAGGCTGCCAATGCGCGTTCTGGGCACCCCGCGGCGCGATGCGTGAAGGGGCGCGGGACCAGCGGTGCGCGCACTGCGTCTGTAAACAGCCACAGGGTTCGCGCACTTTCCGTTTCCTCGCGCATGCTTGCTTGCCTCGGACCGGGGGCGCGGCGGCGGCTGGCGCACGGATTGCGCGCGCACGCCGCCGCGCCTGCGGTGTCGGCAAGAGCGCGTCCTTGCTTGTTGCGCATCACGTTGCCCCCGACCGCGCTCTACGGCGTTGGGCGCCGCCGGGCCGCGCTCCGCGCGTCCCGGCCCTGCGGGTGACGATCGCTGGCGCATGGGCTGCGGACGGCGCTGGCGCGCCGAAGTCGCTCGGCCGGTCCCGGTCAAGCGGGTTGGCCGCCGCGCCCTTCTAGGCCCGCTCGGGCGGGCCGCAACCCGGGCGCTGCCCGGGTCCTCCACTGCCATTCCGGCCTTGCAGGTGCGTCCCGCCCTGCACCGCGGGCCTTCAGGGCTTCCTCGCCGCCCACCCCGCTTTCCGGGGCCGGTTGCGGCTTTTGAGTGAGGAGGGTGGATCGTGGCCAAGGATCGCGGGCGTCGGATGCGGGGAGAGGTGGACGAGCGCGGGGCGCGCGCCTCCCTCTATGACGAGGTCACCGCGCGCGTGGTTGCCGAGTTGGAGGCCGGGCGCTTTCCCTGGGTGCAGCCTTGGGAGGCTGCCGCCGCTGAGCCGGGCCTGCCGCGCAACGCCGCCTCCAACCGCGCCTATTCGGGGATCAACGTCCTGATCCTGTGGGGCTCGGGTGTAGCGCACGGCTATGCCTCACAGGGCTGGCTGACCTTCCGGCAGGCGCTGGAGGCGGGCGGGTGGGTGCGCAAAGGCGAGCGCGGGACCTGCGTGGTCTATGCCGACAAGTACACGCCAGACTCCGAGAAGGAGCGGGTGGCGAGCGAGGGCGGCGAGGCCCGCGCGGTGCCCTTTCTCAAGCGCTTCACCGTCTTCAACGTCGCGCAGTGCGACGGGCTGCCCGAGCGGATGCTCGCCCGTGCCGAGCCACTGCCGCCGCGCGAGATCGTGCCCGTCGCCGAGGCGCTGATCGAAGCGAGCGGCGCGGACTTCCGGGTCGGCGGAGCGCAGGCCTATTACGCGCCCGGCACCGACCATGTGCAGGTGCCGCCGCAGCCGGCCTTCCGCCACCAGGTCGACTATTACCGCACCGCGTTGCACGAACTCGGCCACTGGACCGGCCATGCCAGCCGCCTCGCGCGCGACCTGACCAGCCCATTCGGGAGCGCGGGCTATGCCCGCGAGGAGCTGGTCGCCGAGCTTGGCTCGGCCTTTCTCTGCGCCGCCCTCGGGATCCAACCGAGCGTCCGCCATGCCGACTATCTGAGCAGCTGGCTCGAAGTGCTGCGCGCCGACAACCGCGCGATCTTCCGTGCCGCCAGCCTCGCCAGCAAGGCCGCCGACTATCTGCTCGGCTTCCATGCGGGGGCTTCGGCGGTGGGAGAGGCGGCATGAGCCTGCTCACCCCCGAGCTTCGCGCCGCCCTGCGCGCGCAATATCGCAGCGACGCCACGGACAAGCGCCCGCTCGCCAAGCTGTACCACCCGCTCTCCGCCGCGACATGGCTGGCGAGCGAGCTGTCCGACGACGGCGACGCGCTGTTCGGGCTCGCGGACCTTGGTTTCGGCTGTCCCGAACTCGGCTGGTTTTCACTTCACGAGGTCGAGTCGCTGCGCCTGCCCTTCGGGCTGCGCATCGAGCGCGACCCACATTTCTCGACCGATCTGTCGCTGTCCGACTGGGCGGCATGGGCCCGCAAGACGGGCTCGATCCTCTGGGCTGAGGCACTGCTGCGCCGCGCGCGCGCGGCCGCATCGGAGCTGGCCGACCGGTTTCCGCGGTCCTGAGGGCGGGAAGGCGTGCGGCGCGCCTTTCCGCCGCTTTTCACGCGCCGGTCCCTTCGGATCCTGACGGATGGCGCCCACGAGGAGCAAGGTCATGAAACTCGACTTCATTCCGCTCGACCGCCTCTATGTCGACAAGGCGAACATGCGCTTCGCCAAGCGCCTGCCCGATGTCGCCGACATACTGCCGAGCGTGCGCAAGCGCGGCATCCTCCAGACGTTGATCGTGCGTCCGGGCAAAGACGAGCGCTTCGGCATCCTCGCGGGCGCGCGACGCTTCCGCGCCGCCGGGATCGTCGCCGCCGAACTCGCAAGCGCGGACGAGGACGCGCCAGAGCCGTACCTCCTGCCGTGCGCGATCCTCGATCCCGGCGACGATGCCGGCGCCGTCGAGGCGTCGCTGATCGAGAACCTGGCTCGGCTCGACCCCGACGAAGTCACGCGCTGGGAAACATTCGTCCGGCTCGTCAAGGAAGGCAGGTCGCCCGACGAGATCGCCGACACCTTCGCGCTGCCGGTGCTCGCCGTCCGCCGCACGCTCGCGCTCGGCAACCTACTGCCGCGCATCCGCGACCTCTATCGCCGCGACAAGATCGACGGCGCGACGGTGCGGCACCTGACGCTCGCCAGCAAGGCACGGCAGAAGGACTGGCTGGCGCTGTGGGACGCGCCCGACACCCACTGCCCGACGGGCTGGCAGCTGCGCGGTTGGCTGTTTGGCGGGCAGGCGATCTGCGCCAGCTACGCCCTGTTCGATGTCGAGGCGAGCGGCGTCGCCTTGGTCGCCGACCTGTTCAACGAACAGCGCTACCTCGCCGATGCCGACGCCGACGCCTTCTGGAAGGCGCAGAACGAAGCCATCGAGCGCGGCGCGTCGCCTATCTGGAGGCGGGCTGGACGGGCGTCGAGATCGTGCCGCCGAGCGAGCACTTCCAGGGCTGGGAATATGAGAAGACCCCCAAGCGCAAGGGCGGGCGCGTCTTTATCGACGTGCGCGCCAGCGGCGAGATCGTGTTCCACGAGGGCTATCTCAGCCGCAAGGAAGCGAGCCGCATCGCGCGCGGCGAGGTGCCGCAGGCGAGCCCCAGGCCGGTGCGTCCGGAGATCACAGGGCCGATGCAGGCCTATCTCGACCTGCATCGTCATGCCGCCGTGCGCGCCGCGCTGCTCGACCGCCCGCATGTCGCGCTGCGGCTGATGGTCGCGCATGCCATTGCGGACTCGCCCTTCTGGCACGTCTCCGCCGAGCCCCAGCAGGCGCGCAGCGATGCGGTGCAGGAATCGATCGAATGCTGTCGCGGCGAGACGGTGTTCGATGCCAAGCGCCGCGCACTGCTCGGCCTGCTCGGCTTCGATCCCGAGGCGCCGACGGTGTGTGGCGGCCAGGTCGAAGGTGCGGAAGGGGACCGGCTGACTGCTATCTTCCTTCGCCTGCTCGACTTGCCCGACCCAGCTGTGATGGACGTCGTGGCAGTGCTGATCGGCGAGACGCTCGCCGCCGGGAGCCCGGCGGTCGAGGCGGTCGGGATCGAGCTGGGCGTCAACATGGCGCGCTGGTGGCAGGCCGACGAAGCCTTCCTTGAGTTGCTCCGCGACAAGGAAGTGCTCACCTGCATCGTCGCCGATGTCGCCGGCAACATGGTCGCCAACGCCAACGACGGCGAGAAGGGGAAGACGCTCCGCAAGATCATCGCCGATCATCTCGGCGGCGTGGACGGACGCGCCAAGGTCGACAAGTGGGTGCCGCGCTGGATGGCCTTCCCGCCCTCCACCTATACCACGCGCGGCGGCGTCGGCACCGTGTCTGCTTATGCCAGGGCCGAGGCGGCGCGGCCCGCCGCGCCGGCGCCCGAACCGCAGGCGATCGCCGCATGACCCTGTCCGGGGCGGCGTCCCGCCGCCCCGCTTTTTCCTGGCTATCTGCCCGCGTGCCGGATGACCTTCTTAGTCACGCCGCACAGCGAACATGGGTCGAGCCGGCGCTCGAACCCGCCGCTTCCCGCAAGCTCGCGGGTCTTGTGGTTGGCGTGCTGCCGGACGCTAAGGCCGAGCCGCTCAGTGATGCAGTCGTCGCACACCGGCTCGGGCGCCAGCCGCTCGATCAGTGCCCGGACCTGGTCCAATATTGTCATTATGCTCCCCCTGGCTTCCGCCTTGTAGCGCGTTCGGCGGGGCAGCACAGCCGGGCTGGGGCGAGCCGGATGCCGTGCGTCGGCCATGCCGGTGGGAAGCCTGGAGCACCCCCTTGTGCTGCACGCAGCGCAGGCGGCCTCTTCCACGATGGCCGTCTGGCACCGCGCGGCCTGAGGCCAGCAACGGCGTCGCCGGCTTTCTTCCCCGGCTCGGGGCTTCGCCCCTGCGCCTTCCTCGCGAGGCAAGAAAGCCAGCTTTGGCCGTCCTCCGCTGCGCTGCGGCCCGGCTCCGTTCGGCCGGGTGCATGCCGGCCGCTGGCGGTGCCTGCTCGACGCCATCGAGGCCGCACTGGCGCGGCTTCGAGCAACCAAGGAGAAGTATCATGGCGACCATCGGCAGCTTCACTCGGGACGACAACGGCGTGTTCACCGGCACCATCCGGACCCTGACACTCAACGCCAAGGCGAGCATCAAGCCCTCGAGCAAGGATCACGACAAGGCCCCCGACTACCGGGTCACGACCTCGGCAGGCGTCGAGTTCGGCGCCGGCTGGACCAAGACCTCGCGCGAGGACCGGCCCTATGTCTCGGTCAAGCTCGACGATCCCTCGCTCCCCGCCCCGATCTACGCGACCCTGGTCGAGGGCGAGGGCGGCCAGCACAACCTCATCTGGTCGCGCTGAGCAGCAAGCGCCTCGCGCCATCCGGCGCGGGGCGCACCGCCACGGGGGTGTCGAAATGCGGGCACGCGGTTTTCGACACTCTTCGCGAGGTGCCCGTCCTGCCAACTCCGGTGCCGTTCGAAGCAACGGGATGCAGGGCATGGACAGCGACGACATCGACCGGGCGACCCGCGCGAGGCGCGGCTCGCCCTTCCTCAATACCGACCAGGCGGCGGCCTATCTGGGGCTGTCGGGGCGCTCGCTGAAGCGCTTGCGGGTGCGCGGCGAGGGGCCGGTGTTCCGTCGCCACTGCCGCTTCGTCCAATACCATATCGATGACCTCGACGCGTGGAGCCGCGAGCACAGCGCCAAGGGAATCCGCTCGTGAAGCGGCCGGGAAGCCCCACCGAGGCGCCGCTGCTCGCCTGGGGCGAGGCCCGCTTCGCCCACCGCCAGCGCCGGCTCCACCATCTGCGCCTTGCCGTGCTCGGCGGCGCCGGGCTGGTGCTGCTCGTGGTTCCGCCACTCTATGCCCCCGCGCCCCGGCTGGTCTGGAACGCCAGCGCGAGCGCACCCATCGGGCTCTACTGGGTGTGGCCCGGCGACGCGCCGGCGCTCGGCGACATGGCGGTCGCCTGGGCGCCTGCACGCTGGCGCGCGCTCGCCGGTCGGCGCCATTACCTCCCGGCCAACGTGCCGCTGGTGAAGCGCGTCGTCGCCGTACAGGATGACTTCGTCTGCGCCTCCGGCCCCCAAGTTCTCGTCGAGGGCAGGCTCGTCGCGACCCGGCTGGCCCGCGACCCGAGCGGACGAGAACTGCCCTGGTGGCAGGGCTGCCGCCGGCTCGCGCCGGGCGAGTATCTGCTGCTGATGGACGCGCCGGGCTCGTTCGACGGGCGCTATTTCGGTATCACCGGCCACCGCGACCTGATCGGACGCGCGAGGCTGATATGGTGACCTTGCGCATGGTCGCCGCGGGGCTGTGCCTCGTCGCCCCTTCGGCGCAGGCCCAGGTGTCGCGCTGGTCGGCGGAGATCACCGCCGCCGCCACGCGCTGCGGTGTGCCGGCAGACTGGATCGCGCGTGTCATGCAGGCCGAAAGCGGCGGCCGCACCCGCCTGGCCGGCCGGCCGATCCGCAGCCCAAAGGGCGCGATCGGGCTGATGCAGCTGATGCCGGGTACCTGGGCCGAGCTGCGGCGCGACCTCGGTCTCAGCGACGATCCCGACCAGCCCGCCGACAATATCGTCGCGGGCGCCTGCTACCTCCGGCGCATGCACGATCGCTTCGGCTATCCGGGACTGTTCGGCGCCTACAATGCCGGGCCCGCGCGCTATGCCGCCTGGCTCGCGGGACAAGCGTCGCTGCCGGGCGAGACGGTGGCGTATCTGCGCAATGTCGGCGATGCGACGGCGACATCGACAGCGGCCGCTAACCCTCGGACCGACACGCTGTTCCTCGTACGCCGCGAAGGTCAACAGGCTTCCCCATCCGCAGCCGGCCAGGCACCGGGAGCGGCGCTGTTCGTGCTTCGCCGGGAGGTACCGTGACGTGGCGAGGGTGGGAGGGCTCGTCGTGAAGCCCCAGCATGACGGCCGCCGAAGCGGCCCTCAAGGCCCATGGGTGCCCCCCAATTTGCTGCGCAAATCGGTTCCCCCCATGTCCGCTTCGCGGCGCCTGCGCTTGTGCTCCGGCGGCCCTGACCGCCGCTTCGCCGCCCGTCCCGAAAGCCTTGTCCTCGATGGTGAGGACCAAAAGCGGAGACAGGCAATGGCACAGGTTCAATCCATCTCGGCCGCGGCCGATCACGTAATGGCAGCGCTGGTTTCCGGGCTCGAGATCGAGTTCGGAAGGCCCGCAGGGACTGCCTTGGCGGCGCGGTTCCTCGCGGCCGAGGAAGTCGATTTCCACTGGGATGCACGGATTCAGGAATGCTGGATCGGCAGCTATTGCCGCGGCGACGACGCGGAGATCGAGCTCGATCGAGTGCGGATCCTCGGGCGGATCGACGGGCGCTGGTTCGTCGCGGTGATGCTCGTCGACGGTGACGGCAACGCACACGGGATGCTCGGCAGGCGCAGCTTCGGGCGCGCGAAGCCGGCGAAAGCGGCATTCGCGGATGCATGAATTCCGACCGCGATCGAGCCGGGAGGCGCTGCCGTGCAGGCGGCGTGTCCCGGCTTTGTTTTTGCGCCGGGTGAAGGGGGATCAGGGAAGGAAGGGAAAACAAGATAAAGGCAGCGTCTCGCGACACTGGCCAAGTAACTGTCTGCACATCGTTTTTCCGCGAGACGCGCGTCGTACGCCACGAGACATGTGCCGTAGTATTGGCGGAAAACCGTGGTTTGCTCCGCGGTTGCGCGAGACTCCGGGGGCGCGGCGGTGAGCGACGACGAGTTCACCCCCAGGTTCGGCAAGTCCAAGGGCAAGGACGGCAAGCGCCTCGCCAAATATGGCGCGCGCGTGCTCGCCGCCGCGCGGTTGGCAGGCAGCAAGACCGGCGTCAGGGCGCACCGGTTCGACGGGAGCCGGATCGGACGCGGCGCGAGCATCGGCCGGCTGCTGTCGAGCCGCGACCGGCTGGCCGAGTTTCGCGGGCGCCGCGCCATCGTCAAGACGCGGCTCGTGCGGACGGGCGGCAAGGGGCTTGCCGGCGCGCGCGCGCACCTGCGCTACATCCAGCGCGACGGCGTCACCCGCGAGGGCATGCCGGGCGAGCTCTACGGTCGCGACATGGAGGCCGCGGACGGCAAGGCGTTCCTCGATCGCTGCGCCGGCGATCGCCACCAGTTCCGCTTCATCGTCTCTGCCGAGGACGGCGCCGAATATCCCGACCTCAAGCCCTATGTGCGGCGGCTGTTGGCGCAGGTCGAGCACGACCTCGGCACCAGGCTCGACTGGGTCGCGGTCGACCATTTCAACACCGACCAGCCCCATACCCACATCATGCTGCGCGGCGTCGATGACCGCGGCGAGAACCTCGTCATCGCCCGCGAATATATCGCGCATGGGTTTCGCGAGCGCGCGGCCGAGCTCGTCACCCTGGACCTAGGCCCGCGCACCGACCGCGAGATCCACGACCGGCTGCGCCACGACGTCGAGCAGGAGCGGTTGACTGCTATCGACAGGCGACTCCTCCGAGTTATGGATGCCGAGCGCATCACCGGCCGGGCGCACAACGATCCCTTCCAGCAGGCAATCGCGACGGGGCGCCTGCGCAAGCTCGGCGCCATGGGTCTGGCCAAGGATCTGGGCGGTGGCCGTTGGCAGCTTGCGGACGGGCTGGAGGAGACGCTGTGCCGGATGGGCGAGCGCGGCGACATCATCCGGCTGATGCAGCGCGCGCTTACCGCCCGCCGGCTCGAGCGCGCGCAAGCCGACCGCGTGATCGAGGAAGGGCTGCGGGCCCCTTTGGTCGGACGCGTCGTGCACCGCGGGTTCTCGGACGAACATCGCGATCGCCACTATCTGATCGTGGATGGCGTCGATGGACGCGTGCACTATCTCGATATCGGACGCGCCGATGGTGTCGAACCGACGCCCGAGGATGCGATCATCCGGGTGGCGCCGCGCCGCGTCGAGCTCCGCGAGGTCGACCGGACGATCGACGCGGTCGCGCGGGCAAGCGGTGGCCGCTACTCGGTCGAGCTGCACCTGCGCCATGATCCCGACGCCAGCCATGCATTTGCGCAGGCGCATGTTCGGCGCCTGGAGGCGATGCGGCGCGCCGGCGTGGTGGAGCGTCTCGAGGACGTCAGCTGGATAATTGCCGACGATCATTTGGACCGCGTCGTGGCTGATCAGCTGCGCCAGTTGCGCGACCGGCCCGTCCTGATCGAGATGCTGTCTTCGCTTCCACTCGAGCAACTGACTTCGGCGGATTCCCCGACCTGGCTCGACAAGACGATCACTGGAGGCGAACCCTTGGTCATCCGGGATGCGGGCTTCGGACGAGAGCTGCGCGACGCGCTCGCTGCGCGACGGCAGTGGCTGGTAGAGCAGGGACTTGCCGATGCCGACATCGGCGACGGCGTGCGGCTGCGGCGGAACGCCCTGGCGCTGCTGCAACGGCGCGAACTGCTGCGCCTCGCGGGTGAGGTTGGCGAGCAGCTCGGAAAGACCTTTGTCGAGTCGGCGCATGGCACGCGGATCGAGGGGCGACTTACCCGCCGCGTTGAAACCGCCAGCGGGCGCTTCGCGCTTGTCGAGCGTAGCCGGGAATTTACGCTGGTGCCGTGGCGGCCGGTTCTCGAACGACAGCTGGGCAAGCCGGTTTCGGGGATCATGCGGTCGGACGGCGTCAATTGGCAGTTTGGCCGCTCACGCGGTGGCCCGTCGATCTCCTGACTGGATCGCCGTTTGCGGGGAACCAACTGCGCTCAGCGACGATCCTCCAAAACGAAGCTGGAGGCCGGTGCTCATGTCCAACAAGCGGAGCGCAAAGCTCGTCGCCCTGGCGGTCGCAGGAAGTGCCGCGGCCTTCCTAGCGGTCCGGGCCGTTCAACAAACCCGGGGACCGGACGAGGAGGCGGACGAGGCCGCGACCTACCCGCCGCTCAACACGCTGAAGCCGGTTGGGGAGAATATATGGATCGTGGACAGCGGTCCGATCCGGCCTGGCGGCGTGGCTTTGCCGATCCGGATGACGATCCTTCGACTTTGCAGCGGCGACCTGCTGATGCATTCGCCGACGGAGATCACCGAATCCCTGGTCGACGAGGTGCGCGCGCTCGGGCCGGTGCGTCACCTGGTTGCGCCCAATATCGCGCATTGGACGCTGCTTGGGGAGTGGCAAACCCGCTTTCCCGATGCGCTGACATGGGCAGCACCGGGGCTGCGCGATCGTGCGCAGGTACGCGCTTCCGGATTGCGGCTCGACCGGGACCTGGGCGAACGCGCGCCGCCCGAATGGGACGGAGAGGTCGACCAGAGTCTCATCCGCAGCACCGCTTTCTCGGAAGTCTATTTCTTCCATCGCCAATCGCGCACGCTGATCCTGACCGATGTGGTGCAGCACATGCCCTCGGACAGGCTGCCGGCATGGACGCGCGCGTTCGTCCTGCTCTCGGGTGCCCACGCCGGCACGACGCCGCGCTATTTGCGCGCGATTCTGCGCTTGCACCGTCGCGAGGCCGCGAGGGCGTTCGACGAGATGCTGGGGCTCGCCCCAGAGCGCGTGATCTTCGCGCATGGCGAATGGTTCGAGCGCGATGGCACGAACTGGCTACGGCAGGCGCTGTCGTGGCTGGTGTGAGGATCAAGGCGCGGGCGCTGCGCTGGACACTGCTCGCAGCGAGCCTGTTGTTCGCCGGCCTGGGCGTGCTGTTCCTCTTCGGAGTGGACGCGGCGGCGAGCCTGTTCGGCGTTCCTGCGACCCGTCCGGAGAGCCAAGGCTATGTCCGCGCCGTCGGCCTGCGCGACCTCGCGCTCGCCGGCTATATCGCCCTGCTCACGCTGTACGCCTCGGCCCGCGCTGTGCTCCTTGTGCTGCTGGTGACGCTGATCACCCCGGCAGGAGACCTGGTGCTGGTTAGGACCGCTGCCGAGGGAGAGGCCGGGCAGATGGTGCTGCATGCCGCCAGCGGCCTGTTGTTTGCCGGGCTGGCGGCAGGGGTTTGGACCAGCATGCGAAGCCGCGAGGCTGCCGAGCGCAGGTGAGAGGGTCATCCCGTGCAGCTTTGGGACCCGGTGTTCTACAACGGCCGCGCTCCGCCAACCGGACGCGCTGACCGGGCCACTCCGACGAGAGTGTGTTAAAGCCGGAGGCGTATCGCGGCGCGAGCCTCAGAGGCCGAATGGCCAGGTGTCGTCCGGACCCGCCTGTTCGGGACCGGCGGTCGCCGTAACCGCCTTGGTGGTGTCGAACCAGACGAAGGCGTCGAACTGGGCTGCGAGCGATGCCTCGGAATAGTGGCTCCAGCGCTCCGTATCCGGGCGGTAGATCACACCAATATAACGCTCAAGTCGCTCTTCCAGCAGCGCCTCGCGCAGCTGGTCCGTGGCGACTTCCTCGCGCAGATCGAGCAGGAAGCGTTCGACCCCGCTCTCGTGCAGGATCCGCTCGAAGCTGTCGGAATGCGACGGATTGACCGCCTTGATCTTCATAGGCGCATCCCAGTCATCCGCAGCCGCGACCGATCCCGCATGGGTCCCGAAGCCGATCAGGCAGGCCGTGTCCCCGTACCTCTCGCGCACAAGCTGGCCCAGGTTCAGTTCGTCCCGGCTCTGGCCCATGTCGGTAAAGCGTGCGTCGCCGATGTGGCTGTTGTGGGCCCAGATCACCGCCTTGGCGGCCGGGCCCTTGCGCTGCAGCAGCACGTCCAGCGTGTCTGCCATATGCTCGTCGCGCAGGTTCCAGCTTGCCGCCGAGCCATAGTACATCGCGCGGTAATAGGCTTCGCCATTGGCGACCAGGCGCGCATTTTGCACCGCGTCGAGGAACGAGTCCGGATCGTCCGGCGCATAGAACGGCTCGCGCTCGATCAGGGTTCGCAACATCTGCACGACGCCAGCCTCGCACCGGCCATAGCCTTCGCTCTTCGCGACATGGCCATAGACTTCGGGCTGCTCCTTCCACGGCTTGAGGCAGCCGTAGAGCTTGCGCGCGTCGGCAGCGGTGGCTGGATCGATCCTGTCGAGATACCCGATCACCGCCGCGACAGACGCGCTCATATTGTAGAGGTCGAGGCCGTGGAAACTGACGCGTTCGGCCTCGGCTCGCGTGTGGTTGTGCTCCCGTAGCCAGCCGATGAATGCGGCGAACTCTTCGTTGCGCCACATCCAGGTCGGAAAGCGCGTGAACGCCGGCGCAGCTTCGGGCACGCGCGGCTTGTCGCGGACAAAGCGGTCCAGCACCGCCGCGTCGGGCCAGTCCGCTTCGACGGCAACCAGCGTGAAGCCATGCTGCTCGATCAAGCGCCGGGTGATCGCCGCGCGTGCGCGGTAGAATTCGGAGGTGCCGTGGCTCGCTTCGCCGAGGCAGACCACGCGGGCATCGCCGAAGCGGTCGAACGCGCCCGCGAAGGAGGGGTCGTCCAGGTTCGGCAAAGGCTCGGCAGCTTCGGCCACCAAGTCGGCCAAGCGGGTCAGGTTGTCGACGGGCATCATCCTCTCCCTCCGATCACCAACGCTGCTGCCGCGCCAGGGTCGCATCGCATCCACTAACCCACGTTTGAAACACGATTTTTGCCGGAACGGCGCCGCGGCCGGGCGGTTCAGGAAGTTGCTGGAGCACCGATGGCCATGCAAGTCACCGCTGCTGTCAAGACTTGTCCCGGCACGATGCGGGTCAGGCGCATCCCGAGAATGCCACACTAGAGGAGAGGCACGATGACGGACCACAAGAAGAAGGGCGACTTCGACCAGAGCCGCAAGCACGACGAGGGTGGCAACAAGAAGCAGGACAACAGCGACAACACGCCAAGCCGCAACAACAACCAGAATGCAGGGCATGGCGGCCATAAATGACGGCGGCGGCCCCTCAACGAACGCGGTGACCGGCCGACGCTGTCCTACGGGCAGTCGGCACCTGCGCGTTCGAGCGGGAGCTGGATAGTCTGGCTGGCACCAAGAACGCAGGTGGCGTCACCCGGGAGATCCTGACGTTCTAGCCGCGGTGGAGCGACATTCGAGGCTGAGCCCGCCGCACTGAGTCGCGCGGGCGGAGGCCCGCATGACTCCTACGAAGCTCCTCTTCGGCCAGATGCTGATCGTCGCGGCGATCGTGCTGGGTGGCGTGTGGACCGCCACCCAGTGGGCGGCCGCATCTCTGGCCTATCAGCCCGAGCTTGGCGCACCGTGGTTCCTCCTCGGAAACACACCGGTCTACGCGCCCTGGGCAATCTTCCCCTGGTGGTTCCATTTCGACGCCTATGCGCCGGTGGTATTCGACGAAGCAGGCAGCATCGCAGCCGCCAGCGGCCTGCTTGGCTGCGGCGCGGCGATCGCCGGGTCGGTGTGGCGCGCACGGCAGCAGCGTAACGTCAGCACCTATGGCTCGGCGCGCTGGGCCGGCTCGCGTGACATTCGTGCCGCGGGCCTTGCGGCGGAGGCGGGCATCTTCCTCGGGCGGCTTGGCGCACGCTATCTCCGCCATGACGGCCCCGAGCATGTCATGGCCTTCGCGCCCACCAGGTCGGGCAAGGGCGTCGGCCTCGTCGTACCGACGCTGCTCAGCTGGACCGGTTCGACCGTGGTCCACGATATCAAGGGTGAGAACTGGCAGCTGACCGCCGGCTGGCGCTCGTGCTTCTCGCACTGCCTGCTGTTCAATCCGACCGATCCGCGATCGGCGCGCTACAATCCGCTGCTCGAGGTGCGCCGCGGCGCCGAGGAAGTCCGCGACGTCCAGAACATCGCCGACATTCTTGTCGACCCCGAGGGGGCGCTCGACCGTCGCAATCACTGGGAGAAGACCAGCCATTCGCTGCTCGTCGGCGCGATCCTGCACGTCCTCTACGCGGAGGAGGAGAAGACGCTGGCCCGGGTCGCGGCCTTCCTGTCCGATCCCCGGCGTCGGTTCACCGAAACGCTCCACGCCATGATGGCGACGAACCATCTCGGTAGCGACGAGATGCCGATCGTGCATCCGGTCGTGGCGTCGGCGGCGCGCGAGGTACTCAACAAGTCCGACAATGAGCGATCGGGCGTGCTTTCGACTGCGATGTCGTTCCTCGGCCTCTATCGCGACCCGACCGTCGCGACCGTCACGGCGGCATCCGACTGGCGCGTCGAGGACCTTGTCGCCGCCAAGCATCCGGTGTCGCTCTATTTGGTGGTGCCGCCGAGCGACATCAGCCGCACCAAGCCGCTGATCCGTCTGGTGCTCAACCAGATCGGACGGCGCCTGACCGAACAGCTTCACGCCTCGGGCGCGCCCGGACGGCACAAGCTGCTGATGATGCTCGACGAGTTCCCGACGCTCGGCCGGCTCGACTTCTTCGAGACGAGCCTCGCCTTCCTCGCCGGCTATGGCGTCCGCGCCTTCCTGATCGCGCAGAGCCTCAACCAGATCGAGAAGGCCTATGGCGAGCACAATTCGATCCTCGACAATTGCCATGTCAGGATCGCCTTCGCAACCAACGACGAGCGCACCGCCAAGCGGATCTCCGACGCGCTCGGCACCGCCACCGAGCAGCGTTCGATGCGCAACTATGCGGGGCACCGCCTCGCGCCCTGGCTCGCGCATGTCATGGTCAGTCGGCAGGAGACTGCCCGCGCGCTGCTGACTCCCGGCGAAGTCATGCAGCTGCCGCCGACCGATGAGCTGGTGCTTGTCGCAGGGCACCCTCCGGTCCGGGCGCGCAAGCTGCGCTACTTCGAGGAGCCGGCGTTCCAAGCGCGAGTGCTGCCGCTTCGCGCGGCAGAGACCGCGGACCTTCCGCCAGCGCGTCCAGACGACTGGCAAGGGCGGGTTCGCCCGGTGGACGATCGGCTTTCCGCCGAGATCGCGCAGAGCGAGGAGGAGGGCGGCGGACTCGAACAGGCTCGCCACCCGGCCCACGAAGCCGAGCCCCCAACTCCTGTCGACCTTACCCCTGCAGGTCCGCTCGGCCTGGGCGAGGACGACGCAGATCCGGCCGCAGACAAGCGCATGCTCGACCAAGCGGCCAGCGCTGCCCGGCGCGCCTTCGCGATCGACATGGCGGACGCACGGTCCGGCGATCTCGAGATGGAGTTCTGAGATGGTCGAGCGCGTCCGCCACCAGCTCTTCCTCGACAAGCCGCTCAGCGATCGGCTCGAGGCGCTCGCTGCGAAGCCGGGCGCGTCCAAGTCCGCGATCCTAGCCGATGCGGTGACGGCCTGGCTCAACCGGCGCGGCACGTCTGAGCTCGAGGAGCGCTTCGCGCTTCGCCTCGACCGAATGTCCAACACCCTAGGCCGTCTCGAGCGCGACAGCCAGGTCGTGCTCGAGACGCTGGCGCTGTTCATCCGCTTCGAGCTCTCGATCCAGGCACCGCTTGCCGAAAACGACCAAGTCGGTCGCGCGCAGGGGCGCGCGCGCTTCGAGGCCTTCGTGACGCAGGTCGGTCGTGCCGTGGCGACCGGGCACCGCACGCTTCTTCCCGGGGAGGAGGGTCGATGACCGGTACGCTCTCCGCCGACCGGCAACGCGCGATGCTGCGCACCGCCATGGGACCCGACATCGCCGCGGCGCTTGCCGACCCGCTGGTGCTCGAGATCATGGTCAATCCCGACGGGTCACTGCGCCTCGACCGGCTCGGCGAAGGCAGGATCGATACGAGCATCGTCCTGGAGGCCGCGCAGGTCGACCGCATCGTCCGCCTGGTTGCCAGCCATGCCGGTGCCGAGGTGCATGCCGGCCAGCCGATCATCTCGGCGGAACTGCCGCCGCATTGCGAAGGCCGTGCCGGCGAGCGCTTCGAAGGCGTGCTTCCGCCGGTATCGACCGGCCCCTGCTTTTCGATCCGCAAGCCCGCCCAGCGTCTCTACACGCTCGACGACTATGTCGCCGACGGCATCATGGACGCTGCCGCCGCTGCGACCTTGTGCGCGGCCGTAACCCAGCGGTTCAACATCCTCGTTGCCGGCGGGACCAGCTCGGGCAAGACCACGCTCGCCAATGCACTGCTCGCCGAGATCGGCTGGATCGATGCGCGGGTCATCCTGATCGAGGACACGCGCGAGCTGCAGAGTCCCGCGCCGGACACGGTGGCCTTGCGGACGCGGCCGGGGCTCGTCTCGATGACCGACCTCGTCCGCTCGACGCTACGCCTCCGGCCCGACCGCATCATCGTCGGAGAGGTGCGCGGCCCCGAGGCGCTTGACATGCTCAAGGCCTGGAACACCGGGCACCCTGGCGGGATCGCCACGGTCCACGCCAATTCGGCCGAGGCCGCGCTCTACCGCATCGAGCAGCTGGTCCAGGAGGCGGTGGTCACCGTGCCGCGTCGCCTGATCGCCGAGGCGATCGACGTCGTGGTGTTCATCGCAGGCCGCGGTGCCCATCGCCGCATCGATACGATCGCGCGCGTCTCCGGCGTCGATCCGGACACCGGCGCCTACGCGCTCGCCCCCTTCCACCTCGCAAACAAAGGAGCTTGACCGATGAAAACGTTCAATGTGCCCGCTTTTGGGCCAAGCCTGGCCCTACTAGCCCTCGCGAGCGCGGCCGCATGCGCCGCGACCCAGGCCTATGCCGCCGGGTCCGGCATGCCCTGGGAGGAGCCGCTCCAGCAGGTGCTGGAGTCCGTCCAGGGCCCGGTCGCCAAGATCGTCGCGGTGATCATCATCATCTCGACCGGCCTGACGCTTGCCTTTGGCGAGACCGGTGGCGGGTTTCGCAAGCTCATCCAGATCATCTTCGGCCTGTCGATCGCCTTCGCGGCATCCAGCTTCTTCCTGTCCTTCTTTTCATTCGGCGGCGGGGCGCTGGTCGGATGATCGGTGACGGCCAGCATGTCGACGGGTTCGAGGCGCCGCTGCACCGCTCGCTCGCCGAGCCGATCCTGCTCGGCGGCGCGCCGCGAACGATCGCGATTGTCAACGGCACCGTCGCGGCAGCACTCGGCCTCGGCCTCCAGCAATGGATCGCCGGGCTGGTCGTCTGGGCGCTGGGGCACACGCTCGCCGTGTTCGCAGCCAAGCGCGACCCCGACTTCGCTGCGGTGCTGGCTCGACACCTCCGCCAACGGGGACACCTCACATGCTGAACCTGCGCGAATATCGCGGACGTGCCGACCGGCTGGCCGACCATCTGCCCTGGGCCGCGCTGGTCGCCCCCGGTGTGGTGCTCAACAAGGACGGCAGCTTCCAGCGTACGTTGCGCTTCCGCGGCCCCGACCTTGAGTCCGCGACCGAGGCGGAACTGGTTTCTGCCTGCGCCCGTGCAAACAACGTGCTCAAGCGCTTCAGCTCGGGCTGGGCGCTCCACATCGAGGCCGAGCGCCACGAAGCGCTGGGCTATCCGGAGAGCAGCTTCCCCGATGCGGCGTCATGGCTCGTCGAGGAGGAGCGCCGGGCAGCCTTCGAAGCCGCAGGCGCTCATTTCGAGAGCCGCTATTATCTGACGCTGACCTTCCTGCCGCCTGCCGACCAGGCGGACAGCGCCGGCCGCACGCTGGTGGAGCGGAGCGGCGATAAACAAGGGCGCGACTGGCGCCAGGCACTCGAGGGCTTCGTCGCCGAGACCGATCGCGCGCTCGACCTCTTCTCCGGCTTCATGCCGGAGATCGCCGCGCTCGACGATGCGGCGACGCTGACCTTCCTGCACGGCCGGATCTCGCCGCGCCGCCACAGGATCGCCGTGCCTGACACGCCGATGTACCTCGACGGCCTACTCGTCGATACGCCGCTCACTGGCGGGCTCGAGCCAATGCTCGGCGAGCTGCACCTGCGCACGCTCACGATCCTGGGCTTTCCCAACGCGACGCGCCCGGGAATCCTCGACGCGCTCAACCACCAGGACTTCGGCTATCGCTGGGTCACCCGGTTCATCGCGCTCGACAAGGCCGACGCAACCAAGGTGCTGACCCGGTTGCGCCGGCAATGGTTCAACAAGCGCAAATCGGTCACCGCGATGCTCCGCGAAGTGATCTACAACCAGCCGGTCCAGCTGCTCGACAGCGACGCCGACAATAAGATGGTCGATGCAGATCTGGCACTCCAAGCGCTCGGCGGCGACCATGTTGCCTTTGGCTACCTGACCACCACGATCACCGTGGCCGACGCGCATCGCGCGCGGGTCGAGGACCAAGTTCGCGCGGTCGAGCGGATCGTCAACGGCCTCGGCTTTACCTGCATCCGGGAAGGCGTGAATGCCGTTGAGGCGTGGCTGTCGAGCCTGCCGGGGCAGGTCTATGCCAATGTCCGGCAGCCGCTCGTCCACACGCTCAACCTGGCGCACCTGATGCCGCTATCGAGCGTCTGGGCGGGGCCGGTACGTAACCGCCATCTCGATGGGCCGCCGCTACTCCTTGTCGAGACCAGCGGCTCGACTCCCTTCCGCCTGTCGACGCATGTCGGCGATGTCGGCCACATGATGATCGTCGGACCCACGGGCGCGGGCAAGTCGGTCCTCCTCGCGCTGATTGCGCTGCAGTTCCGCCGCTACCCAGGCAGCCAGGTCTACGTTTTCGACATGGGACGCTCGGCGCGCGCGGCGACGCTGGCGATGGGCGGCGGGCATCACGGCCTCGGACTCGGCGGCGATGCCGGTGAAACGATCGCCTTCCAGCCGCTGGCCGGGATCGACCGGGAAGAGGAGCGTGCCTGGGCCGCCGAGTGGGTCGGCGCACTGATGGCCCATGAGAAGGTCGCGGTTACCCCCGAGGTGAAGGAAGCGGTCTGGTCGGCGCTGACCAGCCTCGCGAGCGCCCCGATCGAGGAGCGTACCCTCACCGGTCTCGCGCTGCTGCTCCAGTCCACGGCGCTCCGCTCGGCACTCGCGCCCTACACGCTCGAGGGTCCGTTCGGCCGGCTGCTCGACGCCGCGGAGGACGATCTTCGCATGGCCGACGTCCAGTGCTTCGAGACTGAGGCGCTGATGGGCACGGGCAGCGTGGTCGCACCCGTCCTGACCTATCTGTTTCACCGGCTGGAGGAGCGGTTCACCGGCCGCCCGACGCTGTTGATCCTGGACGAGGCCTGGAAGTTCCTCGACCATCCCCTGTTCGCCGCGCGCATTCGCGAGTGGCTCAAGACGCTCCGCAAGAAGAATGTCGCGGTGATCTTCGCAAGCCAGAGTCTCGCGGACATTGCCGACAGCGGCATCGCGCCGGCAATCATCGAGAGCTGCCCGCAGCGCATCCTGCTTCCCAATGCCGCGGCGATCGAACCGCAGGGCCGCGCCGCGTACGAGCGGTTTGGGCTGAACGACCGGCAGATCGAGCTCGTCAGCCGGGCCACGCCCAAGCGGCATTATTACCTGCAGTCGTCGGCGGGAAACCGGCTGTTCGAGCTGGGCCTGGGGCCCATCGCCCTGGCGCTGTGCGGCGCCTCCGACCCCGCCACCCTAATGCGTATTGATACGCTGCTCGCCGAGCATGGCCGGGCTGGTTTCGCCGCCAGGTTCCTTGATGACGCCGGCCTCGACTGGGCCGCGGCGCTGCTCCCCCAATTCCCCGATCCCCAAGCCAAGGAGTAGAAGTGATGCCTATCCTCACCCGCAAATACCTGGTCGCGACCGCGCTCGGCGTGGCTGCCGCAGGCTCGCTCACCATGGGCTTCGCCACGTCGGCGCGCGCGCAGGTCACCGTGTTCGATCCGAGCAACTACAGCCAGAATATTCTGACCGCGGCCCGCACGCTCCAGCAGATCAACAACCAGCTCCAGTCGCTTCAGAACGAAGCGCAGGTGCTGCTCCGGATGGACAGGAACCTGAAGTCCATCGACTTCCCCCAGCTCCAGGGGCTGCTCGACAAGCTCGATGGCATCGACCGGCTCATGAAGCAGGCGCAAGGCCTCGATTTCCGCGTCGACCAGCTCGATGCCAGGCTGCGCGCGCTTTATCCGCGCGCGTTCGACCCGGCCTCGACGCGCGACCAACGGCTGCAGGCTGCGCGGGCCCGCTACGACGCGAGCAGCGATGCCTTTCGCCGGACGATGGCTGTCCAGAGCCAGATCGTCGAGGCCTCGCGCGACGACGCGGAGGTACTCGCGGCGGCGATCGCGCGAAGCCAGGGAGCCGACGGCTCGCTCGCTGCCGTCCAGGCGACCAACCAGCTTCTCGCGCTGACCGCCAAGCAGCAACTCGCGCTCCAGCAGATGATGGCTGCGCAGTTCCGCGCCGATGCGCTCGAGAAGCAGCGCCAGCTGACCGAGTCCGAAGCGTCGCGCGCGGGAACGCGCAAGTTCCTCGGGAGCGGCAACGCCTACACCCGCCAGCAATAGCGAGACCGGTCGCGGCGGATCGTGCCCCCGCCGCTGCGACCGCAGCCCGCGGGGCCCTGGCTACCGCTCCCCTCGCCAGGGTCCCGCGGCACCCAACTCAAGGACAGGCCCGTGAACGACCTGAACGTGATCGACCGCTTCATGGCCGACTTCATCCGCTACATCGATAGCGGGTTCGGCCTGCTCGGTCCCGATGTTGGCTTCCTGACATCGGTGCTGATCGGCATCGACATCACCCTCGCCGGCCTGTTCTGGGCAATGGGCGGCGAGGACGACATCATCGGCCGCTTCCTCAAGAAGATCCTCTACATCGGCGCGTTCGCGCTGATCCTGAACCGCTTCTCGTCGCTCGCAGACATCATCTTCCGATCCTTCGCGCAGGCGGGCCTCACCGCGGGCGGCGGGGCGCTCGCCGCAGACGACTTGCTGCGCCCGGGACGGCTCGCCGGGACCGGGTTCCAGGCCGCGTGGCCGCTGCTCGACCAGGCGAGCGAGCTGCTCGGCTTCACCACCTTCTTCGACAACTTCCTGACGATCATGGTGCTCCTGATTGCCTGGCTAGTGGTGATCGTCGCCTTCTTCATCCTCGCGGTGCAGATGTTCGTCTGCATCCTTGAGTTCAAGTTGACGACGCTGGCCGGGTTCATCCTGGTGCCGTTCGCGCTGTGGAACCGCACCAGCTTCCTGGCCGAGCGCGTGCTCGGCAACGTCATCTCCTCGGGTATCAAGGTGATGGTGCTCGCCGTCATCGTGGGCATCGGCTCGGGCTTCTTCACCGAGTTCACCTCCGCGCTCCAGGGCCAGGAGCCTGATATCGGCCAGGCGATGACGCTCGTTCTCGCCAGCCTGGCACTGCTGGGGCTGGGCATCTTCGGGCCCGGCATCGCGTCCGGCCTCGTCTCCGGCGCCCCGCAGCTTGGCGCCGGCTCGGCGGTCGCGACCACGGCACTCGCGGCCGGGGGCTTCGCTGCCGCCGGCGGCGCAGGTGTCGCCGCCGCGAAGGGGCTTGCGGGCACCGGGCTCGGCGCGATCCGTGCGGGCACCTCGATGGGCTCGGCGGCATCGACTGCCTACAAGCTTGGCCAGGAAACCTCCGGATCGAAGAGCGTCGGCGCCGGCATTGTCGGTGTCGCGACTGCGGCACGCGGCGCTGCCGCCCAGGGCATGGGCAGCGCGCTGGGACTTTTCGACGCCACCACCCAGGGCCGCCGCGCGGCATGGAATGCGGGAACGACTGGCGCAGGGTCCCCCGGGGAAACGGCGCCCGCCGCGTCTAGCGCCATGCCCGGCTGGGCACGCGACCTCCAGAATACGCAATCCCGCCGTCACCACCGCCAGATGGCAGTTCACGCCCTGCAAGGCTCGGATCGCGGCGGTGGCGGCGCCACACCCGACATCAAGGAGAAGGACTGATGCGCTTCAAACGTGCCGTCCAGCGCTACGGGCGAACGGACGAACCCGAGACACCCTATCAGCGGGCTGGCCAGCTCTGGGACGAGCGGATCGGCTCCGCCCGTGCCCAGGCGCGGAACTGGCGATTGATGGCGTTCGGCGGACTGGTGCTGACCATCGGCCTTTCCGGGGGACTGGTCTGGCAGTCGATGCAGAGCCGCGTCGTGCCCTATGTCGTCGAGGTCGACAATCTCGGCCAGGCGCAGGCGGTCTCGCCGGCGGCGACCGACTACCGGCCGACCGATCCGCAGGTTGCGTGGTTCCTTGCCCGCTTCATCACCGACGTCCGCGGGCGCTCGCTCGACCCGGTGCTGATGCGCGAGAACTGGCTTCATGCCTATGACTTCGCGACCAAGCGCGGCGCGATTTTCCTCGGGGAATATGCCCGCTCGGCGAACCCGTTCGACGCAGTCGGCGAGAAGACCGTGTCGGTCCAGGTGACCAGCGTGGTTCGGGCCTCGGCGACGAGCTTCCAGGTCAAATGGTCGGAGCGCGCCTATGAGCGGGGCAGCCTTGCCGGGACCTCGCGCTGGACCGCGATCGTCACCGTCCTGCTCAAGCCCCCGCGCGACGCCGAGACGCTGCGGAAGAACCCGCTCGGCCTGTATGTCGACGCGATCGACTGGAGCCGGGAGCTTGAGACCCCCGCCGACCATGTGCCGAGCGCGGCGCCGAAACCTATCCCGGATCCCAGCGTGGCCGGCGGATCGCCGCTCGATCTCAGCCTAGGCCCGCCCTCCCAAGCCCAACCGGAGATACGCCGATGAACCGCATCCTGCTTGCGGCCAGCGCGCTCGTCGCGGTGCCCCCCTTCGCACAAACGTCGCCTCCTCAACCGCCTCAGTCCGCCAACGTGGGACCCGGCTCCCCGGCGCCTGCTGCAAATCCCGTCGCTCCTCCGCCGCCGGTAGCGCGTCCCCCGATACGCCATCGCCACAGGCCATCGCCGGCCGAGCTTCGGGTTCGCAGGGCGAACAAAAAGGCGACCCAGGAGCCCGCCGCACCTGCCTTCGTCAACGCCGTTCAGGTCTATCCCTATGCCGATGGCGTCCTGTACCGGCTGTTCGCCGCGCCCGAGCGCGTAACGGACGTCGCCCTGCAGCCCGGCGAGGCGATCGTCTCGGTGGCCGCCGGCGACACCGCCAGGTGGACCGTTGGAGACACGACGAGCGGCGCTGGCGATAGCAAGCGGGTCCATATCCTCGTGAAGCCGTTCACGGCCGGACTCTCGACCAACCTCGTCATCACAACCGATCGGCGCGCATACCATCTCCAGCTCGAGAGCACGCCGGCCACTGCGATGGCCGCGCTATGCTGGACCTATCCGCAGGACGAACTGATCGCGATCCGCCGCCAACAGGCGTCGGCGGAAGCCGCAAAGCCTGTCGCGGCGAGCCTGGCGGTCGAGCAACTCGACTTCGGCTACGCCGTGAGCGGAGACAAGCCAGGCTGGCGGCCGCTGCGCGCCTTCGACGATGGCCGCCAGACGTTCATCGAGTTTCCCGCAAGCGTCGGCGTCGGAGAAGCCCCGCCTCTGTTCGTCATCGGCGATCGGGGCGATCTCCAGCTCGTCAACTACCGTATGTCGGGCCGCTTTTATGTGGTTGACCGGCTGTTCGATGCCGCCGAGCTACGCTTGGGAGCGAAGAAGCAATCCGTTGTCCGGATCAGCCGCACGGCCGGCGACCGGCCGCGTCGGCAGCGGAGGGCGTCATGAGCGAGCCCACGCCCACTACTACGGCTGCGCCGAAGCTCGACCCGGAGACGCTTGTGCTGCGCGGCCGCCCCGGCCGAGTCATCCGCTTTCGCCGCGGCGCGATCATCGCTATCGCGGCGTTGGGTTCGACAGCGATCGTCGGGGTCACTTGGCTCGCGCTCAAGCCTGCAACGTTCCGGATCGTCGCCGGCACCGACGACCAGAAGGACATTGCAAGTCGGGCTCCCGACGATGCACTTGCCGGCGCGCCGAAAAGCTATGGCGACGTGCCGAAGCTCGGGCCGCCACTGCCCGGCGACCTCGGGCGCCCGATCCTGCGCCGGCAGGAGGCCTTCGGGGAATTACCGCCCGCAGGCTCTTCGGACCATGCCGCACAAGCGGCCGAAGCCGAGCGACAGCGGCTTCTCGCCGAGCGCAAGGCGGCCCGCCAGTCCGGTGTCATGATGCAGCTCGGCAGCTCCGAGCACGCAATGCGCACTGTTCCATCGGCCGCTATGCCGACGGCTGCGCCGGCCCGGGAAGGAGGTTCGGCGACGATCGCCGTCGATCCCGCGCGCGATCCCGGCAACCAGCAACGCAAGGCCGACTTCCTCGCCAGCAAGGACCAGACCAGCGACATCAACCCCCACGGTCTGGTTGCGCCGGTCTCGCCATATACGCTGAGCGCCGGCAGCATCATCGCCGCGAGCCTGATCACGGGGCTCAACTCGGACCTGCCCGGGCTCGTCACCGCCCAGGTGACCGAGAACGCCTATGACAGCGCCACCGGCCAGCTCCTGCTCGTCCCGCAAGGAGCCCGCCTGATTGGCAGCTACGACAGCGTCGTGGCCTATGGGCAAAGCCGGGCCCTGGTTGTCTGGCAGCGCATCGTCTTTCCGAACGGCAGTTCGATCCGGATCGACAATGTGCCCGCGACCGACACGGCTGGCTATGCCGGCCTGGACGACAAGGTCGACGTCCATACCTGGCAGCTGCTCAAGGGTGTGACCCTGTCGACGTTGCTCGGGGTCGGCACCGAGCTGAGCCTGGGCAATAGCGAAGGCGACCTCGTCCGCGCGATCCGTGAGTCCGCCCAGCAGGGCACCTCGCGCGCAGGCGACCAGATCGTCACCAAGAAGCTCAACGTCCAGCCGACCCTCAAGGTGCGGCCCGGCTGGCCACTCCGCGTCGTGGTGCACAAGGACATCGTCCTCGCACCCTCGCCGCGCCAGGAGCGATAACATGCCTGACATCAAGCTCGCGCAGCTGCGCGACCGCACGCCAGTCAAGCTCAGCATTTCGGTAACGCCGGACCTGAACCAGGCTCTCAACGACTATGCCGCACTCTATGCTCAGGCCTATGGCCGGGAGGAGCCGGTCGTCGATCTCATCCCGGCGATGCTCGTCGCGTTCATCGAGAGCGATCGCGGGTTCAAGAAGGGGAGGGCGAAATGAGCGCTGGCTCCCTTCCGACCGACCCCGAAGCGATGGATCCGATCGCCGTGCGGATCTCCGCTGCGGTGAAACTGACGGGCATCTGCCGCTCTACGATCTACGAACTGATCGGGGAGGGCACCATAGAGACCGTGAAAATCGGCCGGTCGACCTTCATCCTTTATCCGAGCCTGAAGCGGCTGTTCGAACGGAACTGACGTGGCCATCAGATTGCCGACTGGCGGAGCGGGTTTTGTGCGCTTGAGGTGTGAACACTACGACCGGAAGTAGGCAGCAAGCGGTGAGGCAGGTTCCAGCGGGGCAGGCAGCATTGCTGAGGTGCGGGGTTAGTCAAGACCAGTCTTTCCAAGGGCCCAATAAGCTTTCGTGATGACACGCCCGGTAGGAAACGATCGCGGCCGCAGGCCCTGGCGAAGCCGCTGGATCGTCCCCGCATTCCCGGTCAGCACGAGGGATGCGCCATCCACGGCGGCCTCAGCGAGCGTCGCTTCCATTGCCGCGAAGTGCGAATCGTCGCCTCTCCGTGCAACCAGCGCCACATCAAGGAGACCAAGGTGCTCGGCGACCCGTCGTGCACTCTCGACGTCTTCGACGGTGAGGCAAGCCGATACGAGACGCGTCGGGTCCTGGTGGGTTGCCGCATAAACGAGACCTATCGAGGTCTCGTCACCGACGATGACGAGCGGGGCCCCGCACGCGCGAGAGGTCCAGCGATGCGCGCGGGCCGAAGATGCTGCATTCGTCACCGGGCGCAACAGTACGGAGCCAGGCGCTTCCGGGTCCTTCGCCATGAGCATAGCCTAGAATGCACGTTCGCCCGGTGGACGGGTTCCACTCGACCGGCGTGTAGGTCCGCGTGACGAAGGCCGAGCCCATCGCGATCTGCACCTTCTGTCCGGGCAACCAAGGCACATCCGCGAGTGCCGGCCCCTCCAGCGTGATCAAATGGAAGCGGTCGGCCAATCGCTCGGTTGCCACGATGGTCGCCGTTTTCATCCACAGGCGCATCATCGCCTTGCTCAACCGCCCCGGTTCTCTGGTGGAGCGTTCCTGCAACCCCGCGGCCGGCATCACGATACCTTCACGGTAAATGCATTGCCTCGGCTTTCATCGGGAAGGGCAAACGAGACGTAACCGTTGGCAGCGTTGCGGACATAGCCCTGATATTCTGGCTCGAAGGCGTTTTCGCCGAGGATTACCGCGCCGGGCTTCAGCCAGGGCTCGACCAGCTTGAGCACTGGCAGGTAGAGCGAGAAGGCACCGTCCACCAGCAACAGGTCGACCTCGCCGCCGATTGCCTGGAGCGTCTCGAGCGCGTCGCCGGTGCGGATATCGACAAGATCGGCGAGCCCCGCCGCATCGAGGTTCGCCCGCGCGCGTGCCACCTTGGTTGGCTCCATCTCGCTGCCGATGAGATGACCGCCGCCATTGTCGCGCAGCGCGGCCGCAAGATAGATTGTCGAAATTCCCATCGATGTGCCGAACTCGACCATCCGGGTCGCCTGGCGGGCTCGCGCCATCGCGTAGAGGAAACGCCCATAGTCCGGCGAGACCGCCAGGAAATTGTCGGCGTAGCGGTGATAGATGGTCGAATAGTCGGCCTGCTCGTCCGCAAGAATGTCCGAGATCATTTGCTCAGTGCCGCCCGGGCCGTTGAACGCGGTCGTCATCGTCTCGAGATGTTCGCGATCCGACGCTTCGGCCTCTTGGTGCAGGCTCCTCAGAAGATCGGCGACACGGCTGCTGTCCAGAGTGTTCATGCATGCTTCCTATATCGATGCGGCCTGCGCTTCCGGCCTCGACGGGGTGACGCCGACCGGATACCGGGCACCGAGCATGTCGTCATTACGAAGGCCGGACAGAATGTTATTCGATCTCGCCATTGCGCCCGCCTGCTGTGGGTGCCCGCCTTGCCGATCCTAAGCGACGCCGAAGACTTCGATTGGAGCGATCCAGACGAGGTGCCGCGCCCGATCGTGGCGTTCGGTGCCGAGATGTCCGACACGGGTGGCTTCGAGCTTGAGCAGCACAGCCACAGAAAGGGCCAGATGATGCTCGTCCAGCGCGGTGCGCTCAGTTGCGAGGTGGAAGGCGGATTGTGGATCGTCCCGCCGCGCAGCGCGATCTGGATACCGGGCGGTGCGCTCCATGCCATCAAGGTGACCGGCATGCTCGAAGGCTATAATGCGTTCGTCGATCCTGCCGTGGGCACGCAGTTACCGCAGACATGCTGCGCGGTTTCGGTGACACCGCTCCTGCGCGAGCTTCTGACCCGTGCTGCGCGTCTGCCCTATTTCTATGAACAAGATGGCGCGAACGCGCGGCTGGTGGCGGTGCTGCTCGACGAACTGGGTTCGGCACAGGTCGAGGATCTACATCTGCCAATGCCGCGCGATCCTCGCCTGCGCAAAATTGTGGATGAAATGATGGCTTCGCCCGCAGATCGGGGCAGCCTGACGGTCTGGGCGAAGCGCGCCGGCATGAGCGAACGAACGCTGGGGCGTCTGGTATGTCGGGAGACCGGCATGAGCTTCGGCCGCTGGCGCCAGCAGTTCGCCATCGTGCTTGCGGTAAAGTGGCTCGCCGGGGGCGCCTCGATCCAGCGCGTGGCTGGTGACCTTGGCTATGAGAGCGTGCCCAGCTTCGTGACGATGTTCCGCAAAGCGCTCGGTACGTCCCCGGGGCGTTACATGGCAGAGCGTCACTCGAGCTGATGACCCCGCGATCGCACGACGGTGCGTTACTGACGGTTTTCGGGAGAGACAGCCGGTCTTCGAAGGTCCTGCTTTGAGCGCCAGCGCCGCCTCCTGATTGGTGGGAATGGTTGAAGGTTGACGCTTGAGGGCTGTTGCCGCCACGGCTTGGTGGTGATCAGCCTGTCTCTTGAACACGCACGGCGTGTCGTACTCGCCGCTCAGGGCTTCACGAGCGGTCGACGGGAACGGCCAACCCCCGCACACCTGCGGAAGACCATCGATCAGCTCGGGCTTTTCCAGATCGATAGTGTGAACGTGCTGACGCGGGCCCACTATCTCCCCGCGTTTTCTCGGGTCGGCAGTTTCGATCGCACGTTGCTCGAGCGCGACGCCTGGGGTCCCAAGCGTCAACGGCGCCTGTTCGAATATTGGGCGCACGAAGCCTCGCTTCTTCCACTCGATCTTCATCCGCTCCTGCGCTGGCGTATGGCTCGCGCCGAACGGGGCGAGATTGGATACCAGGGACTGAAGCGCTTCGCTGGGGAGCTTCGTCCTCAGGCTCAGGAAGTGCTTGATCGGATCAGGGGCGAGGGAGCGTTAACCGCTGCCGACTTCGAGAATGGCTCAAGCAGAAGCGGCTGGTGGGAATGGAGCCAAACAAAGCATGCGCTCGAATGGTTATTTTGGGCAGGCAAGATCACGACGGCCACGCGCCGCGGCAGTTTCGCGCGGGTCTACGACCTGCCTGAGAGGGTACTGCCTAGTGCCGTTCTCGATCTTCCCACCCCTGAGGTCGGAAGCGCGCAACGCGCGTTGATAGAGCGGAGTGCCCGAGCGCTTGGCGTGGCCACCGCCGCTGACCTGCGTGACTATTTCCGCTTGAAGCCAGACGAGGGGGATCATGCGATCGCAGCGCTCGCGGAGGCCGGCACCCTCGTTCCCGTCCGTGTCAAAGGCTGGAGCCAAAAGGCTTGGATGCATCGCGACGCGCGCTTGCCTCGCCGAGTTCACAACGCCGCGCTGCTTGCACCGTTCGATCCCCTGATATGGGACCGTAGTCGCGCGGAACGCCTCTTCGGATTTCGCTATCGGATCGAGATCTACGTGCCGCAGGAAAAACGCACGCATGGCTATTACGTCCTGCCCTTCCTGATGGACGAGGCGCTAGTCGCGCGCGTCGATCTCAAGGCTGACCGGCAGGCCGGCGTACTCCTCGCGCACCGCGTAACGCTTGAGCCCGGTGCTCCGAACGAAACCGTCGCGCGCCTCGCGGACGAGCTGAGTAGGATGGCTTCGTGGCTGGGCTTGGAGGCAGTCAGGATCGGTGAGACGATCCGGCGCTCCTGATCGGCACGAGGGCGAGCTTCCCGGAAGGCTGGAGAACTGCAGCGATGGCTGGATTTGGGCGCATTGCGGCCCTCGACTTTCCGCGGCTTGGGAGTTTTGATGCCTCCGCCGAGACACCAAATGCCGCCACTCGACGAGCACATCATGGGCCTCGCGCGCCGCGTCGCGCGAAGTCGATAGAGACCACGTTACCACCATCGGCAGACTTGCTGCTGCCGCTGTCACCGACGCGGAGTTGGTCGAGGTAGTCGGACCAGTGCTGCATCATCCGCACCCGCTCCTCCCAATACTGGCCGCGAGCATAGGCGCGCCGAACGCCATTGTTCTCCATGTGCGCGAGCTGCCGCTCGATCGCATCCGGATTCCAGAGGCCCATCTCGTTGAGAAGCGTCGCCGCCGTTGCGCGGAAGCCGTGCGCGGTCATCTCGTCGCCGCTGTAGCCCATCCGCCGAAGCGCGAAGGTGACGGTATTCTCCGACATCGGGCGTTTCCACGTGTGCATTGCCGGGAAGACATAGGGGCTGTGGCCGGTCAGCGGCCGCACCTCGCCGAGCAGGTCGAGCACCTGACGCGACAACGGCACCTGATGCGGCCAGCGCATCTTCATCTTCTCGGCAGGGATCGACCAGACGGCACGGTCGAGATCGAACTCGCTCCACTCGGCCCGGCGCAGTTCCCCAGGGCGCACGAATACATGCGGCGTCATTCGCAGGGCGAACTTGGTGATTGCGTGGCACGAGCAGTCCTCGATCGCGCGAAGCAGCACCCCAACTTCCTTGGGGCGGGTGATCGCGGCGTGGTGCTTCGTCTTCGGGACGATGATGGCACCGCGCAGGTCGCGCGCCACGTCGTGCTTCGCCCTTCCGGTCGCGATGCCATAGCGAAACACGCGGCTGATGACGCTGCGCATGCGGCGCGCGCTCTCGTAGCGGCCTGTCGCCTCGATCTTGCGCAATACCGCGAGCACCTCCTGCACTTCGATCTCCCCGATCGGCAGATCGCCTAGGAACGGATAGATCATGTCCAGCAGCCAGCGCACCTTGCGGAGCGTCACCTGGGCGCGTTCCTCGCGGGTGATCTTTACGAACCACTCTTCCGCCACGCCCTTGAACGTGGTGTTGGCGTCTATCTGTGCACGAAGCTTTCGACGCTTCTTCTCGACGAAAGGATCGGTGCCGTCGGCCACCATCTTGCGTGCGGCATCGCGCTTTTCGCGCGCCTCGGCCAGGCTGACCTCCGGCCAGACCCCGAGCGCGAGCGCCCGTTGTTTGCCGAGGAATCGGTAGCTCAGGCGCCAGTACTTGGCGCCGTTGGGCATAACCAGAAGGTAGAGGGATCGACCGTCGCCGAGCTTGTAGGCCTTCGCCCGGGGCTGGGCGTTCCTGATCGCGAGTGCCGTAAGAGCCATGTTGGTATCTCCGTCCGAAAACGGGCGAATCCAGGGCCGAAATAGACCAACAATGCTGTTGGTATGTCGGCGAACTCACCCGAACCTCGTCGGAAAAGATAATTGAAAAAGGCCTTGGCCCCCAGCCACTTACGCGACGTTGATGGACGTCACCGGACTGGAAAATGGTGCCCAGAAGAGGACTCGAACCTCCACGACCTTGCGATCGCCAGCACCTGAAGCTGGTGCGTCTACCAATTCCGCCATCTGGGCACGGGGTAGGCCGGCGCCTCTAGGGGAGGGCCGGTGGGCTTGTCAACGCACATTTCGCGCAAATACGCGCAGCATGGCCAAGCCGCTTGCCGTTTGGCCCCGTGCGCGGCATGGGAACGGCCACTGGACACATAGAGGCAGGCATGAAGGACAGGCTGGTAACGCTGATCGGCGGCGGGGGATTTCTCGGCCGCTACGTCGCACAGGAACTGTACCGCACCGGCGCGCGCATCCGCATCGCGCAGTCGCGGCCGCGCGATGCCTTTTTCCTCAAGCCTTTGGGGGGCCTTGGCCAGACCCAGCTCATCGCCGCCGATGTGACTCGGCCTGACACGATCGCCCGCGCGATTGAGGGGTCGGACCTCGTGGTCAACCTGGCCGGCACCTTCGGCCCGCGCATGCAGGCAGTGCATGTCGAGGGCGCCCGCACCGTCGCGCAGGCCGCGGCGCGTGCGGGTGTCCAGGCGCTGGTGCACCTTTCGGCGATCGGCGCGGACCCCCATTCCGATTCGGACTATGGCCGTACCAAGGGGCAGGGCGAGCGCGCGGTGCTCGACGTCTTCCCCCAGGCCACGATCCTGCGCCCTTCGGTCGTGTTTGGCCGGGAAGACGCGTTCGTGAACCGCTTCGCCGGCATGATCTCGCTGCTGCCGGTTGTACCGGTGGTGCGCGGCACGGCGCGCTTTCAGCCGGTCTATGTCGCCGATGTCGCCCAGGCGGTGCTGGCCGCGCTGAGCGATCCCCCGGCGCATGGCGGCAAGACCTATGCGCTGGGCGGCCCGGACGTGATGACGCTCGCCGAGCTGCACCGCTGGATCGCCGGCGCGCTCGGGCGCAAGGTGCATTTCGTGGAGCTGCCGGATGCACTCGGCGGCCTGCTGCCGATGCTGCCGGGCGCGCCGATCAGCAAGGATCAGTGGCGCATGCTCCAGCACGACAACATCGTCGATGCCGGCGCCGAGGGGCTCCAGGCGCTGGGGGTCTCGCCGACCCCGCTGGCGACGGTGGCGCCTGCCTGGCTGGTGCGGTTCCGCCGCAACGGCCGCTTCGGCGCGCTCGGCCAGACGGCCTGACAGGCCATCGCCGCGGCCAGTAGCGGCCGCGGCACCATGCAGGGGCGGGAAACAGCGAATGAACGAATACCTCGTGGCGATCCTGCTCGGCATCGTCGAAGGCATCACCGAGTTCCTGCCGGTTTCCTCCACCGGCCACCTGATCCTCGCCAGCGAGCTCATGGGCTATGATGCCGCGCAATGGGCGGTGTTCAACATCGCGATCCAGCCCGGCGCGATCCTGGCTATCGTGGTTCTGTACTGGCGCACCTTCCTGGCCGTCGGGCGCGGTTTGCTGAAGTGGGAGGCCAATTCGGTCGCGTTCGTGCGCAACCTGCTGATCGCCTTCGTCCCTGCCGTAGCGCTGGGCCTCGCCTTCAACGACCAGATCGAGGCGCTGCTCGAAAACGCGCAGGTCGTTGCCTGGGCGCTGATCGCCGGCGGCATCGCCATCCTGGTGGTCGAGCGGCTGGCGCGGACCGAGAATGTGCTCGGCATCGCCGGGGTGTCGTTCGCACAGTCGGTGAAGATCGGGCTGGTCCAGTGCATCGCGATGATCCCGGGCGTCAGCCGCTCGGGCGCGACGATCATGGGGGCGATGGCGCTGGGCATTGATCGCCGGACCGCCGCCGATTTCAGCTTCTTCCTGGCGCTGCCGACCCTCACCGGTGCGACCGTGCTGCAGCTGTTCAAGCATCGCGATGCGCTGACCGCCGACAGCTTCGGGCTGATCGGCGTAGGCTTCCTTGTGTCGTTCTTGGTGGCGCTGGCGGTGATCAAGGCGTTTCTGGCGGTCGTGACCAAGCACGGGTTCGCCCCCTTTGCTTGGTACCGGATCGTTGCCGGCGCCGCGGCGTTGGTATGGCTGTCGATGCGATAAGGCCGTTTCGGCCTCTTCTTCTCTGCTGAAGATGCGAGAAGCCATCTGCAGTAGGAACAATGTTGACAAAATAGGTCAGCGTAGCTGTCTTACTGGTTGAATCCTGCGTGACTTGAGCGCACCGCATCGCTAAACGTGCGCCATGGCAAATGATGCGATGTTGAAATTCGTGGCCCTCGAGCAGGCTTACCCGGCCAAGCGTCCAGCCGAACTGCGCGCTGAGGATTTCCAGGAGATCGCGAACCGCTACGCGGTTCCCGACGCGGAAGCGCAGGCAGGGCGGTGTTCGCAATGCGGCGTGCCTTATTGCTCGGTGCATTGCCCGCTTCACAACCATATCCCCGATTGGCTGCGGCTGACTGCGGAGGGTCGGCTCCAGGAAGCCTATCAGCTGTCCAATGCCACCTCGACCATGCCCGAGATCTGCGGCCGCATTTGCCCGCAGGACCGGCTGTGCGAGGGGAATTGCGTGATCGAGTTCTCCGGCCACGGCGCAGTGACGATCGGTTCGGTCGAGAAGTTCATCACTGACAAGGCCTGGGAAGAAGGCTGGGTGGAGCCGGTGCGCGCCGGTCCGGACAAGGGCCAGTCGGTCGGAATTATCGGCGCGGGCCCCGCCGGGCTCAGCGCCGCCGAGTATCTGCGCGAAATGGGCTATGCCGTGCATGTCTATGACCGGCACGACCGCGCCGGCGGGCTGCTGACCTATGGCATTCCCGGCTTCAAGCTGGAAAAGGACGTGGTGATGCGCCGCGTCGCCCGGCTGGAGGAAGGCGGCATCGTCTTCCACACGAGCTTCGAAGTTGGCCGGGACGCAAGCCTCGACGAGCTGCGCAGCCGCCACGACGCGGTGCTGGTCGCCACCGGCGTGTACAAGGCGCGGGCCATCAAGGCGCCGGGCGTCGGCGCGCGGGGCGTGGTCGAGGCGCTGGATTACCTAACCGCTTCCAACCGCAAGAGCTTCGGCGACGCAGTGCCCGCCTTCGACGACGGCAGCCTGAACGCTGCGGGCAAGCATGTCGTGGTGATCGGCGGCGGCGACACGGCGATGGACTGCGTCCGCACTGCGGTGCGTCAGGGCGCGGCGTCGGTGAAGTGCCTGTATCGCCGCGACCGGGCCAACATGCCGGGCTCGCAGCGCGAAGTCGCCAATGCCGAGGAAGAGGGCGTCGAGTTCGTCTGGCTTTCCGCGCCCGAAGCGTTCGGTGGCAGCGACACCGTCTCCGGCGTGCGCGCGTCGCGGATGCGGCTCGGGGCGCCCGATGCCAGTGGCCGCCGCTCGCCCGAGGTCGACCCCGGCGCCGCGATGAACATGCCCGCCGACCTTGTGATCAAGGCGCTGGGATTCGAAGCCGAGGATCTGCCCAGGATGTTCGGCGCGGAGACGCTGGGCGTCACGCGTTGGGGCACGCTGCGCACCGACGGGCGCACGATGATGACCAGCCTCGACGGCGTGTTCGCTGCAGGCGATATCGTCCGCGGCGCGAGTCTGGTGGTCTGGGCGATTCGCGACGGCCGCGACGTGGCGGCGCACATGCATGCCTGGATGCGCGCGCGGGCGGCCTCCGCCGTGCGTGCGGCTTGAAGGATTTCGACATGAAGACAATGTTCGCCGCAATCATGATGGGGGCCGCAGCCCTGGTGCCTGCCCCGGTTCAGGCCGGTGCCGTGCTCCAGGCGAGCAGCGCCAGACCCGAGGCCGACCGGCTGGTCGCGGTGATGCTCGCCGACGCCGCGATGATGGACGTCGCCGGGCGCGCCTTCACCTATGGCATGGAGCAGCAGCTGGCGAATGACCCCGCCACGCAGAAGCTGTACGCCGCCAATCCGGGCATGAAGGAGCATGTCGCGGGGCAGGTGCGCACCGAGTTTCTCAAGGTCATGAAGGCCGAGCTGCCCGCCCTGCGTGGCGACGTGTCGCAGCTGATCCAGGCCGACATGACCGCGCCCGAGATCACCGACGCACGCACGTTTCTGGAAAGTGCCACCGGGCGCAAGATGGCGGCGCAGATGTACCGCTCGATTGGAGACAAGCCAGACCAGAGTCAGGAGCAGATGCAGCAGGCGGCGATGGCGTCGCTGATGCGCTCGCTCACCCCCGAGGATTATCCCGCGCTGCTGGCGTTCGGCGGCAGCCCGGCGGCACAGAAGCTGCAGGCGCTCAACCCCAAGATCACCGCCGCCAGCCAGGTATGGTCCAGCCGTCTGATCGCCGCCAACGAAGCCCGCATGAAGACGCTCGCGGCGCAGTCCGCCGCGGAGTTCCTGAAGGGCAAGAAGTGAGCGCGCGCCGCGTTGCGCTTGCGCTGCTGCTTGCCCCGCTCGCGCTGCCGGTCGCAGCGCAGGCGCAGAGCGTAGTCGCGCCTGCCCGGACCGCCCCGGATCCCGCGCGGCTCACCGCCGCACGCAACCTGATCGAGCTCATGCTGCCCGCGGCCCAGCGCGATCAGATGATCGAAGGCATGATCCGCCCGATCATGGGCAATATCCGTCAGTCGATGGAGCAAGTGCCCGGGTTCAACGATGCGATGGGCAAGGATCCCAAGGTCAAGGACGCGTTCCGCCGTTTCATGAAGGCACAGGAGGATCGCAGCATTGCATCGCTGCGGACCGGCATGCCGGGGATGGTTGAAGCGATGGCAGGCGCGTATGCGCGCCGCTTCGACGTAAAGCAGCTCGCCGAAATCCGCGCCTTCTTCGAAACGCCCACCGGGCACGCGTACATGACTGCGTCGTACACGATCATGAGCGATCCCGACATTCTCGCCTGGCAGCGGGACCTGATGACGCGCTCGATGAGTCACATTCAGGAAGATGCCGAAAAGTTTCTTGGCAGCCTTCCCGCTCCCAACGCCGCGGAACCTCGCTTATGACCGATCTGCACGCCGAACGTGACCGCCTTGCCCGCGAGGGCATGTACCGCCCCGAATTTGAAGGCGATGCCTGTGGCGTCGGGCTGATCGCGGCGACCGACGGCGTCGCCTCGCGCCGCGTCGTCCAATCGGCGATCGATGCGCTCAAGGCGGTGTGGCACCGCGGCGCGGTCGATGCCGATGGCAAGACCGGCGACGGCGCCGGGCTGCACGTCGATCTTCCGGTGCGCTTCTTCGACGATGCGATCGCGATGGGCGGGCACCGCGTGCTGCCCAACCGCCTGGCGGTCGGCATGATCTTCCTCCCGCGCACCGATCTGGGCGCGCAGGAGACCTGCCGCACCATCGTCGAGAGCGAGATCATCGAGGCCGGCTACACCATCTATGGCTGGCGCCAGGTGCCGGTCGATGTGTCGGTGATCGGCCTGAAGGCGCAGGCGACGCGCCCCGAGATCGAGCAGATCATGATCGCGGGCCCGCTACCCGACGCGCAGGACGAGGCCGAGTTCGAGAAGAACCTGTACCTGATCCGCCGCCGCATCGAAAAGCGCGTGATCGCGGCGCAGGTCGGCGGCTTCTACATCTGCTCGCTGTCGGCCCGCTCGATCATCTACAAGGGGCTGTTCCTCGCGGAATCGCTCAGCGAGTTCTACCCAGACCTCAAGGACGAACGCTTCACCAGCCGCGTGGCGATCTTCCACCAGCGTTACTCGACCAACACCTTCCCGCAATGGTGGCTCGCTCAGCCGTTCCGCTGCCTTGCGCACAATGGCGAGATCAACACGGTTCGCGGCAACAAGAACTGGATGCTCAGCCACGAGATCAAGATGGCCAGCATCGCGTTTGGAGAGCAGAGCGAGGACATCAAGCCGGTGATCCCGGCCGGCGCGTCCGACACCGCCGCGCTCGACGCGGTGTTCGAGGCGATCTGCCGCTCCGGCCGCGATGCGCCCACGGCCAAGCTGATGCTGGTGCCCGAAGCCCCGGGCGACGACACGCCCGAAAGCCATGTGTCGATGTACAAGTATCTCGCCAGCGTCATGGAGCCGTGGGACGGTCCCGCCGCGCTGGCGATGACCGACGGCCGCTGGGCCGTCGCCGGTGTCGACCGCAACGCGCTACGCCCGCTGCGCTATACCCAAACCGCCGACGGCCTGCTGATCGTCGGGTCGGAGACCGGCATGGTGCCGGTGCCCGAATCCACCGTGGTCGCGCGCGGCCGCATGGGCCCGGGGCAGATGATCGCCGTCGACCTCGCCGAGGGCCGGCTCTACACCGACGCGGAGATCAAGGACCAGATCGCCGGCGAGGCCGATTATGCCGCGATGATCGGCGAGTTCCTGACCCTCGACGAACTGCCCGACGGCCCGTCCGACGCGCATTACGACCGCGCCGAACTCACCCGCCGCCAGGTCGCCGCCGGCCAGACGCTGGAGGATATGGAGCTGATCCTCGCGCCGATGATCGAGACCGGCAAGGAAGCCGTCGGATCGATGGGCGACGACACGCCGCTCGCGGTGATTTCGGACAAGCCGCGGCTGATCAGCCAGTTTTTCCGCCAGAATTTCAGCCAGGTCACCAACCCGCCGATCGACCCCTTGCGCGAACGCCATGTGATGTCGCTCAAGACGCGCTTCGGCAACCTGGCCAACATCCTCGACAAGGAAGCCAACACCTCCAAGGTGCTGGTGCTCGAAAGCCCGGTGCTGACCAACGCGCAATGGCACCGCCTGCGCGCCTATTTCGGCAGCCAGTGCGGCGAGATCGACTGCACCTTCGACGCGAAGGGCGGGCCCGAGGCGCTGCGCGCCGCAATCACGCGCATCCGTTACGAGGCCGAGCAGGCGGTGCGCGCCGGCTGCACCGAGCTGTTCCTGACCGACGAGCATCAGAACGAGGAAAAGGCCGCCATCGCCGGCGTGCTCGCCGCCGCCGCGGTCCACACCCATCTGGTGCGGCGCGGGCTACGTTCCTACGCCAGCGTCAATGTCCGCTCGGGCGAATGCCTCGACACGCATTACTACGCCGTGCTGATCGGCGTCGGCGCGACGACGGTGAACGCCTATCTCGCCGAAGCCGCGATAGCCGACCGCCATGCGCGCGGCCTGTTCGGCGACCTCACGCTCGACCAGTGCCTCAAGAACCACCGCAAGGCGATCGACGAGGGGTTGCTCAAAATCCTCTCCAAAATGGGCATCGCGGTGATCTCGTCCTACCGCGGCGGCTATAATTTCGAGGCGGTCGGCCTGTCGCGCGCACTGGTGAACGACTTCTTCCCCGGCATGCCCGCCAAGATCTCGGGCGAAGGCTATGCCTCGCTCCATCTCTCGGCGATGATGCGGCACGAAGCGGCGTATGACCGCGCCGTCGCCGCGCTGCCGATCGGCGGCTTCTACCGCCAACGCCATGGCGGCGAGACCCATGCCTTCTCCGCCCAGCTGATGCACCAGCTTCAGACCGCGGTGTCCACCGACAGCTATTCTAGCTATCTCGCTTTCTCGCGCGGGGTGCGGGATTTGCCGCCAGTCTACCTGCGCGACTTGCTCGAATTCAACTTCCCGCAGGAAGCCATCGCCATCGACCAGGTCGAGGCGATCACCGAAATCCGCAAGCGCTTCGTCACCCCCGGCATGTCGCTCGGCGCGCTCAGCCCCGAAGCGCATGAGACGCTGGCGATCGCGATGAACCGGATCGGCGCCAAGGCAGTGTCGGGCGAGGGCGGTGAGGACAAGCTGCGCTACAAGCCCTATGAAAATGGCGACAACGCCAATTCGGTGATCAAGCAGGTCGCCTCGGGCCGCTTCGGCGTGACTGCCGAATATCTCAATGCCTGCGACGAGATCGAGATCAAGGTGGCCCAGGGCGCCAAGCCCGGCGAGGGCGGCCAGCTGCCCGGCTTCAAGGTGACCGAGTTCATCGCCAAGCTGCGCCACGCCACGCCTGGCGTCACGCTGATCAGCCCGCCGCCGCACCACGACATCTATTCGATCGAGGACCTGGCGCAGCTCATCTACGATTTAAAGATGATCAATCCGCGCGCGCGGGTGTGCGTGAAGCTGGTCAGCTCGGCCGGCATCGGTACCGTCGCCGCGGGCGTCGCCAAGGCGCACGCCGACGTCATCCTGGTTGCCGGCCATGTTGGCGGCACCGGCGCCAGCCCGCAAACCAGCGTGAAATACGCCGGCACCCCTTGGGAAATGGGCCTGAGCGAAGTCAACCAGACGCTCACCCTCAACGGTCTGCGCGGCCGGGTGAAGCTGCGCACCGATGGCGGGCTCAAAACCGGGCGCGACATCGTCATCGCCGCGATCCTCGGCGCCGAGGAATTCGGCATCGGCACGCTCAGCCTGGTGGCGATGGGGTGCATCATGGTCCGCCAGTGCCATTCCAACACCTGCCCGGTCGGCATCTGCACGCAGGACGAGAAGATGCGGGCGAAGTTCGTCGGCACGCCGGAAAAGGTCATCAACCTGATGACCTTCATCGCCGAGGAAGTCCGCGAGATCCTCGCCAAGCTCGGTTGCACCAGCCTTGACGAAGTGATCGGCCGCACCGAACTGCTCCGCCAGGTCAGCCGCGGTGCCGAGCATCTCGACGATCTCGACTTGAACCCGATCCTGGCCAAGGTCGACGCGACCGACGCCGAGCGCCGCTTCTCCTTGAGCACCTTCCGCAACGAAGTGCCCGACAGCCTCGACGCGCAGATGATCAAGGACGCCGCGCCCGTGTTCGCGCGCGGCGAAAAGATGCAGCTCACCTATTCGGTGCGCAACGTCCACCGCGCGGTCGGCACCCGGCTCTCGTCCGAAGTCACCAACAAGTTCGGCATGTCGGCGCTCCAGGACGGCCACGTCCATGTCCGCCTGCGCGGCAGCGCCGGCCAGTCGCTCGGCGCCTTCCTGTGCAAGGGCATCACGCTCGAGGTGTTCGGCGACGCCAACGATTATGTCGGCAAGGGCCTGTCGGGCGGCGTGATCGTCGTGCGGCCGATGGTCAGTTCGCAGATCGAAAGCCGGCACAACACCATACTGGGCAACACCGTGCTCTACGGCGCCACGTCGGGCCGGCTGTTCGCCGCCGGCCAGGCGGGGGAGCGCTTCGCCGTCCGCAACTCGGGCGCCGACGTCGTGGTCGAAGGCTGCGGCGCCAATGGCTGCGAATATATGACCGGCGGCACCGCGGTGGTGCTCGGCGAAGTCGGCATGAACTTCGGCGCCGGCATGACCGGCGGCATGGCCTTTATCTACGATGCCGAGGGCAACTTCCATCGCCGTGCCAATCCGGAGAACATCGTCTGGCAGCGCCTCGCCTCCGCCGCGTGGGAGGCAAAGCTTCGCGGTCTGGTCGAGGCGCACGCCGTCGCGACCGACAGCAGATGGTCGCGCGGGCTGCTCGAAGATTGGGAGCGCAGCCTCACGCACTTCTGGCAGGTAATACCCAGGGAAATGCTCAGTCGCCTGGCGCATCCGCTCGACGACACCGTGGCCCTGATCGCGGCGGAGTAGAGTTCTGATCCTCCCCCGTCGGGGGGGGACGCGCCGCACCAGCGGTGAGCGACGGAAATCCCGGCCCAGGCTCTGCGCGCATTTGCCGCGGCCCGCTTCGAGGCTATACCTTATCCCCCGGTTCGACGGGGTAGGCTGCGGATCCTGGCTGCAGCTGCGCAAGCGGTAGGGGGGTCTGATGGGATTGCTGTTCGCGCGCATGGGAGCGGTGGCGCTGTTGGCGTCGGCCGCGCCGCTTCAGGCGGGGCCGGGGCTGTCACCGGCGGAGAAGACGATCGACCGCACCGTCGATGCCGAATTCGATCGGTCGGTGGCCCTGCTCCAGAAGCTGGTCGACCAGAATAGCGGCACGCTCAACCTGCCGGGCGTCGCCGCGGTCGGGGCGATGATGCATTCCGAGCTCGAGGCGCTCGGCTTCACGGTCAGCTGGAGCCCGATGGATGCCGTCGGCCGCGCCGGGCACCTGATCGCCGTGCGCAAGGGGCACGCGCGCGCGAAGCGGCTGCTGCTGATCGGCCATCTGGACACTGTGTTCGAGCCGAGCTCGCCGTTCCAGAAGTTCGTCCGCAACGGCGACCGGGCGGAAGGGCCGGGGGTCGGCGACGACAAGGGCGGCATGGTCGTGATGCTCGCCGCCCTGCGGGCAATGCAGGCCGCGGGCACGCTGAAGCGCGCCAATATCGAGATCGTGCTGACCGGCGACGAAGAGGATGCCGGCAGCCCGGTCAGCATATCGCGCGCCGACCTGATCGCGGCGGGCAAGCGCGCCGACATCGCGCTCGATTTCGAAGGCCTGGTTACCGAGAATGGCCGCGACATGGGATCGATCGCGCGGCGTTCGGCGATCGACTGGACGCTGACCGCCACCGGCAGGACCGGCCACTCCTCGCTGATCTTCACTGCCGATCAGGGCGACGGTGCCGTCAATGAACTGGTCCGGATCCTCGCCGCGTTCCGCAGCGAACTCCCGGAGCCGAACCTGACGTTCAACGCCGGCGTGATCGCCGGCGGCGCCTCCGCGTCGGTCGACGAGAGCGGCACCGGCACCGCGCTGGGCAAGACCAACATCATCCCGGGCAAGGCCGTCGCGGTGGGCGACTTCCGGACCTTGAGCGACGCGCAGACCCAGAGGGTGCGGGCCAAGATGGAGGCGATCGTCGCCGCGCATGCGCCGGGAACCGATGCGCGGATCAGCTTTGGCGAAGGCTATCCGGCGATGGCGCCGACTACGGGCAACGCGCGGCTGCTCGAGCAGTTGAACGCCGTCAATCGCGACCTCGCGTTGCCGGAGATGGCGGCGCTCGACCCGCTGAAGCGCGGCGCCGGCGACATCTCGTTCGTCGCCAGGGATGTCGACGGGCTGGCGGGGCTGGGGCCGTACAGCACGGGCGATCATGCGCCGGGTGAGACAGTGGATCTGGACAGCATTCGCCGCCAGGCCAAGCGTGCCGCTATCCTGATGTCGCGGCTGAGCAACCAGCCCTGACCTAGGAGCGGCACCACATCCGAGCCTAAAGCTCCCATGGTTGTCGCCAGCTTGCCGCCAACGACTGTCGCTGATACGGTTCATATACGAAACGTATAGCGGGAACGAACCTTGGGCATCGTCAACATCGAAGACGAACTTCACGAGCAGCTGCGCAGGGCAAGCAAGGTTTCCTGCCGCTCGATCAACGCCCAGGCGGCCTTCTGGATCAAGATCGGCATGCTGTGCGAGTTGAGTCCGCAGCTGACCTTCCAGCAAATCGCCGTCCGTGAGCTCAAACAGGCCGGCGTCGATCCTGCAGATGCCGGCGCGGCGTCGGGGATATGATCAAGTCCGCTGCGGAAATCGCGCTGATGGCCGAGTCAGGGCGTCTTCTGGCGTCGGTCTTTACGCATCTCGAAAGCCTGGCGCTCGCCGGCCGGACGACGATGGAGATCAACGACCTGGTTGAAGACTTCATCGTCCGCCAGCTTGAGGCGCGGCCGGCAAGCAAGGGCCAATATGGCTATGGCTTCGTCTTGAACTGTTCGAGGAACGCCGTCGTGTGTCACGGCGTCCCTTCGACTGACGAGGTGCTGCAGGACGGCGACATCGTCAATTTCGACATCACGCTGGAAAAGAACGGCTACCTTGCGGATTCCAGCAAGACCTTCCTGATCGGCGAAGTGGCGCCCGCCGCGCGGCGGCTGGTGGCGACCACCTATGAGGCGATGTGGAAGGGCATCCTCGCGGTCCGTCCCGGCGCCAGGCTCGGCGATATCGGCTACGCCATCGAGCGTCACGCCAAACGCGCCGGCTATTCGGTGGTTCGGGAATATTGCGGGCACGGCATCGGCCAGGAGATGCATGAGGATCCCCAGATACTCCATTTCGGCAAGCCCGGGACCGGATTGACGCTGCGGGAGGGCATGGTTTTCACGGTCGAGCCGATGCTCAATCAGGGCCGCAGGACGGTTCGCACCGAGGACGATGAATGGACCGTCGTCACTGCCGACGGAAAACTGTCGGCGCAGTTCGAACATACCGTGGCGGTCACCGGCGACGGCGTTCGCGTCCTGACGCTGCGGCCCGATGAGACGCCACCGCGAGGATGACGCGCGGCGGCCCTTTCAGGGTGCTTCCTGCGGGGTGAACCAGAAGCTCAGGCGGTCCGCGGCGATCGTGATCCGCCGGCCCGCCATCCAGCCGCCGCCCACGAAACCGTCCCGGCCGATCAGGCTGGTGTCGCTGCCTGTCGTGGCGCACGGCTTGATCGCGAACGAACAGGCGCGCGCCGCCTCGCCGCCAATCGCGAGCGGCAGCGCAAGCCCGGTGCGGATGGCGATCACGCCGGCGGCGTTGGCGGTGGTGGCATCGCGGAGTGGCCCGCTCGCGAAGCGTTGGGCATAGTGCTCGCACAGCAATTCCCCGCCGGCGCCGCTGTCGAGCAGCAGGAAGGCATCGTCGCCGGCGATCCGGGCATGAACCAGCGGAACCTCGCCTTCCCAATATAGCGCAACCCCCGGCTGCGCCGGGGCGTCTTCCCCGATCATCAGGCGCCGCGCGGCATAATCGAGCGTCACGACAGCCCCCGGGAATGCATCCAGCGGAGAGAGGATGCCAGCGACGTCGAGACCCGGCGGGAAATCGAACAGGATCGCCGGTACGTCGCGCGCCGCCGCGCCCGCCTGAAGCGAGCCAATCCGCACAGTGGTCGCGGCGATCTCGCGACCGCTTCCATCCTCGACGCTATGCGCGACGCCCGGTGCGAAACGGATGCCGCTCCGTTCGCACCAGCCGCGCGACAAGGCGCTGTGGGGCGCGCCGGTATCGACGATGAAATACCCCCGCTTCCCATCCACTTCCGCCTCCACGATCGGAATCGGCTGGTCGAACAGGAACGGAGCCGATCCAGGCCGGACTCCGTGTCCCGCCTGGCCGAGAACGACCGCGGCATCGACCCGCCGGCGATCGACCGCCGCCCACCGCTCGTCATACGTAGGCGGGATACCCATCGCCGCGCACGCGCGCGCCAGCCGCAATCGCGCGAGCGGCGAGGAGAACGCGCCGGCGTCCCGATCCGCGAGCGCTGCAACCGCCGCCATATCGCGCCGCGCGATGGCGATGCCCAGGCGGTGCGTGGCGGCGTGCTGCGGAGACATTTCGGCGGACCCGTGCAACAGCGCCTCGCCCAGCCGGCCAGCGTCGCTCGCGTCCCAGGCTGCCACTTCAGTCCGCCAGGATCGAGTGGCCCCGGGCTGCCGGCACTGGCGCCCGCACCGCCTCGCGCCACACCGTGCCATACAGCTCGATTTCAAGCCGATCCAGCAGCGGCCGCAGCGCCGGATCGGCCGCGCGCGCGCGCAGCAGCCGCGCTACCCGTCCATCGGCGTCCCACAAATGCTCGCAGGTTTCGCAGATATGGTCGGTCGCCAGCGCGGCGTCGTCCAGCAGCCCTTCCTCGGCCAGCCAGCGCAGCGGCAGGCGGAACCCGGCAAGGCGGATCAGCCGCAACAGCTGGTCGTCGCGCCAGCGCCGCCAGACCGCCGCCAGCCCGTCGGCCGCCGCCGATCCATAGTCGAATGGATGCCGTCCCGCCGCCCCGTAGGACAGCGACGCGCAGCACGGCCCGGTCGATCCGTCCTCGCGAATGAAGGGGCCGGTCGCCATGCACGGCAGGTCCAGGTCCGGCCCGGCGCCGTCCAGCCCGAAGGTCTCGGCACCGCGCCCGATCGCATAGACCGGCTGGACCATCAGCACGGCCGCCTCGCCCAGCTGCGCCTGCAACGTGGTGATGATGTCGCCGGTGGCGGCGGTCCCGTCGTCGCAGATGCGGACGATCACGCTGGGGGCGAGCGGCAGCACCGCGTTGACCGCCCGGGCAAGGCTTTCGGGCCGCAGATGCTCGGCATGGAACGCGTCATAGCCGAAGTCCCAGCAGTCGACCGATTGCCCGAGCGCCGCGGTCACTCGCGCCGCCTGGCGGTCGTTGCCGCCCCAGGATCCCGACGTCACGACCGACACCTCGATCGACGCCGCTTTCGCGGCACGCGCCAGCAGCGCGATCTCGCCCAGCGCGAGCGTCGGCTCGCCCCCGGTGAAGGTGATGTGGCGAAGGCCCAGTTCCGCGAGCGCCGCCAGCTCGGTCGCCCAGCGCGCGGCGGCGTCGTGGCCGAGCAGCGGAAATTGCAGTTCGGGCGCGCTGGAGGTGACGCAGTGCGCGCAGCGCAACGGGCAGCGTCGCGTGACGCTGAACACGATGTTGCGCCACGCGTTGCGCTGGAAGCGCAGCAGATCGCCGGGCGTTCCCTCGGCCGAGACGACCGCCGGGCCGCTCATTCCGCGGCGACGAGCAGCGCTTCATCCTCGGGATCGCCCAGGACGTAGCGGCGCAGCTCCTGCGTCGGGCGCGGCGTGACCGCGATCGGCAGCGCGAGCAGCAACTGATCCTCGGCCAGCAATATCTGCTTGGCGAGAAGGTCGTCGATCACCGCGTCGATCGTGCCGTCGGCGACCTGCTGCGGATATTTGCCGCGCAGCGCGTCGGCCAGGCCGTGGCGCGTGCCGATATCGTCGAGCAGCAGGAACAGGTCCTGCGCCAATCCACGCAAAGTGATCGTGCTGCTCTCGCCGCTGCGCGAATCGGTGATCTGGACGAACCCCGGGCCGATCACATATTCGCATCGCGGCAGCGCGCGCGCGTCCCAGCTCTCGATCCAGGGCGCCACCGCCTCGCGCAGCTGGTCCATGTACAGCGACGTATCGCTGATCCGGCTGCACTCATATTCGAAGAAATACCCGATCTTGTACGGGTCGACCATGCCGTCAGGAAAGTTGAACCGATAGTCGACGCGAAGCTCATAGGCGTCGATCCCGAAATCCTTGCGGAAGTCGAACAGCGGGCTGAAGCGGTGAAGCTCGATGAAGTTGGCATTGCCCGAGGGCGGCTGCAGGTGCGGGATCTTGCGGATCATCTCGATCATGTCGAGATACCAGTGCGTCTCGTCCCCCGGAAACCCGCACAGGATGTTGTACGAAAGCTTCACGCCATATTCGCGCGACCATTTGAGGAAGCGGACCTGACGCAGCCCAGTGGTGCCCTTGCGCATCAGCTTGAGCACCGGGGTGGAGAAGGATTCGATGCCCGGCTGCACGCGCAGCGCCCCGGCCTCCTTCATCAGCGCGACTTCCCATTTGTCGAGATCGGAGCGCGTTTCGTAGAACAGCTCCAGGTCCAGATCCTGGTCGCGCATCATCTCGAAGATCTTGATCCGCGACTTGCGCGAGATGATCCAGTCGGTCGCGGTGAGCTTCGACACGCCGTGCAGATGCGCGAGCATCAGGATCTCCTCGACCACGCGCTCGGGCGCCTTTTCGCGGAACTTCAGCAGGTCGCGGTTGATCCCGCAGAACACGCAATGGTTCTTCTGCCCCCACCAGCACCCCCGCGACCCTTCGAACGGCAGCGCCTCGATGTCGAACTGCACGCCGCTCCGCGCGCTGACTCGCTCCACCTCGTCGAAATAGGGGAAGTAGTTCGGCATCGGGCTGAGGTTCATGTCCTCCAGCGCCTTGCCCGGAAGGATGTGCACCGCGCCATCGCCATACCAGGTCACGCCCGGGATCGCCGAAGTCGGCTTTCCCTCCGCCCGCAGCGCAAGGAAGGTCCGGAAGCTTTCCTCGGCCTCGCCCATGAAGACGTGGTCGACTGCATGCGGCAGCGCGCGGTGGCATTCCTGCCCCATTTCGCCGTCGAAGCACGCGCCGCCCGCGATCACGACGATGTCGGGGCGAAGCTTCTTGATCCGCGTCGCGACCGCCAGGCTCGCCATCACTTGGTTGAACGTCGCCGTGAACCCGACCACCGCCGGGTTCGCCGCCAGGATCCGCGCGGCGGTGTCGTCCAGAAACGCCGGAATGACCTCGTCGCGCAGCTGCGCGACATAGTCCCGGTCGTCGAACGGCTTGGGCAGCGTCAGGCGGCAGATCAGCTCGAGAAATGCGTCGCTGTCCAGCGCGTCGGCACCGAAGATGTCGACCGCGAACAGATGCTCGCCCAGCCCGTACAGCGCGCGCTCGTCGGACATCGGCGTCGCCGCCGCCAGCCCCATGCGGGCGACCAGCTCCAGATTGGGAAAGATCGAGGCGCTGGAGACGCCCGCCTCGGCACAAATCCGGTCGAGGATGCCCAGCGCGATCGATGGCCGGGTGGTCGTCGCCCAGGGCATCGACACGAACAGGATTTCAGCCGATGCCGGCACCAGCGGTCCTTGCATGTTCATGCCGCGCGCTCCCGTCCGGCGATCTGGTCGACATAATCTTCATAGCCCTCCAGGCCCGAAGGGCGGGTCGCCGGGTCCGCGCGCCAGCGTTCCACCAGCCGGATCGCCATCCGGTCTTCGCCGAACAGCCGGCTGACCAGCATCCCGATCCGCGCCTCGATCTCCGGCACCGCCGAGCGCTCCTGGAGATAGGTGACGACTGCGGGGTTGCGCATCAGATAGCTGCAAAGGTCGCACGCATCGTCGGGCAGGGGGCCCGAAAGCTCCTCGGCAAGGCCATCCTCCTGCAGCCACTGCCAGATCTCGGAAAATCCCACGGTGCGGATCAGCTGGAGCAGCGGGTGCGACATGAAGTCGTCATGCACCTGCGCGAGCGGACGGGTGCGCGCGTCGCCGAACTGGAACGCGTGCTTGCGCGTCTCGACAAGGTTCAGGCAGCATGGCGCGACGCTGCCGTCATAGCGCACCACCATTCCCTGCGTCAGGCACGGCTTCACCCACGGGCTGTATTTGGTGCTGACCTCCAGCGCCATGTCGGTTGCCCGGCCTTCGGTGCGGATGCGCTGCGACGCGACCTGCACGCCCTTCACCGCCCGGATCCGCGCCAGTATCTCCAGGTCGAGATCGCTTGGCGGGTCCTGGTAGCTGAAGCGGATCGTCACGCGGTTTCCCGCGTCGCGCGCGGCCTCCACCGCGTTGATCACTGTCTCCATCGTCACCCAGTCGAGATGATAGGCGTCGATCGACACGTCCCAGCTCGTGATCCCGGGGAAAGACGCCACCAGTTCGTCGGCAAGACGGCGGTTCTTGCCCCAATGGCCCGCGGTCACCACGCCGCAACCGATCCCCACCGCGGCCGCGGCATCGGTCAGCAGCTTGACCTGGCGTCGTGCCAGAAAGGGCTCGCCTCCGGTGAAGCTCAGGCTGCGGATCCCGCGCGCGGCAAGCTCGGGCATCTGCGCGGCATAGCGCTCGGCGATTTCCACCGGCATGGTCGTGTGCCCCAGGTCGGGCGACGCGCTGACGATGCAATGCTCGCAGCGTAGCGGGCAGGCCAGCGTCATGCTGAAAGTGACATGATGCCCGGCGATCGCCTGGAAATCGGCGAGTTCCTCCAGCGTCATGTCCGTCGCGGGATCGGGGGCTTCGGCGAGCAGCATCGCCACATCGTCATGCATCGGCTTGTTCCTGTTCCCTGATCACGGCCAATCCCGCGGTGGTGGCCGAAGCGAAGATGTCGCGCGCCGCCGCGCGGGCGAGTCCGGCGACCGGCTCGGCCGCCACCGCGGCCTTGATCTTGCCCGCGAGCGCCCGGTCCCCGAACAGAGTCGAGCACACGTCGCAGGGATGCGCTGTGGTGCCCTGGGTGAGTGGGTGATCGGGCGCGATGTCGCTCAATATCTCCAGCACCGGCGCGAACCCCACCGCGCGCAGCATCAGCAGCAACGGATCGTCGAGCCACGCCTCGCGGAGCGCCACCAGGCCCTGGGCCGCGCTCGACGCGTCGAACGGGTGGTGCGGCTCGTCCATCATCGAGGAGCAGCAGGGGCGGGCGCTGCCGTCGGACATCACCAGCGGCCCCGTCGACAGGCAGGGCCAGGCGGGCGCGGCGCGGTCGCCCGATGCCGGCGCCTCGCGGTCGGCGGCCCGTCCGACCGGACGCACCGACTGGACGACGATCTCGACCGCCGGCAGCGCCTCCACCAGCGCGTCGTACATCGCCTCGTCCTCAGGGGTCGCGGGGTCGTCGATCGCGACCCGCACGGTCAAGGCGGCACCGGTCGCGGTAATCTCGCGCACGGCGATGGCCACATTGGCCAGCTTGACCTCCGCGGCATGGAAACGGTCCCAGCTGATGTTCCAGCTGTCGATGCAGGGCAGTGCCTCGATCACCTTGCGGCGCAGCGCGGCGCCGGCTGCCCAATATAGTCCGGTGACCAACGTGGTGCGGATACCTGCGTCCCGCGCAGCGCGCGAAAGCGCCGCGACATGCTGGAGCGCCAGCACCGGCTCGCCTCCGGTCAGGCTGATGCTGGTCAGCCCCCGTCGCGCCAGCTCGGGCATCTCCGCGCAATAGCGTGCGATGTCGGCCGACGGGATCGAGACAAAGGGATGCATCGCGGCCGGAACGGTCGCCGCGGAGCAGTGTCCGCACGACAACGGGCAGGCCTTGGTCAGGCTCAGCCCGAGATGATGTTCCCCGGCGCGCTGGAGTGAAACCAGGTCCGGCGCCGCCATCCTGATCGACGTTGCCAACACGGGCACGCCCTCCCTCTGCTGGAGCCCCTCTGCCGGGGCAACACCCGCCTCGAATACGGGGACCAAGAGGGCGGTCATCCGATCGGCTCCCGTCGATCGGATGACCGCTCACCCACCCAGCAAAGTCACGCGCGGCGACACGCCGTGAACCTTGGTCCACGCCCGGCTGCTATCGCCTGTGGTGCAACGAAGACCTTCTGGCTGGATCGCGTCGGCGGATGTTCAGCCGCCGGGTCGCGTCACGGTCCCGATCTTGCCGAGCTTGCCGCGAATGTCGCGCAGCTGAACTTCCTCGACTTCGGCGCGCATCGCGCGTTCCTTGGCGATCTGGCCGACTTGCTCGACGAGCGACGATGTCGATACGGAAACATTGTCGGTAAATGCATTGACACTGTAGCTGTCGGATACTTCACTGCCGCCGCCGGCTCGCATCGAGACGAGTTCCGCGACAGTCATCTGATCGATGGACTTCGCCGCGCCCGTAATTCGAACGCTCTTCAAGTCGTCGACTTTCTTCGAAAGATGTACGTTCAGTTTCGAGTCGGGCATTTTCATCTCCTCTTTCAAGAGCATCTGGCAATGCAGTCGGGTATTACCGAGGTGCAATGTCTGCCTGAGTCTAGGGGGAGTCAAGTCTGCGCGGTTATTAGAACAGTTCCCATCTATCCATAATGGCGCATGCGATAAGTCGCGTTCTGATCGCGTAAAAATAGAATCCAGGTTTCTGGGTAACTTGCAGGGCTACTTTAAGGGATTTGCCGGACATGCTCTTCCGTCTCTCCTCCCACCCACGCGCGCTGGAAAAACGCCCCAATTTGGAGTGCTGCCATAATGGACTCGGATCTGCTCCGAGCGAGTCACGCTTCCCGCGAGGTCGAGGTCGAGGTCAGACCGCTCGACGCGCTGCTGTCGGGGGTTGGCCGCCTATTGCGGCGGCGGCAGGTCGGTCGTCTCCACCGTCACATAGCCGGTCGTGACCTGCACCTTGGGGATCGACGCCGTCCAGCGCGCCAGATCGGCCAGATATTTGTCATAGGCGCCGTAGAAGTCGAGGAACGGCTGCTCTAGCCGCTGCATCGCCTTGGCCGCGAAAGCGGGAAACTCGGCGTCCGGCACAGCGGGCACTTCGGCCAGGACTTCGCGTGCCGCCGCGCAGAAGCCCGGCTGCGCCGGCGGCTGGGCGAAATAATTGTACAGCCGGGTCATCGCGACATCGAGCGTGTTGAGCGAGCCATATTGCGCCGTCAGCGCCGTGTAGGATTCAGCGAACCGCGCGCTGCGTGTCCGGATCAGGTCGTTATAGCCGTTCGCCACGGTGTGCGCCGCGTCGTTGCAGCCCAGCGCCGCGACGTTCAGCGCCACGCGGAAATGCCACACCGTGCCCGCGCCGCTCAGGCTGCGATTGGGCGTGGCATAGGTCCCGTCGGCCAGCTTGGGCGGCAGCGTCAGGTTCGGCGCCGAACTCGCCGGCGGCGTCGGCTTGGGCCCGGGCATCGGCGGCAGCGCCATGTAGGGCGGCGCCACCGGCGGCTTGACCCGCTCGGCACAGGCGGCGGCGATCAGCGGCAGGGTGAGCAGGCAAAGGCGAGCAACGGTACGCGACATCAGACACACTTTCCCGGGACCAGCCGCCCCGCCGCAAGCCCGCCTCGACGAGCCGGCATTCTTTTCAGGCGGCGCGCTTTTCCAGGGCCTGAACGGCCTCGGCCATCAGCGCGGCGATGATGTCGGCGACCGGCTCTTCCTTGCGGACCATGCCCACCGACTGGCCGGCCATCACGCTGCCATGCTCGACATCGCCGTCGATCACCGCGCGGCGCAGCGCACCCGCCCAATAATGCTCGATCTGCAGCTGCGCCTCGGCCATCGCCACGCTGCCCTCGTCCAGCAGCTGCGCGACTTCGCGCTGCTTGGCGGTGAACAGCTCGCCCCCGGCGTTCTTCAGCGCGCGGACCGGGATCACGGGGAGCCGCGGGTCGATCTGCACGCTGGCGATCGCGTCGCGTGCCGAGGCGCGGATGAATGCCTTCTTGAAATTGGCATGCGCGATGCTCTCGGTCGCGCAGACGAAGCGGGTGCCCAGCTGCACCCCCGCCGCACCCATGTCGAGATAGCCCGCAATCGCCTCGCCGCGGCCGATCCCGCCGGCGACGAACACCGGCACATCATGGGCGACTTCGGGCAGGATCTCCTGTGCCAGCACGCTGGTCGACACCGGGCCGATATGGCCGCCGGCCTCCATGCCTTCCACCACCAGCGCATCGACGCCCGATCGGATCAGCTTCTTGGCCAGGGACAGCGCCGGCGCGAAGCAGATCAGCTTGGCCCCGTTCCCCTTGATCGCGTCGAGCGACCCCGTCGGCGGCAGTCCGCCCGCCAGCACGATATGCGTCACGCCATGATTCGCGCACACGGCGATCAGGTCGAACAGCTGGGGGTGCATGGTGATCAGGTTCACGCCGAACGGCTTGTCGGTCAGCGCCTTGGTCCCGGCGATCTCGGCGTCGAGCAGCGCAGGCGTCATCGCCCCGCACGCGATCACGCCAAACCCGCCGGCGTTGGAGATCGCCGCCACCAGATTGCGCTCGGACACCCAGGACATCGCGCCGCCCAATATGGCGACCTCCGATCCCAGGAATTCGCATCCGCGCGCCATGCGGCGGCTCAGGCGCTCGGCGCCGACAGTGTTGCCAATGGTCATGGCCGACGCCTAGCCGCCTGGAGCGCGTGCGGGCAAGCACAACGCGCGGCGTGACGTCATTCGTGGGTGATCTCGTAATCGATGCGGATCGACACCCAGGCGCCGACCATCTCCTTGCCGCCCACGCGCGGGGGACGCACCAGGAACTGGAACGCCGCCTGCCGCACCGATCCGGCGAGCCCCGAACCACGCGGCGATTCGCCCAGCTCCTGGCAATCCTCGACATGGTAGCGCGCGGCCGTCCGGCACGCGATCAGCCCCCAGCCGGAGGTTCGCGCCCGGCTCGACATATAGGTCGACAGCTCCGCCCGCGTCGGCCGGCGATACCATTGCGCGGCGTAGAGCGGCTCGCCATTGGGCGCCTTGCCCGCGACCTCGCTGTCGCCCGGCATCCGCCCGCCGCCGCTGCCGGCCTCGCCGCTGTCCGACCCCGCCTCGGCGCCGGGCGCCTGCGCGCGCGAGGGCAGCTTGGCGATGTCGGCCGAGCGATATTCCTGCCGTGTCATCGGAAGGATGCCGTCGGGCAGCACGATCGGCGGCGTCGGCAGCGGCGGCGCCGTCGGCCGCACCTCGGGCGGGCGCACCGGCTGCGGCTTGGGTTGGCTGCGCGACGCCCGCTCGGGCGCGGCCTTGGCCCGGCTTTGCTCGGCGGCCTCCTCGCTGTCGCCGGTGCTCACGTCGAAAGTGGTAGTACGCGCGCCGTCTTCCACGCCCGGCAGGTCCGGCGCCATGAACAGCAGCAGCAAGGCGATCAGCGCTTCGACGAGCAGCGCGAGCAGCATCGCCATGCCGCGCCGGCCCAGCGTCTCGCGAATGCGCGTGGAGGCGAGATAGGCGGCCGAAGCCATGATCCTGCTTAGCCCCCGAACCTCGACATGGCGTTCAGCGCATCAACCGTATCGCTGCGGCGGAACTAAGGCGCGACCCGTACGGGATCAGGCGGCGTCCGGCTCGGCGTCGAGGCCATAAGCGGTGTGCAGCACCCGCACCGCCAGCTCGGTGTAATCCTCTTCGATCAGCACCGACACCTTGATCTCGCTCGTGGTGATCGCGAGGATGTTGATCCCGCGCTCGCCCAGCGTCTTGAACATCGTCGCCGCGACGCCGGCATGGCTGCGCATGCCGACACCCACCACCGAGATCTTGGCGACGCGCGTGTCGTGCGTCAGATCCTGGAAGCCGATCGCCGCCTTGGCCTGGTTCAGCGTCTCGATCGATCGCGCCAGGTCCGACGACGGCACCGTAAAGGTCACGTCGGTCGCGCTTGCCGAGCCCGAGCTCTGGTGCGCGATGTTCTGGATGATCATGTCGACGTTGATGTTGGCGTCGGCGAGCGGGCCGAAGATCGCCGCGACCGCGCCGGGCTTGTCGGGCACTGCGGTCAGCGTGATCTTGGCTTCGTTCTTGTCGTGCGCGATGCCGGTGATGAGCTGGCGTTCCACGTCTATCTCCTCTTCGCCGACGATCATGGTGCCGGGCAATGTGTCGGCCATCGGCGCGTCCTCGCCGGTGAACGACGACAGCACCTGAACGCGGACATTTTCCTTCATGGCGAGCCCCACCGAGCGCGTCTGGAGCACCTTGGCCCCGACGCTGGCGAGCTCGAGCATTTCTTCGTAGGTGACCTTCTTCAGCTTGCGCGCGCGCGGCACGATCCGCGGATCGGTGGTATAGACCCCGTCGACATCGGTATAGATGTCGCACCGGTCGGCCTTCATCGCCGCCGCCATCGCAACTGCCGAGGTATCCGATCCGCCACGCCCCAGGGTGGAGATCCGCTCGTCCTGCGCGACGCCCTGAAAGCCCGGGATCACCGCCACTTCGCGCTTGGCCAGGCTGGCACTCAGCGCGCCGGTGTCGATGTCCTCGATCCGGGCCGAGGCATGGGCGTCGCTGGTGCGGATCGGCAATTGCCAGCCGAGCCACGACCGCGCCGGCACTCCGATCGCCTGCAACGCGATCGCCAGCAGCCCGCTGGTGATCTGCTCGCCGGCCGAGACCACCACGTCATATTCCTTGGGGTCGTACAGCGACGATGCTTCGCGGCAAAAGCCGACCAGCCGGTCGGTGTCGCCGGCCATCGCCGAAACCACCACCGCCACTTCGTTGCCCGCGTCCCATTCGCGCTTCACCCGCGCGGCGACGCTGCGGATGCGTTCGATCCCGGCCATGGAGGTGCCGCCGAACTTCATCACGATACGGGCCATGGGTGTGTCGGGTCCCCCGGGACTTGGGTAGGATGGGGCGTCCTGATAGGGGGGCTCCATGGCCAACGCAACTCAAGCAACGATTGACCCCCGCGAAGCTGCGCATTTCGGCAAGCTGGCCGCGGATTGGTGGAACCCGCGCGGTTCCTCGGCGATGCTCCACCGGCTCAACCCCGCGCGGCTCACCTTCATCCGCGACGCGGCGAACGCGCATTGGGACCTCGATCCCGCCGGCTTCACCCCGCTCGCCGGCAAGACCGCGATCGACGTCGGCTGCGGCGCCGGCCTGCTCGCAGAGCCGCTCGCCCGGCTCGGCGCAACCGTCACCGGCCTCGACGCCGCGCCCGAGAATATCGGCGCCGCCCAGGCCCATGCCGCCGCCACCGGCCTTCCGATCGAGTATCTCGCCTGCGGGATCGAGGATCTGCACGACCGCCGGTTCGATCTCGTCACGTCGATGGAAGTAATCGAGCATGTGACGAACCCGGCCGCCTTCGTCGCCGGCCTCGCGAACGCGCTGGCGCCAGGCGGCCTGCTGATCCTCTCCACCCCCAATCGCACGGCGCTCTCGCGCCTGGCGATGATCACCTTCGGCGAAGGCACCGGCGCCATCCCCAAGGGCACGCACGACTGGAACCAGTTCCTCGCCCCCGACGAACTGATCGCATTGCTCGAAGCCGCCGGGCTGCGCGTCACCGCGCGCACCGGACTGACCTTCTCGCCCGCGCGCGGCTTCGTCACCGCCGCGGACGAGACGCTCAACTATCTGCTGAGCGCCGTCCGCGCCTGAACTACCGGCTGGCCGCTTTCGGGCTCATGTCGAGCACGAACACCGGGCCGACATCTATCGTGTGGTCGCCGGTCGCCAGGTGCAGCGTCGCGACGATCTCGCCCGCGGCATAGTCGCGGTCGGCGGTTCCCTTCACGTCGAACATCTTCCACTCGGGACCGACCTCGGCCTCGCCGCGGAACACGGTCGTGTAGGGCTCCTTGGCGAGTGAGACTTGGACGTTGGCGACCTTGGCGGTGGCCGCCTCGCCCTTCGCCTTGCGTCCCCAAAAGGCGAGAACCAACTCGTCGCCCTTCTTCACCGGCTTGGTGATCTGCGAGATCAGCCCGATCGTGTAGGGCTTGTCGGACCCGCCCGGCACGACGATCCGCAGCGCCTGCCCACCCTGCACGCTCGCGTCCTTGCGCGCCTTTGGGGTGTCGCGCAGCCCATAGACGGTGAAGGCCGCCGGCGCGGGCACGTTGATGATCTTGTTTTCGATGCTGTCCTGGGCGCGCGCCGCTCCGGTCAGGCTCAGCGCCGTTGCCGCGATGACGGCAAGGATCGGTCCCTTCATGCTTCTCTCTCCCCTTCTTGTTTGCGGAGAGGCTATGCCTTCGCCCGGCGGCTGGCAACGCCGGCTGAAACGCTCGTCAGAACAGGCGTCCGCCGTTCGGCACCGGCACCGACGGGCGCACCAGCACCACCTTGCCGTCGGCATCGGGAAAGCCGAGCGTGAGCACTTCGGACATAACTTTTCCGATCTGGCGCGGCGGAAAGTTCACCACCGCGGCAACCTGCGTGCCGACCAGTTCCTCGAGCCGGTAATGCTCGGTGATCTGCGCCGAGGATCGCTTGCGCCCGATCGCCGGCCCGAAATCGATCACCAGCTTGAAGGCAGGCTTGCGCGCTTCGGGAAAGGGCAGCGCCTCGACGATCGTGCCGACGCGGATGTCGACGGCAAGGAACTGGTCGAAGCCGATCGTCTCGGCAGCGGGCGCATCGGCGTCATGGCTCATGTGCATGGGCACGCTTTTCGCAATACCCATCCTTCCCCGCAAGGGCGCGCGGAAGACTCCACGGAGGTATGAACGCTTGTAGCGTGGAAGTTCACTGCGGAGGGTGACACCCCTCCGACGCGCTAACGCGCGCCACCTCCCCTTGCAGGGGAGGATCGCAGGTAGATCGGCAAGCTAGATTTCTTCTTATCCTCCCCTGCAAGGGGAGGTGGCAGCCCGAAGGGCTGACGGAGGGGTGTCACCGTTGCCGGAAAGCGCCGCAGCCCGACCAGCCTCATTCCATGTGGAAAGATCACCCCACCTCCGCCAGCGCAGCCTCCACCACCGCCGGCCGCGCTTCCTCGCCCAATTGCTCCATCGTGCATTGCCGCGGCGCCTTGTCCGGCCGCCAGCGCAGGAACCCGGTGCCGTGCCGGAACCGCCGCCCGCTGACATGGTCGTACCGCACCTCCGCCACCAGTTCGGTGCGCAGCGGCTGCCACTCCGCCGATCGCTCGGTCGACCAGCGGCTCGGCCCGCCCGGGGCATCGCCGGTGAACCCCGGCGCCTCCACCAACCCTTCCAGTTGCACCGTCAGCGCCGGCCGGTCCGCCGCGGCGAGCCCCGAGGTGAAGCCGACATGGTGCAGCAGCCCGGCCTCGTCGAACAGCCCGAGCAGCAGCGATCCCACCTCGCGTTTCTTGGTGGCATAGCGGAAGCCACCCACCACGCAGTCGGCGCTGCGCAGCCGCTTGACCTTCAGCATCGCCCGCTCGCCTGGCCGGTACGTCTCCTCCAGCCGCTTGGCGACGACACCGTCCAGCGCTCCGCCCGCGGCATCCAGCCATTTCTGCGCCGTCGCGCCGTCCTGCGTCCGCGGCGACAGGCGCAGCATCGCGTTGCCATGCGCGGCATGAAACGCTTCGAGCACACCGCGCCGTTCGGCCAGGGGCGCTTCGGCCAGCATCCGCCCCTCCAGCGCCAGGCAGTCGAACAGCATCAGCCGCGCCGGCGTCTCGGCCGACAATTTGCGGATGCGGCTTTCGGCCGGGTGCAGCCGCATCTGTAGCGCCTCGAACGACAGTGTCGGGCCGACCGGGATCAGCAACTCGCCGTCGAGCACCACCTGGTCGACTTTCAGCGCCGCAATGCCCGCGACGATTTCGGGGAAATAGCGCCCCAACGGCTTGCCCGACTTGGAGTGCAGCGCGACCTCGCTGCCCTTCTTGAACACCAGGCAGCGAAAGCCGTCCCATTTGGGTTCGAACTGCCAGCCATCGCCCTCGGGCAGCGCCTCGACCAGCTTGGCTTCCATCGGTTCGATCGCGTCGATCATCCCAGCCAAACGTTGACGCCCGCCCCGGGTTGCGGAACAGCGCCGCCATGGCCGAGGTTAAACTGCACCCAAGCTGGCTCGACCCGCTGCGCGACGAATTCGCCAGCCCGTACATGGCCGCGCTGCGCGAATTCCTCCTGGCCGAGAAAGCCGCAGGCAAGCGCATCTTCCCGCCGGGCTCCGACTGGTTCCGCGCGCTAGACCTGACGCCCCTGGAGCAGGTCCGCGTCGTGATCCTCGGCCAGGACCCCTATCACGGCGAAGGCCAGGCGCACGGGCTGTGCTTCTCGGTACAGCCCGGCACGCGTACCCCGCCCAGCCTGGTCAACATCTACAAGGAGCTGGAAAGCGACCTCGGCATCCCCCGCGCGCGCCACGGCTTCCTCGAACATTGGGCGCAACAGGGCGTGCTCCTGCTCAACGCCGTCCTCACCGTCGAAATGGCCCGCGCCGCCGCGCACCAGGGCCGCGGCTGGGAGCGCTTCACCGACGCCGTGATCCGCCTGGTCAACGCCCGGCCCGAACCCGTCGTGTTCATGCTTTGGGGCAGCTACGCGCAGAAAAAGGCGGCGTTCGTCGACTCCACCGACCGCGGCGGCCGCCACCTGGTGCTCAAGGCTCCACACCCCTCGCCGCTATCGGCGCACACCGGCTTCTTCGGCTCCAGGCATTTTTCGAAGGCCAACGCCTTTCTGGAAAGCCACGGCCAAAAACCCATCGACTGGGCGCTGCCGGAACTCTGAATCAAATTCTCCCTGGAACGGGGAGGGAGGCCGCTCCCGCAGCGAGGGGTGGAGGGGGCTCACCACAAGCGGCCCCGCCCGTGGCGGTCCCCCTCCACCATGCTGACGCATGGTCCCCCTCCCGTGCCCCGGGGGGTGCTTACTCCGCCGCGATCGAGCTGCTTGCCACCGTCGCCGCTGCCGAAGCCGCGACCGTCTTCGCCGCCGGCTGCTTCGCCGCGAACTGCTTGCGGTAGGTCGCCAGCGCCTGCCCGACCACTTGGTCCATGTTGTAATAGCGATACGTCGCCAGCCGCCCGACGAAGGTCACATCGCTCTGCGCCAGCGCCAGCGCCTCGTAGCGCTTGAACAGCGCCTGGTTCTCCTCGCGCGGGATCGGGTAATAGGGGTCACCCTCCGCCGCCGGATATTCGTAGGTGATGCTCGTCTTGGGCGAGGTCTGCCCGGTCAGATACTTGTATTCGGTGATCCGCGTGTACGGCACCTTTTCGTTGGGATAATTCACCACCGCGACGTCCTGGAACCACTCCTGGTCGATCGTCTGGTGCTCGAACTTCAGCGAGCGGTAGGGCAGCTTGCCATAGCGGAAGCCGAAATACTCGTCGATCGGCCCGGTGAAGACCAGGTGATCATGGGTATAGGCCTCGCGCACCTGCGTATAGTCGACACCCAGCAACAGGTCGATATTGGGATGGTCGAGCATCCGCTCGAACATCTTGGTATAGCCCTCCAGCGGCATCGCCTGGAAGCTGTCGTTGAAATAGCGGTCGTCGGTGTTGGTCCGGGTCGGCACGCGCGCGGTCACTGCCTTGTCGAGCTCCGACGGGTCCATGCCCCATTGCTTGCGGGTATAGCCGCGGAAGAACTTCTCATAGAGTTCCTGGCCCACCGCCGAGACGACGACATCGGCCGAGGTCTTGATCTCCGCCACCGGTTCCGCGCGGGAGGCGAGGTACGCCGCGGCTTCCTCGTCGGTCTTGAGGTCCAGGTCGTACAGCTTGTTCAGCGTCGTCCGGTTGATCGGGATCGGCACCAGCTGCCCGTCGACCTGCGCCAGCACGCGGTGCTCGTAGGGCCGCCAGTCGGTGAACTGCGACAGATAGTCGACGATTTCCTGCGAATTGGTGTGGAAGATGTGCGGGCCATATTGGTGCATCAGCACGCCCGCGGCATCCAGGTGATCGAACGCGTTGCCGGCGATATGCGGGCGCCGGTCGACCACCAGCACCTTCAGGTTGGATTGCGACGCCAGCCGCTCGGCCATCACTGCGCCGGCAAAGCCCGCGCCGACGACCATCACGTCATAATGCTTGGCATGCTCGGCCGGGTAGCGCGTCGGCGACACGATCGGCTGGACATGCTCGGCCTTGATAAGCGTACCGTCGATAAGCTCCCACATGCCCTGCGCGGTATTGTCCCACGAGATCTGGGCCAGCGTCTCGTCGACCTGGGTCCGCCACGCGCCCTCGGTGCGCGACAGTTCCAGCGCCGCGTCGCACGCCGCGATGAATTCCTCGGGCGATCCGGCGATCTTCACCGCGTCGATGTCGCCATAATGGCGGATCACGTCGGTGATCGGCGTCGACACCACCGTCTTGCCGGCGGCGAGATATTCGGGGGTCTTGGTCGGGCTGATGAAGCGCGTCGCCTCGTTGATCGCGAACGGCATCAGCGCCACGTCCCAGCCGCGCAGATAGTCGGGCAGCTCGGCATAGCTCTTGCCGCCGGGGTAATGGAGGTTCGGCCGCTGCGGCAGGTCCTCGGGCGCGATCTTCACCACCGGCCCGACTACGACGATCGAGTATTCGGGGCGCGCGTCGGCCAATGCCGCGAGCAGCGGGAGGTCCATCCGCTCGTCCACCACGCCATAGAAGCCGAAGCGCGGCCGCGGCAGCGCGCGCTGGTCGGCGGGATCGACGCCCTCGCTGCGCGCCTTGGCGAAATGCGCGACTTCGACGCTGGAGGGGAAGGGGTGGATGTTCGGGTGCCGGTCGCGCTTGGCCTCGTACAGGCTGTAGCCGCCGGTGAACACCAGGTCGGCCTGTTGCAGCAGCCGGGTCTCGAGCGGCAGCAGCTCGGGCGGCGCGCCCTTGAAGTTCGCCAGCTCGTCCATGCAGTCATAGACCACGCACTCGGCGGCGAGATGCTCGGAGAAAGGCAGCATCATCGGGGTGTAGTACCAGCGGACCAGCGGCCCTTCCTCGCGCCCCATGAAGGCGTCGAGCAGGTCCTTCAGCGTCTCGGTCTCGTTCGCGCGGTCGAAGCCGACCGGGAATTCGGGAATGGCGACCACCACGCCGCTCTGCGCGCACACCCGCGTGGCAAGCCGCGGCTGCGTGGCGCCGGCCACGTCGGTCCGCGGCTCTTCCCAGAACACCACCCGGCTGTCGCGGGCGAAGCGCGTCATCAGGTGCTGCGGGCGCTGAAACACGAAGTCCCACCGCAAATGGCTGAAGCAGATCAGCGTCGTGCCGGACGTGCCGGGTCCCTTCGTAGCGCTGAGAGAAGGAACGGCAGGCAGGCTCGATGGCTGCATAAATGGGAACCTTGCTGATGAATGAACAAGAAGAACGGAGAGTTCCTGCGAAAGTTCCGATTGCGCAGGACTACAACTCCTTGAGTTGATGTAGGTTTATTTAGGGCGAAGTTCTTCGCGGGACTCGATCGCAAGTGCAACGATTCGCACGGCGCACCGTTGTCGGTCGTGGAACCGCAGTGCAGCCTGGCACCAAGGGGAGCGAGCGCGTGGATCATCTAGAACTCTGGGGCGGTCCGGAGTGCACCGTGAACCGCATCGGCGACCACTTCCAAGACCAGTCGGTGCTCAGCGGCCACCATGACCGCGAGGACGATCTCGACCGCATGGCCGATCTCGGCCTCGCCGCGGTCCGCTATCCGGTGCTGTGGGAGCGGATCTCGCCCGACGATCCCGACCAGCACGACTGGCGCTGGAGCGACCGCCGCCTCGCCCGCCTGCGCACCCTCGGCATCCGCCCGATCGCCGGCTTGTGCCACCATGGCAGCGGCCCGCGCTACACCGACATGCTCTCGGACAGCTTCGCCCCGGGCCTCGCCAGGCACGCCCGCGCCGTCGCCGAGCGCTATCCCTGGATCACCGAATGGACCCCGGTCAACGAACCGGTGACCACCGCCCGCTTCTCCGCGCTCTACGGCCATTGGTATCCGCACACTCAGAACGAGCGGTCCTTCTGGCACGTGCTGCTCAACCAGATCGACGCGGTGCGCCTGTCGATGCAGGCGATCCGCGCGGTGATCCCCCACGCCCAGCTGATCCAGACCGACGATCTCGGCCGCACCTTTTCCACCACCGCGGTGCGCCAGCAGGCCGCCTATGACAATGCCCGCCGCTGGATGAGCTGGGACCTGCTGTGCGGCCGCGTCACCCCCGCGCACGATTTGTGGAAGCGGCTGTGCGGGCTGGGGTTTGAGGATCGGCTGCGCGCCATCGCCGACACGCCGTGCCCGCCCGACGTCATCGGCGTGAACCATTACCTCACCAGCGACCGCTTCCTCGATCACCGCGTCCAGCGCTATCCCGCGCACACCCGCGGCGGCAATGGCCGCCAGCAATTCGCCGATACCGAGGCGATCCGCGTCCTCACGCCCCCGCCGCCCGGCTTCATCGGCGTGCTGCGCGAGACCTGGGAGCGCTACAACATCCCGATCGCCATCACCGAAGCGCATAATGGCTGTACCCGCGAGGAGCAGATGCGCTGGATGGCGGACGCCTGGGACGCGGCGCACCGCCTGCGCGCCGAGGGTGTCGATCTGCGCGCTGTGACCAGCTGGGCGCTGTTCGGCAGCTGCGGCTGGAACACCTTGCTCACGCGCCCCGGCGTCTACGAACCCGGCGTGTGGGACGTCAGCGCCGGCAGCCTGCGCGAAACCGCGATGGTCCCGCTGCTCAAGGGGCTGGGCTCCGACGCGCCGAAGCATCCGGTGATGGCCGGCCAGGGCTGGTGGCGCCGCAACATCCGCATCGAACATCCGATAACCCGCCGCCCGGCGCCGATGCGCGAGCATCTGCTGTCCCCCAAATGGACCGACCTCGGCAACTCGCCGCCGGTGCTGATCGCCGGCGCCACCGGCACGCTCGGCCAGGCGTTCGCCCGCTATGCCGCGCACCGCGACATCGTCCACGTCCTCACCAGCCGCACCGAGCTCGACCTGGCCGACCCGGCGAGCATCGATGCCGCGCTCGACCGCACCAAGCCCTGGGCGGTGATCAACGCCGCCGGCTGGGTCCGCGTCGACGACGCCGAGGACGATCCCGCCGCCTGCATGGCCGCCAATGCCGACGGCGCCGTTCGCCTGGCCGAAGCCTGTGCCCGGCGCGGCATCCCCACGGTCGGCTTCTCCAGCGACCTGGTGTTCGACGGCGCCGCCGGCCGCGCTTATGTCGAAGCCGACGCGCCCGCGCCGCTGGGCGTCTATGGCCGCAGCAAGGCGCAGGCCGAGGCCCGCATCGCCGCGCTGCCCGGCAAACATTTGATGGTCCGCACCGCCGCGTTCTTCTCGCCGCACGATCCGCACAACTTCCCGGTGCATGTCGTCGAGACCCTCGGCCGCGGCCAGCGCTTCGCCGCAGCGTCGGATTCGATCGTCACCCCCACTTATGTACCGCATCTCTGCAACGCGGTGCTCGACCTGCTGATCGACGGCGCCGACGGCATCTGGCACCTCGCCAACGACCAAGCGCTCAGCTGGGCCGAGTTCGCGGTGCGCGTCGCCGAAGCGACCGGCCTCGATCCCAGCCTGGTCGACGCGGTCCCGGGCGAAGCGCTGGGCTGGAAGGCCAAGCGCCCGGCCAACGCCGCGCTGGCAAGCGAACGCGGCATGGTCATGCCGTCCTTCACCCGCGCACTCGACCAATTCGCGCAAACCCGAGCGAGCCGGCACGTAACCGAACACCGCAACGCCGCCTGAACAATCCTCCCCGGCACGGGGAGGGGGACCATGCGCAGCATGGTGGAGGGGGCTCTCCACCAGCGATTCAACCCTTCGTCATCCCGGCCTCGAGCCGGGATCCCGCTTCTTCTGCCAACCCAAGGCAGCGGGACGGCTCAAGGCCAGGCCGACATGGAAGAACCGCTCACCGCCCCGAATTGTCCCCCACTTCGGTCGGCGGCCGCTTCAACATCGCCACCGCCCGCGCTTCCTGCTCCAGCGCATCCTCGCGCCCGGCATGCGACGGCGGCACCACCGGCACCACCAGGCACACGCTCTGCGCCGGCAGCACGTCGCGCCAGTCCTGGATCAGCTGCTTGAACGCCTTGCCCACCGGACGGATCTTGCGGTCCAGGTCGAACAGCCCCAGCGGATTCACCGTCCCGTTCTGCTCGCGCAGCGCGGTGTCCCAGTCCACCTGGTCGGTCAGCGAATACCAGGTGAAGCCCACCGTCGGGATGCCGACATTGCGCAGCCGCAGGACATTGGCCCATTCCTTCCACAGCCAGTTCACCGCCTCGTCGCCATTCGGGCCCTGGTGCAGATTGGTTTCGGTATGCATCACCGGCAGGCCGTAGCGGCCATAATATTGCCGGGTGATCTCGGAATATCCGAACACCTCGCCGGACGCCTTGGTCGATCCATCGGCGTGCACGCGGTGCTCGTTGGTCCAGTAATAATCGGTGCCCAGGATGCAGTGCTGCTTGAGCTTGCGGCCCAGGAAGAAGTGATATTCCTCCCGCGTCATCCCGCAGTCCATCAGATACTCGTACATCTCGCTATCGACCCGCCGGCCATAGTTCAGGTCCAGGCTCAGGAAGCGCTTGGCGTTCATCACTTCGGCCGGGCCGATCGCCGCGGGGCTGTCCGCATGGAAATATTCCGAACTCTCGCTCTGGATGAAGATCGCGTCGGGCCGACGCTTCAGGATCGCTTCCATCGCCAGCACATTGGCCTTCACGATGTGCTTGAGCGCCGTGACGAAATGGCAGTCGCCCGTCAGCTGCTCGTTCCACCAGCCATATTGCGCCGAAAAGGTCGCGCAGATGAACATCTCGTTGACCGGGGTGTAGAGCTGGACCCAGTGATAGCGCGCGGCGAACGCGGCGGCATAGCGCGCGAACAGTTCCGGAAAGTCCGGGTTCTGGAAATTGCCGATCCAGTCCGGCACGCCGAAATGGCAAAGGTCGACGATCGGAGTGATGTCGCGCGCGCGCAGGTCGTTCAGCGCGCGGTCGGCAAACTCCCAGTCATAGCGCTCGGGCCCCAGGAACGTGCGGTGCAGCGGCGGCCCGAAGCGGAGATACTGGATCCCCATCTCCTCGACCAGGTCGAAATCCTCGCGCCACCGGTCATAATGGTGGCACAGTTCCATCTGGTCGATGCGGGTGCGGCCCTGGTTGACCGTCGGGATGCTGTTCTCGATGCCGGTGGCGAACATGAAATTGGCCATCGGAACTCCCAGCATCACCTACGTCTCAAGGGCCAACGCGGCGAACGCCGGCAAGGTTGCCGAAAGGGAGTGGCCCCATACGCATCGTCACCCCGGCCTCGAGCCGGGGTCCCGCTACTGTCACCGCCAGAAGAAGCGAGATCCCAGCTCAAGGCCGGGATGACGTAAAAAATCCTCCCCGGCACGGGGAGGGGGACCAGCGAAGCTGGTGGAGGGGGGGCTCCACGGGCGAACCGCGTGCGGCGAATACCCCTCCACCACCAGCTAGCGCTGGCGGTCCCCCTCCCCCTCCGGGGGAGAATCGAGAACCGCGTCCTCCAGGAGCCCTGCTAGGCCCTCAACCCAACCAGTTCCCGGCGAAGGCCCGTCCTTTCCTTTGTCACCCCGGCCTTGAGCCGGGGTCCCGCTACCTTCGACCCGCCAGAAGAAGCGGGATCCCGGCTCAAGGCCGGGAGGACGGGAGCTTCAACAACTAACCGAAGATCCTCCCCCGGAGGGGGAGGGGGACCGCGCCCGCAGGGCGTGGTGGAGGGGTATCCCGCTCTCGACAGCGCGACACCCCTCCGTCACGCTTGCGCGTGCCACCTCCCCCTCCGGGGGAGGACTAATAAAGCTTGCGGTCCCTCCCGCGCTAGGGAGCGTAGAACACCCCACCCCTCAAACCACCGGCAACCCCGCCAACAGCTTGTCCAAAGTCACCGGATAATCCCGCACCCGCACGCCGGTCGCGTTGTAGATCGCGTTCACCACCGCCGCGCCCGCACCCGAAATCCCCAGCTCGCCGATCCCCTTGGCCTGGAGCGGGTTCGCATGCACGTCGCGCTCGGGCAGGAAGGTGACGTCGATCGGCGGCACATCGGCATGCGCGGGGACATGATATTCGGCGAGATCGCGGTTGACGACCTTGCCGTTGCGCCAGTCGTGCACCGCTTCCTCGGTCAGCGCCGCGCCGATCCCGAACACGATCCCGCCGATGCATTGCGATCGCGCGGTCTTTTCGTTGAGGATGCGTCCGGCGGCGAAGGTCGAGACCCAGCGCTTCACCCGCGTCTCGCCGGTGTGGACGTTGACGTGCACTTCGCAGAAATGCGCGCCGTACGATGCCTGGGTGACGTCCTCGTCCATCTTGCCCGGCTCGACCGCACCGATCGTCTCCATCCCCGCCGCGATGTCGCCCAGCGGCGTGGCGCGATTGTCGGCGATGACCTGCCCGTCCTTGAACGTCACGCCGTCGGGCGCGACGCCCAGCTTCTCCGCGATGCGTTCGCGCAGCGACTGGCACGCGACATAGACCGACGTGCCGCTGCTCCCCGCGCCCCAGGATCCCCCCGACCCCGCACCGGGCGGATACCGGTTGTCCCCCAGCTTCACTTCGACCTGGTCAAGCGGCTGCCCTAGCAGCTCGCCGGCGATCTGCGCCAGGATGGTATAGGTGCCGGTGCCGATATCGGTCATGTCGGTCTCGACCACCACGCGCCCATCGGCTTCGATCGCCACCCGCGCCTGGGACGGCTGCAGCTTGTTCGAGCGTGCCGACGCCGCCATGCCGTGCCCGACCAGCCACTCGCCCTGACGCAGCCCGCCCGGCGTGCGGTTGCGCTGTTCCCAGCCGAACTTCGCCGCGGCATCGTCATAGCATTCCACCAGCCGCCGCGAAGAGAAAGGCTGATCCTTTTGCGGGTCGGCCGCGGGCTCGTTGAGTTTCCGCAGCGCCACCGGATCCATGTCCAGCGCCTCAGCCAGCTCGTCCATCGCGCATTCCAGCGCCAGCATCCCCGCGGCCTCGCCCGGCGCGCGCATCGATCCCGACAGCAGCCGGTTCATCGGCACATTGTCGTGGGTGATCCGCCGCGCGTCGCCGGCATACAGGAACTGAGTGGCGATGCCGGCGGGCTCGAAGAAATCCTCTTCGGGCAGATTGCTGCCGATCGTCTCGTGGCCGATCGCGAGCAGCTTGCCCTCCGCCGTCGCCCCCAGCCGGATACGCTGGCGGGTATTCGACCGGCGCACCGTGGCGTCGAACACCTGCTGGCGGCTCATCACTGTCTTCACCGGCCGTCCGACGACCTTGGCCGCCAGCGCCGACGCCACCGATTCCGGGGCGATGCCCAGCTTCGACCCGAAGCCGCCGCCGACATAGCGCGCGATGATCCGCACCTTTTCGGGCGCCAGCGACAGCGCATCGGCGAGCTGCTGCCGGTCGGATGCCGGCATCTGGTACGCGCCGTAAAGCGTCAGATTGCCCTCCGCGTCCCAGCTCGCGATCGAGGCGTGCATCTCCATCGCCGCGCTGTTCTGGCTCGGCGTCGTCCAGACATGGTCGACGCTCACCGCCGCGCCTGCCATCGCCGCGTCGATGTCGCCCTTGCAGCTATGCGCTTCCATCACGCCGTCGGGCGGCGTCACCGCCGCGTCCAGGCGGCCGTCGAAATCGAACAGCCCGGGTTCCTCGATCCATTCGACCTGCACCGCGTGCGCGGCGTCGCGCGCCTGCTCGAACGTCTCGGCGACGACGATGGCGATCGGCTCGCCATGATATTGCACTTCGCGCACGCCCTGCACCGGCGTGGACTTCTGCCCGCCCTGCTGCGAATTGCGGATGAAATGGTCGAAGTCCCAGAAGATGTCGATCACGCCCGGCATCGCCCGGGCAGCGGCGGCATCGATCCGAGTCACGCGGCCGCGCCCGAACTTCGCGCCGATCAGGAAGCCGTGCGCGACATTGTCGACCTGGTATTCCGCGGCATAGGTCGCGCGCCCCGCGACCTTGAGCGGGCCGTCGACGCGGTCCAGCGGCCGGCCGATCACTGCCTGTGCGTCCAGGTCGAGCAGGCTGTGCTCGACCGGCGTGTCCATCGTCAGGCTGACGGTATCGGTCATGCGTGCATCTCCACCGCCTGGTGCAGCACCGCGGCGAGCGTGCGCCGCGCCAGCGGGATCTTGAAGTCGTTATGGCCGTGGCCACGCGCGCCTTGCAGCAGCGCGTCGGCGGCGGCGTCGAAAGTGGCGGGGGAGGGCGCCTGCCCGACCAGCGCCGCCTCCACCTGCGCGTCGCGCCACGGCAGGTGCGCCAGCCCGCCGAACGCCAGCGACGCCGATGCGATGCGCCCGTCCGCCACGTCGATCACCGCCGCGACCGACACCAGCGCGAAGGCGTAGGACGCCCGGTCGCGCACCTTGCGGTAGATCTGCACACCGGGCGGGGGCGGGGGCAGCTGGATCGCGGTGATCAGTTCGCCTTGCTCCAGCACATTCTCGATATGCGGGGTGTCGCCCGGCAGCCGGTAGAAGTCGCCGATCGGGATCGCGCGCTCCGAACCGTCGGCGCGCAGCGTGTGGATCGTCGCGTCCAGGGCGCGCATTGCGACGGCCATGTCGGACGGATGCGTCGCGATACAGTGTTCCGACGTGCCCAGAACCGCCAGAATGCGATTGAATCCTTGCCGCGCGGAACAGCCCGTGCCGGGCGCGCGCTTGTTGCAACCCATTGAATTGTCGTAGAAATAATAGCAGCGGGTGCGCTGGAGCAGGTTGCCGCCGGTCGACGCCTTGTTGCGCAGCTGCCCCGACGCTCCGGCCAGCAATGCCTTGGCCAGGACGGAATAACGCTCTCGAATCAAGGGGTTGGCCGCCAGGTCCGAATTGGGCACCAACGCGCCGATCCGCACGCCACCGTCAACCAGAGGCTCCACTTGATCCAGCGGCAACCGGCTGATGTCCACCAGCTTCTCCGGCGTCATCACCTGCAGCTTCATCAGGTCGAGCAGGTTGGTGCCCCCCGCAATGAACCGCGCGCCTTGGGCCGCGGCACTGGCGACGGCATCCTGGGCGGACTCCGCGCGGCTATACTCGAACGTCTTCATGCCTGCGCCACTTCGCGGATCGCGTCGACGATGTTGGGATAGGCCGAACACCGGCAAATATTCCCGCTCATCCGCTCGCGGATCTCGGCATCGTCCAGTTGGGGAGCGCTGGCCACGTCCTCGCTGACGTTGCTCGCCCAGCCGCGCCGCGCTTCGTCGAGCATGCCCACCGCCGAACAGATCTGCCCCGGCGTGCAATAGCCGCACTGATATCCGTCATGCTTGACGAACGCCGCCTGTAGCGGATGCAGCGCCTCGGGCGTGCCCAGCCCCTCGATCGTGGTGATCTCGTCGCCCTCGTGCATCACCGCCAGCGTCAGGCAGCTGTTGATCCGCCGCCCGTCGACCAGCACCGTGCACGCGCCGCACTGGCCATGGTCGCAGCCCTTCTTGCTGCCGGTCAGCCCCAGGTGCTCGCGCAGCAGGTCGAGCAGCGACGTGCGCACGTCCAGCTCCTCGATCGCGTAGGTTTCACCATTGATCGAAAATTGCATGATCGCCCTTTCCCAGGATGACCACGCAAACGTTCCGCGAACTCGGCGTATCCGTGCAACCGACTCGCGATAAGCTAGTAGCGCCGGTTCTTCCGCAGGATACCGCCCAGGATCAGCAGGAACGCGGCCAGCCGCACCAGATACACCCAGGCGCGATGTTCGTCCGGGATCGATCCCAGCGCCAGGATCAGCTGGCTGATGCCCAGCAGCAGGAATGCCGCCGCGAAATACAGGAACAGCGTGTCGCGCGTGTCGCGCCAGAAGCGCAGGAAGAACAGCGCGGCGACGGCAAATCCCGCCGTCACCATCCCCGCAAGGATGTCGACCAGCATTACGCGTCGTCCTCCAGGTCCCAGATGAAGCCGAACAACAGCACCGACACCGCCGACAGCGACAGCAGCAGGCGCACGATCCGGAAGTCGATCCATGCGATCAGCAGCATGTCGATGATCACGAACAGGTTGTTGACCGCCAGCAGTGCGAAGCACGCCGTGCTCCACAACAACAGCCGCGCGCCGCTGCGCCGATAGCTCCGGCCGAGCAGCACCGCGCACAACAGGCTGGTGGCGAAGCAGAGCAGATAAACCACCGCAGGGAAGATTGCCGCCATGCTCAATCTCTCCGCAGCTTGAACGCGTCGGCGAACTGGCTCACCGAGGAGGCGCCAGCGGAAACGATCATGCGGCGCACCGCGTCGGGCCGCTGCGCATATAGTTCGGCCGCAGCACCGGCGAGCTGGTCGACTTGCTCGCCGACGGGCTGATAGCGGATCGCATCGGGCGCGTCGCGAACCAGCAGCCCGGCCGCGATCAGCGCCTCGGCGCTTTGCGACACCACCAGATCGCTACTGCGCATCGCGACCACCAACTCGGCGCAGCGCCAGGCTCGCTCGGGATGCTCCCTCAGAAAGCAGAGCAGTTCCAGCGACCATACCGAACGGAAGGTCGAGCGGATGAAACTGGAAACTTCTTGCTTGGCCGGCATGCCTCGGGACGTCTCCCACCACGATCTCCCCCGTTCGTCAGCGTCCTAACGCCTTGATCCCCGGCTGCAACCTCCTGCGGACGCAGGCGCCGTTCTCTTCCCCTGAATTCAAGCCCCTGCTATATCGCGCCCCGGCCAAGGGGCCCCGATACCGCCTTCGATCGAACCAAGGCGCCAGGAGAGTGACTTGTGAACGTCGAACCGTCCCGCGATGCCCTTGACCGCCGGCAACTCGTTTCTGCACTTCGCAGCTTGCGCCGCGGCGACTTCTCGGTGCGTTTGCCCGAAGACCTGCCGGGGGTGGACGGCGAGATCGCAGCCCTCTTCAACGAGGTCGTTACGCTCGAAGGCGACATGACCGACGAGTTCGACCGGCTGTCGCGTGTGGTCGGCAAGGAAGGCAAGATCACCCAGCGCGGCCACGTCCGCGGCGCTACCGGTGGCTGGGAAACCAAGCTGCGCGCGGTGAACGAGCTGATCGACGACATGGTCCAGCCGACCGCCGAAGTCAGCCGCGTGATCGGCGCGGTGGCCAAGGGCGACCTGTCCCAGTCGATGACGGTCGAGATCGACGGGCGTCCGCTGCGCGGCGAATTCCTGCGCATCGGCAAGGTGGTGAACACCATGGTCGAGCAGCTGGCTTCCTTCGCGTCGGAAGTGACGCGCGTGGCGCGCGAAGTGGGCACCGAAGGCAAGCTCGGCGGCCAGGCGACCGTGAAGGGCGTCGCCGGCACCTGGAAGGATCTGACCGACAACGTCAACGCGATGGCGACCAACCTTACCGGCCAGGTCCGCAACATCGCCGAAGTGACCACCGCCGTTGCCTCGGGCGACTTGTCGAAGAAGATCACCGTCGAAGTAAAGGGCGAGATTCTCGAGCTCAAGAACACCATCAACGTCATGGTCGACCAGCTCAATTCCTTCGCGTCGGAAGTGACGCGTGTGGCCCGCGAAGTGGGCACCGAAGGCAAATTGGGCGGCCAGGCGCGCGTGGAAGGTGTCGCCGGTACCTGGAAGGATCTGACCGACAACGTCAACCTGATGGCCGACAACCTCACCGGCCAGGTCCGCAACATTGCCGAAGTGACGACCGCCGTGGCATCGGGCGATCTGTCGAAGAAGATCACCGTCGACGTGAAGGGCGAAATCCTGGAGCTGAAGAACACGATCAACGTGATGGTCGATCAGCTCAACGGCTTCGCCTCGGAAGTGACGCGTGTGGCCCGCGAAGTGGGTACCGAGGGCAAGCTCGGCGGCCAGGCGCAGGTGCCCGGTGTCGCCGGCACCTGGAAGGATCTCACCGACAACGTCAACCTGATGGCCGACAATCTCACCGGTCAGGTCCGTAACATCGCCGAAGTGACGACCGCCGTCGCCTCGGGCGACTTGTCCAAGAAGATCACGGTGGACGTGAAGGGCGAGATCCTGGAGCTGAAGAACACCATCAACGTGATGGTCGACCAGCTGAACGGCTTCGCCTCGGAAGTGACCCGCGTGGCCCGCGAAGTCGGCACCGAAGGCAAGCTCGGCGGCCAGGCGCAGGTGCCCGGGGTTGCGGGCACGTGGAAGGATCTGACCGACAACGTCAACCTGATGGCCGCGAACCTCACTGGCCAGGTCCGCAACATCGCCGACGTGACGACCGCGGTGGCCAAGGGCGACTTGTCCAAGAAGATCACCGTGGAAGTGCGCGGCGAGATCCTGGAGCTGAAGAACACCATCAACGTCATGGTCGACCAGTTGAACGGCTTCGCCTCGGAAGTGACCCGCGTGGCCCGCGAAGTGGGCTCCGAGGGTAAGCTCGGCGGCCAGGCGCAGGTCGAGGGTGTCGCCGGCACCTGGAAGGATCTGACCGACAACGTCAACCTGATGGCCGGCAACCTCACCGGCCAGGTCCGCAACATCGCCGAAGTGACCACCGCGGTGGCGCGCGGCGACTTGTCCAAGAAGATCACAGTGGACGTGAAGGGCGAGATCCTAGAGCTGAAGAACACCATCAACACGATGGTCGATCAGCTCAACGGCTTCGCTTCGGAAGTGACGCGCGTGGCCCGCGAAGTCGGTTCGGACGGCAAGCTCGGCGGTCAGGCGCAAGTGCCCGGCGTCGGCGGCACCTGGAAGGATCTCACCGACAATGTGAACGCGATGGCCGCGAACCTCACCGGCCAGGTCCGCAACATCGCCGAAGTGACCACCGCCGTGGCCAAGGGCGATCTTTCCAAGAAGATCACCGTCGACGTGAAGGGCGAGATCCTCGAGCTGAAGAACACCATTAACACCATGGTGGACCAGCTCAACGGCTTTGCCTCCGAAGTGACCCGCGTGGCCCGCGAAGTGGGTACCGAGGGCAAGCTCGGGGGCCAGGCCCAGGTGCGCGGCGTCGCCGGCACCTGGGCCGATCTCACCGACAATGTGAATTTGATGGCGGCGAACCTCACCGGTCAGGTCCGCAACATCGCCGAAGTGACGACTGCCGTGGCGAAGGGGGATCTCTCCAAGAAGATCACCGTCGACGTGAAGGGCGAAATCCTGGAGCTGAAGAACACCATCAACACGATGGTGGATCAGCTCAACGGCTTCGCCTCGGAAGTGACCCGCGTGGCCCGCGAAGTGGGTACCGAGGGCAAGCTCGGCGGCCAGGCGCAGGTGCCCGGCGTCGGCGGCACGTGGAAGGATCTGACCGACAACGTCAATCTGATGGCCACCAACCTGACCAACCAGGTGCGCGGCATCGCCGACGTGGTGACCGCGGTGGCGCAGGGTAACCTCAAGCGCAAGCTGACCGTGGACGCGAAGGGCGAGATCGCCGCACTGGCCGAGACGATCAACTTCATGATCGACACGCTCTCGACCTTTGGTGACCAGGTGACCAACATGGCCCGCGAAGTGGGTATCGAGGGCCGGCTGGGTGGCCAGGCGCGGGTGCCGGGCGCCGCCGGCCTGTGGCGCGATCTCACCGATAACGTCAATCAGCTTGCGGCGAATCTCACCAATCAGGTTCGCTCGATTGCCGACGTGGCGACTGCGGTGACCAAGGGTGATCTCACCCGCTCGATCGCGGTGGAAGCCTCGGGCGAGATGGCCGCGCTGAAAGACAACATCAACGAGATGATCCGCAACCTCAAGGATCAGACCTTGAAGAATGCGGAACAGGACTGGCTCAAGACCAACCTCGCCCGCTTCTCACGCATGCTCCAGGGCGAGCGCGATCTGTCGACCGTCTCCAACCTCATCATGTCCGAACTCGCGCCGCTGGTGAACGCGCAATACGGCGTGTTCTACGTCACCGCCCGCGACGGCGACGAAACCACGCTCCAGCTCGCCGCCAGCTACGGCGCCGAGAGCAGGGACCAGCTCAAGACCAGGTTCGCGCTACGCGAAGGCCTGGTCGGCCAAGCGGCCGCCGACAAGCGCCCGATCCTGCTCGAGAACGTACCCGGCGACTTCCTCCGCATCGGCTCGGGCCTCGGCCATTCCGCGCCAGCCAACGTCACCATCCTGCCGGCCTTGTTCGAGGACGAAGTGAAGGCGGTGATCGAGCTCGCCTCGTTCAACGACTTCAACGAAACCCATCAGAGTTTCCTCGATCAGCTGATGGAATCGGTCGGCATCGTGCTCAACACGATCGCTGCGACGATGCGCACCGAGGGGCTGCTCAAGCAGTCGCAGCTGCTTACCCAGGAGCTCCAGGCGCGCCAGACCGAGCTCACCACCAAGCAGGAAGAGCTCCATAACACCAATGAGGAGCTGCAGGAAAAGGCGCAGCTGCTCGAAAACGAGAAGCGCCAGGTCGAGGCCAAGAATCTCGAAATCGAAATGGCCCGCCGTGCGCTGGAGGAAAAGGCCGAGCAGCTCGCGCTCACCTCCAAGTACAAGTCGGAGTTCCTGGCCAATATGAGCCACGAGCTGCGCACCCCGCTCAATTCGCTGCTGATCCTGTCGAAGCTGCTTTCGGACAATCCGCAGGGCAATCTCAACGAGAAGCAGGTCGAGTTCGCCCGCACCATCAATGGCGCCGGCTCCGATCTGCTCAACCTCATCAACGACATTCTCGATCTGTCGAAGATCGAGTCCGGCACCGTGTCGATCGAACTCGGCGAGATGCCGATGGCCAGCCTCAAGCAGCACATGGAGCGGACCTTCCGCCAGTTGGCGGCCGACAAGAATCTCGACTTCAACGTCCAGTTCGACGCGAACCTGCCTGGAACGGTGCGCACCGACGAGAAGCGGCTCCAGCAGGTCGTCCTCAACCTGCTGTCCAACGCCTTCAAGTTCACTGCCCAGGGATCGGTCACCCTCCAGGTCCGCAGCGTCGCCAGCGGCTGGAGCACCAACCATCCGGTGTTGCGCAACGCCGATCAGGCGATCGCCATCGCAGTCACCGACACCGGCATCGGCATCCCGGAAAACAAGCAGAAGCTTATCTTCGAGGCGTTCCAGCAGGCCGATGGCACCACCAGCCGCAAATATGGCGGCACCGGGCTGGGCCTGTCGATCAGCCGTGAGATCGCGCGCCTGCTCGGCGGCGAGCTCCAGGTCCGCTCCAACCCCGGAGAGGGCTCGACCTTCACCTTGTTCGTGCCGCTCCAGGCGGTGGCCCCCGTCGGCAACGGCCTGCCCGGCACGACCGCGCGCTACGACAATAGCGGCGCGATGGTCCCCACCGCGCTTCCCAGCGGGTTCGAACTCTCCGACGATCGCGACAATCTTCAGGGCGATCCCTTCGTGCTGATCGTCGAGGATGATCCCACCTTCGCCTCGATCCTCCTCGACATCGCGCGCGCAGCCGGGCTGAAAGGCATCGTCTCCACCGCCGGCGCCGGCACGCTGGCGATGGTGCGCAAGCTCCAGCCCGATGCGATCACCCTGGATCTCGGGCTGTCCGATATCGACGGCTTCGTCCTGCTCGACTTGCTCAAGCACGACCCTCAGACCCGGCACGTGCCGGTCCATGTCATCTCGGGCGCGGACAAGGTGACCAAGGCGCTCGACCTCGGCGCTTTCGGAGTGGTCGAGAAGCCGGCCGATCAGGACGCGCTCGCCGCGGTGTTCGGAGCGCTTGCCGACCATGTCCGCACCACGCCCAAGCTCGTGCAGCTGGTGCCCGAGCAGGCGGAGGCACTGCACTCGGTCGCCCATTCGGTGCCCGAGCTCGCCGGCGCCAAGATCCTGATCGTCGACGACGACATCCGGAACATCTATTCGCTCACCAGCGTGCTGGAGAGTTACGGCGTCGAGGTCTCCCATGCCGAGCGCGGCCGCGACGGCATCCTGATCCTCGAACAGACGCCGGGGATCGACATCGCCCTGATCGACATCATGATGCCGGAAATGGACGGGTATGAGACGATGCAGCAGATCCGGCAGCGCCCGGGGCTGGCCGATCTCCCGCTCGTGGCGGTCACCGCCAAGGCGATGAAGGGCGACCGTCAGAAGTGCCTGGATGCGGGCGCTTCGGACTATATCGCCAAGCCGGTCGACATCGATCTTATGCTGGCGCTGCTGCGGGTATGGATTGCCCGTTCGCGCGAAGCGGCGCAGACGGTCGACATGATCGTGGCCGAGCCGAACTGAAGTGACGATGCGTACAACGCTTCCGCCCGCGCCGCACGCGGCCGCCGCGCCGCTGGCGATGCCACCGCCCCAGGCGGCGCTGCCGCCGGCACGCGTGCTGCTGGTCGATGATGACGAACGCAACCTGCTCGCCATCTCGACGGTGCTCGAGGAAGTCGCCGAAGTGGTGGTGGCGAATTCGGGCGAGGAGGCGCTGCGCCAGCTGCTCAAGGGCGAGTTCGCCGTCATCCTGCTCGACGTCTATATGCCCGGCATGGACGGCTACGAGACGGCCCAGATCATCCGCTCGCGCGAACAGACCAAGCGCGTGCCGATCGTCTTCCTCTCGGCGGTGAACAAGGAAGACCAGCACCTGATCCGCGGCTATGCGATGGGCGCGGTCGATTATGTCTTCAAGCCGGTCGACCCCACGATCCTGCGCTCGAAGGTCGCGGTGTTCGTCGACTTGTTCACCATGACCAAGGAGATCCAGCGCAAGGCCCGGCACGAGCAGGCGCTGCTCGACGCCAATCTGCGCGCTAACGCCGAGCGGCTTCGCGCCGAGCAGGAATTGCGCCGCGCCCGGCAGCAGCAGGAAGCGATCATCGAATCGCTGCCGATCATCTTGTATCTCGAAGACGTGCATGCCTCGCCGCGCATGCCCAAGTTCGTGAGCGGCAATTTCTCGGCGGTTACCGGTTTCGACTTTGGCGATCTGGGCCGAACGCCCGCGATGTGGGTCGACCGCCTGCATCCCGACGACCGCGCGCGCGTGATCGATGCCATGGCCGGCCGGCCGTTCGGCCGTTCGCTGTCGGTCGAATATCGCTGGCAGTGCGCAGATGGGCACTACAAATACTTCCTGGATCAGGCCGTGCTGCTGCGCGACGGCTCGGGCAATCCAGTGGAATATGCCGGCACCCTGCTCGACGTCACCGAGCGCAAGGAGCTGGAGATCCAGCTGACTCAGGCGCGCAAGATGGACGCGATTGGCCAACTGACCGGCGGCATCGCGCATGATTTCAACAATCTGCTCGCCGCCGTGCTCGGCGGCCTGGGCATGATCGAGCGGCGCGTGGCGCTGAGCGAGGACCAGCGCAAGATCGTCGGCATGACGCGGCACGCCGCGGAACAGGGCGCCGGGCTGGTGCGGCACCTCCTGGCCTTTGCCCGCCGTCAGAAACTCGCGCCCGCGGTGATCGGGATCGACAACCTGTCGGCATCGGTCACCGATCTGCTCGCCCACACTCTGGGGGGCCTGGTCGAGTTGCGCTGGGCGCTGGAACCCGATGTGTCGCCGGTCTTCGCGGACTCCGCGCAGCTCGAACTCGCGCTGATGAACCTCGTCATCAACGCCCGCGATGCCATGCCCGACGGCGGCACCATCACCGTCTCGGCCCGCAATGCCGAGATCCATTCGCCCGCCCAGGCCGGCCTCGACCTCGCGCCGGGGCGCTATGTCGTGTTGTCGGTGCAGGACACCGGCTGCGGCATCGAACAGCATATGCTCGACCAGGTGCTCGAACCCTTCTTCACCACCAAGGCGGTGGGCAAGGGCACCGGGCTCGGGCTCAGCATGGTCTATGGCTTCGCCCAGCAATCGGGCGGGGCGGTCCGCGTCGACAGCGAAGTCGGACGGGGTACCTGCGTCGAGATATGGCTTCCTGAAGGTGCGGCGAACCAGGCGAACGATGCCACGCCGATGCTGGCCGAGTTCATCGGGGCGCCGCCGCGCTCGCTTACCATCCTGCTGGTCGATGATCACGATGCGGTGCGCACGACCACCGCTGCCCTGCTCGAGGATCTCGGACACCGCGTCACGCACACCGCCGATGCGGGCTCGGCGGTGGAGCTCGCGCGGCGCGATCCGCATGCGTTCGACCTGCTGATCACCGATTATGCGATGCCGCGCACTTCGGGCACCGAGCTGGTCCGCCAGCTCCGCGCCGTCTGCCCGGCGATCCCCGCGCTGATCATCACCGGCTATGCCGATACCGACAATCTGCCCGCCAGCGATTCGGTCGCCATTCTCGAAAAGCCATTCAGCCCGGAACAGCTGGAAGCCGCGCTGCACGGTACCATGCCCGTGCTGCGGCAGGAGCAAGTCGCCTAGCCGCTAATTCCACGCACAGGATCAAGGGAGCGCCCGATGGACTCGAACGCCTTTAGCCGCCGCGAAATGGTTCGCCTCATGGGCCTCGGCTCCCTCGCCACCGCCGTCCTGCCCTCGGCCGCCTGCGCCGCGGACCAGCCCCGCCGCAAGCTCGGCTATGCGATCGTGGGCCTGGGCAGCTACGCCACGCGCCAGATCATGCCTCGAATCAAGGATTGCGAGTTCGCCCGGCTCGCCGCGCTGGTCAGCGGCACGCCCGAGAAGCTGGAGCGCTATGGCAGCGAATACGGCATCCCGAAGACCCACCGCTACAGCTATGCGGACTATGACCGCATCCGCGACAATCCCGACATCGATCTGGTCTATGTGATCCTGCCCAACTCGATGCATGCGGAATATTCGATCCGCGCCAGCCGGGCCGGCAAGCATGTGCTCTGCGAAAAGCCGATGGCGGTTTCCGCCGCCGAGTGCGAGGCGATGATCGCGGCCGCGCGCAAGGCCGACCGCAAGCTGATGATCGGCTATCGCTCGCGGTTCGAGGCGCATAACCGTCACGCCATCGAACTGGTCCGGACCGGCTTCGTCGGAAAACCGACGCTGATCACCGCCGAGCATGGCTTCAACGCCCAGCCCAACCAATGGCGGCTCGACAAGCCGATGTCGGGCGGCGGCTCGATGATGGACATCGGCATCTACAGCCTCAACGCGGCGCGCTACCTCGCGGGCGAGGAGCCGGTCGAAGTCAGCGCGATGGAATATACCGACCGAAGCGATCCGCGCTTCCGCACGGTGGAGGACCGCATCGACTGGCAGATGCGCTTCCCCTCCGGGCTGATCGCGAACTGTGTCTCGCGCTACACCTCGAACCACAACGCCTATCGGGTGACCGGGGACAAGGGCTGGGTGGGGATGGAGCCAGCCACTTCCTATGAGGGCCATCAGATGTGGGTGCGCGCGAACGGCAAGACCGAACCCCGCACCGTGCCGGCTTTGCCCAAGAACCAGTTCGTCGGGCAGCTCGATCACCTTGCCGAGTGCGCGATGAACGGTCGCGAGCCGATCGTTTCGGGAGAGGAGGGCCTGCGTGATCTGCGGCTGATCGAGGCGATCTATCGCTCGGCTCGCGAGCACAGCGCCGTCAAGCTGGCGTAGCGGCCTCCTGATTCGGTCTCTGCGGATAGCTCCGCCTCTAGCGGCCGCTCTCCACTGGAAGCTTTCCGCCTAACCCATATCAAAGCCGGCATCTTTCGGGCCAAGCCATTGGAACTACGGCGGATCAGCTGGGTTCGGCGTGTACGGAGGAGCCCGCATGCTGGCAATGGATTACCGTGGACCGTATCGCGTCCGCCTTTCTGAAAAACCGATGCCCCGGATATTGCACCCAGAGGATGCCATCGTCCGAGTCACGCGCTCGTGCATCTGCGGGTCAGATCTGCATCTGTATCACGGCATGGTTCCCGACACGCGCGTCGGCATGACCTTTGGCCATGAGTTTTGCGGGATCGTCGAACAGGTCGGGCCGGAGGTTCAGAACCTCAAGGTCGGCGACCATGTCCTCGTCCCGTTCAACATCGCCTGCGGCAAATGCCATTTCTGCAAGCAGGGGCTGTTCGGCAATTGCCACGAGTCCAACGCGCAGGCGACGGCGGTCGGCGGCATATACGGCTATTCGCACACCGCCGGCGGCTATGACGGCGGCCAGGCCGAATATGTCCGCGTGCCCTATGCCGATGTCGGCCCGACGGTCATCCCCGACTGGATGGACCCCGATGATGCGGTGCTGCTCACCGACGTGGTACCGACCGGCTATCAGGCCGCGGAGATGGGCGGCATCCAGAAGGGCGACACGGTCGTAGTGTTCGGCGCCGGTCCCGTCGGCCTGATGGCCGCACGCGCCGCCTGGCTGTTCGGTGCCGGACGCGTGATCGTGTTCGATCACATCGATTATCGCCTCGAGTTCGCGCGCACCTTCGGCCCGGCCGAAGTCTACAACTTCAAGGAAGTCGACGATGTCGTGGTCTTCCTCAAAAAGACCACCGATGGCCTTGGCGCCGACGTGGTGATCGACGCCGTCGGCGGCGATGCGAAGGGCAATTTCCTGCAGACCCTGTTAGGCGTCAAGCTCAAGCTCGAAGCCGGCAATGCGATCGCGCTGCATTGGGCGATCAACGGCGTGAAGAAGGGCGGGATCGTCTCGATCGTCGGGGTATACGGTCCCACCGGCAACATCGTCCCGATCGGCAATGTCGTGAACAAGGGGCTGACGATCCGCGCCAACCAGGCGTCGGTCAAGCGGCTGCTGCCCAGGCTTATCGAGCATGTCCGCCTCGGGCACATCAATCCCAAGGCGATGATCACGCACAAGGTGCCGCTCGCCGACGTGGCGGACGCCTATCACATCTTCGCCGCCAAGCTGGACGGCTGCATCAAGCCGGTGCTGGTGCCCAATGGCGGTTGAGCAGGAGCGGACCATGAACCTTCCCGTCAAGACCGAGAGTCCTCGGCTCGTGGATACCTCGACCATAACGGGATGGGCGGTCGACGCCGATCCCGACAACGATCCGACCTATCCCATTCGCGACCAGACCGCCGACCATGGGCTTTCGAAGGCGTGGAACCGGCCGGTGGTGCAGCAGCCCGATGTCGAGATCCTACAGTCGATCGAGCATATCCGGCAGCCCGCCGTGGTCGGCACGTCGACGCCGCCTGCGGGCGTCAGCGGGGCGATCCGCCGGATCGCCTTCCGCTGGAGCGAGTCCAACTGGATCCACTGGCTGCTGCTGATGGGCGCCGACCGGATCAACGTGGTCGAAGGCGTGGTGGAAGACCTCGCCCACGCCCGCGTGCCCAACATCCCCGCGGAAATGGGCATCCGCTCGGAGCTTCAGTTCAACAAGCGCGGTTTCGCGAAAAAAGCCGCCGTGGTCACCGCGCTTTCGGCGGTCGCCATCGCGCTGGTCGTGCGCCGCCGCGGCGATCGTGACGCGCCGGTCGATCCTGCCTGATCGGCCTGCCTCACCGGTCTGCGTGATTGCGGCGCCTGGGCTTCGGCTCAGGCGCCGCGATTGCGTTTGGGCTCAAGGATAACGTCAAGCCGCCGCGATCCCTCGGCCCTAGGCTCCAGATGCGGGTACCGATGCCCGCCCGGGCATTCGATCACGACCTCGCGCTCGCGCTTGCCGGTTCTGGTCCGCAAGTGGAGCTCCGTGCCCTCGCCCGCATCGGTAACCGCGCGTCGGAGCACCTCGGGCGAATAGTCGCGGCCGTTCACGCCCAACAGCGTCGCCCCGTTGGTCAGCCCCGCCTGAAACGCGGGACCCTCCCACAGCACGTCCTGCAGCTTCCCGTCATCGCCGGCGGTAAGCCCCAGCGAGAAGGTCAGGTTGACGATCCCGGACACCGCTTCGACATTCGCCCAATAGGCACTCGGCTCGGGGCGGTAGACCAGCTGATAGCCGCCGCGCTCCAGCCCGGCGAGCGGGGCGCTTTCCTGCTTGCCTTCCAGCTTGCCGAGGAAAAACCCCTTCCAGTCGAACGGGGCGAGGTCCTGCAACGCCGCCACGACATCGTCGAAGCTATAGGTGTTGGTCGACCAGTCGCCTTCCTTGTCGCTGCCGAAGAACGCACGCGCGAAGTCGTCCAGCGAGTGGCGCTCCTTCGACAATTCCCGCAGCCGGGTATCGACGTCCAGCCACACCAGCGATCCCTCGCCGTAATAATCCTCGCTGCGCTGCCAGCTCGCCCAGGGCAGGGCGCCGCGCGCGGTGATGATCGGATCGCGCGTGGTGTCGCTCATTGGCCGCCAGCGGCTGCCGGCGCGCACGTCCTGGGTGGCGGCGGTAAGTGCCAGCGTGCCCAGCGACTGGTCGCGCGTCCACAGCCCCGACCGCGCGCAGAGCACCCGATCCCAATATTGGGTCTGCCCCTCATACACCCACATCAGGCTGTTGCGGATCGGCCGGTCGAAGCTGGGCGTCCACGAATCGGCGCCGCGGCGATGCTTGCCGTTCCAGCTATGGATATATTCGTGCGCGATCGTGTCGCGGCGCGAGAAGCGCTCGTCCCACCGCGTGAAGTATTCCGGGATCGTCGCTGCCTCGCACGATCGATGATGCTCGACGCCGATGCTGCCGATCTCGTCGCTCAGCGCGAACAGGATCTCGTACCGGTCGAAGGGCCTGGTACCGAACAGCAGGTCGGCCTCTTCGATCAGCGCGCGATGCGGGGCGATCTGCTCCGGCGTTGCCGCGAGTAGCTCGGCACTGTCCGCCGCCATGTTCAGATGAACCTGGTCGCGCGCGTCCAGCGCGACGCGGCGGAAGTGCCTGCCCGCGAGCACCGGCGAGTCAACCAGAACGTCCAGCGGCACCGGCGCGAAGCGGGTCTTCCCATCTTCCGTTCCGGCGACTTGCAGTGCGCCGGCCAGCTGCCATCCCTCAAGAAGGGTCACACTGGCTTCCACTTCGATCCCGCGCGCATAATAGCCGGCAGGATACAGGATCACCGTGTTCCATTGGAGCATCAGCAGATCGGGGCCGACCACCACTCGCCCTTGCGCGGCGTCGGTCGGGGACAGAAACTGGAAATGCAGGTCGAGCGCCGCCACACCCTCGGGAACATCGACGGCAAAGGCATGGACGTTCACCGGGTGCCGCTTCCAGCGTAGGTCCTGCCCGTTCGCCTCGATCTTCAGCCCGGCGAACAGCTCGATCGGTGCCTGTGGAGCGTGATAGCCGGGCAGCCATTCGGGAAAGAGCAGCGTCATCGGCCCGGGGGCGGCCACCGGAATGGTCTCGTGCACCCTGAAGATGCGCCGGTCGACGTCGCG